>NZ_JARUBJ010000002.1:1488750-2885000 GCF_029626145.1 Micromonospora sp. WMMD961
GGCGTTGACCGCCACCCGGCGGACCGCCTCGATCGCCGCGCCGGTGCTGCTCACTGTCGCCTTCGCGGTGCTGGTGTCCGGGATGGTGCGGACCACCACCGCCGCGTACGCGGCGGGTCGGGCGGACAACGTGAACGCCGGCTGGATCGTCGTACCGGACCGGGCGCCCGGTCTGTCGGACGCGGCGGTCGCCGCGACCGGCGGGACCGCCCTCCTGCCGACCACCGTGTTCCGCACCGATCCCGCGACGCAGACGGTGAACCGGCCGCTGACCGCGCTCGGTGTCGACCCGACGGGTTTCGCTGCCGCGAACCGGGCGCTCACCGTCGTCGCCGGCTCCCTGCAGGACCTGCGTGGCGACGACACGGTGGTGGTCACCGCCTCGGCGAACCTGCCGCCGTCCGCGCCGTACGAGCTGGTCTTCGCCGACGGGACGGCGGTGTCGCTGCGCGTCGTCGCTGTCGTCACCGACAGTTCGCTCCCCGGCGACCTGCTCGTGCCCCGGGCCGTGGTGCGGGCGCACGACCCGTCCGCGTTGACCTCCACGGTGTACGTCCGGGACCGGATCGATCCGCCGGTCGGCGCGCGGATCGTCGACGTCGCCACCTGGGCGGCCGAGGCGGACGCCGCCGAGGACCGTCTCGTCTGGCTGTTCACGCTGCTGCTGATCGGTGTGTCGGCCGGCTACGGGGCCATCGCGGTGGCCAACACGCTGCTGCTGTCAGCCGCCGGCCGGGTCGCGGACCTGCGGCTGATCCGGTTGGCCGGGGCGACCCGACGGCAGGTCGTCTGGTTGGTCACCGCCGAGTCCGCCCTGGTGGTGCTGATCGGCGCGCTGCTCGGTGGCGCGGTCGCGTTCGTCGGTCTGCTCAGCATCCGCGCCGGCCTGGCCGAACAGGTCGGCGCGTCGGTCGACCTGGTGGTGCCCTGGTCGGTGGTCGCCGGTGTGGTGGGGCTGTGCCTGCTGCTAGCCGTGCTGGCGAGCGTGTTGCCGACGTGGCGGTCGCTGCGGCACCGCCCCGCGCGGGCCCCGGTCGGCGTCGTCGGATGACCCGTCCGCTCATTCGACGACCGGCAGCACGACCTCGTTGCGGCGCAGGAACCACGGCTTCCACGGCAGGTCGAAGCGTGCGTACCGGACGGCGCCGGTGGGTTGCAGCCCGGCCGCGGTCACCGACCGGCCGAGCATGGTGGCCCGTTGGCCGAACGTCTGCTCGGTCCACCGCCCGGAGAAGCGCATCGCCGCCGCCAGTTGTGCCGCAACCTCGCGGACCCGTACCCGGGCGTCCACCGGCTCGGGCACGGTCGCGGCGGTGAGGGTGGCCGGCAGGACGAACTGGATCAGGTACGCGCCCGGCCAGTCGCCCTCGATCTGGACCACCGGAACGGTCATGGCGATCTTCTCCGAGCCGCTGACCGCCGAGGTTGTCGGCTCGGCCGCGCCGACCGGGTGGCGGGCCCGGTTGGCGCCGCCGAGGTAGCCGGCCAGCGGTCGGAACGCCTCGATCGGCGCCCGGGTGAACGAGGCCTGGACCTGCATCTCGGCCACCAGGTGCGCGGGGTAGCGACGCAGCTCGAACCCGGGGTGTCGGGACACCACCCGGTACGGCTGCTGTTCGGTCATCGTGCGGCTCCCACTGTCTGCTGGGACCGACGCTACCGCCCGTCCGGCTCCCGCTCGGCCGAAGTCGACTGCTCCGGCTCCGCGGTCACCGCCCGCGCGGTCAGCCGCCAGTACTGCCGCTTGTCCTCGTCGCGCAGCACGACCCCGAGCAGGCCCAACTCCCGCCGCAACTCGCGGGCGTCGTCGCGGCGGTCCCGGTCGATCGCCCGTTCGCGGGCCCGCAGCAGCGCGTCCGCGCCGGCCGGCAACCCGGGCAGGTCGGGCACCCACAGCCGGTACGCCGACCGGTGCGGGTCGTCGTCCGCCCAACCCCAGCCGTGTGTCCGGAACGCCGCCGCCAACTGCCCGGCCGGCAGGTCCGTCGGCTCCCGGACCAGTTCCGCGCCGTCGCCGTCGAGCAGCACCAGGTGCTTGTCGGCGAGGAAGACGACCCGGGTGTCGACCCGGGCGACGGCCCGCTCCTGGTCGGAGCGGCGGAGCCGGACCTGTGCCGGGTCGACGGTGACGATCAGCCGTTCGGCGGTGCCGATCCCGGCGATGACCAGGCCGGCGAGGACTCCCACGGCGACGGTGCCGGCGGTGGCCTGCGGCTCGGGCAGCCGGTCCAGCCACTCGACCAGGTCGCCGAACGGCACCCAGGGCAGCCGGTTGAGCCAGCCCGTCGCCGCCGCGAGGAGCCACCCGGCGCCCGCGCCGAGGAGCGGGAAGCCACCCCACAGGATTGCCAGCTCCAGCGGGCCGCCGCTGACCACGGTGCGGGGTCGGTAGCCGGCCGTGTCCATGGTCAGGACACCTCGCGGCGCAGCGTCCGGAACAGCCCGGCGGCCAGCGGCAGCACCATCCAGACCAGCAGGGACACCGCCATTCGTCCCCACTGCTCGCCGGTGACGTGGCTGGTGAACAACGGCTCCATGGTCCGGCTGGTGTCCAGCCAGCCGGCCGCACCGCGCAGGGGTCGGACCAGTTCGCCGAGCACCGACCAGAGGGTCGGCAGCAGCAGGTAGCCGACGATGGCCAACGGCGGGTTGAGCAGCAGCAGGCCGAAGGCGGCACCCATCAGCACGCCGGCGACCTGGACGATCGCCCCGTTCACGATCAGCGTCGCGTCGACCTGCCAGGTGCCCGCACCGCCGGTGGCGGACGCCACGAGCGTCCCGACGCTGGCGACGGCCACTGTGACCAGCACAGAGGCGAGCGCGGCCAGCACCACCGCGATCAGCTTCGCGGCCACCACCCGCTCCCGCCGGGGCACCAGCGCGTACGTGGTGAGGGCGGTGCGCTGGGACCACTCGCTGGTGATCGACAGGATGCCCAGCACCGGCAGGAGCACGTTGACGGGCAACAGGGAGGTGACGAAGAAGGTGAAGAAGGTCTGTTCGGAGTCCTCGGCGTAGATCAACAGGAGGGTGACGATCGCGACGACGACCAGGCCGATGGTGATCAGCAGCCAACGGCCGGCCCGGGTGTCGACGAGCTTGCGCAGCTCCACACCGGTGAGCCGGAGCAGCGACGGGCGGCGTACCGGGGCACGGTGGTGGGGCGCGACAGCGGTGGCGGGCGCGGTGGCGGTGGTCATCGGACGGCCTCCTTGGTGGATTCGCCGGCGGTCAGGGTGAGGAAGAGCTGTTCGAGGCCACCGCCGCCGGCGGGGCGCAGCTCGGCCAGCGCGACACCGGCGTCGGCGGCGGCCTGACCGACCGCTTCCGCGTCGGCCTGCACGAGCAGGCCGTCAGGGCTGTCGGCAGCGGTCAGGTTGGCGGCGTCCAGCGCCCGGCGCAGCGCCGCGCCGTCGCGGGCCCGGACCACGGTCCCGCCGCCGGCCAGCAGCTCGTTCTTGTCGCCCTGGGCCACGATCCGGCCACCCCCGATCACCACCAGCCGGTCCGCGACCGCCTCCACCTCGCGCAGCAGGTGGGAGGAGAGCAGCACCGTGCCGCCCCGGTCGGCGAAGTCGCGCAGCAGCCCGCGCATCCAGAAGATGCCCTCCGGGTCCAGGCCGTTGGCCGGCTCGTCGAGGATCAACACCCGGGGGTCACCGAGCATCGCCTGCGCCAGGCCGAGCCGCTGCCGCATGCCCAACGAGTACGCCCGTACCCGCCGCTTCGCCGCCACCGCGTTCAACCCGACCAGGTCGAGCTTCGCGGCGACCTCGCGCTTGTCCAGACCCATGGTGTACGCGGACAGCGTCAACGCCTCGCGGCCGGTGCGCCCGGCGTGCTGGGCGGAGGCGTCCAGCAGCACACCGACCTCCCGCCCCGGGTTGGGCAGCTCCCGGTACGGGTGCCCGGAGACGGTGGCGCGGCCGGCCGTCGGTGCGGTGAGCCCGCAGATCATGCGCATGGTGGTCGACTTGCCGGCGCCGTTCGGGCCGAGGAAGCCGGTGACGGTTCCCGGCTCGCACCGGAACGACACGTCCTCCACAGCCGGGTGTGGCCCGTACCGCTTGGTGAGGTTCTCTACGACGATCATGTGGTGCAGCGTGCCGGGGCCGCCCGGCCATCCGCTGCGGCCACCGGTCGGTGCCATGTCGACCTTGGTCGACCGGCGGGTCTCGACTTTGGTAGCTGGTCGTGTCGCCGGTCGCCTGCCTAGCATGGCGTCGTGACCAGCATCGCCGTCCCGGAGCACCCCTGGCTGCTGCCGGGGGAGCTGGTGGTGCCGGCTGAGCGTGACCGGGCGCGCCCGCGCCGCACCACCCGCGACTGGGTGGTGGACAGCCTGGCGTTCCTGATCGGGCTGCTCTGGGTGCTGTTCGTCACCGCCGACGGTCTGTCGCCGAACCCGGAGACGGCGATCCCGCTGCCGCACGACTGGATGGTCGGCGCGGACGCGCTGATCGGGCTGGTCTGCTGCGGGCTGCTCTGGGTGCGTCGGCGGTGGCCGCTCGGGTTGGCGGTGGCCACCCTGCCGCTGAACCTGTTCTCGATGGCCGCCGCCATTCCGCTGTTGATCCTCTACTTCACCGTTGTGGTGCACCGCCGGACCGCCGTCGCGATCGCGATCACCGGCGCCGGGCTCCTCACCAACCTGGTCTTCAGCTGGGCTCGTCCGGATCCGGCCATGCCCTATTGGGCCACCGTCGCCTGGGGCGTCGTGATCACCCTCGCCGTGCTGGCCTGGGGGATGTTCGTCCGGGCTCGCCGACAGTTGATCGTGTCGCTGCGGGAGCGGGCCGAGCGGGCCGAGGCGGAGCAGCAGCTCCGGGTCGCCCAGGCCCGCCACCTCGAACGCACCCGGATCGCCCGGGAGATGCACGACGTGCTGGCCCACCGGATCTCACTGCTCAGCCTGCACGCGGGTGCCCTGGAGTTCCGCCCGGACGCGCCGGCCGACGAGGTGGCCCGGGCCGCCGGGGTGATCCGGGGCAGTGCCCACGCCGCCCTGCAGGACCTGCGCGAGGTCATCGGGGTGCTCCGCGCCGAGGACGGCGGCGACGACGTGCCGGAGCCGCCCCAGCCCACCCTCGCCGACTTGCCGACGCTGATCGCCGAGTCGCGGTCGGCCGGGGTGCGGGTCAACGTCAGCGACAGTGTCGCCGAGCCGGGTGAGGTGCCGGCGGCGCTGGGCCGGGCCGCGTACCGGATCGTGCAGGAGGGGCTGACCAACGCCCGCAAGCACGCAGCCGGCGCGGCGGTCACCGTGGACGTGGCCGGCGGGCCGGGCGCCGGCCTGACCGTGGCGATCGGCAACCGGTGGCCGGTCGGTGCGCCGTCCGGCGGCACCCTGCCGGGTGCGGGCACCGGCCTGGTCGGCATCAGCGAACGGGTCACCCTGGCCGGCGGCCGGCTCGCCTACGGTCGGGACGACGCCGGCGACTTCCGGCTGGCCGCCTGGCTGCCGTGGCCGGCGTGACCGGCCCGCCAGACGCGGCCGGCCCTTCCCACGCGGCCGGCCCTTGCGGGGTGACCCGGCCTTCCGGTGCGGGTGGACCTCTCGGTGCGGCCGGCCCGTCCGGCGAGATCGGCCCTTCCGGTGCGACGGGGCCGGACTCGGTCGTGCCGTCGGTGCGCGTGCTGATCGTGGACGACGACGCACTGGTCCGGGCGGGGCTCTCGATGATCCTCGGCGGCCTGCCGGACCTGACCGTGGTCGGCGAGGCGGCCGACGGTGGCGAGGTGCCCGCAGCCGTCGCCGCGTACGCCCCGGACGTGGTGCTGATGGACATCAGGATGCCCCGGGTGGACGGGCTGACCGCCACCGAGGCGCTGCGCGCCCAGCCGCACCCGCCGGAGGTGCTGGTGCTGACCACCTTCGACGCCGACGAGCAGGTGCTGCGGGCGCTGCGCGCCGGGGCGGCCGGGTTCCTGCTCAAGGACACCCCGCCGGCGGAGATCGTGCACGCCGTGCGCCGGGTGGCGGCCGGTGAGGCGACGCTCTCCCCGACGGTGACCCGGACGCTGATCGCCCACGTGACCGCCGCCGCCCCCGGTCCGGTCGGCCCCGACCCGCGCCGGGAGCGGGCGCTGCGGCTGCTCACCGGGCTCAGCGAGCGGGAGCGGCAGGTGGCGGTCGCGCTGGGGCGGGGCCACACCAACGCGGAGATCGCCGGGGAGTTGTTCATGAGTGTGGCGACGGTGAAGGCATACGTGTCCCGACTGCTGACCCGCCTCGACCTCAACAACCGGGTCCAGGTGGCCCTGCTCGTCCACGACGCCGGCCTGGTCTGAGGGGGCGGTTCCGCCGGGCCACATGATCGGGCGCAACACGGACGAGCTTGCCCTCATTCTTGGTTGTTCCATTTTTGGAAGTATCAGGGGTGATCGTGGACGGCCTTGTCGGACGCGACCGGGGCTCCACCTTCTGGACGGCATGCTCTCTCGGGTGCGACATCGAGCGCGGGCGAGGTGACCTGACCCTGGGCCGGATCGTCCGGTCATGGGCGTCCTGGCGCGGGAGAGCCGTCGAACCTGTCGTCCGAGAGGCGCTGCGCCGGCTTCCCGGTGCCGACGAAACGGTTCCGGCCGTTGCCGTGTCCCGCAGCGGCACCGCCGTCGACGGGTTCCGCGTGCTGTCGCCGGAGGATCTGCTTGCCGCGTACCGGGATTGAACTTTCGTCCGACGTCTCCCGTACCAGTGGACGAGGATGTCGGTGCGGTGAGTCCGCCGTACCGCTGCCGAGCTGCGGGAGGCCTGCCGTGCGAGTTGGTGAGCAGTCGACGGATCCCATCGACCAGGTACTGGGTGAGGTGCCAATGCCGGCACCATTGACCCCGGAGGATGTTCGGCTCGCGGTCCGGGCGGTGGTCGTACACACCGCCGAGGAGTGGCCCACCGGGCCGCTGTGCCGCAACGACGGTGCCTCCTACCCGTGCCGCCTGCACCGCTGGGGGCGGCGCGTGTTGGAGACACACGGGCTCAACGAACGGCAGATCGAGGCGTTGATCCGGCACGGCAACCCGTTCGTGCACGTGCCCTTCCCGTTCACGGCGACCGGGCCGTCCCCGGCACGTCCCGCGGGCAGCCGGCCGGCGACGACCGGCTACCCGGCCCCGGCCGGGCGCACCGGCGGGTTGCCGGCGCGGCAGCAGGCCGCGCGGGTCGTCCCACCGGGCGTACGACCCACCGCTGCCGGTCGGCCGGTGACCGCCCCCGTCACCGCGCCGCGCTGGCCCCGGGCGAGCTGAGCGCGCCACCCCTCCGCCGGCATACCCCGGGGCGACATGACGTCGGCCCGGCGCGGAGATCCTCTCTCCGCGTCGGGCCGACGTCGCGCCGACCGTTGGCTCAGTCGTTGCCGGCTCCGATGCCGCAGTCCGGCGCGGACCAGTTCGTCGTGTTCGAGCTGCGGTCGCTGTTGTTCTCCCGACGCGAGTCGACGTGCACGTGGTCGTCGTGGTCGGGGTAGCCCGGCCCGTAGATCCCGCTGAACCCGCTGTTACGGGCGCTGCGGGCGACCTGGCACAGCGACGACGTCCGTGAGGTGAGGTCGGCCGCGTTGCCGTAGAGGTGTTGGCTGTCCGACGCGCCGCCGACCTGGTTGTTGCAGGCGCGGCTACGGAAACCACTGGACACGTACAGAGGCTTGTCGCCGAGGCTCTTGCGCAGCGCCTCCAGCTTCCACATGGTGCGCAGCGCGTTCTGCTTGGTCTGGGCCTCCGACAGCGGGCCGCCGCTCCACCCGCTGCCCCCGCAGCCGTTGTCCATTTCGCTGTAGCTGAAGTGGGCGGGCGTGCAGTCGTTGTCCTGGAGTTGGTAGAGCTTGGCGTAGGTCTGTGGGCCGGCGATGCCGTCGGCGCGTAGCCCGTACGCCTGCTGGAACCGCTTGACCGCGGCGGCGGTCTTCGGCCCGTAGCGGCCGTCGTTCTCCACGATGTCCCGGTAGCCGGCCCACCCGGCGACCCGGATCTGCAACTGCCGTACGTCGTCGCCGGAGCGCCCCTGGGTCAGGGTGCGGTTCCACGTGTAGCAGCCGTCCGCATGCGCCGCCGGCGCGGCGACCACCGCGGCGATCGCTGCCCCGGGCAGTGCCAGGGCGAATGCGATGGCAGCACGCTTCAAGGTGTTTACGCGCACAGAAGTCCTCCCGATAGGAGAGCGATTGGGGTGGTCACGGGACATCGACCGAGAAGTCCCGCGATTTCCACCCTGACACTGATCGGGGCGGTTGGAGGCGATTAACGAGAATCGTCCTCACAAACTGTTGTGCCTGGGTGTTGGCTGGGAATTCGACTGATTTACGAAACAGTCATTTCCTGCCGATCGGCTACTGTTCCGGTCAACAGCACCGAACGTCGCAATCAACCACACCGAGGGTGATGTTGCCTGGCCGTCGGGGGCCGGTAACGTCAGCCCGGGCGGCGGACTGGCGGAGGTGCTCGTGGCACGCGGTGGCGTCTTCTGTGTCGAGGGTCAATGGCACCGCGACCTCAACGAGCGAGGCTCCGTGCTGCCCACCCTGGAGCTGCTGGAGCGGCTGGGCAAGATCCGTTTCATCCACAAGGACGCGGCCACCCGCGACGAGCTGTTCTACTTCCTGGACCGCTGGCTGCTCAAGCAGTACGCCGACCACCGGGTCGGCTTCTTCGCGATGCACGGCGAGCCGAGCCGACTCTGCCTCACCGACTGGCAGTCCGTGGAGCTGAACGAGGTGGCCGATCTGATGGCCGGCCGCGCCGAGGGGCGACGACTCTATTTCGGCAGCTGCTCGGTCCTGCGGGCCTCCGACGCTGTGCTGCGCGAGTTCCTGGAGGTCACCGGGGCCGCCCTGATCTGCGGTTTCACCCGCGAAGTCGACTGGGTCGAATCGGCGGCCTTCGAAACCGTGCTCCTCGACGTGCTCGCCAACGGCCAGCGCCACAATGCCGCCGAGCTGCGAATGGGCTCGGCCCACTGGGCGCCGCTCGCGTCGTACCTCGGCTTCCGGGTGATCTACGCCAACGGCCGGGCCTGGCGCCCGTCCGGCCGCCCCCGGGTGCCCACCCAGGCGGTGCACCGCTCCACGGCCCGCCCCCGCTGACCCGCCGCCGGCGCTGCGCCCGTGCCCTGGTAGGAACGACGAATGGCGCGCAGCATCGCACGGAACACCCGGGTCGACCGGGATGACCTGCTCGACTTCCTCCGGCCACGACACCGCGTCGTGCTGATGACCACCCGAGCCGACGGGCGACCGCAGTCCTCCCCGGTCTCCGCGGGCATCGACGGGCAGGGTCGGCTGGTCGTCTCGACCTACCCGGAGCGGGCCAAGGTGACCAACATCCGCCGGGACCCCCGGGTCTCGGCGTGCGTACTCAGCGACGACTGGAACGGCCCCTGGGTGCAGATCGACGGCACCGCCGAGGTGCTCGACCTGCCGGAGGCGCTGGAGCCGCTGGTCGAGTACTTCCGCAGCATCTCCGGCGAGCACCCGGACTGGGACGACTACCGGGCGGCGATGGTGCGCCAGGGCAAGTCGCTGATCCGGGTCACCATCGACGCGTGGGGCCCGATCGCCACCGGAGGCTTCCCCGCCCGCCTCGCCGACTGACCCCTTCGTTCGGTGGATCTACGAGCTGGCGCTCTTCGACTACGGTGAGCCAGGCAAGATCCAATGACACGAACGGGGACCTCGTGAACCATCTCTCCGCCCCTCGCCGGCTGCTCGCCTGGGCGGTGCCGGCCACTCTGGCGCTCGCCGTCGTCGCCCCGGCCCTGCCGGCCCAGGCCGCACCGGCCGACACCCCGACCAGCGCTGCCACCGGCCCAGTGGACAAGGACCTCAACGGCGACGGCGTACCGGACCTGGTGACCGCCGGCGGCCCCACGACGGGCCTCGACTCCGGCGTCTGGGCGGCGCGGGGCCGGGTCGGCGCGACCACCGGCGTCGGCACCGGCCGGGTCAAGGTCCCGGCGGTGAACATCGGCATCTACGGCACCGGGGTCACCGGCAACGACGACCCGGCCGCGGATTTCGACGGCGCCCAAGTGATCACCGGCCGCTTCTTCGGCACCGCGAACCAGGACTTCCTGGCCTACTACCCCAGCGGCGTCAACGCCGGTGGTGGCAGCTTCATCGCGGGCACCGGCGACGGCACGATGGCCAAGCCCAATGGTGGCAGCGCACAGGTCACTCTCATCCGCGAATACCTTCTCGACGAGCACGGCAACTCTCCGATCCAGCTCGTCAACGGGTTCACGGCGGACGGCGCCGACACCGGCATCCCGGACCTGCTGGGCATCGTCGGCGACGCGAGCAATGGCTACCGCCTGGCCTACTACCCGAACTACTGGGCGACGAGCCTCTACCTTCCGCTGCCCCAGGGCAACGCCACCCCGACCGGGGGCAGCGACTGGCAGAACTGGACCCTGGCCAGCACCGAGCTGACCTCGGGGATGGCGCTGGTGCTGCGGAACGCCACCACCGGCGACCTGTACCTGTGGCAGGGCGTCACCATGACCGACAACGGCGACGGAACCGGCACGCTGTCCTACACCCAGTACCGGCTCGCCTCCGGCTGGAACACCGGCGCGGCGATCAGCAGCCTCATCGCCGCCGACCTGAACGCCGACGGCGTGGCCGACCTGTGGGCGGTGTTCCCCGACGGCAGCGTGCGGGCGTACCTGATCTCGAACCTCTCCACCACCAAGCCGGCGAGGGTCCGCGCGGTCCAGGCGCAGCAGCTCAACTGAGCTGAGGTGTGGGGTCCGTCAGCCGAGAGCGGCGGACCCCGCACCGTTCAGTCGACAAGCGCCGCGTAGACGAGTTGGCGTAGCTGGGAGCGGAGCGGGTAGGTGCTCGACGGCATCAGTTGGGTGAACAGCAGCGCGGTGATCTCCTCGGCCGGGTCCACCCAGAACGCGGTGCTGGCCACCCCACCCCAGTAGTACTCGCCGACGCTGCTCGGCACCCGGCTGGGGATCGGGTCGTCGACGACCGCGAAGCCGAGGCCGAAGCCGATCCCGTCCAGTGTCGTCTCGGCGAAGCCACCGGTGGACAGGGTGCCCAGGTCCTGGCCCCCGGGCAGGTGGTTGCGGGTCATGAAGCGCACCGTTCGGGGGCCGAGCAACCGGACGCCGTCCAGCTCGCCGCCGCGCAGCAGCATCTGCGTGAAGCGGTGGTAGTCGGCGGCGCCGGAGATCAGACCGCCTCCTCCGGACAGCAGGGCGGGCTTGCGCAACGCGAGCGCGCCGAGGCTGTCGTAGCGGACGGCCTTTCCGCTCCGCGGCTCCGGTACGTAGAGCGCCGCCAGCCGGTCGGCCTCCTCGCCCTCCACCCACCAGCGGGTGTCGGTCATGCCCAGCGGGCCGAAGATCCGGTCGGCGAAGAACGCGTCGAGGCTCTGCCCGGAGATCACCTCGACGAGCCGGCCGAGCACGTCGGTGGCGACCGAGTAGCCCCAGGCGGAACCGGGCTGGAACAGCAGCGGCAGCTCACCGAAGGCCACGCAGGCGCTGGCCAGGTCGACGTCCGCCGGCGGGTACAGGTCGTAACCGGCGGCGCGGTACAGGCCGTCGACCACCGAGGTCTGCATGAAACCGTACGTCAGGCCGGACGTGTGGGTGAGCAGGTGCCAGACCCGGATCGGCTCGGTCGCCGGCACGGTGTACGGCTTGAGCATCGACCCCTTCGAGTAGACCCGAAGGTCGGCGAACTCCGGCAGCCAGCGGCTGATCTCGTCGGTCAGCTCGAACCGGCCCTCCTCCCAGAGCATCATCGCCGCGACGGAGGTGACCGGCTTGGTCATCGAGTAGATCCGCCAGAGCGTGTCGGTTTCGACCGGCGCGCCCGACTCCCGGTCCCGCAGCCCGTACGTCGAGGAGTGCGCCACCTCGCCGCGGCGGGTGACCACCACCTGCCAGCCGGCCAGTCGGCCGTCGTCCACGTACCGGCCGAAGTGCTCGTCGATCCGCGCCAACCGTGCCGGGTCGAAACCGACCTGATCCGGGTCCTTGCTTCGGGCCACACTCACGCCGCCGAACCTACTCGCCGGTATGGCCGTACCGGAAGGGGGGTCGACACCGGTCGGACCGGCCGCCGGCTGTCGTTGGTGACCACTAGCCTGGCCGGATGCCGGAGTTGACCGAGGATGCGACCTTCCGCAACGAGGACTGGTACGGCGAGGAGCTGACCGACCGGCACTTCGTCAGTTGCGAGTTCTTCGACGTGGACCTGACCGAGGCGGTGAGCCGGGGAGCGGTCTTCACCGGGTGCACGTTCGGCAACGTCAGGTTCAACGCGTCCCGGCATGTCGACTCGGCCTTCACCCGTTGCGTCTTCCGCCGGTGCAACTTCTTCGAGGCCGAGTTCACCGGCTGCAAGTTGGTCGGCAGCACGTTCGTCGACTGCGACCTGCGCCCGTTGGCTGTCGACGGCGGTGACTGGTCCTTCGTCGCGATGCCCGGCGCGGACCTGCGGGGCGTCCGGCTGACCGGGGTGCGGATGCGGGAGGTGGACCTGACCCGGGCCAATCTGACCGGTGCCACCGTCACAGGCGTCGACCTGTCCGGGGCGCAACTGCTCAACGTGCGGCTCGGCGGCGCCGACCTGCGGGGCAGCGATCTCACCGCCCTCGACCCGACGGCCGTCGAGCGGGCCGGCGCCATCGTCGACGTCGGGCAGGCCGTGGTCATCGCACAGTTGCTCGGTTTTCGGATCGGCTGACCCCGAACGGCGCTCGTGGCCTGCCGAAGTGGCCACCCGCGCGGGGCGGGCCACCGTTGGCGTCCGGCTGCGGGCTGGACACGTCCGGCAGTCCGGATCTAGCGTGTCGTCCACACCGGTACGAACGCGAAACGGCCCACAGTGGACGGTGTGATCCGCTGTGGTGGGCGGCGGCCGGGTGGTGGAGTTGGAGGGGTCGGTGGCGGACGAAGACCGCACGCGGACTGATTCGGGTGCTGGCGACGCATCGGCGAAGCACCGCTCGGGTGCCCTCACCTCCGGGCAGACCCGCGCCGCGCTGCGCCGGGTCGCCCGTGCCCGACAGCGACGACGCTGGGCGGTGGAGGGGGTCGCCGCACTCGCCTGCCTGGCGGCGCTGATCTCGTACCTGAGCATCCGCTCGGACCCGGCGCCCGAGGACGACCAGGCGGGTCGCCCGGGCGGTGTGACCGGAGTCGCCGCCCGTTCTCCCGGTTTCCCGGGCACCGACGGGCGTACCGGTGACGCGGGGCCGGCGGAGCCCGGCCTGCGTCCGCGCCAGCGCCCGCCCTCGCCCGACCCGACACCGTCGACGACCGCGCCGGCCCCACCGCCGCCGTCACCCCGGTCGCCGGCGCTGTCGGTGACCCGGGGGGAGATGCCCGCCGAGGTCGACCTGACCGCGGTGGGCACCCGCGACTGGGTGCACTGGGGGCAGCGTGGGGGCACCTCGACGGTCCGCAAGCGTGCCGGCTCCGGGGAGATCGTCGACGAGGGTGGTGCCGGCACACGGGTCGCCTGGGACGGCAACCAGGAGCACGTGCGGTGGTCCGACGGCTCGTCGCAGCGGTCGGCGCGGGACAGCTCCGAGGGCGTCTACACCTGTGGTACCGGCAACGGGTTCTCGCTCGCCGTCGCGGGCAGCGGTGAGTCGCGCACGGTCCAGCTCTTCGGCGGTATCTGGATGGCCCGGGGGCGTCTGGAGGCGCGGCTGTCCACCGGCGGACCCGCCAGCAGCGTGGTGCTGGAGGACCCGTACACGAGTCAGAGCGCGCAGTTCACCATCCGGTTCACGGTGCCGAAGGGCGCTCGACTGCTGCTGACCTGGAAAGTCGAGAAGGTCTTCACTCCGCACTGCGGCAACGTCGGCCTCCAGGCTGTGGCGGTGCGCTGACCGACCAGTCGCTGCGCGGCCGCACAGCGGGACAGTTTGTCCGTCGCCCACGGTCGAGGAGGTCGTAGCTTTCTGCTGTCCCCATCCGACCATCCAGTGTGGAGGCAGCGGAGATGAGTAGTAGTACCGCCCACCGCGTCCGTCGCGCCGCTTCGGCCGGTGCCGGTGAAGCGTCCGGAGAGGTGCTCCGCGACATCCCCCTGCCACCGTACGTGACCGGCGAGGACACCCAGTTCGCGGTGCGGGCGGTCGTGGTGCACGCCCCCCGGCGGTGGTCCGGTGGAGTGGTGTGCCGCAACGATGCCAGCCCGCACCCGTGCCGCCTGCACCGTTGGGGCACTCGGGTGCTGGCGCTTCGCGGGCTGCGGGCTGCCGAGATCGCCGCGCTCATCGAGCGCGGCGACCCGACGGCGGTGGTCCCCCCACCGGACCGTCCGGCCTGAGCGCGCGTCCGGCCGGGAGGCAGCAGCCCGCGCCTCCCGGCCGCCGCTCAGCAGGTGATGGGCTTCACCCAGGAACACTCCACACCCTCCGGGGTCCGAGGAATCTCCGGCACGGCTGGCGGCGCCATCCGCGTGGTGCTCGTACCGCCCGTGCGGAAGCCGGCAAGTGCCACCGCGATCTGGTCCTCCAACGGCTTGACCGACGCCGTCAGGTAGTTGTTCAGCAGGATGGCGAACGCCAGCAGCCGGCCGTCGGCGCTGGTGACGTAGCCAGAGAGGCCGGAGACACCGGTCAGGCTGCCGGTCTTCGCGTGCACGTTGCCCGCCGCCGGGGTGCCGGCCATCCGGCTCCGGAGAGTGCCGCCGACGAACCGCTCGGGTTGCCCGGCGATCGGTAGGGCCGCGTACCAGGTCCCGAACCACGGTTCGGCGCGGACGGCGCTCAGCAGGTTCACGAACTCCGCCGCCGGTACCAGGTTGCGCCGGGACAGCCCCGATCCGTCGCGCTGGCGCAGCCGCCCGGTGTCCATCCCGGTGTCGGCGACGTACTCGCTGATCGCGGTCGTGCCGGCCGTCCAGGTACCCGAACCGTTCAGCACCCGGCCGATCTCCTTGGTCAGCACCTCGGCGTGCCCGTTGTTGGAGAGCTTGAGGAACGGTGTCATCAGCTCGCCGAGGCTCATCGAGTCGTGCCGGGCCACCGGGTGGGCCGTCTCCGGGGTGGGCTGGCCCAGTACGGTTCGGCCGATCACCCGGACGCCGTGCCGGTGCAACGCCGCCCGGAACACGTCGGCCGCGTAGCCGGTGGGTTCCCAGACGGTCACCCAGTCGCTGGCGGGCTCGTCCCCGAGGGCGATCTGGCCGGTCACCACCACGGTGTTGCCGCCGTGTTCGCGCTCGATCGAGATCGAGGTCTCGCCCTCGGCGACGGTCACGGCCCGGTTGTCGACGCGGACGTACCCGGTGGGTGGGGTGGTGCTGACCACCGGCGGGGCGCCGGCCCGGCCGGCGGGTGCGGCCCGCACGATCACCGTCCCCGCGTCGTAGTCGGTGTCCGGGGCGACGGTGAGCGCGGAGACCTGCGCGGCGTAGTAGTAGGGCTCGTCGTCCCAGGCCCAGTCGGGGCCGAGGCGGGTGCTGTCGTAGCGGGTGTCGTCGGCGACCAGGTTGCCGGTGACCACCCGTACGCCGTCAGCGGCGACCTGGGCGGCGAGCGCGTCGTAGTCGGCGGCGAGCATGGTCGGGTCACCGCCACCGCGCAGGTAGAGGTTGCCGGTGAGCAGGCCCGCGTGGCGCTTGCCGCTGGTGTGCACGTCGGTGGTGAATCGGTGCCCCGGGCCGAGCAGCCCGAGGGCCGCCGTCGAGGTCATCAGCTTGGTGTTGGAGGCCGGGATCAGCCGACGGTCGCCGTTGCGGTCGTAGAGCGTCTGTCCCGTGCTGGTGTCGACCACGACCACCGACGCCTGCGCCCCGCTGAGGCGGGCGTCGCCGAGGATCGTGTCGATGGTGTCGTGCAGTCGGGTCGTCGCGGGGGTGGGCGACTCGGCCGTGGCACCCGGCGCGCCGGCGGTGGCCGCGGTGGCGACCAGCGTGAGTAGTGCGAGGGCCCGGACAAAGTGACGGCGATGCATGCGCTGATGCTGCCACGAAGATATTCGCCGGAGAAGAGCCGCAAGCGAAAGATAATGCCAACCGGACTAGGTGGGCTGCCCGGCCGACTTCTCGTGGCCGCCCCAGTAGTGCCGCTGCGTCCCCATGACCAAGGGTGCCACCAGGGCGGCGAGCGCCCCGCCGAGCAGCGGGAAGACGATGAACACCCAGAGCTGCCGCAGGGCGACGCCGCCCTCGAAGACCGCCGGGCCGAACGCCCGGGCCGGGTTGACTGCCGCGCCGGTCAGCGTCAGACCGACCAGTTGGGTAGCGGCGAGGGCCAACCCGATGGCCACCCCGGCGGTCCCCGGGTTCTCGCTGCGACTGGTCACCACCAGGACGACGAGGACGAACAGGAAGGTCAGCACGACCTCCAGCACCGCCGCTCCACCTCGGTTGATGTGTGCGCCGTAGCCGTTGGTGCCCAGTGCCCCGGTCTGGTCCGCGACGTCGCCCCACCGGGTCAGCGCCCAGAGCACGAAGGCGGCCACCGTCGCGCCCACGAACTGGGCGATCCAGTACGCCACCGCGCCGAGCACCGAGATCTTTCCGGAGAGCAGGACACCTAGTGTCACCGCCGGGTTGACGTGACTGCCGGAGAGCGGGCCGATCGTGTAGACGAGAGCGAGCAGCACGAACCCGAAGGACAACGCGACCACCACGACGCCGCCCTGAACCCGTGCGGCGACGGCGCTGCCCACTCCGAAGAAGACCAGCACCAGAGTGCCGAGGAACTCTGCCGCGTACCGACGGAAGTCGCTCATTCGCTCAGCGTAGGTGCTGGTCAGGGAGGCATTACCGGAAATTCTGTGATCGACGCGACGGCCGATCGCGGGCACAGCGGTGCCGGACACGGTGTTGTACACCGCGTGGACACCCACTCCGCGGACGTCGTGGTGATCGGCGCCGGTCAGGCCGGCCTGAGCGCCGGCTACCACCTGCGCCGGACCGGGTTCCTGCCCGGCAGCGGCTTCGTCATCCTCGACGGCGACGACGGGCCGGGAGGGGCCTGGCAGCACCGCTGGCCAACGCTCGTCTTCGACCGGGTGCACGGCTTCCACGACCTGCCCGGGCTGCCGCTCCCGCCCGCCGAACCCAAGCGCCCGGCGGCCGAGCAGGTGAGCGCCTACTTCGCCGCGTACGAGAGGGCATTCGAGCTGCCGGTACGACGGCCGGTGCGGGTCCGCGCGGTGCGGTCCCGCCCGGACGGGCGGCTGGACGTGCAGACCGACGGGGACCGGTGGATCGCCCGGGCTCTGATCAACGCGACCGGCACCTGGACGAGGCCCTTCTGGCCGCACTACCCCGGTCGGGCGTCGTTCCGGGGCCGGCAACTGCACACCGCCGACTACCGGGGGCCGGCCGAGTTCGCCGGACTGCGGGTGGTGGTCGTCGGTGGGGGCACCTCCGCCGTGCAGCTGCTCGGAGAAATCTCCACCGTTGCGGCGGCCACCACCTGGGTGACCCGCCGGCCGCCGGAGTTCCGCGACGAGGAGTTCGGCCCGGAGTTGGGTCGCGCCGCGGTGGCCCGGGTGGACGAGACGGTACGGGAGGGCCGCCCACCGGGCAGTGTGGTGGGCGTGACCGGGCTGCCGGTCACGCCGGAGGTGCGCCGGCTGCGTGAGCGGGGCGTCCTGGACCGGCTACCCGTGTTCGACCGGATCACACCCGACGGGGTGGCCTGGGCGGACGGGAGGTTCGTCCCGGCGGACGTGATCCTCTGGTGCACCGGCTTCCGCGCCGCCATCGACCACCTCGCCCCGCTGGGTCTGCGCGCACCGGGCGGCGGTATCACGATGGACGGCACCCGGGTGGTCGCCGACGAGCGGGTTCACCTGGTCGGCTACGGACCCTCGGCCAGCACGATCGGTGCCAACCGGGCCGGCCGCGCGGCGGTCAACGAGATTCGCGCCTGGCTGGCCCCGACCCCCGCTCTCGACTGACCTGGCTCTATTTGACGGATCGCCGGTCAACGGGCACGGTGGAGGAGGCGGGGCCCTCAGCTGCCCCGATCCGATGCGACGGCGATGACCGTTCGCCCCTTCTGTCGCCTCCCAGGTGTGCTCGTACGACGGGCCGATCATCCGGCCTGTGAGGGTTCCGACCGGGAGCCGAGATTCCACGAGGAGTTCCGCTCATGCTCACCATGACCGACAATGCCGTGCTCGTCATCCGTGACCTCGCCAACCAGCAGGACGTCGCCGAGGGCGGCGGCGTGCGTATCGCCGCCGACACCGAGGCCGGCTCGCTCTCGGTGGAGTTGGTGCCCGAGCCGGTGCAGGGCGACCAGGTGGTCGACAACCAGGGCGCCCGCATCTTCCTGGACGAGGATGCCGCCGAACTCCTCGGCGACGCCTCGGTGGACGCCACCGTCGACGACGAGGGCATCATCCAGTTCGGGTTCACCGAGAGGCAGTAACCATCCGTCTCACCGCAGCGAGCGTCCGCGCTGTGGCGGACCGGGCCGAGGGTGCCACCTCGGCGCGGTGTCGTCGTCCGGGCGCGACAGCGTGGCGAGCACGTACGCCAGGTGGTGTGAGGTGCTCCAGGCCGCCCAGTTGGCGGCCGATCCGGCACCGGCACCCCGGCGGGCCCGGCGTAGCAGCTCGTGGTCACCCCAGGAGAACGCCGCCCCGGTGCTCGGCCAGTGCGGGGCCGACACCAGCGTGCGGCACAGGTCGGCGAACCGTTCCTCGCCCCGGCCCCCTCGCCGCGCCCAGCGGTAGATCCACCAGCTGCCGTCGTCGGTGTACCGCACCGTCGGCAGCCGGTCACCCGGGCCACCCGTGCCGGGCACGGCCGGGTGGACGCCGTAGTCGCCGTAGTCGACCCCGGCGTCGGCCAGCCGTCGCCAGAGCTGCCAGTCCCAGCGGTCCAGGCGGATCGGCTCGTCGGTCGGTAGCCGGGACAACGTCGGCGGCATCCCGCCCGCCGCCACCGTCACCGACCGCCAGGCGTGCCGGCGTGCCCAGTCGAGCAGCCGGCGCACCCGAGGTTCGGCCGCCCGCACATCCGCCGGGCAGCACACGTCCCCCGCGTCCACCACCAGGTCGCACTCCTCCGGGGCGAGGTCGGTGAACCGCCAGACCCGTTCGGCGGCGGCGGTGCTTCCGTCCGGCCCGGCACGGTCCTGTCCGGCCCGTAGGCGGATCAGCGCCCGTCGGCCGCACGCCCGTGCCGCGGCACCGTGCGCGACCAGCCGGTGGTCGCCCTCCGCGAGACCGATGACCGGCACCAGAGGTACGCCCCAACGGCTCAGCTCCGCTGCGCGGCTGTCGGGGAGGGCGCTGACGTCGACGGCCGGCAGTAGCCCGGGTGGTAGCCGGCGCAGACCGTCCAGGGTGGATCTGTCCACGGCACCGATCTCCAGGATCGGGGCGACCAGCGCGCTGGCGGTGAGGTCGAGGTGGCTCAGGGCATCCAGCTCACCGCGGCGACAGGCGAGGATGGGGCGGTAGACCGGTTCCGCCGCCCGGCTCCCGGGGGCGGGCACCATACTTAAATCTAGCCAGGCATGGGCATGTGTCACAGCTTGTGGAGCCGGAATTCGATTGCTCGACTGTCGCCTCCACGACTACTTTCCTCCGATGCCTGCGCCGACCCACCGATACCGTTCCGACGACGAGGACAGCGGCCGGTGGGCCGGGTTCCCGTTCCGCGACGGCGACATCGTGATCAGCACCCGGTCCAAGAGCGGCACCACCTGGATGCAGATGATCTGCGCGCTGCTGGTGCTGGGCACTGCGGAGCTGCCGGCACCGCTGAACGTGCTGTCGCCCTGGCTGGACTGGCTGGCCGAGCCCCGTGACGTGGTGTTCGACAAGTTGGCCGCGCAATCGCACCGGCGGTTCATCAAGACACACACCCCACTGGACGGGGTGCCCCTCGACCCCCGGGTGCACTACGTGGTGGTGGCCCGGCATCCGCTGGACATGGCGGTCTCCCTCTACCACCAGGCGGGCAACCTGGACCGGGTACGCCTCGCCGAGCTGACCGGCCAGCCGGCCCCGGCCGGGCCGACCCAGGAGCGTGTGCCGGTGGAGCAGTGGCTGCGGAGCTGGGTCGAGCAGGAGGCGGACCCACGCGCCGAGCTGGATTCGCTGCCCGGCGTGATGCTCCACCTGAACGACGCCTGGGCGCGGCGACGCGAGCCGAACGTCGAGCTGGTGCACTACGACGACCTGGTGACCGACCTGGGAGCTGAGATGCGCCGGCTCGCCGACCGGTGGGACCTCCCGAGGCCGGGGCCGGAACTGGTCGAGGCGGCGACCTTCGGTCGGATGCGGGAGCGTGCCGACCGGCTCGCTCCGGACACGCTCGGTGTGCTGCGGGACCGCCGGGCCTTCTTCCGCCAGGGCGGCTCAGGCCAGGGCCGCGCACTGCTGAACGCCGAGGCACACGCCCGCTACGAACAGCGCGTGGCCGCGCTGGCCCCGCCCGACCTGCTCACCTGGCTGCACCGCTGACCGATCCCGTTGCCCTCCGGCGCCCGCCGCGGCTCTCCGCCCGGTCGATCATGGAGTCGTGGTGCCTGGTTTGGTGCTATCGCAGCTACTTCGTCCCCACCACAACTCCATGATCGACGGGGCGGGGTGGGGTGGGGTGGGGTGGGGTGGGGCGGGGTGGGGTGAGGTGGGACGAGCGCGCGGCGCCGTTGGACCGTGGTCGCAACGTCGCCGCGCTCTGGCCGTCTCCCACCACCGCAGCCGTTCGGCGGTACGCCGGCGGGGACCTGGCTCGACCGGCCGTTGGTGCCGGTCGGGTTGTCGATCCCCGGTCTGCGCGGATCCAAACCCGCCGGACGTGGGGAATTCCACCATCTGCGAGTCCCGGCGTGGCGCGCTGCCGAACGGGGTATGAGCGTCGGCATGGAGCATTTCACGATCGCGACAGTCGCCGAGAAGAGCCCGGATTTCCGGCGGGTGCTGTGGACCGGTGAGCACACCCAGCTGGTCATCATGACCATCCCCGCCGGTGGCGAGATCGGCGAGGAGGTCCACGACGGCATCGACCAGATCCTGACGTTCGTCAGCGGCGTCGGCGAGGCCCGGGTAGCCGGTGCGAAGCGGAAGGTCGTCGCGGGCGACCTGGTCGTGGTGCCGTCCGGCACCAAGCACAACTTCGTCAACACCGGGCCCAACCCGCTGGTGCTGTACACCGTCTACGGCCCGCCGGAGCACGCCGACCAGGCCGTGCACCGGACCAAGGAGGAGGCCGACGCGGCCGAGGCGGCAGGCGAGGACGAGCCACCGACGGAGTGACGAGGCCGCCGGCTGCCTGATCCGGCCCGATGGGGGTACCCGCGGCGGGTGGAGCAGCAGCCGGCGATCTCCGACTACGCATTCCTCTCGGACTCTCGTTCCGGTGCCCTGGTCGGCAAGGACGGGTCGATCGACTGGTGGTGCCCGCACCGGTTCGACGGGGCGTCCGTGTTCGGGCGGCTGCTGGACCCGGGCGCCGGGCACTTCAAGCTGGCTCCGGTGGGCGTCGGCGGACCGGGGTATCGGATGGAGCGGGCGTACCTGCCTGACTCCTTGGTGCTGCGGACTGTGCACCACACGCCGCAGGGCAGTGTGGCGGTCACCGACGCCCTCGCCGCCGAGGTCGGGGCACGCGCGCACGAGCTGGGCAAGAATTCACCCGCCGTGCTGATCCGAGTGGTGCAGGGGCTGTCCGGGCGGGTACGGATGGCGTTGGACTTCGCGCCCCGACCGGAGTACGGCCTGCTCACGCCGTACCTGCACGAGCAGCCGGACGGCGGGGTGCTGGCCGGCGCGGGGCCGGTGGTGCTGGTGTTGCGCGCCGGCGATCTGCACCTGCGGGCGGGCGTCGACCGGGTGAAGCACGAGTTCGAGGTCTCCGCCGGTCAGGTGATCGGGATGGACGTGGCGTTCGGTGAGGTGTACGGCACCCCGCCAGCGCGGGTCGAGCCGCTGGCCGCCCTCGCCGAGACGACGCGGGCGTGGCAGGCGTTCCGGGACACGCACATATACAAGGGGCGGTACCCCGAACTCGTCCGGCACAGCGCGACGGTCCTGACCGGCCTCACGTACTCCCGCAGTGGAGCGGTCGCCGCGGCGTTGACCAGTTCGCTGCCCGAGCAGATCGGCGGCGACCGCAACTACGACTACCGGTACTCCTGGCTGCGCGATTTCTCGTTGACCATGCGCGCGCTCTGGGTGGCGGCCTGTCCGGAGGAGACGTCGCGGCTGTTCGCCTGGGCGGCCCGCTCGATCGGCCGGTTCGGCGACGAACCCGTGCCCGTGCTCTTCGGGTTGGAGGGTGAGCGGGACATCTCCGAGCACCACTGCGACCACCTGCGCGGGTACCGTGACAGCCGGCCGGTCCGGGTCGGCAACGACGCGTGGCGGCAGCGGCAGCTCGACGTGCCGGGTGAGGTGATGTCGGCGGTGTGGCGGTTGCGCGACTACCTCGGCGCGACGTTCGACGGCGAGCTGCGGGAGATGGTGCTGGGGCTGGCCGAGCAGGTGGCCGCGACGTGGCGGCTGCCGGACCGGGGGATCTGGGAGACCCGGGACGAGGAGCGCCACTACGTCTCGTCCAAGGTGTCCTGCTGGCTGGCCCTGGACCGGGCGGTGGGGCTCGCCGACCGGCTCGGCGACCGGGCCGACCCGCGCCGCTGGGCCGGGGTACGCGACGAGATCCGCGGCACCGTGCTGCGCGAGGGGTGGAACGACCGGATCGGGGCGTTCACCGGCGCGTTCGGATCGGCGGAGCTGGACGCCTCGGTGCTCGCCATGCCGGTGGCGCGTTTCCTGCCGGCCACCGACCCGCGGATGCGCTCCACCATCGAGATGGTGGAGCGTGAGCTGGGCACCGAGGGCGGGTTGCTACGGCGGTGGACGACCGACCCGGCGGGCTTCCTGCTGTGCTCGTTCTGGCTGGTGGAGTGCCTGGTGATGGCAGGTGAGCCGAAGCGCGCCGAGGCGCTGTTCGAGCGGGTGGTCGGCTACTCCAACGACGTGGGGCTGTTCACCGAGCAGGTCGACCTGACCACCGGGATGCAGCTCGGCAACACCCCGCAGGCGCTCTCGCACATCGGGCTGATCAACGCGGCCTGGCGGTTGACCGAGCCGGAGAGTTTCTGATCGCTCGGGGACGTCTCCCGGTCGAAATCCTGCAACAGACCTGCAAGCGTCAGGCATTGACGGTGATGCTTGCGCAGTCCTAGCCTCGAAGCAGCGGGAAAGCCCTTTCCCAAGGTCTTTTCTCCCGCTTCGCTCCGCTTCGGATCCCGGGCATCCGACCGGGGCGCGCACCGATCCCAGACGAAGGCACCGCCGTGTCGACACGTCCCCAGGCGGTCGTCGAGGGATCGCCACCACACGCGTCAAGGAGGACAACTGTGCAGAAAAGACGATCCCCCGGCCGACGACCACTCCTGCTGGCGGTGGGCGTCGGCGTGACGGTGGCAGCCCTTGCCGCCGGCATGACCTCGGCCTTCGCGGCCACCGTCTTCAGCGACGACTTCAACGACGGCAACACGTCCGGCTGGTCCAAGTCCGGCGGCACCTGGACCGTCGACGGCTCGGGCGTGCTCAACCAGTCCAACGCCGGCAGCGAACTGGCCCGGCAGTTCGCCGGCCAGACCAGTTGGACCAACTACTCCGTGCAGGCCCGGGTGCGGCCGGCGAGCTTCGGCTCGTCCAGCGCCCTGGTCGGGCTGGCCGCGCGGTCCAGCAGCAGCACCAAGATGTACCGGCTGGCCCTGCTCGGCTCCGGCCGGGCCGAGCTGCAGGCGGTCAACGGCAGCTCCCTCACCGCGATCGGGTCCGCATCGCTGGGCGTCGGCACCGGCACCTGGTACACCCTGCGCATCGAGGTCAGCGGCAGCACCATCCGCGGCTTCGTCAACGGCACGCAGATCGCCGCAGGCAGCAACAGCCTGGTCGGCGCGGGCCGGATCGGCCTGGTCACCGCGTACGCCGGCGGCGGCTTCGACGACGTGCTGGTCGACTCCGCCGGTGGCGGCACGCCGAGCACTCCGCCGCCCACCACCACGCCGCCGCCGACCAGTCCGCCGCCGACCACGCCGCCGCCGACCAGTCCGCCGCCGCCTGCGGGTTGGCCGACGCCCACCGGCAACCAGAAGGTGGACGCCACGATCCCGGTGTCCGGGAGCTTCGACGGCGGGCTCAAGCGCTACTACGGCATCGGTGACGGCGGGCAGAGCGAGAGCCAGGACCCGATGTTCGAACTGGCCGCCGGCGCCACCCTCCGCAATGTGATCATCGGTGCGCCGGCCGGTGACGGCGTGCACTGCGAGGGCGACTGCACGCTGGTCAACGTCTGGTGGGAGGACGTCGGCGAGGACGCCGCCACCTTCCGCGGCGGCACCACGTACACCGTCGACGGCGGCGGCGCCCGCTCGGCCAGCGACAAGGTCTTCCAGCACAACGGTTCGGGCACCGTCTACATCAAGAACTTCCGGGTGGAGAACGCCGGGAAGCTCTACCGCGCCTGCGGCAACTGCTCGACGTCGTACCAGCGGCACGTGGTGATCGACAACGTGTCGGTGCGGAACACCGACGCGATCGCCGGCATCAACACCAACTGGGGCGACACCGCCCGGTTCAGCCGGATCACCATCATCGGCGACCCGGATCGGGAGACCTCGATCTGCGTGAAGTACAAGGGCGTGCCGAAGGGGAGCGAGCCGACCGAGATCGGCGAGGGCGCGGACGGGGTCAACTGCCTCTACTCACCCTCCGACATCACCTACCAGTAGGCACCGCACGCCGGCACCCCGCCGCCCGCGGGGTGCCGGCTCTCACCCCAGCACGGGTACGCCGGACACGTCGACGGTGTCCGGATACTTCAGTCCCGCGCCGGTGTTGAGCACCACCACCCGTTCGCCGGCCCGGATCCACCCGCCGGCGCGCAGATGCCGCGCCGCCGTCAGGCAGGCCGCACCCTCCGGGCAGAGCAGCAGCCCCTCCCGACCGGCGAACTCCCGAAGGTCGGCCAGCAGGTCGGCGTCGTCGACGGCCACGGCGGTGCCGGACGACTCCCGCACCGCCGCCAGGATCAGCTCGTCACCCAGCGGGGCCGGCACCGTGATGCCGAACGCCACGGTGTGTGCGCCCTCCCACGGCCGCGCCCGATCCTCACCCTCGGCGAACGCCCGCACGATCGGCGCGCAGCCGGTCGACTGCACCGCCACCAGTCGGGGCAGCTTGTCGCCGATCCAGCCCAGCTCGCGCAGCTCGTGCATCGCCTTGTGGATGCCGATCAGGCCGACACCGCCGCCGGTCGGATAGATGATCACGTCCGGGATCTGCCAGCCGAGCTGCTCGACGATCTCGTACCCCATCGTCTTCTTGCCCTCGAGCCGGTAGGGCTCGCGCAGCGTGCCGGCGTCGAAGATCGTCCCGTTCGATTCCGCGATCAGCTCTGCCACCCGCCGACCGGCGTCGCTGATCAGCCCGTCCACCAGGCGAAGGTCGGCGCCGGCGGCGACGCACTCGCGTCGGCAGATGCTCGGCGCGTCCAGCGGCATGACGATGGTGGCGCCCATTCCGGCCCGCGCGGCGTACGTGGCCCAGGCCGATCCGGCGTTGCCGTTGGTGGGCATGGCGATCCGCTCGACGCCCAGCTCGCGGGCGCGGCTCACCCCGACCGCCGCGCCGCGTGCCTTGAACGAGCCGGTCGGGATCAACCCCTCGTCCTTGATCATGAGGTCCGTGATGCCGATCTCGGCGCCGTAGGCCGGGGCGCGCAGCAGCGGCGTCCAGCCCTCACCGAGCGTCGTGACGTGCCGTGGATCGCCGACCGGCAACAGCTCCCGGTAGCGCCACAGGTCGGCCGGGCGCAGCGGGAAGCGTTCCGGGGTGACCGCCTTCGCCACCGCCGGCAGGTCGTAGCGGGCCAGCACCGGGGAGCCGCACTCGCAGAGGTTCTGCAACTGGTCGGCGGCGTGCTCCCGCCCGCAGCGCGGGCAGTCCAGGTGGGTCAGGTACACGTCGCTCCTCGCCGTCAGACCGCCTCGGCGCTCAGCCAGTGCCGGCCGCGCCGCCCCGGCTCGTAGGCCGAGTCCAGCCGCGTGCCGACCGCGCCCGGCAGATCCTGCTCCTGCCCGGCGCGCAGGGCCTCGTCGCCCGCGCCGGGGAACCACGGCGGAGTCTGCCAGTGCGTACCCGCCAAGGCCAGCCCATCGAGCAGATCCCGGCGTTGCGCGTACGGCGCGTCGACGCTGCCCACGCCCTCCAACCCCGGCACACCCGCGTACTCCGGCAGGCCGGAGCGTCGCGCTGGCCGCCGGAGTGTCCGTTCGCTCGGCAGCAGGCGGCTCGGCGGGGTAGAACGGACCTCATGGACCTCACCGACCAGCCCGCCGCCCTGCTCCCCGGTGACGTGCGGATGCCCCTGCTCGGCTTCGGCACCTGGCAGGCCACCGGCCAGGCCGGCTACGACGCCGTGCTGGCCGCGCTCGACACCGGCTACCGGCACATCGACACCGCGACCGTGTACGGCAACGAGCGGGAGGTCGGTCGGGCGGTGCAGGAGAGCGGGCTGCGCCGCGAGGACATCTTCATCACCACCAAGCTCCCGCCGAACAGGGTGGGTCAGGAGCGTGCGACGTTGGAGGCCAGTCTGGAGGCGCTCGGTGTCGACCACCTGGACCTCTGGTTGATCCACTGGCCGCCGTCGTCGCCGACGGACAGCATTCCGCTGTGGCGCGAGTTGCTGGCCGCCCGCGACGAGAACCTGACCCGGGCGATCGGCGTCAGCAACTACAGCACCGGGCAGATCGACGAGTTGATCCAGTCGACCGAGGAGAACCCGGCGGTCAACCAGATCGAGTGGAGTCCGGCGTTGTACGACCGGCAGCGGCACGCCGAGCACCGGGACCGGGGAGTGGTGCTGGAGGGGTACAGCCCGTTCAAGACCAGCGACCTCAGTGACCCGGTGCTGACCAGGATCGCGGCGGCGCACGACGTCTCCCCGGCGCAGGTGGTGCTGCGCTGGCACATCGACCACGAGATCGTGGCGATTCCGAAGTCGGTGACACCGGAGCGGATCACCGCCAACTTCGACGTCTTCCACTTCTCGCTGACCGCGGAGGAGATGCGCGACATCGACGCGCTCGGCGACGCCTGAATCGGCGGTTTCCTTCAGATCCTGCCTTGGTGATGAAGGGTATCGACATCGACGTTCGTGACGGTATACCGTGCCCGTCATCACGATCGTCGATCCGTTCGTGCCCGCCGTCGCTGGAGGATCGCCATGACCCGATCACCATCCATCCGTCTACGCCGCCGCGGGGTGCTCGGCATCCCCGCCCTGGTGGCCGCCGCGCTGACCGTCGTCGCCCGACCCACCGCGGCGAGCGCCGCACCGAAGGCCGAGTGCCTCGCCGACCTGCTCCAGGACGCCTGATGGCGACCATTCCCTGGCTCGTGGACGTGTTGCGCGGCGCCGGGGTCCAGGTCGTGGTCGAGGGCGACTGGCTCAACCGGATGCGGCCCGGCTCCTTCGACCCGATCGGCGTGCTCTGGCACCACACCGCCTCCACCAGCAGCGCCAGCAACCCGCACCCGGCGCTCGGCATCTGCATAAACGGCCGATCCGACCTGCCCGGGCCGCTGTGCCAGGCGCTCGTCGACTACCACGGCGTCTTCCACGTCATCTCCGCCGGCCGGTGCAACCACGCCGGCGTCAGCGGCGGCAGCGGGCCGATCCCGTCGGGAGACGGCAACACCCTGATGATCGGGTGGGAGATCGACTACAACGGCGTCAACCAGGAGATGACCGCCGCGCAGTACAACGCGTCGATCGCCGCCACCGCCGCCGTGCTCACCCGCCTCGGCCGGGACAGCAGCTACGCCCGGGGGCACCGGGAGACCAGCACCACCGGCAAGATCGACCCCTCCTTCATCGACCTGAACGTGATGCGGGCCGACGTCGCGGCGAAGATGGCCGGCAGCGGCACGGCATGGTCTTCCACGGTGGACAACACCACCGCCGGCCGGTTCACCGCCAGCGCCAATTGGGGTGTCTCGACGTACTCCAGCCAGCGCTACGGTGCCGACTACCGGTACGCCGATCCGGTGGCCGCCAGCGACCCCGCCTGGTACCGGTTCAACGTGCCGGCGGCGGGCAACTACCGGGTCGAGGCCTGGTGGCCGACGAACAGCGGCTACAACAGCGCCACCCCGTACATCGTCGCCACCAGCTCCGGCAACCGGACCGTCTACGTCGACCAGCGGGCGACCGGCGGGCAGTGGCGACTCCTCGGCACGTTCGCACTGCCGGCCGGTGACGCCAACCGGGTGGCGGTGAGCCGGTGGAGCAACGCCACCGGTCTGGTGATCGCCGACGCCGTACGTCTCACCCGAGTCTGACCGCATCCGCCGCCCGACGGAATCGGGCGGCGGATGTCGGTCCGTTGATCTAAGGTCATCGCTCCATCTCACGAAGGAGCACGTACGACGATCCGGCGACCAGCTTCGGCAAGCTGTCCCGGACGCGGAGCGTCCCGCCGGCCGCCTGAGCGGACCGGGAGTGACACCGGGGCCGTGCGGTGGTCACCAGCTGGTCACCACCGCACGGCCCCGGCCGTGTCGCTCAGTTACGCGAGCAGGTGGCCCCGTTGAGCGTGAAGCTCGTCGGTGACGAGTACGACCCGTTCAGCGTCCCCTGATATCCGAAGCTGGCCGTGCCGCCGGGCGCGATGGACCCGTTGTGGCCGACGTTGCGGGCGGTCACCGCGGAGCCGCTCTGGTTGACCGTGGCGTTCCACGCGTTGGTGACGGTCTGCCCGCTGGGCAGGCTGTAGTTCAGCGTCCAGCCGTTGATCGCGCTGGACCCGGTGTTGGTGACCTGCACGTCGGCCGTGAAGCCGTTGTTCCACGAGTTGGCCGTGTACTTCACCGCGCAGCTCGCGCCACCGCTCGGCGGCGGGGTGGTCGGCGGCGGGTTGGTGGGGTTACCACCGCCGTTGACGTTCGCCGAGAACGACGTCACCGCGAGGCCGACGCCACCCTGCCACGGCTCGAAGCCGGCCTGGATGCTGGTCAGGTACCAGGAGTTGGTGATCGCGCCCCGGTTGCGGGTGTCGTTGATGAAGTCCAGCACGCTGAAGTTCAGGCTGGAGATCGCGGACGGCGCGACGTAGGAGATGACGTTGTTGGAGCCGTTGCTGCCCCGCCAGACCTCCCAGGTGCGGCCGGCGAGGTTGGTGGTGCCGACCACCGAGCCGATGGGCTGGATCGGGCCCTGCCGGTTGAGCCAGATCATGATCTCCATCTGGTTCACCCCGTCCCGTTTCGGCGACGGGTCCAACCAGATGTCGTACGACGCGTTGTAGGTGGCGCCGCTGACGTACCGGTAGGAGATGCTGCTGGTGGCGCTGCTGATCTGACTCACCTGGATCGGCAGGTTCGTGCCGGGGGAGCAGTTGGTGTAGTGACAACCGAAAAACACCGAGGGGTACGCCGTGGGCGCGCCATTGGTCGGGCTGCTGCCGTTCAGGGTGGTGATCTCGAAGCCGTTGTTGGTGACGTTGATGCACTGCTGGGCGGTGGTGCCCCAACGGTTGTTCTGCACCACGTAGCGGCCCTGGATGGTGGTCGAGCCGTACTGCTCACAGATCAGGGTGTCGGCGGAGGCGGTGCCGCCGAGGGCCACGGCAACCAGTGAGCTGGTGAGGAGGAGCCCGGCGGCGGCCAGGGCCCGAAGTTGACGTTTCATGACGCTCCTTGACTCGGCGCATGCCGGGCGCCGGATGTGGTGGGGTGGTGCGGGAGCGCTCCCACGCTCAACGACACATTTACATGCTTGAAACTAGGGCGCAACTGCATGCGTCAAACTGGCGAATTGTGAGGATTGCCACGCCCCCGCCGGACGGCTGCCGACCGACGGCCAGCTAAGCGCCGCGAACCGCCGACGGGCGCCCCCGAGACGGCCGATCGGGGCCTGGTGTGGGCCGATAGCTCCGAGTAGCGTGTTGCCTCCAACGCGTTCCGCTCCCCCTCCGGAGGCGTACACCACCATGGGTGGCTCCCCCCTGCGCATCCTCGTCGTCGGCGCGGGCATCGCCGGCCTGGCCGTCGCCCGGGCGCTGCGCCTGGCGGGCTTCCGGCCGGACGTCACCGACAAGCTGCCGCCCGGGGAGTCCACCGAAACCGGCCTCTACCTGCCCGGCAATGCCGCCCGCGCGCTGCGCCGGCTCGACCTGCACGACCCGGTCCGTCCGCTCGGGCAGGTGATCCGCCGGCAGCACTTCTTCGACGCCGCAGGCGCCCGGCTCTGCGAGGTCGACCTCGACACCCTCTGGGCCGGCGTCGGCGAGTGCCGGGCGCTGCCCCGGGCCGATCTGCACCGGGTGTTGCTCAGCGGCGCCGGCGGCGCCGTCCGGCACGGCGCCGAGGTCCGCACCCTGGAGCTGCTGCCGGGCGCGGTCGGCGTGACCTTCACCGACGGCACCACCACCGAGTACGACCTGGTCATCGGCGCCGACGGACCGCGTTCCTCGGTGCGGGCGCTGGCCGCGCTCGGTGGGCCGCCCCGCCCGGTCGGGCAGGTGGTCTACCGGGCCGTGCTGCGGGACGGCCCGCCGGTCACCGAGTGGACCGCACTGCTCGGCCAGCGGTCCGGTTTCCTCATGGTGCCGATCGGCGCCGGGCGGCTGCACCTGTACGCCGACGAGGCCGGCACCGAGGAACCCGCCGACCCCCTCGCGCGGCTGCGGGAGCTCTTCGCCGACTACCGGGGCCCGGTGCCCGAGGTGCTGGCCGCGCTCGACGACGTGCACGTCGGGATCACCGACGAGGTGGAGCTGGGTCGCTGGCACCGGGGACGCGTGCTGCTGGTCGGCGACGCCGCGCACGCCACCGCCCCCACCCTGTCCCAGGGTGCGGCGATGGCACTGGAGGATGCGGTGGTGCTGGCCGAGTCGCTGCGTGCCGCCAACAGTGTGGAGGCGGCCCTGGTGGCGTACGAGAGTCGTCGCCGTCCGCGTACCCGCTGGGTGGCCGACCGGACCCGGGACCGCAACCGGACCAGGGACGTCCCGCCGGCGCTGCGCGACCCCCTGCTGCGCGGCCGCGGCGGCCGGATCTTCGGGGAGCACTACCGGTTGCTGCTCGGCCCGCTGTAGCCCCGTTGTAGATCGTGTCACGCCACCCCACGCGGCGCTGCGACCTGCCGGGGACTATCCTCCTTGCGGATGACGGCCCGCCGATAACCAGCGTGTGCCGAGCGGGACAACCGAGAACCGGAGGCCACTCGTGACCACCGTCGCACCCAAGCCGGTCGTGACCCGGCCCTGGCCGGTCCGGGAGCCGGTCAAGGGGTCGGCCATCGCGCGGCTGCTGCGAACCACGGACGCGAAGCAGATCGGGATCATGTATATGATCACCGCGTTCGCGTTCTTCATGATCGGTGGCCTGATGGCCCTGATCATGCGGGCTGAGCTGGCCCGACCCGGGCTGCAGTTCCTGTCGCCGGAGCAGTACAACCAGCTCTTCACGATGCACGGCACGATCATGTTGCTGTTCTTCGCGACGCCGATCGTGTTCGCCTTCGCGAACTACATCGTGCCGATCCAGATCGGCGCGCCCGACGTCTCCTTCCCCCGACTGAACAGCTTCGCCTACTGGCTGTACCTGTTCGGCGGCACGATGGCGACCGCCGGTTTCCTCACCCCGGGTGGCGCCGCCGACTTCGGCTGGTTCGCGTACGCGCCGCTGAGCAGCGTCGAGCACTCGCCCGGCGTCGGCGCGAACATGTGGATCATGGGTCTGGCCATCTCCGGTCTGGGTACCATCCTCGGCGCGGTAAACATGATCACCACGGTGCTGACCCTGCGCGCGCCCGGCATGACCATGTTCCGGATGCCGATCTTCACGTGGAACATCCTGGTCACCAGCCTCCTGGTGATCCTGGTCTTCCCGCTGCTGGCCGCCGCGCTGTTCGCGCTCGCCGCGGACCGCATCCTCGGTGCCCACGTGTACGACCCCGCGACCGGCGGGCCGATGCTCTGGCAGCACCTGTTCTGGTTCTTCGGGCACCCCGAGGTGTACATCGTCGCGCTGCCGTTCTTCGGCATCATCAGCGAGGTCATCCCGGTCTTCTCCCGCAAGCCGATCTTCGGTTACAAGGGTCTGGTCGCCGCGACCGTCGCGATCGCCGCGCTCTCGATGAGCGTCTGGGCGCACCACATGTTCGCCACCGGCCAGGTGCTGCTGCCGTTCTTCAGCTTCCTGAGCTACCTGATCGCCGTGCCGACCGGTATGAAGTTCTTCAACTGGATCGGCACCATGTGGCGGGGCCAGATCAGCTTCGAGACGCCGATGCTCTGGGCGGTCGGCTTCCTGGTCACCTTCCTCTTCGGTGGTCTGACCGGTGTGCTGCTGGCCAGCCCGCCGATCGACTTCCACGTGTCGGACTCGTACTTCGTGGTGGCGCACTTCCACTACGTGCTCTTCGGCACGATCGTGTTCGCGGTGTTCGCCGGCATCTACTTCTGGTTCCCGAAGATGTTCGGCCGGATGCTCGACGAGCGCCTCGGCAAGGTGCACTTCTGGCTCACCATGATCGGCTTCCACACCACGTTCCTGGTGCAGCACTGGCTCGGCAACGAGGGCATGCCCCGTCGGTACGCCGACTACCTGCCCGGTGACGGCTTCACCACGCTGAACATGATCTCCACGATCGGCGCGTTCATCACCGGTATCTCCACGCTGCCGTTCATCTACAACTGCTGGAAGTCGTACAAGACCGGCCCGGTGGTCGAGGTGAACGACCCCTGGGGTCACGGCAACTCGCTGGAGTGGGCGACCAGCAGCCCGCCGCCGCTGCGCAACTTCGACCGGATGCCGCGCATCCGCTCCGAGCGGCCGGCGTTCGACGCGAAGTTCCCGGAACTGGCCGCCGGCGGTCAGAGTCTCGCCGGCCCGCCGGAGGGCGGTTCGAAGCCGCTCACCAGCGAGTCGGACGGCGGGGCCAGCTACCGCGAGGACACCGCCAGCGACATCGACCGGCACTGACACTCGGGCTCAGCAGCACGAAGGGCGCCGCCCCCGGGACCACCCCGGGAGCGGCGCCCTTCGCCGTGTGCGGTGTCGCCCTGCTCTCGTTACACCCTGGGCGCTGTCCAGCCTGGCGGCTGCCGGGAACCATGTCCTGACGAGCGTGATTCCGCTGGGGCATCTTGATTCCGCTGTGGCATCGCGGTCCCCGGGGTGCGCGCCATCGGACGACGGTCGCCCATCGGACGACGGTCGCCCATCGAACGACGGCAGGGCCGCCGGGTGATCTGTCAGTGGGCGACGGGGGTGAGGTCCGGCTCGACGGGCGGCGGGATGGCCGCAGCGACGCGGTGGCGACGCAGTTCGATCGGGAGCACCACCAGGGTGACCAGCGCACCGAGTGCTCCGGTGACCACGAAACCCCAGATCGGCGAGCTTGCGTCGATCACCGCGCCGGCGAGCGGCGCACCGATCGCGATGCCGACGGTGACCGCAGACCCGTGCAGCCCCATCGCCTCACCGCGTACCTGCGCAGGGACCAGGCGGCTGACCGCGTCGGAGCCGGCTGCGATGGTCGGCGCGCAGAGCGCGCCGGCCGGGATCAGCGCCAGGCACAGCAGCCACCAGTGCGCCCCGCCCAGCCCGACCGGGATGGTGCACAGGGCGAGTGCGGCGGTCAACGCCAGTGGGGAGAACGAGCGGTGCACAGCCCCGTAGGCGAACCCTCCGGCCAGCGAGGCGACCGCCCAGATGGCCAGCACCGCGCCGGTCCAACCGACCTCACCGCTGGCCCGCAGTACGGCGACCACCGCCACGTCGGTGCCGCCGAGCACCAGGGTCGCCGCGGCGCTGAGTGCCAGTACGGCGAGCAGTCGGGGAGTCAGCCACTCCCGGCGAGGCACCCGCTGGGGTGGGCCGCTGGGCTCCGCGGTGGCTTCGCGGATCGGCGGGTTGACCAGCCACAGACCGATTCCGGCGGCCACGATGCCGCCGCCGACCAGGTACATGGTGGTCTGCGCAGAGATAGCGGTGACCAGAGCCACCGCCAACGCCGGGCCGATCATGAATGACAGCTCCACCGACATGGAGTCCAACGCGTACGCCGGGCGGCGCTGGTGCTCCGGAACCAGCGCGGCGATCGACTGACGGACCACGGAGAAGATCGGCAGGGCCAGGGAGCCGGCCACGAAGGCAGCCGGCAACAGCAGGGGGTACGGCAGTGACGGCGCGGTGGACCAGAAGATCGCCTCGACGATGCCGGTGAGCACCAGGACCGGGCGTAGACCCCGACGGTCCACCAGTCGGCCGAGGATCGGGCCGCCGATCGCCGCGCCCACGGTGACCGCCGCACCCACCAGGCCGGCGGCCCCGTAACCTCGACCAAGGTCGAAGACCACGTGGAAGGTAAGCGTCACCCCGGTCGCGGTGAGCGGGATGCGGGCGAGGACGGCCACCACCAGCAGCGACCGCAGGCCGGGTAGCGCGAGCGCTTGCCGGTAAGGCTTCATGTTCACGTGGGTCCGTACCTCCGGCGTCATCCTCGACCGGAGACGGTCCGATGGCCAATCATTTACGCTCTCATGCGGCAGTGATCACAGGCTCCCCGTGCAGAGTCACCCCGGCACCCTCCATCGAGCGAAGCGCCACGTCGGTGGTCGCCGGGGCGACGGCCGCGGTCAGCTCCAGCAGCACGGTGGTGGCGAACCCCTCCCGGGCGGCGTCCAGCGCGGTCGCCCGCACGCAGTGGTCGGTGGCGATGCCGACCACGTCGACCCGGTCCACGTCGTGCCGCCGCAGCCAGTCGGCCAGGCACTCGCCGTCGGCGGCGTGCCCCTCGAACCCGGAGTACGCCGCCGCGTGCTCGCCCTTGTGGAAGATCGCCTCGACCCGGCCGGTGTCGAGCTCCGGGTGGAACTCGGAGCCGCTGGTGCCGACCACGCAGTGCCGGGGCCAGGACTCCACGAAGTCCGGCGGATCGCCGAAGTGCGCACCCGGGTCGACGTGGTAGTCCTTGGTGGCGACGACGTGCGTCCACCGGTCCGGCTCGCTGGCGAGCAGCCGGGAGATGCCCGAGGCCACCCCCGCGCCGCCTGCGACGGCCAACGAACCGCCCTCGCAGAAGTCGTTCTGCACGTCCACGATGATCAGCGCGTTGGCCATCGGGGTTCCCTTTCCAGATCGGTTCGGTGGGAGGGGTCAGCCAGCGGGCACTACGGTGACCGGCACGGCCGGGTCACCGGCCGAAAGCTTCAACCCCTCCCACGGGATAGAGATCAGGCACTCCCGCAGGTGCTCCCGTGACGCGTCGAGCGACGGTCGCGACACCGGCTCGCCGTCGACCACGTACGAGTGCTGGAGCATGCGGTCGTTCGGCTTCCGGTCCGGTACGCCCTGCGGGACGATGACCTCCTCGGTGGCGGTGCCGGTCGGCTTGTGCCGGCGGACCGCGACCTTCCGGCCGCCGATGGTCGCCTTGTGCTCGGAGCGCTTCACCACCGGCCGTCCCTCGACCTCGACGAGCTTGTAGACCAGCCCGGCGGTCGGCGCTCCGGAGCCGGTGACCACGGCCGTGCCGGCGCCGTACATGTCCACCGGTTCGGCGGCCAGCGCGGCGATCGCGTACTCGTCGAGGTCACCCGAAACGATGATCTTGGTTTCGGTGGCGCCCAGCGAGTCGAGCAGTTCCCGGGACTGCTGAGCGATCACCGCCAGATCGCCCGAGTCGATCCGTACCGCCCGCAGGTCCGGTCCGGCCACCGCGATCGCGTTGCGGATGCCCTGACTGATGTCGTACGTGTCGACCAGCAGCGTGGTGTCCCTGCCCAGCGTGGCGACCTGTGAGGCGAACGCCGCCCGCTCGTCGTCGTGCAGCAGCGTGAACGCGTGCGCCGCCGTGCCCGCCGTCGGGATGCCGTAGCGCGCACCGGCGGCGAGGTTGGACGTGAACCGGAACCCGGCCAGGTACGCGGCCCGCGCCGCGGCCACCGCGGCCTCCTCGTGCGCCCGACGCGATCCCATCTCGATCAGCGCCCGGCCCCGTGCCGCGGTCACCATGCGTGCCGCCGCCGCAGCCACCGCGCTGTCGTGGTTGAGCACGGAGAGCACCAGCGTCTCCAGCACCACGCACTCGGCGAAGCCGCCGGAGACGGTGAGGATCGGTGAACCGGGGAAGAACAGCTCGCCCTCGGCGTACCCGTCGACGTCGCCGGTGAAGCGGTAGTCGGTGAGCCACGCCGCGGCCGATTCGTCGACCACTCCGGTCCGGCGCAGGAAGTCGACCTCGGAGGGGTCGAACCGGAAGTCGCGGATCAGCTCGACCAGTCGGGCGGTGCCGGCGACCACGCCGTACCGGCGACCGCTGGGCAGCCGGCGGCTGAACACCTCGAAGACACACCGGCGGTCGGCGGTGCCGTCCCGCAGTGCCGCGCTGACCATGGTCAGCTCGTAGTGGTCGGTCAGCAGCGCGGGTCGGTGGTTGCTCACCGCCCCAGCCTAAGGTTCAGCCCGCGTCGCCGCCTTCGTGGCCCGGGATCGAGCGCAGCGCGGCCCACAGTTCGGCGCGGCCGGTCACGCCGAGCTTGGTGTAGATCCGCTGGAGGTGGTTCTCCACGGTGCGTGCCGAGAGGTAGAGCCGTTCGGCGATGGCCCGGCTGGGCGCGCCGTGCGCGGCGAGACGGGCCACCTGCCACTCCCGCTCGGTCAGCACCGGCGCGCCCGCGTGCAGCGCCGGCGTCCGGATCGAGTCACAGCGCCCGAGCAGCCCGGCCAGGCGCTCCCGGGCGTCGTTGGCCGCCGCCGAGTGCTGCCGGCGCAACCGCTGTACGGCCTGGGAGGTGGCCTCGGCCGCGTACACGGTCAACTCCAACGCGGCATAGTCGTCGGCGACCGCCAGTAGGTCGGTGGCAGAGTCGGTGGCCGCGGCGCGGGCGTGCCGGGCCAGCAGCGGCGGAAGCACCCCGTCGACCCGTTCGGAGAGTTCGGCGAGGCGCTGGGCGACCGTGCGCCGGCCGCCGTCGGAGCAGGTGGGCCCGACTGCCATGCCGGCCTGGTCCAGTCGGACGAGGTCGTGCAGCACGTGCACCTCGTGTCCGGCGAAACCGTCCGCGCGCAGCCGGTCCACCAGGTCGCCGAGGTGCTTGACCGCGCCCGGCAGGTCACCCGACGCGGCGAGCGCCGCGCCCCGGGCCTGCTCCAGCCACGGGTAGAGCACCGCCATACCCGGCGCGTGGGTGCGGTCCGCCTCGGCCATCGCCGCGGTCGCCTGCGCGGCGTCACCGCGCAGCGCCGCCGACTGGGCGCGCTCCGCCTGGGCCAGGCCGGCGTAGACCCGGCTGGTGGCCAGCACCGCGCAGGCGCCCAGCGCGGTACGCATGGCCGCGTCGCTCTGCCCACGCATCCGGGCCGCGTACGCCTGGAGGATGGCGAGGTAGCCGGTGCCGAGCCGGAAGTCACCGGCACCGGCGAGGTCGGCGAACTCGTCCGCCACGATCGCGTCGATCCCGGCCAGGTCGCCGGTGAGCATGAGCCTGGTGCCCCGGGCCAGCTCCAGTGCCAACTGCAGGTACGGCATGTCGGTGCGCCAGTTGGCGGCAGCGGAGTGCACCTGGGCGATCGCCGTACCGCTGCGGTTGAGCTGGCCCTGCGCGGCCTGGACGTACGCGATGGTGGAACGCGCCAGCTCGCGGGCGGCGACGCCGGCCGCCGGCCGGTCCAGCACGCGTTGGCTGAGTCGCACGGCGGTCGTCGTGTCCAGCCCGTGCAGGCGCATGATCGCCTCGAAGGCGTGCACCCGGGACCGGTCTGCCGAGTCGCTGAGTTGCTCGACCCGGCTCGCGATCTCCTCCACCGTGGACTGTCGGCTCAATCCCCAGTAGCTGACCATCCCGCGCACGGTCAGCCAGCGGCAGAGTCGCCGCTCGTCGCCGGGCTCGGGGGTCACCGTGTCGAGAACCCCGATCGCCTCCTCCGGTCGGTCGGCGAACATCAGGATGGTGGCCAGCAGCTCCGCCGCGTCGGAGCCGCCGTCGGCGTTGAGCGCGGCGCGCGCCAGGCGGGTGGCCAGCGGCACGTCGTAGCGGGTGAACGCCTGGACCGCGGCATCCACCAGCAGCGCCGGATCCTGCGCGGTGCCCGAGTCGAGTCGCCAGACCGCCACCCGCAGCAGGTCGTCGCGGCGGCGCTTGCCAACCTGTTCGAGCAGTTCCGCGAGGTGCGCCTGGAGTCGGCGGGTGCGGCTGACCGGGCAGCGGCGGCGCATCACCTCGCCGTAGAGCGGGTGGGCCAACCGGACGTCGGTGCGCCGGTCGTGCTGGATCACACTGATCAGGCCGCGTTCCTCGGCGGTCTCCACGTCCGCCTGGTCGGCGGCCTGCTTGAGCAGGTGCAGGCCGAGTGGTTCGCCGAACGCCACCAGTTCGACGACCGCGCGGACGCCGTCGGTGAGCTTGCCGACCCGGGTGTCGATCAGGTCGGTGAGGTTGGGCGCCAACTCCAGTCGCCCGGTCCACTTCCAGATCCCGTAGGTGCGCTTCAGTTCCGCGCTGCCGCTGGCGGCGTGCACCAACTCGCGTAGCAGCAGCGGGTTGCCGGCCGCGAGTGCCCCGAGCCGGTCGGCGGAGCCGGCATCGACCGGGCCACCGAGGATCGCCGCCAGCAGGCCGGCGGTCTCCTCCTGCGGCATCGGGGTCAGCTCGACGTGCTCGACCAGGTCGTCGGTCCAGAGTGCGCGGATCGGCAGCGGAATCTGTTCGCCGTCGCGCAGGGTGCCGAGCACCGTGGCGTTCTCCGCTCGGGCGACCAGGTGCACCAGCGCCGCCGAGGGCGGGTCGAGCAGGTGGGCGTCGTCGATGGCCAGCACGATGCGTCGGCCCGCCGCCTGCTGTTGCAGCACGTTGAGCGCCCAGCGCAGGATGCCCGCGGGGGAGAGGCCCTGGGGCTGCTCGGCGGGGAGGATCTGCACCAGCCCGCCGAACGGCAGCGCGGCGGTGGTGGCGCTGGCGGCGATGTGCCAGATCGCGAACCGGTCGGTGGGCAGCGCGGTGACGCCTTCACGCAGTAATCGACTCTTGCCGATGCCCGCGCTGCCGCTGAAGAAGAGCCCTCGGCCGGCCTCGCCGGTCACCGCCGCCAGCAGGCGGTTCAGCTCATCTGTCCGGCCGACGAACTTCCATCGACTCATCCGCGCAGCATATCGACCGGAATCCGTCCGCGCCCGTATCGTCACCGAACGAAGTTGAGTAGCCGCACAATTACCGATGAGTATTCGATGTGTCCACCCGGTCGCTGGCCCGCCCGTAGTCTTCCGGCATCCGGGTTCTTCACCGATCTTCCACGCGACCGGGCAACCGGTCACCTGCCACGGGAGGCCACCTGATGAAGCAGGGCCCTCTCCCCTCGGTCGATTCGCCGGACGACATGGCCGGCCCAGCCGACCTGCCCACCTGCGGCCCGCTGCCCACTCGGATCGGCGTGACCGGCCCCACCCCGGCGGAGCCGCTCGGCGTGGTCGCCGTCGGCCCGGCCGGCGCCGACCGGCGCGCCGTGCTCGCCACCCTGGTCGGGCTCGACCCGGTCATGCTCACCGTGCCCACCGGCAGTTGGCTGGTGGTGCGCAACGCCAAGGTGCCCACCCGGGCCGCGTTCGTGCCCGGTTACCGCCAGCCGCACTCCTACGGCGCCGACCGCAACGCCGCCGGACCGGCGTTGGCCCGTCCGCCCCGGCGTGTCGAGCTGAGCGTGCCCGAGCCACTGCTGCGGCACTTCACCCTGATCGACAGCCCGGACACCGCCACGCTCGGTGCGGCCGGCGCCCGGGTGCTGCTCGACGCGGTGGGCCGGGCCGGCGCGCTGCTCTTCGTGATCGCCGCCGACCAGGCTTTCACCGCTGCGGAGCTGAACCTGCTCACCGAGGTCGCCCCGACCTCGGTGGAGGTCGTCTTCGCGGTGACCCCCGGTGCGGCGGGTTGGGCCCCACTGGCCGACGGCGCGGTGACTACGGAGGACGCGGGGGCGTCCGTCCCGCCGGCCGAAGGTGCGGCGACCGAGGTCGACTCGGCCTCGGTGACCGTGGCGGCACACCGCGCGGCGCTGTTGGCCGCGGTGCCCGCGCTGGCCGGCGCACGGTGGTTCCCGGTCGGTGACACCGATTCCGCCGCCGACCTACGGCGGGCGCTGGTGGGATGGTCGTCGCGGGAAGGGCTGCAACGGGCCAGTGTCGACCCGCCGGTGTTGCCGGGCGGGCAGGGCCGCATCCCGGTGGCCGCCGACCCTGGCGACTGGTCCGAGCGACTCGACCGGCACACCCGCTCGTGCGCTCAGCGGATCCGTCAGCACCTCGCCCTGGAGTTGGCGAACATCCACCTCCGGGCGGTCCAGGAGATCGTGTTCGGGGTCGGCTGTGCGGGTCTACCGGATCTGCTGGACCGGGAGATGGCGGCGTTGTCGTTGTTGGCCACGGCACAGTGCGACCAGGCGGTGCGCGGCATCATGAACGACGTGGTGGGCCAGGTGCTCGGCGCGCCGCCGACCGAAGGCGTGCGACGGCGGATCTCCACCGCCGTGCAGTACGGCCTGGTCGACGACCGGCCCGGCCAGGAACTGGACAAGGTGCTTCTGATCACCAGCACGGCCGGGGTCGCGGGGCTGACCGGCCCGGAGGCGATCGACGCTCTCGCCAGCTATCCGGCGGCGGCCCGTGCCGAGGTGCTCCCGCCGGTCGCGGTGGCGCTCTCCGGCGGGTGCTGGCAGCAGTGGCGTACACCCGGCAACGACGACCACAGCGCGGCGCGGGCCTGGTCCCAGCGGGCCGTGCGGGAGGTCGAGCTGGGGTTGTCCAGGGAGATCTCCCGACGGTTCGAGGTGATCCGCCTCTCGCTGGGCGCGGTGCTCTCCGATGCAGTCGACCACGGCATCCTGCTCGCCTGACCGCGTGGTGGCACCTCGGTCCGGGTTCGTCTCGCACCGCGCGTCGGATGGCGTGCGGGGCGACTCAGGGGGGCCCGGCGTGGGTGATCCACGACGGGCCGGCGTTCCGGTTCCTCGGTTCCGGGAAACCGGTGGCACGATGGGGGGCATGGCGGCTCCGCAGGTTGCACCGGTCGAGACGCCGGCCACTGACGAGGTGCCGGCGTCCGACCGGCAGTGGGTGACGATCGTGTGGGACGACCCGGTCAATCTGATGACGTACGTGACCTGGGTCTTCCAGAAGCTTTTCGGCTACAGCCGGGAGAGGGCCGAGCAGCTGATGCTGGACGTGCACCACAAGGGCCGTGCCGTGGTCTCCACCGGTGCCCGGGAGCGGATGGAGCACGACGCGTCGCAGCTGCACGCGTACGGGCTGTGGGCGACGGTGGACAAGTCGTGAGCATGTTCCGTCGTCAGGCCGGCTGCTACGTCGCCACCTTCGCCGTCGACGAGGCGCGGGTGTTGCGCAAGGTCGCCTCCGAGGTGGTCGGCCTGCTCACCGATGGCTTCGACCACACCGACCCGGTCGTCGGTCGACTCTTTCCGGCGGTCTATCCGCAGGACGCCCCGAGCACCGCCGAGTTCCGCCGCTACACCGAGGGTGACCTGAAGACCGCGAAGATCGACCAGGCGGGGGCCATCCTGGCCGCGCTTCCCGACGAGGCGGGCGGCGAGGTGCGGCTGGACGCCGAGGCGGCCGAGGCGTGGTTGCGGGCGCTGAACGACGCCCGCCTCGCGATGGGTGTCCGGCTGGAGATCAAGGACGGCACGGACCTGGGCGAGGAGTTGGACGACGCCGTCGCCGAGGACCCGGCGTCCAGCCGGGTGTTCCAGCTTTCGGTCTACGCGTACCTCGGATATTTGCAGGAGTCGCTGCTCAACGCCTTGATCGACTAAGCGTGACCGGCACCACTTCGACCCGTGCTCGTCAGGCGTTAGGCTGGTGCTCGTGCTGAGCATCGACCGGTCGATCATCGACGCGATCGTCGCCCACGCTCGCCGGGATCACCCCGACGAGGCGTGCGGCGTGGTCGCCGGTCCCGTGGGCGGCGACACCCCGACCCGGCACATCCCGATGGACAACGCCGCGCGGTCGATGACCTTCTACGAGTTCGACTCGATGGAGCACCTGCGGGTGTGGCGGGAGATGGACGATCGGGACGAGGAGCCCGTCGTCATCTACCACTCGCACACCGCCACCGAGGCGTACCCGTCGCGGACGGATGTCTCCTTCGCGGGCGAGCCGAACGCGCACTACCTTCTCGTCTCGACCCGTGAGCCCGACTCGGAGGAGATCCGGTCGTTCCGGATCGTCGACGGCGTGGTCACCGAGGAGCCGGTTCGCATCGTGGAGGCCGGTGTCGACCCGCATGCCGTCCAGTCCTACATGTTCGGGCAGAGCCCGGCGACGGTCGACTACGAGTGTTCCGGCCGCTGATCCGTCAGCGTCCGACCCGTCTCGTCCCGTCACCGTAGGCACACCCGATCGAGGAGCTCGACATCATGGCCATTGAGGTTCGCATCCCCACCATCCTGCGCAGCTACACCGGCGGCGCCAAGGTCGTCGACGGCACCGGCGACACCCTCGCCGATCTGCTCACCGACCTGGACTCCCGGCACGGCGGTCTGCGCGGCCGGCTGATCACCGAGGCGGGCACGTTGCACCGCTTCGTCAACGTCTACGTCAACGACGAGGACGTCCGTTTCCTCGGCGCGCTGGACGCCAAGCTCTCCGACGGTGACAGCGTCACCATCCTGCCCGCCGTGGCCGGCGGCGCGTTCGGCTTCGCGGCGGCAGCGGCGATCAGCTCGCACGGCGCGGCGGCAGCGGCGATCAGCTCGCACGGCACCGCGGTGGCGGTGCGCGGCGTCGTCGCGGCTCGCTGAGGTCGGCCGCCATGGCGCGGTACGACAGCCTGCTCGACGCGTGTGGGGGCACGCCCCTGGTCGGCCTGCCCCGGCTCTCCCCGACGGTGCCCGACGGGGCACCGCCGGTGCGGCTCTGGGCCAAGCTGGAGGACCGGAACCCGACCGGCAGCATCAAGGACCGCGCGGCGCTGTTCATGGTGCGGGCGGCGGAGGAGGCCGGCCGGCTCCGGACGGGTGACACCATCCTCGAGCCGACGAGTGGCAACACCGGCATCTCGTTGGCGATGGTGGCCAAGCTGCGCGGCTACCGGTTGGTCTGCGTGATGCCGGAGAACGTCTCCACCGAGCGGGTCCAGCTACTTCGGATGTACGGTGCCGAGATCATCTTCTCGCCGGCGGCGGGTGGTTCCAACCAGGCGGTCGCCACGGCCAAGCAGATCTCGGTCGAGCACCCCGACTGGGTGATGCTCTACCAGTACGGCAACGAGGCCAACGCTCGGGCGCACTACGAGACGACCGGGCCGGAGCTGCTGCACGACCTGCCCACGATCACGCACTTCGTGGCCGGGCTCGGCACCACCGGCACGCTGATGGGCACCGGCCGCTACCTGCGGGAGAAGGTCGACGGGATCCAGGTCGTGGCCGCCGAGCCGCGCTACGGCGAGCTGGTCTACGGCCTGCGCAACATCGACGAGGGCTACGTGCCGGAGCTGTACGACGCCTCGGTGCTCTCCCGGCGGTTCTCGGTCGGCACCCGGGACGCGGTGCTGCGTACCCGGCAGCTCGTGGAGGTGGAGGGCATCTTCGCCGGCTTCTCCACGGGTGCCATCCTGCACGCCGCCCTCGCGGTGGCGCACGAGGCGGTCCGTGACGGCCGGCGTGCAGACGTGGCCTTCGTGGTCTGCGACGGCGGCTGGAAGTACCTGTCCACCGGCGCGTACGGCGGCACGCTCGCCGATGCCGAGGACGCCCTGGAGGGGCAGCTCTGGGCCTGACCGATCTTGATCAGCCGACTACGGGCCGTCGACATGCGTCGACGGCCCGTTCGCTGCCGGGGGTACCGCGAGCGGGTGTCACGTTCGCGACAACTTCCGTTGGATGATTCTTGCCGCCGGGTGCGCCAGCGTAGGCTGCGCAGCGTGGCGTACGCGTCGGTAGAGATCATGGCCGGGACCATCGCCGGCACGGGCGCTACTGATAGTGACAGCGAGAACACTCGATGCGACTGACCGTTCTGGGAAGCGCCGGCAGTTTCCCTGGCCCCGAATCCCCCTGCTCGGCCTATCTCGTCGAGGCCGACGGCTTCCGGCTCCTGGTCGACTTCGGTTCGGGGTCGCTGTCCAGCCTTCAGCGGTACGCGGGGTTGCACGCCCCGGACGCGATCCTGCTGACCCACCTGCACTGCGACCACATGTTCGACGCCGTGCTGTACGTGGTGGTGCGCCGTTGGGCCCCGGACGGCCCCTACCCGGCGCTGCCGGTGTACGCGCCCGCCGGCGCGCCGGACCGGCTCAGCGCCGCGTACGGCGAGGACAGTTCGGTGGAGGACGTGTACCAGTTCTACGCGCTGCAGCCGGGCACCTTCCCGATCGGCCCGTTCAGCGTCACCGTCGACCGGGTCAACCATCCCGTCGAGACGTACGGCGTGCGGCTGGAGCACGACGGCCGTTCGCTGTGCTACTCGTCGGACACCGCGCCCTGTGAGGCGCTGCTGCGGCTGGCCCAGAACGCCGACGTGTTCCTCTGCGAGGCCAGTTACCTCGATGGTGTGGACAATCCGCCGGATCTGCACCTGACCGGTCGGGAGGCCGGTGAGGCGGCGACCAAGGCCGCCGTGGGCCGGCTGTTGCTCACCCACCTGGTGCCCGCCTGGGGCAGCGAGGCGCACACGCTGGAGTCGGCCGCCTCCGCGTACACCGGGCCGCTCGAAGTGGTCCGGCCCGGGGCCAGTTACGACGTCTGACGCGCCGAGTCCCGGTTCGCGGGGCCGGGCCGCGGTGTTGTGCCGAACTGTTCGCCGGCCGGTCAGCGGACGGTCGTCTGACGCACCCGTGGCACCCGCACGGTGTGGGCATGCGGATCGCCATCGTGACCGAGTCGTTCCCACCGGACGTGAACGGCGTCGCGCACTCCGTGGTGCGCACGGCGGAGCACCTGCTCGACCGGGGCCACGAGCCGGTCGTCATCGCGCCCGCCCCACCCGGTGCCAGCCGGCAGAACATCGACCGACTGCCGTACCCGGTGGTGCGCATCCCCAGCGTGCCGCTGCCCCGATACCAGGGTTTCCGGTTGGGCGTGCCGACCACCACCCGGCTGACCGGGGCGTTGCTGTCGGCTCAGCCGGACGTGGTCCACCTGGCCAGTCCGTTCGTCCTCGGCGCACGGGCGGCCACCCTGGCCAGCCGGCACGGGCTGCCCATGGTGGCGGTGTACCAGACCGATGTGGCCGCGTACGCGCGGGCGTACCGGGTGAGCTGGGGTGAGGCGGCGGCCTGGCGGCGGATCCGGGAGATCCACAACTCGGCGCAGCGCACCCTCGCCCCGTCCACCCGGGCGGCGGCCGACCTGATCGCCAACGGGGTGCAGCGGATCTGGCTGTGGCGTCGTGGCGTGGACGCCGTGCGCTTCGACCCGGCCAAACGGTGTGCGGCACTGCGGGAGCGGCTGGCACCCAACGGTGAGCTGCTGATCGGCTACGTCGGCCGGCTCGCCCCGGAGAAGCGGGTGGAGTTGTTGGCGGCGACGTCGCGGCTGCCCGGTGTGCGGGTGGTGGTGGCCGGCGACGGCCCGGCCCGCCGGCAGTTGGCCCGGGAGCTGCCCGGGGTGACCTTCCTCGGCGTGCAGCAGGGTGAGGACCTGGCCCGGCTCTACGCGAGCCTGGACGTGTTCGTGCACACCGGACCGCACGAGACCTTCGGCCAGACCATCCAGGAGGCGTTGGCCTCCGGGGTGCCGGTGGTGGCACCGGCCAGCGGCGGCCCGGTCGACCTGGTCGACGAGGGCGTGACCGGGTCGCTGGTGCCGCCGAACGACGGCGACGCCCTCGCCGCGGCGGTGGCCGGCCTTGCCGGCGACGCGGACCGGCGGCGGGCCTACGGGCTGGCCGCCCGGGTCGCGGTCAGTCGCCGAAGCTGGTCGGCCGTCGGCGACGAGTTGGTCGGCCACTACCACGCGGTACGCGCCGTGGCCGCCACCACCGCCGGCCTCCCGGCCGCCTCGTGACCGGGGGCACTGACGGTCTGCGGATCGTGCGGCTCGCCAACTTCGTGACCGCACGCTCCGGCGGTCTGCGTACCGCGCTGCGACACCTGGGCGAGGGCTACCGGGCGGCGGGACACGATCCGGTGCTGGTGGTACCCGGCCGGCACGCCTCCGACGACTCGTACCCGTGGGGGCGGGTGATCACAGTGCCCGGCCCGGAGATGCCGGGCAGCGGCGGTTACCGGATGCTCGCCGGCCGGCGTCGGCTGGCCCGGCTCCTCGCCGACCTCACCCCGGACCGGTTGGAGGTGTCCGACCGCTCGTCGCTGCGCTGGACGGGCCGGTGGGCGCGGGCGCACGGGGTGCCGTCGGTGATGGTGTCGCACGAGTCGCTGACCGGCCTGCTCGGCCAGTGGGGTGTGCCGCACACGCTGCGCCGGTCGATCGCCGACCGGCTCAACCGGGCGACCAGCCAGGCGTACGACCGGATCGTCTGCACGACCCGGTGGGCCGCCGAGGAGTTCGACCGGATCGGCGCCGGCAACGTCGACCTGGTGCCGCTCGGGGTGGACCTGGACACCTTCTCCCCGGACCGGGTCGACCCGCGGCTGCGCGCGCGGTACGCCGACCCGGGTGAGCTGCTGGTGGTGCACTGCGCCCGGCTGTCCCCGGAGAAGCGGCCGGAGCTGGCCGTGCAGGCCCTCGCCGAGCTGCGTCGGGCCGGCGTACCGGCGGTGCTGGTGATGGCCGGGGACGGCCCGCTGCGCGGCACCCTCGCCCGTCGGGCGCAAGGGTTGCCGGTCACGTTCACCGGCTTCCTCCCGGACCGTGCCGCGGTGGCGGCGTTGCTCGCGAGCGCCGATGTCGTACTGGCGCCCGGCCCGGTGGAGACCTTCGGCCTCGCCGGGCTGGAGGCGTTGGCCTGCGGCACCCCGGTCGTCGTCAACGCGGCCAGCGCACTACCCGAGGTGGTCGGCGCCGCCGGCCTGGCCGCGTACGGCTCGGGGGAGTCGATGGCCGCGGCGGTGACCCGCCTGGCGGCCCGCCCGGAGGCGCAGCGGCGACTGGCCGCTCGGGCGCGGGCCGAGGAGTTCGGGTGGCCGGCCGCCGTCGCCGGGTTCCTCCGGGTGCACGACGCGACCGCGCTCGTGGGCACCCCGAGCGAGGTGGATCCCCGCACCGCATAGGGTGCAGTCATGGCGCGACCTGACGGGCGAGGGCCCTCTCAACTTCGACCGGTGACCCTGACCCGAGGCTGGAGCACCCATCCGGAGGGCTCGGTGCTCGTCGAGTTCGGCGGCACCCGGGTGCTCTGCACGGCGAGCGTCACCGAGGGGGTGCCCCGCTGGCGTAAGGGCTCCGGGCTCGGCTGGGTGACCGCCGAGTACGCGATGCTGCCCCGGGCCACCAACACCCGCTCCGACCGGGAGAGCGTCAAGGGTCGGGTCGGTGGTCGTACCCACGAGATCTCCCGGTTGATCGGCCGCAGCCTGCGGGCCAGCATCGACCTCAAGGCGCTCGGTGAGAACTCGATCGTGCTCGACTGCGACGTGCTCCAGGCCGACGGTGGCACCCGCACCGCGGCGATCACCGGCGCGTACGTCGCCCTGCACGACGCCGTGGGCTGGCTCGCCGCGCGGAAGGCGCTGGCCGGTAAGCCGGAGAAGGTGATGCACCGGTCGGTAGCGGCGGTCAGCGTCGGGATCATCGCCGGCGAGGCACGTCTCGACCTCTGCTACGAGGAGGACGTCGCCGCCGAGGTGGACATGAACGTGGTGTGCACCGGCGCGGGTGACTTCGTCGAGGTGCAGGGCACCGGTGAGGCGGGCGTGTTCGCCCGGGACCAGCTCGACAGCCTGCTCGACCTGGCCGTCGCGGGTTGCACCGAACTGGCCGAAGCCCAGCGGAAGGCACTTTCCTCCCCGTGAGCGCGAGGAGTGAGCTTGCGAGCCCCGCAGTCGCGAACAAAGGTGATTCAGCATGAACAAGGTCCTGCTCGCCACCCGCAACCGGAAGAAGCTGGTGGAGCTTCAGCGGATCCTGGACGGCGCGCTCGGCGCGCACCGGATCGCCCTGCTCGGGCTGGACGACGTCGAGCAGTACACGGAGCTGCCGGAGACCGGCCTGACCTTCGGTGAGAACGCACTGATCAAGGCGCGGGAGGGGTGCCGGCAGACCGGTCTGCCGACCATCGCCGACGACTCCGGGCTCGCGGTGGACGCGCTCAACGGGATGCCGGGGGTGTTCAGCGCCCGCTGGTCCGGACAGCACGGCGACGACCAGGCCAACCTTCAGTTGGTGCTGAACCAGATCGCCGACGTGCCGGACGAGCAGCGGGCAGCCTCGTTCGTCTGCACTGTGGCGCTGGTGCTGCCCGGCGGCAAGGAACACCTGGTCGACGGCCGGCAGTCCGGGCAGGTGCTGCGCGCTCCGCGCGGCGACGGCGGGTTCGGCTACGACCCGATCTTCCTGGGTGACGGGCAGGACCGGACCAACGCCGAGCTGACGCCGGCCGAGAAGGACGCGATCAGCCACCGTGGCAAGGCGCTGCGCGAGCTGGCCAAGCTGGTCGCGAAGGTGCTGCCGCCCGCCAGCTGACGGGCGCGAGGTGCTGCCGCCCGCCAGCTGACCCGTGGCGGACGGCAGCGCCCGGCCTGGGTCAGCCCAGCGGGCCGACCTCCCGTTCGATGGCCGCGCGCAACTCCGGTCCGGCGACGACGGCACGGGCCGCCTCCATCACCGGGGCGAGGAACACGTCCGGGCCGGGCTCGCCGGCCGCCGGGCCGAGCGCGGTGACGGCGGCCCGTCCGGCCGGTGACGGCTCCAGCGGTGCGCGCAGTTGCAGACCGCGTACGCCGGCCAGCAGCTCCACCGCGAGCAGGCTGGTCAGGTTGTCCAGCACGCTGCGCAGCTTCTTCGCCGCCGCCCAGCCCATCGAGACGTGGTCCTCCTGCATGCCGCTGGTGGGCAGGGAGTCCACCGAGGCAGGGGCGGCCAGGCGACGGTTCTCGGCGACGATGCCGGCCGCCGTGTACTGGGCGATCATCAGCCCGGAGTTGACCCCGGCGTCGGGGGAGAGGAACGCCGGCAGTTCCCGGGAGCGGGTGACGTCGAGCAGCCGGTCCACCCGCCGTTCAGCGATCGCGCCCACCTCGGCGGCGGCGATGGCGAGGAAGTCCGCGGCGAAGCCGAGCGGCGCGCCGTGGAAGTTGCCCGTCGACTCGACCCGGCCGTCCGGCAGCACGACCGGGTTGTCCACCACCGACACCAGTTCCCGCGCGGCGACGGTGCGGACGAAGTCCAGGGTGTCGCGGGCCGCGCCGGCCACCTGCGGGGCGCAGCGCATCGAGTACGCGTCCTGCACGGCGTGTGCCAGGTCGTCGCGGTGCGAGTCCATCACCCGGGAGTCCTGCAGCAGTCGATGGATGTTCGCCGCCGAGGCGGCCTGACCGGGGTGCGGCCGGATCGCGTGCAGCTCGGGCAGGAACGGCCGCTCGGAGCCCAGCATCGCCTCGATGGCCAGCGCGGCCGTCACGTCGGCCATGGCGAACAGGTGCGCCGCGTCGTTGATCGCCAACAGCAGCATGCCGAGCATGCCGTCGGTGCCGTTGATCAGCGCCAGCCCTTCCTTGGCGGCCAGCTCGATCGGTTTGAGCCCGGCGGCGGTCAACGCGTCGGCCGCGTCCTGCCGCTCACCGGCCGGGCCGAGGACCCAGCCCTCACCCAGCAGCGCCAGCGCGCAGTGCGCCAGCGGCGCCAGGTCACCGGAGGCGCCCAGCGAGCCGTGCTCGGGCACCCACGGGGTGATGTCGTGGTTGAGCAGGTCGACCAGGGCCTCGGCGACCACCGGCCGGACCCCGGAGCGGCCCAGGGCGAGGGACCGGACCCGCAGCAGCATCATCGCCCGGACCACCTCGCGCGGCATCGGGGCACCCACCCCGGCGGCGTGCGACCGGATCAGCGCGTGTTGCAGCTCGGCCCGCCGCTGCGGGGCGATGAAGGTGTTGGCCAGCGCCCCGAACCCGGTGGAGACCCCGTAGACGGGGCGGCCGGACGACTCGATCCCGTCCACGATGGCCCGACTGGTCGCCATCGCGTCGATGGTGGCCGGGTCGAGGACGACCTTGGCGGTGCCGCGCGCCACGCTGAGCACGTCGTCGGCGGAAATTCCGGTGGGCTGGATGGTCACGGTCGTCATTGCGGCACTCCGTTGAGCAGGACCTGGCGGATCAGGGGGACACCGGGCCGGTAGGCCAGGTGCAGGTACGACGGCGCGTCCAGGACGATCAGGTCCGCCCGCGCGCCGGGGGTGAGGACGCCGATGTCGTCGCGGCGCAGCGCCCGCGCGCCGCCGGCGGTGGCGGCCCAGACCGCCTCCGCCGGGGTCATCCGCATCTCGCGGACCGCGAGGGCGACGCAGAACGGCATCGAGGAGGTGTACGACGAGCCCGGGTTGCAGTCCGTCGCCAACGCCACTGTGACACCGGCGTCGAGCAGCCGACGCGCGTCCGGGTAGGGCGAGCGGGTGGAGAACTCGGCACCGGGCAGCAGGGTGGCCACCGTGCGGGTGCCCGACCCGTCGCTGTGGGCGGTGTCGGCGAGCGCGTCGATGTCGGCGTCGCTGAGGTGGGTGCAGTGGTCGACGCTCGCCGCGCCCAGCTCGACGCCGAGCTGAACGCCGGGGCCGGGGCCGAGCTGGTTGGCGTGCAGCCGGACGCCCAGCCCGGCAGCCTGCCCGCAGGCCAGGATGGCGCGGGCGTGGTCGACGTCGAAGGCGCCCCGCTCGCAGAACACGTCGATCCACTTCGCGTACGGGGCGGCGGCGGCCAACATCGGTCCGCAGACCAGCCCCACGTAGTCGTCGGGGCGGTCGGCGTACTCGGTGGGCACCACGTGCGCGCCCAGGAAGGTGGTCTCGCTGCTGCTCTCGGCGGCGATCCGCAGCGAGCGGGCCTCGTCGGCGACGGTCAGCCCGTACCCACTCTTGATCTCCATGGTCGTGGTGCCCTGGCGCAGCGCCTCCCCGCGCAGCCGGCGCACGGTGGCCCGGAGTTCGTTGTCGGTGGCGGCCCGGGTCGCACCGACAGTGGTCCGGATGCCGCCGCCGGTGTACGGCTGCCCGGCCATCCGGGCGGCGAACTCGGCGGACCGGTCCCCGGCGAAGACCAGGTGGGCGTGGCTGTCCACGAAGCCGGGCAGCACCGCGGCCCCACCGGCGTCGATCCGCCGGTCGGCGGCCGGGGCGTACGCGGACGGCCCGACCCAGGCCACCCGCCCCTCCTCGATCAGCACGGCGGCGTCGCGGCGGATGCCGAGCGGGCCGTTACCGGGACTGTTGGTGACCAACTCCCCGATGTCGTCGACCAGCAGACTGCTCATGTCGGGTTCACCGCCTCGATCGCCGCCGACAACTCGGCCGGCACGTCCACGCTCAGGTGTCGACCCTCGGCCACCACCACCCGGCCGTCCACCACGACCCGCTCGACGTCTGCCGCGCCGGCCGCGAAGAAGGCGCCCACCGGCGGTACCCCGGCGGTGCGGGCGCTGTCCAGGCGTACCGTCACCAGGTCGGCACGCCCGCCCACCGTGATCCTCCCGGCGTCGGCCCAGCCCAGCGCGGCGTGCCCGGCGACGCTGGCCGCGGTCAGCAGGTCGAGCGGCGCGAAGTGGCCGCGCCGACGGGTGCGCAGCCGCTCGTCCAACTCCACCGCCCGGGCCTCCTCGAACAGGTCGACCACCGCGTGACTGTCGCTGCCCAGGCTGAGCCGGATCCCCGCCTCGGCCATCAGCCGGGCCGGGCCGATCCCGTCGGCGAGGTCCCGCTCGGTGGTCGGGCAGAGGCACACGCCGGTCCGGCTGTCGGCGAGCAGGGTGAGGTCGGCGCTGGTCGGGTGGGTGGCGTGCACGGCTGTGGTGTTCGGCCCGAGCACGCCGTGCTCGCCGAGCAGCGCGGTCGGCGAACGCCCGTGCACCGCCCGGCACTCGTCGTTCTCGGCCGGCTGCTCGGAGAGGTGCACGTGCAGCGGCGACTGCCGCTCCCCGGCCCACTCGGCGATCGTGCGGAGCTGGTCGGCCGGGACCGCGCGCACCGAGTGCACGGCCGCGCCGACCCGGACGTGGGGGTCCGTCGGCTGGAACGCCCCGGCCCGCTGCGTCCAGCGGGCCGCGTCCCCGTCGCCGAAGCGGCGCTGCGGTCCGGCCAGGGCCTGCCCGTCCACGGTGGAGGTCAGGTAGCAGGTGTCCAGCAGGGTCAGCCGGATCCCGGCGTGCGCGGCGGCCTCGACCAGCGCGGCGCCCATCTCGTTCGGGTCGTCGTACGCGCCGCCGTCGGGCCGGTGGTGCAGGTAGTGGAACTCGCCCACGCAGGTGACCCCGGCGAGCGCCATCTCCGCGTAGACCGCGCGGGCCAGGGCCAGGTAGGTGTCCGGGTCCAGCCGGTCCGCGACGCCGTACATCTGGTCCCGCCAGGTCCAGAAGTCTCCCCGGCCGCCGTGGGTGCGCCCGCGCAGCGCCCGGTGGAAGGCGTGCGAGTGCGCGTTGGCCAGCCCGGGCAGGGTCAGTCCGGGCAGTGCCACGGCGTCCGCGTACACGTCGACGCCGGAGGGCGGCCGGCTCCCGGGGGTCAGCGGCGTCACCCCGGTGATCCGCCCCCCGTCGGTCTCGATCAGCACGTCGGGCGTGGGCTCGGCGTGCTCGGGCAGCCAGGCGTACTCCGCCAGCCAGCGGGTGGTGGTCATGCCGCTCGCCTCCTTTGGAGCTGAATCGTCTGTGACATCAGCGGCAGCACCGGTGTCGGGTCTCGGTGTGATTCGTTTGCGACATCAGCTCCAAAGGACGACACCACCAGAGGTCGACCCCCGCCGTGTCGGCGCCGCCGCACCTCGCCTACCGGCATGTCAGCTCCTCCAGCGCCCGGGCCAGCGCCCGGACCCCGGCGGCGCAGTCGTCGTCGGTCGCCGTCTCGGCGGGGGAGTGCGACACCCCGGTCGGGTTGCGCACGAAGAGCATCGCGGTGGGCAGGTGCCCGGCGAGCACCCCGGCGTCGTGCCCCGCACCGGTGGGCAGCACCGGCGCGTCCAGCAGTGTGGCGAGGCGCTTGGCCAGCCCACCGTCGAAGGCGACCAGCGGAGTCGCCGACTCCTCGGTGACCGTCACCGCCGTACCGTCGCGGCGGGCCCGTTCGGCGAGCTTGCCGCGTACCGCGTCGACCAGGCCGGCGAGGGTCTCCGGGTCGGCGGCGCGGGCGTCCAGCCAACCGGTCACCGTGGACGGGATCGCGTTTGTGGCGTTGGGTTCGACGGCGACCCGTCCCACTGTGGCGTGTGCCCCCCGCAGCCGGGCCTCCTTGTTCGCCGCCAGCACGGTGAACGCGTAGGTGAGCATCGGGTCGCGGCGGTCGGCCATCCGGGTCGTACCCGCGTGGTTGCCCTCGCCGACCACGTCGAAGCGCCACCGGCCGTGCGGCCAGATCGCACTGGCCACCGCGACCGGCGCGTCGCTGTCGACCAGCGCGCGGCCCTGCTCGACGTGCAGCTCGACGAACGCGCCGATCCGGCCCAGCAACTCCGGGCGGGCGCCCGCCGGCCGGTCGCCCAGCGCCTCGGCGAAGCTCACCCCGGCCGCGTCGCGCAGGCCGGCCGCGCGCTCGGGTGACAGCGCCCCGGTGAGCAGCCGAGACCCCAGGCAGGGTACGCCGAAACGCGCCCCCTCCTCCTCGACGAACGCACCCAGCACCAGCGGCCGGTCCGGGGTGACCCCGGCGGCGCGTAGTTCGTCCACGGCGAGGAAGGCGCTGACGATGCCGAGTGGCCCGTCGTACGCCCCGCCGTGCGGCACCGAGTCGAAGTGGCTGCCGGTCAGCACGGCGTCGGCGCCCTCGGGGTCACCCCAGTGCGCGAAGAGGTTGCCGTTGCCGTCCTCGGTGACCGGCATCGCACGCCGTTCGGCCTGCGCCCGGAACCAGCCCCGTAGTTCCAGCTCCGGCGCGGTCAACGCGTACCGCAGATAGCCGCCACTGTCGGCGTCCCGCCCGATCGGCGCGATCTCGTCCCACAAAGCCCGGAACCGGGCGGAGAGGTCGCCGCTCACGAGTCGGCGCCCTCGGTCATCGGGATGCGGACTCCGGTGCGCTCGGCGACCTCGCGGGCACTGTCGTAGCCGGCGTCGACGTGTCGGATCACGCCCATCGCCGGGTCGTTGGTGAGCACCCGCTCGATCTTCTGACCGGCCAGGGCGGTGCCGTCGGCCACGCAGACCTGCCCGGCGTGGATCGACCGGCCGATGCCGACGCCACCGCCGTGGTGGATGGACACCCAGGACGCGCCGCTGGCGGTGTTGACCAGGGCGTTGAGCAGCGGCCAGTCGGCGATGGCGTCGGAGCCGTCGGCCATCCCCTCGGTCTCCCGGTACGGGCTGGCGACGCTGCCGGTGTCCAGGTGGTCCCGGCCGATCACCACCGGCGCGGAGAGTTCGCCGGAGGCGACCATGTCGTTGAACCGAACGCCTGCCTTGTCCCGCTCGCCCTGGCCGAGCCAGCAGATCCGGGCGGGCAGGCCCTGGAAGGCGACCCGCTCACCGGCCAGCTTGATCCAACGGGCCAACGACTCGTTCTCCGGGAACAGCTCCAGGATGGCCCGGTCGGTGGCGGCGATGTCCGCCGGGTCACCGGAGAGCGCCGCCCACCGGAACGGGCCCCTGCCCTCGCAGAACAACGGCCGGATGTACGCCGGCACGAAGCCGGGGAAGTCGAAGGCCCGCTGGTAGCCGCCGAGCTGCGCCTCGCCCCGGATCGAGTTGCCGTAGTCGAACACCTCGGCGCCGGCGTCGAGGAAGCCGACCATCGCCTCGACGTGCTTCGCCATCGACGCCCTGGCCCGGTCGGTGAACTCGGCCGGCTTCGCCGCGGCGTAGTCCCGTGCCTCGGCCAGCTCGACCCCCACCGGCAGGTACGCCAACGGGTCGTGCGCGCTGGTCTGGTCGGTCACGATGTCGATCCCGATGCCCCGGTTGAGCAGCTCGGGGAAGACCTCGGCGGCGTTGCCGACCACCCCGACGCTCAGGGCCCGACGGTCCCGCTTCGCCGCGAGCACCCGCTCGACCGCGTCGTCCAACGAGTCGGCGACCTCGTCCAGGTAGCGGTCGTGCACCCGACGGTCCAGCCGGGTGCGGTCCACGTCCACGATCAGGCAGACGCCGCCGTTCATGGTGACCGCGAGCGGCTGCGCGCCGCCCATCCCGCCGCAGCCGGCGGTCAGCGTGAGGGTGCCGGCGAGGGTGCCCCCGAACCGTTTGGCTGCCACCGCCGCGAACGTCTCGTAGGTGCCCTGGAGGATGCCCTGGGTGCCGATGTAGATCCACGAGCCGGCCGTCATCTGCCCGTACATGGTCAGGCCGAGCTGTTCGAGGCGACGGAACTCCGGCCAGGTCGCCCAGTCGCCGACCAGATTGGAGTTGGCCAGCAGCACCCGGGGCGCCCACTCGTGGGTACGCATCACCCCGACCGGGCGGCCCGACTGCACCAGCATCGTCTCGTCCTCGCGCAGGTCGGTGAGCGTACGGACCAACGCGTGGTACGACGGCCAGTCCCGCGCCGCCTTCCCGGTGCCGCCGTAGACCACCAGGTCGTCGGGACGCTCGGCCACCTCGGGATCGAGGTTGTTCATCAACATTCGCAGAGCGGCCTCCTGCTGCCACCCTCGGGTGGTGAGCTGGCTGCCCCGTGCGGCACGGATGGGCTTGGTCATCTCTGCTTCTCCTCCGGTCATCCGAGGAACAACTGTCGGCGGGCCGCAGAGGCTTCGAACGCCTCCAGTCGGCGCTGGGTGTCGGCCGGCGCGGCGTCGCAGATCGCCTGCAACAGCACCATGGCCAGGGTCATCGGTGCGGTGTGCAGGTCGAACACGAGCCGCGCGCCGACCGCGGCGGGCAGCACCACATGGGCGTACTCGGTGGCCGGGCTGACCGGTGAGTCGGTGATCGCCACCACGGTCAGCCCGGCGGCGCGCGCGTCGCGCAGCGCGTCCAGGGTCTCCCGGGGATAGCGGGGCAGGACGAAGGCGAGCAGCGCGGACGCTCCGGCCTCGGCAGCCTGCTCCAGCCGGTCGGTGAGCAGACTGCCGCCGTCGTCGAGCACCCGTACGTCCGGGTGCACCTTGGCCGCGAAGTAGGCGAAGTACGCGGCCAGCGGCGCGGCAGCACGCAGGCCGAGCACCGGCAGCGGGCGGCTCTCGGCGAGCAGCCGCCCGGTCTCGGCGAGCCGGTCCCGGTCGGCGAGTTGACCGGCCAGCCGGTTCAGGTTGCCCATCTCGGCGCGTACCGCCTGCTGGAGTTCGTTGCCGGCGTCCGCCGGCCCGCCGGGTGTCCCGGCGGTCAGGTCGCGCAGCCGGCGGCGCAGCGCCGGGTAACCGTCGTGCCCGAGCGCGACGGCGAACCGGGTGACCGACGGCTGACTGACCCCGGCGAGATCGGCGACCTCGGCGGCGGACAGGTACGCCACGGCGGGGGCGTGCTGCACGAGGCAGTGCGCGATCCGGCGCTGGGTGGGGGTGAGCCGCACCCCCTGGAACAGGTCGAGCACCCGGTCAGCGGGTGCCTCGACAGCTCCTTCATTCATGAGCTGACTCTATGCATAGAAACTTTCACGAAGCAAGCAGTGGCCTGCTCATCGAAGCGGGCCAACCGGGGCCGGTCCGGCTGGACGACGGTCGGTACTATCCGCACGGCGGTTCAACGGAGGAGTGCGCATGCAGCCGGAAGGCCCCTACAGGTTCACCCACGCGCTCGGCGGGTCACCAGTGGGGAAGGCGTGGGCAGCGATCGACGAGCAGGGCCGGTTCGTCACGGTGGCGGTGCTCGACGCCACCGTCGCCGCCACGGCCGGCTGGCGCGAGGCGTTCTCCGGAGCCGCCGACCTGCTGGCCCAGTCGGCCGACCCGACGCCCTACACGTACGCCGACTTCTCCGCCGCCGCACCCTGGGTGGCCTACTCGGCGGAGGTCGGCCCCGGCGCGGAGAAGCTGTTCCGGGCCCTCGGCGTCGACTACACCCCCGCCCCGACGAGCGCCCCACCGACCTCCGCGCCACCGTCGTCCGCCCCACCGATCTCCGCCCCACCGTCGGTGTCCGCGCCTCCCGTGTCGGCCCCGCCGCAGCCCGTCTCCGGTGGACCGCCGGCCCCGTGGGCCGTGCAGGCCGCGCCGATCCCGAGCCAACTGGTGTCCGCCGCCCCGCACCCGGTCTCCGGCGCACCCACCTCACCGGGCGCGGTGACCTCGGCGCCGCCGGCGGTCCCGATGCCGACGAGTGGGCCGGGCGGCGACGCGTTCTCCTCACCGGTCCGCCGCATCGCGCCGTCCGCGCCGAAGCCCCAGCGGACCGGTCTCTGGATCGGGATCGCCGCGTTGGTCCTGGTGGTGCTCGCCGGTGCCGGCGGCCTGGCGCTCTGGAAGGGCTCGGGCGACAACGACACCCCGACGGTGACTGCGTCCGGCAGCAGCCTCGGCTCGCCGCCTCTGCCGACGGCGCCGCCGCAGGCGCCCGGCATCGAGCCGCCGAAGCCCGGAGCATGGCCGACCCAGTGGCCGAAGTACAACGAGCGGGATGAGGTGCAGACCCTGACCGACCTCGACGGGGTCGGCTTCCCGGTCAAGCTTCCGATGGACTGGAAGTGTGCCCTCGCGGCCCGCGCCGACGGCTTCATCAAGTACAACTGCGGGAACAATGCGCCGGGCGAGCAGATGATCGGTGGCGAGTTGATCGTGCGAAGCTGCCCTGCGCCGTGCAACGAGCAGTGGCAGGTCGCGATGCGCGCGGTCGAGGAGGCATGGGGCGCGCAGTGGGTTCGCAGCGGCCAGCACGCGGCCTACGCCGAGCAGATCATCGAGGCCAACGGCACGAAGCGGCACGGGCTGGTCGTCGTCGCCTACGTCCGCAGCGGCGAGGCCGGCACGATCGACCGGCAGGTGGTGGTCCGGATGACCTCGCCGGTGGAGGGCGCGTACCTGCTGCGGCGCTTCGCCAGCTACATCCGGGATGTCACCGTCTTCTGAGCGCGCCCGCGGAGTCCGCCACCCTGGTTCGTCCGAATCTCTGTCGCAGCGAGTGTGACCGGTGACCCGGTCGCCTGAGGGGAAAGTCAGTGAGCCTCACTTCGTCCACACCCGACGCGGGTCTGCGGCCCCTGGCCGACCGGTCGGTCGCTCTGATCCACGAGTGGTTCGGTGCGACCGGCGGCTCGGAGCAGGTCTTTCTGAGCATGGCCGACGTGGTGCCACACGCGGATCGCTTCGTCCTGTGGAAGGACGACGATGCCACTGTGGACCAGGGCATCCACGAGTCCTGGATGGCCAAGACGCCGCTGCGGCGCAGCAAGGCCCTTGCGCTCCCGCTGATGCCGCTGACGTGGCGAACGCTGACCCGTAAGAAGTACGAGTTCGTCATCTCGTCGAGCCACGCCTTCGCGCACACCGTCAAGATCGGCGACCCGGACGAGACCCGGCACCTGAGTTACGTGCACTCGCCAGCTCGCTATGTCTGGAGCCCCGAACTGGACCAGCGGGGTGCGAACGCCGTGCTCGCACCGATGCGCGCGGTGCTGCAGGCCGGCGACAAGCGGCTGAGCCGGCACGTGCACAGCTACGCGGCGAACTCCATGGAGGTCCAGGCACGGATCCGCCGATTCTGGGGCCGCGACGCACGGGTGATCAACCCTCCGGTGGAGGTGGAGTACTTCGGCGCGGCTCCGCAGGAGGTACGCAACCAGGAACGCCGCTACCTGCTGGGCGTGGGCCGGTGGATCCCGTACAAGAACTTCGACCTGATGATCGAGATCGCCGCCGCGGCGCGGCTGCCGCTGGTGATCGCCGGCGGTGGCCCGGAGGAGGAGAACCTGCGTCGGCTGGCCGCCCGAGCTGACGTGCCGGTGGAGTTCGAGTTCCGGCCGACCACAGAGCGGCTCCGCGAGCTGTACTGGGGTGCCGTGGCACTGCTCTACCCGGCACTCGAGGACTTCGGCATGATTCCGGTGGAGGCGCAGGCCTGCGGCACCCCGGTGGTGGGCTGGGCTCGCGGCGGCTTGTTGGAGACCGTGGTCACCGGCCAGACCGGGTTCCTGTTGAACGAGACCGACCCGGCTGCCTACGTGGACCCGATTCGCCAGGCGGCGTTGCTGCCCCCGTCCGGGCCGATGGCGAACGCCCAACGGTTCACGCCGCAGGCCTTCCAGGCGAACATCGCCACCTGGTTGACGGACGAGGCATAGCCGCCCGGCCAGCCCTGTTGGCAGGAAGACCCCAGGTCTTGGCTTCACCTGCCGGCTCCCTTAATCTTGCGCCGGGTCTGAGTGGCGCTGCGAGCTGGAGATGATTTTATGGTGACGGCGTCAATGCCGGAGCAGGCCCGATTCGGCGAGGCTCCCCTGCCGAACGTGCTGATGTTGGGAACGGCCGAGTGGGATTCGCCGATCGCGACGAACCAGCACTACGTCGCGCGGGAGCTGTCGAGGAGCGCGAACATCACCTTCGTCGAGTCGCTGGGTCTGCGCCGGCCCAAGCTGCGCCGCGACGACGTGGTCCGGATGGCCAGCCGGGTCAGGCGGGCCATCGGCGAGCAGACGGAGACTCCGGCCCACCGGCCGCGACCGGACAACGCGCAGATCGTGTCGCCCCTCGTGCTGCCGGTGCATCGCGCTCCGACGCTGCCGCTGAACCGGGCGTTGCTCAGGCGTGCCACCGGCGACTGGCTCCGCAGTCCGCACCCGCGTGTGCTGTGGACGTTCACCCCGGTCACGTACGGCCTGGAGGCGTCGGCGGACGTCGTCATCTACCACTGCGTGGACCTCCTGGCGACCTTCCCGGGCGTGGACGGTGTCGCCGTGGGCCGGGGGGAGAAGTCGCTGTCGTCGCGTACCTCCGTTGCCATCGCCACCAGTCAGGCGGTGCACGAGCACCTCGTCGCCGCCGGGTTCCCCAGGGTCGAGCTGCTGCAGAACGTGGCGGACGTGTCGGTCTTCACAGCGGCCAGCCGCCCCGCGGCCGAGCGTCGTCCCGCCGTTCTCTTCTCCGGCAACCTCACCGTCCACAAGCTGGACATGCCGATTCTCGAAGCGGTCGCCACCGCGGTACGTGGTCGCGGCGAGCTGCTGCTGGCGGGTCCACTGGCAGCCGGTGGCGGCAGCTTCGACGCGGAGCTGCGGCGTCTTGAGGAACTCGGGGCGCGCCATCTCGGTGTCCTCACGCCCGCGCAGCTCGCCGAGGTGGCGGGTACCTGCGCGGTGGGGCTCATCCCGTACTCGATCAACGACTACACCCGGGGTGTCAGCCCGCTGAAGTGTTTCGAGTACCTGTCCTCCGGTCTGTCCGTCGTGAGCACCGGGCTTCCGTCGGTGACGGAGCTGGCGCGCACCAATCCGCACGTGACGATGGCCGCGGGGGACGACTTCGCCCGGCGCGTGGCGGAGCTGCTCGAACCGGTCTCCGACGCCGTGCTGACCGATCGGATGACGAGTGCTGCGGAGAATGGCTGGGAGGGCCGTGGCGCGGTGCTGCGGGAACTCCTGCAAACCGAACTGACCCGCGCACGTTAGCGGGCGATGGGCAATGATCACCGGCCGCTACGCGGTCGAACACGGGGGAATCGGGTGGTGCCGGTATGAGCCGGGTACTTGTCGTGAGCGTCGAGCCGCCCTGGCCGGCGCACCACGGAGGGCGGATACGGACCGCCCGGGTCGCCGAGGCGCTGAGCGAACAGGTCGAGGTGCTGGTCACGTTCCCCGACCACGGCAACCGCGAGGCGGATCCGCCCGTCGCGACCCGTCCGCTGCCCTGGTCGCCGCCATCGGCGGTCCGCACCCGAGCTTCCGGTCGCCCGCACCTGGGTGGGCATTACATGATGCCCATCGCCGAATCCCTGGACGCGCTCTGCGCTGACTTCCGGCCCGACGCCGTGTACTGGTCACACTCCTATCTGGCCGCGTGGGCGCCCCCGGCGTCCCGCCGGGTGCCGCAGATCGTCGAGTTCGCCAACATCGAGAGTCAACGGCTCCAGACCCTGGTGACCTCGGCCCAGGGCTGGCAGCGGATGGCCCGTCGCGCCGAGGCGACCAAGGCCGGCTTCTGGGAGCCTCGGGTCGCGGCCCAGGCGGAGGTCTGTGTCGCGCTCGCACAACCGGACCTGGACGTCCTGAGCAAGTGGGCCCGGCAGGTCATCCTCGCCCCCAACGGCGTCGACATCTGGCCCTACCAACCGTCACCGTGGGACGGGTACGTGCTCGCCCTGGCGTCGTACGACTACGAGCCGAACGTGACGGCGCTGCGGGCGCTGGTGCGGGACGTCTGGCCCCTCGTGCACGCCGAGTCCCCCGAGACCCGACTGGTGGTCGCCGGCCGGCGGAGTGAGGCACTGGCCCCGGAGTTCGCCGACGTTCCCGGGCTCACCGTCCTCGGCACCCTCGACGACGTGGCGCAGGCGTACGCGGGTGCCGCGGTGACTGTCGCGCCCGCCACCACGGGCGGCGGCTCGCAACTCAAACTGACCGAGTCGATGTCGCGTGGACGTTCCGTCGTGATGAGTCCATTCGCCGCCCAGGGCCTGCCCGACGCGCTGCGGGGCGCCGACGCCTACTGGTCGGCGGACCATCCGCAGTCCTTCGCGAGGGCGGTGGTCGACGCGGTACGCGACCTGCCCACCCGACACACGCGGGAACTCACCGGATGGCAACGCTGCGAAGCCCTCGGCTGGTCCCGGACGGTTGCCGAGGTCGTTGACTCCGTCACCGCCCTCGCCAGGCGAAAGGCGGCCCGATGATTCGGCGGGTGCATCTCATCGAGTCCGGTGGTCGGGGTGGAGTCTTCAACCACACCGTCGAGGTGGCTGCCGGCCTGGTGGCACTCGGTGTGGACGTGGTCGTCCACACCGCCGACGACTGCGACGCCGCTCCCGCCGCGGTCCGCCTCTGCCGGTGCGTCAGCTGGCACCGCGCGTCGTCCAGCCGGGTGGTCCGGCAGGCTCGGACGTCGGCGCGTTATGTCGTCCGGACCCTGCCCCACCTCCACCGCGCCATCGACCCGCAGGACGTCGTCCACATCCAGGGCATGTTCGCGCTGACCCCGGAGCTGGTGTCGGTGGCCCGCCGTCGCGCCGCCACTGTCGTCACCAGCCCACACAACACCTTCGTCCGGTCGAACGCTCCCGGCGGCGGACGCGCCCTGCGCAGCGCGATCGAGGGCTCCGACCGGGTCCTCGTCTACTCCGACGCCGACCGGCGGCTGCTGCTCGACCGGGGAGTGCCGAACGTCGCGCAGGTTCCTCTGGTGCAGTGGACGCCGCCCGCCGATCCGGCACGGGTCCGACACTGGCGGGCCGAGCTCGACCCGGATGGTGGCCGGCTCGCCCTGCTACCTGGTCAGGTCCGTTCCGACAAGAACCCTGAGCTGTTCGTCCAGGCGATGGCCGGTCTGCCCGGCTGGCGAGGTGCGGTGGTCGGCGAGGACCTGGGACCGGGCACACAGGTGGACTCGCTGGTCGCGCAGACCGGAGCGGCGGTGGTGACCGACTACCGCTACCTGGACGTCGACGATTTCACCGCGCTGGTCGCCGCGGCCGACGTCGTCGTCGCGCCGTATCAGATCGCCAGCCAGTCCGGTGTCCTCGCGGTGGCGGCCCGGTTGGGTGTGCCGACCGCTGTCGCGCCGTGCGGAGGGCTGGGCGAACTGGCCACCGCCGTCGCGCGTGACACCAGCGTCGAGGCGGTACGGGACGCCATCGTCGCCGCGTACGACACCGGGGCTCAGCCGCTCGACACGGCCGACGCCGCCGGGCGTTACCTCCACGAATACACCGTCGCTCAGGAGAGCCGGACCGATGGCCGGACCCGTGTCGGCTGAGAAGAGGACGAGCTTGTCCACGATGACCGTCACGGTGGTCTCCGTCTCCGACACGGCCGGTGGGGCCGAGGCGCACACGGTCGCGCTCGGCCACGGAATGCGTGAGCGCGGCCACGACGTCGTGCTGTACGGCCAGTGCCCAGGCTGGGAGGAGCGCGGCCTCGACCGGCGGGAGATCGGGCTCGGCCCGAAGTGGTCCCGCAAGACGATGGCCGCGGGCATTCTGCGGGTCCCCCTGGAACGGCACCGGACGCAGGTCGTCGCCGACGCCTCCGTCTACTACCTGCAGTTCAAACGGGAACAGATCGCCCTGACCGCGCCGCTGTCCCGTCGGGCGCCGGTGGTCTGGACCGAGCACGGGCGATGGATGGGCGGTCCGGCCGGGCGTCTGCTCCTCGCGGGCTACGCGCGCGCCGCCGAGCACGTCTCGCGCGTGGTCTGCGTCGGCGAGGCCGTGGCGCGCGACCTCGAACCGGTGGTCGGCCGGGACAAGCTCGTCGTGGTGCCGAACTCGATCGACACCCAGCGCTACGCCGCCCCGTCGGCGGAGATGCGGGCGACGTTGCGCGAGCGGCTGCTGCCACGCCACTTCCAGGACCGTCGAGTCGCCATCCTCGCCTCCCGCCTGCACGGTGCCAAGCGCCACGACCGGGCGATCGCGGCGGCGCTGGCCAGCGGGAGCGCTCTGGTCGTCGTCGGCGACGGACCGGACCGCGAGCGGCTCGAACGGTTCAGCGCGGGCAGCGCCGACGTGCACTTCACCGGTCACCGCGACGACGTGCCGGACCTCCTCGCGGCGAGCGACCTCTACCTGTACTGCGGGGCGGAAACCGACGGTACGCCGACCTGCGTGCTGGAGGCCGCCGCCGCCGGCCTGCCCATCGTGGCGTTCGACGGTGACCCCGGCACCGAACTCGTACCCCGCTGTGGGGGTCTGGTGATCGGGGACCCGTCGGAGTTGACTCCGGACCGGGCGACAGGGCTCCTGGAACTGCGGGGGAGCGGCCTGTCGTACGTCGAGCAGCAGCACGGCCGCGAAGCCTGGCTGGACGCGTACGAACACATCTTCGGGGAGTGCCTTCGGTGACCGCGACCGACAGAACCACAACTGAGCCGGGCGACCGGGACGCTGCGACAGTCGGCACCCTTCCGGCGGACGCCGGAACGATCGACGAGCCGGGCAGCCCGACCGGCGGTACCCGCTCGGCGCGGGGCCTGAGCACGGCCACGGCGATCTCCCTCGGCCTCCGGCTGCTGGGCATGGTGGTGGGCATGGCGACCACCTCCGTGCTGGCGCGCTACCTCAACCCGGAGGGCTACGGGGTGTTCGCCCTGGCGCTCACCCTCGGCACGGCGGCGGCACAGGTCGCCGACATGGGCACCACGATCACCGTGAGCTCCCGGATCGCCCGGGAGAAGGCGGCGGCCGGGCGCATCCTGAGTACCGGTCTGGTCATCCGCACGTCGGTGGCGCTCGCCGCGACGGTGGCCCTGCTGGTCTGCGCCGCACAGGGGCTGTTCGGCGAGTCGAGCGGCGTCGTCAGCGTCGTCGCCATCGCGACGCCGCTGTCCGCGGCGTCCATCCTCACGGCCGGCGCGATGGCGCGTTTCCGGCCCGAGGTCTCGGCCATCCTCGCGCTCGTGCAGGGGGTCCTCTGGCTGGTCGCCGTGGTCGTCATCGCGGGTACCGGCGGCGACGTCGTCATGCTCGCCTGGTTCTTCGTCGCCGTCGTCGTGTTGCAGACGGGCGTCGGCGTGGCGATCAATCGGCGGCTCGTACCACTCGGCCGGCCCTCGTGGGCGGAAGCGGGTCGGATCTTCGCGCTGAGTTGGCCGCTGGCGATCAGCGCGCTGGCCGTCATGGCCTACTACCGCCTCGGGTCGGTGATCCTGTTTCACCTGCAGGGAGCCGCTGAGGTCGGCTACTACTCGGCGGCGTACAAGTTCCTGGACGTCGCGCAGCTCGGCCCTGCCATGCTGGTGGCGCCGCTGCTGCCCATCGTGGCCAACAGCATGTCGATGGACCCGCACCGCCGGACGCTGGTCTTCAGCTTGGCGACCCGCACCGGGGCCGTGATCGGCGTCGGTACCGCGGTCATGCTGATCGCGCTCGCCCCCGCTCTCGTCGCCTACCTGTACGGCGACGAGTTCGGTCCGGCGGTCGCGCCGCTGGTCCTGCTCTCCGTGGCCTTCATCGGCGTCACCCTGGGCTATGTCGGCACGACGATCTGCTCCGCGCTGGGCCTCGTGAAGCCGATCGCGGTGTTGACCGTTTCGGTGGCGGTCGTCAACATCGCCGCCATGTTCTGGGCCTCCGCCCGCTGGGGAGCCACCGGCGCGGCAGCGGTCGCCGCCGGCACGGAGCTGACCATCGGAGTCGCCACCTGCCTTCTCGCCGCTCGGGCGATGGCGTCCCGGCTGCCGGTGCGCGAGATGGCGAGTGTCTTCGTCGTCGGTGCGGTCACGATCCTCGCGCTGTGGCTGGTCCAACTGCCCTGGCCGGTCGAGGCGGTGCTGGCCGGTGCCGTGTTCGGCGGAGCGGTGCTGGTGGCACGGGTACTCACCCCCGCCGATCTCAAGCGTGTGTTGTCGCGTAATGCCCTCTGACGTGCGGCCGGCGTCACCTGCTCAGTAGGTGGCGCCGGTCCGAATGTTCTGCCAGGTCAGTCGGGAGCACACCACCGGCCCTGTCCCACAGGACAGTTGGCCGTTGGTGTTCGTGGCGGTGCTGCCCTCCGCGCGTACGAGCCGGCTGACATCGACGGCCAGATCCTGCGCGTACGAGGTCACCGAACCGCCGGAGGAAATGGCCACTCCTGGTGAGCCGTGGGCGGTCCGCAGCGTGTCGCCCCGGACGACCGCCGCGCCCGAGCTGTGTACCTTCAACACCCCACCGGCCGTGTCTTCGATGGTGACCTCCGACAACCGTAGGTCGGTGTGGGTGTTCAGATTGACGAGCCAGGCCTTCCCGGTTGTCCGTACGTTGGTCAGGGCCAGTTGCGGCAGGGTGTGAGTCGCCGCGGTGGCGGCGACGAGGCCACCACCGCGGCCGGCGATGCCCGATTCCGAGACACTCGCCTGACGGACGGCGGCATTCTTGGCCCAGGTCGGCAACTCCAGGAGGTAGCTGTCGCCGGGAGCAGCGGCGGTGACCGCCCGCATGGCGAGGTCGTCCACAGTTCCGGCGATCCGCACCATGGGCGCGCCGGCGGCAGCCGCCGTGACCGTCAGGCGGTTCACCCGCAGCCGTTGGATCCGTGCGGTGCGGTCGACACCGACGACGGGCCCGGTGCCGAGTTGTGCCACCTCGACGCCGTCGACGGCAAGCTCCGTGACGGTCGCGGTGGTCTGCGATGCGACCCGCAGCAGCGCGCCGTCCGCTCCGGGGTCGGCGAAGGTCAGCTCCCGGACCTGGACGCGGCCGATGTTCGAGCCGTTGAGGTACACGACATGCCGGCCGGGCACCGTGGCGGCGGTGACGCGCTCCACGGTCAGCTCGTCGATCTGGCCGCCGGTGGTGCGCCACTCGGCCGTGTCGTCGCCGATCCAGATGACGTTGTTGCGGGCACGGCCGGCGACACCACGGACGGTGGTACGCAACGCGACGGTCTCCGGCGATCCGCCGAGAACCTTGACCAACGCCGCGGCCGAGGTCACGTCGATGTCCTCGATGTGGGTGTCCACGACCGGCCCCGACACGTCGTCGTACGCCTGCCAGTCGCGGGGTGTGATGGCGACCGTGTCGTCGCCGGTGGTCCCCCGCAGCGTGCTGATCCTGGTCCGTGCGGCGGGCCCCTGGATGTGCACGCCGTCGGACCGCACGTCGAAGGTGATCCTCGCGACGGTGGCGTCGGCGACGTCGCCGAGGGAGATCGCGTACTTGTCACCGGAGGTCTTGACCGCCAGCCCTTCGATCACCAGCTTGTCGACCCGCCGGAACCGCAGCGTGTGCAGATCCGGGCCGATGCCACTGGCCAGGTCGGCGCGAATCCAGGTGCCACCCGTCACTCGGATGTCGTGGTCCCGGCCACCGCCCGCGACCGCCATGTTGGTGAGCAGGTTGCAGCCGCTGCCCGGCACCAGGGTGACGGTGCTGTCGGACATCACGAGGGTGGTGCCGCTGTGCAACACGAGCGGGCCACTGACCCGGTAGTTGGCACCTTTGGGGGCATGGATGAGACCACCGGCGCCGACACGGAGTGCGGCGTTGAGCGCCGCGGTGTCGTCGCCCCCGGACGGCGTGGGTAGCACAGCGCGTCTCGGCCGCGGCGCGTCACTGGCCAAGGCCAGGCAGCCGGCGACGGCAATGAGGCTGCGACGGGTGATCATGTCCGGCTCCGTGGGTGATCGGCGAACTCGTCAGGACGCCGGGCGGTGCACGCGGTAAGAGACGGGTACGCACAGCCGTCGGCATACTACTGAAAACAGTCGGCCGGCGGTGCCTCGGGAGAAACTTCCCCTGGCGTCGGCAGGCGGGTTGCCTGATACTGTTTGCCGCGACGGCCGGAGGCCGTCGTTTCAACTATGACAATGCGCGCAACCGCTGCGATCTCAGGATTGCCACGCTGGGCCGTCCGGTGACTGCCACGGCAACCGGTTCGGCGTTGTACTCAACGGTTTTCATGGCGAAGGCGGCGATGGGTTCCAGAGGGACGGCGGCTGAACCGGGCATCGGAGCCGCCGATATCAGTTCGCCCCGCCAGCCCGTCGACCGACTCGACATCACGGCCGGGCCCGAGGGTGTCGCCGATCGATCGAGCGTCTCCGGTTGGCTGCTGCGGGCCGTCGGTCCACTGAACGTCACCGTCCGTCGGCCACTCGGTTGGGCCTCTTTCGTCGCTGCGGCCATGTCTGCCGCATACATTCTCTGGACTGTGCCGTCGGCGATCGGGGTCTTCTTCGCGGCGACGCTTCCGTTGCTTGTTCTCCGCCTCCCGCTGGTGGGCGTCGTCCTCGTGGTGGTGCTCGCTCAGGAGGTCGCGCCCAACGGACGATTCGGGATGCTGACGACGTTCGGCTACCAATTGTTTCTCGGGTCGGGAAAGATTCCCGTCGTCCTGCCGCTCGCGCTGACGGCGGTGCTCGCGGCCGCCGCCCAGTGGTGGCCGCCGAGGAACGTCCGCCTCCGTTCGACCGGAGGAGTGCTGCTCGGCCTGGCAGTCGCCCTCGTGGCCCTGGCCGCGGTCAGCGGACTGATCCACGGTCAGTCGGTCTTCTCGGCCGTCAACCAGAACGCCCGGCCCTTCGTCCTGCTCGTCCTGGGTCTCGTCCTCGGCCTGAGCCTGCGGGTGTTGGGTGACGACCTGCGGCGCTTCGCGGTGCTGGTCGGCGCCGCCCTGACTGCCCTGTTGATCGGCGCCGCCGTCGCCATCCGACTGGGCTACGTCGCCGACGATAGGCTCAGCGACTACTTCGTCTACTACGATTCGGCACTGCCGGCGATCGCGGTCGCCGCGTTCCTCGGAACGCTCGGCGACCGTGGGTGGCGCTGGGACTGGCGGCACATGGTGGCGGCCGTCGCCGGGCCGCTGCTCCTTCTGTTCAGCTTTCGGCGCAGCGTGTGGCTCGCGGCCGTCGCTGTCGGCGTCGTCGTCCTCGTGCTGAGGTGGGCACGGTGGAAGCCCATACTGAAGCAGTTGACCTTCGCCGGGCTCGTCGTCGCGGTGGTGGTGCTCGCCGCGCCGGGCCTCGCCGCGGACGTCGGCCTGCGCAGTGTGGGCAGCTTCGGAACGAGCAGCGCCGATGACGTCGCCACCGGCGGTGCCTGGGTGGCGGGCAGCACGCCCAGCAGCCCGGCCAGGCCGAGCAGCCCGGCCAGGCCGAGCAGCCCGGCCACACCAAGCAGCCCGGCGGCGGTCGGCAGGCCGAGTCCGACGAAATCCGCGCCGACACCCGCGCAGCCCGTGCCACCGAAACCGTCGACCGCCGCGCCCCGCCCGTCCCCGAAGCCCCCCGCCAGACCGGACAGCGCCGAGCTACAGGCGGCATCGACGGACGGACACATCAGCGATCTGCAGGTCGGGTGGGATCACGTCCGGGCGAACATGTGGACCGGGGTGGGGCCGCAGTCCCCGCAGCTCCCTGGTCTCACCGCCAGCGCCTCCACCCGGGTGTACGTGCACAACGAGTTGCTGCAGAACTGGCTGCGTTACGGCCCAGCCGCTCCGGTGCTCGTCTTCGTCTTCCTGGCGGTCGCCGGTCTCGCGGCCATGGCGCGTCTGCGTGATCCGCGCAGCGACGTCGTCGTCCGGGGCGCGGCGGTGTTCTGCCTGATCGCACCGCTGTGCTTCATGACCGCGCCGTTCCTGTCCGAGACGAACCGGTGGCCCGTGCTGATGGGTCTCGCTGCCGGGATCGTCGGCCAGGCCGTCGGCACGTCACGTGGAGACGACGCCCGCTCCACTTCGGGCGGAGGAGAGTGACCGGCCAGCGACGGCGGTTCACGACCCGCACGGCCGGTCCGGTCTCCGGACCGCCACGTTCGTGACGTAGCGGCCCGAAGCAGGTCCAGCACACAACAGATTCTGGTCGAGCGGCGTGTGGAGGTCATAGTGCAAGGCGTACCGCAGAGTGGGCACCAGGTGGGCGCGGAGGCAACGGCCGCGGTGTCTGTGGTCGTACCTACCCGGAACAGGAGCCAGCTTGCCTACGCGCGGGCCCAGTGGGCGCTGTCGCAACCCGTCGTTCGAGAGGTTGTCTTCGTCGTCGACGGGAGCGCGGACGACACAGCGGCCCGGTTGCAGAGCCTCGCCGATCAGGACGCCCGGCTCCGTGTCATCGTCAACGAGCGCAACGTCGGCCCGCCCAAGGCCAAGAACATCGGGATCCGCGCCGCCACGTCGGAGTGGGTGTTCGTGATCGACGACGACGACGTGCCCAGCACCAACCTCATCGCCGAGCTCGTTCAGGTCGCCAACGAGGCGGGTGCCGACGTGGTCGGCGTGCCCTGGTTCAACATTGGCGAGGGTGAGGACATTGAGGACCGCATCGCGCGAGCTCCGAGGATGCCCGGCGGCCCCAAGCTCGAACAGCCCGGCATCTTCCCAACGTCGGCCTGGACCGACTGCGTCTGGATGCATGCCAACGCCCTCTACCGGCGCTCGGTCTTCGCCGCGGCGATGTACGACGAGTTCTACTCCGGCAACTACTACCGCGAGGAGACGGACCTCTTTGTGGCGGCGGCGCGGGCGGGGCACCGGGTGGTGGTGACTGACCGCGGCTACACCTACATGCGCTCCCGCGCCGGTGGCGGCATCGACCGCGCGTCCAAGGCCCGCTACGAGTACTTCGTGGTCCGCAACAACTGGTACTTCCTCCGTAAGCACGGGGCATGGCTCCGTGAGCAGGGTCTGATTCGTGGCTCGGGGCATGAGCAGATGTCGTTGATCAGCCGACGGACCAAACCCCTGGCCCGTGCCGCCGGCCGGCGCCTCACCCGGTGGGCACGATGATGAGAGTCGCGGTCGTCAGCCCTGACCCGACCAGCAACTCGGGCGGCGTCGAGCGCTTCTGCCACACTCTCAGAGACGTGATCGGGCGGCTCGGAGGTGCGGCCGACGTCGTCGGCGCCAACGAGCTGGACTCTGTCGCCCACGACCTGGTGATCACGAATGGCATGGTCAGCCGCCGGTCGTCAGCTCCCCGGATCCACGTCTACCACGGGTGCTGGGTGGACCACGTCCGTCTGGGAACCCGAACCAACGCGTACTCGCTGCAGTGGCGGACCCAGTTCCTGCTCAAAGGTGCGGCGAAGGAGATCTGGGCGGGCGCCAACGCGTACCGGGTGGCCGTGTCGCAGCCGACCGCCGAAGAGGTGGAGCAGTGGTACCGCCTCCGGGTCCACCGGGTGATTCCGAACGGGATCGACACCACCACGTTCGTGGTCGGTGACCGCGACGCTGCCCGCAGCCAACTGGGGGTTTCACCGGACGAGAGGCTGGCCCTGTTCATCGGTCGTGCCGAGGCACGTAAGCGGCCCGACATCGCGGTCGCTGCCGCGTCCCGGGCCGGCTACCGGCTGATGACCGCCGGTGCGGGCACCGTCGACGGCGCGACCAGCCTGGGGGTGCTGTCCCCGTCGGAGCTGCGCACCTGGATCCAGGCTGTCGACTGTGTGCTCGCGCCGAGCGACTACGAGGCGTGTTCCCTCGCCATTCTGGAGGCGATGGCCACCGGGACTGCAGTCCTGACCACACGGGTGGGTTACGTCCGCACTCTCATCGAGCAGGTGCCGGGCTACCGCGATCTGACGGCGGCAGCCGGCGACCTGGACGAGTTCACCCGGGCGCTGACGCTACTCCCGTCCAGGGGACAGGCGGTCGCGGATGCCACCGCGTTCGTGCGGGCGGAGAACAGCCTCGATCGCTTCGCCGAGCACTGGTCCGCAGCGATCGACGAGGTCATGAAGAGGACGACCACGGCCGGCAGCCACCAGGGCCCGGTGTCCTGACGGCCGGCGGGCGACCGCCGCCGAACCCCGACCAAGCGAAGCTGGGACCCGTGTCGAAGTCCTCGGTGGAGTCGAATCCACTCGGGGCCTTTGACGCGGGTCCCAGCTGTCGGTGCGGCGACACCGGTCAGCGGCCGCCGCCGCGGAAGACCTCCGCGATGGTACGCAGCACGACCTTGATGTCCAGCCAGAGCGACCAGTTCTCGATGTAGTAGTTGTCGAACCGCGCCCGGTCGGAAATCGGGGTGTCGCCGCGCAGGCCGCTGACCTGCGCGAGCCCGGTGAGGCCGACCGGAACCCGGTGCCGCATCGCGTAGTTCGGGTACTCCGCCGAGAACTTCTCCACGAAGTACGGCCGCTCCGGGCGCGGCCCGACCACACTCATGTCGCCGCGCAGGATGTTCCACAGCTGGGGAAGCTCGTCCAGTGAGGTGCGGCGCATGAACCTGCCGATCGGGCCGACCCGCCGGTCGTTCGCGATCGACCAGTTCGTCTGCGACTCGGTCTCGTCGACCGGGCGCATCGAGCGGAACTTGACCACGTTGAACGGCTTTCCGAACCGGCCGATCCGCTCCTGGTAGAAGAAGATGCCCCGGCCGCCGTCGATGAAGGTCGCGAGTGCGCACAGCAGCAGCACCGGGCTGAGCAGGAGCAGGGCGAGGCCGGCGACCACCACGTCGGAAGCCCGCTTGATCGCCCATCGCGGACCGGAGAGCGAGATGTCACCGACCTTCACGATCGGGATCGCACCGATGTGGTCGGGGTATCCGCCCTGCGAGCGGGACCCCCACAGTCGCGGTACTTCCCACAGGTCGCAGCGTGAGCTCTGGGGCAGCAGGAGAGTGTCCATCAGTTCCGACTCCGGGCAGTCGGGGTCGGCGATGACCAGGACCTCACACTTCAGCACCCGGACGAGCTTCTCCAGGTCGTTGAGGCTGCCGAGGAGAGGAAGCGACGCCGGGTCCTGCTGCGCGGTCACGTCGACGCAGCCGACGAAGCGCAGCCCGTACTGCGGGTAGCGGCGCAGCAACCGGGCCAGTTCCAGGGCGATCGGGCCGCTGCCGATGATGATGGCGTTGTGCTCCACCCAACGCCGCTTGCGCACCAGGATGGTGAGTGCCCGGCTGAGCGCCCGACCGACGATCACCAGACACGCGGAGATGGCGACGCCGCGCATGAAACCGCCGACGTACTCGACCGAGGAGTGGCGTTCCGCGGCGATGATGGCGACCACCGCGGCGGACGCCAGCAGACGCCCGACGATGCTCGGCAGCTCGTCCAGGATGCTCACGTGCCGGCGGGCCTGGTAGAGCCCGCCGGCCGCGAAGATGGCCATGGTGAGCCCGGCGTTGACGAGCGTGCCGCGCCAGTAGTTCTGCGAGATCGCCAGTGGGAAGAGCAGCGCCGCGACGTCGATCGGAACCGTCATCATCCAGGCCCGCAGCAAGCGCGTCCGAGACGACGTGCGGGACCCGGCGTACGGCAGGACCGCCGTGGTTTCCAGGCCCGGCAGAGGTGCCGGCGCGGTCCTCGGCGCCGGCGCGGCCGGGCGCTGGGCCGGGCCGGCCTGCTCGCCGGACCATTGCTGTGGTACGTCTGATCGGCTTGCCGTTGAATGACCCGACATGGTCAACCTTTCCCCCGTTAGTCCTTCGGAATTCGCACATCGAGCCGAAGGGCGAAGGAAGGATACGGCCAGGTCAGGGCCGCTGGTATAGACGAAGGGCCGATTTTCGCTGGCTACTTTGTCGCGGCTGCGATGTCCTCTACCGCGTCACGGCGAATTGCATCGAAGACACGCTCCGCTTTCGGCTTGTCGACGAGGACGACGCTCTCGTTGCCCATTTGGCCGGTGCCCTTCGTGGGGCAGGTGTAGAAGGCGAGCTGCCCGCTGCGCAGGTGTCGCAGCTGCGTTGCCAGGTCCACCAGGGACATCGACTCGTCGACCGCGACGGCGTCGGCGGTGGCCCGGACGAACGAGTTCAACTTGGTCGGGCTGCCCAGCGTGCCACCGGAGGCGGCCTTGTCCAGGATCGCCTTGATGACCTGCTGCTGGTGCTTGATCCGGGTGAAGTCGCCCTCGGCGAACGCGTACCGTTCACGGGCGTAGTCCAGTGCCGCGCCACCGTCCATGGTCTGCCTGCCCGCGACGAACTCCCGCCGGCCGTCCGGGTTCAACGAGTGCTTCGACGTGAAACCCTTCTCCACGGTGATGTCGATGCCGCCGAGGGCGTCCACGATCTCCTTGAAGCCGGCGAAGTCCACCATCGCCACGTTGTCGACGCGGACGCCGGTGAACTTCTCCACGGTCTGCACCATGAGCGGAACGCCACCCCACGCGAACGCTGCGTTGATCTTCGCGTCCCGACCGCCCCGGCCCTGCGGCGACTCCGGCACGCTGACCCAGCTGTCCCGAGGGATCGAGATGAGCTGCGCGCTCTGCCGGTCCTTCGGAAGGTGGGCCAGGATGATGGTGTCGGTCCGGGAGCCGGAGCTGTTCTCCGGATCGCGGGAGTCGCTGCCGAGGATCATGATGTTCAGGGCGCCCTTCGCGACGACCTGGGGTCGGGACTCCTCCGGTACGTCCGCGAAAGCGTCGACCCGTTCGATGCCTGAATTGATCGAACGGAAGTAGAGGCCTCCGGCGACCATGCCGCCACCAGCGAGCAACGCGACGACCACGAAGGTGATCAGCGCGATCTTCCGCCACCGCCGACGCCGCGGACGCGTCGGCTCAGTCGGCTCCGATGATTGCTGCGGTGCAATGAACTGGGTTTCGGGTTCCGCGTACTCCTGGCGATACTGCATGCCGCGATGCTACTGATTGCGGGTTACGCTCACGTGCCCCCGTCTGGGCCGTACGGTTTCACATCCTGACCAAAAAAACTTTCCGCCCAGACGTTCGCCCGAACCTGGTATGAAGCAGCGGTGGACGCTACGCAGTTGCGCCGAGCCATCGCCCGTACCCCCCTCGCACCCGTCGCCGCGTTTCCCAAGCGGCTCGCCCGGGTCGCCCGCCACGACGCCAAGGTGCTGCGCATCTCGGCCCGGTGGCTGGTCACCTCCCGGGAGCATCACAACTACACGTACGAGCTGACCAAACTCAGCCGTAACCACCTGGCCTGGTTCGTCAGCGTGGTCTGCGACCGGCCGGTCCAGCAGGTCCGGGGCTGGCTCGACGAGATCGAGTCCGACCAGGCGCTGCGCGACCACATCGAACGGGCCACCGCCGGCGCGGCCCGCCGTGGACTCGCCGACAGGAAGGTCCACTACGCCCGACGCGTCGGCTGGTACGCGATGGTCCGGGCCACCCGCCCCGCGCACATCGTGGAAACCGGTGTCGACAAAGGGCTGGGCACCTGCGTCCTGGCCTCCGCCCTGCTGCGCAACGCCCAGGAGGGGCACCCGGGTCGGGTCACCTCGCTGGACATCAACCCCGAGGCCGGCTACCTCGCCGCCAGCGAGCCCTGGTCGGAGGTCGTCGACCTGGTGATCGGTGACTCGATCGCCTCGATCGGCGCACTGGACCGCCCGGTCGACCTGTTCCTGCACGACAGCGACCACAGCCGCGCCCACGAGAAGCGCGAGTTCGACGCCGTGGAGCCGAAGCTCGCCCCCGGCGCGCTCCTACTCACCGACAACGTCACCAGCACCAACGTGCTCGCCGAACACGCCGAGCGCACCGGCCGGAGGTTCCTCGCCTACCGGGAGAGCCCCGCCAACCACTGGTACCCGGGCGACGGGATCGGCGTGGCATGGTGACCGGGTGCGGCTGACCTCGATCCACACGTACCCCGTCAAGGGTTGTCACCGGCTCGACCACGACGGCGCGTTCGTGCAGCCGTGGGGCCTGGCCGGCGACCGGCGGTGGATGGTCGTGGACGCCGACGGCGTCGGCGTCACCCAACGGGACACCACCCGGCTGGTCGGCCTGCGCGCCACAGTGCATGACGGTGGTCTGACGCTGCGCGCCGACGGGCAGCCCGACCTCGACGTGCCCGAGCCGAGCGGCGGCGAACCGGTTCCGGTGCGGACCTTCCGCAGTCGCACGTTCCCGGTCCCGGCACTGGCGGCCGGCCCGGCGGCCGACGACTGGCTCGGCGCGCTGCTCGGCCGACCGGTGCGGCTGGTCTGGCTGGCCCGACCGACCCGCCACCTGGCCGCCGGCTCCCGCGAACACGACACCGGTGACCAGGTCAGCTTCGCCGACGCCTATCCACTGCTGCTGGCGAACACCGCCTCCCTCGACGCCCTGAACGACTGGCTGGCCGAGGCCGCGGAGGAACCCGTGCCGATGACCCGGTTCCGGCCCAACCTGGTGGTCGACGGGGCATCGGCCTGGGCCGAGGACGACTGGGTAGGCCGGTCGCTGCGCATCGGCGACCTGCGCTTCCGCGCCGCCGGGCCGTGCGACAGGTGCGTGGTGACCACCACCGACCAGGAAACCGGGGTACGCACCAAGGAGCCGCTGCGCACACTCGGGCGACACCGCAACGTCAAACAGAAGCTCCTCTTCGGATTGAACCTGGTGCCGGTCGACAGTGGACAGCTGACAGTGGGAGACGCCGTCGTCATCGCACAGTGACCCGGGCACGCGAAAACCGCGATCGAAACGCTCCGATCACCGTCCGTCGATGCTGTCTTAGCTTTGGCTTAGCCGGCTTGTCCGTGCGCGCCCAGGTCCGGCAACATCGCCGTCGTGACGGACGTCAGCGCGGTCGACATCGACATCGACCTGGACCACGCTCCCCAGGAGCAGCCCGCGTCGCCGTCCCGCTCGATGCCGTGGCTGGTCGCCACCGGCGTCACAGTCGTCGCGGCGGCGCTCGGGCTCACCCTGACCCTGCGGTCCGGTTCCGCCCCGGCCTGCGCCGCCGGCCGGGCGCTCGCCGCCGCACCACCCACCGGCAACGCCACGCACAACGGCAAGGCGACCTTCTACGACTCGAAGGGCGCCGGCGGCAACTGCTCGAACCCGGCGGCCCCGGCCAACCGGCTGTACGTCGCCCTCGGCCCGACCGAATACTCCGCGGGCGCAGCCTGCGGTGGATTCCTCGACGTGACCGGCCCGAAGGGCACCGTCCGCGTGCTGATCATGGATCAGTGCCCGGAGTGCGCGCCCGGGCACCTCGACCTGTCCCGCGAGGCGTTCGCCCGGATCGCCGACCCGGTCCAGGGACTCGTCCCGGTCACCTACCGCGCCGTGGTCAACCCACCACTGCCCGGACCGCTCACCTTCCGGATGAAGGAGGGCTCGTCGCAGTGGTGGTTCGCCGTCCGCGTGGGCAACCACGGCAACCCGCTGCGGTCCGTCGAGGTCCGGCAGGGTGACAGTGGCGCGTGGAAGTCGGCCGCCCGGCAGGACTACAACTACTGGCTGATCACCTCCGGCGCCGGGCCCGGTCCGTTCAGCATCCGGGTCAGCGACGTGTACGGAAACCGGGTCACCGTGTCCGGCATTCGGATGACACCAGGTCAGGTGCAGAACAGCACGGTCCGGATGTACGGGCGCGGCGCCGTGGCGGCCACCCCGCGCGCGTCCGCGTCGGCCCGCCCACCCGGAAACCGGCCCGCCGTCACGCCGACCCCGGCCCGCCAGCCGGTCGAGGTGGCGAAGGCGAGCGCCCCGGCCAGCGGCACAGCGAGCGCCCAGTCGGCCGCGGCGAACGCCCGCTGGTGCACGGGCTGACCGCTCAGTCGACGGATCGTCCACGCCGCACGCCCCGCGCCGCACGCCCCACGCCCCACGCCCAAGATCCGCGCAACTTCCCGGATGTTGCTGCCTCCAACCCGCGCATGACACCAACATCCCTGATGTTGCGCGGATCTTGGCGACGAGCACTCGGCTTGGTCGGTGCCTTGACGCTCTGCGGCGCCGCCTCCTGGCTCGACAACCACTCTCGGCCCGGGCCTTGCAACCGCCGGTGCCCTGCGCGTTACCGCCGTTGCGGCCTCAGGTCCAGCCACATCAGGATCTCGTCCCGGTCGTCGTCGGGCGCCACCCGCAACGCGCCTGGCAGGCGGCCGATCTCCCGGTAACCGAGGCGGTCGTAGAACTTGTCCAACCCCAGCCCGTCGCGCACCGTGACGTGCAACGCCTCGTGGCCGAACTGCCGGCCCAACCGGGCCGCCTCCATCATCAGCGCCGAGCCGTAGCCGGTGCCCTGGGTGTCCGGGTGGACCATCACCCGCTTCAACACACACCAGTGCGCCTTCAGCGGGAAGCGGTTGTCACCGAAGACCAGCATCGCCACGAGTCGGTCGCCCGAGTAGGCCACCAGCAGCCGGTCCGGGCCGTCGGCGATCCCGGCGAAGGTCGGGTCGGCGAGCACGTGGACGTCGGCCGCCGTGACCGGTGGCACGAAGCCGACCGCGCCACCGGCGTTGCTGACGTCTGTCCAGAGGTCGACGATCTCGGCGCGCAGCCGCGGGGTCAGGTCGGGGTCGAGGACGAAGCGCAGACTCACGCCCGCCATCCTGACCCGACGACCAGGCCCGCGACCCACGACAGTGACGCGCCCGACAGCTGTCGTCTGGCAAGTGGTGCTCGTTGAGTTGTGCGGGAGAGGGGACTCGAACCCCTACGCCCTTTCGGACAATAGGACCTAAACCTATCGCGGCTGCCGTTACGCCACTCCCGCCAATTCGCTGAGTCTAGAGCGTCTGGCTGCGACGGTGTTGAGCCCGGCCTCCTTGAGGATGGCCGAGATCGTGTTGTGACTCACTCGGCATGCACCGCCGGGCAGGTCACGGAGGATGTCGGACAGTCGCTTCGGTCCGACATCCGGATGTGCCAGCGCCTGTGCTATCACCGCATCACGATGAGCCCTCGAACGCCAACTGCGGTCCGGACGTGCCCTCAACAGGCCGTCCTGCTCGAGTCTCCGCCGAACCTTGTACAGATACGCCGGGGCCCAACCCAACTGCCGTGCCGCCTCCACGGCCGTCATCTGCTGCGCGTCGACCCGACCGAACAGGCCGACGATCTCCTCCCGGGTGGCCGGTCGGCGTCCAGAGTCGGTCGTCGTCCTGTGCGAGTGTTCTTCCCTACCGGAGGGCTCCGCGAGGATGGCGAGATCAGACGTCCGGTTCCGGCCAGCGTAGGTCGTGGTCTGGCTGTGACAGTTCGGGCAGAGGAGCCGAAGGTTCGGTGGTCGGTTGTCGAGGAAGTCCCCGTTGATGTGGTCGACGTGCAGGATGAGTGGAAAGCCTCGCCACGTTGGCCCAGTCCCGCAGCCTTCGCACTCCTCCGGCACGCCCAGTGTGCCCAGCGCCCACTTCAACCGCGCGCCGGGCGTCCGGCGGGACCCTTCGGGCAGCACGATCAGAAGTTGTGTTGATGTGGTGCGCCGTTCGCCCCGGCGGCCCTTGTTGTGCGCCTGCCTTGTGAAGTGCGAGGTGTCGATGCCGAACCTCTTGAGCTGCCGGCTGATGTGCGCGTGCGAGCCACCGCTGACGCGTACGCCGAGCAGGCGCATCACCTCGGTGATGTTGCGCGCGGCGGCGGCAGCGGTGGCGAGCGCCTCGGGCGTGTATTTGTATCGGGCCATTCACCGAACGTAACGGCCCGGTGTGACAGCTCAGTCCAGCCCGAGCTCGCGGCGGAGCTTGGCGACGTGACCGGTGGCCTTGACGTTGTAGAGCGCGCGTTCGATCTTGCCGTCGGCGTCGATCACGAAGGTCGAGCGGATCACGCCGGTGACGGTCTTGCCGTACGACTGCTTCTCGCCGTACGCGCCGTAGGCGGTCAGCACCGCCTTGTCCTGGTCCGACACGAGCGGGAAGGTGATCGCGTCGCGCTCGCGGAACTTCGCCAGCTTCTCCGGTTTGTCCGGGGAGATGCCGACGACCTCGTAGCCGGCGGCCTGGAGTGAGGCGAGGGAGTCGCGGAAGTCGCAGGCCTGCTTGGTGCAGCCGGGGGTCATCGCGGCCGGGTAGGCGTACAGGACGACCTTGCGGCCGCGCAGGTCGGCGAGGGAGAGCTGGTCGCCGGTGTCGGTGGCGAGGGTGAACTCGGGTGCGGGGTCACCGGGGGAGAGGCGGTCGGGCGCGGTCATGGCCCGACCCTACCGCCGAGGTGAGACGTGTTGTCATCGTCGGCGCGCCGGAGCTGGGCGCCCGTCACCTGCCGTAAAGGTGATCATCACCTCGCGTTGTTGCCAGACTATGGCAACAACGAGGCCTGGGAAATAGGCTGACCCACGCCGGCCCGGTCGGGGCCGCTGACGTGTGGGGAGGTCGCGTGGAGACACTGGCGATGCACATCTCGAACGGGATCATCGACGGTCCCGTCGCAGCGGTCTTCGCTGCGCTCGCGCTGGCCGGGCTCACCGCCTGCGTCCTGCGCGGCAGGCGCGACCTGGACGACCGGCTGGCCCCGATGGCCGGCCTGGTGGCGGCGTTCATCTTCGCCGTCCAGATGCTCAACTTCCCGATCTTCACGGCCGGCGTGAGTGGCCACCTGCTCGGTGGCGCGCTCGCCGCCATGCTGGTCGGCCCGTGGGTCGGCGCGCTCTGCGTGTCAGTGGTGCTGGTCGTGCAGGCGCTGGTCTTCGGCGACGGCGGCGTGGCGATGCTCGGCCTGAACATCACCAACATGGCGCTGCTCGGCACCGCCGCGGCGTACCTGCTGATCGCCCTGCTCCTGCGGGTGCTGCCCCGCACCCGCGCCGGTCTGGCGGTGACCGCGTTCGTCGCCGCGATGCTCAGCGTGGTGGTCGCCTCCCAGGGCTTCGTGGTGGAGTACTGGTTGGGCGGCACCACCGACCTGGGTGGCAACCTGGCCGGCCTGGCCGGCACGATGGCCGGAACCCACCTGCTCATCGGCATCGGCGAGGGCCTGATCACCGCGACGACCGTGCTCACCGTCGCGAAGGTGCGACCCGACCTGGTGTACGCGCTGCGCTCCCTGCCTACCCCCACCGCCCCCGCTGTCCCGGTCTCCGGAGGTGTGCGATGAAGAACCGCTCCTGGGCCTTCCTGGCCGGCGGCCTGCTGGTCGCCCTGCTGCTCGCCGGAGTGGTGAGCAACTACGCCTCGTCGCACCCGGACGGGTTGGACTCCTCGCTGCTCAAGGGCTGCACTGTCGACGCCGACGACACCATCGTCGGCGGGAGCTGCCCGGCCCAGCAGGCGAAGGACCACGAGCTGGGGGACAGCCCCCTCGCCGACTACGGCGTGCGGGGCATCGAGAACAGCTTCGTCTCCACCGGTCTCTCCGGCGTGCTCGGAGTGCTGGTCACCTTCGCGATCGGCGCGGGCGGCTTCTGGCTGCTGCGCCGTCGGGGCGGCACGCCGACCGACGGTGACGAGACGACGGCCGCCGAGGGCGAGACCGCGGCCTCCGACGACGACACCCGCCGCCGCGCCGACGCGGCCAGCTGAACAGGAGTACGCGGAGATGGGTGCCGGTCACGGGCATGTGCTGTACCGCGAGTCCAGCTCGCCCGTGCACCGGCTCCCGCCCGAGGTCAAGATCGTGGCGATGGTGGTCTTCACCATCGCCGTGGTGGCCACCCCACGCGAGGCGTTCTGGGCGTTCGGCGCGTACGCCCTGCTGGTGGCGGCGGTGGCGGCGCTGGCTCGGGTCGGGCCGCGGTGGTTGCTCAGCCGGGCGTTGATCGAGCTGCCGTTCGTGCTGTTCGCCGTGGCGCTGCCGTTCCTCGGCAGCGGTGACCGGGTCGAGGTGCTGGGTCTGCGGCTGTCCGAGGACGGGTTGCACGGCGCGTGGAACATCCTGGCCAAGGGCACCCTGGGCGTGCTCGCCTCGCTGCTGCTCGCCGCGAGCACCACCACCCGGGATCTGATCGTCGGGCTGGACCGGCTGCACTGTCCGCAGGTCCTCACCCAGATCGCCACGTTCATGCTGCGCTACCTGGACGTGCTGGTCGGCGAGGCGCGGCGGATGCGGGTGGCCCGGATCTCCCGGGGTGACGACCCGCGCTTCGTGTGGCAGTTGCGTGGCTTCGCCGCCGGGATCGGGGCGTTGTTCCTGCGCGCCTTCGAGCGCGGCGAGCGGGTCTACCTGGCGATGCTGTCCCGGGGCTACAACGGGCGGATGCCTGTGGTGTGGCAGGGCGAGGGCGCGGCGAGCGTCGGTCAGTGGTTGGTCGCGGCGACCGTGCCGGTGCTGGCGGCCTCCATCGCCGCCACCGCCGTCGTGCTGTCATGATCGGTGTCGTGCAGACCGCTGTCTCGCTGGACGTTCGTGGTGTCCGGTACGCGTACCCGGACGGGCACGTCGCCCTGCACGGGGTGGACCTGACCGTGCCGCGCGGGGATCGGGTGGCGCTGCTCGGCCCCAACGGTGCCGGCAAGACCACGCTGGTGCTGCACCTCAACGGCATCCTCACCCCGGCCGAGGGCAGCGTGAGCGTCGGTGGGCTGACGGTCACGCCGGATCGGGCCACCCTGGCCGAGGTGCGCCGCCGGGTGGGCATCGTCTTCCAGGACCCGGACGACCAGTTGTTCCTGCCCACGGTGGCGGAGGACGTGGCGTTCGGGCCGGCGAACCTGGGTCTGCGCGGGGCGGAGTTGACCGCCCGGGTGGACGAGGCGCTCGCCGCGGTGGGGATGGGTGAGCATCGGGACCGGTCGCCGCAGCACCTGTCGTTCGGGCAACGCCGCCGGGTGGCGGTGGCCACCGTGCTCGCGATGCACCCGGAGATCCTGGTGCTCGACGAGCCGTCGTCGAACCTGGACCCGGCGGCCCGTCGTGAGTTGGCCGAGATCCTGCGTGACCTGCCGGTGACCCTGCTGATGGTCACGCACGACCTGCCGTACGCGGCGGAGCTGTGCGAACGTTCGGTGATCCTCGACGGCGGTCGGATCGTCGCCGACGCTCCCACGCTGGACGTGCTGACCGACTCGGCCCTGCTGGCCCGCCACCGCCTCGAACTGCCCTACGGCTTCAGCCCGCGGCGGTAGTCCCCTGCTCGGCGACCTCGGCTCGGGGCGGTCGGGTGGCGGCCCGCGAGGCGGCGTGCAGGCGCAGGACGCCGGCGGCCGTCGCGCCGGCGCCGACGACCAACGCCGACGCCACCATGACGCGGGCGACAGCGGGCGACCAGGGCACCGGCGCTATGGACCGGGCGAACACTGCGGCGTTCGTGGCACCCGCGAAGAGCGCCAGGCAGGCTCCGGCGAGCGCCACCACGAAGTCGGCGGCCGGGCGGCGGGCCAGCGCGTACCACCCGGCGGCGATCGCACCGAGCCCGGTGAGCAGCGACCAGACCTGCCCGGACAGCAACCCGAGCAGCACCCCGCCGACGCCCTGGGCGCCGGCGTCCAACTCCCGTCCCACCGGGTACACCACGGCGACCGCGCCGCCGACGACCAGCAGCGCACCCAGCGCGGACAGTGCCCGGCCGCCGGCCGCCGAGGCGGCGGCGACCAGACCGAGCGCCCCCACCGCGAGGAGTCCCACGATGGTCACCGTCCACCAGGTGTACGCGTCCGGCGGCGGTACCCAGTCGAGCGTGCCGCCGATCACCACCGGGTCCGCGCCGTCGCGCAGCGGGACCGTCCATTCCCGCACCCGGTGCTCGCGGTCGGGTGCGGCGCGTACCGCCGCCGGGGGGCCCGATTCCTGCCACAGCGCCCGCTGGTCGTGCCAGCGCACGGTGGGCCCGTCGGCGACCCGCCGCCAGGCCGCTGGTGCGGCCGGGTCGACCTCGGCCGGCAGCGCGGTGTCCCCGGCGAGGGTGCGGTTCAGGTAGGTGGCGGGGGAGCGGCTGTTCTCGAAGACCCCGTCCGGGCCGACCCGCAGGTACGGCTCGCCGGAGTAACCGATCACCTCGACGGCGCGGCCGGTGCGGTTGGTCAGTTCCAGTCGGGCGCCCGCCTCGACGACGCGTACCTCCAGACCGGGTCGAGCCGGTGCGACGCCGGTGGTCGCGGTCCGGTAGTCGGTGCCGTCCGGGGCGTCCGCGCCATGGGCGGCGGCGGGCGCCGCCGTGAGCAGTGTGGCCGCGCCGGCTGCGGCGGCGACCAGGCCGGCGCGGGTCAGCAGGGTACGGATCACTTGCCGGCCGCCGCCACGGCGGCGCTGAGGCCCTGCGGGCTGCGGTCTTCGAGCGGCTGGCCGTTGACCAGGATCGTCGGTGTGCCGGTGACGTTGCTCCGGCTGGCCTCGTCGGTGACGTGCTCGGTCCACGTCCGGTACGTGCCGTCCTTGACGCAGCCGGCGAACGAGCCCCGGTCGAGGCCGACCCCGACGCCGATGTCGATCAGTTGGTCGTTGTCGAGACCGGCGCTGCCCTCGGGCGGCTGCTTCTCGAAGAGCGCCGACGCGTACTCCCGGAACTTGCCGCCGGCCGCCGCGCACCCGGACGCGGCCGAGGACCGGGTCGAGTATTCGGTGGTGGAGAAGCGGTTGAGGTACGCCACGGGGTGGTAGACCACCTTCGCCTTGTTCTCGGCCGCCAACTGCGTGAGCGTCGCCCCGCTGGTCTGCTCGAACTGGTTGCAGGCCGGGCAGAGGAAGTCCTCGTAGACGTCGACGGTGACCGGTCCGCCGCCGGTGACGATGCCGGTGCCGTCGGCGTTCGCGCCGGGCGGGGCGGTGAAGGTGTCCGAACGCTGGCTGGACCAGATGGCCCATCCGGCGACCCCGGCGATGACCAGGACGACGACCGCGGCGGCGGAGACCCAGATCGTGCGCCGGCGCCGCCGCTCGCGGGCGAGCTGCTCGCGGACCACCCGGGCGGCGTCCCGCTGCCCCTTGCGACTACTCATCCTCGTCCTCCCCAACGGGCTCGCCGGTCAACCACCCGTCCACCGACACCGGCGTACGTGGCCAGATCAGCAGGAATCCGGCTAATACCAAGAATCCCAGGTCCCGGAGGATCTCCGGGAGATAACTGGGGGCCTGTCCCTCGGCCAACTGCCCGCCGCTGCCGAAGCAACCACAGTCGATGGCCAGCCCGCGTGCCCAGGCCGAGGCGATCCCCACGATGAAGACCACCAGCAGCGCGGCGGACATCCCGGCGACGAGTCGGGTGGCCAGCCCCAACAGCAGCAGCACGCCCAGCGCCAGTTCGACGAAGGGCAGGGCCGCGCCGATCACGGTCGCCACGTCGTACGGCATCACCTGGTACGCGTTGACCGCCCGCCCGGAGGCGGCGAGGTCACCGACCTTCGACGCGCCGGCGACGAGCCAGACGGCGGCGAGGCCGAGCCGGGCCGCCGTGCCGAGCCAGGGTCGGACCACAGGCCAACGGCCGGGAGGTGCAGTCACGCTCATTTGTCGTTCCGTCTCCGCCGGAAGTTCCGGGATCAGCCGGCCAGGGCGTCGCCGACCGCCTCGACCAGCTCGTCGCGGGCCCGGGCCACCCGGGACCGGATGGTGCCCACCGGCACCCCTTCGACGGCTGCCGCCTCGGCGTACGACAGGCCGAGCAGTTGGGTGAGAACGAACGCGGCGCGCCGTTCGGCGCTGAGCCGGCGGACCAGGTCGGCGGCCCCGAGCTGCCCGGACGGGTCCGGGTGCGGGTGGTCGGTGTACGCGTTCGCCGTCAGGCGCTCGTCGAGCCGGCGGCGACGGATCACCGTGCGCAGGTGGTCGGCGCAGGCCCGACGTGTGATGCCGAGCAGCCAGGTGCGGGCGCTGGAGCGGCCCTCGAACGCGGGCAGAGCCCGAAACGCCCGCAGGTACGTCTCCTGGGTCAGGTCGTCGGCGCTGTCCGGGTCGACCAGGGCGGCGGCGAAACGCCAGACCTCGGCCTGGGTCAGCCGGACGAACGCCGCCTGCGCGCTCGGGTCGCCGTGTCGCGCGGTCAACGCCCACTCGGTGGCCGGGTCCCGGGCGACGTCGTCGGCCGGCTCGGCCGGACCGGCGGAACCGGTGTCACGCGGGACGGGGATCACGACAAACCACGATACGCGCCGCTCGGCTGAGCGTTAGGGTCCTTCGGCCCGTGGATGGTCTGCGCCACGTCGGGAACTTTTCCCCACCGGGGGCCGACTACCTCCTTATGACACGCGATCCCTCTCGCGCGGCACTGGCGGCTGAGCGGAGTTGAGCCTTCTGCCCGACTCGGGTCGCCGAGATCCACACCGGTCGGCGACCATGGCTGGCATGACTGTCGCCCCCCGCCGCTGGCTCGCCCGGCTGGCCGTCGCCGTTGGCCTGCTGGTCACCGTCGGCGCTCTGTTGATCGCGCCGGCCACCTCCGCGAGCGCCCACGCGGTGCTAGAGAGCAGTAGCCCGGCTGCCTCCTCGGTCGTGCCGAGCGGGCCGTCCGAGGTGGTCCTCACGTTCAGTGAGGCGGTCCGCAAGGTCCCCGGCAAGATCAGGGTCATCGCTCCGGACGGCTCCCGGGCCGACCGGGGTGAGCCGTCCTTCGACGACACCGTCGTGACGATTCCGGTGGCACCGGACGGTGGCCGTGGGACCTATCTGGTCAGCTTCCGGGTGATCTCCGCCGACAGCCACCCGGTGTCCGGCGCGTTCACCTACTCGGTGGGTGCGCCCTCGACGCCGCCGGCCGACTCCGGTGGGGACGACAGCCGCGCCGATCCGGTGGTGAGCACCGCCGTGAAGGTGGCCCGATTCCTCGGCTACGCGGGCCTGGTGCTGCTGGTCGGGCCGGTGCTGGTGCTCGCCGCGCTGTGGCCGCGGCGGCTCTCCCGGCGCGGGCCGACCCGGCTGGCCTGGACCGGTCTCGGTCTGGTGACCGCCGCCACCCTCGCCGACCTGTGGTTGCAGGTGCCGTACACGGCCGGCGGTGGTCTCTTCGAGGTGAGCGGCGAGGGGTTCGGCACCGTCTTCGGCAGCCCGTTCGGTGCCACCCACCTGGTCCGGCTCGGCCTGCTGGCGGCCTCCGTGTTCCTGCTCCGGCCCCTGCTGGCCCGCCCGGCCGGCCGCACCGACGCGATCATCCTGGCCGTGCTCGGCGTCGCCGCCCTGCTGACCTGGCCGATGGCCGGGCACCCGGCAGCATCCCCGGCGCCGGCGGTCTCCGTGGTGGTCGACGCGGTCCACCTCGGCAGCATGGCGGTCTGGCTGGGCGGCCTGCTGATGCTCGCCGTCTTCCTGCTGCCTCAGGCCGACGAGCGGGAGTTGAGCGCGATCCTGCCGATCTGGTCCCGTTGGGCGGCGCTCGCCGTCTCGGCCCTGCTACTCGGCGGCACGGTCCAGGCGCTGATCGAGGTGGCCACCCCGCAGGCGCTGGTCAGCACCACCTACGGCCGGCTGCTGCTGGCCAAGATCGCACTGTTCGCAGTGGTGATCGGCGTAGCCGCGTACTCCCGGCAGATGGTGCGCAGCCGGGTCGCGGCGCAGCGCCCCGTCCCGGTCCGCCGGGCGGTCTGGGTGGAGTTGGCCGTCACGGTGGTGGTGCTGGGCCTGTCCGCGACACTGGTGCAGACGCCACCCGCGCGGACCGCCGCCGCCGAGTCGTCCGACGTCGCGGCCGGCCTGTTCAGCACCACGCTGACCAGCACGCTCTACACCATGCAGATCGAGCTGAGCCCGGCCGAGCGGGGCAACAACTCCGTCCACCTGTACGCGTACAGCAAGGACAACCTGCCGTTGCCGGTCAAGGAGTGGCGGGCGACCGCGGCACTGCCCTCGGCCGGGATCGAGCCGATCGAGGTCCCGCTGCTGCCGTTGACGGACAACCACGCCTACGGCGACATCAGCCTGCCGGCCGCCGGCGAGTGGCAACTGAAGATCACTGCCCGTACCACCGACATCGACCAGGCCACGGTGACCGCCACCGTGCCCGTCCGTTAGAAAGGTCCGCGAAACCCATGACCCGACTCCGGCGTACCGCAACCGCCGCTGCCGCCCTGGCGTTCACCGCCGCCGCCACCGCTGTGCTCGGCTTCGCCGGGCCAGCATCCGCCCACGTCACTGTCAACCCGAAGGAGGCGACCCAGGGCGGCTACGCGCGGGTGGCGTTCCGGGTGCCCAACGAGAGTGACACCGCCTCGACCAACAAGCTGGAGGTGGTGTTGCCGGAGAACGCCCCGGTCGGCTCGGTCTCGACGATGCCGGTCCCCGGTTGGACGGTGGCCACCGAGAAGCGCAAGGTGGACCCGCCGATCGAGGTGCACGGCAGCCAGCTCACCGAGGCGGTTTCGAAGATCACCTGGACGGCCACCGGCGACGCGGCGGTGAAGCCGGGCCAGTTCCAGGAGTTCCCCGTCTCGATGGGGCCACTGCCGAAGGTCGACTCGATGGTCTTCAAGGTCCTGCAGACCTACTCGGACGGCAACATCGCGCGGTGGATCGACGACCCGGCGCCGGGCGGCGAGGAGCCCGAGCACCCCGCGCCGGTGCTCACCCTGGCCGCCGCGGCGCCGGAGGGTGCGGCGGCCACGCCGAGCACCTCTGCCGCCGCCGTCGCGACCCCGGACGACGACGATGACGACGAGGGCAACGGCCTCGCGGTCGGCCTCGGTGTGGCCGGTCTCGTCGCCGGCCTGGCCGGCCTGGTGCTGGGCGGCCTGGCGTTCACGCGGACCCGCCGGGAGTCGACCACCAAGGCCTGACCCCGCCGCACGCGCTGGCCCGCCCGGACCGCCGGGCGGGCCAGCGCGCGTTCGGGTGGGGCGCGGATGACCCGGCTACGGGCTTCGGTGGTGAGGCGCCCCAACGGCGGGTGGCCCTCCGCGCTGCCGACGCGGAGGGCCACCTTCACCGGGGGAGCGGTGCTACCCGAGCGACGCTTGAGGTAGATGAGGTCAGATTAGCGCTGATCGCGGCTAGTGGACAGGTCTGTCCATTTGGTGCGATTTTCTGCACCGTGTCCCGAGCGGACCGGGAGGGCCGCCAGCAGCAGCAGGCTGAGCAGCACGTAGCTGTTCTGCAGGACGAAGTCCAACGGATCATGGGTGCGGACCGGTTCCACACCCCATTTCTGGAACGTCACCACGCCGTAGACGATCACCGCGGTGGTGCCCAGCGCGAGTGCCGACAACCACCACCGGCGGCGTGCCTCGTCCGGACGGTCGGCGCTCAACGCCGCGTCCGCGAGCAGCACCACCGCCGGCACGAACCAGTAGATGTGGTGGGTCCAGGTGATCGGGCTCGCCAGGGAACCGACAAACCCGGTCAACGTCAGACCCGTCAGCGCGTCGCCGGCCCGCGCGGCGCGGGTGGCCCGCCACAGCCCGTAGACGGCGACCACGGCGACCAGCAGCAGCCAGAGCAACCGGTCCGGCTTCTCCGGTGCGGTGAACCGGCTGAGCAGGCCGAACAGCGACTGATTGCCGACGATGTCGGTGCGCCCCACCCGATCGGTGGTCCACAGCTCGTGCGTCCAGAACCGCCAAGAGTCGCGCGGGGCGATCGCCGCCGCGAGCGCTGTCGCCGCCGCGGCGGTCGCGCTCGCCACCGCCGCGGCCCGCCACCGCCGGGTGGCCAGCAGGTACACGATGAAGATGCCGGGGAAGAGCTTGAGCGCGGTCGCCAGCCCCACGCCGACCCCGGCCCACCGTCGCGCCTGCGGCACCGCGAACAGCAGATCGGCCAGGATCAGCACGATCAGCAGCATGTTGATCTGGCCGAAGGTGATCGTCTCGCGGATGGTCTCCACCGCCAGCACCAGCAGCACGGCGGCGACCAGGGTGAACATCCGCGGCAGGTCGTGTCGGGCGATCAGTGGTGCCACCAGCCACCAGGTGGTCAGCACCACGGCCAGCACGGTGAGCACCGTGAAGATCGTTACGGTGACATCGAGCGGCAGCAGACCGAACGGCCACAGCAGCAGCGCGCTGAACGGCGGGTAGGTGAAGTACAACTCGCCCTGCACCCGGTCGGGTTGGACGTAGTCGTAGAGCGGGTGGCCGACGCGCCACCAGTCCACCGCGGACATGTAGATCTTGAGGTCGAGGAATTTGTGGTTCAGGCCGGGCAGGTAGAGCGCTGGCAGCACGGCGATGAGGGCCACCACCGCGACCAGGCGACGGACCGTACGGCCGCCGGGATCGTCGTCCGTGACGGCGGGCGGTGCTACCGGTTCTGCTGGCACCCCGAAACCCTAGCGGGCCGGGCGGCCGACAGCGCGCAGCCGCAGGGCGTGGGCTGCGCGTAGGCTGTGCCGGTGGCTGATCTCCTCGTCTGGATCGACTGTGAGATGACTGGGTTGGACCTCGGCAGGGACAAACTGATCGAGGTTGCGGCACTGGTCACCGATCCCGACCTCAACGTGCTCGGTGACGGTGTCGACGTGGTCATCCACGCCGACGAGGCGGCGTTGGAGGCGATGCCGGAGATCGTGCAGACGATGCACGCCAAGTCCGGCCTCACCGACGAGGTCCGTCGCTCGCCGGTCACCCTCGCCGAGGCCGAGGACCGGGTGATGGACTACGTCACCAGCTTCGTCAGGGATCCGCGTACGGCCCCGCTGTGCGGCAACTCGATCGCCACCGACCGGGGCTTCATCGCCCGGGACATGCCCCGCCTCGACGCGCACCTGCACTACCGCATGATCGACGTGTCGTCGATCAAGGAACTGTGTCGTCGCTGGTACCCCCGGGTGTACTTCGGCCAGCCGCAGAAGGGGCTCGCGCACCGGGCGCTCGCCGACATCCGGGAGAGCATCCGGGAGCTGGAGTACTACCGGCGGACGCTCTTCGTCCCGCTGCCCGGCCCGGACGTGGAGACCGCCAAGGCGATCGCCGCCGAACTCTGACCCCCGCGCCGGCGAGCGGGGAACCCGCTGGACGTGGCCGGCCGCGGTGCCGCTATTATTGGTCCGCACCCCGCCCGGGGCGATCGACCGGGCGACGGCGGCATGGTGGCTGTAGCTCAGTTGGCAGAGCACCGGGTTGTGGTCCCGGTTGTCGTGGGTTCAATTCCCATCAGTCACCCCGATGGTTGCACTGCTCAGGCCCCCTCTGCGGAGGGGGCCTGAGTCGTTGTAGGGAAGAGGTAGGGGAATACGGGACAGCCCCCTCCGGATCGGAGGGGGCTGTCGTCGTCGGGCTCAGGCGGTCGGCGTCGGTGACGGGGTCGCGCCGTCCGGGGTCGTCGGGGTGGTGTCCGGGTCGGCGGGAGGCTCGTACGGCAGGGCGCTGCCCTTGACGTACTCGTCCCAGCTCATGTTCCAGTCGGTCCAGCCGTTGCCGTTCTGCAGCTTGCGCTCGGTGCCCTTCACGGTGATGGGATCACCGATCTGGGTGTTCTTGAACAGCCAGTCGCCGTTGGCCATCGACACGTTCACGCAACCGTGCGAGACGTTCGTGGTGCCCTGCTGCCCCTCCGACCAGGGTGCCGCGTGGATGAACTCTCCGCCCCAGGTGAGGCGTTGCGCGAAGTCAATCTTGGTGCGGTAGCCCTCCTCCGGGCCCAGCTCCTCGAACGTGTCGAAGACCGTCTTGCGCAGCTTCTCGATCACCACCATGGTGCCGCTGGACGACGGGGTGCTCTTCTTGCCGAGGCTGACCGGGATGGTCTTGATCACAGAACCGTTGCGGGTCACCGTCATCCGCTTGGTCTTGTTGTCCACCGTCATGACCACCGCAGGGCCGATCTTGATGTCCACGCTGAGGTCGGCACGGCCGTACCAACCCTCACCCATCGGCAGACCACCGGCCTGCACCCGGTACGAGACCTTGCTGTCGGTCTTCCAGAACTCCTTCGGCCGGTACCGGATCTCGGTGGGGCTGACCCAGTGCCAGATGCCCTCCTGCGCCGGCGTCGACGTCACCGTCATGCGGCGCTGCACGTCGTCGCGGTAGTCCTCCGGAATGCCCCGGCTGAACTTCACGATCAACGGCATGCCGACCCCGACGACCTGGTTGTCACCGAGGAAGCTGGTCACCCGTACCTGGTTGGCCGGCTTGGCCATCGTGGTGAAGGTGCTGGTAGCGGTGGCCGGACGACCGTCGTCGCCGGTGGCGGTCACGGTCGCCGTGTACGCGGTGCCGTACTCCAGCGCGCCGGCCGGCAGCCACGACTTGCCGTCCGGGGCGAGGGTGCCCTCCACCGCCTTGCCGGCCGCGTCCTTGAGCTCGACGGCGGTCTCCTTGGCGTCCTTGGTGGTGAAGGTGATGCCGGTGGAGGCCGGCACGTCCTTGGCGTCGGCCGCCGGCTCGCTGATGGTCGCCGCCGCCTTCGGCGCCGGGTCCTCACCACCACCGTGCCAGGAGGACGGGTTGCCGCCGTCGCCGTCGGTGCACGCGGAGGTGAAGGCCAGTGCCACGGCGAGCAGCCCTGCCGCGAACACGCGGCCTCGCCCACCGCGCCTGATCAGCTGGTCCTGGCTAGCTCGCATGATTCCCTCACAGTCGTGGTCGCTGCCCCATCGTCTCCTACTGACGCGCCAGAGCCGGCCCCGGTTGCCGAGGGTGAACCGAAACACGCCGACCATGATGCCGGATTCTTGCTACTATCCGGCGTTTCGTGAGCGTGGCTCGTCTCCGTACCAGGATCGAGGGGTCGCCGCGGCGTCGTCCGGGGCGCGGGACTGCAAGAGTACGCGCCGGCCCGGCCATCGGCCGGACCGGCGCATGGACGTCGGGCGACTCAGATCGCCGGGCCGGCCCCACCACTGGGTACGGGTAGTGCGCTGCCCTTGACGAACGCCGACCAGCTCAGGCTCCACGCCGTCCAGCCGTTGCCGGCGGCGATCTTGCGCTCGGTGCCCTTGATGGTGATCGGGTCACCGACCCGGGTCTTCTCGAACAACCACCTGGCGTTCGCCATCGACACGTTCACGCAGCCGTGCGAGACGTTCTGCCGCCCCTGCACGTGCTCCGACCAGGGCGCGGCGTGGATGTACTCGCCACCCCAGGTGAGCCGCTGGGCGAACTGGATATCGGTGACGTAGCGGTTGGCCGGGTCCGGGTCGTCGCGGGTGTCGAAGACCGTGGCCTCCTTCTTCTCCATCACGACCATGGTGCCGCTGGACGACGGGGTGCTCTTCTTGCCCAGGCTCACCGGGATGGTGCGCACGAGCGCGCCGTTCTCGTACACCGTCATCTTCTTGTTGGCGTTGTCGACCTTCATCTCGAACGACCGGCCGATCTTCGCGGTGGCCTTGCGGTCGATGTCGCCGTAGCGGCCGTTGCTCAGCGGCATCCCCGCGATGGCGATCCGCACGGTGATGGTCGTGCCCGGCTTCCAGTACTCCGGGGCCCGGTAGTAGGCCTGTGTGCCGTTGTCGACCCAGTGCCACGCTCCCGGCTGCGGCGGGTCGGTGCGGACGAACATCCGCTTCTGCACCGCTGCCCGGTCCTTCTTCGGGATGCCCGGGTGGAACTCGGTGACCACCGGCATGGCCACCCCGTAGCTCTTGTCGTCGAAGAGGTACAGGCCGGACCCGATTGTCGACTTCGGCTTGGCCATCGTGGTGAAGCTGCTGGTGCCCTGACTGCTCGTGCCGTCGGCTCCGCTCGCCGTCAACGTGGCGGTGTAGCGGGTGCCCCACTTCAGCGGGGCGGACGGCACCCAGGCGGAACCGTCGGTGCGCAGCTTGCCCTCGACCGAACCCCCGCCGTCCGCCGTCAGGGTGACCGCGGACACCTTCCCGCCGTCCGGGAGCTTCGCGCTGATCTCCGTGCTCACCGGCCGGTTCTTCGCGCCGTCGGCCGGGCTCAGGGTGAGCGTCGGCCCGCTCGGTGTGCTCGGCGTGTTCGGATCCGGACTCGCCGACGAACCCGGCGCGGCGCCCGGGTCGGCCGCCGACGTCCCGCCGACGAATTCCGGCTTCTTCTGCTCGCCGCCACACCCGGTCAGTGCCAGCGACGCCGCCAGAGTCAGAGCGCCCACCACCGCTCCGGCTCGCGTGAACCGTGCCATGCCCACCTCTGTTCTCGCGTACCTGGCGGACATCGTGCCGCATCGACGCCGCAACCCACGTCCCCGGCTTCAGCCGGTGCGACGGTTTGCGGCATTTTGTCGGCAAAGCTCGACCGAAGGGGGGAGTCGGGTAACCGAATTGGAGCCCGGGTTCCGGGGGTGCTAATGTTCTCTCCGTTGCCGACGAGCGCCGCTAGCTCAACTGGCAGAGCAGCGGACTCTTAATCCGCGGGTTCGGGGTTCGAGTCCCTGGCGGCGCACCAACGATCAAGGCTCTGACTGGTGGTTACTACCTGGTCAGGGCCTTTTTCGCACCGGCGGATGACGGCGCAGGGCGTCACCGCTGGGACCGGTCCCCGACAGAGCGTACGAAGATCGGCCGCCGCGCCCCTACAGTCCGCACCATGAGGTGGACGGCGCGACTCGCGGCCACAATTCCCGTACTGCTCACCGCCCTGGCTGCCGGCGCGGTGAGTGCCGTCGCGGCGCCCGCCGACGGCGGTCTCGGCCTAGCCCTGCGGCCCGGCCAGACCGACTACCGGGCCGGCGACCAGGTCCGCCTCGACCTCACTGTCACGAACACCACAGGCACGGCCTGCGCGCTGCCGACCAGCGCCGTCGGCACCGTCCAGGTGACCGGGGTACGCCTCGACGGGCGCGACCTCACGCCGACGCTGGCCCGCAGCTTCCACGACGACGGCATCGGTGCTGCCGCCACCGCAGGGCTCACCACTGTGGAACCCGGTGCGACAACGACGGTGAGCCTGACCGGCGTACGCCTGCACGACGGTGACACGCCCGACGCGGTGCTGCTCCGCTCGGTGGCAGCAACCCCGGACGGCGGTGGCCTGGACACGTTGTGGCCGGTCGGCGCCCCCGGCCGGTACGAGGTGACCGCCGGCTACCTGCCACTGCCGGTGACCGGCGCGACCAGCCTCTGCGCGGGCGGGACCACGCTGCGGACGACCACCTTCACTGTTGGTGACGGCGACGGCGTGACCGGCCAGCGCTGGCTGTGGCTTGCCGGCGGAGCGTTGCTGCTGACGCTGCTCACCGTCGCGCTCGTGGTGGTCCTCCGGCGGAGACGCCGCCGGCCGGCCGCCGCCGCGGTGGCACTGCTGCTGGTGTCCGTCGGCGCACTGGTCGCCGGCGGGCCCCGGCCAGCCCGGGCCGATTACGCGGTGGACCCGACCGGTGGCGTGCCGGTCAGCGGCGTCGACTTCCAGGGCGCTGTCGACGCCTGCCTGAAGGGATTCGCCGCGCCCGGCGGGGACCCGTCCGGCCTGCTCCCGCGGCTGCGGGACAAGAAGTCACCCCGGGTGCGGATCATCCCGACCACCGGCGGCTCGGGCGCGTTCGAGACCCCGGACAGCCCCGACGGGAAGGGCTCCTCGACGGTCACCTGGAATCCGACCTCCGTCGACCCGTACGGCGACGGTGTGTCCCGGGACCCCTGCGCCGCGCTCTACCACGAGCTGAACCACGCCGACGACATCTCCCAGAACAAGGTTCCGCAGGGCGACTGCGGCAGCACCGGCATCCGTACCGCCGAGGTGAAGGCGACACTCGCGGAGAACCGGTATCGGGCGGCGAAGGGCCTGCCACCGCGTACCGAGTACGACGGGAAGACGCTGCCGAAGAGCCTCGACGAGTGCAAGAAACCGGCGAAGAAGAAGCCCCCGCAGAAGGGGCCGGTGAAGCTCTGCGAGGAGGGTGCCAACTGCGGCGGCAGCAACGGTGACCCGCACCTGGTCACGTTCGACCGGGTTGCCTACGACTTCCAGGCTGTGGGCGAGTTCACGCTGGTCACCGCCGCCGGCAACGACCCGCTGGAGGTGCAGGTCCGGCAGGCGCCGATGACCGGCACCCGGACCGCCTCGGTCAACTCGGCGGTCGCGTTCCGGGTCGGCGCCCACCGGGTGGCGCTCACGCTCACCGACGGCGGCACCCGGGTACACGTCGACGGCGCGTCGGTGGCCGCGCCGCCGGAACGCACCGATCTGCCCGGCGGTGGCACCCTCACCCGCCGTCCCTCCGACACCGGACCCACCGACGGGTACGACGTGACGTGGCCGGACGGCTCCGCGGCGGCGGTCGACCAGATCGGCCACTACGGCTACCGGGTGCTGGTCAAGCTCTCCGACGGCCGGGCCGGGAAGGTCCGCGGCCTGCTCGGCGACTTCGACGGCGACCCGGCCGACGACATCGCACCCTCCAACGGGAGCGCGCTCACCCAGCCGGTGCCGTTCACGCAGCTCTACCCCGCGTACGCGGACAGTTGGCGGGTCACCCCGGAACGCTCGCTGCTGCACTACGACGACGGGCAGGACACCGGCACGTTCACCGACCGCACCTTCCCCGAACGGGAGGTCACCGTCGGCGACCTCGACCCGGCCCGTCGCGCCACGGCCGAGCAGATCTGCCGGTGGGCCGGCATCACCGTCCCCGCCCAGCTCGCCGAGTGCGTCTTCGACGTCGCGGTCAGCGGTCGCCCCGAGTTCGCGGTGGCCGGCGCCACCACCGAGCAGGTCGCCCCGCCCGCCGCCACGTCGATCACGGCCGTACCCATCGCGACCGCCAGCCTGACCCTCGGCGGGCCGCCGCTGACGTTCCCCGGCCAGGCCGGTGACGCCGTCTTCGTCGACGTCACCGCGCCCGGGATCGCCAACCGCTGTTCGCCGTACGCGCTCACCGACCCGAGCGGCCAGTACATCGGGGGCGGCTGCGCCATCAACGGCCTCGGGTACATCGACCGCGTCGACCTCACCACCACCGGCACGTACGCCGTGCGGGTCACCGCCGCCCCCGGCGACACCGGACGAGCAGCAGTCCGGGTGTACGTGACCCGGGACGTCGACGGCACGCTGCAAGCGAACGGCCCGGAGGTCACCGCGATCCTGGACCATCCCGGCGCGCGGGCCCGGTACCGGTTCACCGGGCAGCAGGGTGAGCGCGTCTTCGTCGAGGTGCCCACGAGCACACTTCCCAACCAGTGCTCCCCGCTGGAACTGCGCGACGCCGAGGATCGGCTGCTGACCAGCGGCTGCGTGATCAACGGCGTCGGCGAGATCGACGGCACCCTGCTGCCCGCCGACGGGACGTACACAGTGGTGGTCGACCCGACGGGACGCACCACCGGCGCGACCACACTGCGGCTGGTCAGCAGCCGCGACCAGGCGGCGACGATCACCGTCGGCGGTCCGCCGGTCGTCGTCACCGTCGACCGTCCCGGCGCGGTCACCACCTACCGGTTCACCGCTGGCGCCGGCACTTCGGTGAGTCTGGCCGCGACTGCCTCCGACCTACCCGACCAGTGCGGCGTGCTGGAGCTACGCGCCCCCGACGACAGCCCGATCACCAGCGGCTGCGTGGTCAACGGGGCTGGCGATATCGGGCCGACAGTGCTGCCGGCCTCCGGCGCGTACACGGTGGTGGTGGACCCGTCCGGGGTCGCCACCGGGCGGGTCACGCTGACGCTGCGGTGAGGCGGACCCCTGCCTGTTCGGGGCGACGTGCGGGACGTGCTAGCGTCTCGTCCCGTTGCCGACGAGCGCCGCTAGCTCAACTGGCAGAGCAGCGGACTCTTAATCCGCGGGTTCGGGGTTCGAGTCCCTGGCGGCGCACCACTGAGATGGGCCCTGACCTGGGTTTCCACCTGGGTCGGGGCCTTCTTCATGTTCCGTGCCCGTAGCCGGGTGCTCGGAAGCCGTTGGACCGTTCCGTGCCTGGAGCGACACGGCCTGCGTTGGTGGACGTCGCCGGGCATCTTCGATTCGTGGTTTCAGGTTGGTGTCGTCGGCTGGTGGGCGACAACCGCCGCGTCGGGGATGTGGTCGTCGGTGAGTGGGGCGACACGTTCGGAACGGGGATTTCAAGCCACCGGCGTGTTCGCCCACTGGGCGAGCAACTTCAGTGCCTCGTGGGATGGGCTGTCTGGTTCGGCGGTGAACACCACGAGGTGTTGGTCGGACTTGCCGCTGACGTCGAATTGCTGCGAATCGAGGGCGAGCGGACCGACCAGTGGATGTTGGTAGATCTTGCGGCGCAGCGTGGCGCCGGTCACGAGGTGGCCGCCCCACCATGCGCGAAAGTCCGCGTCTTTGACGCAGAGAGTCCCGACAAGTTCGGCCAGGCGCTGATCGCTCGGGTAGTTCCGGGCCTCCATGCGTAGATAGGCGACGCATTCCTGGGCGGCCCTGGCCCAGTCGGTGTTCAATTCCCGGTAACCCGGATCGAGAAAAGTGAGCCAGACAAGGTTCCGGTGCCGCTCCGGCAGTGCCCCATAATCGGTGAACAAGGCAGCGGCCAGGGGATTCCAGGCGAGGATGTCCAGTCTCCGACCGAATACGTAGGCGGGAATTTCGTACAGGCTATCGAGCAATCGCTGGGTCTGCGGGTCAACCCGCGACGTGGTCTGAGTACGGGATCCTGGGCGCTGTTTCGGCCCTGCGATCGAGTGCAAGTACTCCCGGCCGTCGCGGTCGAGACCAAGCGCGTCCGCGAGGGCGTCGAGGACCTCGGGTGACGCAGTGGTGACGCGTCCCTGCTCGAGCCGGGCCAGATAGTCCGCGCTGACATTGGCCAGCTGGGCGACCTCTTCACGGCGCAGCCCGGGAACGCGGCGCCGCCGGCCGCCGCCGGGTAGGCCGACGTCGTCCGGCTGGATACGTGCACGGCTGGCGCGCAAAAACTCGGCAAGCGGATTGCTCACGCTGGACGCCGGGCGCTTGGACATGAAACCCAACCTACCCCCGGGCCTCGGCGGATACCTGGGACTTTCTTTCCCATGAAAAACCGAACCTGGCCGGCCCGATCTACCACGGTGAGACTAGGACGCATCAGCAAGCCACCACTTGCCCGGACAGCAGCAAAGCCCGTAGAGGGCACGGATGTCCGGGCCGGTACCAACTAATGGGAGAGGAAGCCCTCCATGTCGAAAACGATCGTGGTGACCGGTACCGCAACTGGAATGGGCCGGGCCATCGTCGAAAAGTTCGCCGCCGAAGGCTGGAACGTGGTCGCGACGGTCCGCAAGGAGGCCGACCTGACGGTGCACGATGGATTGGAGCGGGTCAGGACGCTGCTGCTGGACGTCGATGACGAGCAGGCGGCAGGGCCCTTCGCGCAGGCCGCCGTGGAGCAGTTCGGAAAGGTCGACGTCTTGGTCAACAATGCGGGTTTCTACCAGATGGGGCCTGTGGAGGTGAGCAGCATGGACCAGATCCACCGGCAGTTCCAGACCAACGTGTTCGGACTGATCGCGCTCAGCCAGGCCTTCCTGCCGATCTTCCGCGCCCAGCGCTCCGGAACGATCATCAACATCTCCTCGTTGACCGCCGAGCAGGGTTATCCGTACAGCGCCGTCTACGCCGCCTCCAAGGCAGCCGTGGCGGCGCTCAGCGAGGGGATGAGCCTGGAGGTGGCCGCCTTCGGCATCGCGGTCAAGGCCGTCCTGCCCGGACAGCACTCCACCCGCATTTTCACGAAGATCGACATTGCGCAGGACGTCCCTGCGGACTACCAGGCTGGAATCGATGCGTTCTTCTCCAAGAACGCGCCGACCGGCTCCGACCCGTCGATTACCGCCGACGTCGTGTACCGAGCCGCCGTCGACGGGGACAACACCAAGGTTCGTTACTACTCCGCACCGGACTCGGCAGCCATTCCCAGGGCCAAGCAGATCCTGGGCACCGACGGCTACTGGGCGGAGTTCCGTACCGCCGTCCTCGCAGAGCCCAGCCCGCTGTTCACTGCGTTGATCCCGCGCCCGGGCGAGCATCCGATCGATTGGCAGATCTCCTGACCATGCGCTGACTCCGTCTCGGGTAACAGGCGGCTCGGTCGGCTGGCCGATCCCGGCAACCGCCACCGGGGCCGGCCAGCGGCCGTCAGCCATGGCTCCCACAGCGAGACGCTGCCCGGTCCCGACATGCGACTTGATCAGCTCGACGGAGGTGACGATCCTCAGTCACCCTCTAGATGCCGGATCTCGCCTGCTTTGTCCTTATAGATGAAAGAATGATTATCGTGACGACGAACCATCCGACAGACCCGGGGTATGCCGCCGCGCTGGACACGGCTGAGCGTCTGCTGGGCTTCCGCTTGGAGCGCTTTCTTGGCGCCACGCCTGGTGAGCCAGCTAACGGCGCAGACTTCAAACGGATCGCGACGATGCACGCCTTCGGCGACGTCTGGCCGCGCACCGAGCACCTAGATACACGGACGCGGGCACTGGTGTCCGTCACCATCGCGGCGACACTCGGCGTCCTGGAGCCCCTCCGTGGTCAACTTCGCATCGCGCTCAACGCCGGCGCCGCCAAGGAAGAGATCGCCGAAGTCTTTCTTCAGGTAGCGGCCTACGCTGGCGTAGCACGCGCGTTCGACGGCTACCAGGTCGCGGCTCAGGTCTTCGCAGAGAACCCGCAACGCTCAGACCCTGGTAAGTAAGGGGTTCAGGGGTCAGGCCCGGTCCGGTTGGACCGGGCCTGACCCCTTCCGGTCAGCGCCATGAGCCGGACGAAGTGCCGGTTCAGGTTTCGCGGCTCGATGGGGTATCGATGCCGGTTGTGAAGACCAGGTCGAAGTCCAACCGCCGGCCAACCACGTCGACACGTTCGTCCGCTCCGGTGCGTACCCAACGGCACTTCCGCTGCCCTTCGTGGTCGGCCGCGACCTGGTCGGCCGGGTCCCGGTGCCGCTGTCGGCGGTCGCCGACGCGCACCGGATGATCGAGCAGGGCGAGCTGCGCGGTCGCCGAGCGGTGATCACTCCATAGCGTCGGCTTTCCCGGGGTACGCCGGCAGTCGGGACGCCAGGTCGCGTCGGCTATCGGCGGCTCCACTGCTGGTTGGTCTGGCCGGTGCAGGTCCAGAGAATGAGCTTGGTGCCGTTGGCGGTGCCTTGGTTGCTCGGGTCCAGGCAGAGGCCGGACTGCACGCCGGTGATGGTGCCGTTCGCGTTGACGTTCCACTGCTGGTTCGTGCCGCCGTGGCAGTCGTAGATGGTGACCAGGGTCCCCGGTGAGGTGCCGTAGCCGGCGGCGTCGAGGCACTTGTTGCCGTACACCGTCAGTGTCTTGGCGCTCGTGTAGGTCCACTGTTGGTTGGTGCCGCTGTGGCAGTCCCACAGTTGCAGCTGGAGGCCGTTGGTGGTGGACGCCCCGGGGACGTAGACGCACCTGCCGGACCGGGTGCCCACGATGGCGGTGGTCTGGCCGCCTCCGCTGCCCGGGTTGCCGATGCTGCCGGGCACCGACTGCAAGGCGCTGTACCAGCGGGCGGCCATCTTGTCGTAGCCACCGGCGGTGGGGTGCACACCATCGATCAGGTCGGAGGTGGTGAGGGCGCCGTGCATGTCGACCAGGTGCACCCGTTTGCCGGCGTTCACCTTGCTCTGCACGATGCCCGGGATCGCCGCGTTGAAGGTGCGGACGGCCGCTGCCTGGTTGCTGTTGGAGATCGGGATGAGCTGCGCCACGAACACCTCTGCGCTGGGTGCGGTGGTGGTGATGCGGTCGATCAGCGTGGAGAGTCGGTTCGGCGCGGTGCTCACGTTGTAGTTCTGCAGGATGTCGTTGGTGCCGATGTGCAGCAGGACGGTCTGCGGCCGTTGGGTGTTGAGCCAGCCGACGATGTTCGCGTCGATCTGGTCGATGCGCCAGCCGGGATGCCCCTGGTGGTCGTGGTCACCCAGGCTGGCCGGCCCGTTGAACTGCGACCCGACGAAGTCCACCGTGTACCGGCCGTTGACCAGTCGCTGCCAGAGCCCGATGCGGTATCCGCCGGGCACCTGGGTCCCCTCGGTGATGGAGTCACCGAGCGGCATCACCCGTACCCCGCCGTTGGACTCCGCGCTGGCCGGGCCGGTCGGGGTCAGCACACCGGCGACCACGACGCCGAGCGCGGCGAGTGTCGCGAGCCATCTTGCCCTCGTTCGCATAGATCTCTCCTGCCTCAGCACTGGGACGAGTGTGAGCGTTAACAACGAAGATTGTAGATGTCCCTTATCGGCTGGGTCTACCCACGCGCCTCGCGCCCAAGATCCGCGCAACTTCCCCGATGGTGCTGCCTGCGGGAGGTGGGAGGCGGCAACATCCCTGATGTTGCACGGATCTGGGGCGTGCGGCGCCCGGCGCGGGTCGTCGGCTGCTCGTCGCCGAGGCGCACGCGGCCCCCGCCGGTCGACGGTGGCCGGCCTTGTTCATCAATAGATGCCCACCTATAGTTGCGCGAATCGCGCACCTTCCTGACCGTGGTGCCGTGGTGGGGTCGTCGAAGCGCTTCGATGATTCGTCGTTCAGGCCCGTCAGCCGGGTGTCGAGCCTGGCCACGCTGGTCTTGGCGCTGAATCGCGCCTGTCGTACGACAAGAGGAGAACCGCATGCGGAAGTGGCGCCTTCGGCGCGGAATCACCGCGCTCGCGCTCGCCCTGCTGGCCCTACCCGCCGTTCCCGGCACCGCGCTCGCCGAACCGACCTACCCGTTCCGAGATCCCCACCTACCGGTGAACGCCCGGGTCGACGACCTGCTCGGCCGTCTCACGCTGGACGAGAAGATCTCCTGGCTGCACCAGTACCAGCCGGCCGTACCCCGACTGGGCATCGGCCTGTTCAAGACCGGCACCGAGGCCCTGCACGGGGTTGCCTGGTCGACCGACATCGACGACAACGGCGCGGTGGTGAAGGCCCGCGGCACGGTCTTCCCGCAGCCGGTGGGCATGGCGAGCACCTGGAACACCGACCTGGTCCGGCGGGTGGGTTCCGCCGTCGGCGACGAGGCGCGCGGCTATCACGCACAGAACCCCCGGGTGTGGGGTCTCAACCTCTGGGCGCCGGTGGTCAACCTGCTGCGCGACCCCCGGGTGGGGCCGCAACGAGGAGGGCTACTCGGAGGATCCGGTGCTCACCGGCGCGATCTCCAGCGCGTACGGCTCGGGCATGACCGGCGGCGACCCCGACCACCTGAAGAGCGCCCCGACCCTGAAGCACTACCTGGCCTACAACAACGAGGTCCGGCGCGACGTCACCTCGTCCAACGTGCCACCCCGGGTGCTCAACGAGTACGACCGGGCGGCGTTCAAGCCGGCGATCGCCGCCGACGCGGCGACCGGGATGATGGCCGCGTACAACCTGGTCAACGGACGTCCCGCGACCGTCGACCCGGACCTGGACACGGTGGTACGCGGCTGGACCGACCAGTCGCTGATGCACGTCACGGACGCCTGGGCGCCGAACAACCTCGTCAACTCCCAGAAGTACTACCCCAACCAGGCCGAGGCCAACGCGGCGATCATCAAAGCCGGCCTCAGCAGCTTCATCACCGACGACACCAACGCCCAGCCGACCGTCAACGCCGTCAAGCAGGCGCTCGCCAGCGGCCTGCTCACCGAGCGGGACATCGACGCCCGGATCCGGGACATCCTGAACATCCGGTTCCGGCTGGGCGAGTTCGACCCGGGCGGCGGCCGGTACGGCGGCATCACCCCGGACGTCATCAACAGCCCGCAGCACCAGCGACTCGCCCGGCAGGCCGCCGGTGAGGCAATGGTGCTGCTGAAGAACTCCCGGCAGGCGCTGCCGCTGGACCCGGCCCGGACCCGCACTGTCGCTGTGCTCGGTCCGCTGGCCGACACCCTCTACTCGGACTGGTACGGCGGTGACCTGCCGTACCAGGTGACGGCACTCGACGGCATCCGCGAACGGCTGGGCGCCTCCGCGAGCGTCGACGGGATCGACGGGGCGGACCGCATCGCGCTGAAGGACCCGGCGACCGGCCGGTACGTCACGGCCACCGGCACCACTGACGCCGACCCGGTCGCCGCGACCGGCGATACCGCGTCACTCGCCGCCCAGTTCGACGTGGTGGACTGGGGCCAGGACGTGGTGACGCTGCGCAACGCCGCCAACGGCCGCTACCTCGGCTACAACTGGGGGCCGTTCGTCACCCGCGACGAGCAGCCGAACGGCTGGTACGTGCAGCAGCAGTTCACGCTGGAGCCGCAGGCCGACGGCACTGTGGTGCTGCGCTACGTCGGCTACGAGACCCAGGAGAGCTGGTTCGGCGCCGAGAAGTACGTCACCGTCGGCGAGGACGGCGCGCTCAAGCTCGGCGCGGCCACTCCCGACGCCGCGACCCACTTCAGTCGTGAGCTGGTCAGCAGTGGTATCGACCGGGCCGTGGCGGCGGCCCGGGCGGCCGACACCGCCGTGCTGGTGGTCGGCAGCAACCCGTTCATCAACGGGCGCGAGGCGCACGACAGGTCCTCCACGGCGTTGAGCGCCGGTCAGGAGGCGCTGGTCAAGGCCGTGACCACTGCCAACCCACGGACGGTGCTCGTGCTCCAGACCAGCTACCCGGTCACCATCAACTGGGAGCAGGAGCACGTGCCCGCCGTGGTGTGGACCACGCACGCGGGTGCCGAGACGGGGCACGCCATCGCCGACGTCCTGTTCGGCGACCGCAACCCGTCCGGAAAGCTCACCCAGACCTGGTACCGCTCCGACCGGCAACTGCCCCCGGACCTGCTGGAGTACGACATCATCTCGTCCGGGCAGACCTACCTCTACAGCAGCGCGAAACCGCTCTACCCGTTCGGCCACGGGCTGTCGTACACCCGTTTCCGGTACGGCCCGGCCCGCGCCGGCGCCGGATCGGTCAGGGCCGACGGCACCATCGCGGTCGACGTCGACGTGACGAACACCGGCGGGCGGGCCGGCTCCGAGGTGGTGCAGCTCTACACCCATCAGCGCACGTCGCGGGACACGACCGCGATCCGTCAGCTCAAGGCGTTCCAACGGGTGGAACTCGCCCCCGGGCAGACCCGGACCGTGACGCTGCGGGTGCCCGCCGCCGACCTGGCGCACTGGGACGTCACCCGCAGCCGGTGGGTGGTCGAGTCGTCCACCTACGACCTGATGGTCGGGGCATCCGCCGGGGACATCCGGGCCCGGGCCGCGGTGCGTGTGCGCGGGGAGACGATCCCGGCGCGTGACCTGTCCCGGCCCACCCGGGCCGAGAACTTCGACGGGTACGCGGGGGTCCGGCTCGTCGACGAGACGAAGCCCAGCGGTACGGCCGTCGGTGCCACCGAGGCCGGTCAGTGGATCTCGTTCGCCGGTTCCGCCCTGCGTCCCGGCGCGCACACCTTCACCGCGAAGGTCGCCAGGGCCGCGGCGGGTTCCGGCACCATCCAGATCCGGTTGGGATCACCCACCGGCCGGCTGCTCGGCACGGCCACCGTGCCCAGCACCGGCGACGACTACCGGTACGTGAGCACCAGCACCGAGTTGGCCCGAGCTGTCGGCACCCATGACGTGTACCTGGTGTTCGACTCCCCGCTGCGGCTGGCGGAATTCTCCATGAGGTGACCGGAACCCGGGGCCGGGTCGACTGTCGACCCGGCCCCAGGCCTCTGGTTGGTCAGCTCGCCGTGCAGCTCAGCGTCGGTGTGCTGGGCGCGCCGGAGGACGAGCCGAGGAACCCGAACGTGGTGCTCGCGCCGGCCGCGAGTGCGCCGTTGTAGGCGACATTGCGGGCGGTGACCGCGGATCCCTGGCTCGTGACGGTCGCGTTCCACGCCTGGGTGACGCTCTGGCCACCGGCGAAGGTCCACGTCACGGTCCAGTTGCTGATCGCCGAGGTCCCCGCGGTGACCCGTACCTCGCCCTGGAAGCCGCCGGTCCACTGGCTGGTCACCGCGTACGTCGCGGCGCAGCCGGTCGCCGGCGGTGGGGTGGTGGGCGGTGGGGTGGTGGGCGGTGGCGTGGTGGGCGGTGGCGTGGTGACGGACCCACCCCAGCCGGCCGTGGAGTCCAGCCAGGCGGCGCGTCGCAACATCCAGTCCCGCATGACCTGGACCTGCCCCTGCCAGGTGGGCGAGGTCGGGGTACGGAAGAAGCTGACCGTCGGCGACGTCAGGTTGGGCCAGCGTTGGAAGTTGCGCTGGGCCGCGTTGGTAAGCGGTGTCGCCAGAGCATTGATCCGGGTCTGGAGCGCGGCGTCGGAGAGCTGGCCGCGGCGCAGCGTCTGCCAGCGTGATCGGGCCTGGTTGACGAACGCGGGGTCGCGCAGCAACTGGGCGAACCAGTCGTTGGCCGAGGGCTGCCGGGTCTGCTGGTGCTGCCAGCCCGACACCTGGTCGTTGGCGAAGAATCCACCGACGCCGAAACTGAGGTCGAAGTCCCACAGCGGACCCGCGAAGATCTTGCTGTCCCGGTCCTTGTAGAAGTGCGAGCTACGGACGTAGGCGTCCATCTCCCGGCTCAACTCGTTGACGATCATGAGGTCGACGAAGGAGTCGACGTCGATGTACTTGCGGTATCCGGTGGCCGGGTCGGCGAAGTTCGACGAGTGCAGCACGTCGTTGAACTCCTGGAGGTGACCGCGCAGCCAGTCGCGTTGCTGCGGTTGCAGGGGCGACGGATCGGCAACCTCAAGGTAGTTCCAGCAGGTCGCCGCCGGCCCGGTGCACGGCAACGTCGGCTCCTCGGCCGCCATCCACTCGAACTTCCAGATGTACCCGCCCTGGATCTTCGGCAGGGTCACGTCGTCGGAGTCCAACTGCTTCAGGTCGAGGCGGTCCTTGGAGTTCTTGATCGTCTCCATGAACATGTAGACGCCCATGTAGTCGCTGGCGCCCACCGGCGCGGCGTCCGTGTTCAGGTAGAACTCGGCGAACGCGTAGCGCGGAGCCGGCAGCCCCATCTCGCGTCCGAGGTCGTAGACGAGCGCCTCGCGGATCAGCGCCTTGTCGGGGAACGGGCCGCGCAGCACCCAGTCCGAGTCGGCGGGCATGCCCAGCACCGGGTGGTCCGCGTCGTCGTCCTCGTTGTCCCAGAACTCCACGCGGAACGGCGTCTTCTCGAACGTCGCGGACGAGTTGCCGCGCAAGCGGAATCCCGCCCGGGTGCTGAGCGTCGGGGCGGCCGAAAGCGACGTGGTGCCGCCGCTCGTCGGTTCGAAGATCATGGTGGTGGCGTCGAGGTACTCGCGGTCGGGCCGGCCCGCACCGTAGGAGTCGATCAGCACCACCGGCAGGTCGTGAGCGGTGGTGACGTTCTGTGCGGCGTACATGGCGGTGCCGGGCGCACCCGTCGGTGTCTGACCGACGAAGGCCTGTGCCCGCAACTGCGTGGTGCGGGTGAAGCGCAGCGCCGAGCCCGAGTAGAGCGACGACTGGGCGGTGGGCGGCTGCCCGTCGGTGGTGTAGCGGATCTGGGCACCGCTGACCGTGCTGCCCAGCGTCACCGCCACCTCTCCTCGGAAAGTGCCGCTGGGCACCGAGAAGGTGATGTCGCCGACCAGGTCGTCCGCCGCGGCCGGCGCGGCGTCGGCGGCCTGGGTGCCGGCGATGAGTTCGGTGACGGGCGGGGCGGCCTGGGCGGCGACGGGTCCGGCGCCGGCCTGTGGCGATTGCACCACGAGCAGGCCTGCGACGAACACGGTGGCGGCGGCGATCCCGGCGGCACGAAGGGCCACCACCGGAAGACCGGTGTTGCGGGTGGTCATGCGCACGATGCCTCCTGTTCTGATCGGGTGGGAACGGTCAACTCCGGGAGCGCCGCGGGCGGGTTGGCGCGGAAATGGCGGCGTAGCGTCCGTCGCCATGGCACGTCGGGAAGGTCCAGCCGGAGAGCCGCGAGCCCGGTCGCGTACTTCGAGATGCGTACGGGCCTGGTCCCGCGGTGCCACAGGATGCGGTCGACCAGCGAGGGAGCCGAGCTGGTCTTGGTCTCGACCACGGCGATGCCGGGTAGCCGCAGTGTGTGGTCACCGTCCTGCCAGGTGAGGCCGGTGTCGATGGTGACCCGGCTTGCGGTCGCCGGCAGCAGCAGAGTGGAGCGACGGTAGCTGGTGACCAGCATCGGCTCGAGCGGGCTGCCCGCGATGTCGGCCCGGATCGACTCGCGGTCGAGCACATCGTTGACGAACCCGCGTCCGGACCGGACGGTGCGGCGGTCCTCGGCGAGATACGGCAGACGGTGCTTGGTGACCAGTCCGCGTGCTCCGCTGATCTTCACTTCCAGCCAGCACTGGGCCGAGTCGAGGTAGGTGCGGGTCCGTACCTTGAAGCGCCTGCGCCGCCGGTACGCGGCGCAGTGGTAGCTGGCCAGACAGGGTGTGTCGAAGTACACCGACTCGTAGCGGAAGGTGCGCTCACCGTCGATGTCCAGCACCCGGGCGTACCCGGTGAGCTGGTCCAGCAGGTTCGGCAGCTGGTCCACCGCGATCACGTACTTGCGGTCCACCCTGCTCTGCAGCGCCGCCCGGTCGATCACCTCGGCGAGTGCGATCGGTGCCAACCCCGCCAGCGGTGGCGCGGTCATCGGACCGCTCCGGCTCGTACCCGCTTGCTGGTGCCGGCCGACGCGCTGCGCCCGGCGACCGAGTATCGGACGTCGACCACTGTGGTCTCGTTGACCATGTCGAGCCGCTGGACGATGGCCTTGTGCACCCGGGCGTTGAGCAGCTGCTCCAACTGGGCGACGAGAGCGACCTGATCGGTGACGGCGGAGTCGAGCACCATGATCTGGTGCCGGTAGTGGCGGAGCAGCCGCCGGTGGTCACCGACGAACATGACCGCGACGATGAGTGCCATCAGGCCGCCGCTGAGCCAGACCGAGGTGGTGCTGAGCGCGCCGAGAATGCCCAGTGCGAGAGCGGAGAAGTAGTACGCGACCTCGTGCTGGTCGAGCTCCGTCGAGCGGAGCCGGATGATGGAGAGCACCCCGAACAGCGCCAGCCCCAGCCCGAGCCCGGCGCCGACGTCGCTGGCGCTCAGCGCGCTCGCCACCGCGAGGACGCCGACGTTGACTCCCAGATAGGCGACGACCAGGTCGCGCCGGCGGTGCCGCGGGAAGTAGAGCCCGAACACGAGCAGCGCCACCGCGCAGATGTCGATCGCGAACAGGACGAGCTGCGACATCGCTGGGATTCCTCCTGGTCAGCCGCCGGAACGGGCCGCGTTGGCCGCTGTCGCTGCGTGGCGACCTGCGGAAGGTGGCCGGACCGCCGGATTTCTTTCCGGTAAACTTTCGGTATTCCGTAGGTGACTGTAAGCAGAACATCAATGTAAGTCAATGTATGTTTCGTGCGCGCATCCGGCTCCTGAGCCGCCTGGCGAGGGCCCGGTGCGGCTGATCTGGGCATGCCGACGGCGGTGACTCGACTTGCTGGGTCGTCGAAACTTTCGGAACCTTTCGGGTGTCGTGCGTCTCGATTGATCGCAGCCTGGGGGGTTGATCGTCGGCGTGGCCCAGGGGGTGTGGCCGTTGACTCTCTCCCGCGACGGCCAGCGTTGGCGGGGCTCGGTAGCCGCGGCGCCTATGGAGCTGATGCCGCAAACGAATCAGGCGGAAGGGCTCGCGGCAGTGGTGTCGCGGCGGGCTGTGCGGTGGACCGTGCGACGGACTGCGCGGTGGACCGTGCGACGGGCTGCGCGACGGACCGCGCCACGGGCCGCGCGGCGGGCTGTGCGGCGGGGTGCGCGGTGCGCGCGCGGCGGGTCGCCGGTCGGTGATGTCGTAAGCGATTCAGCTCCAAAGGAGAGTTGTGGCACCTGCGCTCCCGGTGCCGACGGCACCGGATCGCGAGCCTCGCCTCGTCGCTGCGGATTCGTCGGACGACGTGTGCAGAGGGGGGTGGTCGGTGTGGCCGATCTGCCCGATAGGGGACCATTTATGGATAGACGCCCCCCAATTGATGGTTGCATTGGTCAGACGTGTGACCTACGCTCCCAGTAAGAATTTCGGGGCGGTTAACAAAGAGTGCGGTCGGGGCGACGGAAGTCCCCACCGGCCCTTAGTGGCGTCGCTGTTCCGTACTCGTCGCTCGATACGCGCTTTGGGCACCACATCGACGACCAGTGAGAGGAACAGACGTGAAATCAGCCGTATCCGCCGCTCGAACGTCATTGTTGGCGGTGGCAGCGCTTGTCGCCGCCACGCTGCCGGCCGTGATGACCAACCCGCTGCCGGCCTCGGCCGCAGCCCAGGCCACGTACTACGTGGCCCCGGACGGTAACGACGCCAACCCGGGAACCCTGCAATCGCCGTTCCGGACTCTGGAGCGCGCGCGGGACGTCGTTCGCACGGTGAATGCGAACATGACCGGCGACATCAACGTGTTCCTGCGCGGTGGAAGTTACCCGATCGGCAGCACCGTCGAATTCGGTCAGAGTGACTCCGGCACCAACGGGTTCCGGGTCATTTACGGCGCGTACGCCAATGAGAAGCCGATTCTCGACGGTGGCGTCCGGGTGACCGGTTGGACCCAGCACAGCGGCAACATCTGGAAGGCGCCGTTGGACCGCGCCAACAAGCTGCGTGCGCTCTACGTCAACGACAAGCGCGCCTACATGGCGTCGAAGACGATCAGCTCGGGCGGGTGCTACGGAACGTACAACATCACTGCCGGCCAGGCCGCGTGGGCCTGGGAGTCGGGGTCGCAGTGTGACGGCGCCAGGTACAACCTGAACGACTTCCCCGCCGTTCCGCGCAACCAGGACGACATCGAGATCGAGACGGGCACGACCTGGACCACCGCCATCGTGGGCGTCCGGCAGGTGACCACCGACGGCGGCAGCCGGGTCGCACTGTTCCAGCAGCCGGGTGCGGCCATCGCCCAGGGCGCCTTCAACGGCAACGCCCAGGTCGGCGGCACCCACAAACTCATGAACGCGTACGAGTTCCTGGACGCGCCCGGCGAGTTCTACTACGACAAGGGCGCCAAGACGGTCTACTACTACAAGGCCAGCGCCGAGAACATGCAGACCGCGACGGTCTACGCGCCGAACAACGTGACCACCGTGCTGCGGGTCGCCGGCACCTCGACGAGCAACCACGCCCGCAACATCACGTTCTCCGGCCTGACGGTGCGGCACTCGGACTGGAACCTGTTCAACGTCGCCGGGTCGTCCTACAAGCAGGCGCAGCAGGGCAACCTCGGAGCCCAGGCGTACGCGAAGGGCAACTTCCACGTCTACTACTACCGCAACGTGGACGTCACTCCCGGCATCATCCAGATCCAGAACGCCGACGGCCTGCTGCTGCAACGCAACCGGATCGAGCACACCGGTGCCGACGGGATCAACATGGTCAACGACGTGCAGGGCACCCAGCTGGTCGGGAACGCCACCAACGACATCGCCGGGTCCGCCATCACCGTGGGCCATCCCCAGCACGTCTACATCGGCGACGGCACGTCGAGCAACCGGGAGAAGTACCTCCCGCAGGTCGAGGGGCTGCCGAAGAACATCGACATCAAGAACAACTACCTCTACGACAGCGCCGTTCTGTTCAACGGGCACAGCCCGATCTCGGCGTACTTCGCCGACACCCTGACCATCCAACGCAACCGGATCGAGAAGACCCCGTGGTCAGGTATCACCCTGGGTTGGGGCTGGTGGAACTTCGACGGATCGTCGGGCTCGATCGTGCCCAACCGACCCACCACGACGGCGCGGAACAACACCATCAGCTACAACCACATCATCGACACGGTGCAGCGTCTGAGTGACACGGCGCCCATCTACACGCTGGGCAGCCAGCCGGGAACGACGATCACCAACAACTATCTCCAGGGCGTCCCCTCCGGTCACAAGTACGGACTGCACCCGGACGAGGGGTCGGCGTTCATCACGTTCCGGGACAACGTCCTGAGCATCGACAAGAACGTGACCTGGATGATCAATTCCGACGACTTCGGACGGAAGCACGACCTGAGCATCACGCAGATCTACGGCCCGATCAACAAGGTCTCGAACAAGAACCTGCCGAACAGCACTGTCGCCGACATCCTCGTCTCCTCCGACTACGTCTGGCCGGCGGCGGCCTACAGCATCGCGGCGAACTCCGGCCTTGAGGACGCGTACCGGGACATCCTCCCGGCGAGCACCTTCTCCGCGCCGAACTACGTGCTGCCAGCCAGTACGTTCGTCACCAGCGCCACGGCGTCGATCCCGATCCGGAGCACCGGCGATGCCACCAGGTCGGTCTGGCTGGCCCCGTACGGCACGACCACCTTCACCGCCGGGGCGACGATGACCAGGGCGGGCGGCACCGCCACCTCCATCGCCGTGCCGGCGACCCAGGGTGAGTACCGGCTCTACGTCGTCGACGCCCAGGGAAACCGGTCGGCGGAGTCGACCTCGATCGTCCGCCAGCAGGGCGGCGGCAGCGGTACGGGGACCGGACAGCTGGTGGGTGGCCAGTCCGGCCGCTGCGTCGAGGTGCCCAACTCGTCGACCACCAACGGCACCCAGGTGCAGCTCTACGACTGCGGCAGCGGCACGAACCAGCGGTGGACCTCCACCAGCAGCAAGCAACTGACCGTGTACGGCAACAAGTGCCTGGACGCCTCCGGTGCGGGCACTGCCAACGGCACCCAGGTCATCATCTGGGACTGCCACGGCGGGACGAACCAGCAGTGGAACGTCAACACCAACGGCACCGTGACGAACGTCCAGTCGGGGCTCTGCCTCGATGCCAACGGCGCCGCCACCGCCAACGGCACCAAGATCATCCTTTGGTCCTGCAACGGCGGCAGCAACCAGCAGTGGACGCTGCGTAGCTGACCCACCCAGACACCGGGGCCAGGCCGACACGGGCCTGGCCCCGGCTACTTCTGGTAGCCGTAGTTGTCGCAGGTCCGGCGCTGCAACACGCAGTTCTTGGTGCGCTTGTTCATGGTGTTGACGTCCCACATCACGAACGCGTCTCCGTGCATCGACGAGGCGCTCTTCCCCTCCCTGTCGGACGAGAGGTAGTAGCCCGCCGGGGTGCCCTTCGCCGGGTACTGGATGTCGAAGGTGATCGCCGGGATCCGCACCGGGTGGCTGGTCGGGCAGGCGTTGCCGCTGCCGTACGCCACATGGTCCTTGTGGTTGGGGCTGTCCAGGTGCTTGCCGTCCCAGCAGTCCGGGAACTGCATCATGAAGTGCAGGGTCGCGTCCCCGCCGCAGATGGGCCAGTTGCCGTTGGTGCTGCGGGCGATGCCGTCCAGGTCACCGGGGCCGTAGAAGGCGCAGTAGAACTGGCCGGTCGCGCCGCGCGGCGTCGGCTTCTTCTTCTTGGCGTCACCGGAGATCATGCGCAGGCCGTTGGGCATCGGCATCTGGCCGGTGGAGTTCTTCGCCAGCGAGCGGTAGTAGACCCGGAAACCCGTGGTCTCGACCGGTTTGCCGGTCGCGTTGTCGTAGAGCGTGGGCACCCAGTAGGCGGAGTGGTCCTGGACCGGCTTGCAGGAGGTGGCGGTGAACTTCGTCAGGTCCCCGGCGACGGTGTTGGCGTCGACGGCCTTGTTCCCGACGAAGGAGTGCATGTGGGAGGCGCCCGGGAGGCCCGGAGCGACGATCGGGTCGTCCGGCAGCCGGTGGCTGTACTGGCAGTCCGCCCGGAACTCCGGGAGGTTGCCCACGCCAGCCGGGACGGGATCGACCTTCAACGCCTGGTACGCGTCCGCCTGCGCCTTCCAGGCGGCCCGATCGACGGGTATCCAACCGGTCACGGGGGCCTTCGGCGTGGCCGCGGCCGACGTCGTCGCGGACGCCGACGGGGTCGCGGAAACGGCCGGTGCCGCGGAGGCCGACGCCGCCGCGGCGGGTGCCTCGGCCTGCCCGGCCGACGGCGACGGGTAATCGAGGGCGTTGGCCGCGTTCGACGGCTCGGGCGTCACGTCGCCACTGCCCAGGTACACGCCGGCCGCCGCGATGACGAGCGCGACCGCCGCGCCCGCGGCCACGCCCAACCTGTTGCGGGCGAACCAACTCGGCGGGCGGTGACGGGACGGCGGTTGGCTCGCGTCCGGTTCGGGCAACGAGGCGTACGACACGGGTCACTCCCAACGAGCAGACGACGGCGCTGACCCGGACGGCCACGGCCGCCGTATGGTAGGCGCTTCCCGATCACACCCGACAGCTTCTTAAAGCTTCTTTAAAGGATGTTGGTCGTTTCGCTTTCGGAGGTGAGGCACCGACCGTCAGGTTCGATGGTCGGTGCCCCCAGGTGGCAGGTCGGAGCGTGGCGCCGTTCGGGCGTCCTCGTAGGTGTCCATGCCGGCCATGCTCGCGATCCACGAAGGACGAACCAGGGAAGGGTCTCGGCCAGACCGGGCTGGACCGCATGGTCAGGATCTTGTGGTGGCCGGGAAAAGTCGTCGTGGGAGGTGCTGCCGGGCCGCTTGCGGGTACTGGTGGGAGATGACGTCGACCTGGAAGCCTCACGAGAAGCACGGCGGCCTGTCGGACAAGGACAAGCGCGAGCTGCCGGAGAGCGTTTTCGCGTTCCCGGGCAAGCGTAAGGAACCGATGACCGACGCGAGCCACGTCCGAAACGCCATCGCCCGGTTCGACCAGGTGCAGGGCGTCACCGACAAAGAGCGTGACCAGGCCTTTCAGAACATCCTCGCGGCCGCCGAGCACTACGGTGTCGAGGTCGCGGAGACGAACTGGCGTCAACTCGGCAAACTCCCGCACACCCCGAATCCGGCCCACTGAGTGCTCGGCGGGGCGGACGGCGGATCCGGACGGGTGGACTGACCCTCTCGTGTGTGTCACGGCCCTTTTGCGGGTAGTCGCCGCCGTTGCCACGACGAGCGGCAGGGGACAGCGTGAAGGCGACCTACCCGGCGATCGAGGAACACGGTCTGATCGGTGACCTGCAGACAGCGACCCTGATCAGCAAGGACGGCACTGTCGACTGGTTCTGTGCCCCACGCTTCGACTCACCGAGTGTGTTCGGCGCGCTGCTGGACCGCCGCAACGGTGGTCACTTCCGGCTCTCGCCCGAGGGCGTCGACTACGCCAGCAAACAGCTCTACCTGCCCGGCACGCCGGTCCTGATCACCCGCTTCCACAGCGCCGACGGGGTGGGGGAGCTGTTGGACTTCATGCCCGTCACCGGTGAACGCGCCACCGACCAGCACCGGTTGATCCGGCTGGTGCGCATGGTCCGCGGCACCATGCGGTTCCGGTTCGACTGCCACCCACGGTTCAACTACGGGCGCGATCCGTACCAGCTCGAGGTGCACCCAGAGGGCGACGTCTTCCGGAGCCCGACGCTGACCTTCACCCTCGCCGCCTTCAAGAACGTGGAGCGGGCGTTCGAGATGCGGGATGTCCGACGCGACGCGGAGGGCGTGTCCGCGTCGTTCATCCTCAACGAGGGCGACATCGGCGGGGTGGCCCTGGAGACGGCCTGCCCGCACGCGCCCCGAGCGCTCAGCACCGAGGAGGCGTGCGAACTGCTCGCCCAGACCCGCGACTACTGGCGGCGGTGGCTGAGTGGTTCCAGCTACACCGGTCGCTGGCGGGAGATGGTCGAGCGGTCGGCGATGACGCTCAAGTTGATGACGTACGCGCCGACCGGCGCCCTGGTCGCCGCACCCACCGCTGGGCTGCCGGAGCAGGTCGGCGGGCAGCGGAACTGGGACTACCGCTACACCTGGGTCCGCGACGCGTCCTTCTCCGTGCACGCGCTGCTCCGACTCGGTTTCACCGAAGAAGCCAAGAAGTATCTGTACTGGTTGGACGCGCGCATCCGTGAGTCCAACGACAGCGACCAGCCCTTGCAGATCATGTACCGGATCGACGGCTCACCGGACCTCGACGAAGAGGTGCTGGGCCACCTGGAGGGGTACCGCGGCTCGGCGCCGGTGCGGATCGGTAACGGCGCGGCAGACCAACTTCAACTCGACATCTACGGTGAGGCGCTCGTCGCGCTGGACCTCGCGGACCGCCACGGGCTGATCGCGCCGTACGAGGGGTGGCGGAAGACGGCCCGGCTGATGGACTGGCTCTGCGAGAACTGGGACCAACCCGAGGACGGCATCTGGGAGACCCGGTCCGGGCGGCAGGATTTCACCTACGGGCGGGTGCTGTCCTGGGTCGCGCTGGACCGGGCCATCCGCATCGCACAACGCCGGGGGCGTCCCGGCGACATCACCCGCTGGACAGCCGAACGGGACTCCATCTACAAGCAGGTGATGACCCGTGGGTTCCGCCAGGAGCGACGGGCGTTCGTGCAGCACTACCGTTCCGACATCCTGGACGCCTCGCTCCTGGCGATGCCCGGGCTGAACTTCATCTCGCCAACCGACCCGATGTGGGAGTCGACGCTGCGGGCGATGGACGTCGATCTGGTCTCCGACAGCCTGGTCTACCGCTACGACCCGAAGGCGTCGCCGGACGGTCTCGCCGGCACCGAGGGCACCTTCAACATGTGCACCTTCTGGTACGTGCAGGCGTTGGCCCTGGCCGGCCGGATCGACGACGCCCGGCTGACCTTCGAGAAGATGCTCACCTACAGCACCCCGCTCGGCCTCTACTCGGAGGAGATCGCGCCGACCGGTGAGCAGATCGGCAACTTCCCGCAGGCGTTCAGCCACCTATCACTGATCAGCACCGCGTCCCACCTGAACGAACTGCTCGACAATCAGGGCTGACCGGCTTGGTCAGAACAGCGTCAGCGGCTCGACCGGGATCGGTTCGGGCAGCGCGTCGAGCGCGGGCACCTGTGCGCGTACCTCGTCGTGGAACCGGCGGGCGAGCACTGGTGCTTCGGCGTTGTCCGGGGTGTGGACGAACATCGTCGGCGAACGCCCCTCCCGGAGCCAGCTGGCGACCACGTCGACCCAGCGCTGCCACCCCTCGACGGTGCGCGCCGAGTCGTCGCGGCCGAGGTAGCGGACGATCGGCTGGTCGGTCAACGCCCGCGACCGGAGCGGCACACGTGGTTTCTTGGTCCAGGCGTCCCGCTCCGCGTCGCTGGTCGGCGGGCTCGCGAAGAAGGCGGTCGTGTCGAACGGGATCCACTCGGCCGCCGCGGCGGTGAGGGTCGCCTCCAGCAGCCGGATCGCGCGCTCGTCGGTGAAGAACGCCGGATGGCGGACCTCCACCGCGTACCGGTGCGATCGGGGGAGTCGCGCCAGGAAGCGGTGCAGGGTCGGCACGTCGGCGGGTGCGAACGAGCCGGGCAACTGGATCCACAGGGCATGAGCGCGTGGGCCGAGCGGCTCGATCGCGTCGAGGAAGGCGCGCAGTGGTGCGTCGACGTCGGTGAGCCGGCGTTCGTGGGTGACGACCTTCGGAAACTTGGGTACGAACCGGAACGCGGGTTCGGTCTGCGCGGCCCACGACGTCACGGTGTCCCGGGTCGGGGTCGCGTAGAACGTGGTGTTGCCCTCCACGGCGTCGCACCAACTGGCGTAGTGCGCCAGGCGTTCCGCGGGCGGCAGCCGGTGACCCGGCCACGACCGGTGACTCCACATCGCGCACCCCACGTGGAGACGCATGCCCGCCCCCTTCCACCGGTGACCGTGCTCGACGCTGCCCCACGGTATACGGGCCGACGCGCCAGGCCGGCGACGGTGCGGCTGCACGGATGGGGTTGCCGCGCTTCCGGAGGAAGTGAGCCAACGGACGTCCCGGCCGTCGCCCGGAGACTGCCGGAGTTCGTCGAGGGAACCTGCTGGTGTCGTCAACTCAGGGTTGACGACAAGAGTGCGTCAACCTATGGTTGACGCATGACAGAACCTATTCGAATGAGCAACACGGTCAAGCTCGACGACCTGATCCAGGCGATCAAGACGGCGCACAGCGACGCCCTGGATCAGCTCACCGACGCGGTCATCGCCGCCGACCATCTCGGCGAGGTCGCCGACCACCTGATCGGTCACTTCGTCGACCAGGCCCGCCGCTCGGGTGCCTCCTGGACCGACATCGGCCGCAGCATGGGCGTGAGCAAGCAGGCGGCCCAGAAGCGCTTCGTGCCCAAGACGAGCGACGCCACCGCCCTCGACCCGAACTCCGGCTTCAGCCGGTTCACTCCCCGGGCCCGCAACGTCGTGATGGCCTCCCAGGAGGAGGCCCGGGCCAGCGGGAACGCCGAGATCGGGCCGGAGCACCTGGTGCTGGGTCTGCTGGCGGAGCCGGAGGCGCTGGCCGCTCGGGTGATGGTTGAGTTGGGCGTCACGCCCGAGGCGGTGCGGGAGACGGTCGCCGCCGCCCTGCCGCCACGGGTCGAGCAGGTGCCGGACCTCATCCCGTACGACGCGCGTGGCAAGAAGGCGTTGGAGCTGACCTTCCGGGAGGCGCTGCGCCTCGGGCACAACTACATCGGCACCGAGCACATCCTGCTCGCCCTGCTGGAGCAGGAGGACGGTGCCGGGGTGCTCACCAGTCTCGGCCTGGAGAAGGCGGCGGTGGAGTCCGCCCTCGCCGCCGCCCTCGCCGCCGTGGTGAAAGCCGCGTCGAAGAGTGACGACGCCGGTTAGGCGCCCAGGAATCGTTCCCGCCGTCCCGTGAATGGCGAGGCCACTCCGGGGCGGCGCGCTTTCCCGCGCCCGCAAACGGGGGCGTCGGTACGAAATGACTCAACCGAAGACCTCGATCCGGGCCCTAAGTCCGGAAAGGTGCATATGCCTTCACGGGTTCTCCTGATGGATCGCCCTCCCCTAGCCTCGCCTCATCGCGTCTTTCTATCGACGCATTGACATTCGTTGAACGGGGGAGCGAATTGAGGACCTCAGTCAGACGGTTAATTCGCCGTGCCATGGGAGCTGCCGTCGTGTTGACAGTGGCCGGCGGGATGTTCGCCGCACCGGCACATGCCGATCCACCGACCGCTGCCGACCGGCAGCGCTGCGTCGACCTGCTGCTGACCGGCGGCCCGGAGGTCGTCCGAGCCGCCGAGTTGGCGTTGACCGGCTCGGACGCCGACCTGCGGGCCTTCCTGGACACCGGGTTGGCCGCCGCTCAGGCGCACGACGACCGGGTGCAGGTAGCCGAGTACCAGGCAGCGGGCGGCAGCACCGTGCGTGCGGCGGCCGAGGCCGCTCTGGCCGGCTCGCCCGCCGACGTCCGGGCCTTCCTCGACGGTGGCTACGAGGAACCACTGAACACCGACCTGCGGATCAAGCTGGGTCAGGTCATCTCCGTCGGCGGGCCGCAGGTGAAGGCCGCCGGTCAGGCCGCGCTGAACGGCACTCACCAGGACATCCTCAACTTCTTCTACCTCGGTCTGGACCAGGCCCGCACCCTCGACGACCGGATTCGCATCGCGCAGATCATCTCCGCTGGCGGCCCGGTCGTTCGGGAGTCGGCTCAACAGGCCCTCAACGGCGGCACCGGTCAGGACCTGCGCGACTTCCTGATCGCCGGGCAGCACGTGGCCCGGGCGCGCGATCAGGAGATCAGCACGCTGTCGTTGTTGGTGAGCCGGGCCAAGGAGGCCGGCGAGCTGGCGGCCGAGGAGACCGAGGCCGCCAAGCTCGCCTCCGCCCAGGCGGTGGAGGCGTCCCGGCTGGCCAAGGAGGCCGCCGAGCGTGCCAAGGCCGAGACCCAGGCCGCGCAGAACTCCGCCGAGCGAGCCTCGCGCGCTGCGGCCCGGGCCGCCGACGCGGCAGCTCGCGCTGCGGACGCGGCGCGGACCGCGGTCAGCGCGGCGAAGGCCGCCAACAACGCGGCCCGACTCGCCTCGAACGCCGCAGCCCGGGCGGCCTCGGCCGCGACCCTCGCCGGTCAGGCGGCGTCCAAGGCGTTCGGCGCGGCCGCCGCGGCGGCAACCGACGCGGGCAAGGCCGAGGCGGCCCGCCAGGCCGCCGCGACGGCACGCAAGGTGGCGGCGGACGCCCGGAAGGCGGCCGACGCCTCGAAGGCGGCCGGCAACGCGGCGCAGGCAGCCAGTGGCGCCGCGCTCTCCGCGGCCAACGCAGGAGCGAACGCGGCGGCGGCAGCCGCTGCGGCAGCCGCCGCCGGTGGGCAGTCCAACGTGGCGGCGGCGGAGGCGGCGCGGGCTCGCGCCGCAGCCGAGGCGGCACAGCGCAACGCCGCCGCGGCTACCCGAGCGGCGAACGAGGCCGACCGGTTCGCCCGGCAGTCGGCGCAGGCGGCCAACCAGGCGTACCAGGCGGCGATGGACGCTGCCGCGCACGCGACAGCGGCCGCCGCGGCGGCCGACGACGCGGCGGCGCACGCTGGTGACGCCGCGACCGCGGCGGCCAAGTCGACCCAGCACGCGGCGGGCGCCCTCGCCGCCGCCAACACCGCGACCGCGGCGGCGAACCAGGCCGCGGCGGTCGAGGAGGCTGCCCGGGTCGCGGACGCGGAGCGGTTGGCGGCCCAGACGGAGTACGGCGTGCAGGACGCCACGGAGGCCCGGCTCGCCGAGCAGGCGGAGCTGACGAAGGCCGCCGACGACGCGGCCGAGGAGGCCCGGCTGGACGCGCAGACAAGGCAGTGGTTGACCGAGGCCAGCGCACCCGGAGCGCCCTCGGCGGTGGTGCTGTCCAGTGGCCGACTCGCGGCCGCGCGACTCGTCCGCACCGGTGGTCAGTGGACCCAGAAGGCGGCCGCCGAGGCCCTCGCGGGTTCCGAGGCCGACCTGCGGACCTTCCTGACCGCCGGTCGGGCCGTGGCCGCCGAGGAGGACGACCGCGCCCGGGTACGGCACATCGGTGCCCTGGGCAAGCCCGCGCTGCTCGACGCGGCGAAGGCGGCTCTCGCCGGTGACCACGACGACGTCGAGGAGTTCCTGCGCACCAGGGACTACGCGGGCAAGGAACAGGACGACCGCATCCAGATCGGTCAGCTGATCACCGCGGGTGGGCCGACCATGCAGGCCAGGGGACAGGCGGCGCTCAACGGCACGGAGGCCGACCGGCACGAGTTCCTGATGACCGGGCAGTACGCCGCGGCCGAGATCGACGACCGGATCAAGGTCGGCCAGATCATGTCCGCCGGTGGCCCCGAGGTGAAGTCCGCCGCCCAGGTGGCGCTGGAGGGTTCCCGGGCATTCCTGACGGACTTCCTCACCGACGGGCAGTTCCGGGCGCAACGGCGGGACCTGGAGGCGGTCACCCACGTGGCGCGGGTGCGTGGCCTGGTCGCCGAGGCGGCCGGTTACGCCGCCAACGCGCGTAAGGATGCCGCCGAGGCCGCAAGGGTCGCGGCGGTGGCCCGGAAGGCGGCCGAGGACGCGGCGCGTTACGCGCAGGAGGCCCAGCAGGCCGCCAGCCAGGCTGCCGGCTACGCCACCCAGGCCATGCAGTCCGCGCAGTCGGCAGCGGCGTCGGCGATCCAGGCCGCGCAGGCGGCGCAGGTAGCCAAGGCCGCCGCCGCCTCGGCGCAGCAGAGTGCGGCAAGTGCCGCCGCGTCGGCGGCACAGGCCACTGACGCCGCGGCGCGGGCGAGCGCCTACGCCAGCGCGGCGTACGACGCCGCCGACCAGGCCCGCGCCTCGGCGCTGGCCGCCGGCCGAAGTGCCGACCAGGCCGCCGCGGAGGCCTCGGCGGCGTTGGCCTCGGCGGTTGCCCTGCAGCGTCAGGAGGCGGCCCAGAACCCGGGTGGGCCGCCCGACGGGCCGCGACTGGACCAGCCGACCGGGGACGACCCGAGGCGGTTGGGGAACCAACTGTCGGGCAACAACGCCCTCGCTTTGGCGGCGGTGACCCTCTGGGGAGGTAGCTGCTACACCGCCGCCAAGCAGATCATCTGCACCGATGTGGACACGCCGAACGGTCGGCCCATGACGGTCGGCGACTACCTCCTCTACCCGGACTCGCGGAGAGTGCTCACGGAAGAACTGGATGCAGAAGCCGCGGCTCGGGAACGACTGCGGTCAATGGGCATCGACGCCAGCACCTACGGGCCGGACCTGCTCGAACACGAGGCACGACACTCGGATCAGTGGCAGTACTTCCCACCAGCCGCATTCCTGAGTCTGTACTTTGCCGGCACGGGTCTCTCCTACCTCATCACGGCTACCGACGGTAAGGGCAACCCGTGGGAGATCGGGGCCAATCCCTACAAGGGTGGATACTGGAAGCCGGGTGTTCCGATTCTCATCGTCCCGAAGATGTGGCCGAAATGCATGATAACGCTGTGTTGGTGATGGGACATTGATGGGCCGATCAGGTGTCCGGGCGGTGGGTGTCCTGGTGACGCTCACCGCCCTGGCGGGGCTCTCCGCCTGCACTCCGGCAGACAAGCCGTTGACCGCACTGCGAGTCGTCGACGGCCAGCCGGTTCTGGTGGTGGCGGAGTGCGCCGCCTTCACGGCGACCAGGATCGCCATCTTCACCGAAGAGCCCGCCCCGCCGGCGAAGTGGGCGATCGAACGTGAGGGCACTGACGAGCTGGCCGCCGTGACGCTGTTGCAGCCGCCACCCGGCTGGAAGGTCGCCGAGCAGTCGCTCGTCGCGTTCGAGCCCGACGTCGAGTACGCGGCGACCGCCCATGGCGATCAGAACGACGCCGACCCCATCGACTTCACCATGCGGGAGTTGACCGCCCTCGGGCCGGACCAGGTCCTGGTGAGCGACGGCGGCGCGAAGCGGAAGGCGGTCAGCGAGACCGCCTTCCGTGATCGCGCCAAGAAGGCCTGCTGACGTGGTTGGTCAGGAGACGTCGGGAAAGCCGTAGCGCAGGGCGTGCTCCGGGTCGGCCGGGTCGATCTGGCGCACGCCCGCGTCGGCGAGGCGCTTGTTGACCTCGTCGAGCTGCTCTCGTACCAGTCGGGCCTCCTCCTCGGTGACCCGACCACGGTGCGGTTTGCCGGCGTGCTCCAGCGTGCCGTAGTCGATCTTCTCGGCGCTCTTGCGGGCCTTCGGTGGGCGGACCCGCTCGGCCGTCTTCAACAGTTGGGCCATCGGCACGTCGGTGGCCATCGCGTCGAACTCGCTGGCGGTCAACACCACCCGGCGGGGCTCGCCGCCGCCGTGCCGGTCGTGGATCTCGACCACCGCCACGTCCAGGGCGGCGTCGTCGATGTTCTCCACCTCGGTCGGCGTGGCGTCCAACTGCACGGGCCCGGCGACCAGGTCCGGGTGCTCCAGCACCACGACGCGGACCACCTCGTCGTCCTGCTGCAGGACCGTGCCGGTGAAGTCGGAGACGTGGATCGTCTTCTTGCCCATGCGCGGAGCTTCTCCTGTCGTAGGCCGGATGCCGGACCACAAGAAATTACCCGACAGGTGTGCGAAAGCCGCCGCTGGACCTCCCCGGTGTGTCGCCCGTTCAGGAGGCTCAGAGGCTGCCCTTCGGTGCGACCCACTCGGTGGGCTGGCCGGTGACGGCGCTGATGCTGTCGTAGTCGGCGTCGTAGTGCAGCACTGTCGCGCCGTGCTGTTCTGCGGTCGCTGCGATGATCAGATCGGGTAGCCGGAAGTGACGGTGCTGACTGTCGGCCGCGAGGACGCGGTGGACCTCCAGGGCTCGGTCCATCGCTGGCGTCGACACATCCATCCAGCGGTGCCCGCGCAGTGCCTGCCAGAGGATTTCGTAACCCTTCGGGTGGGGTGCGTTGTTGAGATATTCGAGGCTGGTCATCTGACAGGCGGCCAGCCGTCCCTCGGCCAACAGTGTCTCGAAGCGCCGCCGAACCGACGGGTGGCGACCCTGTAGGACGTAGACCGAGGTGTCCGCGAGGTAGATCTGCCCCGCCATCAGGCTGCCTCGGTGTCGCGCGCCTGTTCGGCGAGTGAACCCAGGTCGCGGCCGCCGCCGTGGCGCCAGGCATCGACAGACCCGCTGAAGTCCATCTCCACCTGGTCGAACGCGGCGACGATCTCGCGAGCCTGCCGACGGACGGCGAACGCGTGTAGGGCGGCATTGATGGTGGCCACCTTGGTGTCAGTGCCAAGGACCTCCCGGGCGGCGTCCAACCACTCGTCGTTCACGTCCACGGTGATGCGAGTCATGAGGGGAAATCTACACCAGCTGACACCCTCATGAGGCACCAGAAAGAGTCTTGAATTGGTGCGTCAACGGCGGTTCAGGCGATGCCGGCTGGAGTTGCCGGTCGACATCTTGTTCAGCCCGCACCACGACAGGTCCCCAGCGCCCACCGCCCTGGGGTGGCGGTAGCGGGGCTGGGGCGGGATGCCACCGACGGTCTCCGCCGCCTGCCAGAGTCGCTCGGGGTCCTGCTGGTAGTGGTCGTTCGGCTGCATCGGCATGCGTTCACCGTCCCAAACAAAGGTGACCAGGTATGGAAATAGATATGACGGTCGATTTGTTTACGTGGTTCCGTTCGCCCGCTGTCGGGTCCGGCCCGCACGGTTCGTCCGCCCGACCGCGCCCCCCGGCGTACGGTGATCCACGACGGGCCGGGTGACGGGGGAGGTCTGGATGCTCGACCGGCGACTCCAACTGCACCTGGCCACCTGGCTCGGCCAGTGGCCGGCCGGGCCGGGGTTGCACGTGGTCGCCTCGCACCGGCGGGCCAAACCCGCCTGGGACGGTCGACTACGCCCCGCGCTCGCCGTGGACGCCGGGCGAAGTGGTGTCCTCTCGGTGGCACCGGAGCGGGTGGCGGCGATCCGCTCGCTGGTCCGGCGTACGCCGGAGCGGCTGCTCGCCGCGTTGCCGGAGGCCGTCGGGCTGCCGGACTGGTGCGTGCACGACGGCCCCTTCCGGTGGAGCGTGGCCCCCGCGCCGCTCCCCGACGTGGGGGAGTGGACCGACCCGAAGGCTCCCGGGTTGCCGCCCTGGTTGCGGCTCTTCGACCAGCCGGTGCTGGTGGTCCGCGATCCGGACGGTGACTACCTGGCGGGTGCCGGGATCAAACGGCACGACGCGTACGGGCACGAGTTGGCCGTCGGCACCGTGCCGGCCGCCCAGGGGCGCGGACTCGCCCGTCGACTCGTGGCACAGGCGGCGCGGCGGGTCCTCGACGAGGGTGCGGTGCCGACCTACCTGCACGAGCGGGACAACCACGCGTCCGCCCGGGTCGCCGACGCGGCCGGCTTCCCCGATCGGGGCTGGCGGGCGTACGGGGTCTATCCGCGCTGAGCGACCACCGGGTTGCTGCCGAGTCGGACCGGCCAGCGGGCCGGTAATGGGCGCGGACCGTGGATCCCGGGCCGGATCCACGGTCCGCAACCTCCCCCCAGGCCCCGGTTCCGGTGCGCCGGCCACGCTCTGCGCGAACCGGAACATGTCGATCACGCTACGTATCGAACAGGCGGGGGGCAAGGTTTGAGCTGTCGGTTCGGAGTGTCGAAAAGTGGACTTGACCTGCGGCTGTGTGGGTCAACGGGCTTCCACCGACGGTGACGTAGCGTGCAGCACCGCGGCTGGCGGCTCGCTATCGGGTCAGCCCGAGCGCCTCGGCCGCCGCGCGCCCGTTGGCGTGGCTCGCGCCGTACGTGGTGACGAAGGCACGGACGCCGGCTGGTCGCCACTGTGCCGGCCAGCCCATCTCCACCACTGTCACCGCGTGCTCGGCGGCCAGGCCGGTGATCAGCTCCCGGCCACCGGGAAGCCGGTGCAGGTGCCGCCCGACCAGCACGATGGGTCGGTCACCGGCCAGCCCGCGCAGGCTCGCCAGGTCGGCCTCGGTGGCGATCACCCGGAGCTCCTGCACTTCGTCGAGGTGTGGACCGAGGCCCCACGGCACCCGCCCCTCGGCGATCGTCGACTCGGTGTGCAGGTGCACCACGAGTGGTCGGTCCAGGCCGGTGAGCACGCCGTCCACCCGGACGGCGCGGCGCGCCGCCGCGTACCCGAGGTCGGTGTCGTCGGTGATCGGTGACCCGACGGCGGCCCGGGTCCAGGCGGCGAGGTCGGCGGCGCGACCGGCCGCCTCCTCGACTCGCGCGGTCGCCAACCGGCCGTCGCCGAGGGCGTCGACGATCTCGGCGGCAACCAGCTCGACCAGTTCGGCGTCGACCTTGGCACCGATGCAGAGCAGGTCGGCGCCGGCGGCCAGGGCCCGGACGGCGGCCGGGCCCACCCCACCGGCAGCCACCGCGGCGCCCTTCATCTCCAGGGCGTCGGTGATGACGGCGCCGGTGAAGCCGTACTCGGCGCGGAGCAGGTCGACCAGGACAGCGCGGCTGAAGGTGGCCGGGTCGCTTCCGGTCAGCGCCGGGACCCGGATGTGCGCGGTCATCACGGCCCGTGCCCCGGCGGCGACGACCGCAGCGAACGGCGGCAGGTCCCGCTGGCGCAGCAGGGTCAGTGGGGCGTCCACGGTGGGCAGCTCGTGGTGGGAGTCGGTGACGGTGGCACCGTGCCCGGGGAAGTGTTTGGCGCAGGCGGCCACGCCGGCCGCCTGCAGCCCGGTCACGGCGGCGGCCGAGTGGGCGGCGACCCGCACCGGATCCGCGCCGAAGGACCGGGTGCCGATCACCGGGTTGTCGTCGGCGGTGTTGACGTCCACCGTCGGGGCGAGGTTGACGGTGATGCCGAGCGCGGACAGTTCGGCACCGATCGACTGGTAGACCCGTCGGGTGAGCGCCACGTCGCCGATCGCGCCGAGCGCGGCGTTGCCGGGGTACGGGCTGCCGGTGGCGTGTGCCAGCCGGGTCACGTCGCCACCCTCCTCGTCGATGGCGATCAGCGCGTCCGGCCGGCCGGCGCGCAGCGCGGCGGTGCTCGCCGCCACCTGTGCGGGGTCGTGCACGTTGGTGCCGAACAGGGTGTGCCCGGCCAGCCCGTCGGCCAGCAGCTCGACCGCCCAGTCCGGCGGGACCGGCCCCGGGTACGCGGCCAGCATCGTGCCCAGCGCCAGCCGGCGCAGTCCTGGATCCAGCCCCACGTGATCTCCCCCTTCGGTGCCCAGCGGGTACGAAACCTCGTACCGGCGGTGGTCTTGGCCCTGCCGAGTCGGCCGAGCGTCCCACCGTCGGGTGACCGTTACGCTACGGCTACCCGTTCGCAGGTCGGTTTACAGTTAGCAAAGTTTACTAAAACTAGAGGACGTGTCATGAGTGCGACCCGGCTACCCGGCACCCCCCGCCTGTTGCGGGCGCTCAACGACCGTGCCGCACTGGAACTGCTCCTCGAACGCGGCCCGCTGACCAGGGCCCGACTCGGCGAGCTGACCGGGCTGTCCAAGGTCACCGCCTCGCAACTCGTCGAGCGGCTGGAGGAGCGCGGCCTCGTCACGCGCGTCGGCGAGCAGGCCGGCGGGCGGGGGCCGAACGCCCAGCTCTACGCGGTTCGCCCGAGCAGCGCGCACGTGGTCGGTGTCGACGTCGGGCCGGACCGGGTGGTGGCCGCCTGTGCCGACATCACCGGTGCGGTCATCGGTCGGGTGGAGCAGTCGACCCGGGACACCGACGATCCGGTGGGCGTGGTGCACAACGCCGTGGTGCAGGCGGCGAGCAGTGCCCAGGCGCAGCTGAGCAGCGTACGGCGGATCGTGCTCGGCACGCCGGGTCTGGTCGACCCGGGCACCGGCGACATCACGTTCGCCTTCAACCTGCCCCGCTGGCACAGTGGCCTGCTCGCCGCGTTGCGGGACGACCTGCACACCCCGGTCGTCTTCGAGAACGACGTCAACCTGGCCGCGGTGGCCGAGGCGCAGTCCGGCGCCGCACAGGGTCTGGCGGATTTCGTGCTGGTGTGGGTGGGTGCCGGTGTCGGCCTGGCGATCATGCTGGGCGGGCGGCTGCACCACGGCAGCAGTGGAGCGGCCGGCGAGATCGGCTACCTGCCGGTGCCCGGCGCGCCCATCCCGCGTGATGTCTCCCGTCGCGCCAAGCCGGCCTTCCAGCAGCTCGTCGGCGCGGACTCGGTGCGCGCGGTGGCCGGTGAGCACGGCTACCCGGACGCCGACGCCGCCGAGGCGGTCCGCGCGGCCGTCGCGGCCGGCGCCGACGGCGGCCCGATGCTCGACGAGTTGGCCCGCCGGCTCGCGATCGGCGTGGCCAGCACCTGCGTGGTACTCGACCCACCGCTGGTGGTGCTCGCCGGCGAGGTGGGTCAGGCCGGTGGCGCGGCGCTCGCCGACCGGGTGCAGCAGGAGGTGGCGGCGATCACCCTGGTCCGACCTCGGGTGGTGCCGACCGGGCTGACCGAGGAGCCGATCCTGCACGGCGCGCTGCGCACCGCGCTGGACGCCGTGCGCGACGAGGTGTTCGGCTCCACCGTCGGCTGAGCCCGCTGCGGCGGTCATGTGAAGAAATATTTCACCGCCAGTCCACGGGTTGCAAGCCCTTGCCGTCCCGTCGGGCCGACCCCCGGGGGCCGGCCCGACGGGCTGCGACTCAGATCAGGTCGCGGCGACGGAACACGGCGAACGCCGCCGCGGTCAGTCCGCCGGTGAGCACGAGCAGCACCACCAGGGCCGGCCCCCAGGTCAGGACGTAGGAGCCGTCGCAGTAGGCCGTGCCCGAGTTGCCCGGGCAGGTGTCCCAGAAATCCGCTTTGGCAGTGAGCCAGGCCTGGATGTGGCTGGACAGCATGAACCGGTCCGGCCGACGGGCGTCGATGATCTCCAGGACCAGGCGGCCGCCCAACTCCCACACCACCAGGTACGCGGCTGCCGCCCCCAGCGCCGCCGACGTGTGCCGACCCAGGGTCGCGATGGCGAAGCCCAACGCGGACGCCAGCAGCACCAGCACCACGCCACGGAGGTGCACCGCGCCGAGCGAACGCCAGAACTCACCGCTCAGCCGGCCGGGTAGCCCGGCGGTCTGCCCGATCACCCAGAACGTGGCGAGGTAGGCCACCGACGCGATCAGGGCCAGGACCAGCACCGTGCCGAGCAGGGTGCCCAATTTGGTCGCGAGCACCGTCAACCGGCGTGGTCGCCAGAGCAGCAGGTTCACCACCCCACCGGAGTTCAAATCGGCGCCGATGTAGGAGGCGCCGACCAGGAACCCGAACAGCACCAGGAAGGCGATGAGGAAGTAGAGCAGCGGCAGCGCCTGGTTGGCGAAGCTGAACACCCCCGGCAGGAAGTCCGCGGCGATCGGCAGCCGATCCTGCCGGAACGGGTCGATCTCCGAGCAGTCCTGAGGGAAGTACTGGCCCATGTCGCTCTGCGGAAGCGTGCCGTTCTGTCGGGCCAGGCACTGCTGGTGAGCCACCTCCATTCCCTGCCGCGCCTCGACCGCCTGAGCCCGCGCCGAGTTCATCTCGTCCGAGCTCGGCTTGTGGGAACCCGCCAGGGTGGTCGCCGCCGTGACGGCGAAGGCGAACGCCAGCAGGACGACCATGAGCTGTACGAAGCGACGGGCCGACAGCCGCTCCACCTCGGCACGGACCAGGTTCACGCGTCCACTCCCCGATCGATGTCGATCACGGCATCGCCCTGATCGTTGTACGGCAGCGCCGAGTCGTCGACCTGGCGGGGCACCGAAGGCTCGTACCCGCCCGTCAGCTCCAGGAAGACACTCTCCAGATCCGGCCGGAGCGGCGTCAACTCGCCCACCCACAGGCCCTGCTCGCCGAGCACTTGGCTGACCACCGTCGGGTCACCCACCCCGCTCACCACCAGCGCCTCCCCGTCGACGACCGCCGTCAGCCCGGCCGCGTGCAGCAGCTCGACGGCGCGCTCGGGATCGGCCACCCGTACCAGGAACTCGTGCCGGTCGTAACCCGCCAGCACCTCGTCCACCCGGCCGGCCGCCACCCGACGACCCCGGGAAATGATCGTGACGTGGTCACAGATCAGCTGGATCTCACCCAGGATGTGACTGGACACCAGCACGGTCACCCCGTTGGCCGCCAGCGACCGCATCAGGTCCCGCATCTCCCGGATGCCCGCCGGGTCCAGCCCGTTCGCCGGCTCGTCCAGGATGAGCAACCGGGGGTCCTTCAGCAGCGCGGACGCCACCGCGAGGCGCTGCTTCATGCCCAGCGAGTAGCCCTTCACCCGCTCGTCGCCCCGGTCCCGGAGGCCCACCAGGTCCAACGCCTCGTTCACCCGGGAGACCGGCACCCCACCGGCACGCGCCAACAACCGCAGGGTGCGGTACCCGGTGAAGTTGCCGAAGAACTGCGGACTCTCCACGATGGCCCCGACCTGACCAGCCACCCGGGGCAGCGACTCCGGCGACGGCGCACCCAGCACCGCCATCCGCCCGCCGTCCGGGCGTACCAGCCCGAGCAGGGCACGCAGGGTGGTGGTCTTGCCGGAGCCGTTGGGGCCCAGGAAACCGTGGATCTGGCCCTCCTCGACCAGCAGGTCGAACCCGTCCACGGCCACCCGTCGGCCGTTGCGCATGCTGTGGAAGGTCTTGCGCAGACCCTCGATCTCGATGACCGCGCTCATCCGCGCGGATCCGTACCTCGACGAGGCATGGGCGGTCCTTCGGTCTTGGTGATCAATGACACGGCGCTTCACCCTATGGCCGGGGCGCCGCCCATGGGGGGCGCCGCTTCGCTGCGTGGTTGGATGGAGTGGTGACTGGTGACCTGATCCCCGGCGCCGCCGGCGCCGCGCCTGCCGCCGCCCCCGTCGACCCGGATCTGGTGGTCAGCCTCGACGGCGTCGCCGTACGCCGCTCCGGCACCGCCCTCCTGCAGGACCTGACCTGGCGCGTCGAGCTGGACGAACGGTGGGTAGTGCTCGGCTCCAACGGCGCCGGCAAGACGACACTGCTCAACCTCGCCGCCGGTCGGCTGCACCCCACGACCGGTGTCGCGCACGTGCTCGGCGAGCGGATCGGCCGCACCGACGTCAACGAGTTGCGGACGCGCATCGGGCTCACCACCGCCGCAGTCGCCGAGCGACTGCCCGCCGACGAACGGGTCAGCGACGTGGTGGTGACCGCCGCCTGGTCGGTGGTCGGCCGTTGGCGGGAGAACTACGACCGTAGCGACGAGGCGCGGGCGCGGGCCCTGCTGAGTCAGCTCGGCGTCGGCGGGCTCGCCGAACGCCGCTACGGCACCCTCTCCGAGGGGGAACGCAAGCGGGTGCAGATCGCCCGTGCCCTGATGACCGACCCGGAGCTGCTGCTGCTCGACGAGCCCGCCGCCGGGCTCGACCTGGGTGGTCGGGAAGACCTGGTCGCCCGACTGGCCGAGCTGGCGTACGACCCGGACGCCCCGGCGATGGTGCTGGTCACCCACCACGTCGAGGAGATCCCGCCGGGGTTCACCCACGCGTTGCTGCTGCGCGAGGGTGGCGTGATCGCCCAGGGGCTGCTCGCCGAGACCCTGACCGGTGACAACCTTTCCAAGACCTTCGGCCTGCCACTGGTGGTCGAACGCTCCGGCGACCGCTACACCGCTCGGGCCGCCTGAGCGACGGCCGGAGCGGAGACGACAGTGCCGCAGACCCGGGTTGCCGTGGTGGGCAGCGCCAACATGGACCTGGTCGCGATGGCACCCGCGTTGCCGCGACTGGGCGAGACGATGCTCGGCACCGACTTCATGATGGTGCCCGGCGGTAAGGGCGCCAACCAGGCCGTCGCCGCAGCCCGGGCCGGGGCGTCCTGCGCCTTCCTCGGCGCGATCGGCTCGGACGCCTTCGGCGTCACCCTCAGGGCCCGCATCACGGCGGCCGGGGTGGACACCAGCCACCTACGGGTGGTCTACGGCACCTCCGGGGTGGCCCTGGTGATGGTGAACGCCCAGGGCGAGAACGCCATCATGGTGACCCCCGGCGCCAACGACGCACTGATCGGCCTCACCGAGGAGGAGTTGGCCACGGTGAGCGCGGCGGACGTCCTGGTCGCCCAACTGGAGATCCCGGTGTCGACCGTCACCGCCGCCGCGGTTGCCGCCCGCGCCGCCGGCACCCGGGTCATCCTCAACGCCGCCCCGGCCCGCGACCTCCCGCCCGAACTGCTCGCATCGGTGGACCTGCTGGTCGTCAACGAGGGCGAGGCGCGCACGCTCGCCGGTCGAGGTCGGGAGGAACCCCGGGCGCTGCTCGACCTGACCCCCCGGGCCGTGCTCACCCTCGGTGGCGAGGGCGCCTGGTACGTCGACCGCGACGGCACCGAGGTACACGTGCCGGCGTTCCGCGTCGACGTGGTCGACTCCACCGCCGCGGGTGACGCGTTCACCGCCGCGCTGGCCGTCGGCTGGGGCGAGGGACGCGACCTGGTCGACGCGGTGCGCTGGGCCTCGGCGGCCGGCGCTGCCTGCGTACGCAAGCTCGGCGCCTCGGTGGCGCTCCCGCAGCGCGCCGAGATCGACGAGTTGTACGCGCCGGCCTGACCCGCCCGCGCCCCGCTGGCCGGCCCGCGTCGGTGTCGATCAGCCAGCTGATCGGGCTCAGCCGGCGGGCTCGTCGGCGAGCTTCTCGCCCCTCCGGCGCAGCATGCCCAGCCCGGGGATGCCGGCCACGGCGAGCTTGAGGTCGCGGGTCACGTCGAGCAGGTCGTGCAGGTCGGGCCCGACCCGGTCGAGGGTGGCCAGGATCGGCAGGATGTCGGCCGTCAGGTGTTCCTTGAGCTTGGGCAGCTCGTCGATCAGGTGGATCGCCGCGCTGATCTCCTCGTGGCTCAGCTCCTCGACGAACCTCCCCGCCATCGGCGCGGCCCGGCGCAGCGCCGGCTCGTACGCGGCCAGCAGCTCGGCCGCCGTGGCGGCGGCCTCCGCCGCGGTGCCCACCGTGACGGTGGCCCGGCCGGCGACCCCCTCGGCCTTGGCGACCACCGTGGCGGCGCTCCGGGAGACCCGGTCGGCCTCGGCGACCACGACGGCGGCGGCGCCGGCCACCTCGGTGGCGGTGTCGATGGCGGTGGTCGCGGCGGCGCTGATCACGGCCACCTCACGGACCGCCGTCTCGGCGTCGGTGAGCACCTGGTCGGTGCGGTCCAGGGTCGTCTCGATGCGGTCGACCACGCCGTTGATCCGGGCCAGCAGCGCCTCCACACCGTCCAGCACCGCGAACGCGCGCGCGGGCACGGCGGCGAACGAGGCGGCCGAGCCGAGCGCCTGGTCGAGGGCGGAGCGGGTCAGGCCGACCACTGCGGTGGGGGTGGGGAGGGGAATCGCCATGGGATCAAGTGTGCGTCGGCCGCACCAGAACCGCCCGACGTGCTCGCTCGGCAGGGCAGCGGGATAGACACCTGGCGGTACTGTGCCGGCATGTCGGCACCCTCGCCGCACCGCCCGCCCCGCACCCGGACCGCCGTCCTGCTCGCCGTGTTGGCGGCTGTCGCCGCCGGGCTGGGCACACTGGTGCTGGTCCGGGCGGACGCCGGCCTCACGGCCCGGCAGGTCACCGTCGGCGGGGTGCCGATGACCGAGGTACGCGCCGGTCCGCCGACGCCCGGTGTCCGGCGACCCGGTGTGGTGATCGCGCACGGCTTCGCCGGCTCGGCCCGACTGATGCGCCCGATTGCCGACACCGTCGCCCGGCGCGGGGCGGTTGCGCTGCTGTTCGACTTCTCCGGACACGGTGCCAACCCGGCGCGACTGCCCGGCGCGGGCTCGAACACGTCCGCCGCCACGCTCGCCGCCGATCTGGACGCCGCCGTCGGCCACCTACGCTCCCGGCCGGACGTCGACGCGGACGGAATCGTCCTGGTGGGCCACTCGATGGGCGCCGGCGCGGTCACCCGCTACGCCGCCGCGCACCCGGAGATCGCCCGAACCGTGGCGATCTCGCTGCCCGAGGCGGGCGAGCTGCCCCCGGGTCGACCGTCGGAGTTGCTGCTGATCGTGGGAGGCGCGGAGTTTCCCGCCTTCCGCAGGGCCGCCGACGACGCCGCCCGACGCGGTGCGTCATCGGGCCGACGGCCGGCGGTAGTGGTGCCCGGCACGGAGCACATCTCCGTGTTGTTCGCCGCCCGTACCCACCAGGAGATCGCCGACTGGTTGCCCGGCGGCGACGGCACCGCCCGGCCGCGACCGAGCGCCCGGCTCTCCGGGGCGGCGCTGCTGGTGTTCGCCTTCGGCATCGGAATGGTCCCGCTGGCGGCCCTGCTCCTGCCGCGCCGGGCGACCGGCCGCCGGCCGACCGAACCACCCTCCGGCCGGGAACCCGACGCCCCGGCGCAGACCGACAGCCCCGCGTCGCCGGGGAGTCCAGCGCTGGCCGGGGATCGAGTGCCGTTCGGTGGTGTGCTGCCGATCGCGTCGGCGCTGCTGGCGGCCGGCGTCGGCGCGGTCGTCGCCGCGGCGCTGCCGACGGCCCGTCTACCGCTGGCGGTAGGCGGTTACGTCGCCGCCTTCCTGCTGGTCACCGGCGTGCTGCTGGTCGCGGGTCAGCGCTGGCTGCCGGGTTGGCTCGGCGTACGGCAACCACCGTCCGGCACGGCCGTGTCGGCGGGCCGGCGCGCAACGGCACGGAGCGCCGTGGCGACGCTGGTGTTGACCGGGTACGCCGTGCTCGCCACCGCGCTGCCGATCCACCTGGGCCTGACCTCGGCTCTGCCGGTCGGTGCCCGCTGGTGGCTGTTCCCGCTGGTGGCGGGCGCCTGCCTGCTGTTCCTGTGGGGTGTCGAACTGGTCGCCGCCGGCCGGACCGGTCGGCACCTGCTGGCCGTCGCGGTCACCGTGGTCGTGTTGACCGCGTCGACGCTGGTCGGTCTGGCACCCGGCTTCGTCGTGCTGGTGGTGCCGCTGTTCGCGCTGCTGCTCGGTTGGCAGGCCGCCTGGGCGGCCGTGCTACGCCGGTACGCGGCCCCACGCTGGCTGCCGGCCGTGTCGGGCGCCGCCCTGGTGGGCTGGCCGATCGCCACCACCCTGCCGTTGAGCTGACCGGCCCGCCGTCGGGCCGGTCGGGCCTGGGCCTACCGGCCGGCGCGGGCGACGCGCAGGGCCCACCAGATCAGCGGCACCTGCACCGGCACCCGCCCGTAGGCGATGGCCCGCTTCGCCGGACGCCGGTGCCGCCAGTCGACGGCCATCTTCACGTTGGCCGGCAGCACGGCGACGAAGAGGGCCGCTGCGGCCCGACCGCCGGCCCGTCGGGTGGCCGGGTGCGCCACGGCCGCCGCGACCGCCAGCTCGGCGACCCCGCTGGCGTACGTCCAGAAACGGGCCGGGCCGGGCAGCGCGCCCGGCACGATCGGGTCGTAGACGCCGGGGCGTACCAGGTGGGTGACGCCGGCCGTGGCGAGCAGCCCGGCCAGCGCGGCGGCCTCGCCACGGCGGGTGGTCATCGATGGTCCCCCTGTTGTTCGACGGCACGTTGCACGGCCCGGTAGATCTGCCCGAACCGTAGCGCGTCCGGGGTGCGCAGCAGCAGATCCTCCCGGCCGTGGTGCTGCACCCACAACTCGTGTACATGGCTGCCGCGCTCGTAGGAGCGGTCCAGCCAGCCCAGCGGGATCTCCAGGAACGGGGTCAACGCCAGCGCCCCCACCGCGCAGGCGGCGAGGATGATCAGCGCCAGCTGCCAGTTGCCCCGGTCCTGTGCGGACCAGGCCAGTGACAGCACGCAGACCACGGCGACCAGCGGCGGCAGCGAGAGCAGCAGGACCAGGACACCGCGACCCAACACCCGGCCGTGTACGGCGAGGGTCTTCTGCCCGCGCGCGTGCCACACGAACGTCACGTCGGACAGAGCGATCACGTGACCGCCCGCCCGGATCGACTCGGAGGTCACCTGCACCGCGTCGTCCCGGTAATAGAGGGTCATCACTAAGCCTAACCACCGGCGGGCAACTCCGCCCCCCTCGGACCGTTCCGCTCGGCCCTCGCCCCGAGGGCTCGACAGGTAGGCCCGCGCAGGGGTCGGGGGTGTTGGTGCTGCGCTCCTTTGGAGCTGAATCGTTTGCGACATCGCCCCTCGTCACGCACGGCATGTCCGCCGCAGGAGGCCGCGACGCTCGCACGACGCCGCGAGTCACGAGGGTCGCGCGCTCGCACGGCGCGGCGGGCGGCATGGCCGCTTCGAGGCATCGTGGGCCCGATTCGTTTGCGGCATCAGCTCCAAGGCGCCGACGGTGTACCGCGGCCCTGGCCGCGACCGGGGCTGCCGCCGACGAGGCCGGGTCGCACCGCCGGTCCCACGGCGGCGAGCGCGCCGGGTCCGGCGGGGAGGTGAACCAGAGCGCTTAGCGGCGGCTGCCGGGGCGGGCCGGTTGGCCGTGCTCGACCGCGCGCTGCACGGCCCGGTAGATCTGCCCGAAGCGCAGCGCGTCGCCGGTGCGCAGCAACCGCACCGGCTGACCGCGCCAACGGGCCCAGATCTCCAGTTGGCGGCTGCCCCGGGCGTACGAGCGGTCCAGGTGTTCGAAGAGGAAGTCAGCGACCGGCCCGACGGCCAAGCCGACCAGCACCGACGCGCCGACGATCGCGATCGTCACGGTGGGGGAGCGGTGCAGCCACACGGCCACGCCGATGCCGAGCACCGCCGCGACCAGCGGGCCGGCGAGGGCTGCGCCGATCGCGCCCCGCCCGGCGAGCACGCGCCAGGAACGGGTGCCCCGGCGGTGCCAGATCATGCTGATGTCGGACAGCGCGTAGGTGCGGCCATCGACCCGGACGGTGGTGGAGGTGACCTGCACCGACCTGTCGTCGTAGTACGTCGTCATGGCTTGACTCCTGCCCACTGGGCTGACACCACACTACTTACCCAAACGAGCCGGGTCGTAAGGTTGGCACGCGACTTCGACGAGGAAGTGAGGGCAGCGTGGGCGAGTTCGTTCGGCTGGAGACCACTGACGGCATCGGCACGATCCGGCTGGAGCGGCCGCCGATGAACGCGCTCAACACCCAGGTGCAGGAGGAGTTGCGCGCCGCCGCCACGGCGGCCACCGCCGATCCCGAGGTCCGCGCCGTCATCGTGTACGGCGGGGAGAAGGTCTTCGCCGCAGGCGCCGACATCAAGCAGATGGCCGAGATGTCCTACGTGGACATGGCCGACCGGGCAGCGAACCTGTCCAGCGCCCTCGGTGCGATCGCCCGGATCCCCAAGCCGGTGGTCGCCGCGATCACCGGGTACGCCCTCGGCGGCGGCTGCGAGTTGGCGCTGGCCTGTGACTGGCGGATCGTGGCCGACGACGCCAAGCTCGGCCAGCCGGAGATCAAGCTCGGCATCATCCCGGGCGCCGGTGGCACCCAGCGGCTGGCCCGCCTGGTCGGCCCGGCGCGCGCCAAGGATCTGATCATGACGGGCCGGATGGTCGACGCCGAGGAGGCGCTGCGGATCGGCCTGGCCGACCGGGTCGTCCCGGCGGCCGAGGTGTACGAGGCCGCTGTCGCCTACGTGAAGCCGTACCTGACCGGGCCGGTGCAGGCGTTGCGGGCGGCGAAGCTGGCGGTCGACGGCGGCCTGGACATGGACCTGAACTCGGGCCTGGCCTGGGAGAGTCAGCTCTTCGCGGCGCTGTTCGCCACCGACGACCGGCGCGAGGGCATGGCGGCCTTCGTGGCGAAGCGCAAGCCTGACTTCACCGGCCGCTGAGTATCGGCCGAGAATGGTTCACATTGTTCCTACCGGCCAGTAGCGTGAGGCCCCGGTCATGCGGAACGAAGGGGAGCGGCGAATGACGGAGCGGATCGAGGGTCACGGCGGCGAGTTGGCGCTCGCGGCCCTACGCGCGCACGGCGTACGGGAGATGTTCACCCTCTCCGGAGGGCACGTCTTCCCGCTCTACGACGCCGCGTACAAGACCGACTTCCCGATCTACGACGTCCGGCACGAACAGTCCGCGGTCTTCGCCGCCGAGGCGGTGGCCAAGCTGCAGCGTCGCCCCGGCCTCGCCGTGCTCACCGCCGGGCCCGGTGTCACCAACGGCATCTCCGGCATGACCAGCGCGTTCTTCAACGCCTCGCCGGTGCTGGTGCTCGGAGGCCGCGCGCCCGCGTTCCGCTGGGGTTCCGGCAGCCTCCAGGAGATGGACCACCTGCCGCTGGTCGCCCCGGTCACCAAGCACGCCGAGACGGTGTTCAGCACCGACGACATCCCGCGCGCGGTGGGTGCGGCGCTCAACGCCGCGCTCACCCCGCACCGCGGCCCGGCCTTCCTCGACTTCCCGCTCGAGACGGTCTTCTCGGTCGCCGAGGCCGAGCTGCCCGCCGTACCGGGCGTCGACCCGGTCGTACCGGACCCGGAGGAGGTCGGCCGCGCCGCGATGCTCATCGCCGCGGCGCAGCGGCCGGTCATCATCGCCGGCTCCGACGTGTACGCGGGCGACGCGGTCGCCGCCCTGCGCGAGGCGGCGGAGGCGTTGCAGGTTCCGGTCTTCACCAACGGCATGGGCCGCGGCTCGCTCCCGCCGGAGCACCCGCTCGCGTTCGCCAAGGCCCGCCGGGCCGCGCTCTCCGGCGCCGACGTGGTCGTGGTGGTGGGCACCCCGCTGGACTTCCGGCTCAGCTTCGGTGACTTCGGCGACGCCAAGGTGGTGCACATCGTCGACGCGCCCAGCCAGCGGGCGACGCACGTGCAGCCGGCCGCCGCCCCCGCCGGCGACCTGCGCCTGATCCTCTCCGCGTTGGCCGACCACGCCGGCGACCGGACCGACCACGCCGACTGGATCGCCGACCTGCGCGTCGCCGAGGACGCGGCGAAGGCACGCGACGCCGCCGAGATGGCGGCCGAGACCGACCCGATCCGCCCGGCGCGGATCTACGGCGAGCTGCGCCGGGTGCTGGCCCCGGACGCGATCACCATCGGCGACGGCGGCGACTTCGTGTCGTACGCCGGGCGGTACCTGGAGCCGTCCCAGCCCGGCACCTGGCTGGACCCGGGCCCGTACGGCTGCCTGGGCACCGGCATGGGCTACGCGATGGGGGCCCGGGTCAGCCACCCGGACCGGCAGATCTGCGTGCTGATGGGCGACGGCGCTGCCGGCTTCTCGCTGATGGACGTCGAGTCGCTGGTCCGTCAGAAGCTGCCGGTGGTGATCGTCGTCGGCAACAACGGCATCTGGGGGTTGGAGAAGCACCCGATGCGCGCGATGTACGGCTACGACGTGGCCGCCGACCTGCAGCCGGAGCTGCGCTACGACACGGTGGTCAGCGCGCTCGGCGGTGCCGGGGAGACGGTCGCCAAGCCGGCGGACCTCGGTCCGGCCCTGCAGCGGGCGTTCGACGCCGGAGTGCCGTACCTGGTCAACGTGCTCACCGACCCGACCGACGCGTACCCCAGGTCGTCGAACCTGGCCTGAGTCGCACCTGTCGCCGCCGTCGCTCCCCAGGGGCGACGGCGGCGCGTTCACACCTCCGGCCGGTCACCCTCGCGGGGAGGTTCACCGTCGCGGCGGCGCAGGTCGTCCTCGCGCCGGCGGAGGTCTTCCTCCCACCGGCGGAAGAGCTCCTGGTCCTGCTGCTTGGCGCGGTCCTGCACGGAGCGCAGGAACTCCGGGTCGTCGTCCGGGGCGACCGGCCGGGGGCGCTGTCGTTCGGGCGACGAGATGCCGCCGGGCCAGCCCTTGCGGGCACCGGGGGTCGATTCGCGGCCGACGATGAACCAGGCGATCGAGCCGATCAGCGGGAAGAACAGGATGATCAGCACCCAGGCGATCCGGGGAAGGGCACGGATCTGCCCCTCCTCGGCGGAGAGACAGCTGATCAGCGCGCAGACCGCGAGGACGATCTGCACCAGGAAGAGGAGTATGCCAAGCCGGGCCATGTACCCATCATGGCGCACCGTTTCCCGTCACCACAGTCCGCGGAGCACCAGCAGCACTCCCAGTAGTGCGAGCGCCACGGTGCCGAACGCGACCAGGGGCAGTGTCCGACCGCCGGTGCGCGCTGGTCCGCTGCCGGTGGCGCGAGGCCAGCAGAGCACCAGCAGGGCGCCCCACACGACCACTGTGACGCCGGCGATCAGCGCCCCGGTCGGGTCTCCGGTCGACGCCAGTCGGACGGCGAGCGCGGTCACCACTGTCGCCGTGAGCAGGGTGCGCCGCCAGGCCAGCCGGGTGCGCTCCGGTTGCAGCCCGGGGTCGCGTCCGGTGCTCACCGCCCGCCGACGGCCCGGATCAGGACGGCGACCACCAGCAGCACCGCCCCGCTGCCGACGGCGAGGGCGAGGATGGCGGGGAACCGCGACGCGGGCAGCTCCTCACCGAGCCGGATGGCCCGCTCGGTACGCGCCCAGTGGTCCACGGCGCGGATCGCGACCACCCCGCCGAGCAGCAGCAGCGTCACCGCGATCACCTCCCGCAGGTGGCTCATCGGCAGGGGTGGCAGGAACTGCGCGGCGGCCAGTCCACCGCCGACCAGCGCCAGCCCCGTGCGCAGCCAGGCGAGGAAGGTGCGTTCGTTGGCCAGGGAGAACCGGTAGTCCGGCGTTTCGCCGACCGAGCGCAGCTCCGCCGGGTCGAACCATCGCCTGATCGTCTCCCACACAGTGGGAGATTATCCGCTTCCCCTGCCGCTTAGCCTGGTCCGGTGACTGATCTCGACGTACAGACGCTGCGCGACGCCTACGACAACCAACTCCGTCCGGAGATCCCCGACCCGGTTCCGGCCGGGGTGACGGTGGAGCGGGACGGCCCGCTGGTCCGGATCATCGGGCTCGACGCCGGCGGGTTCCTCACGTACCGCGACCTGGGCGGATTGACCGGTGCCGCGCTGGACGAGCTGATCGCCCGGCAGGTGCAGTTGTTCCGTGAGCGTGGCCAGTCGGTCGAGTGGAAGCTCAACGAGCACGACGAACCGGCCGACCTGGCGGACCGTCTGCGTGCTGCCGGCTTCGTCGCGGAGGACCGGGAGACCGTGGTGGTCGGGCCGGTCGCGCCGCTGGCCGCCGCGCTGCCGGTCATCCCCGAGGGGGTACGCCTGCGTGAGGTGACCTCCCGCGCCGACCTGGAGCGGATCGCCGCCATGGAGGAGGAGGTCTGGCAGGAGGACCGCTCGCACCTCGTGTGGGGCCTGGCCAAGGAGATCGACGCCGACCCGAACTCGATCACCGTGGTGGTGGCCGAGGCGGGCGAGACGGTGGTGAGCGCCGGCTGGGTGCGGTTCCCGTCGAACACCGGCTTCGCCACTCTGTGGGGTGGCTCGACCCTGCCGCAGTGGCGGCGCAAGGGCATCTACCGGGCGTTGGTCAACTACCGGGCGCGGCTGGCCGGGCAGCGGGGTCGGACGCTCATGCAGGTCGACTGTTCCGAGGACAGCCGGCCGATCCTGCAACGGCTCGGCCTCGTCGCGGTCACCACCACCACCCCGTACGTCTACACTCCGTGATCATGGAGCAGCGGTTGACGGACGAGGAGCAGCTGATCATCAAGACCGGCGCCTTCGGCGCTGTCTTCCTGGTCTCCAACGCCGACCCGGGGGTGCTGGGGGTGATCCGGGAGAGCATCGCCGCGTCCGGCGCGCTCGCCGATGCCAGCGGTGCGATCAAGGAGGCGCTGACGACCGGCCCGTTGCCGCGGCTTCCTCGGGACTCGCAGTTGGAGATCGAGTCGGTGGTGCTGCCGGCGTTGCGTCGGGCGGTGCTGATCCTGCGTGAGAAGTCACCGCCGGACGTGGAGGCGTACCGGTCGGTGGTCATGGCCGCGGCGGACCGGGTGGCCCGGGCGCACGACGGGGTCGCACCCGCCGAGGCGGCGGCCATCGACCAGATCCGGGTTGCGCTGGCCGACCCGGCCTGACCGGCCGCACGTCGGTGAGCTGTGTCACCCTGTGTGCCTCGGGAGCGCAACCTACTGGCAGGTAACATTGCCCTCGTGGGCAACCGCACAGCAGCTCGCGGTTGACCTGGCGTCGACCGACGCGCGACGCTGCGCCCCATACCGGGCGAGCGAATCGCAACACCACACAGGAGGGTCGTCGAAGCGCGATGAATATCGTCGTACTCGTCAAGCAGGTGCCTGATTCGGGCGCGGACCGCAACCTGCGCAATGACGACAACACCGTCGACCGCGGTTCGGCGAACAACGTGATCAACGAGATGGACGAGTACGCCATCGAGGAGGCGCTGAAGATCAAGGAGGCGCACGGCGGTGAGGTCACCATCCTGACCATGGGTCCGGACCGGGCGACCGAGTCGATCCGCAAGGCGCTCTCCATGGGCCCGGACAAGGCCGTGCACGTGTTGGACGATGCCCTGCACGGCTCCTGTGCCGTCGCCACCTCCAAGGTGCTCGCCGCCGCGCTCGGTCAGCTCGGGGCCGACCTGGTCATCTGCGGTGCCGAATCCACCGACGGTCGGGTCCAGGTCATGCCGCACATGATCGCCGAGCGACTGGGCGTCGCGGCGCTCACCGGTGCCCGCAAGCTCACCGTCGACGGCGCGACGCTGACCGTCGAACGGCAGACCGAGGAGGGGTACGAGGTCGTCACCGCCTCCACCCCGGCAGTCGTCTCCGTCTGGGACACGATCAACGAGCCGCGCTACCCCTCCTTCAAGGGCATCATGGCCGCGAAGAAGAAGCCGGTGCAGACGCTCGCGCTGGCCGACCTCGGCGTCGCGCCGACCGAGGTGGGCTTCGACGGCGCCACCAGCGCCGTCGTCGAGCACACCAAGCGCCCGCCGCGTTCCGGCGGAGCCAAGATCACCGATGAGGGCGAGGGCGGCGTCAAGCTGGTCGAGTTCCTCGCCACCGAGAAGTTCGTGTGAGAGCGGGTCTGGACATGTCTGAGGTTCTCGTCGTCGTCGAAGCCACCAAGGAGTTCGGCGTCAAGAAGGTCACCCTGGAGATGCTCACCCTCGCCCGCGAGCTGGGCACCCCGAGCGCGGTGGTGCTCGGCGGCGCCGGCGCCGCCGAGGCGCTGAGCGGCAAGCTGGGCGAGTACGGCGCGGAGAAGATCTACGCCGCCGAGGGTGACGAGATCGACGGCTACCTGGTGGCACCCAAGGCCACCGTGCTGGCCGAGCTGGTCAAGCGGGTGCAGCCGGCCGCCGTGCTGCTGGCCTCGGCCCAGGAGGGCAAGGAGATCGCCGCCCGGCTCGCCGTCAAGCTGGACAACGGCATCCTGACCGACGTGGTCGGCCTGGACGCCGACGGCACGGCGACGCAGGTCGCCTTCGCCGGCTCCACCATCGTCAAGGCCAAGGTCACCAAGGGCCTGCCGCTGGTCACCGTGCGACCCAACTCGGTCACCCCCGCCCCGTCGGCGGCCACCCCGACGATCGAGCAGCTCACCGTGTCGGTGACCGACACCGACAAGCTGGCCACTGTCGTCGAGCGGGTCGCCGAGCAGAAGGGCTCCCGCCCCGAGCTGACCGAGGCCGGCGTGGTCGTCTCCGGCGGTCGCGGTGTCGGCAACGCCGACAACTTCAAGCTGGTCGAGGAGCTGGCCGACCTGCTCGGCGGTGCCGTCGGCGCGTCCCGCGCGGCCGTCGACTCCGGCTTCTACCCGCACCAGTTCCAGGTGGGCCAGACCGGCAAGACGGTCTCCCCGCAGCTCTACGTCGCACTCGGCATCTCCGGTGCCATCCAGCACCGGGCCGGCATGCAGACCTCGAAGACCATCGTCGCGGTCAACAAGGACGGCGAGGCGCCGATCTTCGAGCTGGCCGACTTCGGCGTGGTGGGCGACCTGTTCAAGATCGTCCCGCAGGCCGCCGAGGAGATCCGCAAGCGCAAGTGACCCGGTAACGAAACGGTGGCCGCCCCCCAATGGGAGCGGCCACCGTTTTTCAATGGGAGCTGATCGGCGGGCCGGGGAGCTGAACCGGCCCACCGATCAGCCCGTCAGGGTGCCCCTCAGCAGGCTGTCGCCGGAGTGGTCGGTGTTGTTGTCGTACTGCTCGGCGGAGACGTCGACCACCGAGTAGGTCTTGAGGTCGACATTCGGGGGCAGCGGCAGCAGCGCATCCGAACCGCCTCCCAGGGTGCCCACCGAGAACATCTCCATCGTCGTCGGATTGATGAGCCAGACCTCGTAGTACCCAGGGACGCGCGGGAGATTCGCCACATGCAGATGCAGTTGGCCGTCCTGGAGAACCCGGGCGTCACCCTTGGCCGTCGGGGGCGTCGACCCGTACGCCGCCAGCGGGGCGCTCGCCACCACCACCTGCGGCGGAGTGGGCGCCGGGTCGTCCGGCCGTAGCACGGAGACGGTGCCCACCACACCCACCGCCGCGGCGGCGGCCGCCGTCACCGCGGTGGCCACCCAGCGGGACCAGCCGGAGCCCCGGCGGGCCCGGCGCGTCGGATCCAACCGGGTGACCGTCGACCCGGCCGTCGTGCCGGTGGCCTGCCCGGCCGTCGTGCCGGTGGTCTGCTCGGCCGTCGTGCCGGTGGCCTGCTCGGCCGTCGTGCCGGTGGACTCTGCGGCCGTCGTGCCGGTGGTCTGCTCGGTGACGGTGCCGAGGGCCTGCCCAGGGACCTGCTGAGGCTGGGCCTCGGCCGCTCTGACCTGGGCGGCGATGCTCTGCCAGACGTGCTCCGGCGGGTCCGGCAGGTCAGCCAGGCCCTGCGTCTCGGCGCCGAGCCCCGCCACCTGATGAAGGGTCGCCAGCTCGGCCCGGCACAGCGCGCAGGTGCCGAGGTGGGTGCTCTCCCCGTTGTCCGCCTCGCTCTCACCGAGCGCCAGAAAGACCAGCCGGTCGTGGTCCAGGTGCTGCACCGTCCACCTCCCATCTGCGTTTCAAGCTCGCCATGCCGCGCCGGATGTGGCTCTTCACTGTGCCCAACGGCACTCCGGTCACCGTGGCTATCTGCTGGTGTGTCAGGTCGTCGTAGAAGGCCAACTCCAACATGCGCCGCTGGTCGTCCGGGAGGCGGGCCAGCTCGTCGGCGACCACCAACCGGTCCACCACCCGGTCCGGGTCCGGCTCGCTGGGCGTCGGCTCGGGCAGTTGTCGGACCGTCTCCACCACCCGGGTCTCCCGGGCCGAGGCGCGCATCCGGTCGATCACCTTGCGTCGGCCGATGCCGAGCAGCCACCCGACCAGCGATCCCTTGGCCGGATCGAACGTGTCGCGACCCAGCCAGGCGGCGACGAACGTCGCCTGGGTGACGTCCTCGGCGTCGCTGCGGTTGGCCAGCATGGAGGTGGCCAGGTGGTGCACGGCGCGACCGTACCGGTCGTAGGCCTCGCGGAGGGCCACCTCGTCGCCTCTTCGAAAACGGAGGCCGAGGTCGTCCACCGGGGGGTCCGGTTCCTGTCGTAGGGCCGTCATCGGGCGGCTCGCCTTCGATGGGGCATGCCCGACTGTAGCTGCCACAGTCTCCGCCCCACTCTCCCGGTCGATGTCATCTCACCAGCTCTTCGTCGCAGGAGCATCGCCCGGATGCAGTCGGGGGCGAAAAAGAAAAGTGCGTTCGGTGCGCATCCACCCGTCGACGAGCCGGCGTAACCCGTTCTGCACGACAGGCATGACGAATCAGCAGCAATCACCAGGAGGCAGACATGCAGCTCTCGTACTTCCGTCGGGTCGCCGCGGGCGGCGCGGTCGCCGCGTTGGCCTTCGCCGGTGTCGGCGCGTTCACGGCCACCCCCGCGTACGCCGCCACGTCCAAGGTCTCCGTCGTGCACGGCATCCCGGACACCCCGGTCGACGTCTACGTCAACGGCACGAAGACGCTGGACAACTTCAAGCCCGGTGACGTCGCCGGTCCGCTGAACCTGGAGGAGGGCGACTACGACATCGCGCTCACCAAGCCGGGTGAGCCGATCGGCAGCGCGATCCTCAAGGTCGACGACGCGGCGGTGCCGGGCGGGGCGAACATCAGCATCGCGGCGCACCTCGACGCCGCCGGCCAGCCGAAGATCACGCCGTTCGTGAACGACGTCTCGAAGGTCGGCGCCGGCAAGGCCCGGCTCATCGTCCGGCACACCGCCGCCGCCCCGGCGGTCGACGTACGCGCCGGTGGCACCCCGGTCTTCGAGGACCTCACCAACCCGAACGAGGCCAAGGGCGACGTCGACGCGGGCAGCGTGAAGGCGGACGTGGTGCTGGCCGGCACCGACACCGTCGCGATCGGCCCGGCGGACCTCAACCTCAGGGAGGGCACCGCGACGATCGTCTACGCGATCGGCTCCGCCGAGGGCAAGACGCTCGGCGTGGTGGCACAGACCATCACCGGCCTGCACTCCGCTCCCGGCGGCGTGCCGAGCGGTGACGGTGGGCAGGCCGGCACGGGCGTGAACACCTGGTGGTACGTGCTCACCGGTGCCGGCGTACTCCTGCTGCTCGGTGGTGGGGTGCGGATGGCGACCGCGCGGAACGGTCGCAGGTGACGGTGCGCAACCGCGGCGCGCTGGCGGCCCTGGCCGCCGGCGTCGCCGCGCTCACCGTCGCCGCCCTGGTGGCGTGCGGCTCGCAGCCGGCCGGGAACGTGGGCACCGACGAGGCCACCGCCCTCGCCAGCACCCCACCGACCGTCGACAGCGGCCCGACGGTCCCGGTGACCGCCGGTGACCTGCCCGCCGACGCGGAGATCGTCGAGCCGGTACGGCTGGTCATCCCCGACATCGGCGTCACCGCCACCGTCGACGCGGTCGGCATCAACGAGCGGACCGACGAGTTCGAGGTGCCGCCGAGCGTCGACGAGGTCGGGTGGTACCGCCACGGCCCCGGTCTGGAGGCGGAGGCCGGATCGGTCGTCATCGCCGGTCACGTGGACAGCGCCCAGCAGGGCAGGGGTGCGTTCTTCCGGCTGCGGGAGCTGGACCAGGGAGACACGGTGACCGCGACCGGCAGCGACGGAAAGGCCCGGCGGTACCGGGTCGTGGCCCGGGAGGAGTACGCGAAGACCAGGATCCCGCTGGACCGGTACTTCGCCCGGGACGGGAAGCCGCGGCTGACGTTGATCACCTGCGGCGGGCCGTTCGACGCGAAGGCCCGCAAGTATCGGGACAACATCGTCGTCACCGCGGTGCCCGCCTGACCAGGTCCCGCCACGTGCCGGGGTGGGGGAGTCCCACCCCGGCCGTCCGGCTCAGCCCCTCCGGCATCCGGCCCCCGAGGTGTCGGCCGTACGCTGAACGGTGATGGCTTACCTGGATCACGCGGCGACGACTCCGATGCTCGACGAGGCACTGGAGGCGTACGTCGCTACCGCCCGTGAGGTCGGCAACGCGTCCTCCCTGCACGCGTCGGGCCGCCGTGCCCGCCGCCGGGTCGAAGAGTCGCGCGAACGGGTGGCCGCGGTGCTGGGTGCGCGGCCCTCCGAGGTGATCTTCACCGGCGGTGGCACCGAAAGTGACAACCTCGCGGTCAAGGGCATCTTCTGGGCCCGCCGGGGCGCCGGCACCGACCGCCGACGGGTGGTCTCCAGCGCCGTCGAGCACCACGCCGTGCTGGACGCGGTCGACTGGTTGGCCCAGCACGAGGGCGCGGAGGTCGGCCTGCTGCCGGTGGACGCTCTCGGTCGGCTCGACCCGCAGGACCTGCGCGCCGAGTTGGCCGCCCACGCCGACCAGGTGGCCGTTGTCACCGCGATGTGGGCGAACAACGAGGTGGGCACCGTCCAGCCGATCGCCGAGCTGGCCGCCGTCGCCGCCGACCACGGCGTGCCGTTCCACACCGACGCCATCCAGGCGGTCGGTCAGGTGCCCGTCGACTTCGCCGCGAGCGGAGTCTCCGCGCTGACCGTCACCGGCCACAAGCTGGGCGGCCCGGCCGGGGTGGGCGCGCTGCTGCTCGCCCGGGACGTGGCGGCCACGCCACTGCTGCACGGTGGCGGCCAGGAACGAGACATCCGCTCCGGCACCCTGGACACCGCCGGCATCGTCGCCTTCGCGGTCGCTGTGGAGGCGGCGGTGAAGGGTCAACAGGAGTACGCGGCCCGGGTGGCCGCCCTCCGCGACGACCTGATCGAGCGGGTACGTCAAGCGGTGCCCGAGGTGATCTACAACGGTGACCCGGCCGACCGTCTGCCCGGCAACGCGCACTTCTCCTTCCCCGGCTCCGAGGGCGACGCGCTGCTGCTCCTTCTCGACGCGCAGGGGATCGCCTGCTCGACGGGTTCGGCCTGCTCCGCAGGGGTCGCCCAGCCGTCGCACGTACTACTGGCGATGGGCGCCGACGACGATCGCGCCCGCTCCTCGCTGCGCTTCTCCCTGGGCCACACGAGCACCCAGGCCGACATCGACGCCCTGATCGCCGCCCTCCCCGCTGCGGTAGACCGAGCCCGCCGAGCCGCCGCCCTCCGCACCCCCCGCTAACTGCTCCCCCGCCCTCTCTGCGGTCGATCATGGAGTGGTGGTGCCTGAAAGAAGACTGATTGCGGCTTTTGTTGACCACCACAAGTCCATGATCGACGCCGCCGACGGTGGACGAGGTCACTTCGCGGCCTGCGGAGAGTGCGCGGGGCGGGTGGGTAGGCTGGCGGTGGGGAAGGGAGTGGGCTGGTGAGGGTTCTGGCGGCGATGTCGGGCGGGGTTGACTCGGCCGTGGCGGCGGCGCGGGCGGTGGCGGCCGGGCACGACGTGACGGGCGTGCACCTGGCGCTGGCCCGTAACCCACAGACCTATCGGACCGGGGCGCGTGGCTGCTGCACCCTGGAGGACTCCCGCGACGCGCGCCGGGCCGCCGACGTGATCGGCATCCCCTTCTACGTATGGGACATGGCCGACCGCTTCCACGAGGACGTGGTGGACGACTTCGTCGCCGAGTACGCGGCCGGCCGCACGCCGAACCCCTGTCTGCGCTGCAACGAGAAGATCAAGTTCGCGGCGGTGCTGGACCGGGCGGTGGCGCTGGGCTTCGACGCGGTGGTGACCGGGCACCACGCCCGACTCGGCCCGGACGGGCTGCTGCGGCGCAGTGTCGACGTGGCCAAGGACCAGTCGTACGTGCTCGCCGTGCTCACCCGCGAGCAGCTCGACCGTTCGATCTTCCCGCTGGGCGACTCGACCAAGGCGCAGGTTCGTGCCGAGGCCGCCGAGCGTGGCTTGGCCGTCGCCGACAAGCCGGACTCGCACGACATCTGCTTCATCGCCGACGGTGACACCCGTGGCTTCCTCGCCGGCCGGCTCGGCGAGGCGCCTGGCGACGTGGTGGACGCGAGCACCGGCGCGGTGGTCGGCAGTCACAGCGGCGCGTACGCGTACACGGTGGGGCAGCGTCGCGGGCTGCACCTGGACCGGCCGGCCCCGGACGGCCGGCCGCGCTACGTGCTCTCCATCACCCCGAAGACCAACACGGTGACCGTCGGCCCGGCCGAGGCGCTGGAGGTGTCCGAGGTCCGTGCCGCTCGTCCGGTCTGGACCGGCGGCACGCTTCCGGACTCCCCGGTGGAGTGCGAGGTGCAGTTGCGGGCGCACGGCAACGTGGTGCCGGCGACCGTCGCCCTGGACGGTGACCGGCTGCACGCCGAGTTGCGCCGGCCGGTACGCGGCGTCGCCGCCGGTCAGGCCCTGGTCGCGTACCGACCGGACCCGGCCGGCGACGTGGTCCTCGGCTCCGCGACCATCACCGGCTGACCGCACGGCCCGGGTGTCCGCGGGATAGCCTTCGCCCGTGACAGATCAGGCGTGGCCCTGGCCGGCCGGCGCGGCAACCGGAATCGGTTCGCTGCCCGGCACCGACATCGGCGAGGCCCAGCGGGTGGTCCTCGGTGAGCTTCCCGACCTGCCCCACCTGCCCGAGTTGCCGGCCCGTGGGCCCGGCGCAGACATGATCGGCCGATCCGCCGGGCTGCTTGTCGACCTGCCCGTCGAGGTGTACGCGGGGCGGTGGCGGGTCGCCCCGCGCACTGGCCGTGACCTGCGCCGCGCCCTCGACCTGATGGAACGCGACCTGGACCAGCTCGCCGAGCAGGCCGAGGAGTACGCCGGGCCGATCAAGGTGCAGGCCGCCGGCCCCCTCACGCTGGCCGCCTCCCTGGAGCTGCCGATCGGTGGCCGTCTGTTGCGTGATCCCGGCGCGGTTCGCGATCTGGCCGGCTCCCTCGCCGAAGGGCTGCGCGCGCACGTCGCGGCGGTGGCCCGGCGGCTGCCCCGGGCAGCGGTGCTGCTGCAACTGGACGAACCGTCGCTACCGACAGTGCTGGCCGGGCGGGTGCCCACCGAGAGCGGGTTGGGCGCGTACCGGGCGATCGAGTCGGTGGACGCCGCCGCGCTGCTGCGCACTGTCGTCGAGGCGGTCGGCGTGCCGACGCTCGTGCACTGCTGCGCCCCGGACGTACCGCTGGAGCTGATCCGCTCCACCGGCGCCGTCGCGGTCGCCCTCGACCTGGACCTCGTCACCGACCTGGACCCGCTGGGCGAGGCGATCGACGCCGGCCTCGGGTTGCTGGCCGGGGCCGCGCCGACCCGACCGCCGTCGGCCGGCCGCGCGCCGACCTCCGCCCAGATCGCCGATCGGGTACGCCAGCTCTGGGACCGTCTCGGCTTTCCCCGCCGGCAGCTCGCCGAGCAGGTGGTGGTCACCCCGGCCTGCGGTCTCGCCGGTGCCGACGAGCAGTACGCGCGGGCGGTGCTCGCAGCGTGTCGGGACGCGGGCCGGCGGTTCGCCGAGGGCTGAGGTTTCCTGTCGTACCCGGTGGGCAGGATGACGGTCATGATTGGACAGCTGCGTTCAGTGGTGATCGACTGCCCGGATCCGCGGGCGCTGGCGGCGTTCTACGCCGAGCTGCTCGGCATCCCCTTCGCCGAGGGTGACTTCGACGACGACTGGGTGGTGCTGGGCGGTCCGCCCGGTCACCAGCCACGTCTGGCCTTCCAGCAGGCGCTCAACCTGCGGTCACCGGCCTGGCCGGACCCGGAGCGCCCGCAGCAGTTCCACCTGGATGTGACGGTGGACGACATCGACAGCGCGGAGAAGGCGGCGCTGGCACTCGGTGCGCGGCGGCTGCCCGGTGAGGGCGAGGGCTTCCGGGTCTACGCCGATCCGGCCGGCCACCCGTTCTGTCTCTGCTGGGACTGAGGCCCGACGGGGGTTGCGGCGGCCGGGCATCATGGCCGCCGTGATCCCTACCTCCCCGCTGCGCGCCTCCGGTTCACTCTTCGGCCTCGCCTACGGTGACGCGCTCGGCAAGCCGACCGAATTCCTCAGCGTCGCTGAGATCGAGCACCGCTACGGCCCGGCCGGTCCCCGTGAGCTGTCCGGCGATCCGGCCCTGGTCACCGACGACACCCAGATGGCGCTCGCCGTGGGCTGGGCGCTGCACGAGGCTCCGTCGTTGACGCCGGAGGCGGTGGAGCCGCTGCTGCGGCGGCGCTTCGTGGCCTGGTCGGTCAGCCCGGACAACAACCGTGCCCCGGGGATGACGTGCCTGCGCGCCTGCGCCGAGCTGAGCCGTGGGCTGCCGTGGCAGGCGGCGACGGTGGTCGGGTCGAAGGGGTGCGGCGCCAACATGCGGGTCACCCCGGTCGGGCTGATCGACGTCGACCTGGACACGCTGGCCGGCCTGGCCCAGTTGCAGGCTGGGCTGACTCACGGGCACCCGACCGGGCTGGCCGCCAGCGAGCTGACCGCGTACGCGGTCCACGCGCTGCGCGGGGGCGTCACGCTGCCTGAGCTTCCCGCGCTTCTCACCGAGCGGGCGTTCGCCCAGCGCCTGGTCTACCGGGAGCAGTGGCTGGGGGACCTGTGGCAACGTGCCGGGGCCGGCACGCCGGAGGCGTTCATCGCCCCGGGCTGGGACGAGTGCCTGGCGGTGCTGCGCCGACTCACCGCCGCCCTGGGACGGCCGGACGACGGCGCTGACCCGTGCCGGGCCACCGGGGAGGGCTGGGTGGCCGAGGAGGCACTGGCCACCGCGCTGCTCTGCGCCGTACGGCACGCCGACGACCCGGTCACCGCCCTGGCCCGGGGCGCGACCACCGCCGGCGACTCCGACTCGATCGCCGCCCTGGCTGGCGCGTTCGTCGGCGCGGCCGTGGGGATGGCCGCCTGGCCGAGCGGGTGGGCCGGCCGCATCGAGTACGCGGACCAGCTCGCCACCCTCGGCGAAGCCTGGGACCGACCCGCCCGCACACCCCCAGCCCGGGCCTGATCCACCGGGGTGATCCACTCGGGTTCCTGAAAGTCGGGGTGTCCCGTGGCGTCTGTCACCACGTTCTTCCAGGAAGCTGAGTCGATCATGCCCTCCCGGTCAGGCGAGGACCGGTGGTCAGGGCGACGGCGTGGTCAGGGCGCTGCGGCAGCGGGGTGGTCAGGCGGTGGGCAGGTGCCGCAGGCTGCGGACCTTCTGCCACAGGTCAGCGTCGCAGCGGCCGGCGTGATCCTCGAACGCGGCCGAGCTGAGTCGGATCGGCTCGGTCAGGCTCAGGTAGCTGTCGTGCTCCGCGCCGGGGTCCCAGTTCCGGGTGGGGATCCGTACGTGGTCGTCCCGGTCGCCCTTGTCCTGGCTGGTGATCTTGAGGACGTCGGCGCCCCGGGAGTCGGCGCGCAGCACCAGGCAGGGACGCACCTTCGACCCGCTGCCGTCGGCGTACGGCACGTCGGCCCACCAGATCTCTCCCGGTGCCGGAGCGCCGGCCGCGCGTTCGGTGTCGCGTGAGCGGGGCTTGGTGGACGGCCGATCGGTGCCGCGTGGCCTCGGCGCCGTGGAGCGACGGCCAGGGCGGGTGCCCCGACCCGGCCGGGTGCCCGGACGGCGGTCGGCCACCCGGTGCCGCCAACTGTTCCACGCCCAGCCGGCGGTCACCGCCAGCAGGATCGCCACCGCCCAGAGCAGCGCCTCGGGCATCAGTACCTCCGCCTCTCGGCGACCCCAGGGGGTCGCGCCGTCCGGCGATCCTCGCACGCCGCAGGCCGTGCCGCCCGCCGACGACACCGCAGTGTCCCCACCGTCCGAGGTGCCCGCCGACCCGTCCTGGCCCGGTGATCGAGTCCGCGGGGCGATGTGGGGGCGTCGGGACGGCACCACGTCGCCGCCGTGGAGTCGATCACCGGACGGCGCGACCCCCGGCGTCGCTCCCGGCGCGGGCGGGCGCCGGATTGTCCCACCGGCCCGATACCGTGCCGGAGTAGCGTGATCAGGGAGGTCGCAGGCGTGTCCGAAGGTGGCGGTGTGTCCGAGGAGCAGATCGGTCAGCAGGTCAGCCCGGCCCAGGAGGCGGCGGCCGGGTCGGAGCCGACGCCGCAGGCCCGCGAGCGGCACGCCACGCTCAGTCAGGAGCTGACCGAGCACCAGTACCGCTACTACGTGTTGGACTCCCCGACCATCACCGACGCCGACTTCGACCGGCAGTTGCGCGAGTTGGAGGCGTTGGAGGCGGAGTTCCCGGCGCTGCGGACGCCCGACTCGCCGACCCAACGGGTGGGTGGCACGTTCTCCACCGACTTCACCCCGGTCACCCACGCCGAGCGGATGCTCTCGCTCGACAACGCCTTCGCCGACGAGGAGTTGGCGGCCTGGGCCGAGCGCGTCGAACGGGACGCGGGCGGCCCGGTGCCCTACCTGTGCGAGCTGAAGGTCGACGGGCTGGCGATCAACCTCACCTACGAGAACGGCCGGCTCGTTCGTGCGGCCACCCGGGGTGACGGTCGCACCGGCGAGGACGTCACCGCCAACGTGCGCAGCATCCGCGACGTGCCCAGCCAGCTCACCCCGTCCGCCGACTTCCCGACCATTCCCGAGCTGGTGGAGGTCCGGGGCGAGATCTACTTCCCGGTCGCCGCGTTTGCCGACCTCAACGCGGGGCTGGTGGAGCAGGGCAAGGCACCGTTCGCCAACCCCCGCAACGCCGCCGCGGGCAGCCTGCGGCAGAAGGACCCACGGATCACCGCCTCCCGACCGCTGCGCCTGGTGGTGCACGGCATCGGTGCCCGCCGGGGGTTCCAGCCCACGGCCCAGTCCGAGTCGTACGCGGCGCTGAAGGCGTGGGGGCTGCCGACCAGCGACCGGTGGCGGGTCGTTCCGGATCTCGCGGGTGTCGCGGAATACATCGCCTACTACGCCGAGCACCGGCACGACGTCGAGCACGAGATCGACGGGGTCGTGGTCAAGGTCGACCCGGTGTCCATCCAGGGCCGGCTGGGCTCGACCAGCCGCGCGCCGCGGTGGGCGATCGCCTTCAAGTACCCGCCGGAGGAGGTCACCACCAAGCTGCTCGACATCGACGTCAACGTGGGGCGCACCGGTCGGGTCACCCCGTTCGCCGTGCTCGAACCGGTGCGGGTGGCCGGCTCGACCGTCGCGCTGGCCACCCTGCACAACGCCCGCGAGGTCGAACGCAAGGGCGTGTTCATCGGCGACACGGTGGTTCTGCGCAAGGCCGGCGACGTGATCCCCGAGGTGCTCGGCCCGGTCATCGAGCTGCGTCCCGCCGACGCCCGGCCGTTCGTCATGCCGACCACCTGCCCGGCGTGCGGCACCCCGCTCGCGCCGGCCAAGGAGGGCGACATCGACATCCGTTGCCCCAATACCCGCAGCTGCCCGGCCCAGCTGCGGGAGCGGGTGTTCCACCTCGCCGGTCGCGGCGCGTTCGACATCGAGGTGCTCGGCTACAAGGGTGCGGCGGCCCTGCTGGACGCGGACGTCATCGCCGACGAGGGCGACCTCTTCCAGCTCGACGCCGAGCAGTTGTCCCGGTCCCCGTTCTTCGTCAACAAGGACGGCACGTTGGGCAGCAACGCGGTCAAGTTGTTGGACAATCTCGCGGTCGCCCGGGAGCGTGACCTGTGGCGGGTGTTGGTGGCGCTCTCCATCCGCCATGTCGGCCCTACCGCCGCGCAGGCGCTCGCCCGGCACTTCCGCTCGATGGAGGCCATCGACGCGGCCAGCGAGGAGGAGCTGTCCTCGGTCGACGGGGTCGGGCCGACCATCGCGGCCAGCATCCGCGAGTGGTTCGCGGTGGACTGGCACCGCGAGGTCGTCCGCAAGTGGGCCGAGGCGGGCGTACGGATGGCCGAGGAGGCGGTCGACGAGGGGCCGCGCCCGCTGGAGGGGCTGACCGTGGTGGTGACCGGGACGCTGGCCGGCTTCTCCCGGGACCAGGCCGCCGAGGCCGTGCAGAGCCGGGGCGGCAAGCTCAGCGGGTCGGTCTCCAAGAAGACGAGCTTCGTGGTCGTGGGGGACAACCCCGGGTCCAAGGCCGACAAGGCGGCGAGCCTCAAGGTGCCGGTGCTGGACGAGGACGGGTTCCGGTTGCTGCTGGACGCGGGGCCGGACGCCGCACGGGAGGTCGCCCAGCCCGGCGGGTGATCCCGGCCGGACGGTCGCGGCGACAACTGGCGGCGTATACCAACTTAATTACGACTACGACCGATTCGTGACTGTCATACCGGGAAACCGGGGGCTGAGGGCGTTTCATTGGGTCACGGCGTACCGCACCGGCACGCCGACGCTCGTCGGGAGGTGTGGTGGAGACCGCCGATCCACGCAACTCGCTCCCTCCGGGGCGGGCGACTCCGTTCGCCACCTTCGTCGTCGGCATCCTGGTGGTCGCCGCGCTGACCGCTGGCGTTCCGCTGGCGAAACTTCCCGCCGAGGTCTCCGGGCTGCCGGTGGCGTTCTGGACGATGGCCGTGCTCGCGGTGGTCTGCGACGCCCGGCCGTTCGTCCCACCGGGGCGTCGGCAGACCTCCGCGGTGTTCCCGTCCACCTGCTTCACCTTCGCGATCCTGCTCGGCTGGGGCCTCGGCCCCGCGGTGGTGGTGCAGGCGGTCGGGGTGATCGTCTCCGGCTGGCGGATGCGGCACGCGGCCTGGCGGACGGCGTTCAACGTCGGCCAGTACGCGTGCGCTCTCGCCGCCGCGTACGGGGTGATCCGGCTCGGCTCGGGCACCATCTTCTCCGGCGGGCGTCTGCACTGGACCGACGTGGCTGCGGTCGGCGGTGCCACCCTGGCGTGGTTCGTCGTCAACTACGGGCTGGTCAGCTGGGCGGTGCGGCTGCGGTTCGGCGACCGCTGGTGGCCCACCCTCCGCCAGGGTCTCGGCTTCGAGTTGCTCTCCACCGGCTCGCTGTTGCTGCTCGCCCCGGTGCTGGTCGCCGCCGCACGGGTCAGCGCGGCGTTGATCCCGCTGGTGCTGGTGCCGCTCTTCGCGGTCTACCGGATGGCCCGGCTGACCGTCGAGCAGCAGCACCTCGCCGCCGCCGACCCGCTGACCGGGCTGCCGAACCGCAAGGCGCTGTTGGTCGAGGTGGCCGAGCAGGTGCACCTGCACGCCGAGCGGGCGGCCCGGGGTGAGCCCGGCGGGCAACTGGCGCTGCTCCTGATCGACCTGGACCGTTTCAAGAACGTCAACGACGCTCTCGGTCACGCCGTGGGCGACCGGCTTCTGGTCGAGGTCAGCGCCCGGCTCACCGATGTGCGGCCCCGACCACAGATGATCGCCCGGCTCGGCGGAGACGAGTTCGCCATCGTGATGACCGGCCTGACCGATGTCGGTCAGGCGCGGGAGTTGGCCGACCGGGTGGTGCAGGCGCTGGCCGAGCCGGTGCCGCTCGACGGGCTGCCGTTGGACGTCGGCGGTTCGATCGGGATCGCGCTCTTTCCCGAACATGGCGAGGACTTCGCCACCCTGATGCGCCACGCCGACGTGGCGATGTACGACGCGAAGCACCGCAACGACACGGTGGCCGTCTACGCCCCCGAATCCGACCACAACTCCGCCGAGCGACTCGGCCTCCTCGCCGACCTGCGCCGGGTGCTGGAATCCAGCCCGTCGACGGAAGGGCCGTTCGACGCCGAGCAGCCCGATCGGCCGGAGGGGCCGTTCGAGGCGGATCCGGCGGGGCGCGGTGACGACGACGGGGTGGCCGAGCAGGCCGACGGGAACGGCCGGGACGTGGTGCCGAGCGGCGTCGAGCGGGTCGACGTACCCCTGGCCGCGAAGGCCGAGGTGCGCGGCGGTGACGGGGCGGCGCTGCCCATCGGGTCCCCGGCCGAGCCCGCACCACGCGCGGAGCCGGCGTCGGCGGTCGCCACCGCGCCGCCCGCCGGCCCCCGCTGGTGGGGGCGCCGTCGGCGCAACGCCGAGGAGTTGGTGCACGCCGACGAGCTGATCAACCGGATCGCCACCGGGGCCGACCCGATCCGGGGCCGCAGCTCCCGTGCCCCGGCCGCCGGCAGCCGCTCGGGTTCGGCCCGGGAACGACGCGCCGGAGCGGGCAACGGCCGCCGGGCACCGAACGCAGGCGCGCTGCCGGCCAGGGGCAACGGTGGTCCCTGGCCACGGCGTGACGCCGGGGCGGGCACGTCGGGGCAACCGGCCGGATCGACCGGGTGGGCACACGCGGACGGTGACGCGGCGGACGACGCCGGGGAAATCACTATGTACTACCAGCCGCAGATCGCCATCGCGACCGGCGAGGTGGTCGGGGTCGAGGCCCTGCTGCGGTGGCGGCACCCCCGGCGGGGCATGGTCGACCCGGAGGAGCTCATCCGGGTCGCCGAGCAGAGCGCGGTGATGCGCCTCCTCACCCGTCGGGTGGTCGACGACGTGGTGGAGCAACTCGCCAAGTGGTCGGCGGCCGGCATCGGCCTGCGCGCGGCGCTGAACGTGAGCGTGCGGGACCTGCACACCGGCGAGATCGCCGACCAGATCGCCGACCGGCTGGCCCGCTACCAGGTGCCGGCTGAGCGGTTGCAGGTGGAGATCACCGAAGGTGCCCTGATGGCCGACCCGCGCCGGGTGCTGGCCACCATCTCCCACCTGCACCGGATCGGCGTGGCCATCGCACTGGACGACTTCGGCACCGGCTACTCCTCCCTGCAACACCTGCGCCGGTTGCCGCTGTCCGAGGTGAAGGTGGACCGGTCGTTCGTGCTCGGCATGGCCGACGACGCCGACGACGCGGCGATCGTCCGGTCGATGATCGAGCTGGCCGGCGCGTTGGGGCTGCGGGTGGTCGCCGAGGGCGTCGAGGACGAGCGGACCTGGCGGATGTTGCACGCCGCCGGCTGCGACGCCGCGCAGGGCTGGTTCTACGCCCGGCCCATGCCCGCCGAGGAACTGGTCACCTGGCTGGCCCGGTATCGGCCGGTACGCCCGAGCGGGCCACCGCAGTCGGACACCGGTCGCCGCCCCACCCGCTGACCCGGCTGTCGGGAGGGGGAGTCGGGGACGCGGCACCAGAGCGGAACAATAGACTCGCTCCGGTCACCGCGCGTCACGCTCCACCGTCGCGCGGCAGGCACACCGCCGACCAGCAGGACATCAGAAGGGGGCACGGATGGCCGCCATCTCCCGCGAGGAGGTCGCGCACCTGGCGCGCCTGTCGCGGCTCGCCGTCACCGAGGAGGAGCTGGACACGTTCGCCGGCCAGCTCGACGTGATCCTCCAGGCAGTCGCCCAGGTCGGCGAGGTCGCCGCCGCGGACATCCCGCCGACCTCGCACTCGGTGCCGCTGACCAACGTCTTCCGCGAGGACGTCGTCACACCGTGCCTGACCCCGCAGGAGGCGCTCTCGGGGGCACCCGACGCCGAGGACCAGCGTTTCCGCGTACCGCGGATCCTGAGCGAGGACGTGGCCTCATGAGCGAGCGGCAGCGAGCGAATCAGCATGGCAGCGCTGTGGTGCCTCATGGCGTCGCGGAGCGAAGCGGAGTGACGGCATGAGCGATCTGATCAAGATGACCGCGACGGAGATCGCGTCCCTGGTCGCCGGGGGCGAGACCTCCGCCGTCGAGGTGACCCAGGCCCACCTGGACCGGATCGCCGCCGTCGACGACCGGGTGCACGCCTTCCTGCACGTCGACACCGACGGCGCGCTCGCCGCGGCCCGCGCGGTGGACGAACGGCGGGCCGCCGGCGAGGAGTTGGGCCCTCTCGCGGGTGTGCCGGTTGCCGTCAAGGACGTGCTCGCCACCCGAGGCGTGCCGACCACAGTGGGGTCGAAGATCCTCGAGGGTTGGCGCCCGCCGTACGACGCGACGATCGTGCAGCGCCTGCGCGACGCCGGCACGGTGATGCTCGGCAAGACCAACATGGACGAGTTCGCCATGGGGTCCTCCACCGAATACTCGGCGTACGGCCCGACGCACAACCCGTGGGACCTGACCCGGATCCCGGGCGGCTCGGGTGGTGGCAGCGCCGCCGCGTTGGCCGCGTACGAGGCACCGCTGGCGATCGGCTCGGACACCGGCGGCTCGATCCGCCAGCCCGGCGCGGTCACCGGCACCGTGGGCGCGAAGCCCACCTACGGCGGCACCTCCCGCTACGGGCTGGTCGCCTTCTCCTCGTCGCTGGACACTCCCGGCCCGTGCGCCCGGAACGTGCTCGACGCGGCCCTGCTGCACCAGGTGATCGGCGGGCACGACCCCCGGGACTCCACCTCGATCCCGCAGCCGGTGCCGGACGTGGTGGCGGCAGCCAAGCTCGGCGCGACAGGTGGCCTGACCGGCGTTCGGCTCGGCATCGTCAGCGAGTTCGTCGGCGAGGGTGCCGAGCCGGGTGTGATGACCGCTTTCCGCGAGTCCGTGGACGCGCTCGCGAAGATGGGCGCGGAGATCGTCGAGGTGTCCTGCCCGACGTTCGCGTACGCGCTGCCGGCGTACTACCTGATCGCCCCGAGCGAGTGCTCCTCCAACCTGGCCCGGTTCGACGGCGTCCGGTTCGGCCTGCGGGTCGGCGACGACGGCAACCGGTCGCTGGAGGAGGTCATGTCGCTGACCCGGGAGGCCGGCTTCGGTCCGGAGGTCAAGCGCCGCATCATGATCGGCACGTACGCGCTGTCGTCGGGCTACTACGACGCGTACTACGGGCAGGCGCAGAAGGTCCGGACGCTCATCACGCGGGACTTCACCGCCGCGTTCGAGCAGGTCGACGCGCTGATCTCGCCGACCACCCCGTCGGTGGCGTTCCCGATCGGCGCGCGGACCGCCGACCCGTACCAGATGTACCTGGCCGACCTGTACACGATTCCGACCAACCTGTACGGCGGGCCGGGCATCTCGGTGCCCTGTGGGCTCTCCGAGGGGTTGCCCGTCGGTCTGCAGGTGATGGCCCCGACCATGGCCGACGACCGGATGTACCGGGTGGCCGCCGCCTTGGAGTCCGCGGTCGGCACGTTCACCCCTCCGACGTTGTAGACCGGACGTCACCGCGTCGGCGTCGAGGGCCAGTCCCTCGGCGCCGACTGCGCGTTCGGACGGTGTGAGCGTCGGTCAGGGCTGGCTCGGCGGCCCGGCGAGGTAGCGGCGGGCCTCCCGCAGGCCACGCCAGCGCACCCATCCCTGGGTCGCCCAGAGAGCGCCGAGCGCCACGGCGATCACCCGGGTTGAGAGGTGGGATGCGCCGACGAACAGCAGTGCCTCGAGCAGCACGCCGGCGCCGAGGATCCAGAGCACCCAGCGCCCACCCCTGCGTCGTTCTGCCTCCCGGCGGGCGAGGGCGTCGACGCGCGGGTCGTCGGTGTGCCCGGCGCGCAGGGCCTGGCGAACCGCCGGATCGGGGCTCCGGGCGGCCGGAGGGCCGGGTAGTCGGTGCCCGGCCAGCAGCGCCACCGCCGCGCCGACCGCCGCGAAGAAGAGTGAGAGCGTGAAGATCGTGAGCACGCCGCGCGGCGAGGTCTCCCGCCCGTCCAAGACGAACACCGCCACCGTCAGCGTCGGAAGCCCCACCACCAGCCCTGCGGCAACCAGTGCCGCACTCCGCCACGAGCGGCGGCCGACCGACTGCCGCAGTGAGGTCGGCCCACGTCCACGAGCGGGTGGGGTCGAGGCCGAAGCGGGATGCTGAGCCGGCGGGCCGGACGTCGGACCGATGACCCGATCGGTAGGACCCGACGGCTCAGCCGCCGACGGGGTCACGATCCCGCCCGGTCTCGCCGGCGTGACGCCGTCCACCGTCCTATCCCCCGGGCGACGGCCAGCCCGATCACGCCCGGAATGACGAGCAGGACCACCAACAGCCACAGGTCGTCCGGTTGCCGTTCGCCGCCGGCGACGGACCAGCCGACCACTGTGAGCACGGCCGCCACCACCCACGCGGCCAGCACCGCCAGGAGCACCTGCCTGGTGTTGTACCGTCGGCCCGGATCGGCCCGGCCAGTGGATCGATCATTCCCCGTATTCGTCATGGTCGACAGGTACCCGGGTGTTGTCGCGGACACACTCGGCGACGACAACTGTGTGTTCTCGAAACCCGCGCGAAGCCGGACGCGGCAACCCCATTAGGCTGGACAGGTTCTGTCCGGATCGCGCCTGGAGCGTCTCATGACCACGACACTGCCCGCGTACGACGAGGTCGTTGCGCGCTACGAACCGGTGATCGGCCTGGAGACCCACGTCGAGCTGGGCACGAACACCAAAATGTGGTGCGGCTGCCCGACCGACTTCGGTGGCGCGCCGAACACCCGGGTCTGCCCGGTGTGCCTAGGCCTGCCCGGTTCGCTGCCGGTGGCCAACAAGGCTGCGATCGAGGCGATCATCCGGATCGGTCTGGCGTTGAACTGCTCGATCGCCGAGTGGTGCCGGTTCGCCCGGAAGAACTACTTCTACCCGGACATGCCGAAGAACTTCCAGATCAGCCAGTACGACGAGCCGATCTGCGTCGACGGTTACCTGGACGTCGAGGTGGGCGGCGAGACGGTGCGGATCGAGATCGAGCGGGTGCACCTGGAGGAGGACACCGGCAAGACGTTGCACGTCGGTGGTGCCACCGGCCGCATCCACGGCGCGACGGAGTCGCTGGTCGACTACAACCGGGCCGGCATCCCGCTGGTCGAGATCGTGACCAAGCCGATCACGGGCACCGGTGCGCTCGCCCCCGAGGTGGCCAAGGCGTACGTCGCCGAGCTGCGCGACGTGATCCGCACCCTCGGCGTCTCGGACGTGCGGATGGAGGAGGGTTCGCTGCGGTGTGACGTGAACACCTCGCTGAACCTGCCGGGCGCGGAGTGGGGCACCCGTACCGAGACGAAGAACGTCAACTCGTTGCGGTCGGTGGAGCGGGCGGTCCGCTCGGAGATGCTGCGGCAGGCGTCGGTGCTCGACGCGGGTGGCCGGATCACGCAGGAGACGCGCCACTTCCACGAGGACACCGGCGACACCACCCCGGGTCGCTCGAAGGAGACGGCCACCGACTACCGGTACTTCCCGGAGCCGGACCTTGTGCCGATCGCCCCGGACCCGGCCTGGGTCGCCGAGCTGAAGGCAGCCCTGCCGGAGCTGCCCCGGGTGCACCGGCGTCGGCTCCAGGAGCAGTGGGGCCTGTCCGACCTGGACATGCAGTCGGTGTTGAACGCGGGCGCGGTCGAGCTGATCGAGGCCACCGTGGCCGCCGGCACCACCCCTGCGGCGGCCCGCAAGTGGTGGCTGGGTGAGTTGTCCCGCCGCGCCAACGAGAGCGGCGTGGAGCTGGCCGAGATCGGCGCGACCCCCGCCCAGGTGGCCGAGCTTCAGGGGCTGGTCGACGCCGGCAAGCTCAACGACAAGATGGCCCGTACGGTGCTGGAGGGTGTGGTCGACGGTGAGGGCTCACCCACCGAGATCATGACCAGCCGGGGCTTGGAGGTCGTGTCGGACACCGGCGCGCTGACCGCCGCCGTGGACGAGGCGATCGCCGCGAACCCCGGCATCGCCGACAAGATCCGCAGCGGCAAGGTCGCCGCGGCCGGCGCGCTGGTCGGCGCGGTCATGAAGACCACCCGGGGCCAGGCCGACGCCGCCGCCGTCCGCACGCTGATCCTGGAGCGCCTCGGCGTCCAGGGCTAATTGTAAGGAAGGGCCCCTTCTTATACATCAGGCGTTAAGAAGGGGCCCTTCCTTAGCTCGCACCCCTTGGATAGTGGGCGTCAACGGCGACGCCTGGATGGAGCCACCGTGACCCAGCACGACCTCGATGTCCTCGACGAGATCCAGCGGCGGGTGCTCTGGCTCGCCACCCGGATCGTGGACGCCGCCAACCACGACCGGGCCACCGGTGACGGTGTGAAGGTCGGCGGCCACCAGGCGTCCAGCGCCTCCCTGGTCACGGCGATGACCGCGCTCTGGTTCGCGCACCTGGACGCCGAGGACCGGGTCGCCGTGAAGCCGCACGCGTCCCCGGTGTTCCACGCCATCCAGTACCTGCTCGGCAACCTGGACCGCTCCTACCTGCCCCGGCTGCGGGCCCGTGGCGGCCTCCAGTCGTACCCGTCGCGTACCAAGGACCCGGACGCTGTGGACTTCTCCACCGGCTCTGTCGGCCTCGGCGCTGCGGCGCCGCTCTTCGCCGCCGCCACCCGGCGGTACGTCGACGCGCACTTCGGGGCACGCCCGCACTCCCGGTTCGTGGCGCTGATCGGCGACGCCGAGCTGGACGAGGGCAACATCTGGGAGGCGGTCGCCGACCCCGCCACCACCGGGCTGGGCAACGTCATGTGGCTCGTCGACTTCAACCGCCAGTCGCTGGACCGGGTGGTGCCGGGCATCCGGATCAACCAGTGGCGCGGTCAGTTCGAGGCGGCCGGATGGCACGTCGTGGAGGTCAAGTACGGCCGTAAGCTCGCCGAGGCGTACGCCCGGCCGGGTGGCGAGGCGCTGCGCGACTGGATCGACGCGATGCCCAACGAGCAGTACCAGTCGCTGTTCGGGTTGGCCGGCCCGGCCCTGCGCAAGCAGTTCCTGGACGGCGCGCCGGCCGGCATCGGCGAGCTGATCGGCGACATCACCGACGACGAGTTGGGCCCGCTCGTCACCGACCTGGGCGGGCACGACCTTCAGGCGATGCTCGACGCGTACGCCCAGTGCGACGCGGTCACCGACCGGCCCAGCGTCGTCTTCGCGTACACCGTCAAGGGTTGGGGTCTGCCCATCGCCGGCAACCCGCGCAACCACTCGGCGTTGCTCAGCTCGGAGCAGGTGGACACGTTGCGGGCCGCGCAGGGCTTGACCGCCGAGACCGAGTGGGACCGCCTCGACCCGGCGTCACCCGCCGGGATCCGGGCCGGCGCCCGCCGGGAGGCGCTGTCCCGCGCGCCCCGCGAGCGCGCGTTGGGGGTCACCGTCCCGGAGAGCACGGGAGTACGCGCCAACAAGCCGATCTCCACCCAGGAGGTCTTCGGCCGGGTGCTGGTGGACCTGGCCCGGGACCGGGAGGTCGGGCGTTACCTGGTCACCACCGCCCCGGACGTGGCCACCTCCACCAACCTCGCCGGGTTCATCAACAAGACCGGGGTGTTCGCCCCCACCGAGCAGCGTTCCTGGACCGAGGACCGGATGCTGCGCTGGACCGAGAGCCCCGCCGGGCAGCACATCGAGCTGGGCATCTCGGAGATGAACCTGTTCCTGCTGCTGGGTCAGCTCGGCCTGTCGTGGGACCTGTCCGGGCAGCCGCTGCTGCCGGTGGGAACGGTCTACGACCCGTTCGTGCTGCGCGGCCTCGACGCGTTCCTGTACGGCACGTACTCCGGCTCCCGGTTCGTGGTGGCCGGCACCCCGTCCGGCATCACCCTGGCCCCGGAGGGCGGCGCCCACCAGTCCACCATCACCGCGTCGGTCGGCCTGGAACTGCCCGGGGTGACCTTCCTCGAACCGGCGTACGCGGGCAGCCTCGACTGGTTGCTCTGCGACGCGCTGGGGCAGATCGCCGGCGGTGCGAGCCCGGCCGCGACGGCCGCGCCGACCGAGGACGGGGCGTACTACTTCCGGTTGAGCACGCGCCCGCTGGACCAGGCACCGTTCGAGGCGGCCCGGGCCCGGCTCGGTGACGCGGTGCTGCGCCGGCAGGTGGTCGCCGGGGCGTACCGGCTGGTCGACGCGCACCAGGCGTACCCGCACCTGGCCGACGCCCCGGTGGTGCAGCTCGCTGCCTCCGGTGCGGTGCTGCCGGAGGTGCTGGCCGCCGCGGCGGAGTTGGCCGAGGAGGGCGTCGCCGCGCACGTGGTGGACGTGACGTCGCTGGACCGGCTGTACCGCGCCTGGCAGCGCACCCTGCGCCAAGGCGTGCGGACGGCCACGGTGCCCAGCGTGCCGGGCGCGCTGCGGTCCGCGTTCGCCGACCGGGTGCCGGTGGTGACGGTGCACGACGCGGCGTCGCACGCGATGGCCTGGCTCGGGTCGGCGGTCGGAGCGCCGGCGGTGCCGCTCGGGGTGGACGAGTTCGGCCAGTCCGGCACCGTCGCCGAGCTGTACGAGTTGCACGACCTGCTGCCCGGCAGCATCGTCAACGCCGCGCTGGCCGCCATCGCCCTGCGCTGATTGGCGCGCGCACGCCCCGGCCCGCGCTCAGCGGGTCGGGGTCGGTGTCGGGGCGAGCGTGGGTGTGGGGGAGACCGGGGCGGGGACCCCGGCGCTCGGGTTCTCCACCAGGCGTCGTTCCAGGTTGACCTGGGCCTGCCCGGTGCCGCCGACGGTGATGGTGTCGTACGCCTGGAGCATCTTCTGCTGGTCGAAGTAGAGCACGCTCATCGACAGCGGGGTGGGCTTCTCGCCCTCCAGGCCCCGCAGCCCGGCACCTCCGGTGGAGCCCTCCACCATCAGCGTGGTGGGCTGCTCCCCCGGCGCCTGCGGCAGTTTCGAGACCTGCCGGGAGTGGGTGTGCCCGGCCAGCACCAGCGGGCAGGTGCCGGCGAGTGGCCCGGCCGACGCGGGGTCGTGCACCAACGCGATGTTCACCGGTCGTGGTGAGGCGCGGACCGTCGCGGCGAGATCGATGCCGGCTCCGACCACCTGGTCGGCCACCTGCGGGGTCAGCCCGCTGCCGGCCGGGGAAGTGTTCTTGTCCGGGGTGAAGCGCGGGTCGCCGATGCCGGCGATGGTCAGGCCGGCCACGGTCGTGATGGAGTTGTCCAACACGATCGCGTTCGACTGCCGCGCCACCGCGGCGGCGGTCTTGCCGGAGTCGTGATTGCCCCGGATGAAGACGTACGGCTTCTTGAGCAGGCTGATCGAACCGACGAAGGACGCCTCCGGCTCGCTGCCCCAGTCGGTGATGTCCCCGGTGTCGATCACCACGTCGATGCCGAACTGCTCCACGACGGTGCGGATCAGCTGCCAACCGGTCGGGTTGAGGTGCATGTCGGAGACGTGCAGGACGCGGGTCGTGCCCGGGGCCGGCTCGTACACCGGGAGCGCCGAGACCGTGGTGTAGAGCTGGCTGACGTTGCCGACCAGGCGTTGCAGTTGCTCGGCGTACTTGGTGTAGTCGTTGGCGATCCGGCGGGCGTCACCGACGATGGCCGGCGCGTTGACCAGCAGCCCTTCGTAGCGTGGTTCCTCGATGGCCTGGGGACGTAGGGTGGCCGCCGCCGTGCCGAGACTGCCGGCGGTGAACAGCAGCGCCAGGCCGCCCGCCCAGGCCGTCCGCCGGAAGTTCCGGAAGATCAACCCGGCCAGGATCAGCGTGACCAGCACCGACGCGCCGAGAGCCCGCAGGCCGAGCCGCATGATGCCGGAGCGGACGTCCTCCACGGCGCTCTGGCTGGCCCGGCTGATGCTGGCCGGGTCGTCGATCAGCGCCTCGGTGCGGCCCTGGTCGAGTGCGCCCAGCCGGACGGTGAGGTGGGTCGGCCCGTCGTGACTGTCGAGCAGCAGCGCCCCGAGCGGTGGGATGTCGACGGTGGTGCCGCCGTCCCGGGAGGGGGAGATGCTGAGGTCGGCCCGGAACGGGCCGATGTCGGTCTCCACCCGACCGCCGGCGAGGACGCCGAGCACCGCCCCGGCCAGGGCGATGGCGAGGACGGCGCCGATCAGCCCGATGCGGCGCAGCGGCCCGGCCAGCGCTAGCCACCGGCCGTTCGGTCGCGGCGGATCGTCGCCGGCACCCGTGGCGTCCCGGTCGTCGTCGGCGTCGTGCTGCTCGTCGCGTTGCCCGTCCATGCTGAGATTCTGACCTGCCCGTCGGGAGATCTAGGCGAACCTGAACGGATGGTGACGAAGCTCAGCTGCGTCCGCCGTCGCCGCCCGCGAAGACCACCCGCAGGAGTCGGTCGTCGTCGCCGGCCGGGTCACCCCGCCCGTCGTGGTTGGAGGTGCCCACCCAGAGCGACCCGTCCGGTGCGGCGGCCACCGCGCGCAGTCGGCCGTACCGGTTGGTGAGCAGCTCACTGGGCTGACCCAGCAGCGTACCCGTGTCGGTCAACTCCATCACCCAGAGGCGCTTGCCCCGCAGACAGCCGGCGACCAACAGCCGGTCCGCGGCGGCCAGACCGGAGCAGGACGCGTCCGAGGTCGCCCACTGCGTGATGGGGTCGGTGAAACGCTTGTCACCGGCCCGCCCCTCGACCTCCGGCCAACCGTAGTTGCCGCCCTTGGTGATCTGGTTGATCTCGTCCCAGGTGTTCTGACCGAACTCGACGGCGTACATCCGCTTGGCGCCGTCCCAGGTGAAGCCCTGCACGTTGCGGTGGCCCAGGGACCAGACCGGGGATCCGGGGTACGGGTTGCCGGCGGACGGCTTGCCGTCCGGCGTGATCCGGAGGATCTTGCCGCCGAGGCTCTTCACGTCCTGCGAGAGGGGGCGCTCACCAGCGTCGCCCGTGCTGACGTAGAGCTGCCCGTCGGGGCCGAAGCCCAGCCCGCCGCCGTTGTGCACGTTGGCCTTGGGAATGCCGGTGAGGATCGGGGTGGGCTGGCCGCCCAGTTCCAGCCGGGCGACCCGGTTGTCCTGCGCGGAGGTGTAGTAGACGAAGACCGACCGGTCCTGGGCGTAGTTCGGGGAGACGGCGATGCCGAGAAGACCGCCCTCGCCGGCCGCCGCCACGTCGGGGATCGTCTGCGCGGGGCGGACCCGCAACCCGTCCGGCCCGGACTCCGGGCCGACCTGCAGGATCCGGCCGTTGTCCCGTTCGGTGACCAGCGCGCCGCCGTCGGGCAGGAAGGCGATGCCCCAGGGCACCCGCAGACCCTTGGCCAGCACGGTCGCCACCGCCTGCTGGCCGGCGCCGCCGGGGCTCGCCGACGCCGACGGGGTCGGCAGATTGGGCGGCTCGCCGGCCGGGTCGGGCTCCGGTTCGCCGAAGCTGCAACCCGAGGCGAGCAGCAGCGCGGCGCAGGACGCCGCGAGGGTCGCCCGGAGGTGCCGGACGCGAGGGTACGGGGGACGGGCTCTCACCCGGCCCAGGGTAGCCCGCCGGACGGCTCACCCGGGCCCGTCGCGATCCGACCGGCGCCGGTCACCCCGGCCGGAGGGTCCCCGGTGGACCGCTCAGCGTGCCCGTACGGCCAGCAGCGCGGCGTCGTCCTCACGGCCGTGGATCGAGGCGAGCAGCAGGTCGCACACCTCGTCGAGGGGCAGCGTGTCGGTGCCGGTCAGTCGGCCCACCAACTCGGCCAACCCTTCGTCGATGGACCGGTCCCGCCGCTCGATCAGCCCGTCGGTGTAGAGCAGCAGGGTGTCGCCGGTGGCCAGGTTGGTCGGCTTGCTGGTCCGCGCCCGCGAGCGGGCCAGACCGAGCAGCGGCTCCGGCGTCGCCTCCAGGACCTCGACCGCCCCGCCGGCGCGGACTACCAGGGCCGGTGGGTGCCCGGCGTTGGACCAGGTCACCTCGTGGACGCCGGCGACCTGTGGACAGATCCGGACCAGCGTCGCGGTGGCGGCGATGGGCAGCCGCAGGCCGCGGATGGCGCCGTCCAGGTTGCTCATCAGCGCGCCGACACTGTCGGGCCGGCCGAAGGCGTTGCCGCGCACCAGGTTACGCAGCTGGCCCATGGCCGCTGCCGCCTCGATGTCGTGCCCGGCCACGTCGCCGATGGTGGCGATCACGTCGCCGTCGGGCTGGATGAACGCGTCGTACCAGTCCCCACCCACCTCGACCTGGTCGGCGGCCGGCTGGTAGCGGGCCGTCAGCTCCAGCTCCGGCACGTTCGGCAGGTTGGGCAGCATGCTGTGTTGCAGGACCTCGGCGACGTGCCGCTGTTCGCTGTACATCGAGCTGTTGCCGACGGCCTGGCCGGCTCGGCGACCGATCTCGGCCGCGGTGAGCAGGTCATGGTCGTCGAACTGCTGACGTTGCGAGCTGTTGACGAGGGTGATCGCCCCGAGCACGGTGCCGCCGGCGGCGCGCATCGGCACGCTCAGGTACGAGGCGATGCCCAGGCGGGCGGCGATCGACACCAGCTCCGGGTCGGTGGTCCCCCGCGCCACGTCGGCCAGGGACGCCACGCTGCCGAGCTGGGGCTGGCCGGTGCGCAGGACCGCCCGGATGATCGAATCCGGGCTCAGCCCGGTGCGCAGCAGCTCACCGAAGTGTTCGACGTCCGTCGTGCGAGCCGGGTCACGGTGCACCGAGACCATCTCGCGGGGCTGGCCGGTCGGCCCGATCAGGGTGAGCAGGCACCAGTCGGCGAGCGGCGGCACCATGGTGGCGGCGAGCCGGCGCAGCGCCGTGCCCACGTCGAGTGTGCCGGCCAGCGTCTCGCTCACCCCGGCGACCAGCTCCAACCGCTCGTGCGCCTGCACGGCTCGCCGTTGTGCCTCCTGCGCGCCGTCGAGCGCGATCCGCAGCCGCAGCTCCGACGAGCACGCGGCGGCCAGGTCGGCCAGTGTCCGCAGTTGGGCGGTCGTCCACGCGCGGGGTTTGTTGTCGATGGCACACAGCGAGCCGAGCACCCGGCCGGAGAGGTCGGTCAGCGGCATCCCGGCGTACGCGACGACACCGAGGTCGTCGATGGCCAGATTGTCCCGGACGCGCGGGTAGAGCCGAGCGTCCGGCAGCACCATCGGCACCTCGATGTCCACGACGTGCTGACAGAACGAGTGGCTCAGCGGGGTCTGCCGGCGCTGCGACCAGGGTTCCGGCAACCCGACCGCGCCCGGGAAGAACTGCCGGTCGGCGGAGACCAGGGAAACCAGCGCCACCGGTACGTCCAGCAGGTCGCTGACCAGCCGGGCGAACCGGTCGAACGCCTCGTCCGGGACGGCGTCGAGCCCGGTCTCGGTGAGCGCACGCAGTCGCGCCGCGTCGCCGAGCGCCGGAGGTGGCACTGCCGAACGCCGGGCGTTGGCGGGGGAGCCGTCGGTCATCGAGCACCTGTCTGCCGGGGCGGAGGACGACCGGCCCTCCGACTGTTCGTTATACCTCGGCCAGGCCGGAGTCGAACATCGGTGTGCTGAGTCTCGCCCGCCCCGGCGCCGGGCGCCATCCCCCGGGACGCCGGATCATCGCCGTGCCGACGCGGGCCCCCGCGCCGGGGACTATCGTCGGCGGACGTGAAGGTATGGATCCCGCACCAGGCCGGCCCGAGCCTCATGGGCGAGCTGCCCCCGGACGTGACGGTGGAGGTGTTCGAGCACACCGACCGGATGCCGTCCGACCCCGCCGACGTCCGCGTCTGGGTGCCGCCGTTCCTGGGCGGCTCGGACGGGACGGCGTTGCTGCGTGAGCTGCCCGACCTGGCGGTGGTGCAGTTGCTCTCCGCCGGTGCTGATGCCTGGGCTGGCCGGACCCCGCCGGGGGTCACGCTGTGCGACGCCCGGGGCGTGCACGACCCGTCCACCGCGGAGTGGGTCGTCACGGCGATCCTCGCCCAGCTGCGCGCGTTTCCGGCGTTCGTCCGGGCGCAGGCCGAGCGGCGTTGGGCGTACGAGGGGAACACCCCCACCGACGAGCTGACCGGTAAGCGGGTGCTCATCGTCGGGGCCGGTTCGATCGGCACCGCGGTGCGGGACCGGCTCGCCCCGTTCGACGTGAGTTTCACGCTTGTCGCGCGGACCGCCCGCCCGGAGCAGGGGGTGCACGGCGTCGAGGAGCTGCCCCGACTGCTGCCCGAGGCCGACGTGGTGGTGGTGGTCGTGCCGCTCACCGACCAGACTCGTGGCCTGATCGACAAGGACTTCCTGGCCGCGATGCCGGCCGGGGCGCTGCTGGTCAACGCCGCCCGAGGGCCGGTGGCCCACACCGAGGCGCTCGTCGCCGAGCTGGCCACCGGTCGGATCGCGGCCGCGCTGGACGTCACCGACCCGGAGCCGTTGCCGGCCGACTCGCCGCTCTGGGCGATGCCGAACGTGTTGCTCACCCCGCACGTGGCCGGGTCGGTGCGTGGTCTGCTGCCGCGGGCCTACCGACTGGTCGGTGACCAGGTGCGTCGGTTCGCCGCCGGGCAGCCGCTGATCAACACGGTGGTCGACGGTTACTGACCGGGCGTCTCGGCCGGCGTCTGGCCGGTGGCCGACACCAGCCGGGGCAGGTCCACGCCGCGTACCGCCGGCAGGGTGACCTGCTGGCCGTCGTCGAGCCGGGCGACCGCCCGCCCGCGCTCGTCGGTGACCAGCTCGACGACCTGATCCCAGCCGATCCGGCGTTGCCCGGCCAACGCCCGCACGCGCAGCCCTTCGGCGTCGGCGTCGGTGCCGGCCCGCCAGGCCCAGACCGCGACGGCGAGCGGCAGGAGCAGCACCGGCAGAAGGTAGGACCGGGCGCTGGCCAGCGGCAGGGCGCCGATGAAGGCGATGATCGCGGCGGCCAGGATGGCTTGGTTGTGCCGGAAGCGGACCGTGTCGGGCTTACTCACCCTCCGATGATCCCACCCCCGGCCGGTCCGGCTCGCGGCGGGCGGTGCCAGCAGGGTGCGGTACGCCGTACAGTGACACAGGTCGTTGTCTCCTCCAGGTGACCGACACGTAACCGATCCGGCCGCCGATCGTTGCCAGTTGTTGAGCAGCGGACCCGCAACGTCCGATGCCCCGCACCGTCGTACCGCCCCCGTGCCCCCTCACGAAGGCGACCGCTGTGCTCCTCGCGTACCCGTTCCGCGTTCTCGTCCCTCGCCGGGCGGCGTCGGAGGCCGTCACGTCCACGGTGGTGACGCTGCTCCTTCTCGCCGGTGCCTTCGACCTGGTTCCGACACCGGTGGTGATCGCCCTGGCCGTCGGTGCCGGCGCCACGGTCGCCGGGGTGCGGCTCTCCCGGCTGGCCGGCCCAGGCGCCACCGGCCCACCGCCGCGCGCGGCGGGTGTGTTGCTCGACGCGGCGGTGGTGACCGCTGGTCTCACCGCTGTCGTGCTGCCCCTGGCCGCCCCCGGGCCGAGCTTCGCCGTGCTGGTCGGGTCGTTCGCGGTCGCGGTCCTCGCGGTGGGCGGTCTGCGTCGCCTCCCCGGCCGGACGCGTCCGTCGCCCGGGGCGCGGCTGCGCCGGCTGGTCGAGTCGGGCGGCCCGGCCGTGGGTCTGGCCCTCACCGGTTGGCTGCTGCTGCCCCGCGACGCCCTGCCCGATCCGGCCCGGCTGGTCGCCGCGTTGGCGCTCGGCGGGCTGGGCATGGCCGCGCTGGACGCGTTCGCGGGGCCACGCCGACGTTCGGACGCGGCGGTCTGCCGGGGCGGTGTCCTCCTCACCCTGGGTGGGTTGGTGCTGCTGGCCACGCTGGTGTCCGCACCGGCGGGCCGGGCGGCCCTGCTGGCCGTACCCCCGCTGGTGTTCGGGATGCTGCTCGTCGCGGTCGGTGCGGAGGCCGCGGGTGACGCGGAGCCGGTGCCGCCGGTCGCCGCGGCCTGGCCCCGGGCGGTGCTCCCGGCGGCGATGCTGCTGCTGGCGGGGGGTCTGCACCTGGGTGCCGGACGCGCCCCCGACCGGACGAGCGTGGTGTTGGCCCTGGCGGCGGTGCCGTCCCTGATGGTGCGCGAGCTGCTGCGGGCGGGTGAGGCGACCATCACCGAGCGGCGGGCCGCGCACCGCCGCCGCGCCGCCGGTGGGGTCCGGCACCGTGCGGCGCAACCGCGCTGGTTGGGCAGGTCGGAGCCGCCGCCCGCACCGCCCGCGTCCGCCGCCGACCCGGCCGCACCGACCACCGCGAGTGGCGTCGGCGCGTCCTGGCCCTCGGGTGCCGCCTGGCCAGCTGTCGACCGGCGGCCCGTTCCGGGAGGCGGTGGTCCGGGCGACCGGGCGGCCCTGCTGGACGCCCTGGCCACGATCGGTGACGTGCCGGCGCCGACCGGCGCGCTGCTGCTGGTGGACCTGCACGGCACCGATTCGGTCGGCCCGACGGCCCGGGAGGACGTGCTGGCCGAGGCGGTGCACCGCGCCCGCGCGGTCATCGCTCCCGACGACCTGGTCACCGGGTGCACGGGTGCCGGCTTCGCCGTGGTCACCGCCGCCGGTCCGGTGCTGGCGTACGCGCTGGGCACCCGGCTGCTGACCGCGCTCAGCCCGCCCTATCCGCTGCCCGGCGCGGTGCTGCGGGTGCAGACGAGCATCGGGCTGGCCGAGGTGAGCGGGGCTGGGCCGGCGGATGTGCTCCGGCAGGCCGAGCTGGCCCGGCGACGGGCGGTGCAGTTGGGTCGCGACCGGGTCGAGTGGTACGACGCGTTCCTGGAGGAACAGCTGGTCCGTCGGCTCGACCTGGAGCGAGAGCTGCCCGGTGCGGTGGCCCGCGGCGAGTTGGACCTCGTCTACCAGCCGGTGCTCGACCTGGCCGACGGGCAACCGGTGGGCGCGGAGGCTCTGCTGCGGTGGCGGAGTCCGGTCCTCGGCACGGTGCTCCCGGCCGAGCTGCTGCCGGTCGCCGAGGACCTGGACCTGGTCGGCGAATTGGAGTGGTGGGTCCTGGACCGGGCCTGCCGGCAGTTGTCCAACTGGTCGGTGGGCGTCCGGGAGCTGTGGATGGCGGTCAACGTGACGACCCGGGAGCTGACCTCCCCCGACTTCGTGCAGCGGGCGGCGGCCGTGCTGGCCGCGTACGGGGTGCCGCCGGAGCGGCTCGTGGTGGAGGTGAGCGAGCCGCGGGTCGCCGCCGACCTGTCGACGGTGGTGGCCCGGCTGGCCGGGTTGCGGTCGTTGGGCGTACGCACCGCGTTGGACGACTTCCGGGCCGAACACGCTTCGCTGGCGCAGCTTCGCCGGCTGCCGATCGACCTGTTGAAGGTGGGCCCGGAGTTGGTGGGCGCGCGACCGGACGGGCAGCCGCCGCTGATCGACGTGGTGGTCAACGTCGGCGAGCGGCTGGGTGTGGAGATCGTCGCGGAGGAGTTGGAGTCGCCGGCCCAGGTGGAGAGGGCGCGCCGGGGCGGCTGCCGGTACGGGCAGGGGTTCGCGCTGGCCCGACCGGCGACGGCCGAACGGGTCGAGGCGTACTTCGAGGAGTTCCCCTCCGCATCTCGCTGAACCGGTTCATCCCCGCCGGGGTGGTGCGGTGCTGCCGCGCGGTGTGAGGTGGGGTGTCTCGTCCTGCACCCGGCCGGCCGGGTGTCCGCCGATGACGGCGAGAAGCTGACGGGCGGCGTGCGCGCCGTATGCCGCGATGTCCCGGCCCAGCGCTGTCAACGGCGGGTGCACCAGCCGGCACAGCGGCGAGTCGTCCCAGGCCACGACGGACAGATCCGCGGGCACGGTGAGCCCCATCTCCTGGGCCACGGAGAGCCCGGCGATGGCCATCACGTCGTTGTCGTAGATGACCGCCGTGGGCCGCTGGGCGGAGCTGAGCAGGCGGCGGGTAGCCCGGCCGCCCTCCTCGCCGGTGTAGTCGGACGAGACGGTGACGGCGTCGACCAGGCCGAGCCGCTGGCAGACCGCCGTGAAGGCCTCGGTGCGGATCTCGGTGTGCCGCAGGTCGGGCAGGCCGCCGACCCGGGCGATCCGCCGGTGTCCGAGCGCGACCAGGTACTCCACCGCCTCGGTCAGCGCGGCGGCGTCGTCGGACCAGAGACTGGCCAGCTCACCGGTGCCGCCGGGCCCGCCGATCACCACCGCCGGCAGTTGGATCTGCTCCAGGGCGGGAATGCGACGGTCGTGGCTCCGCAGGTCGCAGACCAGCACCCCGTCGACCCGGCGTTCGCCCCACCAGCGCCGGTAGACCGCGATCTCGGCGTCGTGGTCGGCCACCACCTGGAGGGTCAGCGCGTACGAGCGGGCGGAGAGTTCGGCCTCGACGCCGCTGATCAGCGCCATGAAGAACGGCTCGACCCCGAGTGTCCGGGCCGGCCGGCACAGGGCCAGACCGACCGCCCCGGCGGCGGCGGCGGAGAGGGCTCGGGCGGCGCTGCTCGGGCTGAACCCGATCTCCGTGGCGATGGTCAGGATCCGCTGCCGGGTGGCTTCGGAGACGCCGGGCTGGCCGTTGAGCGCGTACGAGACGGCGCCCTTGGACACCCCGGCGCGTCGGGCGACGTCGGCGATTGTCGGCCGCTTCACCGGCGTGCTCCTTCGCTTTCCGGCCGTTGACAGCCCGGAACCCGGACCGTACGGTGGCTCAACTTATCCGGTTCAGTGAACGTCTTTCGATGCAGAAGATGTGGTGAAGCCTTGAGTCGACAGGCACTCTACGACGGTTGGATGCTGCGGGCAGCCCACGGAGCGCAGGTGCCACCCGACATCGCCGGACGGGCCGTGCCGGCGACCGTGCCGGGCTGCGTGCACACCGACCTGCTCGACGCCGGGCTGATCCCCGACCCCTGTCTCGACGACAACGAGCTGACGCTGGCCTGGATCGGGCGCACCGGGTGGACGTACCAGACGAGCTTCCGGCCGCCGTCCGGCGACCACGACCGGGTCGACCTGGTCTGTGCCGGCCTGGACACCGTCGCCACGATCGCCGTCAACGGCGTCGAGGTCGGCCGTACCGAGAACATGCACCGCGGCTACCGGTTCGACGTCCGGTCGTCGCTGCGCGACGGCGACAACGACCTGGTGGTCGCGTTCGGCTCCGCGTACCGCTACGCCGAGGCGCAGCAGGAGCGACTCGGCGACCGACCGAACGCCTACCCGGAGCCGTTCCACTTCATCCGCAAGATGGCCTGCAACTTCGGCTGGGACTGGGGGCCGACACTGGTCACCGCCGGCATCTGGCAGGAGATCGGCCTGCACGCCTGGTCCACCGCCCGGCTGGCCACCGTCCGCCCACTGGTCACCATGGACGGCCGCGACGGCCGCGTCGAGCTGCACGTCGAGGTCGAGCGGGCGTCGGACGTCCCGCTGACCGTCCGGGCCGCCGTCGCCGAGGCCTGTGCCGACGTGGTCGTCCCGGCCGGGCAGCGCACGGCCGTGCTGACCCTCACCGTCCGCGAGCCGGCGCTCTGGTGGCCCCGGGGGTACGGCGACCAGGCGCGGCACCCCGTCGACGTGACCCTGTACGGGCCGGACGGCGACACGGTGGACACCTGGTCGCACCGGATCGGCTTCCGCTCGGTCCGACTGGACACCACGCCCGACGAGCACGGCACCCCGTTCGCGTTGTCGGTCAACGACGTCCCGGTCTTCGTCCGCGGCGTCAACTGGATCCCCGACGACGTGTTCCCCACCCGGGTCACCCGCGACCGCCTCGCCGAGCGGTTCGACCAGGCCACCGAAGCCAACGTCAACCTGCTGCGGGTCTGGGGCGGCGGCCGGTACGAGTCGGCGGACTTCTACGACCTCGCCGACGAGCGTGGGCTGCTCGTCCAGCAGGACTTCCTCTTCGCCTGCGCCGCCTACCCGGAGGAGGAACCCTTCGGCACCGAGGTGGCCGCCGAAGCCGCCGAGCAGGTGACCCGGCTGTCGCCGTACCCGTCGCTGGTGCTCTGGACCGGCAACAACGAGAACATCTGGGGTTGGCACGACTGGGACTGGCAGCAGCCCCTCGCCGGACGCACCTGGGGGCGCGGCTACTACCTCGACGTGCTGCCCCGGATCGTCGGCGACCTCGACCCGACCCGCCCGTACTGGCCGGGCAGCCCCTGGTCGGGCAGCGACGCCATCCACCCCAACGACCCGGCGCACGGCACCACCCACATCTGGGACGTGTGGAACACCGACGACTACACGAAGTACCGGGAGTACGTGCCGCGCTTCGTCGCCGAGTTCGGCTACCAGGCCCCACCGGCGTACGCCACACTGCGCCGCGCGCTGAGCGACGAACCCCTCGCCCACGACTCACCGGGCATGGCACACCACCAGAAGGCGGCCAACGGTGACGCCAAACTCCAGCGCGGCCTGGACGCGCACCTGCCCGCCCCGGCGGACTTCGACGACTGGCACTACCTGACGCAGCTCAACCAGGCCCGCGCGATCCAACTCGGGGTGGAGCACTTCCGCTCCCACCGGGACGTCTGCGCCGGCACCATCGTGTGGCAGCTCAACGACTGCTGGCCGGTGACCTCCTGGTCGGCCGTCGACGGCGACGGCCGCCGCAAACCCCTGTGGTACGCGCTGCGCCACGCGTACGCCGACCGGCTCCTCACCGTGCAACCGCGCGACGGTGGTCTCGCCCTGGTCGCGGTCAACGACGGCGGAACGCCGTGGCAAGCGTCGGCCTCGGTGACCCGGGTGACCCTCACCGGTGAGTCCCGGGCGAAGACGACGACGGCACTGGACGTCCCGGCGTACTCCTCGATCGTGCTGGCGCTGCCGGCGGACCTGGTCCGACCGGACGAAGGGCACCGTGAGTTGCTGGTCGCGGAGGCTGATGACACCACGGAGCGCGCCCTGTGGTTCTTCGCCGAGGACAGGGACGTGGACTGGCCTTCGGCGGCCTGGGACGCGACGGTCGAGCCGGTCGACGGCGGTCAGCAGGTCCGGGTCACGGCCCGCACCGTGCTCCGCGACCTGGCGCTCTTTGCGGACCGGCTGGATGCGACCGCCACTGTGGACGAAGCCCTGGTCACCCTGCTGCCGGGCGAGTCGGTGCTGTTCACCGTGCGCGCCGGGGCCCCGCTGGACCCGGCGGCTCTCGTCGCCCGCCCGGTGCTGCGCTGCGTCAACGACATCCGCCAACGCTGAGCCGACCTCGGGCGGCACGGCCGCCGAGGTCCCGAGCCGAACCGGGCCGCCGCTTGGTCACCACCCTGTCGCCGATGTCGCGGTATCCACGCGTGCGGGACACCGCGACATCGGCGAACGATCTCCGTCTGAGGTGGGGTTGGGGTCCGGTGATCGTGCTGGATCCATGAAGTAGTGGCCTCCCATCGTGGGGAGGCCACTACTTCCATGTTCGAGCACGATCAGCACGCCCGGGGCGCGATCCGGCGGGGTCAGGCGCGGGCGGCGGCGAGCACCTGGCCGACCAGGGCACCGGAGGTGCCGGAGCGCTCGTACTCGGGCCGGTTCAGGCTGCCGCCCATCAGCGGCGCCGGGTTGCGGTGCACGGCCGGGCTGTCCGAGCTGACCAGGGCCGCGAAGTGGTACTCGTCGGCACCCGTCGCCTCGACGATCCGGGCGATGTTGCGCGGGGTGATGCCACCACCGGGCATGACGACGATCCGTCCGGCGGCCCGGCGCACCAGCTCGGCGATGAGTGGGGCACCCTCCAGCACGCTGACCTCCTGGCCCGAGGTGAGCACCCGGTGTACGCCCAGCTCGATCAGCTGCTCCAGCGCCGCGTACGGGTCGCGGGTCATGTCGAACGCGCGGTGGAAGGTGATGCTGACGTCACCGGCGGCGGCGATCAACCGGCGGGTGGTCGGCACGTCGACGTCGCCATCGGCGGTCAACGCGCCGATCACGATGCCGTGCGCGCCGGCCGCGACGGCGGCCCGCACGTCCCGCTCCATCGCCTCGATCTCGAACGGCGAGTAGATGAAGTCGCCGGCCCGGGGCCGGACGATCACGTGGACCCGGATCCGGTTGACGGCGCGCAGTGTCGTCTCGATGGTGCCCAGGCTGGGGGTCAGGCCACCGTCGAAGAGCGCGGAGCACAGCTCCACCCGGTCGGCGCCGGCCTCCTCGGCGGCGACCGCTCCCTCGACGCTGTCGATGCAGATCTCGAATGTGCTCATGACTCTTCCTTCTGGGTGCGAGACGATGCCGCTTCGGTGCGAGACGAGGCCGTTTCAGTGAGACGATGCCGCTTCAGTGAGACGAGGCCGCTTCGGTGCGGGACGAGGCCGCGGTCCAGTCGATGACGGCCGTGACGGCGCCGACCGGTTCGCCGCCGCCGAGCACCGGCACCTGGCGCAGCGCGTCGGCGCCGCCCACCGGTACGCCGACGGCGTCGAGGGCGGCGAGCGCGATGGCGGTGGTGGCTCGGGGTGAACCGTCGACCACCTTCACCGCGACGGCGTGACCGTCCGGGGCGGCCACAGCGAGCACGCCCTCGGCCCCGCCCTTGGCCAGGACGCCGGGAAGCGCCCTCATCAGGTCGGTGTTCGGGTGCCCGTGCCAGCCGCCCACGTACTCCGGGTATCGGCGCATGGCCTGCGCGACCAGCGCCTCGTCGCTGCCGGCGGGTGCGGTGACCAACGCCTGGAACGTGCGGGCCAGGCCGGTCAGCGGCAGGCCGAACAGGGGTGCGCCGCAACCGTCGACGGCGTGGTGCGCGATCGGAGTTCCGGCCAGCCGGGCGACCGCGGCGGCGGTCTCCCGCTGCAGCGGGTGCTCCGGGTCGAGATAGTCGTGGGTGCTCCAGGACCGGGCGACGGCGGCGACGAGCATCGCGGCGTGCTTGCCGGAGCAGTTCATCCGGATCCGGTCGCGCTGCCCGCCGGCGCGGATCAGCCGCTCCCGGGTCGGTTCGTCCTCCGGCCAGTCCACCGGGCAGCCGAGCGCGTCCGCGGTCAGGCCGACGCCGGCCAGCATCGCCCGGACCACAGCGACGTGCCGGTCGTCGCCGGTGTGGCTGCCGGCGGCGAGGGCCAGCGCCGGGCCGGTCAGCCCGTCGCCCGCCGCGACCCGGCAGGCCAGTGCCTGCACCGGCTTCAGCGTGGACCGGGGGAGCACCGGCTCGTCGGGTACGCCGGCGGCGAGGACGACAGTGCCGTCCGGTGCGAGCACCACGACGCTGCCGTAGTGCCGGCTCTCGACGAAGCCGTTGCGGACGACCCGAGCCAGTTCGGCGTAACGGAAGATGGTCACCGGGGGGTGGTCCCTTCGATGAGCGGCGGGGGCAGGTCGGTCTTGCGTCCCCCGCGCCGGCCGCCGAAGCGACCGTTGTGCGCCTGGAGTACGCGGGCGAACTTCGACAGCGAGGCGTTGACCACGAGGTAGATCAGCGCCACCACCAGGAACGTCTGGATCAGCAGATGGGTGTACGACGAGAGCACCTGCCCGCTGTACAGCAGCTCGGTGTAGCTGACCACGAAGCCGAGCGAGGTGTCCTTGAGCAGCCCGACCAGTTGACTGACCAGGGACGGCGTGAGTTGGAGCAGCGCCTGGGGCAGGACCACCAGCGCCATCACCTGTCCACGGCGCAGCCCGACGGCGAGTCCGGCCTCGGTCTGCCCACGGTCCAGGGCCAGGATGCCGGATCGGAAGATCTCCGCGAACGCTGCCGAGTTGGACACCACCAGCGGCACCACGAGCTTCCAGAAGAGCGGGAAGTTCATCCCGTACTGCGGCAGCGCGAACAGCGTCACGTAGATCAGCAGCAGGGTGGGGACGGTCCGGAAGATCTCCACGTACGCGCCGGCCAGCCAGCGCAGCGGTCGGTGCGCGGAGAGGCGTCCGAGCGCCAGCAACAACCCGAGCACGGCGCTGAGCACGGCGGTCGCGGCGGCGGCCCGGACTGTGGCCCAGAGGCCGTTGAGCAGGTACCGCCAGATCGGCCAGGTGGTGAACGGTTCCCACCGGGCGGCGGCCAACTCGCCGTGGCTGGCGAACTGGTGAACGGCCGCCACTGCGGCGGCGACCAGCAGGACGGCACCCACCACTGTGGCGATCCGGATCCGCCGCTGGGCGCGCGGGCCGGGTTCGTCGAAGAGGATCTGTTGCGTCTTGTTCATCGGACGATCGCCAGCCTTCGTTCGAGCAGGCCGGTGACCTGACCGATGATCAGCGCCAGCAGCATGTAGGCGAGACCCGCGCCGGTGAAGACGGCGATCGGTTGGGCCTCGACCAGGTTCACGGTGTTGGCCGCCTGGGTCAGCTCGACCACTCCGACGGCGGCGGCCAGCGAGGTGTTCATCAGCAGCGCGATGCAGATGTTGCCGATCGGCTGGATGACCGCCCGCAGTCCCTGCGGAAGGATCACGTGCCGCAGGGACTGTCCGAACGTCAACCCGATGGCGCGGGCCGCCTCGGCCTGGCCGACGCCGACCGTGTTGATCCCGGCGCGGATCGCCTCGGCCAGGTACGCCCCCTCGTACACGGCGATGACGATCGCGGCGGAGGTGAACAGCGGGAACGTGATGCCGATGGTCGGCAGGGCGAAGACGAAGAGCACCAGCAGAGCCAGCAGCGGCAGGTTCTGGAACACCTCGACGTACGCCGTGCCGATGGCGCGCAACAGCGGGACGGGTGCGATCCGCAGGGTGGCCACGACGATGCCCAGCAGCATCGCGCCGACGGTGGTCACGACTGTCAGTTCGACAGTCGTGACCAGGCCGTGGCCGAGCTCGCTCAGGTGGGCGGTGAGGGCGTCCATCGGTACGGGAGGATTCTCAGGAACCGTCGGCGGAGCCGAGGGCGGGCGGGGTGGGCGCGCCACCCTCCACCACCGTGCCGAGGGTGCCCTCCCAGACCTTCGCCCAGGTGCCGTCGGCCTGGATCTTCTTCAGCCAGTTGTTGACGAACTCCTTGAACTGCGCGTCCTCCTTGTTGAGGCCGATGCCGTACGCCTCGGTGGTGAACGGCTCGCCGACCACCTTCATGCCCGGGTTGGCCTTGGCGCCGGAGGCGAGCAGCGTGAAGTCCTGCACGTACGCGTCGCCGCGCTTCTGCAGCAGCGCCTGCAACGCCTGCGGGTCGGTGCCGAAGGCGATCTGCTTCGAGCCGGGAGCGGCCGAGGGCAGCGCGGTGACCGCGGGGGTGTTCGCCCCGACGATGACGGTCTTGCCGGCGAGGTCCTTGACGCTCTTGATCGAGGTGTCGTCCTTGCGGACCCCGACCGCGAGACCGGAGGTGAGGTAAGGGCCGGCGAACGCGACCTGGGTGGCCCGCTGCGGGGTGATCGTGTACGTCTGGAAGACGGCGTCGACCGACTTGGCCTGGAGCATGGCCTCCCGGGTCTGGGTGCCGATGGTCGTCGTCTTCACCTCGGGCTTGCCGATGATGTACTTCGCCAGCAGCTTGGCCATGTCGGCGTCGAAGCCCTCGATGGTGCCGCTGACCGGGTTCTGCTGGGCGAGCAGCGGCGCGTCCAGGGAGCCACCGACGTTCAGGTACCCGCGCTTGCGGATCGCGTCCATGGTCGAGCCGGCCGGGATGTCCGCGTCGGCGGCGACCGGGGCGGCGTCGTACACCGACTGGGCGACCACGCCGTCGCCACCCAGGCCGGGGTTGCCCGGCAGCGTCGGGGCGCTGCTGCCGCTGTCACCGCCGCAGCCGGTGGCGGCGAGGGCCACCGCCACGGCGGTGGCGGTGAGGGCGAGCGAGCGCCGCCCGGTGAAGCTCATCTTGAGGATTGACATGACACCCTCCCGTTGGGGGCTAGTGCTGGAGGATCTTGGACAGGAAGTCGCGAGCCCGTTCGGTGCGCGGAGCTGCGAAGAAGTCGTCGGGGGCGCCGGATTCGACGATGCGGCCGTCGTCCATGAAGACGACCCGGTCGGCGGCGCGGCGGGCGAAGCCCATCTCGTGGGTGACCACGATCATGGTCATCCCCTCGCTGGCGAGGGAGACCATCACGTCGAGCACCTCGTTGACCATCTCCGGGTCGAGCGCCGATGTCGGCTCGTCGAAGAGCAGCACCTTCGGCTGCATCGCAAGGGCCCGGGCGATAGCGGCCCGCTGCTGCTGCCCGCCGGAGAGTTGGGCCGGGTGGTGGTCCGCCTTGTCGGCGATGCCGACGCGATCGAGCAGGGCCATCGCCTGCTGCCGCGCCTCGGGTCGGGCGATCCTGCGGACCCGGGTGGGGCCGAGGGTGACGTTGTCCAGCACCGTCTTGTGCCCGAAGAGGTTGAAGGACTGGAAGACCATGCCGACGTCGGCGCGCAGCCGGGCCAGCGCACGGCCCTCGGCCGGCAGCGGCTCGCCGTCGATCTCGATGCTGCCCTGCCCGGCCGTCTCCAACCGGTTGAGGCAGCGGCACAGTGTCGACTTGTCGGAGCCGGACGGCCCCACCACGACGACCACCTCGCCGGCGGCCACCGTGAGGTCGATGTCCTTGAGCACGTGCAGCGGACCGAACCACTTGTGCAGGCCGCGTACCGACACCATGGGTCGGTCCGCGCCCGTCGTCTCCGGTGCCACCAGACGGCCCTACTTTCTTCGACATTCGAACTAAGTAAGCTTCATATCGAACCAACAGCGCCATCTAAAGGTAGCCAACAAACTAAGTCAACCGGTTGCTTGAACGAACTGCGGATGCTAAGAACCTGACGTGACGATTGACGACGCGCCACGCGAAGCCCTCCGGGGTGGTCCCCGGGAGCTGCTGCGGTGGGTGGCCACCGGAGCCGCCGTCAGTCGCGCCGACCTGTCCCGGCTCTCCGGGCTCTCGCCCTCGACGGTCTCCCAACGGGTCGAGGCGTTGATCAACCAAGGGTTGCTGGAGGAGGCCGGCGCTGGTCGTTCCCGGGGCGGACGACGACCGCGCCAACTCGCCGTACCCATCGGCGGCGCCGTGGTCGGTGCCATCGACCTCGGCGCCCACCACGCGCGCATCGGCACACTGGATCTCTCCGGGCGGGTGGTCCAGGCCCGCACCCTGCCGGTCCGCATCGAGGACGGCCCGGAATCCGTGCTCGGCACGCTGCTGGCCGAGGTCACCGCGCTGGCCGGAGGAGCCGCCCCGGGCGCCTCCGGCGGTGCGACGGCGGCTCCCGGCGGCGCTTCCGGCGCTTCGCTGGCTGCTGGCGGCGTCGCGGCGGGCGCGCTGCGGGGCATCGGCATCGGCATACCCGGTCCGGTGCAGCACGCCACCGGACGGATCGTCAGCCCGTCCCGGATGCCCGGCTGGAACGGTTTCGACGTCGCCGCCTTCTGCGCCGGCCGGGTCGACGTGCCGGTCATCGTGGACAACGACGCCAACCTGATGGCGCTCGGCGCGCACCGCACGGCACACGCCGAGATGGACCATGCCGTCTACATCAAGGCTGGCACCGGAATCGGCTCCGGGGTGATCTCCAGTGGACAGTTGCACCGGGGCGCACAGGGATCCGCCGGGGACATCAGCCACTGCCGGGTGGTGGCCGATCCGGCGCCGCTGTGCAGCTGCGGCAACGCCGGTTGCCTGGAGGCGGTGGCCAGCGGCGCAGCCCTGGTCACCGCGCTACGCGAGCAGGGCGTACCGGTGGACGACCTGACCGGCGTGCTCCGCCTGATCGACGACGGCGACCGGCACGCCACGGCGCTCGCCCGCCAGGCCGGACGGGCCATCGGCGAGATCCTGGCCGTCGTGGTCAACTTCTTCAACCCGCAGGTGGTCGCCATCGGCGGTCGGCTCGCCGACTGCGAGCCGCTGCTGGCCAGCATGCGGGCCACCCTCTACGAGCGGTGCCTGCCGCTGGCCACCCAGACCCTGCTCATCGAACGGGTCGCCGCCGGCCAGGACGTCGGCATCACCGGCGCCGCCCACCTGGTCATCGACCACGTCGTGTCCGCCGGCTGACCGTCGACCGCACCGAGCACGGCCACTATCCACGAAGCACCAGCGCCAACCGCCACACCGCGGTTGACGGGTTCGCGGCAGGGGGAGGCGGCAGCGTCTGCGCCCGTTCGGTGGCGGCCTCGATGCCGTTGCGGAAGTCGTCGAAGTCGAGCCTGGTCTTGTCCCAGTGCGGCAGGTGCTTGCGAAGCAGAGCCTCCGCCCTCTTGGCGTCTTCCAGGTAACGGGTGCACAAGTCCAGATGCAGGATGAGCCAGACCTCGAAGCAGGGGTTCGACCAGAGAAGAGTCACGTCGTGTCGTCGCGCTTCTCGCTCTGAAAGCTCTGGTGGGTAGTGGTCGACGTCGCAGATGACGTAGGCCTCGTCGAAGTCACTGTCATTACGGCGACGAGCTGCGCCTCGCGCTGCATCGATCGGCGAGCCTGTCTCCACCGCCACGACGAGGCGGTGCTCAAGCCACGGCTCCCACCGAAGCCCTTCAAGATAGCCCCGCTCGGTCGATTTGCCGTTGGTGACAGCGAGGATGGTCCGCCGCTGCTCTCTGACGGAGACCCTGCGACGAAGGTCGGTCACCCGGGTCGCGCCGACCTTGGCGCGGCCCTTGCGTTGCTGCTGGTCAGTCTGTGGCTTCGCCATCCACCGGTCCTCGGGCCGCGAGCGCCTGCTCGAACAGATACGTCGAAAGGTCCGGAACCGCGCCGTAGTTGCCGTTCAGGTAGCGGCGTTGTCGGTTCTCACCCTCCTTGCGAGGCTTGAAGTCTGTCAACGGGTACAGCGTTGATGCTCCATCGGCGTCCTTCTCCACGAACCAGATCTCGTCACGGTGCAGGATCTCCTCGGTGTCGATGGTGCCAAGCAGAGCCGCGTCGTGACTGGTGAAGATGAGCTGACTGTGCCGGGGGTTCGAAGCGGTGGACTGAAACAGGCCGATGAGCTTCGCGGTGAGCAGTGGATGCAGGCTCGCGTCTATCTCGTCCACGCACATGGTGCCGCCTTGGCTGAGGACATCGGCGGCTTCGATTGCGAGGCCGAGTAGCTGCTGGGTCCCGGTCGACTCCTCGGCCAACTCGAATTGGACCTCGCCTGCTGGCCCCTGGTGGGCGAACGTCAACCGCTTCCGCTCCCGGCTCGCCCTGTTGCGTGCGTTCCGCAGCATCCTTCGCTCGTTGACAGCCAAGTCTGAGGGCTGGAAGAGCGTCGGCTGCTCGTCGGTCACCGTGGTGGTCACCTCGACCACATCGACGATCCCCACGTCGGCCGCCCGCAACAACTCGACCAGGGTGCGCCGGCTGGCGTCGCTCCGCGGCCAGCCGGATCGATAGCTGCCGCCCACGTGGGGTTGGCTCCGCGTCGACATGCCTTGGAACCACCGGTAGACAGCGCGCAGTGGCTCGCCTCCCGGCTCGTCCGGCGCGGCTTGTCGGCGATCGAAGCGAGCCATGGTGCTGACGAAGAGTGCGGTGGGGGCGGTGACCTCGGCGATCCGCTCCAGCAGTAGACGCTGGGCCGAGTCCTCACCCCAGGCGAAAGTGTCGCCGTTGCGCTCGAAGACCCGCCGCTTTCGCTTCAGCGGATAGTGGTAGAGCCACTCGTCGAGGACGGCGTCGTTGTCGATGGTGAAACCGTACGTGTGCCGTACTCCGTCGAGATCGAGGTCGACGACGTAGTGGGACGGGGCTTCGAGCGATTCAGCCGTCATTCGGTACGGCTCGCGAGCCACGCCGAGCCCAGGCTCGACGTCCCGGTCAGAGAAGATCACGAAGCGGCGCATGAATGCCAGAGCGTCCAGACAGTTGGACTTACCAGAGGCGTTGGCACCGAAGATGCCGACCACCCGGACCGCCTGCTCGTGTTCGTCACTGCGGTAGGCCGGCGTGAGGTTGAGTTGTTGCTCGTCGCGGAACGACCGGTGGTTGGCGAAGCGAAAACTCAACAACATGGCTGTGCCCTCTGGTTTCCTGGCCTTGCGGCCGTTCCCTGCGAGTAAACCACGCGGAACGGCCTGAGACACCGGGCTCGCCGACGCCCAGGCTTCAGGTGCCCTTGGTCAGGCCGCCTGATACACCTCGTCGAGATGCCATTCGAGGAACTGGCGATGCGGGCGGTCGCGAGCGGCGGCCGGAACAGCGATCGCGGTGCCGGCGCGGGCATAGAACTGTTCTCCGTTGCCGAACTCTGCCCGTAGGCGCGGACTGACCATCAGGCGGTACTTGGGGTCGACGCCCAAGTAGCCGTGGTCGAAGAGAGTATGAACATCGGACCGGAGCAACAGCCCGTTGTCCAACCTGTGCTCGCCACCCGCCGGCAGCGGCCTGATGTGTGCTGCCTGGAGCACCGGCTGGATCCGGTCACCGGTGATCGCACACCGGCGGCCGTACGCGTCAAGCACCACAGCCTTGAACGACTGCTGCCCCAACCGGTTCGGCATCAGCCGCGGATCTCCGAACACCGGTCCGGGCCGGTGCCACGGCTGGCTGAGGTCGATCTCAACCGACGCTCCGAGCAGTCGTCCCATCAACATCTCGAAGTACCCGGACGCCGCATGGTCCGCGACGTCGTAACCCTTGCCCTGCACAACGTTAGGGGCAAACAGCGGCGGTGGTTCGGATGGCTCATCGGCGGGGAAGAAGACGGTGTCACGGATGAGGACGCAGCCGATAAGCGGGTCCTCGGAGCCGGCGATCGGATCAGACCGGTAGCGTCCGACGATTCGCCGCATCGCGGCGAGGTCCGGGACCCCGTTTCCCTCCCGGAACAGGTCCCACGCCTCTGAGATGCGCAACTGCGCGAACCCGCTGAAGAAGCCGCCGCCCACCACGCTGTTGTGCGGGTGGTGGCTTTTGAAGAAGAAGGGCTCGCCGGGTGACAACGCGCGAAAGACCCGAGAACCCGCGGGACGCCAAAAGTTGACTTCGGTGAGGTGCGGGCGAGCAGCCAGGAACCGCGACCAATCCCCGTCGGTCACTCCGACATAGGCTCTCACGGAATCATTCTGCCGGGCCGGCAGCCACTCCGTCAGCCCCTGCCGAGTGTCATGATCGCGACGAGCCCTGCAAGCGGGCGGCGCTCTAACCCTCTCGAGTACAGAGTCGGCTCACACCCGGCTGGCGAGCTCAGTTGCCTCGGCGAGCAGGGCGTCCAGGTCTTCGTCCGAAGTGGCACCGTGAGACCCAGGATTCGCAGGATCACCAGACCCTGAACCTTCCGGCCATCTGGGGATCGATGTCCGTCTCGATATCCGGGTTCAGTGCGGCGCTGATCAGCCGCTCGGTCGCGTCGGTGTTGTTCAGCCGAGGACGCTGATGTAGCGGCGTGCCGCCTCCGAGCTGCCCTGCACCAGGGTCATGGCTTCGGCCAGGCGCTGCTTGCTCTGTTCGCCTCGGGCGATGGCTTCGGCGATCGTCGGGTGGCCGGTGCCGGCGGAGATTGCGCGTAGCCGGGCCAGCATCTGCTCGGTGTTCTCGGCGGCGGCCCGGATCTGGTTGACCGAGGCGTTGCCCTGCTCGGCGGCCTGCATCAGCGCCGCCTTGACTTCCTCGATGCTGGCCATGCCGCCTCCGTCTGCCGATCGCGCAACGAGTTCACGTCTGCGTGGTCGCACGGACACTATCTGAGATGGCGGCGACACGCAGTCCCGCCGATCACATGAACTCGGCAGCCGTCCGCTCCACGTCGGCGATGAACTCCTCCAACTGCGCCTCGTCTGGATCGCGGTCCTGAAGCAGCTTGCCGAGGAACACGATCTGCATCTGGAGGGCGGTCTCGGGGCTGAGATTGTCGATCAGCCCGACCTCACCGAGGGCCGCGCGGACGAGACCCTCCATCTCCAGCGTAGGCAGTGACTCCGCGCCGGTGAACTGGTCGCGGGTCTCGGCTACGAACCGGGCGACCGCGGTGGGGGAATGGTCGGCGGCGAAGCGGTCGTTGACCGCGATGGCGAACGCCGCGCCAATCATCTGGTTACCGCCCTGCCAGCCGGAAGTCTCCAACCCGTCCAGGAGCTGGTCCACCGTGCCCCAGTCACGCCGCGCCATCGCCCGGATCAGGTCGCTGAACTCGGTCCGTACGCTCACGATCTCGTAACCTCGCTATTCCCTTGCGGATTGATTGAACGGAGCGGTGGAGGGCGATACTCGCCACCAGCCCCACCACGACGAGGTGCCCCGCCGCGTCCGGTGCCTCGTTGAGTAGACGCTGACCAACGGTCGATCCGACTGCTGGCGTTGTGGTGCCGGCTTGCTGAGCCCCTGCCGGACCTTGTGGACCTCGAACAATCTCGAACGCTTCCCTGGCCGCCGCCACGGACTTCTGGGTGTTGTCCTGAAGATCCTCAGCCTTCCTGGTCATCGTACTCAGGAAGGATGCGACGTTCTTCCGTGCGGATTCGCGCTCCACGGCCTCGGTGAGCAGATCCTCGCCGGACGGCGTGGCCGAATCGGTCGGCTGCCGGGTCGGTGCGGAGCCGGGAGCGACCGCGTTGGAGTAGGCGCTGACGTGGTCGGCTGCCTCGCTGATCAGGCGGGCGAGTTTGCCGGCCTTCTCGGCGGCAGTTCTGCTCTCGGTCAGTGCACCGGTGAGCTGTGGGTGGCTGCTGCCCCGAGCTGCCTGGCTGTAGTGCGCGAGGGCTTCCTCCGCGTCGGCCTGTGCGCGCGTCGCGACCACGGCGGCGCTGCGGAGGGTGTCGATGGCACCGCGCAGTTGGGCGACTACCTCGCCGAGGCTTTCGCTCATCCGATGGCGGCGAGGTAGGCGGCAGCATGTTCCTTGGCGGCCGTGATGCGGCGAAGCACCAGCTCGACTTCGTCCGCTGCCTCGCGAAGTGCTACGCGTGAATTCTCTGCCTCGCCGCGCTCGCTGTCGTGCAGTGTGGCGAGCGTCAGTGCGGACGCGTCGGCGAGTTTGGCGCTGGCCTTCCCGATGCTCATCTGGGCCTTGTCGAGCGCTTGATCGCCCTTCCGGATGGTCACCTTGACATCGCCGATGGTCACTGTCGCACGTTAGCGAACCCTGCTACACACCGCAGCCCCGAAGGTGGGTGGGTGTCCGGGCGACCCCCGAGACACCCACCGAAGCCTCAGCGCAAGGTGCCGGTCGCTTGGACGAACGTGGCCCACGCGGCAGAGGGGAAAGCGAGGGTGGGGCCGTGCGGGTCCTTGCTGTCGCGTACGGCGACGATGCCGGGCAGGTTGTCGGCGACTTCGACGCATTCGCCGCCGTTGCCGCCGCTGCGGGTGCTCTTGCGCCAGTGGGCGTCGGTCAGATCAGCCATGGTGGACCTCCCCGATGATCTTATTGATCAGTTGGAACGATTGTCCCTCATCAAGGCTGCGGTCGAGCAGCCCCGCCCAGACCTTCTCGTAGGCGGCGAATTCGGCGGGCCGGTCGAGGTACAGCGAGCCTGTCCACGATTCGCTGTAGACCACAGGCGGCTCGGGAGTGCTTCGGTTACCGAGCGGAAAGTCCAAAAGAACGAACTCGCCGCCCACCGCACCATAGTGAGGGCCGGCAGTGAGCGGCAAGATCCGAATCGACACGTTCGACATCCGGCTCATCGCCAGAAGGTGGTGGAGTTGCCCGGCCATGGTCTCGGCGTCGTCCACCGGCCGGAGGAGTACCGATTCGCAGAGCACCACCTGCACCTGCGGAGCCCTGGGTAAGCGACGGGTCAGCAGGGACTGCCGTTGCATTCGAAGTTCGACCACCCGCTCCCGGTCGTCGTCGCTCATGTCGGGCTGGTCGATGCGGTAGATGCCCCGGGCGTAGTCGCGGCTCTGGAGGATGCCGGGCACAAGACTGTTCTTGTAGAAGCGCAGATGGGACGCCGCGGATTCGAGCCCCACGTACAGCTCGAACCATTCCGGGACGGCGTCACCGTACGCGTGCCACCACCCCTTCGCTTTCGTCTCGCCGGCCAGTGAGGTCAGCGCCCGGGTCAGTTCGCCCGTCGCTCCGTACAGCTCGCACATCGCGCGGACGTCGACGCCGCGCACCGAGCCGAGCCCGCTCTCGATCCGCCACACCTTCTGGCGGCTGCACTCCAGCGCTTCGGCGACTGCGTCGAGGGTCGCCCCGGCCTCGGTGCGCAGGTCACGCAGTGCCCTGCCGAGCTGGCGTCGGGGCACCGTCGAGCCCATGTCATCGGCCACCCGGCTCTCCTTCCTGTTGAGTTTTGCAACATCCCGACAGCCGTTGTGCAACAGGGGAATGTTGCCCACAAATACCGGAACAGTGTGATTGGACATTCATTGCAATGGTGTCTCTGACCTTACAAGATGGTCCCGACAGCGGCGATGGACGCGCAATTCCCACGCCAATGGACGTCGAACAATTGCGAGGAAGGGTGGTGCTGCTTCGTGCGCGCGTTTCTCCGTCAACTCCGGGCCGAGCCACCCCGGCCGGCGTTCTACCGGGCGGCCAACTACGTACCCCTGAAGCCCTGGCAGGTCCGCGACCGCAGCTTCACCCGACGTGGCCGCCGTGGGGTGGACGCCGTGGAGGTCGCCGAGTTCCTCGACCGCGTCGCTCATGATCTGGCCGAGGTGTACGCAGCGTTGGGCAGCAGCCGGAGGGAGACCGAGCGGATAAAGGACGCGTTGAAGTGCTGGCAGTCCCAGCGGGCCCGCGAGGATCTGGCGGCCCGCCGGTGAGCGCCCGCTGGGTGGCGCACCTGCCGTTCACCGCCGCCGATCTGCCGGCTGCCCAACACTTCGCAGGCACCCTGGCCCGCTCGCTGAGCTTCCTGTCCGAGGTGGACGCTGGGGAAACCACGGTGTCCGCCGAGGACGCGCAGGGCGTACGCCATCGGGTCTTCTGCGACCTGCCGCTCGACGGCAGCCGGCGGTGCGTGCGGCGGGTTGAGCACGACGGTGACTGCGCCTCCCGGCGGTGTCGGTGACCGCCGCACCCGTCGTGACCTGCCCCGACTGCGACGGGTTGACCTTCACCCTGGACCCGTGCCGGTGCACCGCCTACGGGGACCGATTTCTCGCCGATGCCGACACCGACGTGCTCGGGCCGCGCCGGGAGGCGTACCGAAGCTGCGAGCAGTGCCGCGGCACGGGCCGCGTCGCGTACCCCTGTTATCGCTGCGGCCGGCGCGGCCGGCGGCGGGCGCAGCTCGTGGTCTCCGTCGCCAACCTGGACACCGGCGCGGTCGCGTCCCATCAGGTGGTGCCCGGCGGCCTCCACCCCCACCGCGACCCGACGGGCCGCTGGTTGGTCGACCTTGTCCTCCGGGTACGCGAGCTCGCCGCCATCGTGGGCGCGGTCGTGGACGAGGCCGACGTGCCCTCGCTGTGGCTGGACCGGCAGTGGCGACCCGACCTTCCCGAGGCGCTGCGGCACGAGTTGGAGGCCCACGCCCTCCTCCGGGCAGACCACGTCGCCTGGCGGCTGGTGCTGGGCCGATCCACCGCCGCGCCCACCGTCGACCCGGCCGCCCGGCTGACCCGGCTCTGCGCGGTGGCCGACCTGCTGCTGCTCGACCTGGTCGTCGAGGCCCGCCGGCACGGCGGGGGGTTCGGTTGGGCCGTCCGGTACGAGGTGCCCGGCAGCCCGGTGCCCTCCGGCTTGCCCGGCTGGTGTCGAGACCTCCCGGAAGCGCTGACCAGCACCGACGTGGCCGGCGCGCTCACCGGTCTTGCCGAGCGCGGCATGGCCGCCGCCGCCCGACTGCTCCGCCCCGACTCGCCGCGCCCACCCGCTGCCCCGGCCGTGGACGTCGACCAACTCGAACGAAGCGTCCTCGCTGACTGCGTCGACCTGGCCGGCGGCGAGTTGCCCGGCGCGCAGGCCCTGTGGCGCGACGGCCGCTGGTGGCACACGAGTCTGCACGCTGGCGAACCTGTGGAGACCCTCGCGGAGCAGCCCACCGGCCAGGTCGTCCGCAGTGCGCGGGTGCCGGTAAGCCGCGGCTACGAACCACCCGACCCGTCCTGGCTGGGTGAACCCGCCTGCTGGCGGCCCTGCCCGGACTGCCGACCACACAGCCGAATACGCGCCTGCGACTGCCGGCTCGGCGGTCGCGCGGCTGACACCGACTGCCCGCACTGCTGCGGCGCCGGCCTGCGCCCATCCGCGCTGCGCTGCTTCACGTGCGGCGATACCCGGCGTCTGCACCAGACCGTGCTGGTCACCGTCACCGACCTGCGGCACCGGGTGGTGCACCTGGCCTGGCAAACCGGTACGCCCGAAGTCACTCCGCTGGTCACCACCCAACCGGGCGGCAAACCCGTCGTGCAGTTTCCGGACCGCTACCGGCTCGGATCCTGGGCCGCCCTTCTCGGCGCGCGACCCGAAGACCTCGCCGACGCTGACGGCGGGCACGAGATCGACCGATACCTACGCGACGGGTACGTCACCCTGCCCTGGGCCGGGGCCGACCCGGTGCGGGAATACGTACGCCAGGCTGGCCGGGGCACGGCGGCCGGCCGGCTGATCGTGGTGGCGGCACGTCCGGACGCACCGCCGCTGCCAGAGTTGCTGCGACTCGCCCTCGGCCTCGACCTGGCGCTCGTGGTGGCCGTGTGCGACCTGCGGCACAACACGGGTGACCCGTTGCTCACCGACGGAGTGCGCTGGTCGGTGCAGGTGCAGCCGCTCGACGCCCCCGTCCGCCCCGACGACTTTCCGCACCGACCGAGCCTGGCCGCCGCGCTCGCCTGGTGCGGCGAGTGTCTGACCGACGCCGTCGCCAGGGCCGCCCCGACCGACCCGACAGCGCCGATACCTGTGCCCCGTTCTGGACCGCGCGACGTCGCCGACCCCGAGCCGGAACTGTGGCACCTGGCCGCCCGGCACGCCGGGCAGGTGGTCACCGTGCGCTTCACCCGCGCCGGTTGCACGGTGCACCGTCACGACGAGGACGGCGTACGCCTCCTCGCCCAAGCCCTCGACCTGCGCGATCTTCGGTTGACCTGAGGGCTGAGGGAACATATGTTCGATCGTGTGGGGCGAAGTGATGTCCGCCGGGCTTCTCTGCCGGCTCCGCGTGGCCGGTGGGCCGGGCGGCCGGGAGTTGCCTCTACGATCAGGGGCATGGACCGGGTGACGGTGGAGCGGGCGGCGCTGATTGCGCTGCTGCGGCAGCCGGACCTCGGCTGGTCTGATGCCGTGCACGACATTCAGGAGGTCGGCACCGCGCTGGCAGTCCTGCGCCGGGTCGTCGGGCAGACCGACACGCTCTTTCCCGACACCCGCTCCGTCGACTCGCTGATCGAGGCCGCGGCCGGCGAACTCGCCGGCTGGCGGGCTGAGGGCATTACAGTGCGGGCCTTCTTCGACGACGACTACCCCGCCCAGCTGCGTGACATCCGCGAGATGCCACCAGTGCTCTTCGCCCGAGGTGAGTCGCGCCCCGACGCTCGGGCCATCGCAGTGGTCGGCAGCCGCGAGGCGAGCGATCGAGGCGTCGAGATCGCCAGCTCGGTATCAGAATCACTTGCCCGCCGTGGTGTGACGGTCGTCAGCGGTCTGGCGAAAGGGATCGACACCGCAGCCCACCTGGCGGCACTCGCGGCAGGGGGACGCACGGTCGCGGTCATCGGGACCGGGATTCGTCACCACTACCCGACGGTCAACCGCGCGCTCCAGGAGCACATCGCAAAGGTCGGATTGGTGCTCAGCCAGTTTTGGCCCGATGCCGCCCCCACAAAGCAGAGCTTCCCAATGCGAAACGCGGTGATGAGCGGCTACGCCGCGGCCACCGTGGTCATCGAAGCCGGCGAACGCAGTGGAGCCCGGATCCAGGCGCGGCTAGCTCTTCAGCACGGTCGGCCCGTGGTGCTCACCAGTCAGGTGATGCGGCACGACTGGGCACGCGCCTTCGCCGCGCGGCCCGGCGTCCACGTCGCGCACGGGACCATGGACCTGGTGGAGGCGGTCGACGCCATTCTCGACCGTTCACCGGCTGCGGCCGAGTTGGAGGGCTTTCCTGACTTCGCCAGCCTCTGACCCGTGGGCCAGGGTCCGGGAGTACGTCGAGACCCAGCGGAACTTCCTTCGAAATCCCCTGCCTGCCCTCCCCTGGATCTGCCCGACGTGTCGCGGTGTCCGCACTCCCGGGTTCGACTACTGCTATCCCTGTCAGGAACACCAGACGGCGTCTGGTGGCCTGCTCGCCGACGTGGTCGTTCCTATCGCTTACTCGCCGCGTACCGGTCAGCATCATCACCACCTGCGCTTGTACAAGGCCAAGCCGGGGTCGGCCCAGGCTAGGTGGAATCTGCTCGCACTGCTGCTGCTGTTCCTGCAGCGGCACCGCGACTGCGTCGCTGATCGGATGGGCGGTGCTCCGACCCACGTGGTGGTCGTGCCGAGCACCCGGGGCCAGGCCCATCCGCACCCCCTGCAGGATCTGATCGGCGACCGTCTTGGACTGCCGTGGCTCGCGGCGCTGTCCAATCCCCGCCACGGATCTGAGACACGGACGTTCCAGCGCGACTGGTTCACGGTCCAGCTTCCGGTCGAGAGCGTCGGCGTTCGGCCGCTGGTACTGGACGACACTTGGACGACCGGTTCGCGGGCGCAGTCGCTGGCGTACGCGTTGAAGAGCGCTGGCGCATCGTCGGTGGCGGTTGTGGTGCTCGGGCGGCACATCAGGCCGGAGCACGTGGCATCCCGACCGCTGCTGAAGGCGATCGAGGATCCGATGTTCGACCCGGCTGAGTGCGCTGTCGAACGATGAGCGTAGAGCGCTGGACGGCCTAGGTGTGAGGGCTGCCTGGGTCCTGGTACGGCGCTGCCCGACCAAGCGCGTCTCCGCGCCGGCCGGGCAGCAATCCGGTCCTGATCAGCTGGTGGTCAGGCCCTGCAAACCCTTGAGCATCTCGGCGAAGTCGAGGGTTTCCGCCGTCGGCGGCGTCTCGACCGTCACCGCCTTGCCGTAGTCGGTGTAGTCCATCTGCAGATCGCCCAGCGGGCCCATCTTCAGAGTCGCCCGGCGGGGCCGGTACTGCTCGTCGACCCACAGGTCGGTGGTGATCTCCTTGACGCCCATCTTGGTCATCTGCTGCTCGACGCCCGCCCGCAGCTTCGCGTCCATCTGCTGAAGGTGGGTCGCCACCGGGACGGCGACGGTGTAGTGGACGGTGGCCGCCCCGTTCACCGTCTCCTGCCCGACCACCTTCGTGCCCTCGGTGGCGAGCAGTGTCTTGACCTGCTTGGTCGGGTCGATGTCCTCGAACTGCTTACCGAAGTTCATCCCTGCCTGCTCACCGGCGGTGCTCAGGTCCATTTTCATCCACCGCTTGCCGTCCATCTCCGCGCGGTCCGCTGCGGGGATCTCGACGTAGACGACCGCACCGACCATCCGGACGACGGTCGGGTCGCCCTTCGGGTCCTTCACCGTCATCTCGGCCTTGACCGGGTCGCCGAGGTCGATGACGCCGCTCATCTCGACCTTCTCGCCGCCGGCCGTGCCCGTCATGCTCACGGTCACCGAGTCGCTCTTGGTGGTGGCCTCGGCGGTCTTCTGCAGCGACCCCTTCAGGTCACTGGCCAGCAGTTCCAGAACGCTGGGCTGCTTGGGGGCGTCGGACCCGTCGGACCCGCCGGACGTCGTGCCGCACGCGGAGACAGCGAACGCGGTGAGCGCCGCCACCGCCACCGCCACGGACTTCTTGCCAAATGCCACGTGCACGCCTCTTCCCCGAAGGAATCCGGGCTCTCCCCGAATTGATCGACGACACGCTAGCCCACACGACCGACATCCGGGGACCGCGTTTCGTCGATATCGGGGTGTCCGAGCCAGTGGGACACCCCGATATCAGCGGGCGACGGTCACTCCGGGACGCGGCGGTAGGCGCCGTCGCTGGCCGAGGTGGCCATCGAGGCGTACGCGCGCAGCGCCGCCGACACCGGGCGCTGCCGGTCGGTCGGGGTGTACGGCTTGTCGCGCTTCTCCTCGGCCACCCGTCGTGCCTCCAGCTCCTCGGCGGGCACGTTCAGCTCGATCGACCGACTGGGGATGTCGATGACGATCTCGTCGCCGTCGCGGACCAGGGCGATCAGCCCGCCGGAGGCGGCCTCGGGGGAGACGTGCCCGATGGAGAGCCCGGAGGTGCCGCCGGAGAAACGGCCGTCGGTGAGCAGCGCACAGGAGCGGCCCAGCCCCCGTCCCTTGAGGAACGAGGTCGGGTAGAGCATCTCCTGCATGCCGGGGCCGCCCTTCGGGCCCTCGTACCGGATCACCACGACGTCCCCGGCGACGACCTGCTTGGCGAGGATGGCGGTCACCGCGTCGTCCTGCGACTCGTAGACCTTCGCCGGGCCGCGGAAGGTCAGGCTGTCGTCCGGCACCCCGGCGGTCTTCACCACGCTGCCGGCCGGCGCCAGGTTGCCGTGCAGGATGGCCAGCCCGCCGTCGGCCGAGTAGGCGTGTTCGCGGTCCCGGATGCAGCCACCGGCCGCGTCGGTGTCCAGCGACGACCACCTGTTGGTGGTGGAGAACGGTTCGACGGTGCGCACACCGCCCGGCGCGGCGTGGAACAGCTCGACCGCCTCCGGCTTCGGCGAGCCACCGCGCACGTCCCAGTCGGTCAGCCACTGCGCCAGCGAGGGGGAGTGCACGGCGTGCACGTCGCGGTTGAGCTGCCCGGCCCGGTCCAGTTCGCCGAGGATCGCGGGGATGCCGCCGGCCCGGTGCACGTCCTCCATGTGGTAGTTCGGGGAGTTGGGTGCGACCTTGGCCAGGCACGGCACCCGCCGGGAGATCGCGTCGATGTCGGTGACGCCGAAGTCCAGCTCCGCCTCGCGGGCGGCGGCGAGCAGGTGCAGCACGGTGTTGGTGGAGCCGCCCATCGCCACGTCCAGGGCGACCGCGTTCTCGAAGGCGGCCTTGGAGGCGACCGTACGCGGCAGCACGGAGTCGTCGTCGCCGTCGTACCACCGCTTGGCGATGTCCACGACGGTGCGGCCGGCCTCGACGAAGAGCGACCGGCGTGCGGCGTGGGTGGCCAGCGTCGACCCGTTGCCGGGCAGCGCCAGCCCGATCGCCTCGGTGAGGCAGTTCATCGAGTTGGCGGTGAACATGCCGGAGCAGGAGCCGCAGGTCGGGCAGGCGGAGCGTTCGATCTCGCCGAGCTGCTCGTCCGTGACCGATTCGTTCGACGAGGCGATCATCGCGTCGATCAGGTCGATCTTGCTGTGCACCACGCCCTCGATCGCCATCGTCTTGCCGGCCTCCATCGGGCCGCCGGAGACGAAGACGGTCGGGATGTTGAGCCGCAGCGCGGCCAGCAGCATCCCGGGGGTGATCTTGTCGCAGTTGGAGATGCAGACCAGGGCGTCCGCGCAGTGGGCGTTGACCATGTACTCCACCGCGTCGGCGATCAGCTCCCGGCTGGGCAGCGAGTAGAGCATGCCGCCGTGGCCCATCGCGATGCCGTCGTCGACAGCGATGGTGTTGAACTCCCGGCCCACCCCGCCGGCCTCGGCGACCGCGTCGGCGACCAGGCCACCCATGTCCTTGAGGTGTACGTGACCAGGCACGAACTGGGTGAAACTGTTGGCGATGGCGACGATCGGCTTGCCGAAATCGTCGTCGGTCATCCCGGTGGCCCGCCAGAGGGCCCGGGCGCCAGCCATCGTCCGTCCGTGTGTGGAAGTCCTCGACCGCAGCTCAGGCATGCATACCAGCATGACACCGCCGCCGCGCCGGCCCTCCCCGGTGGGTGCCGTGTCCCAACAGATGCACACCCAGTCCCCCACGGGGTGCGCGCATCCGGCACTCTTGAGGGCGTGCAATTCCCCCCGGGCATGGTCGCTGTCGCGGTGGTCAGCGGGCTCGTCGCCGCCGTGGCCACCGGGCTGCTGACCGCGATCGCCCGGCGGCGCACCGGGCCGCACCGGCCGGCACACGTGCTGCTCGCCGCCGCCGCCGGGGGAGCACTGCTCAGCCTGCTGGTCGGGGTCCTCGCCGCGCTCACCGCGAACGAACACTGGGCCCACCAGCAGGGGCAGCGCACGGGGTGGGCGACAGTGGTGGCGATCGGCACGGCGGTGAGCGGGCTGGTCTTCGCCGCCGGCCTGCTCCGGCTGCCGGGGGTGGCCGCGACCGCGACGGGAACGGCCCGACTCGCCCTGGACGGGTTGGTCATGGCCGCCGCGCTGTGGTTCGTCGGCTGGGTGCTCTTCTCCGAGCCCACCCGGTTGCTCGGCGCCGCCACCCCGATGGCCTGCCCGGCGATCCTGGTCACCACGGTGAGCGCCGCGCTCGCGGCCGGGCTCGCCGTGATCGTGGTCTTCCGGGCCGTGAGTCCACGTCGGCGGCTCGCCGTCCTGAGCACCGGCATCACCGCGGTGACCTGCGGCGGGCTGGGCCTCAGTGCCGGGCTCTGCCAGGCTGGGCCGACGATGGCCCTGACCGGTGCGGCGGTGCTCGCCGCCGGCCTGTTGACCGTCGCGTTCGCGGTGCACCGGGCCGACCGGCCGGGGCAGGTCGAGTTGGACCTGATCGGTCGCGACGGCGAGTACGCCATCGCCCCGATGCTGGCGATGGCCGCTTCGGCGATGTACCACCTCGCCCAGGACGGCCGGTTCACCGCGGCGGGCATCGTAGCCGGCAGCGTGGAAGGCTTCGCCCTGGTGGCGCGGCAGTACCTCACCCTCCGCGACGTCCGGGGGTACGCGGACCGCCTGGCCGAGCGGGAGGCGCACTTCCGTGAGCTGGCGCACACCGACCCGTTGACGTCGTTGGCCAACCGGCGTGGCCTGCTCCGCGCGCTGCACGACAGCGCCGCTGCGGGCACCCCCCGCGTCCTGCTCGGCCTCGACCTGGACGGCTTCAAGAACGTCAACGACATGCGTGGCCACGACGTGGGCGACGCGGTGCTGGCCGAGGTGGGCCGGAGGCTGCGTGGCAACCTGCGCCCCGGCGACGTCGCCGCCCGGTTGGGTGGCGACGAGTTCGCCGTACTCATGCAGGGCCGGCCGGCCGAGGCGGACCGGGTCGCCGAGCGGTTGCTCGGGGTGCTCAACCGGCCGTACGACGAGCCGGAGGGGCCGGTCTTCCTGTCGGTCAGCATCGGGGTGGCCGGTTGGGCCGGCGAGCCGGACGTGGAGTTGCTGTTGCGCCACGCCGACCTGGCTCTGCGCTACGCGAAGCAGCGTGGCAAGAACCGCATCGAGCGTTACGACGCCGCCTACGACCAGTTCCTGCGGCGGCGTACCGCTGTGGAACACGAACTGCGGGGCGCGATCGACCGCGACGAGCTGCGGTTGGCTTTCCAGCCGGTGGCGTCACTGCCGTCGGTGCGGCCGGTCGGTGCGGAGGCACTGCTCCGCTGGCACCACCCCGAGCTGGGCAACGTCCGTCCGGACGAGTTCATCCCGCTCGCCGAGGAGTGCGGGATGATCGCTCCTCTCGGTGCCTGGGTGCTGCACCAGGCCTGCTACCAGCTCTCCCGGTGGCTGGCGGACGGGCACGACGTCTGGGTGTCGGTCAACGTGTCCCCGCGTGAGCTGCACGCCCCGGAGTACGTGGTCCAGGTCGCCGAGGCGCTGCGTGCCCACCACGTGCCGCCGCAGCGGCTGGTGCTGGAGGTCACCGAGCACGCCGTCGCCACCGACCTGGACGAGCTGATCCGGCGGCTGACCGCGTTGCGGTTGACAGGTGTCCGGATCGCGCTGGACGACTTCGGGGCCGGCTACTCGTCGCTGGGGCAGTTGCGTCGGCTTCCGATCGACATCCTGAAGATCGACCACAGCCTGGTCGCCGAGCACGAGCCGGTCCGCCCGGTCGGCCAGGACGGCCCGGCGTTCGCGCCGATGGTCGACATCGTGATGCGGCTGGGTCACCAGTTGGGGCTGGAGGTGATCGCCGAGGGGGTGACCACGCCGACCGAGTTGGCTGCCGTGGTGGCCGCCGGTTGCCGGTTCGGCCAGGGCGCCCTCTTCGGCTGGGGGGTGCCGGCCGAGCACCTGGAGGCCATGTTGGAGGCGGCGACCTCACCGGGTGCCCGGCCTGCTCCGGTGCCCGCGCCGCGTCGCAATCCGGCTGGGTCGGGGCAGCTCAGCCCGCCTGCCGATGGCGCGTCACCGGCCGACGCGCCGGACTCCGTTAACCAACATGTGGGATCAGTTGACTCATCGCGTGAGATGCGTCAGGCTTAGCCGCATGTCGTCGTACCGGTCGCTGCGAGTACTTACCTGAGCGCACTCTCCCAGATGAGAGTGCGCTGGCCCCGTGCATCTGCACGAGGGCCGTTTTTATTGCCATCGGAACCCGGCGAGGCGGGCCCCGCCCGTGTCGCAACGCTTGACTAGCCACCAGCCACTCCAGCCGAAGGCCAGAACCGTCATGACGAGACCCACGCCCGAGACCCTCGCCCACACCGCCCGCCGGGCCCGCGCGGCCGCCGACCCGACCGTCGACGTCGACCCGGCCCCCGCACGCAGCGCGGCGACCCCGGCCGTTCCGGCGGTACGGCCCTCCGCCCCGGCCCAGGTCTCCGGGGCCGGCTCGCTCGTGCGGTCCCTCGAGGCGCTCGGCGTCGACGTCGTCTTCGGCATCCCGGGCGGCGCGATCCTGCCGGCGTACGACCCGCTCTACGACTCCACCGTCCGGCACATCCTGGTGCGCCACGAGCAGGGCGCCGGGCACGCGGCGACCGGGTACGCGCAGGCCACCGGCAAGGTCGGTGTCTGCATCGCCACCTCCGGCCCGGGTGCGACGAACCTGGTCACCCCGATCGCCGACGCGTACATGGACTCGGTGGCGATGGTCGCGATCACCGGTCAGGTGGCCAGCCCGTTGATCGGCACCGACGGCTTCCAGGAGGCCGACATCCAGGGCATCACCCTGCCGATCACCAAGCACAACTTCCTCGTGCAGAACGCCGAGGAGATCCCGCGGGTGCTGGCCGAGGCGTTCCACCTGGCCAGCACCGGGCGGCCCGGCCCGGTGCTGGTCGACATCCCCAAGGACGTGCTCCAGGCGCCGACCACCTTCGCGTGGCCGCCCTCATTGGACCTGCCCGGCTACCGGCCGACCCTGCACCCGCACGGCAAGCAGATCCGGGAGGCGGCGCGGCTGATGGCCGGCGCCCGCCGACCGGTGCTCTACGTCGGCGGCGGGGTGCTCAAGGCCGGCGCCACCGACGGGCTGCGCCGGCTGGCCGAGCTGACCGGCATCCCGGTCGTCACCACGCTGATGGCGCTCGGCGCGTTCCCCGACTCGCACCGGCAGCACCTGGGGATGCCCGGCATGCACGGCACTGTCGCCGCCGTCTACGGCCTGCAGAAGGCGGATCTGATCGTGGCGCTGGGCGCGCGGTTCGACGACCGGGTCACCGGCAAGCTGGACTCGTTCGCCCCGGACGCGACGGTGGTGCACGCGGACATCGACCCGGCGGAGATCGGCAAGAACCGGCACGTGGACGTGCCGATCGTCGGTGACGCCAAGCACGTCATCGACGAGCTGATCGCCGCGGTGACGGTCGAGCGGTCGGCGGGGCGCAGCACCGACCTGGGCGACTGGTGGACCCAGTTGGACGACCTGCGCAACCGCTACCCGCTGGGCTACGACGAGCCGTCCGACGGCACGCTCTCCCCGCAGTACGTCATCAAGCGCCTGGGTGAGATCGCCGGCCCGGACACGATCTTCGTGGCCGGGGTGGGTCAGCACCAGATGTGGGCCTCCCAGTTCATCTCCTACGAGAAGCCGCACACCTGGTTGAACTCCGGCGGCCTCGGCACCATGGGCTACGCGGTGCCGGCGGCGATGGGCGCGAAGGTCGGCAAGCCGGACACGGTGGTCTGGGCGGTGGACGGTGACGGCTGCTTCCAGATGACCAACCAGGAGCTGGCCACCTGCGCGTTGGAGGGCATCCCGGTCAAGATCGCCGTGATCAACAACGGCAACCTCGGCATGGTCCGGCAGTGGCAGACGCTCTTCTACAACGAGCGCTACTCCAACACCGAGTTGGGCACGCACAAGCACCGCATTCCCGACTTCGTCAAGCTCGCCGAGGCGTTGGGCTGCGTCGGCCTGCGCTGCGAGAACGCGGCCGACGTGGACAAGACCATCGCCGCCGCCATGGAGATCAACGACGCCCCCGTGGTGATCGACTTCGTGGTCGGCAAGGACGCGATGGTCTGGCCGATGGTCGCCGCCGGCACCAGCAACGACGAGATCATGTTCGCCCGCGGCGTCCGCCCGGTCTTCGACGAGGATGACATCTGACATGAGTGAGCACAGCGAACGAATCAGCAAGCTCAGCCCTGCCCACGGTCGCGGCACGACCGAGCGAAGCGAGGTCGTGGCATGACCATGCACACCCTGTCCGTGCTCGTGGAGAACAAGCCCGGCGTGCTCGCCCGGGTCTCCGGCCTGTTCTCCCGCCGTGGTTTCAACATCGACAGCCTCGCCGTGGGTGAGACCGAGAACCCGGACGTCTCCCGGATCACCATCGTGGTCAACGCCGAGTCGTCCCCGTTGGAGCAGGTCACCAAGCAGCTGAACAAACTGGTCAACGTGCTGAAGATCGTCGAGCTGGACCCTCAGGTGTCGGTTGCCCGGGAGTTGCTGCTGGTGAAGGTCCGCGCCGACCGGGCCGCGAGGTCCCAGGTGCTGGAGACGGTCAACCTGTTCCGCGCCCGGGTGGTCGACGTCGCACCGGACACGCTGACCATCGAGGCCACCGGCACCCCTGACAAACTCGACGCGCTGCTGCGCGACCTCGAAGCCTTCGGCATCAAGGAGATGGTCCAGTCCGGGCTGGTGGCGATCGGGCGCGGCTCGCGTTCGATCACCGCAGGCCCCGCGCTACGGGCCGCCTGACGCCACCGGTCGGCCCCGGCGGGCCTCCCGGACCCAACCACACAGACCACGACGGGCCGCCCCGGCCGTCGTACGAAAGGGAAGTTTCTGATGAGCGTTGAGGTGTACTACGACGACAACGCCGACCTCGGCCTGATCCAGGCCAGGAAGGTCGCGGTGATCGGCTACGGCAGCCAGGGTCACGCCCACGCGCTGTCGCTGCGCGACTCGGGCGTCGACGTGGTGATCGGTCTGCCGGAGGGCTCGAAGAGCCGTCCGAAGGCCGAGGAGCAGGGCCTGCGGGTGCTCACGCCGGCGCAGGCCGCCGCCGAGGCCGACGTGATCATGGTGCTCGCGCCGGACACCGCCCAGCGCAAGCTCTACACCGAGTCGATCGAGCCGAACCTCGCGGCGGGCAAGGCGCTCTTCTTCGGCCACGGCTTCAACATCCGGTACGGCCTGATCAAGCCGCCGGCCGAGGTCGACGTGGCGATGGTCGCGCCGAAGGGCCCCGGTCACCTCGTCCGCCGCCAGTACGCCGACGGCAAGGGCGTGCCGTGTCTCGTCGCCGTCGAGCAGGACGCCAGCGGTAACGCCCTCGCGCTCGCGCTCGCCTACGCCAAGGGCATCGGCGGCACCCGGGCGGGCGCGATCAAGACCACCTTCACCGAGGAGACCGAGACCGACCTGTTCGGCGAGCAGGCGGTGCTCTGCGGCGGTGCCTCGGCGCTGGTGCAGACCGGTTTCGAGGTGCTCACCGAGGCGGGCTACGCCCCGGAGGTCGCGTACTTCGAGTGCCTGCACGAGCTGAAGCTGATCGTCGACCTCATGTACGAGGGCGGCATCGCGAAGATGCGCTACAGCATCTCCGACACCGCCGAGTACGGCGACCTGTCCCGTGGCTCGCGCATCATCGACTCCCGGGTCAAGGACGAGATGCGCAAGATCCTCGGCGAGATCCAGTCCGGCGAGTTCGCCCGCGAGTGGGTCGCCGAGGACGAGGCGGGTCGGCCGAACTTCAAGAAGTGGCAGGCCGAGGGTGCGGCGCACCCCATCGAGGAGACCGGCAAGAAGCTGCGCGGCATGATGAGCTGGGTCGACCGCCCGATCACCGAGACCGCCTGACAGGTTCGACCCGCAACGGTCCACCGGCGGCCGGCGATCGTGCGCTCTCCCCAGCGCGGGTCGCCGGCCGCCGGCCCTGTCTCAGCGGCTCTCGATCGTCTCGGCCTCGCCGGTTGCCCCGGCGGCCTCCTCGTGCCGACCGACGGCCTGGAGGATCACGGCCTGCGCGCGCAGCGCGACGACCAACCGACGCCGGTGTCGAACGGGGTCGCGCCCGGCCAGCCAGCGGCAGTGCTCGATCGCCTTCGTGGCCGTCGTCACCGCCGCCTGCGTCTCGTCGAGCCCGACGTGACACCTGGCGATCACCAACGACAGGTTGGCGAGCGGCGGACGGGCCCGTAGCGGTTCCCACCGGGACCAGAAGACGAGCTCCTCGCGAGCGTCCACGGCCATTGTCAGCGCCTCGGTCCACCGGCCGTACGTGGCGAGGGAGTGGGCCAGCCCGGCCGTCGCATCGAGTCGGGAGGGCAGATACCTCTGCCGTGTCCAGAAGGGCAGCCGACGGAACATCTCGACCGCCTCCTCCCGGGCGGCAAGCGCCTCCGCCGGCTCGCCCAGCGTCGCCCGGCAGTAGCCGATCGCAGTGAGGGACCGGGCCAGGTCCGTCCGCTCCCGAAGACCGAGCGGCGTGCACCGTAACCAGGTCTCCCGGGCCTGCTCCGCGAACGACAACGCCTCCCGGGGGGCTTCGGGCGAGAGTTGGATGGCCATCATCAGCTGCGCCGAGGCCAGCACGACCAGACCGTCCCGGTCGGTCGCGTCCTCGACGTACCCGATCGCCTCTTGGCCCTGTGCGAGCGCTGAGGTCATGGTGCGGTCGTCGGGGACAGACGCCTGCGCGACGAGCGCCCGGGCGAGCCCCACCTCGTGCCGGCCCGGCCGGTCGAGGACCAGCCGCCGGTAGAGCGCGACCGCCTCGTCGGCGGCGGCCGTCCGCCGACGTACGAAGTTGCGTCGGATTTTCACCTGCTGGGACCGGGTGACCAACGCCTCGGCAAACGTCGGACCGAACCGTGCCGGATCGACGCGGCTGAGCTGCCGGAGCAGGACGACACGCGTGGCCATCAGCACGGACGCCTCCTTCAGCCGGTTCCCGGACCCGTTTGTAGTGGGCGGACGCAACCGTTTCGGTCAGGTGAACTGCCGATGTCCGTCGCTCGACCGGGCGTGTGAGGGCCCTCACCCCACAGACCGGAACATGCCGGGCAGCGCGGCCCCTACGATCGCCTGTAGGTGCAGCAGCCGGCACCTGACGGCCACGGCACGGATCAGCGCGGGGCGCAGTGCGGCGCCCCGCCGCCCGGGCCGATCGCAAACACGACCTCTACGAGGACCGATGAATCCTGTCGTACTGATCGCCGAAGAACTCGCCCCCGCCGCCATCGAGGTGCTCGCCCACGACTTCGACGTCCGTCACGTCGACGGCACCGACCGTCCGGCCCTGCTCTCGGCGCTCTCCGAGGCCGACGCCGTCATCGTGCGCAGCGCGACCCAGATCGACGCCGAGGCGGTCGCCGCCGCGCCGCGACTCAAGGTGGTCGCCCGGGCGGGCGTCGGGCTGGACAACGTCGAGGTGCCGGCCGCCACCGCCCGGGGCGTCATGGTCGTCAACGCGCCCACCTCCAACATCGTCTCCGCCGCCGAGCAGGCCGTCGCACTGCTGCTCGCCGTCGCCCGCAACACCGCGAGCGCCAGCTCGGCGCTCAAGGCGGGGGAGTGGAAGCGGTCGAAGTACACAGGTGTCGAGGTGCAGGGCAAGACCGTCGGCGTGGTCGGGCTCGGTCGGATCGGGGTGCTCTTCGCGCAGCGCATCGCCGCCTTCGGCACCCGGCTGATCGCGTACGACCCGTACATCCAGCCGGCCCGTGCGGCGCAGCTCGGCGTACGCCTGGTCGGGTTGGAGGAGTTGCTGCGGGAGAGCGACTTCATCTCCATCCACCTGCCCAAGACGCCGGAGACGGTGGGCCTGATCGGTGAGAAGGAGCTGGCGATCGTCAAGCCGGGCGTCCGCATCGTCAACGCCGCCCGCGGCGGGCTGGTCGACGAGCAGGCCCTCGCCGACGCGATCGCCGAGGGTCGGGTCGCCGGCGCCGGCGTCGACGTGTACAGCAAGGAGCCGTGCACCTCCTCGCCGCTGTTCGCCTTCGACAACGTGGTGGCGACCCCGCACCTGGGCGCCTCCACCCACGAGGCGCAGGACAAGGCCGGTCTCGCCGTGGCCCGGAGCGTCAAGCTGGCGTTGCAGGGCGAGTTCGTCCCGGACGCGGTGAACGTGCAGGCCGGTGGCCTGGTCGCCGAGGATGTCCGGCCGCTGTTGCCGCTGGCGGAGAAGCTGGGTCGGGCGTTCACCGCGGTCGCCGGTGGGGTCGCCGCCAGCGTCACGGTCGAGGTGCGCGGCGAGATCGTCAGCCACGATGTGTCGGTGCTCAAGCTCGCGGCCACCAAGGGCCTGTTCAGCTCGGTCGTCGAGGACCAGGTCACCTACGTCAACGCCCCGCACCTGGCGGCGGAGCGCGGTGTCGAGGTCACCCTGGCGGCCCTGGCCGAGACGGCCGAGCAGTCCACCCTGGTCACGGTTCGTGGCGCGCTGCCGGATGGTCGTACGGTCAGCGTCTCCGGCACGGTCACCCACTCCGGTGCTCGCGACGTCCTCAAGCTGACCGAGGTGGACGGCTTCGACGTGGAGATCGGCGCGGAGGGCATCCTGCTCTTCCTGCGCTACGCGGACCGGCCCGGTGTCGTCGGCACCGTCGGCACCCTGCTCGGGGAGTCGGGCATCAACATCGCGGCCATGCAGGTGGCTCGGCGCGAGGCGGGTGGCGAGACGCTGATGACGCTCACCGTCGACCAGGCGCTCGGCGCCGACCTGCTCACCTCGGCCGCCGACTCGATCGGTGCCACGGCGGCCAGCGCGGCGGACCTGCGCGACGAGTAACGACGGCACAGCACCATGGGGGCCCGGCGATCCGCTGGGCCCCTTGTCGTGTCCGGGTGAGATGACCCGGCGTCAGCCGGGCATCCGGGCCGGGGGCGGGTAGACCGAGCCGTCCTGCGGGTCGAACAGCATGAGCCCGTGCTCGCCGGCCAGCCGCTCGATGTCCAGCAGCACCTGGTCCGCGCAGGTCGGATGCAGGTTCAGCTCGACATGGTCGTGGGCGGCGTGCAGAGGCGCCACCGCCCACGGGCTGTTCGGGCCGGGATGGCGGTCCGGATAGGAGGCGGTGATGGCCCGGTAGAAGCTGACCACCCGCGGGTCCGGGTAACGGTCGATGTGTCGCCCCTGCCGGCAACCGTCGACCGCTGCCCGTACGTCCTCGGGCGTCGCCCCGTCCTCCAGGGCCCACACACTCAGATCGAAACTCACGGCGGACAGCGTGCCATCCGCCGTTCACCATGTCGAAACTGCCTCGCCGCCAGCCCAACTGCCGAATTCCGCAACCTCCGGCCAGGACGGTCCGGTGTGGAGACTCTTGCGTCGAGTTGCGTCGATTCGCTAGCGTACGTGCTGCGGTCACTGGCCGAGTCGAGGCACCGGCCCGTCTTCGGGTGGCGCGGTCGACGTCCGGCCCGACCGGTCCGCACCCCTCGATTGTGCGAGCCACGCGCACTCGTCGCTGACCGGCCCCCACGGTCGTTGCCGAGACCGTGGGGGCCGATCGCAAGGCCCGACCGGCCGACCAGCACCGGCGACGGGGTTCGCCGGCAGCGGAACCATCACCGGGTTCACCGGTTGTGGGCGGTCGAGGTGCGAATCGGGCCGGAGCGCCGCGGGGAGACGGGCTCGCTGCGACGACCTGCTGTTCAGCGTCGGTGGGCGAAGAGCACGCGATAGTCGGCGTCGCCACGGAACCACGACAGGCCGGTGGGGCCGGCCGCGTACAGCGCGGTGGCGTAGGCGTCGGCGATCGTCAGATCGGGCCCCACGACGGTGGCGGCGACGAGTTGGTCGGCCGGCTCACCGGTGTGCGGGTCCACCACATGTCCCTGCCGTCCGGTCACCCCGGAGGTGCCGACCGCGCCGGCGGTCATCTCCAACACCAGCGGCGCGCGCTCGGGGGCGGTCGGGTGGTGCACGGCGACCCGCCACGGCCCGCCGTGCGACGCGTGGCCCCGGACGACGAGGTCGGCACCGGTGAGTACGGCGTAGTCGTGGATGCCTGCGGCGCGCAGTCTCTCGGCGGCGCGTTCGACAGCCCAGCCGCCGAGCAGGCCGCCCGGGTCGAAGCCACCGGGCACCGCCCAGGCGTCGAACCACCCGTCGGTGGCGGCGCGCATGGCCGTGCAGCGGTCCACCAGGTCGGCGAGGGGTGGGTACGAGTCGGGGCTGATCTCGCCGCGACGTAGGCGGGAGACCAGGCTGTCCGGCCGGTTCGGGCCGTAGGTGAGGTCGATGGCGCGTAGCTCGGCCACGCTGTCCCGCAGTGCCTCACCGACGCCTCGGCGGCCGAGCCAGGCGGGGGCGTTGAGCAGGAGGGTGTATTCGGCGGTCGCGGTGCGGACGGTGTGCTGCACGGCGATTCGGCCGTCAGCGGCGGCGGCTGGGTCGATCCGCTGCCGTCGGCGGCCGAGTCGGAGGTCCGGCCGCCGGCTGCGGAATGCGGACGGGTCCGGCCAGCGGGTCCGTGGCTGCTCGTCGATGCGCATCGCATCTGCCCCCTCGCGCTTGGTGTCGCGTCGCCGCGACCCCGGGTGGTCAGCAGGCCCCCGTGACCCACTGACCACCACGGTAGGCAGCGGAGATGACCGCCTCATGAGTCTCAGCTGAGAGGGTGCTGTGCATCCGCGCGTCTCGAATAGTGGAAGCCGCGTACCGGGAGGCGGGACAGGGACGTACCGTTGCCCGGACGGAACCGTTGAGCAGAGGAGTGCGGTCGTGGCGCGGATCGCGGTGGTGGCCGGGGATGGCATCGGGCCCGAGGTGGTCGCGCAGGCCCGCAAGGTCCTCGACGCGGTACTGCCCGGCGTGCAGGCCACCGAGTACGACCTCGGCGCGGCCCGCTGGCACCGTACCGGAGAGGTGTTGCCCGACTCCGTGCTGGCCGAGCTGGCCGGGCACGACGCGATCCTGCTCGGCGCGGTCGGTGACCCCACGGTTCCGCCCGGCGTGCTGGAGCGAGGTCTGCTGCTCAAGCTCCGCTTCGCCTTCGACCAGTACGTCAACCTGCGCCCGTCCCGGCTCTGGCCCGGGGTCGCCGGCCCGCTGGGCAGCGTGAAGCCGGGCGAGGTCGACCTGGTGGTGGTGCGTGAGGGCACCGAGGGTCTCTACGCCGGGGCCGGTGGCTCGCTGCACCGGGACACTCCCGCCGAGGTCGCCACCGAGGAGAGCCTGAACACCCGGCACGGCGTGGAGCGGGTGATCCGGGACGCGTTCGCCCGCGCCGGCCGCCGGGAGCGGCGCAAGGTCACCCTGGTGCACAAGACCAACGTGCTCACCCACGCCGGGTCGCTCTGGGCGCGCACCTTCGACACGGTCGCCGCCGAGCACCCGGACATCGCCACCGAATACCAGCACGTCGACGCGGCGGCCATGTTCCTGGTCACCCAGCCGCAGCGCTACGACGTGGTGGTCACCGACAACCTCTTCGGAGACATCCTCACCGACATCGCCGCCGCCGTCACCGGCGGGATCGGGCTGGCGGCCAGCGGCTGCATCAACCCCGAGGGGGCGTACCCCTCGATGTTCGAGCCGGTACACGGCTCGGCGCCGGACATCGCCGGTCAGGGCGTCGCCGATCCGGTTGCCGCGGTGCTCTCCGCCGCGCTCCTCCTTGAGCAGTTGGGGCACGCCGAGGCCGCAACCCGGGTCAACGCGGCGGTCGCCGCCGAGCTGGCCAGCCGCACCGCGGGCGTGACGCTGCGGACCGAAGAGGTCGGCGACCGGCTCGCCGCCCACGCCGTAGCCTGACCACCCCGGCGTCGGCCTGCCCGGGCCCGCCGTCCTGCCCGGACGGCGCTACCCGCTGAACGACCGTTCGGGGTAAGTTTTCTGGCACAGCCAATTCGGTGTGCGGTCCCGCATGCCGTCGTCCCGCAGGGAGGTCAGCGCGATGAGCGGTGGTGACAAGCTCGACTTCGAGATCCGTCCGAATCCCGCGCCGGTATCCGCCGCCGACCGGGCCGCCCTGCTGGCCAACCCCGGGTTCGGTCGCGTCCACACCGACCACATGGTCACCATCCGCTACGCGGAGGGCAAGGGCTGGTACGACGCCCGGGTGGAGGCGCGTGGCCCGATCCCGATGGACCCGGCCAGCGCCGTGCTGCACTACGCGCAGGAGATCTTCGAGGGGTTGAAGGCGTACCGGACGGCCGACGGCGGCGTGACGATGTTCCGGCCGGATGCCAACGCGGCCCGGTTCGTCGCGTCGGCACAGCGGATGGCGATGCCGGTGCTGCCGCCCGAGGTGTTCGTCGACTCGCTGCACAAGCTCATCGAGATCGACCAGGAGTGGATCCCCACCGGCGAGGACGGCAGCCTCTACCTGCGGCCGTTCATGTTCGCCAGCGAGGTGTTCCTCGGCGTCCGCCCGGCCAACGAATACCTCTACCTGGTGATCGCCTCTCCGGTCGGGGCGTACTTCACCGGTGGCGTCAAGCCGGTCACGGTCTGGGTCTCCCCGGACTACACCCGGGCCGCACCCGGCGGCACCGGCGCGGCCAAGTGCGGTGGCAACTACGCCGCGTCGCTGGCCGCCCAGGCGGAGGCCATCGAAGCCGGCTGCGACCAGGTGGTCTTCCTGGACGCGGTGGAGCGCCGCTTCGTCGACGAGTTGGGCGGCATGAACGTCTTCTTCGTCTACGACGACAACACGGTGGTCACCCCGCCGCTGACCGGCACGATCCTGCCCGGCATCACCCGCGACGCGATCATGACGCTCGCGGCGGCGGCCGGGCACCAGGTCGAGGAACGGCCGGTCAGCTTCACCGACTGGCAGGCCGACGCGGCCAGCGGTCGACTCCGGGAGGTGTTCGCCTGCGGCACCGCCGCGGTGGTCACCCCGATCGGTGGGGTCCGCTTCCCGGACGGCGAGTTCCTGATCGGTGGGGGCGAGCCCGGCCGGGTCACCATGTCGCTGCGTCAGCAGTTGGTCGACATCCAGCGCGGCAAGGCCGCCGACGCGCACGGGTGGGTGCAGCGGGTCCTCTGACCATCGTCACGGGGTCGGCCCGTCGGACGGACCGGCCGACCCCGCTTCGCCTACGCCTCGTTCAGCAGGTGGTCGCGAAGGGCGGCGAGCTGCTCGTCGGTCACCCCGGCGTGCCGCAGGTACGCCTCGACCGACCCGTGCCCGGCACGCAGTTCGTCGAGGAAGATCTGCATCGCCTCGGCGGGGGAGGCCAGGAACGGCGCCGGCACGTCCGCCTCGTCCGGGGTGACGGAGGCCAGCCACGCGCTGTATCGGGCCGACGCCTCGCTGCTGAGCGCGTAGTCCGCGGTGATGTCGGCGTCGTCGACGCCGAGCACGGCGAGCGTCAACGCGCAGACGATCCCGGTGCGGTCCTTACCGGCTACGCAGTGCACCACCACCGGGGCGTTGGCGGAGTCGGCGATCAGCCCGACCGCCTCGGCCAGCCCGGCGGTGCCGGTCTGGGCCAGGTCGGCGTAGCGGTCGGCGAGGTACCGGGCGAGGCTGGCGCCCTCCTCGTGCGGCGTACCCGACCAGTCGTCGTGCTCCGGGTGGATGTGCCGGTAGGTCAGCCCCTGGTAGGCCGGCACCCGGCCGTCGCGCTCCACCTCGGTGGGGCGGCGCAGGTCGATGACGGTGCGGACGCCGATCGCGGCGAAGGCGTCCCGGTCGGATTCGGTGAGGCGGTGCAGCGAGTCGGAGCGGTAGAGGCGGCCACTGCGGACCGGCCGGTCGCCGTGGCCGAGGTACCCACCGACGTCGCGGAAGTTGAAGGTGGCTGGGAGCGAGACATGGCGGCTGTCGTCGATGGCGTCCACGTTCACACGGTAACGGCCGGTGGGTCCGTGTCCCACCGGCCGTCGAGCCGAACCGTCAGCGTGCCGTGCCAGGCGGGAGAGCGCCGTACGTCTCGTCGTAGTAGCCGCCCAGCCGATCCCGGTAGCTCGGATCGCTGTGGCTGGTCTCGTCGTACTCCGGGGCGGCCTTGATCTGGTCCCGGGTGCGGTCGACGGAGACGGTGCGCTGGTCGTGGTCGACCTGGTTGACGGTGCCGGCCGGCAGCATCACCTTCTTGCCGAAGATCCACGGGCCGGTGTCCACGACCAGGTAGCTGCCGTCCACCTCGTGGCTGGCGCTGTCGATCTTGCCGATTCCACCGTCGGTGGCCTCGACCTTGTAGCCGACCAGGTCGGCGTCGGCCACCCCGGCGTGGTCCCGGTAACGCCAGGGGTCGAAGGTGCCGGCGGGCGCGCCCCCGGACACCGTGCCCTGGTCGCCGCCGCGCAGCGGGTCCGGCCCGGCGTGGGTGGCGTGCGGATCGATCCTGTCCATGCCGTTCACTCCTGACTGTCGCCGATCGTCGCGGCGTCGGTGGGTGCGTTCCCCCAACGCAGCTACCCGGCTGCCGGGGGATGGAAACGGCTGGAGTGTGGCGATGCTCAGGCGGAGGCCACGGCGCTGCGGTCAGGGCCGCGGCGCCCAGGCGAGGGTGTGGTGCTCAGGCCAGGGCGGCCTCGGCGTCCAGCGTGACCGCAGCGGCGTGCACCACGGCGGCGATCCGCAGTGCGTCGTGCAGCTGCTCAGCGGTGAAACCTCGGCCACGCAGGGCCTTCTCGTGCAACTCCAGGCACACCCCGCAGCCGGCGATCGCCGACACCGCGAGGCACCACACCTTGAAGTCACCCTTGTCCACGCCGGGCCGGGCGGTGACCTGCATCCGCAGCCGGGCCGGCATCGAGGCGTACCGCTCGTCACCGACGAGGTGCTTGGCCCGGTAGTAGACGTTGTTCATCGCCATGATCGCAGCGGCGGCCTTGGCCGCCTCGACACCCTCCGGCCCGAGGTGTCCCAGCGCCTCGGCCGCGATCTCCCGCAACACCAGCGCGTTTCGGGCCGTCACCGCGCACGCCAGGGCGGTGCCCCAGGTCTGCGCCGGGGTCAACGTCGAGGTGCCGATGGTGGAACTCAGGTTGAGTGCGATGTCCTTGGCGTACCCGGGCAGGGCCGCCCTGATCGCGTCCAGGCCCATGGTCAGACCCCGGCGATCTCCGTCGGACCGATGACGCTGACGTCGATCGGCCCGACGGGGACCAGACGCCACTTGCCCTCGTGGGACGCGTGGTTGATCGTCTTGGACGCGTTGGTGACGCCCAGCGATACGCAGGCGGCGAGCCTGTGCTCAGGTAAGCGGTCACTGACGGTGAGCACAGGTCCTCCTTGCAGATGGCGCGGTGGCCATCATTGGATCCGTTCCAGATGCTTCCGCACGGCTGTTCCCGCCGGTGAGCGGCCTGGTGGCTTGTGAAGCCGATCACGAGCGGTGGTTCCGACTGAACGAACCCTCAGTAATCGTCCCGCCATGTGGGTTCTTCCTCCCAAAACCAGGGGCGGGGTGGCAGAGTGGCGATCGTGACCAGCACTGCCCTGATTATTGCGACCTAGCGCGCCGGCCCCCCTCCGCCGAGCGCGCAGACCTCCCGCATCCGCGGGAGGTCTTTTTGTTGCTCCGAGAAAGGATCCTGATGACGTTCCAGGTCTTCGACACGACGTTGCGCGACGGCGCCCAACGCGAGGGGCTCACCTACTCGGTGGTCGACAAGCTGGCCGTGGCCCGGCTGCTCGACGAGTTCGGCGTCGGCTTCATCGAGGGTGGCTGGCCGGGCGCGGTGCCCAAGGACACCGAGTTCTTCCGCCGGGCGCGCACCGAACTGGCCCTGCGGCACGCCGTGCTGGTCGCGTTCGGAGCCACCCGCAAGGCAGGTGTCGCGGTCGCCGACGACCCCCAGGTAAGGGCCCTACTCGACGCGCAGACACCGGCGGTGGCACTGGTCGCCAAGGCCGACAGCCGGCACGTCGAACGCGCGCTGCGCACCACCGGCGCGGAGAACCTCGCGATGATCCACGACACCGTCAGCCACCTCGTCCGCGAGGGCCGGCGGGTCTTCGTCGACGGCGAACACTTCTTCGACGGCTACCGGCACGACCCCGCGTACGGCGCGGCGGTGGTGCAGACCGCGCTCGCCGCCGGTGCCGAGCGGATGGTGCTCTGCGACACCAACGGCGGAATGCTGCCGTCCCAGGTGACCTCCGTGATCGGTGACCTCACCGACAAACTCGGCATCGACGCGGGGCTGCTCGGCATGCACGCCCAGAACGACACCTCCTGCGCCGTGGCCAACACGATCGCCGCCGTGGAGGCCGGTGTCCGCCACGTCCAGGGCACCGCCAACGGGTACGGCGAACGGCCCGGCAACGCCGACATCTTCGCGGTCGTCGCCAACCTCCAACTCAAGCTGGGCCTGCCCGTCCTACCGGAGGGCTGCCTGGCGCAGATGGTGCGGGTCTCGCACGCCATCGCCGAGATCGCCAACATCGCCCCCGACACCCACCAGGCGTACGCCGGGGCCGCCGCCTTCGCCCACAAGGCAGGGCTGCACGCGAGCGCGATCAAGGTGGACCCGTTGCTCTACAACCACGTCGACCCGTCGGTGGTGGGCAACGACATGCGGATCCTGATCACCGAGATGGCCGGCCGGGCCAGCGTCGAGCTCAAGAGCCGTGAACTCGGCCTGGACCTGGCCGGCAGCCCGGAGGCGCTGACCCGGGTCACCAAGCGGGTCAAGGAGTTGGAGGCGGGTGGTTGGTCCTTCGAGGCCGCGGACGCCTCCTTCGAGTTGCTGGTCCGCTCCGAGTTGCCGGAGGGCGGCCCGGCCCGACCGTTCACCCTGGAGTCGTACCGGGTGCTGGTCGAGCATCGAGAGGACGGCGCGGTGGTCTCCGAGGCGACCGTGAAGATCCGGGTACGCGGTGAGCGGGTGATCGCCACCGCCGAGGGCAATGGCCCGGTCAACGCGCTCGACGAGGCGCTGCGGGTGGGCCTGGCTCGGCACTACCCGCAGCTGCGCGACTTCGAGCTGGCCGACTACAAGGTGCGCATCCTGGAGGGCAGCCATGGCACCGGCGCGGTGACCCGGGTGCTGCTGGAGACCGCCAACGGCACCGGCCGGGACTGGACCACTGTGGGTGTGCACCCCAACGTGGTCGAGGCCAGCTGGCATGCCCTAGTAGATGCCCTCACCTACGGCCTGGCCCCCACCCCCGTCTAACCCCACCCCACCCCACCCGTCCCCGTCCCCACCCCACCCGGTCGATCATGGAGTTGTGGCGGTGTGCGAAACGGGCTTAAGTGTCCAAAACGCCCACCACAACTCCATGATCGACCAGAGTCGGGGGTGGGGGCGGGGGCGGGGTCAGGGGTGGGGGTGGGGGTGGGGGTGGGTGAGGGTGGTTAGGACGGGGCGGTGGTCGCTGCCGGGTAGGGCTAGCACCTTCACGGACCGGACCGCGATGCGCCGGTCGACGAGCACGTGGTCGATGGTGACCGGTGGGATGAGGTCGCCGTCGTAGGGGCCCCAGGTGCCGGTCAGCCCCGCTCCGGCGGCATCGGCGGCGTCGACGTAGCCGGTGTTCAGCAGGGCCCGCAGTGGGCTGTGGTCGAGGGTGGCGTTGAAGTCCCCGGCGAGGATCCGCAGTCCACCGTCCGGGGTGGCCGGCGGTTGGGCCTTCAGGTCGGCATGCCACGCGCCGACCTGGTCCACCGCGGACGGTGCCGCCGGGTGGGCCGACTCGACGCGGACCGGGCCCGCGCCGGGGACGGCAACCGTGCCGTACGCCTGGGTGAAGCGCCAGCCGTTGCGGCTGTGCCGGACCCCGACGTCGCTGAGCGGCCACCGCGAGTAGAGCCCGGAACCGGACGCGCCGGCCTCCGCGTTGAGCTGCCGGTGGGGTAGCAGCCGGTCGAGGCCGAACCGATCCAGGGCCACTTGTGCGTCCGGGGTGAACTCCTGCACGGTGAGCACGTCCACCTCGTACCGCCGGACCAGCTCGACGAGGGTCCGCGCGTCGCCGGCGCCGGCGAGCAGGTTGGCGGTGAGCAGCCGCACCGTCGGCCCGCCTGCCGCCGGCTGCGACGAGGCCAGCGCCCGCGGTATGACGACGCCGAGCAGTGCCACCGCCGCCACTGCCGCGAGAGCCGCCGGCCACCAGCGCCGCAGGGCGAGCGCGAGGCTCAGGGCAAGCACGCTGAAGCCCGCGACGTACGGCGTGAAGGCGAGCGCCTGCACCAGCGGCCCGCGGTCGAGGCCGATCAGCCGGAGGGCGGCCCAGAGGGCCGGCGGGGCGACCGCCAGCCAGCAGAGCGCCGTGCCGAGCCGAGCGCTACGGTGCCGCCCCGACCTCGGTCTGGGTATGGGCGGAGCGTCGACGATCATGGCGGTGATGATAGCCGTGGCACGCTCGGCGCTATTTCGTGAATGGTGAAGCGCTCATCTTTCACAATTTTGTGACGGCTGATTGACAGCTCGACAAAAAGAGATCAACTATTGACTGCCGGCTTTTTTCGGTGCTACGTTCCATCTGGCTCAAACGACGCAACTCTGAGTAGTAACCGCAGCTCAGATGGGGTGTGAATCATTGAGAAACGGATCTCAATGAGGGTAGGTGAAATAGCTTCCCTCGCCCTGACGCCGTCGCCTCGCCTATTGGTGGGCAGCCATCCGTCCCGCCCCGCGGGTCGGCCGAATTCGCACGGTCACACAAGGGGGACCTGTCATGAGCTCAATCTTCCGACGTAAGGTGGCAGCGGTCACATTCGCTGTCCTGGCCCTCAGTCTCGCTGGCGGGGGCATCGCCGTCGCCCAGCCTTCGGCGAAGGCGCCGCAGGAGGCGGTCCAGCCGACGGCCCGTGGCACGAACAGCCAGCCGCCGGTCACCGCCGAGTCCGCACGTTCGGCGAAGGCCGCGCTGGCCGCGGGTGGCGTCAGCACGATGGCGGCCGCCAGTTGGTTCACCGTCGTCAACTCCAACGGCACCAAGGCGCGCGGCACCGGCACGGTGATCAAGTACGGCACCGGTCAGTACGAGGTGCAGTTCGGCTACAACGTCTCGGCCGGTGCCTTCCTGGCCACCATCTCCCGGTCCGACTCCTGCTGCATCCCGCCGGGCGGGGAGGTCTCGGTCGCTCCGCGGCTGCTGACACCCAACGCGGTCTTCGTGCAGACCCGCAACTCGGCCGGCACCCCGGCCGACCTGGGCTTCACCCTGCTCACCCACACTCCCTGACCGAATCGACGCGCCCGGCCCCCGCGCTTCGTGCGCGGGGGCCGCGTGCTGGTCCCCGCGCACCGCCCGGCCCGCAGCCCGCCCGCTCGCCGCCGTGCCCAGGCTTGATCGACTCGGCCTCCGGGAGTCGGGCTGTGCTGGGCAAGTGGACACCGAGGATTCCGGAAAACCGAACCGATCAGCCGTTCTCGCCTCGCCTGGTGCCGATCGTCACGCTTGCGTGCGACTCATCCCCGTTCCGGCCACTGCGGGCCGGTCCGGGCCGCACAATCCCACGTTTGCCGGGCACCTGCCCGGGAAGCAAGCACCGTGACGGACATCTCGGACACCCTGGCCAGCATGCCCAGCTCGGTCGATCCCGAGCCGACCGGCGTCGAGCTGGAACAGACCCTCTTCGAGGTCAAACGCGTGATCGTGGGGCAGGATCGCCTCGTCGAACGCCTGCTCACCGCACTGGTCGCCAACGGACACTGCCTCTTGGAGGGGGTGCCCGGCGTGGCCAAGACACTGGCCGCGCAGACCCTCGCCACAGTGGTCGGTGGCACCTTCTCGCGGATCCAGTTCACCCCGGACCTGGTCCCCTCCGACATCGTCGGCACCCGGATCTACCGGGCCTCCAAGGAGACCTTCGACATCGAACTGGGCCCGATCATGGCCAACCTGGTGTTGGCCGACGAGATCAACCGTGCCCCGGCCAAGGTCCAGTCGGCGCTGCTGGAGGCGATGGCCGAACGGCAGGTCTCGATCGGCGGACGGAGTTGGCCGGTCCCGAAGCCGTTCCTGGTCCTGGCCACCCAGAACCCGATCGAGTCCGAGGGGGTGTACCAGCTCCCGGAGGCCCAGCGCGACCGGTTCCTGATGAAGGTCGTGGTCGACTACCCCAGCGACGCCGACGAACTGGCCATCCTCTACCGGATGAGCACCGACCGACCACGCCCGCGTCAGGTGCTCGACGCCCAGCGACTACAGGACCTCCAGGCCCACGCCGAGAGGGTCTTCGTCCACCACGCGTTGGCCGAGTACGTGGTGCGGCTGATCCTCGCCACCCGGGATCCGGGCCGGTTCGGACTACCGGAGATCGCCCCGCTGCTGGCGTACGGGGCCAGCCCCCGGGCCACCCTGGGCCTGGTCGCCGCCGCCCGGGCACATGCCCTGCTGCGTGGGCGGGAGTACGTGCTGCCCGAGGACATCCGGGAACTCGCCGTCGACGTCCTCGCCCATCGACTGGTGCTCTCCTTCGACGCGGTCGCCGACGGGGTGTCCGCCGAGAGCGTGGTGCGCCGGCTGGTCGAGGCGGTGCCACCGCCCCGGCTGGCCAACGGGCACCCACAGCAGGCGCCGGACCTGGCGGCGGCATGAGACGCGTGCACGTCGCACCGGTCGTCGCGTCAGCCGACCCCGGCCTGGCCGAGCTGGCCCCCGACCAGCGGTTACGCCGCCTTGAGCTCACCGTCACGCGCCGACTGAACGGTCTGCTGCACGGCCAGTACCGTGGCCTGTTGCCCGGTCCGGGCAGCGAACCCGCCGGCAGCCGCGAGTACCGGCCGGGCGAGGACGAGGTACGTCGGATGGACTGGGCGGTGACCGCTCGTACCGCCGTGCCACACGTCCGGCAGGTCGACGCCGACCGTGAACTCACCACCTGGCTGCTTGTCGACGGCAGCGCCAGCATGGAGTTCGGCACCGCCGAACTGGACAAGCGGGAGCTGGCGGTGGCCGCCGTCGCGGCGGTCGGTTTCCTGACCGCGGGTGTCGGCAACCGCCTCGGTGCCCAGGTGCTGCGTGCCGACGGGGTACGCCGCTTCCCGGCCCGCACCGGACGTACCCATCTGCTCGCGTTGCTCCGCGCGTTGCTCGCCGCCCCACGTGCCACCGCACCCGCCGACGGGGCGGGGCGGGCGTCCACGATCGGCTCGCCGGACCTCGCCGACGGGCTCGACGCGTTGCACCGGATCGCCAACCGGCGCGGCCTGGTCGTGGTGGTCTCCGATTTCCTCGACGGGCTGCCCGACGACCCCGACCAGCAGGCGCCCTGGGAGCGGACCCTGCGCCGGTTGGCCGCCCGGCACCAGGTGCTGGCGATCGAGGTGACAGACCCCCGTGAGCTGGAATTACCGGACGTCGGCCTGATCACGCTCGTCGACCCGGAGACCGGCCGCTGCCGCGAGGTGTCCACGTCGGACCGCCGGCTACGCGAGCGGTACGCCGAGGCTGCCGCCGCCCAGCGCGAGCAGGTCCAGCAGGCGTTGCGCCGTGGTGGAGCGAGCCACCTGCCGCTGCGCACCGACCGGGACTGGAGCGCCGACATCGTCCGGCACGTGCACGCCCAGCGTCGGCTTGCCGCCGCACCGGCCGGCCAACGACGGGGAGGTGTCGCGTGATCTGGCAGTCGCCGCTGCGGCTCTGGTTGCTGCTCGGTGTGCTCGCCCTGGTCGTCGCGTACCTGATGGTGCAGCGCCGACGTAGCCGGTACGCGGTCCGCTTCACCAACCTGCGGTTGCTCGACCGGGTGGCGCCGGAACGGCCCGCCTGGCGTCGACACGTACCAGCCGGGCTCTTCCTGGCCATGCTGGCGCTGCTCGTGGTCGGCTTCGCCCGACCCAGCGCCGAGGTCCGGGTGCCTCGGGAACGCGCCACGGTGATGGTGGCGGTGGACGTCTCCACGTCGATGCTCGCCACCGACGTCGATCCGGACCGGTTGGCCGCCGCCAAACAGGCGGCCCGGCGCTTCGTGGAGGGCCTGCCCGACGAGTTCAACGTCGGACTGGTCGCGTTCGCGGGCAGCGCGGCGGTACTGGTGCCGCCGAGCACCGACCGGGACGCCCTGGACGAGGGGATCGGCCGGCTCGCCGAGGGCATCACCGGCGTGCAGGGCACCGCGATCGGCGAGGCGATCAACACGTCGCTCGGCGCGGTCAAGAGCCTGGACAGCGAGGCCGCGAAGGAACCGCCGCCGGCCCGGATCATCCTGCTCTCCGACGGCGCCAACACCTCCGGGATGGACCCGATGGAGGCGGCAGCCGAGGCGGTGACGGCGGAGGTGCCGGTGCACGCCATCTCGTTCGGCACACCGTCCGGTTTCGTGGACCGCGGCGGGCGACCCATCCAGGTACCTGTCGACGGGCAGACCCTCAGGGCGGTCGCCGAGGAGACCGGCGGGATGTTCCACGAGGCCAGCACCTCCGACGAGTTACGCGCCGTCTACGACGACATCGGCAGCTCGGTCGGCTACCGCACCGAACGGCAGGACGTCTCGGCCCGGTTCATCGGCCTCGGACTGGTGTTCGCGATGGGTGCCGCCGCCGGCTCGATGCGCTGGTTCTCCCGACTGCCCTGATCGCCGCACCACTGACGTCGACTGTGAGGAGTACGCATGGCAGTGCAGACCGGACTGGGCGAACCACGCGGTCCCTGGTTCATCTCGCCGGAACTCGGCCCGGACGGGCGCGGGTGGTGGGATCCTCCCGAGCGTGAACCGGGTGGGCGACGGCCTGGGCGGCTGCTGGCCGTGCTGGCCGTGGTGGCGGTCTCGGCCGTCTCCGGTGCTCTCGCCGGTGGCGTGGTGGCCAGCCGGGACGGGGCCGGGGGCCCGGCAGCGGCGTCCGCCGCCCCGGTTCCGGCCGAGCTGGTCACGGCGGCCGAGCGCACCGTACCCGGGGTGGTATCGGTGCTGGCGGGCGGCACGACCACTGGTTCCGCGACCGGCGGATCCGTGAACGGCGCGTCCGCGACCGGCTCCGGCTTCGCCGTGGACGACCAGCAGCACCTGATCACCAACGACCACATCCTGGCCAAGGGCGGTGGCGGGCCGGTGACTGTGGAGCTGCCCGACGGCCGTCGGTTCGCCGCCGAGGTGGTCGGACGGGAGCCACGCAGCGACCTTGCGGTGCTGAAGGTCCCGGCATCGGCCGGTCTGACCCCGCTGCCCCTGGCCAAACCGGGCGCGACCCGGGTCGGTGAGCCGGTCCTCGCGGTGGGTTCGCCGCTCGGCCTGGCCGGGACGGTCACCGCGGGAATCGTCAGCGCGCTGAACCGGCAGGTGCGACTGGGCAACAACCGGCACACCGCCGTGCAGACCGACGCGTCCATCAACCCCGGCAACTCCGGTGGGCCCCTCGTCAACGCCCGCGGGGAGGTGGTCGGGGTGAACACCGCCATCGCCACCATCGACGGCAACGGGTCGATCGGCATCGGGTTCGCCATCCCGATCGACCAGGTGCAGCAGACCGCCGACACCATCATCGGCAAGGGCGGCTGAGCTGCCCGGACAGCCTCCAGTGTCGGATATCCGGCCGCACAGCATCGGGCCATGGAAATATTACGGTCGGTATGGATACTGGCGGAGGTGGAGCGTCCTCTTCTCGCGGTCCTCCTGCTGGTGGGCCTGTTCATCGGATGTGCAGTGGGGTCGGCGTACGCCCGGGCGCGACGCGGGTGGAACGATTACCAGACCGTCAAGAAATCGGTGCCGGGCGCCCGTCGAGGCGCCTGGTTGCTGATCCGTGGTGTCGCCGTCAAGGCCGGCGTGATCGCCCTGCTTCTCTTCGGCGCGGTGGCGTACGCGGCGGTCGGCTCGGACGAGGACGCCGCCGGGCCGACACCCGGCCAGTCCCCGACGCAGAGTGACCCTCCGCGCCGCTAGGGCCTGTTTCATAAGAACTGGCCGGCCTGCGGCGGGCCCGGACGACGCCCGGCGGCGTTGCGGTTTCGTCCGGATACAACACCGGTATCCGGACGAAACCGCGCCTTGCCGGATCGCCGTCCGGACTCCGCCTCGGCTCGACCGCCCTTATGAAACAGGCCCTAGGCCTGCCCCCGCGCAGTTAGGGCCGCGCCCCGCGCCCCGCGCCGCGCCAAGATCCGCCCAACTTCCCGGATGTTGCTGCCTCCGACGGCGGGAGGCACCAACATCCCCGACGTTGTGCGGATCTTGGGGACGGGTGCCCGGCCTCGCCGTATAGCCTCAGGGCGTGGACGACGGACTGCGGGTGACCGACCGGTGGGTCGTCCCCGCCGGGGAGTTGCGGGAGCGCTTCTCCCGCTCCTCGGGGCCGGGAGGGCAGGGGGTCAACACGGCGGACTCCCGGGTCGAGCTGAGCTACGACCTGGCCAACTCGCCTGCCGTGCCCGAGTCGCTGCGGGCACGGGCGCTGGCCCGCCTGGCCAACCGCCTGGTCGACGGGGTGTTGACGATCGCCGCCAGCGAGCACCGCGCCCAACTGGCCAACCGGGAGGCGGCCCGGGAACGGATGACCGCCCTGCTGCGGGAGGCCGCCGCGCCCCCTCCGCCGGCCCGTCGAGCGACCCGCCCGTCCCGTGGAGCCAAGGAACGCCGACTGGCCGAGAAGAAGCGCCAGTCCCAGCGCAAGCGCGACCGCCGCGCCGACGGCGAGTAGCCGATCCTCCTTCGTGACGCCGGCCTGTCACGCCGCTGACTGACAGAATCTGGAATCTGTTAGCTGATGTGTGTATGTTGGTGGGGTCACTCCGAGAGAGGAAGATCCATGAACACCCGCACCCTCGGCGCCACCGGCCCGACCGTCTCCGCACTCGGCCTCGGTCTGATGGGCATGTCCGACCTCTACGGTGCCAGCGACGAGGCCGAAAGCATCGCCACCATCCACGCCGCGCTCGACGCCGGCATCACGTTGCTCGACACCGGCGACTTCTACGGGATGGGCCACAACGAGATGCTGCTGCGCGACGCGCTGCGTGGCCGCAACCGCGACAACGCGGTGATCAGCGTCAAGTTCGGTGCACTACGCGACATCGAGGGCGGCTGGAACGGCACCGACCTCCGACCCGCCGCGATCAAGAACTTCCTGGCCTACACCCTGCGCCGGCTCGGCACCGACCACGTCGACATCTACCGCCCGGCCCGGCTGACGCCGGACGTGCCGGTCGAGGACGTCATGGGCACCCTGGCCGACCTGGTCAAGGCCGGTGACGTCCGGCACATCGGCCTGTCCGAGGTGAGCGCGGAGACACTGCGCCGCGCGCACGCCGTGCACCCCGTCGCCGACCTCCAACTCGAATACTCGCTGATCTCCCGCGACCCCGAGGCGGAGATCCTGCCCACCGCCCGCGAGTCGGGCATCGGCGTCACCGCGTACGGGGTGCTGTCCCGGGGCCTGATCAGCGGCCACTGGTCGCCGCAGCGCCAGACCGGCGTCACCGACTTCCGCAGCCACCTGCCCCGGTTCGCCGGCGCGAACCTGGACCACAACCTCGCCCTGGTGGACGCGCTGCGCACCGTCGCCGAGGCTCGTGGCGTCACCGTGGCCCAGATCGCCATCGCCTGGGTGCTGTCCCGGGGCGAGAACATCGTGCCGCTGGTCGGTGCCCGCCGCCGGGAGCGACTGACCGAGGCGCTCGGCGCGGCGGCGTTCACCCTGACCGAGGCCGACCTCGCCGCGATCGAGGCCGCCGTCCCGTCCGGCGCGGCGGCCGGCTCCCGGTACGGCGAGGCGCAGATGGCGCTCCTGGACAGCGAGCGGGCATGACCACCGTGCCGTGGCGCGACCGTCGGCCGGGGGTCGCGCCACGGCCCGCGACCCGGTCAGGAAGGCTGGAGTCATGAGCGACGCCACCGCCCTGACGGCCGACCGGATCCTCGACACCGCCGAGGAGGTGCTGCGCCGGTACGGGCCGGCCAAGGCCACCGTGCTGGACGTCGCCCGCGCGCTGAGCGTCAGCCACGGCAGCGTCTACCGGCATTTCGCCAGCAAGGCCGCTCTCCGGGAGGCGGTCGCCGAGCGGTGGCTGGCCCGGGTGTCCACCCCGCTGATCGGGGTGGCCACCGGTTCCGGGCCCGCGCCGGAGCGGCTACGCCGCTGGCTGGCGGAGCTGAGCGGCACGAAGCGCCGGATGGCCCGGGAGGACCCGGAGCTGTTCGACAACTTCCACCAACTCGCCACCCTCTCCGAAGGGGCGGTCGCCACCCACCTCGAGGTCCTCGCCGGTCAGCTCAGCGTGATCGTGGCGGACGGGGTGACGGCGGGAGAGTTCACCGTGCCCGACCCGGCGGTGGCCGGCCGGGCGATCCTGCAGGCCACCGCCCGCTTCCACCACCCGGCCCACCGCACCGAGTGGGACGAGTCGGGGCTCGACGACGACCTGGCGGCGGTCGTGGACCTGCTCATCGACGGCCTGCGTACCCGTTCGACGAGCTGACCCGGGCGCCTGAGGTCAGGCCGGGACGGCGGTGAGCAGCCGCTCGCGCAGAACGGCGCCCCGGTCGGCGAAGGCACGTTGTGCCGCCGCGTACTCGGCCCGACCCTCCGGGGTCTCCACCCGCACCGGCGGGTAGCCGAGCGCCGCCAGGTCGTACGGGCTGGCCCGCATGTCCAGTGTGCGGATCTCCGTGGCCAGCTCGAACGCGTCGGCCACCAGCTCCGAGTCGACCAGCGGGGACAGCTTGTACGCCCACTTGTACAGATCCATGTTGGCGTGCAGGCACCCCGGTTGTTCGAGGGCGTGCTGCGTCTCCCGGGTCGGCGCGAGCACGTTCAGCGGGCGGGCCGGCGGTGTGAAGAACCGGAACGCGTCGAAGTGGCTGCACCGCACGCCCCGCTCCTCGACGACCGCGGCGGTCCGCTGCGGGGTCAGTCGCAGCGGCCAGGCGTTGTGCCGCAGCTCCGCCTGGGTCTGCCGGTAGACCATCGCCCACTCGTGCATCCCGAAGCAGCCGAGGTGTGGCGACCGCCCGCTGGTGGCCGTCAACAGGGAGCGGATCCAGGTGATCGACTCGCCGCGCCGTGCGCGTACCGCAGCGGTGTCGAGGGTGACCCCGGCGGCGGTGGCGCGGTAGTCCCGGCCGAACTCGGCCGGGTCGGCGTCGTGCAGCTCGACCCCCGCCCCCGGATGCCAGCGACGCAGCTGGGCCGGGCGGTGCGAGTAGTAGGTGAACAGGAAGTCGGCCACCGGATGCCGTTCACCGCGCCGCCGGCGGGCCAGGTGCGGCGTCAGCCAGACGTCCACGCGTTCCTCGTGGGCTCGCCGACGGGCCTGCCACTGCGCAGCGTCGAGCACGGCAGGGGCTAGGGCGGCGGTCACGCACCCCAGGGTACGACCGCCGCCCGCGCACCGGTCAGGGCATGTGCACCCGAACCCCGGCGGAGAACACGCCGCTGCGCAACTCCAACTGCTGGGGCGGGTCCCGCCCGTCGACGGTGAAGACCAGCGGGAGCACTATCCGGGTGCCCGCCGCCATCGGGTCGGCGAAGACGTCCCGACCCAGGTTGGCCGCCCGGGTGGCCGGCTCGTCGGTGCTCACCCAGCGCCCGCCGGGCAGGTACGCCCGTTGCAGCTGCCCGTGCCAGGCCTGGTGGTCGCCGGTGACGTTGCGCACACCCACGGTGGCCTGGCAGCGTCGGCCGTTGGCCGGTGTCGCACCGCCGTCGGTCTTCGCGGCAGAGCCGGACGTGCCACACGACATCCGGTACACGGTGAACTCGAACGCCGACTCGCGCAGCGGCACACCCACCGGTCCGGTGACCCCGGTGCCCATCCACGCGCCGCTGGTCGGTTGCTTCTGCGTGTCGATCTGCGAGACCTGACGGGTCGCCGTCCACCCGGCGGTGCCGACGACGCCGGCCAGCACCGCGACGGCGGCACCCACCAACAACCAGACCGGTGGGGTACGCCGACGCCTCGTCGGCCTCGGGGTGGCCGGCCGCGGATAGATCGTCCCGCGTCCACCGTCCGGCCCGCCGTTGCTGGCCAGCGCGGCGGCCGTCACCCGACGCCGCCGCCGACGTCGCCACACCCAGACCAGGGCCGCGCTGATCAGCAGCAGGACCGCCAACCCGGCGAGCAGCACCGGGTACCGCCGCCAGGGCGGCGCCTCGGTGATCTCGGCCGCAGGTGGCGCCGCCGCCTTCCAGGTCGCCGTGGCGCAGTCGTACGGCCGGGTGCCGTCGCTGGTGAACGCACACGCCGGGGCGGTGAGTGGTTGGCCGGGCGCGGTCGCGGCGAGCGCCGTACCCAGCGTGGTGGAACTGTGTGCCGGCAGTCTCAACCGCCAGGTCACCTCGGTAGTGGAACCGCCGGCCCGGGTGGACCGGCCGCCGCCACTGATCGCGGTCGGCGACGAGCCAGGTGGCAGTTCCTGGCGCACCGTGGTCTCCACCGGGGCGTTGCCCACGTTGCGGACCTGGATCCGGTACCTCGGCGCCGGGCTGTTCTCCGACGCGACCGCGACGGTGACCTGCTGCGGCGGCGCCGACGCCGGTGCCCGGGTTGGTGGTGCCATCGCCGGCGGCGCCGAGGGCGGGGTGGGCTCGGTCAGCATGGCGACCGTCGCGACCGGTGGCCGGGTGGACGTCTCCGTCGGCGGCCGGGCGGCGCTCGGTCGTGGCGTCGCGGCACCGGGCGGCGATTCGGCCGTCGGCCGTGGCGTACCGGCCGGTGGTCGCGGCGTGGCCGCCGGTGGTGGCGGCGTCCCGGCCGTTGATCGTGGCGGGGCCGTTGATCGTGGCGCTGCCGCCGGTGGTGGCGTGCTGGCCGTCGGTGCCGACGTGGCGGCCGGTGGTCGTGGCGTGGCCGCCGCCTCCGGCGTCGCGGCCGGCAGGGCCGGCACAGCGGCGAGGATGCCGAGGCAGTGCACGAACACTGCGAGGGCCCTGTGGTGTCGTGTCGATGCAGGCATACGAACGAACCTCCGGAGCCGACGGTAGGGGCGGGCCGCCTCCGTGCGGGTACGAAGTCGGGAAGACGGCCCCGCTCACCTCCTGCTCCGATAGGGTGCCGCCCGGTGACGGGTTGAGCACATCCGACGGCCGGTCCTGGCCGGTCGGGGTGCCGGCGGGGCTAGATTGGCCGGGTGCGTATCGCTCGTTTCGCCCATGCCAAGGGAATGTCGTTCGGTGCCGTCGAAGGCGAACCGGAGGCCGGGCCGCAGGGCCTGACCATCGCCGAGATCGAGGGCCACCCGTTCGGCAATCTGTCCTTCAGTGGGGCCCGTTGGGCCCTCTCCGACGTTCGGCTGCTCTCGCCGATCCTGCCCAGCAAGGTCGTCTGCGTCGGCCGCAACTACGCCGACCACGCCGCCGAACTCGGCAACGACGTGCCCAAGGAGCCGCTGCTCTTCCTCAAGCCGTCCACCTCGGTGATCGGCCCCCGGGACGCCATCCGACTGCCGATCTTCTCCAAGCAGGTCGAGCACGAGGCGGAACTCGCGGTCGTGATCGGGGCTCCGGGCGCGCGCCGCGCGGACCGGGCCGCCGCCGAACGTGCGATCTTCGGCTACACCTGCGCCAACGACGTCACCGCGCGCGACCTCCAGCGTTCGGACGGGCAGTGGACCCGGGCCAAGGGCTTCGACTCGTTCTGCCCGATCGGTCCGTGGATCACCACCGGTCTGGACGTCTCCGACCTGGAGATCAGGTGTGAGGTGGGTCGCAACCCGGAGGAGATGGAGGTGCGCCAGCTCGGCCGGACGAAGGACATGGTCTTCGACGTACCGGGCCTGGTGTCGTACATCTCGCACGTGATGACCCTGCTGCCCGGCGATGTCGTTCTCACCGGCACTCCGGCCGGGGTTAGCCCGCTCGTCGAGGGGGATACGGTCACCGTGCGGATCGAGGGCATCGGCGAGCTCACCAACCCGGTGGTCCCCGTCGCCTGATTCGTCTGATGCCCCTGTTTTCGCAGCTCACGGGTGGTTCGGGGGGATCGGATTTGGCCCGTCGGCACCGGGAGGGTAAAGTTCACTCCCGGCGCCGCAAGGGGCCAATGGGGTATGGGGTAATTGGCAGCCCGACTGATTCTGGTTCAGTTAGTCTAGGTTCGAGTCCTGGTACCCCAGCGCTGCTGGAATTCGTGAGAATTTCAGACGCTGGATTCTGACGGAGTTCGACTCCGCCCCTCCGGGGGCGGAGGGTGGTCTCTGGTAGAGTGCAGCTCCTCCGCCCGCGAGGGTGGGGGAGCGAAAGTTGTTCTGGCCCCGTCGTCTAGCGGCCCAGGACGCCGCCCTCTCAAGGCGGTAGCGCCGGTTCGAATCCGGTCGGGGCTACGTCGTACACAGCCCGTCTCACCTGGTGAGGCGGGCTGTTTCGTTGTCGCTGTTTCTTGTCGCGGCAGCCCTGCTGCGTCCCGTACCCCGCGATTCTGCCGCTCGGCGGTGCCGCTAGACTACTGCCGCATCGCCCGCGAGGGTGGTGAACGGAAGTTCTGGCCCCGTCGTCTAGCGGCCCAGGACGCCGCCCTCTCAAGGCGGTAGCGCCGGTTCGAATCCGGTCGGGGCTACAACCAAGGCTCGTCTCGCTTCGCGAGGCGAGCCTTTCCCGTTTCCCCCCGGCCCCTGCTCCCACCCCGCGCCGGCGGGGGTCCCTGCGCTGGGAGGCAGCAACATCCCCGATGTTGCCGCTTTCCGCGCGTCGGAGGCAGCAGCATCGGGGATGTTGCGCGGATCTTGGTGCGGGGTGCGGGGTGCGGGGTGCGGGGTGCGGGGTGCGGGGTGCGGGGTGCGTTGCCCCTCGGGGCCGAGGGTGTGGGTCAGAGGCCGGACAGGCGTTGGCCGGCTCTCACCACGGCCATGGCGTGGCGTTCGCCGGGGCGGCGGCCCAGGCGTTCGATCGGGCCGGAGATGCTGACCGAGGCGATGACCCGGCCGGTGCGGTCGCGGATCGGGGCGGAGACGCTCGCCACACCGGCCTCCCGCTCGGCGACGCTCTGCGCCCAGCCGCGGCGGCGTACCTCGGCGAGGGTCCGCCCGGTGAACTTGCTGCGCGGCAGCAGTGGCATCACCGCCTCCGGCGGCTCCCAGGCGAGCAGGATCTGGGCCGCGGAGCCGGCCGTCATCGGCAGCACCGAACCGACCGGAACCGTGTCCCGCAGGCCGCTGGCCCGCTCCGCCGCCGCCACGCAGATCCGCTCGTCGGCGCGGCGGAGATAGAGCTGGGCGCTCTCACCGGTGGCGTCGCGCAGCGCGGCGAGCAACGGCTCGGCGGCGGTCAGCAGGACGTCCGGCGCCGCGTTCGCCAGCTCGCCCAGACGGGGGCCCGGTCGCCATCGGCCCTGGGTGTCGCGCACCAGCATCCGATGGATCTCCAGTGCCTGCGCCAGCCGGTGCGCGGTGGCTCGGGGCAGCTTGGTGCGTTCAACGAGTTCGGCCAGGCTGGCGCCGTCCACGCAGGCGGCCAGGATGACCACCGCCTTGTCGAGAACGCCGACACCGCTCATACTGTGTCCCACAAGCCGAAACTTACCTCCCAGAATTTAGGATGTCCAGATGGTGGGAGTCACTCCTGAGCCGAGGACCCTGGCCGAGAAGGTCTGGGACGCGCACGTCGTACGGTCCGCCGCCGGTGAGCCGGACCTGCTCTTCATCGACCTGCACCTGCTGCACGAGGTGACCAGCCCGCAGGCGTTCGACGGGCTGCGGCTCGCCGGGCGCCGGGTGCGTCGTACCGACCTGACCCTCGCGACCGAGGACCACAACACCCCGACCGGGTACGCCGACCCGGCGTTCCGCCTCCGCCGAGGTGACCTGCTCACCATCGCGGACCCCACGTCGCGTACGCAGATTGAGACGCTGCGCCGTAACTGCGCCGAGTTCGGGGTGCGGCTGCACCCGCTCGGTGACGACAACCAGGGCATCGTGCACGTGATCGGCCCGCAGCTCGGTGTCACCCAGCCGGGCATGACGATCGTCTGCGGCGACTCGCACACCGCCACCCACGGAGCTTTCGGCGCGCTCGCCTTCGGCATCGGCACCAGCGAGGTGGAGCACGTGCTGGCCACCCAGACGCTGCCGCAGGGCCGGCCGAAGACGATGGCCGTGAACGTCACCGGCCGCCTCGCCCCCGGCGTCACCGCCAAGGACCTGGTGCTCGCGCTGATCACCCAGGTCGGCACCGGCGGGGGGCGCGGGCACATCGTCGAGTATCGCGGCGAGGCGATCCAGGCCCTCTCCATGGAGGGGCGGATGACCATCGCCAACATGTCCATCGAGTGGGGCGCCAAGGCCGGCATGATCGCGCCGGACGAGACCACCTTCGCGTACCTCAAGGGTCGACCGAACGCGCCCCAGGGCGCCGACTGGGACGCGGCGCTGGCGTGGTGGCGGACGCTACCCACCGACGATGGCGCGCGCTTCGACGCCGAGGTGACCCTGGACGCCAGCCGGGTCACCCCGTTCGTCACCTGGGGCACCAACCCCGGTCAGGGCGCACCGTTGAGCGCGCCGGTGCCGGACCCGGAGGAGTTCACCACCGACTCGGAGCGCGCCGCCGCGCGCCGCGCCCTGGAATACATGGACCTGCGCCCCGGCACCCCGCTGCGGGAGCTGCCGATCGACGTGGTCTTCGTGGGCTCCTGCACGAACGGGCGTCTGGAGGACCTGCGGGCCGCCGCCGACGTGCTTCGCGGTCACCGGGTCGCCGACGGCGTCCGGATGCTCGTGGTGCCCGGTTCCGCCGCCGTGCGGGAGGCCGCCGAGGCCGAAGGGCTGGACAAGGTCTTCGCCGACGCCGGCGCGGAGTGGCGGTTCGCCGGCTGCTCGATGTGTCTGGGGATGAACCCCGACACGCTGAAGCCGGGCGAGCGGTCCGCCTCCACCTCGAACCGCAACTTCGAGGGCCGTCAGGGCCGGGGTGGGCGTACCCACCTGGTTTCCCCGCCGGTCGCCGCCGCCACCGCCGTGGCCGGCCGGCTGGCCGCTCCCGCCGACCTGTAGAAGGGACTCCAGGAGATGGACAAGTTCACCACCCACACCGGCACCGCCGTGCCGCTGCGCCGGTCCAACGTGGATACCGACCAGATCATCCCCGCCGTGTACCTCAAGCGGGTGACCCGGACGGGCTTCGCCGACGGGCTGTTCAGCGCCTGGCGGGAAGACCCGGCATTCGTGCTCAACGATGACAGCTATTCCGGGGCGTCGATCCTCATCGCCGGCCCGGAGTTCGGCACCGGCTCCTCCCGGGAACACGCGGTCTGGGCGCTGCGGGACTGGGGCTTCCGGGCGGTGGTGGCGCCGCGCTTCGGCGACATCTTCCGGGGCAACGCCCTCAAGGAAGGTCTGTTGCCGGTCGAGTTGGAATTGAAAGCCGTCGAAGAGCTGTGGGACCTGGTCGAGTCGGACCCGACCACTCCGGTGACCGTCGACCTGACCGCCCGGCAGCTCCGGGCGGGGGAGGCCAGCTGGTCGTTCCCGCTGGACGACTTCAGCCGGTGGCGCCTGCTGGAAGGCCTCGATGACATTGGACTAACCCTCCGCCACGCCGCCGACATCGACTCGTACGAGGCGCGCCGGCTGCCGTTCCTGCCCTCCGTGGCATAGCCGTACGCCTGCTCGCACAGGGAATTTCACCCCCATCGGTCCAACCGGTGGGGGTGAATCCGTTGCGACACAAGGGCTTTTTTCTACCGAATGTTTGTGTCTCGGCAGCACAGGGCATAACGTGCGCGCAGAATGGCTCGCGTCGAGTCAGTTGCACAATCGGGAGGAAGTCGTGAACAAGGCCGAGCTCATCGAGGCGCTCGCCGTTCGCCTGGGGGACCGGAAGATGGCGACGGCCGCGCTCGACGCGGTCCTCACCGAGGTCCAGGCGGCGGTCACCAAGGGCGAGAAGGTGGCGATCACCGGATTCGGAGCATTCGAAAAGCGTGTGCGTGGCGCACGAACAGCGCGCAACCCGCGTACCGGCGAGGCGGTGAAGGTCAAGAAGACGTCAGTCCCGACCTTCCGCCCCGGCGCCGGGTTCAAGGAGATGGTGGCCAGCGGCAAGGTGCCGAAGGCCACGGTGGCGGCGAAGAAGACCGCCACCAGCACCGCCACGGCCAAGGCGGCGGGCACGAAGGCGACCGGCACCAAGGCGGCCACCGCCAAGGCGGCGGGCACCAAGGCGACCACGGCGAAGGCGGCCAGCAAGAAGACCGCCCCGGCCAAGGCGAGCAAGACCGCCACGGCGACCAAGACGGCCGCCAGCAAGAAGACCGCCCCGGCCAAGGCGAGCAAGAGCACCACGGCGACCAAGACGGCCGCCAGCAAGAAGACCGCCGCGGCGAAGAAGACCACCGCGGCTTCCAAGTCGACCGCGGCGAAGAAGACCACCGCGGCGGCGAGCAAGAGCACGGCGGCAAAGAAGGCGCCGGCGAAGAAGGCTCCGGCCAAGAAGGCGGCCAGCAAGCGCTGACCGACCCACTGCGAAAGGGCGTCCACCCGTTGGTGGGCGCCCTTTCGGCGTACGCGGACCGTTGACCCGTCAGGTCCGCTCGCGCAGAATCGCCGTGCCGGCCCCCCTCCGCCGGCCCGTCGACGGGAAATGGGGCGCCGGTGCGCTATCGCCAGCTCACCACCGGGACGCTCGCGCTGGGCGTCATCCTCCTCGTCGACGTGCTGCGGGTCTGGCTGCCCGGCATCATCACCATCTTCGGCCAGGCGGCGTCCACCCCGGCCGAGTTGATGGGAGCGTTCGCCCTCGGCTGGTTCGTGCTCGCGCTGGGCGCACCCGCGGTGGTCCGTCGGGTCGGCGCCCGCCCGGTCACGGTTGTCGCCGCCGTCGTGCTCGCCCTCGCCCGGCTCACACTCACCGCCGCGCCGGGCGGGCGTACGCAACTCTGGTTGGCCACCGCTGGACTGCTCGCCGGGCTGGTCTGGCTGGTCGGCGTCGCCACCGACACCGACCGCCCGGTTCCGGGACTGGCGTTGGGTTTCGCGGTCAACGCGGCCCTGCACGCCGTGTGGGACACCGTCGACCTGGTCTGGCGGGGCGACTGGGTGGCCTGGCTGCTCAGTTCCGTCGCGGTGCTGCTGTTCGTGCTCGGCACGGCCCAGCCCGGTACCCGTGCCGGTGGCGGTGGCGCGCGGGCCTGGCTGCTGGCCGGGCCGGCGCTGCTGCTGGCCGGAATGGTGGCGCTCTCTCCGGCGCTGGCCCGGACCGGGATGTCGTACCTGGTCGCCAGGGACGGTGTGGCGGGTTCGCCGTTGCTCGGCCTGGCACCGGTGCCGGTGGCGGTCGCCGTGTTCCTGTTTGCCGCGACGACCCGGCCGCCCCGAGGGTGGAGCCGCGCATACGGGCCGGTGGCGTTGCTGGTGGGCGCGGTGCTGTTCGCCCTCGACCGGGGCGACCTGCTTCTTCCGGCCATGCTGCTCGCCGCTGTCGGTCTCGGCGCCTGCCTCGCCCTGACCGACGACGCCGACGGCCCGGCCCCGACGGCAGTGACCGTGCCGGCGAGCACGGAGGCCGACACCACGAGCGTCGACAACGCCGACGACATCAGCGCGATGGCTGCCCGCCGGGGGTACGCGGTGGCCACCGGCATGCTGGTCTTCGCGCTGGGGGCGGTCGGCTACTACTCCGCCTACGACCTCGGATACCCCAACGCGGCGGTGCCGGTGGTGGTGGCCGGTCTGGTCGCCGTCGTGGCGTTCACCGCCCGGCCCGTCATGCAGTGGCTCCCCGGGCCGTTTCCGCCGCTACGGGCCGCCACGGCGGTCACCGCGCTGGCGCTGCTGGCACCGGTGCTCGCCGACGAGGTCCCGGTGGCCAGCAACCGGGACGGTCCACCGGAGCGGCTGACCGTGGTGGCGTACAACATCCGGATGGGCTTCGGGCTGGACGGTCGGTTCGACCTGCGCGGGCTCACCGAGGCGGTCGACCGGCAACGCCCCGACGTGGTGCTGCTCAGCGAGGTGGACCGCGCCTGGCTGCTCAACGGTGGGCACGACACCCTTGACGTGTTGGCCGACCGGCTCGGCATGCCGTACGTCTTCGGGCCGGCCGCCGACCCGGTCTGGGGTGACGCCGTGCTCAGCCGTTGGCCGATGGACGATGCGCGGAGTCTCCCGCTGCCGGCCGTCGGTGCGCCCACCGGGGCGCAGGCCCTCGCCGTCACGCTGGACCTGGGCGACGGTGTTCGTACCGCGGTGGTCAGCACCCACCTGCAACCGCCACCCGGGCAGGGCCCGGTGGTCCAGGCCCGCGCGGTCGCCGACTTCGCCACCCGGTACGCCGCCGGGCGGCCGTTGGTGGTGGCGGGCGACCTGAACACCGAGCCGGGCGACGAGGCGTTCGGGCAGTTCACGGCCGCCGGTCTGGTCGACGCGTTGGCTGCCGCCCGACCGCTGGCGACCAGCCCCGCCGACGACCCGCGCGAACAGATCGACCACATCTTCGTCTCGGCCGGTCTGACGCCCAGCGACCCGGTCGCGCCCCGCAGCACGGCCAGCGACCACCTGCCGGTCGCGGTGACACTGACCCTCCCGCCCCGCTGAGCCGCGCTACAGGCGGTCGGTGGCCAACAGTCGGCCGGCGGTGAAGGCGAGCAACCAACCGCCGCCCTTGGGCGTGCTGAAGTCCTCGTCGGTGCGCCCGGTCAGCTGCTCCAGGGCGCCCGGCAGCACCTTGCCCTGGCTGCACACCGCCGCCTGTCCACCGGCGTCGGCCAGCTCCAGCAGACGGGCGGCGGTGGCCAGGATCTGCTCGTCGTCCTGCTGACCGGGCCGCGGCTCGTCCAGGTCGCCGCAGACCTCGATCGGCAGGTCGAGCAGCGCGGCGGCCGGGTCCAGCGTCTGCACACACCGTCGCGGTGACGCCGACACCAGCCGGGACGGCCGGATCAGGGCCACCAGCCCGCCCAGCGCGTTCGCCTGCGCCCATCCCTCGGCGTCCAGCGGCCGTCCGACGTCCGGGCCGGACCAGGTGGCCCGCTTACCGGCGTGCGCGTGCCGGACCAGCGCGACGGTCGCGGTCACCGACGGCAGCGCCGCGAACGCCGCCAGCACCTCGGTGTCGTGGGGGTAGCTGACCAACCGGATCGCGTCGTCCACCGGCAGCCAACGGATGTCGTCCACCTCGGTGCCCGGCTGGAAACCCCCGTCGGCGACCGCCCGCATCGACCAGTAGTCGACCAGCTTGGGCTGCCCCTCGCTGCGGTAGCGCACCGACGGCAGCCGGACCTGCGGCACGCCCCGCACGTCGGCCTCCTCGGCCACCTCGCGGACCGCCGCCGCCAGCGCGTGCTCGCCCGGTTCCAGCTTGCCCTTCGGCAGCGTCCAGTCGCCGTAGCGGGGGCGGTGCACCACGCAGACGTGTACGCCGTCGGCGGTCGGCCGCCAGGCCACCCCGCCCGCCGCGCGGATGCCGGTCACGGCAGCCACCTGGTCCGCCGCCGTCGGGTGGCCCGGTGCCAGGCCGCCGGGAAGGCAGCCCGCATCCGGTGTACGCAGGCGCGTTCCCGCTCGGCGAGGCGCCCGGCGGTGACCGCCAGCTCGTGGTCGTCCGGCCGCTCGGCGGCGATCTCCAACCAGGTGTCCGCCGCCACCGCCGCATCCTGGTGCTCGCCGAGCACGTCCTGCACCCGGGCCAGGGCGCGGGACAGCCGGCGCGCTCCCTTGCTGACCGTCGGTGCCACCGCGTTGACCGCGTACCGGGCCTGTTTGGCCTCCTTGCGGACGGCGTGCCACCTGTCGTCCGGCGACTGCGCGTCGAGCCCCTCCACGCCCTCCGGCCCGGTCAACCGCGCCCACGGTCGGGCCACCAGCGCGGGCAACGCCTCCGCCGCTGGCGCGGCCGCCCGGCTGGTGAGCCGGGGCGAGGCGGAGGCCAGCACCAGGGAGTCCACCAGGGCCAGGTAACGGGCGCCGCGCAACGCCTCGTCGATGACGGCGAGCGCCGTTCGCTGCCGTGCGGCGAGGACGTCGTCCAGCCGGCCCACCGCGCCCTCGTCCAGCGGGCTCAGCGGGTCCGCGTCGGCGGTTTCGCGCAGCCGGGCACGCAGCACCTCGGCGTCCCGGGCCGCGCCGAGGACACCGGCCAGCCAGCGCAGCTCGGTGCGCAGCGGACGGGACCAGGTCTTGCGGACCAACGGTGTGAAGGTGCGCAGGTCACTGCGGAGGCGGCGGCAGGCCACCCGCATCTGGTGCACACCGGTGTCGCCGCCGGCGGCCGGGGCGCGGAGCCGGACCAGCGGGTCGTGCGCCAGCAGTCGGCGGATCTCCTTACGGAGCGCCTCGGTCACCACGTCACCGGCGGTCGGCTCGGCGGGCAGCCCGGCCGGGCCGACGAGGTCCGGATCGGCCTGCGCCGTCGCGCCCAGCGCCCGTACGTGCTTCGGGACGAACGACCCGCGCTGGGCGCCTGCCTCGCGCAGCACCGCGCCGATCCGGTCGAGCAGACTCCGGTCGCCGGCCTTGCGCTCGACCTCGAGCTCGCGGAACGTGTCGGTGGTGGCACCGGAGTCGTCCAGCACCGTCACCCGGTCGTCCACCACCTCGGCCAGCACCGTGCCGGCCCTGTCGCACACCTCGTACGCGTGCCGGACCGTCCGGACCACGGTCACCGGAGCCAGCGCCGCCCCCCGGTGCAGGACGGTGACCAGCTCCACCAGCTCCGGCGGTGGCTGCCTCTTCGGCCCCGGGCGGGAGACCTCGTGCCGGACGCCCGGGGTGTCGGTCGGCAGTTTCACGGTCCAGGGCAGCTCGTCGCCCTTGCGGTGGCGCAGTGAGGCACCGGCGCGGGCCAGCCTCAGGTCGACGGTGTCGAGATAGCGGGCGACCAACGTCACCGGTGGCAGCGCCCGGACCCGGCCCCCGGGCGGTGCCGTGGCGGCCAGGTCCGGCAGCACGTAGGTGTCGTCCACCTCGTACTTCTGCTCCTCCTCGACCATCAACCCAGCCTATGCGGTGATCGGTCAGCCGGCCGTGCCACCGACGCGGCGCAGCAGCAGTTCCTGCAGATGCGCCCGGTGGGTGTCGTCGGTGCTGGTACGCCGGGTCCAGCTCCCGTCGCCGGCCAGCTCGAACGCGTCCACGTCGGGGCTCATGGCGGCGGTCAGCACCTGGTCCAGTTCGGCGCGTGCGATCGGGTCGCTCACCTGCACCAGCGCCTCCACCCGGCGGTCCAGGTTGCGGTGCATCAGGTCGGCCGACCCCATCCAGAACTCGGCCTCCCCGTTGTTGCCGAACCGGAACACCCGGGAGTGCTCCAGGAAGCGGCCGAGGATCGAGCGGACCCGGATGTTCTCCGACAGCCCGGGCACCCCGGGGCGCAGCGTGCACATGCCCCGGATGAGCAGGTCGACGTGGACACCGGCCTGGGAGGCCCGGTACAGCGCGTCGGTCACCCCCTCGTCGACCAGTGAGTTGACCTTGAACTGGACCAGGCCGGGCATGCCCAGCCGGACGTGCGAGATCTCCCGCTCGATGCGCTCGATGAGGCCGGCGCGGATGCCCTGTGGGGCGACCAGCAACCGCCGGTACGCGGTCTGCCGGCTGTATCCGGTCAGGACGTTGAACAGGTCGGTGAGGTCGGCACCGATCTCCGGGTCGGCGGTGAGCATCCCGAAGTCCTCGTACAGCCGGGCGGTCTTGGGGTGGTAGTTGCCGGTGCCGATGTGGCAGTAGCGGCGGATCTGGTTGCCCTCCTGGCGGACCACCAGCGCGGTCTTGCAGTGCGTCTTCAGGCCGACCAGGCCGTACACCACGTGGCAGCCGGCACGTTCCAACGTGCGGGCCCAGCCGATGTTCGCCACCTCGTCGAAGCGGGCCTTCACCTCCACCAGCACCACCACCTGCTTGCCGGCGGCGGCCGCGTCGACCAACGCGTCGACGATCGGGGAGTCGCCGCTGGTGCGGTAGAGGGTCTGCTTGATGGCCAGCACGTTCGGGTCGGCGGCGGCCTGCTCGATGAAGCGCTGCACGCTGGTCGCGAACGAGTGGTACGGGTGGTGCACCAGGATGTCCCCGTCGCGCAGGGTGGCGAAGACGCTGCGCGGCACCTCGCCCTCGGCGAGCCGGGGATGGGTGGCCGGCACGAACGGCGGGTCCTTGAGGTCCGGCCGGTCCGCCTCCCCGTAGACCTGCCACAACGCGGACAGGTCCAGCAACCCGGGCACCCGCAGCACGTCCTGGTCGTCCATGTCCAGCTCGCGGACGAGCAGCTCCAACATGTGGTCGGAGATCGACGCGGCCACCTCCAGGCGGACCGGCGGACCGAACCGCCGCCGGGCCAGCTCCCGTTCCAGGGCCTGCAGCAGGTCCTCGTCGCGGTCCTCGTCGACCTCCACCTCGGCGTTGCGGGTGACCCGGAACAGGTGGCACTCGACGACCTGCATGCCGCTGAACAGCTGCCCCAGGTGCACCGAGATCAGGTCTTCCAGGGGCAGCATCCGTACGCCCGGCTGGCCCCGGTCGACCCGGACGAAGCGGGGGACGTTGTTGGGCACCTTCACCCGGGCGAACAGCTCGGAGCCGCCGTCGGGGTCACGAACCGCCACCGCCAGGTTCAGCGACCGCCCCGAGATGTACGGGAACGGGTGCGCCGGGTCGACCGCGAGCGGGGTCAGCACCGGGAAGATGTGCTCCCGGAAGTAGGTGCGCAGCCGTTCCCGCTCCGGGTCGCCCAACTCGCCCCAGCGCAGGATGCGGATGCCCTCGTCGGCCAGCTTGGGCAGCACGTCGTCCACGAAGCAGGCGGCGTGCCGGGCGACCAGCGCGGCCGTCCGCTCCGCGATCAGCTCCAACTGGGTACGCAGCGGCAGCCGGTCCCCGCCGCGCACAGGCAGGCCGGCGGAGAGTCGCCGCTTCAGCCCGGCGATCCGGACCATGAAGAACTCGTCGAGGTTGCTGGCGAAGATCGCCAGGAACTTGGCCCGTTCCAGCAGTGGGGTGCGCTGGTCCTCGGCCAGGGCGAGCACGCGGGCGTTGAAGTCGAGCCAGGACAGCTCCCGGTTGAGGAACCGGTCCTCGGGCAGCGGCGCCGGTGGTTCGTCGTCCTCCTCCTCGGCGGCGGTCGGGAGGCCGTCCGGCAGGACCTGGTGGACGCCGGTGGTGGCCGGGGCGTCCACCTCGTTGCTCGTCGGCGCGGGGTCGAGGACCTCGTCCAGCCCGGAGGAGGCGGCCCCCGGGTCGTCGGCGAGGGTGTCGGCGCGGGCGGCGCCGGCCCGTTCGGCGCGGGACGGGCGGAAGCGCCCGTCGGTGCCGCGTGCGCGGGAACCGTTGCGGAGGTCGGTGGCGGGCGGGTGGGCCGGTTGCTCGCGAGGGGTGCTCACCCGCTCATAATCACCCGATTACGGTGAACGCAAAATGAACTTGGGCTCGCCGGTTCAGATCATCGTCGGCAATGTCACCCGGACGACCGCACCGTCGGGATCGGTGTCGATGTGAACCCGCTGGCCGAGCCGGAGAAGTCGCAGCCCGGAGGCATCGAAGGCCCGCGCGGGGAAGCGCATCTCGGTGCCGTCGTCGAGCAGCAGGACACCGCTTCGTGTCGCCGCGTCGTAGCTGGCCACCGTGCCCTGCATGCTGGCACCGTACACCGGGCGGGTCGGCCTGCGGCGGGGGCCGGGCGGGTCAGCCCGTGCAGTGGGCGGGGCGGTCACCGGCGACGAGTGCGGCGGTGTGCGGCCCCAGCCCGAGCCGGGTGGCGGTCACCAGGTCCGCGGGGGTGTCCACGTCCCGGCGCAGGCTGGGCCAGTCTCCGGTCAGTGGCAGCGCCCCGCTCGCCGTGTGCGCGGCGGCCGAGCCCACCCCGAAACGGGGTTCCAGCGGAACGCCGGGCGGGGCGGTGAGCAGAACCGTGCCGCTGCCGGGTGCGTCCGGCACGAACCGGCGTACCCCCGGCCGGCCGTTCTGGGCCGCGAGCAGTGCGCCGGCCAGCTCGGCCGGGCGCAGCGCCGGCAGGTCCGCGGTGAGCCCGGCCACCCAGCCGGTGGTTGTCCCGGCCGCGCCGTGCCGGAACGCCGCGTTCAGGCCGGAGTCCGGCCCGTCGGGCAGCACCCGCGCGCCGGCGGCCCGCGCCTCCGCCGCCACGCGGGTGTCGTCCGTGACCACCAGGGCCTCGGCGACCGCCGGGCAGGCCAGCACCGCGCGGAGGGTGTCGGCCGCCAGGGCCAGCGCCAGTTCCTCGTGCGGTACGCCGGACAGCGCGCCCCGCAGCCGGCTCTTTGCCGCGCCCAGATGCTTCACCGGCACCACCACGGCCCACCTCGGCTGACTCACGTCGGCAATCCTGCCAGCCGGACGACGGGACCCTCGCTGGCCGTACCGGGGGCGAGCAGGCATGATTTCCGCTGCGGGTGTCGCGGACGGGGTTTCGCGGCGGGGTTGGGGCGCGATGAGGAGGCACAGTGGCACGGCGGAGGCTGGGGTTCTGGCAACGGTTCGCCGTAGGGCTGGTCAAGCCCGTGATGACCGTGTGGACCCGCCGGACCTGGAGTGGCCAGGAACACCTCGGCGGCGACGGCGGCGTGATCATCGTGGCGAACCACCTCTCGCACGCCGACCCGCTGGTCTCCGCGCACTTCATCTACGACTCCGGGCGATGGCCGCAGTACCTGGGCAAGGCCAGCGTGTTCCGGGTGCCGGTGGTCGGCTGGATCCTGCACCGGTGCCTGCAGATCCCGGTCGAGCGGGGCAGCGTCGACGCGGTCCGCTCGCTGGACGCGCTGGTCGGTGCGCTCAACCAGGGCGGTGCCGTGGTGATCTACCCGGAGGGCACCACCACCCGGCAGCCGGAGCTGTGGCCGATGAAGGCGAAGACCGGCGCGGCCCGGCTGGCCCTGGCCACCGGTGCACCCGTCGTACCGGTGGTGATGTGGGGGCCGGAGCAGATCTTCGATCCACGCACCAGTCGCGTGAACCTGCGCCCCCGGATCCCGGTGACCGTCGTCGCCGGGGAACCGATCGACCTGAGCCGGTGGGCGGATGCCCAGCCGACCCGGGCCACCCTCGAAGAGATGACGGACACCATAATGTTGCGGCTGCGGGACATGCTCGCCGAGATCCGTGGTGGCACTCCGCCGCCGCTGTGGGCGCGACCGGCCAGGTCCTCCGCAGGCCGCGAGCAGCAGGGCGAAGCGGCATGAGTGAGCGAAGCAGTGGTGCGGTCCGGGCCGCCGTGAAGCGGAACGGAGCGGCGGCATGAGCGGGCATGTCGCGGTGCTCGGGGCCGGTTCCTGGGGCACCGCGTTCGCCAAGATCCTGGCCGACGCGGGTCGGGACGTGACGGTGTGGGCCCGCCGCGCGCCGGTCGCCGAGTGCATCCGGGCCGAGCGCCGCAACCCGGAGTACCTGCCGGACCTGCTGCTGCCGGCCCGGGTCACCGCCACCGCCGACGCGGTTGAGGCGATCACCGGCGCGGAGGTGGTGGTGCTGGCGGTGCCGTCGCAGACCCTGCGCGGCAACCTCGCCGAGTGGGTCGGGCACCTGCACCCGGACTCCACCCTGGTGTCGCTGATGAAGGGCATCGAGCTGGGCACCACCAAGCGGATGAGCGAGGTCATCGTGGAGACCGCCGGGGTCGCCGCGGACCGGGTGGTCGTGGTGTCCGGCCCGAACCTGGCCCCGGAGATCGCCGCCGAGCAGCCCGCGGCGACGGTGGTCGCCGGGACGAACAGCCACCGCACGGCCCTCGTGCAGGCGTCGATCCGGACGCCGTACCTGCGCCCGTACACCAACGACGACGTGATCGGCTGTGAGCTGGGCGGTGCGGTCAAGAACGTGATCGCCCTGTCCTACGGCATCGCCACCGCGATGGGGTTCGGCGACAACACCCGGGCCATGCTGATGACCCGTGGGCTGGCCGAGACGGCCCGGCTGGGCGTGGCGCTCGGCGCGGACCCGATCACCTTCGCCGGCCTCGCCGGGATGGGTGACCTGGTCGCCTCCTGCTCGTCCCCGCTGGCCCGCAACCGCACCTTCGGCGAGCACCTGGGCCGGGGCGAGACGCTGGAGCAGGCCCAGACCGCCACCCGGCAGACCGCCGAGGGCGTGAAGAGCTGCCTGGCGATCCGCGACCTGGCCCGCGCGCACGGCGTGGAGATGCCGATCACCGAGCACGTCGAGCGGATCTGCCACGAGGGGATGGACCCGCGGCTCGCCGTGGAGGCCCTGATGAGCCGCACCGCCAAGCCCGAGTCGTACGAGTGAGGAACCGATGAGCGAGTGGGGAGACGGCACCCGCTGCGTACGCGCCGGCCTGCCTGAGCCGGCACCGGGGGATCCGTTCCTGCCGGGGCCGGTCTTCGCCGCGCCGTACCATCTCGACCCGTTCCAGGGTCAGGGCACGTCGCCGAACGGCTACGGTCGCCCGGACAACCCGACCCGGCGGTTGCTGGAGGCGGCCGTGGGCGAGTTGGAAGGCGGTGAGTGCCGCGTCTTCGCCACCGGCCAGGCGGCCATCACCGGCCTGCTGCTGACCCTGCTGCGCCCCGGGGACACGGTGGTGTTGCCCACCGACGGATACTTCCCGGTCCGGGCGTTCGCCACCGACGTGCTGGAGGCGATCGGCGTCCGGGTGCTCTTCGTGCCGACCGTCGGGCCGTACCCGTCATTCGAGGGTGTCCGGCTGGTGCTGGTGGAGACGCCGGCGAACCCGGGCCTGGACGTGGTCGACGTGGCGGCCCTGGCCGAGCGGGCGCACGCCGCCGGTGCGCTGCTCGCGGTGGACAACACCACGGCCACCCCGCTCGGTCAACGCCCGCTCGACCTCGGTGCCGACCTGGTGGTCGCCTCGGGCACGAAGGCGCTCACCGGCCACTCCGACCTGCTGCTGGGTTACCTGGCCAGCCGGTCCACCGAGCTGATCGCGGCGGTGACGACCTGGCGGACGACCACCGGATCGGTTCCGGGGGCGTTCGACGCCTGGTTGGCACACCGGTCGCTGGCCACCCTCGACCTGCGGCTGGCCCGGCAGAGCGCGAACGCCGCCGCGGTCGCCGACCTGCTCGCCGGCCGGTCGGACGTGACCGGCCTGCGCTGGCCGGGGCGGCCGGACGACCCCGCGTACCCGGTGGCCTCGGCCCAGATGCGCCGGATCCCGGGGGTGCTCTCGTTCGATTTGGGCAGCGCCGACCGGGTGGGCCGGTTCATCGAGGCCGCCCGGCTGGTGGCGGCGGCGACCTCCTTCGGTGGCCTGCACACCACGGCGGACCGGCGGGAGCAGTGGGGCGACGACACCGCACCGGGCTTCGTCCGGCTCTCCTGCGGGGCGGAGGACACCGCGGACCTGGTGGCCGACATCGTCGCCGCGCTGGACGCCGCCGGGTCGGTCTGAGGGTTTCGATGGCGCTCGCCGACCGTTCCGCCCTCGTGGGTCGGCTGCGCGCCGCTGGCTGCGTCTACGCCGAGGACGAGGCGGATCTGCTGCTGGCCGCTGCCGACGATCCGGCGACGTTGGCCGACCTGAGCGAGCGCCGGGTGGCCGGCGAACCGCTGGAGTACCTGCTCGGTTGGGCGGAGTTCGCCGGTCTGCGGATCGCCGTCGACGCCGGCGTCTTCGTGCCGCGTGCCCGGACCGCCCTGCTGGTCCAGGTGGCGGCCGAGGTGACCGGCCCGGAGCCGGCCGTCGTCGACCTCTGCTGCGGGTCCGGGGCCGCCACCGTCGCGCTGGCGCACCGACTCACGCCACGCTGGCTGGCCGCCGTCGACATCGACCCGGCGGCCGTGGCATGTGCGAGGCGCAACGTCGCCGGGCTGGATGCCGAGGTGTACGAGGGCGATCTCTTCGCCCCGCTGCCCCGGCAGTGGCGGGGTCGACTGGACCTCGTGGTCGCCAACGCCCCGTACGTGCCGACCGACGCGGTGGCGTTGATGCCCCCGGAGGCGCGGCTGCACGAGGCCCCGGTGGCGCTCGACGGCGGGCCGGACGGGCTCTCGGTGCTGCGCCGGGTGGGCGTCGACGCCGCGCACTGGCTGACCCCCGGTGGACACCTGGTGGTCGAGGCCGGCACCACCCAGGTGCCGGTGCTCTGCGACGCGTTCAGCGCCGCCGGCCTGGTCCCCACCGTGCGACAGGACGAGGACCTGGACGCCACCGCAGTCGTAGCCCAACGCCCAACCTAACCCCACCCCACCCCACCCCCACCCCCACCCCCACCCCGCCCCCACCCCACCCCGCCCCCGCCCTGCCCGAACCTGTCGATCATGGAGTAATGGTGCCCGGTTGGTGGTGCATCACGTGGTTTGTCCCCCACCACAACTCCATGATCGACGGGGGAGGGCTGGGGCGGGGTGGCCGCGCGTGGCGGGGGAGAGGGCTTGGCACTAGCCTCGGCTCACACTCACGACGGCGAGAGGCGGTTTCGGTGGGCAGCGCAGGGGTGCCGGTGGTCGTCGGCTTGGACAACGGCGGCACGAGCAACAACGCCACCGTGCTGACGGTGGACGGCCGGTTCCTGGTGGACGGGTTGCTGGAGATCCCCAGCGAGGTGCAGGCCGGGCCGGACGCCGCCATCGAGGCACTGGCCCGGGCGCTGGACGGAGCCCTGGCGCAGACCGGAGTGCCGCGCGAACTGGTCCAGGCGGTCGGGCTGGACACTCCCGGCCCGGCCAGCGCCGACGGCGTCATCTCGTCCCGGGGTTCGACCAACTTCTCCCAGCCGGCGTGGCGGGGCTTCGACGTGCGAGGAGCACTGGAACGACGGCTCGGCCTGCCGGTGGTCTACCACAACGACGGCAACGCGGCGGCCCTCTACGCCCACCACGTGCACTTCGGCGCTGACGCGATGAACCGCTCGTCGGTCGCCGCGATCGTCGGCACCGGCCTCGGCGGTGGTGTGGTCGAAAGTGGTCGGGTGATCGCCGGTGCGGCCGGCATGGCCGGGGAGCTCGGTCACGTGCACATCCCGCTGACCGGGCTGCTCGGCCCGGGTCAGCCGGAGCCCACCTGTGCCTGCGGCTTCACCGGTGACGTCGAGAGCGTTGCCTCGCTGACCGGCATCGAGCGCAACCTGCTGCCGTACTGGCTGACCCGGTACCCGGACCACCCGCTCGCCGGCGAACCGGCGGCCCGGGCCGCCAAGCTGGTGCGCGGGTACGGCGAACGGGGGGATGCCCTCGCGCGGGACCTGTTCACCCAACAGGCGATGGCGCTGGGACGACTGTTCACCGTGGCGGCGAACTTCACCGACCCGCACGCGTACTTCGTCGGTGGTGGGGTGGTCGAGGCGGCGCCGGAGTTCCGCGACTGGTTCCTCGCGACGGTCCGCGAGCACACCGTGCTCCGCGAGGAGCAGGCGGCCGTGGCCACCTTCGCGCTGGTGCCGGACCGGGACATGGCCGGTGCCCGGGGCGTGGCGATCGCCGCCCTGGAGAGGCTACGCGCTGCCCCGGAACCCCGTCCGTTGGTTGCCTGAGCTCGCCCGTTTCCACCCGCCGGGCGCCCGGGCGGGCGGCACGGCAGGCGGTCGGCAGGTGGTGTGTCCGGTCCGGTGGGCGGTGTGTGCAGGTCTGGTCAGGGGCGCGGTGGTGCCTGGGCGAAGGCCGTCCACGCGGCCGTTGCGAACAGCAGGGCCGGGCCGGCCGGGTCCTTGGAGTCGCGGACGGCCACCAGTCGTGGCAGCGCGGCAACCTCGACGCAGGCGCCCTCATCGCCGCTGCGGCTGCTCTTGCGCCACGCCGCTACGGCCAAGGCCGCTGTGATTGTCGGTGTCATCGGTCCTACCGTCCCTTCAGGACTGACAGGAGCATCTCGCGGCTGTCCGCCGGACTGAGCGCCACGCTCCGGAGATGCTCCATGATCTTGGTGCAGGTACGCGTCTCGCCGGCCCGGTCCAGGATCATCTGACCTGCGACGGTCTCCACCGAGGCGATGATCGGATCCTCCGGGTCGGCGAACTCGAGAATGTGCAGCGAGCCCCGCGTGCCCCGGTGGTAACCGGCGGAGAGCGGAATGACCTGGACGCTGATGTTCGGTAGTTCGGCCATCTTCACCAGGTGTCGCAGTTGCCCGTTCATCACCGACTGGTCGCCGACCGGGCGTAGCAACGCGCCCTCGTCGATGATCGCGTCGAAGATCGGCGGGTTGTCGCCGGTGAGCCGTTGTTGACGGTCCAGCCGGATCTTGACCCGTTGCTCCACCAGGTCGTCGCCGAGGGTGTGCGGCCCGCCGCGCATCACGCCACGGACGTAGTCCGGGGTCTGTAGCAGGCCGGGCACCACCGAGGGCTCGAAGTTGGCGATGGCGGTCGCCTCGGCCTCCAGCGCGATGAAGTCGATGGTGCGCGGATCCAGCAGGTATGAGTAGGACACCCACCAGCCCGGCTTGCGGGCGTCCTTGGCGAGCAGCACCGCCGCGGCCACCTCCTCGGCACTCACCCCGTACGACGTGAGCAGGGCGCGCACGGTGGCCGGGGTGATGAGGGTCTGGGCGTTCTCGTAGCGGGAGAGGGTGCTGCGGGTGCTGTTGATCTCATCTGCCGCGGTTTCCAGCGTCAGGCCGGCGGCTTCCCGGTGATGGCGCAGGGCGATGCCGAGCCGGCGGGCACGGGCGGTCTTGGGGGCCATGCATCGATGGTCGCACACATTTGCGGGAACGTCTGCATGAGAGAACGTCGATGAGAGTTGCATTCACGGCTGTACACGTGTCAATCTGTTATCGCGTCCTCACCGCCGGTTGTCGTGGCGACGGTGGTGGTGAGCGACCGGAGGGGATGGGGCGCGCGGCGATCGGGTTTCTCCCCCGTACCCGATCGTCGCGTGCCGCCCCACCATCCCGGCCCGCCGGAAGGAGACGACGTGGGAACCTGTCCGGAGCCCCCCGCCGTGGACGCGGGCGGCCTTCGATGACCCGCTTCCTCGTGGTGCTCACCGACGTGCGCCCGGTCGAGGGCATCGAGCGCAACGAGCGGGTCGCGCCGGAGCGGCGCCGGCAGGTGGTCGGCGCCAGCAGTCGCGAGGCCGCCGACCGGATCGCGGGAGCGTTCATGGCGCTGGGCATGGTGCGGGCCGGCCGGCAGCGGGTGAAGGTGATAGCGGTTGGTCGCCGGCATTCCCGGGACTGAATAGGCCCAGGTCACCGGCCTACGAGACCGCCACTGCGCCGTCACGCACCGTATATCCTCTGTTGACCGATTGCCGTGTCGTGCTGCGGCTCGCCGGGTATCGCCTCGCCCCGTCGCCACGCACAGTAAGGTCAACCGGGTGAGCGCCACCGGCGAGCACGACCAGCCGCAGTCGCGTACGAAGAGGTGACCGGAGTGACCACCCCAGGCAAGACCCGCGTGGCGATCGTCTTCGGCGGCCGCAGCCCGGAGCACGGCATCTCCTGCGTCAGCGCCGGCAGCGTGTTCGGCGCGCTCGACCCGGACGAGTTCGAGGTGGTGCCCGTCGGCATCACCCGGGCCGGCCAGTGGGTGCTGACCAACGGAGATCCCGCCCAGCTCGCGATCAACGCCCGTCAGCTGCCGGAGATCACCTCCGATTCCGGCGACGACATCGTGCTGCGCGCCGACCCCACCGGCAACGGGCTGATGGTGCTCGACCCGACCGAGGGTCCGCGGGTGCTGGCCGACGTGGACGTGGTCTTCCCGGTGCTGCACGGCGCGTACGGCGAGGACGGCACCATCCAGGGAATGCTGGAGATGGCCGGGATCCCCTACGTCGGGGCGAACGTGTTCGCCTCCGCCGCCGCGATGGACAAGGAGTTCACCAAGAAACTCTGTGCCGTCGAGGGCATCCCGGTCGGCGCGTACGCCGTGCTGCGCAACGGGATGACGCTCAGCGAGCAGGACAAGGAGCGGCTGGGCCTGCCGGTCTTCGTCAAGCCGTCGCGGGCCGGGTCGTCGTTCGGCGTCAGCAAGGTCAGCGACTGGGCGCAGTTGGACGACGCGGTCGCCGCCGCCCGGAAGTTCGACCCGAAGGTCATCATCGAGGCCGCGATCGTCGGCCGTGAGGTCGAGTGCGGCGTGCTGGAGGGCGAAGCCGGCGGCGCGCCGGAGGCGTCCGTGCTGGCCGAGGTGCGGGTCGTCGCCGACCACGACTTCTACGACTTCGAGGCAAAGTACCTCGACGACTCCTGTGAGTACGACATCCCGGCCAACCTGCCGGAGCGGGTGACCCGTCAGGTGCAGGAGTACGCGGTCCGCGCGTTCACCGCGCTGGACTGCGCGGGCCTGGCCCGGGCGGACTTCTTCGTCACGCCCGAGCTGGACGTCTACCTCAACGAGGTCAACACGATGCCCGGGTTCACCCCGACGTCGATGTTCCCGCGGATGTGGGCGGCCGCCGGCCTGGAATATCCGAAGCTGGTCAACCGGCTGATCCGCACCGCCCAGCGGCGCGGCGTCGGCCTGCACTGAGCCACCCGGCCCCGCCCGCGCATGTCAGCCGGTGCGGGGCCCGTTCAGCGCCCGCAGCCGGACGGGATGCCCGCTCAGCGCTGGCAGCCGGACGGGATGGCGCCGCCGGACGGCATGGTCGCCACGATCGTGCTGGAGATGGTCGGCACCCACTGCAACGGCTGCTCGTACGAGCGTGGGACCCGCACGCTGATCAGCGTCTCCCGGTCGACGGTGTTGAGCACCGCCGCGTCGGACTCCTCGGCCAGGTGCCAGCAGACCCCGTTGACCGTCCAGACCTCGTCGGTGCTGGGGAACGTCGGCTCGGTGCCACCGCAGGCCACGGTGAGCGCGGGGTCGCCGTACGCGGCGTTCTGCTCGGGGCCGGCGGTCACCGGCCGCTGGGCCAGGTCGCGGATGCTCGCCGGTAGTTGGGAGAGCAGCGCCCGGCAGACGGTGGCCGGGCGAGCGGCCAGCGCCGGGGCGGCCATCTGCACCGGGGTGGTGGACTGCACCCGGGCGGTGGTGGCGGACGGGCTCGGCGCGGCGGCCGGCGTGTCCGGGGCGAGCTTGGTGAAGGCCAGCACGGCCACCAACAACGTGATCGGCAGCGCGATCAACGTGGCCAGCAGGGCGGCGCCGCGAATGGTCCGGTCCCGACCGGCCGGCGCGGCGGCGGCCGGGGCGGCCGGGTCGCGGTTACCGTCAGCCGGCTCGCGCGTCCCGTCGTCGTCCAGAGCAGAGGAGGAGGTCGTCATCTCGTCCACTTACAGCCGCACCACCGAACACGTGAGGGTGCGGGTGATGCCGGGCACCATCTGCACCTTGCTGACGATGAGTTTGCCGAGCTCGTCGACGGTGTTCGCCTCGGTGAGAACGACCACGTCGTACGGCCCGGTGACGGCGTCGACGCGCACGACGCCGGCAATGTCCGCGATGAGACCCGCCACGTCGCGTGCGCGGCCGACCTCGGTCTGGATGAGGATGTACGCCTGTACCACGACTCGACCTCCGTCCGTCGCCGCTCGGGAGCGGCCCGAAGGGTGAAACTACCTTACGGACCAGGTCTGATCCCTATCGGTGGTCAAGGAGCAGCGGTGAGCGAGCACGGCGGGGCCGGGCGGCACGGGCGGAACGCCGGCGGTGGCGTCAGCGTGTCCGGGATCGGGGAGTTCGGGCTGATCGAAAAGATCACCGCTCGACTGTCGAACGGGCCGACGACACTCGTCGGCCCAGGTGACGACGCGGCGGTGGTGACCGCGCCGGACGGTCGGGTGGCAGCCTCCACCGACGTGCTGGTCGACGGCCGACACTTCCGGCGGGACTGGTGCTCGGCCCGCGACGTCGGGCACAAGGCGGCGGCGGCCAACCTGGCGGACATCGCGGCGATGGGCGCGACGCCGACGGCCCTGCTGGTCGCCCTCTGCATGCCGGCGGACCTGGAGACCGGCTGGGTGGAGGAGTTGGCCGACGGCCTGTCCGCGGAGGCGGCGACGGTCGGCGCGAGCGTGGTCGGCGGGGACATGTCCTCCAGCCCCACGCTGACCGTGGCGGTCACCGCGCTGGGCGACCTGCAAGGGCGTCCACCGCTGCTGCGGTCCGGGGCCCGTCCGGGGGACGTGCTCGCCCTGGCCGGGCGCACCGGGTACGCGGCAGCCGGGTTGACCGTGCTCACCCGGGGCTTCCGGACCCCTCGGCTGCTGGTCGAGGCGTACCGCCGGCCACAGGTCCCCTATCCGGCTGGTCCGCAGGCCGCCAAGCTCGGCGCCACCTCGATGATCGACGTGTCGGACGGGCTGCTCGCCGACCTCGGGCACGTGTCGACGGCGAGCGGGGTGGCGATCGACGTCCGCCGGGACGCGTTCGAGGTGCCCCGGCAGATGGCCGACGCCGCGCAGGCGCTCGGCGTCGACCCGTACACCTGGATCCTGACCGGTGGCGAGGACCACGCGCTGGCCGCGACCTTTCCCCCGGCGGTGGCGTTGCCGCCGGACTGGCGGCCCATCGGCGTGGTCACGCACGGTGCCGGGGTGACGGTCGACGGCGCGGCCTACGACGGCCCGACCGGCTGGGACCACTTCCGGTAGAGCCGGGCAGCCGCCGTACCCTGGATACCGTGAGTGAGATCGAGATCCGGGCGGTGCGGTTCGACGCGCCGGTGGCACAGCAGTTGATCCGAGCCGCACTGGCCGACCTCGGTGCCCGCTACGGCGGCTCCGGCGACGACACCCCGGTGGACGCGGCCGAGTTCGAGTCGCCCGACGGCGCGTTCCTGGTCGCCTACCTGGCCGGTGAGCCGGTCGGCTGCGGTGGCTGGCGCAGCCACGGCCCGGACACCGCAGAGCTGAAGCGGATGTACACGGCACCGGCGGCGCGAGGGCGGGGCGTGGCCCGCACGGTCCTGGCGGCCGTCGAGCGCTCGGCGCGCGAGCAGGGCCGCAAGCGGGTGGTCCTGGAGTGCGGAGACAAGCAGCCCGAGGCGATCGCCATGTACCGCTCCGCCGGATACGAGCGGATCCCGAACTTCGGCTTCTACAAGGACGCGGAGGGCTGCGTCTCCTTCGGCCGCACCCTCTGACCTGCGGGTCTGCGGCGAGCGCCCCCGGGCGCGAACACGACAGAGCCGGCGGACCTCAGGGTCCGCCGGCTGAGCCGTACGAGGAAGTGGGTGCTACCGCGTCAGGCGCGGGTGACCTTGCCGGCCTTGATGCACGAGGTGCAGACCTTCAACTTCTTGGTGTTGCCGCCACCGGCCGGGGTACGCACCGACTGGATGTTCGGGTTCCAGCGGCGGTTGGTCCGCCGGTGCGAGTGGGACACGTTGTGGCCGAAGCCCGGTCCCTTGCCACAGACGTCGCACACGCTAGCCACGGGATACTCCTGGGATTGATACGTTCATGGGGTCGCCGGCAGGTGCTGCCCGGGCAACCTGGTCAGGTTACCCGATGACTCGCCGACCCGGCCAACCGGCCCGGTCCGGCGCTCGGCCGTGCTCCGGCTCCCGCCTGGTCGCGGGCCCGTCCGCCCGAGAGTGGGCCGGCCCGGCGGCGAGGTTACCGGAGGGGCTCGTCCGCGTTGCGGTCGCCACTGGACCGGGACGCGGAGGACACGCCGGACGAGTCCGCCACGTGTCGGGGCGCGCAAGTAGGCTTCTGCCCGTGCTGGACACCCTCGACGCCGCCACGGTCCGCCGGTGGTGCGCGAGCGGGTTGGCCGCGCTCAAGCGCCACCAGGGCGAGATCGACCAGCTCAACGTCTATCCGGTCCCCGACGGCGACACCGGCACCAACCTGGTGCTCACCCTCACCTCGGCCCAGCAGGCCCTCGCGATGGACCTGGACACTCTCCCCGACAGCGGGCCGACCGCACACGGGCACGCGCTGCGGCTGATGGCGCAGGGCGCGCTGCTCGGCGCGCGGGGCAACTCCGGGGTGATCCTCTCGCAGATCCTGCGCGGGTTCGCCGATCAGGTGGCCGTGGTGCCGGCGGTGCGCGGCCGGGAGTTGGCCTCCGCGCTGCGCTCCGGCACGGCGGCCGCGTACACCGCGGTCGCCCGTCCGGTCGAGGGCACCCTGCTCACGGTGGTCGCGGCGGCCGCCACCGCCGCCGAACAGGCGGACAGCGACGACCTGCCGGCGGTGGCCCGCGCGGCGGCCCGCGCCGCCGCCGAGGCGCTCGCTCGGACCCCGGAGCAACTGCCGGCGTTGGCCCGCGCGGGTGTCGTCGACGCCGGTGGCCGAGGGCTCTGCGTGCTGCTCGACGCTCTGGTCGCGGTGCTCACCGGCGAGACGGCGGCCCGGCCCGCGCCGACGCCGCGCTCCGCCCGCCCGGCGGCCACCGTCGCCCGGGAGACCGGGTCCGAGGAGTACGCGTACGAGGTGCAGTTCCTGCTCGACGCCCGGGCGGAGGCGGTCGCCGGGTTGCGGCGGACGCTCGACGCGTTGGGCGATTCCCTGGTCGTCGTCGGTGACGGGCGGGAGCCGGAGGGCACCTGGAACGTGCACGTGCACGTCAACGACGTGGGCGCGGCAGTCGAGGCGGGGGTGACCGCCGGTCGTCCGTACCGGATCTCGGTGACCCGCTTCGCCGACCAGCCGGAGCCACCCCCCGGCCCGCTGGCGACCGGCCGGGCGGCGGTGGTGGTCGCCACCGGGGGTGGCATCGCCGAACTGTTCGCCGCGGAGGGCGCGACGGTGGTGCCCGGCAACCCGTCCACCGGTGAGTTGCTGGACGCCGTCCGTAGCACCGGTGCGGCCCGGGTGGTGGTGTTGCCCAACGACGCCAACACGGAGGCGGTGGCCAGCGCGGCGGCCCGCGAGGCCCACCGACTCGGCATCAAGGTGAGCGTGGTGCCGACCCGATCGCCCGTGCAGGCGCTCGCCGCCCTCGCCGTCCGCGACGGCGACCGCCGCTTCGAGGACGACGTGATCGCGATGGCCGAGGCGGCCGGCGCCTGCCGCTACGCCGAGGTCTGTCACGCCAGCCGGGAGGCGCTGACCGTGGCCGGCCCGTGTCGGCCCGGCGACGTGCTGGCGCTGGTCGAGGGGGAGGTGCACCTGATCGGCACAGACCTCACCGACACCTGCTCCGCCGTGGTCGACCGGATGCTCGGCGGCGGTGGCGAGATGGTCACCCTGTTGGCCGGTCTGGACGCCCCGGCCGGGCTCACCGACGCCGTGCGCGCGCACGTCGCGAGTCGCTGGCCGTTCGTCGAGGTGCACGCGTACCCGGGGGGCCAGCCGTTTTATCCGCTCCTGGTAGGGATCGAATGAGCGAACCAGCCACCGTGGACACTCCGCTGAAGAAGCTGGTCGGGGACAAGACAGCCAAGGCGCTGGCCGCGCACCTCGACCTGCACACAGCGGGTGACCTGGTCTACCACTTCCCACGTCGCTACGACGAGCGCGGCGAGCACACCGACATCCGGTCGCTCGACGTCGGCGAGCAGGTCACCGTGCTGGCCCAGGTGCAGCGCACCACCGTGCGCCCGATGCGGCAGCGGCGGGGCAACCTGCTGGAGGTGACCGTCGGCGACGGCTCCGGCGGAGTGTTGACGCTGACGTTCTTCGGCAACCAGGCGTGGCGTGAGCGGGAGCTGCGTCCCGGTCGGTGGGGGCTGTTCGCCGGCAAGGTCACCGAGTTCCGGGGCAAACGACAGCTCAACGGCCCGGAGTACGTCCTGCTCGGCGAGGGTGGGGACGGCGAGGCGGCGGTGAGCGACGAGATCGAGGAGTTCGCCGGCGCGCTGATCCCCGTCTACCCAGCCGCCGCAGCCCTGCCGACCTGGGTGATCGCACGGTGCGTACGGGTCGTGCTGGACACGTTCACCCCGCCGGACGACCCGCTGCCCGCCGACGTGCGGGCCAGTCGCAAGCTGGTCGGGCTGGGCACCGCGCTGAAGGAGATCCACCGGCCGTCCAGCAAGGAGGCACTGCACCGGGCGCGGCGGCGGCTCAAGTGGGACGAGGCGTTCGCCGTCCAGTTGACCCTGGTGCAGCGCAAGCACCGGGCAGCCGACTGGCCGGCCCGACCCCGCCCGGCCCGCCAGGGTGGGCTGCTGGAGGCCTTCGACGCCCGTCTGCCGTACGAGCTGACGGCCGGCCAGCGTGACGTCGGCGTGGAGATCGCCGAGGATCTGGCCGCACCGCACCCGATGCACCGCCTGTTGCAGGGCGAGGTGGGCTCCGGCAAGACGGTGGTGGCGTTGCGGGCGATGCTCCAGGTGGTCGACGCGGGCGGCCAGGCCGCGCTGCTGGCGCCCACCGAGGTGCTGGCCGCCCAGCACCACCGCGGCATGCTCGACCTGCTCGGGCCGCTCGGCAGAGCCGGCGAACTGGGTTCGGCAGACCAGGCCACCCGGGTCGAGCTGGTCACCGGCTCGCTGGGCGCGGCGGCCCGACGGCGGGCGCTCGGCGAGGTCGCCAGCGGTGCCGCCGGCATCGTGCTCGGCACCCACGCCCTGCTCTACGAGGGGGTCGACTTCGCCGATCTCGGCCTGGTGGTCGTCGACGAGCAACACCGCTTCGGCGTGGAGCAACGCGACGCCCTGCGAGCCAAGGCCGACCAGCCGCCGCACGTGCTGGTGATGACGGCCACCCCGATCCCGCGCACGGTGGCGATGACCGTCTACGGCGACCTGGAGGTCTCCACTCTCTCCCAGTTGCCCCGGGGGCGGTCGCCGATCGCCTCGCACGTGGTGCCCGCCGCCGAGAAGCCGGCCTACCTCGATCGGGCCTGGCGTCGGCTGCGCGAGGAGGTGTCCGCCGGCCACCAGGCGTACGTGGTGTGTCCGCGGATCGGGGACGGGCCGGCGTCGGAGGATGAGCCGCCACCCGACGACGACAACGGCCGCCGGCCGCCGCTGGCGGTGACCGAGGTGGCCCCGCTGCTGGCCGAGGGCCCGCTGCACGGGCTGAAGATCGGGGTGCTGCACGGTCGCCTGCCGGCCGACGAGAAGGACGCGGTGATGCGCTCCTTCGCGGCCGGTGACCTGGACGTACTGGTGGCGACCACGGTGATCGAGGTCGGCGTGGACGTGCCGAACGCGACCGTGATGATCGTGCTGGACGCCGACCGCTTCGGTGTCTCCCAACTGCACCAGTTGCGGGGCCGGGTCGGCCGGGGTGCCGCCGCCGGGCTCTGTCTGCTGGTCAGCGAGGCGGCCGAGGGCTCGTCGGCGCGGGAGCGGCTGGACGCGGTGGCATCCACGAGTGACGGTTTCAAGCTCGCCGAGCTGGATCTCGAGCAGCGCCGCGAGGGTGACGTGCTGGGTGCCACCCAGTCCGGTCACCGGTCGCACCTGCGGCTGCTCTCGTTGCGGCGGGACGCCGAGCTGATCCGCGACGCCCGCGCCGAGGCGATCACCCTGATCGAGGACGACCCGGAGCTGACCCGCAACCCGGCGCTGGCCGCCTCGGTTGCCGCCCTGGTGGACGAGGACCGCGCGGAGTACCTGGAGAAGGGCTGAGACCGCCTGACCTGCCGGGGCATCGGCAGCCGACCGACTGCATGACGAAGGGCGCGCCGACCGGATGGTCGACGCGCCCTCAGTTGTCAGAGCGGGGTGTCTCAGGCGGTGAAGGTCACCCGACGACGCCGAGCGATGACGAAGAGCACCGCGCCCGCGATCAGCAGCGCGATCGCGCCGGCGGCGATGCCGCCCGCCGCCGCACCGGTGACCGGGAGGCCCGGCTCCTCGCCGCCGGCGCCACCGCCGCCGCAGTTGCCCTCCGGCGTGTAGACCGCTTCCATCTCCAGGTCGAGGTCAGGCAGCGCGACGAGCGCCGTCTCGGCCTTGCCGGCCGGGAAGGTCACGGTCTCCGACTTGCCGGCCGCGACCGTACGGGTCTCGTTCTTGTCGCCGTAGGTGAACGTCGCCTTGACCGGGAGGCCACCCTCGGGGTTGGTCACGGTGAGGGCGAAGTCCTTGCAGTCGGCCTTGGTGGTGACGGCCGGCAGCGGGCAGTCCTCGGGGCGCTGCCACGAGTACGTCCCGTTCTCGACCACCTTGCCGTCGACCAGCACCTCGATCTTGCCGGCGTCCGCGGCGGGCACGACGACGCTGGTGTCGGCCTTACCGGCGGCGACGGAGACCTTCTTGGAGAAGCCGTTCTCGGCCTTCACCTCGAACTCGACCGCGTACTTGCTGATCTTGCCGTCGTTGCTGAGCGACACGGCGACCGAACCGTCGCAGTTGGACGCGAAGGTCGAGGCCGGCGTGGTGCAGCTCTTGCTGCCGCCGTTGTACCAGCCCTGCGGGCCCTTCGACCGGTTGCCCGGGGCGCCCTGGGAGCCGAGCTTCTTGTTGTCGTAGCGCTTGCCGCCGTCAACCAGCTCGTCGATGACCTGGTCCTTGCCGCCCCAGATCAGGTCGACCTGGGTGTGGCAGTCCGGGATCTCCACGTTCAGCGTGATCTCGGTCTGGGTGCCGCCGATCCAGTTGCTGTCCGGCGTGCCGTAGACGTACTGCGGGGTGGCGAACTGCGGCCGGGGCGCGAAGTACGACACCAGCGTGAACCACTGCTTGCCCTCGCCGCAGAGCGGCAGGTCACCGTCGAGCTTGACGGTGGCGGTGCCCTTCGGGCCGTCGAAGGTGTGGCTGTACTTCGCCTTGTCGACGTCGACGCACTTCGGAGCCGGCGCGCAGGAACTGTCGGCGGCCAGGTTGATGCTGCCGTTGTTGGTGGCTTCCTGACCGTTCTTCTTCCACTTGCCGAAGACGGTGAGCTTGGCGGTGGCGGTGTCGCCCGGCACTCGCTGGACGGCCACGACGCTGCCGCCCTTGGGGATGACGGAGCCCTTCAGCGGGACCGCGTTGGAGCCCTCGACCGGCACGGTGACCTCGGTCGACGGTTCCGCGGTCACCTTCTTGAGGGTGACGGCCTTGTCGCGCTCGCTGTTCTCCACCGTCCACGTGATCACGCGCTCGCCGGTGAGCCGGTCACAGTCGGCTACTGCGGTGATCGTGGTGTGGTGCGCGCTGGCCGGGCCGGCCACCGCGACTGCCCCGGTGAGGCCGATGAGGGCGGCTCCCAGGATGGCCAGCGGTCGCTGTAGCGACAGCTTGGGACGGATCACGGGTACTCCTGGAGTGCTGAAGCGTCAGGGGTGTGGCACGGGAGTGACAGTGGACGGTCGCTGCACGTCCGATCGGAGAGGCGCCCTCCCGTACCGCGGGCCGGTGGGTTGCCGCCGGCACCCGGCAGACCCTAGCGAGATCGTCGGTCGTGAGACAGCGCTCAGGATTTGCTAAGACGGATGTTATGAAGTTGAGATCATTGATATACGAGAAGTGATCACGTGATCGTCGTGGCGGTACCGACCGTGTCGGTCGGTCGGCCCGACGGGTCGCGTAGCGTCGCGGGCATGAGCAGGTGCAGACGGTGACCCGGATCGTGGCCGGCACACTCGGTGGCCGGCGGATCGCCGCGCCTCCCGGTGCTGGCACCAGGCCCACGTCCGACCGGGTTCGGGAGGCGCTGTTCAGCGCCGTCGAGGCCGAGGTCGACCTCGACGGTGCCCGCTTCGCCGACCTGTACGCCGGTTCCGGCGCGGTCGGGCTGGAGGCGCTCTCCCGAGGTGCCCGGCACGTGCTGCTCGTCGAGTCCGACCAACGGGCGGCCCGCGTGATCCGGGAGAACGTCGCGACCCTGGGCGTCGGCTCGGCTGCCCGACTGGTCGCCGGCAAGGTGGCGACGGTGCTGGCCACGGGCCCGGAGGGCGGCCCGTACGACGTGGTCTTCGCCGACCCGCCCTACGCGGTGCCGGACGAGGAGATCACCGCGCTGTTGGCCGCGCTCGTCGGCGGCGACTGGCTGGCACCCGACGCGCTGGTGGTGGTGGAGCGGTCCAGTCGCACCAGGCAGTTCGACTGGGTGGACGGGATCACCTCGGACCGTAGTCGCCGTTACGGCGAGACCACACTTTGGTACGGTCGCCGATCATGAGACGTGCGGTGTGCCCCGGTTCGTTCGATCCGGTCACCAACGGACACCTCGACATCATCGGGCGGGCCAGCCGGCTCTTCGACGAGGTGATCGTCGGTGTGCTGGTGAACCAGTCGAAGAGTGGTCTGTTCACCGTCGAGGAGCGGATCGACATGCTCCGCGAGGTGACCTCGTCGTACGGGAACGTGCGGGTCGAGTCGTTCCGCGGGCTGCTGGTCGACTTCTGCCGGGCCCAGCAGGCGAGTGTGCTGATCAAGGGCCTGCGTGCGGTCAGCGACTTCGACTACGAGTTGCAGATGGCCCAGATGAACATCGGGCTGGCGGGTGTCGAGACGCTCTTCATGCCGACCAACCCGCTCTACTCGTTCCTCTCGTCGAGCCTGGTCAAGGACGTGGCCAAGTGGGGTGGCGACATCTCCGCCCATGTCCCCGACCCGGTCCGTAAGGCTCTCCAGGCCCGTCTCGGCCCCCGTACCTGATCCACCCGGTGCCGGCGATCGCACCGGCCCCGGCAGGCGGGACGCCCCTTTTGCGAGAAATCGAGGCAAGAGTGCGGGCACGGTGGGCGCCGGGTGACGATGTCGCGACGCGCCGGGTAGGGGCGGATGGGGCGCGGGTGGGGCGGGCACGCCATGATTGGTGGCGCGGGGAACGGCCGTAGCCCGCATCATGGAGGTCGGCCGCAGAACGACAGGAGTGAGGTACCGGTGGACCCGCTCGATCGCATCGACGAACTGATCGCCATGGTGGAGCAGGCCCGCTCCGTCCCGATGTCGCGCAACAACTGCATGGTCGACCGGGGCGAGACGATCGCGGCCCTCGACGAGATACGTGCCGACCTCCCCGCCGACCTGCGTCGCGCCGCCGCGCTCCTGGAGGAGCGGGACAAGATCATGGAGGCCGGCAAGCGGGAGGCGGACCGGATCATCAGCGAGGGTGAGGCAGAACACGCCCGCCTGGTCTCGGTGAACGAGATCACCGTGTCCGCCGAGCACGAGGGTGCCCGGATCATCGCCGAGGCCCGGGCCGAGGCGCAGCGCCTGCGGGAGGAGGTCGACGACTACGTCGACACCGCGCTGGCCAACTTCGAACAGTTCCTCACCCGGGCGCTGGCCTCGATAGAGCGCGGCCGGGACAAGATGCACGCCCTGCGCGAGATCGGAACCTTCGCTGGGGACGAGGCGGAACGCCCGCTACCCTTCTGAGCGGCACCTCACCAGCCGACATTCTCGCCGCAGGCGTCGCCCCCGGTTCGACGGTCCGGCGGTCGTCCAGGTAACCTTTTTTGTCGGCCTCTCACCGGCCGGAGTCTAACTATGCCCAAGCACTCGCCATCGACACTCAACCCCAGGTCGCCGCTGGTCCTCGACACGAGGGACCTGCCGCGCCGCCCTGGTGCGTTGCGTGAGGTCCAGCGGGTCGTGCCGGCACCGGCGGACCTCGGTGTGGAGTTGATCGGCGTGCCGGAGGGCGCGGACCTCGACCTCGATCTGAGGTTGCAGTCGGTGTCCGAGGGCGTGCTCGTCTCCGGGACCATCACCGGTCCCGTCAAGGGCGAGTGCGGCCGTTGCCTGCGCGAGATCAACGACTCGATGGGCGTGACGATCCAGGAGCTGTACGCGTACGAGGACAGCACCACGGACGCCACGACCGACGAGGACGAGGTGGGCCGGATGCAGGGCGATCTGATCGACCTGGAGCCGGCGCTGCGGGACGCGTTGGTGCTCACGCTGCCGACCAACCCGCTCTGCCGGGAGGACTGCCCAGGACTGTGCCCTGAATGCGGGGCGCACTGGGACGATCTGCCGGCCGACCACAGTCACCAGCAGATCGACCCGCGTTGGGCGGGCCTGTCGCAACTGACCGTTACAGAGGAGTAAGAACCGTGGCCGTCCCGAAGCGCAAGATGTCGCGCAGCAACACCCGGTCCCGCCGGGCGAACTGGAAGGCGACCGTGGTCGCGACCGTTGCGTGCCCGCAGTGCAAGTCCCCGAAGCTGCCGCACGCCGCCTGCTCCGTCTGCGGCACCTACAACGGCCGCCAGGTTCTCGAGGTCTGACCTGGACGCCCAGTGACGCCCCCGACCTCAGGTCGGGCGGCGCACGCATCCTGGCATTCGCCCGGTGCCCCGGCTCCCTCCGACGCCCGGCCGACTCCGGCCGGCGTTCCCGTGGAGCCGGGCACCGCGCGGATCGCCGTTGACCTCCTCGGCGGGGACGACGCTCCCGCCGTCGTGGTTGACGGCGCTCTGCGGGCCATGCGCGCCGACCCTGACCTGCACCTGCTCCTCGTCGGCCCGGCCGAGGTCGCCGACGAGTTGATCGCTGCCCTCGATCCGGCGCAGCGCGTCCGGATCGCGGTGCGGCCCGTCCGCGACGTCGTCGGCATGGCCGACCACCCCAGTGCCGCCCGTGCGGAGAGCACCGTCCGCGCCGCGGTCACCGCCGTCCGCGACGGCACCGCCGACGCCCTGGTGTCCGCCGGTGCCACCGGTGCCACCGTCACCGCTGCCGTTCTCGGCCTCGGCCGCTGGCCGGAGATCCGCCAACCCGCCCTGGTCGCCACCCTGCCCGCCGTGGCCGGGCCGGTCGTCCTGCTCGACGTCGGCGGCTCCCTGGAGCCCCGCCCGGCCACTCTCGCCCGCCACGCCGTGCTCGGCGCCGCGTACGCCGCGGTCGCCCACTCGATCGCCGCGCCCCGGGTCGGTCTGCTGTCGGTCGGCACCGAGGCCGGCAAGGGCGACCGGGTCCGCCGGGCCACCGACCCGTTGCTCGCCGTCGAACCGCTCCCGGGTGGGGCGCGCTACGTCGGCCTGGTCGAGGGGTACGACGTGACCCTCGGCGCGCGCGCCGATGTGGTCGTCACCGACGGCTTCACCGGTAACGTGCTGCTCAAGGCCATCGAGGGCGCGTACGCCATGGCCGGCGGCCCTCCGGCCGAGGGGGGCGCCCCCCGCGCTGCCGCCCTGCTGGGCGTGGCGGGGACGGTGGTCGTCTGCCACGGTTCCGCGCGCGTCGCCGACGTCGCCTCCGGCATCGCCCTCGCCGCCCACCTGTGGCGGCGGCGCGCCACCGATCTGGTCTCCGCGTTGCTCGACGGCGACGCCGCGACGGATCGCACCAACCGTTCCACCGACACCGAGGTACGCACATCATGAGCAACGACAAGAGGCGGCGGGCGTCCGTCGGTCACCTGGAAGCCGCCTTCGGCGTGAGCCTCGAACCCGAGTTGCTCCAGCGCGCGCTGACCCATCGCTCGTACGCGTACGAGAACGGTGGGCTGCCCACCAACGAGCGGCTGGAGTTCCTCGGCGACTCGGTGCTCGGCGTGGTGATCACCACGGCGCTGTTCCACAACCACCCGGACCTCCCCGAGGGCCAGCTGGCCAAGTTGCGCGCCAGCGTGGTCAACATGAGGGCGCTCGCCGACGTGGCCCGTGGTCTGGGCCCGGACGGCCTTGGCGCGTACCTGCTGCTCGGCAAGGGCGAGGAGACCACCGGCGGTCGGGACAAGGCAAGCATCCTGGCCGACACGCTGGAGGCCCTGCTCGGTGCGATCTACCTCCAGTACGGGCTGGACACCACGGGCATCGTCATCCATCGACTCTTCGACCCGTTGATGGCCGAGTCGGCCGGGCGGGGCGCCGCCCTGGACTGGAAGACCAGCCTGCAGGAGCTGACGGCGGCGCTCGGGCTCGGCGTTCCGGAGTACCGGATCGAGGGCACCGGTCCGGACCATCTCAAGACGTTCACCGCGTGGGTGGTGGTGGCCGGCAACCGGTACGGCGGTGCCGAGGGGCGCAGCAAGAAGGAGGCCGAGCAGCGCGCCGCCGAGGCGGCCTGGCGGACGCTCGCCGAACAGAACGGCCAGGACGGCGGTGCCCCCCAGAACGGCGCGGTAGGCCAGAACGGCGGTGCCGCCCAGAACGGCGCGGTCGGCCAGCACAGCCAGGGTCAGCCGATCGACCGGGGCGGCTCAGCCGACTCCGACGAGTCGGTCGGGACGCTGGAACGCGCCGACCGCGCGGCCGAGGCCGAGCAGGCCGACCACCTGGCGCAGGCTCTGCCGGCCGGGGGTGCCGACGACCACGAGACGGGGTTGCGGCGTGCCTGAGCTGCCCGAGGTCGAGACCGTCCGGCAGGGGCTGGCCGAGTGGGTCGTCGGCCGCCGGATCGTCTCGGTCGAGGTCCGCCACCCACGTGCGGTCCGCCGGCACGTTCCCGGTGACGTGCACTTCGCCGACGTGCTCGCCGGCCGGACGGTGCTCGACGCCCGCCGTCGCGGTAAGTACCTGTGGCTGCCACTGGACAGCGGCGACGCGATCATCGGCCACCTCGGCATGTCCGGTCAGATGCTGCTCCAGCCAAGCGGCACCACCGACGAGACCCATCTGCGGGTCCGGTTCCGATTCGCCGATGACGGGCCGGAGCTGCGTTTCGTCGACCAACGCACGTTCGGCGGGCTTTCGGTGAGCGAGGGCGGTGCGGAGTTGCCCGACGAGATCGCACACATCGCCCGTGACCCGATCGACCCGGAGTTCTCCGACGCGGGGTTCGTCGCCGCGTTGCGCCGACGGCACACCGAGGTGAAGCGGGCCCTGCTCGACCAGACCCTGATTTCCGGGGTGGGCAACATCTACGCCGACGAGGCGCTCTGGCGTGCCCGGCTGCATGGTGGCCGACCCACCGACGCGTTGACCGGTCCGGCCGCGCTGCGCCTGCTCGGCCATGTCCGCGACGTGCTCGGCGAGGCGATCAGGGAGGGCGGCACCAGCTTCGACGCCCTCTACGTCAACGTCAACGGGGAGAGCGGCTACTTCGACCGGGCGCTGAACGCGTACGGCCGCGAGGGCGAGCCGTGCCGTCGGTGCGGCGCGCCGATCCGTCGCGAGGCGTTCATGAACCGGTCCTCGTACAGCTGCCCGCGCTGCCAGCCGCGACCCCGGGGTCCGCTTCGGGGATGACCCGGAGTCGACTCCGGGGCGGCGTCGGCGGGTCGCGGCGGGCCGCTCCGGGCTGGACCCCGGCGTACGTCCGATTCGTGGGCTGATGCCCACCGCACCGCCCCCCGCCGGTCCATTCAGGGTTTCCGGGATGGGCCGGGGCCGATCCCCGATGTGACCGCCTCGTCACGCCCCTAGCGTCAGCACCGATGACTGGGGGGCTGACGTGACAGGGGGATCCGAGATGCGGGGAAGACCGGTGACGGTGCGGCTGGCGCGGTGGAGCGCCGAGCATCCGTGGCGCGCGATCGCGTTGTGGGCGGTGTTCGTGGCGGTGTGCTTCGTCGGCGGCAACGCCGCCGGTCTCAACGAGGCCACCAGCGGTGACCAGGCCATCGGTGAGGCGGGGCGGGCCGGCTTGATCGTGGACGGCGCCAACTTCGACGACCCGGCCGTGGACAACGTCCTGATCACCTCTCGGGGCGGTGCGCTGGACCAGGCCGCGGCCACGGCAGCCGCCGACGACGCGGCGGCCCGGCTGCGTACGGTCGTCGGGGTGGCCGCGGTGGGTCAGCCGGTCACGGCCCGGGACGGCTCGGCGCTGCTGGTTCCGATCACCATGTCCGGTGACCCGGAGACGGCCTCGGAGCGGGTGCAGCCGTTGCGCGACGCCACCGCCTCCGTGCAGGCCGCACATCCGCAGGTGCGCGTGGAGCAGGTCGGCGGGCCGTCGATCGGCCAGGCCCTCGACGACACCCTGGGCAAGGACTTCAAACGGGCCGAACTGCTCAGCCTGCCGGTCACCCTGGCGATCCTGATCATCGCGTTCGGGGCGCTGATCGCGGCCAGCGTACCGGTGCTGTTGGCGCTCTCGTCGGTCGCCGCCGCGATGGGTCTGTCCACCCTCGCCTCGCACCTGGTGCCGGCGACGGACACCACGGCCCCGGTGATCCTTCTGATCGGCATGGCGGTCGGTGTCGACTACTCGTTGTTCTACATCCGCCGGGAGCGGGAGGAACGTGCCAAGGGCCGCTCCGGCCTCGACGCCGTGGAGATCGCGGCGGAGACGTCCGGTCACGCGGTGGTGGTCTCCGGCCTCGCGGTGATGATCTCGATGGCCGGGTTGCTGCTCGCCGGTGACGTGGTCTTCTCGTCCCTTGCGGTCGGCTCGATCCTGGTGGTCGCCGTCGCGGTGACCGGCTCACTGACCGTGCTGCCGGCCCTGCTGGCCCGGCTCGGCCGTTGGGTCGACCGGCCCCGGGTGCCGCTGCTCTGGCGGCTGACCGCGCCGCGCACCGGCCGCCACGGTCAGCCCCGTGCGCCCCGGCTCTGGCCCGCTGTGCTCCGGCCGGCGCTGCGCGCGCCGGTGGTGACGCTGGTCATCTCGGTCGGACTGCTGCTCGCGCTGGCCGCGCCGGCGCTCGGCATGAAGCTGAAGTTCCCCGGCATGGAGGACCTGCCCCGCACCACGCCGGCGATGCAGGCGTACGACCGGCTCACCGCCGCGTTCCCGAGCACCGGCACCAATCACGTGGTGGCCGTGCGGGCGCCGGCCGACCAGGCCGACCGGGTACGCACCGCCCTCACCGACCTGTCCACCCGGGCGGCCGGCGACCCGCTGTTCGCCCCGGTCGAGGCGGACGGCCCGAAGATCGAGGTGTCGGCCGACCGGCGGGTGTCGGTGCTGGACGTCGCCACCCCGTACGCCAGCCGGGACGACCGGTCGGTGCAGTCGCTGGAGAAGCTGCGCGAGGACCTGGTCCCGGCCGGGTTGCGGGGCATCCCTGGCATCGAGTACGCGGTCGGCGGCAGCGTCGCCGACAGCGAGGACTACGCGGCCCACGTGCGGGACAAGTTGCCGTTGGTCATGGGCTTCGTGCTGGTGCTGACCTTCCTGGTCATGGTGTTCACCTTCCGGTCGGTGGTGGTCGCGGCGAGCTCGATCGCACTGAACCTGCTCTCCGCCGGTGCCGCGTACGGGCTGCTGGTGCTGGTCTTCCAGGGCGAGTGGGCCGAGGGGTTGCTCGGTTTCACGTCGATGGGTGCCATCGTGTCCTGGTTGCCGCTGTTCCTCTTCGTGGTGCTCTTCGGCCTGTCGATGGACTACCACGTCTTCGTGGTCAGCCGGATCCGCGAGGGGATCCGGTCCGGCATGCCCAACCGCGACGCCGTGTCCTACGGGATCACCTCGTCGGCCGGCGTCGTGACCAGCGCGGCGATCGTGATGGTCGGGGTCTTCTCGATCTTCGCCACGCTGAGCACGATCGACATGAAACAGCTCGGCATCGGCCTCGCGGCGGCGATCCTGCTGGACGCCACGATCATCCGGGGAGTGGTGTTGCCGGCGCTGATGACCATGTTGGGGGACGCCAACTGGTGGGCCCCGCGCTTCCTGCGCCCTCGCCCGGAGCCCGCGCCGGCCGATCCTCCGGCTCCCACCCCGGAGTTGGTGCCGGTGCCCTGACGTCGAGAGCCGTCGGGCCGGGTCGCGACCGCGACCCGGCCCGACACCAGTTCAAGCTCAGGGCAGCGGGCAGGCCTCCCGGGACGCGTCCAACGCGCGGTCCTTCCGGATCGACGCGAAGCCGTAGCCGACGGTGGTCACACAGAAGTCGTCGGTCGAGCCGGCGTACTCCACGTGGAAGACCGGCTTGCCGGCGTCGGCGAACGGCAGCAGCTTGGCGCACTGGGCCAGCCGCACGCACTCCTCGTTGACCACGAAGTCGAAGTCCGGGGCCAGTGCGGCGAGCTGCGGCACGTCGTTGACCAGCCCGGGGGAGAGGCTGAGCGAGCGGGCCAACTCGGCCAGCCGGCGGTTGAACAGCAGTTGGTCGTCGAAGTCGAGTGGGAAGCCGGTGCGGAACGCATACCCGTCGGCGTCGGCGAACGCGACAGCGCCGAAGCCCTTGCCCCGGCACAGCCGCAACCGGTCGGCCAGCACCGGTTCGAGCGCGTCCCAACTCCGGACGTCCAGCCACCGGCTCTCCGGCCGAGGTCCGGTCGAGCCCTGGACGACATCGGGGAACCGGCTGGCGTCCGGGTCGGCGGAGCGGACCGACCCGACGTGCACCTGGCAGATCAGCCGGCGATCCCGGGAGCGCAGCTCGGCGGTCTGCGCGGCGGTGGTGGCCACCGGGTCGAGAAGGAAGACGTCCGCCTGCACCGTCGGGTCGAGCGGGCCGGTGAGCTGCCACTGCCACTGCCAGTGGCGGGACTGCGCGGCCGGCCACGCGGTGGGCGCGCCGGGCGGGGTCAGTGCCGGGCGGCACCCGTACGCCGGTGCGACCAGGAGCAGCGCGACACCGGCCGACACGACGCGGTGCAGTGGGCGTACGGCGGCGCGTCGCCGTGGCCGGATCCGCATCGGCAGCTCCCGGGGCCGGGGCGGCCCGTCGCCGCCCTCACCGGTACGCCGGCCCCACGCTCGGCCCGACGTACCTCACCGGGTCAAACGAGCGCGGGGGCGCGGACGACGCGCGGTCAGCGCGGTGCGGCGAAGACCTGCGTCCAGTACGGTCCGTTGCTGTTGGCGATGCCGACGCCGATCTCGGTGAACGCGCAGTTCAGGATGTTGGCCCTGTGGCCGGAGCTGTTCATCCAGGCGTCCATCACCGAGGTCGGGGTCTTCTGGTTCCAGGCCACGTTCTCGCCGTACGTGCGCCAGGCGTAGCCGACCCGGTCCAGCCGGACGCCGGCGTTGCTGCCGTCGCTGCCGGTGTGCGACATGTTCTGGTGGTCGGCCTGGTCCTGGCTGTGCTTCTGCGCGGCGGTCATCAGCTTGTCGTCGATGCTCAGCGCCTTGCAGCCGGCCTTGGCCCGCTCGGCGTTGACCAGGTCCACCACCTCGCGGGCCTGGGAGCTGACGGTGCCACTGGAACCGCCCGAACCCGAACCGCTGGTCGTGCTCGGCGCGGTGCTGCGTTCGGCGCCGCGGCGCGAGGCGGCGGTGGTCCGCGACTGCGCCGGGGTCGGCTTGACGACCTTGCTCGGCGAAGGGCTCGGCTGCGCCGAGCTGGGCGCGGCGGACGGGGAGGGCGCGGCCAGCGTGTCGATGGCCGGCGGTTCGGTCGGGGCCTGCGACGCGGCGAAGGTGTCGTCCACAGCGGTCGGCTGATCGACCCCGCCCTCACCACCGGGCATCGCGAGCGCGCCGACGCCGAAGCTCACCACTAGGGTGGCCGCCGCGGCGGCGCCGCCGATCATCATCGGCTTGCGCCAGCGGCGCGGGGAGCGGTGCCGTCCCTCGCCGGGCCGGCCGGCCGTGCCGGCCTCGGTGCGCCAACCCGCGGTCGTCCCTGGGTCGGTGGGCCAGTCGCCGGTGGTCGCGGGGCCCCCGTCGGTGGGCCAGTCGCCGGCGGGGTTCTCGATCGGGTGGCTGTCGCCCCAGTGGCCGCTGTCGCCGCCCGGGTGGTGGGCCGGCCAGGCGGCGGTGGGAGCGTCGGCCGAGCCGGCGGCCGTCGGCCGGCCCGACCGCCAGCCGTCGGCGGGCGGCTGCGGGTGCCACTCGTCGCCGGGCTGATCGGCGTCGTCGCCGAACAGGTAGGCCGAGCGGGGCTCCGGGCGGTCGTGCAGCCAGGCCGGCTCGTCGGTCGGCCGCTCGGCGCGCCGGGGGGCGCCGTTCGGGTCCATCGGGTCGGTCCAGCCGTACACGCCTATGCCTCCAGAGGTCGGTTGCGGGCCGGGGTGACGCTACGGCGCGCCCGCGACCTGCGGCAACGTGGCTAAGGAAGAGTTAAGGGGAAGTCGGACGCCAAGGGGCGGACTTCCGGGAATCCGGGCGTACAGTAAAGGTGTCCGGACAGAGCGTGTCCGTGCCGTGAAGGCAGCCCCCCGACAAGTGGACAGGTCGACGTAGAGATGATCTACGGCCTGCGAGAACTTGACGAAGGAGGGGTTTGCGGCTCAATATATAGGTGTCGCCAGTCGCGCCCGGTCATGCCCAGATACAGCTGGAATGACAGCCGCGTACAAATGGGCGCGCGTTGGCCGGCCTTTCCGGCAGCGCATATCAAGGAGTCAGCATGGCGAAGGCCCTCTACGGCCACGTAGGCGCAGCGCCCGACCGGCGTCTGCTCGACGAGGTCACCCGGCTGCGTGCCAGGGTGCAGGCACTGGAGTTCGAGATCACGCGTCTGCGTGCCGACAACGATCGGCTCGCGGCGGCTGCGGCGGAGGCGGACGATCTGCTCCGTCTGGCCGAGCCGGCGCTGACCTGATCTCCGCGTCGACAAAACTGAATCGCAGCATCGCAGAAAAGCGCGCCGACACGTCTGTGCCGGCGCGCAACACTGTCCGATCCTTTTCGGGTCGACGATTTATGATCTTGCGACCGGTCGCGCTGGAACCGTCCCGGCCGCATCCGAATAGCGCACCGGCGGATAAGCCGATCATGAACTGCTCTCGCCATTGTCGCGGCCGCCAGAACAACAGCACGTGCGCGCCTCACACCCTCGACGTACCCGACCCGGGGCGGGTCGCGTGTCGGCCCGCCTCCACCACCGGGTTAGTCTGCGAGTTCACCCAGGTCCCCAGAGCCGGCGACGGTACGGCGGCCACCGGACGAGGATCGAGAAGGTGTATCTCAAGAGCCTGACGGTGAAGGGGTTCAAGTCCTTCGCCTCCGCGACGACGTTGAAGCTGGAGCCCGGGATCACCTGTGTGGTGGGCCCGAACGGCTCCGGCAAGTCCAACGTCGTCGACGCCATCGCCTGGGTCCTCGGCGAGCAGGGCGCCAAGGCCCTTCGCGGCGGCAAGATGGAGGACGTCATCTTCGCCGGCACCGCCGGTCGGGCACCACTGGGTCGCGCCGAGGTCACCCTCACCATCGACAACACCGACGGCGCGTTGCCGATCGAGTACACCGAGGTCTCCATCACCCGCCGGATGTTCCGCTCCGGTGAGAGCGAGTACGAGATCAACGGCAACTCCTGCCGGTTGCTCGACATCCAGGAGCTGCTGTCCGACTCCGGCATCGGCCGGGAGATGCACATCATCGTCGGGCAGGGCCGGCTCGACGGCATGCTGCACGCCAAGCCGGAGGACCGCCGGGCGTTCATCGAGGAGGCGGCCGGCGTCCTCAAGCACCGCAAGCGCAAGGAAAAGGCCCTGCGCAAGCTCGACGCGATGCAGACCAACCTCAACCGCCTCACCGACCTCACCGCCGAGCTGCGCCGCCAGCTCAAGCCGCTGGGCCGGCAGGCCGAGGTGGCCCGCCGCGCCGCCGCCATCCAGGCCAACCTGCGCGACGCCCGGCTGCGCCTGCTCGCCGACGACCTGGCCACCCTGCGCACCACCCTCGACCGGGAGATCGCCGACGAGACCGCGCTGCGCGAGCGGCGCGAGCAGATCGAGGGCGAGCACGTCGAGGTGCAGGGCCGGCTCGGCGAGCTGGAGGCCGCCCTCGCGGAGGACGCGCCGCTGCTCGCCGCCGCACAGGACACCTGGTACAAGCTGTCCGCCCTCCAGGAGCGCTTCCGCTCGATCGAGCAGTTGGCCCGGGAACGGCTGCGGCACCTCAGCGCCAGCGGCGACGACGAGCGGCCCGGCCGCGACCCGGACCAACTGGAGGCCGAGGCCGAACGGGTTCGCGAGCAGGAGGAGGAGCTGCGCGCGGCGCTCACCGACGACCAGATCCGGCTGGCCGAGGCGGTCGAGCACCGCCAGGAGCTGGAACGGCAGCTCGCCGCCGCGGAACGGGAGCTGGTCGCCGCCGCCAAGGCCATCGCCGACCGGCGGGAGGGGATGGCCAAGCTCACCGGTCAGGTCAACTCGGCCCGCGCCCGCACCACCAGCGCCGGCGAGGAGATCGAGCGACTCGCTGTCGCGCACGCCGACGCGCTGGGCCGCGCCGAGCAGGCGCAGGCCGACCTGGACGCGGTCGCTGCCCAGTCCACCGAGGCCGACCGGGACAACGCGGACCTGGACGCCCGGCACGCCGAGGCGGTCGCCGCGCAGGAGCGGGCGCAGGCGACCGTGCGCTCGCTGTCCGACGCCGAGCGGGCGGCGGAGAAGGACGCCGCCACCTGGAAGGCCCGGGAGGAGGCGCTGGCGCTGGGGCTGCGGCGCAAGGACGGCGCGGGGGCGCTGCTCGCCCGCGCCGGCGACGTGCCCGGCCTGCTCGGCAGCCTCGCCGGGCTGCTCACCGTCGCGCCGGGCCACGAGGCCGCGTTGGCCGCCGCGCTCGGCGGCCTCGCCGACGCGGTCGCCGTCAGCGGGGTGGACGAGGCCGTCGAGGCGATGCGGCTGCTGAAGATCTCCGACGCCGGCCGGGCCGGCCTGCTCGTCGGGAGCCCGGCGGGCCCCGGCATGACCGGTTCCGCCGACGCGCTGCGTCCGAAGCTGCCCGACGACGCCCGGTGGGCCCCCGACCTGGTGGAGTGCAGCGCGGAGCTGCGTCCGGCCGTGCACCGGGCACTGCGCGACGTGGCGCTCGTCGACGACCTCGCCGCCGCCGCCGAGCTGGTCGCCAGCAACCCCGAGCTGCGGGCGGTCACCCCGGACGGTGACGTGGTCGGGGCGTACGCGGCGGCCGGCGGGTCGGCCAAGGCCCCCAGCTACATCGAGGTGCAGGCGGCCGTCGAGGAGGCGCGTACCAACCGACTGACCGCCGAGCGCGACGGCGCGGAGCTACGGGACCAACTCGTCGAGGCGCGCGCCGAGGTGGCGGCCGCCAAGGAGGCCGTGCAGCATGCCGCCGCCGAGAAGCGGGAGGCGGAGAGTCACCGCAACGCCGCCGCCCGCCGGCTGGCCGAGTTGGGCGCGGCGGCCCGCTCGGCGAAGGCGGAGACCGACCGGCTCGGCGAGTCCCGGTCCCGTGCCGAGGCGGCCCGGCAACGGGACCTCGCCACCCTCGACGAGTTGGAGGAGCGGCTGCGGCTGGCCGAGGAGACACCGGTCGACGCCGAGCCCTCCACCGAGGAACGGGATCAGCTTGCGGCCATGGTGCCGCAGGCCCGGCAGAACGAGATGGAGGTCCGGCTCGCGGTGCGTACCGCCGAGGAGCGGGTCTCCTCGATCGCAGGCCGGGCCGACTCTCTCGCGCGGCAGGCCACCGCCGAGCGGGCCGCCCGGGAACGCGCAGCGGCCCGGCGGGCCGCGCGCACCCGCGGTGCGGGCATCGCCCGGGCCGTGGCCGGGGGCGCCCGGGAGGCGCTCACCCGGCTCACCACCTCGATCGCGACGGCGGAGGAGCACCGCGACGCCGTCGCCCGGGAACGCGCCGCCCGCGAGGCAGAACTCCAGGAGGTACGCGGCGCGGCCAAGCGGCTCGGCGCGGAGCTGGAGCGGCTGACCAGCCAGGTGCACCGCGACGAGGTCGCCCGCGCGGAGCAACGGCTGCGCATCGAGCAGTTGGAGGCGAAGGCCGCCGAGGACTTCGGGCTGGACGTGGAGACACTCGTCGCCGAGTACGGCCCGACGCAGCCGGTCCCGCCGACCCCTGTCGACATCGCCACGGCCGAACGCGACGGCCTGCCGGTGCCCGAGCCGGTCCGTTACGAGCGGCCGGTGCAGGAGAAGCGGGCCGCCAAGGCGGAACGGGAGCTGACCCTGCTCGGCAAGGTCAACCCGCTCGCGCTGGAGGAGTTCGCCGCGCTGGAGGAGCGGTACAAGTTCCTCTCCGAGCAGTTGGAAGATCTCAAGGCCACCCGTCGGGACCTGCTCACCGTGGTCAAGGACGTGGACGAGCGGATCCTGGAGGTCTTCGCCAGCGCGTTCGAGGACACCGCCCGGGAGTTCGAGCAGGTGTTCAACGTGCTCTTCCCCGGCGGCGAGGGGCGGCTGATCCTCACCGAGCCGGAGGACCTGCTCACCACCGGCGTCGAGGTGGAGGCCCGCCCACCGGGCAAGAAGATCAAGCGGCTGTCGCTGCTCTCCGGTGGCGAGCGGTCGCTGACCGCGGTGGCCATGCTGGTGGCGATCTTCCGTGCCCGGCCCAGCCCGTTCTACATCATGGACGAGGTGGAAGCGGCCCTGGACGACGTCAACCTGGGCCGGTTGATCACGTTGATGGCACAGTTGCGGGAGAAGAGCCAGCTGATCGTCATCACGCACCAGAAGCGGACGATGGAGATCGCTGACGCGCTCTACGGCGTGACCATGCGCAGCGGGGTCACGCAGGTGATCAGCCAACGGCTCAACCGGGCCGACGAGGACGACGAGCGGCACGGCCGCGGCGAGGAGAACGGGTAGTGGCTCGGGAACGCGCGACGGCGCTCCTGCTGGACTTGGACGGCGTCCTGCGCCGCTGGGACCCGGCGGTCGCCGCCGGTGTCGAGCGGGAGTACGGCCTCTCCGACGGGGTGCTCGGCGAGATCGCGATGCAGTGGGGCCGCCTCCAGCCGGTGCTCACCGGCCAGGTCAGTCACGCCCAGTGGGTGGACAGCGTGGCCGACGCGCTGGCCGAGCCGGCCGGTGGCCCGGACCGCGCCCGGGCGGCGGTGGAGCAGTGGCAGCGGTACCGGGGTGAGGTCGACACCGAGGTGCTCGACTTCGTCCGGGAGGTGCGTGCCGCCGGGATCAGGGTCGGCCTGGGCACCAACGCCACCGACCTGCTCGACGCCGACCTGGCCGCACTCGGCCTCGTCGGCGAGCTGGACGTGGTGGTCAACTCCTCGGTGGTCGGCGTGCACAAGCCGGCCCCGGAGTACTTCCAGGCCGCCTGCCAGGCACTGGCCACCCCACCCGCCCGGGTGCTCTTCGTGGACGACGAGGACTGGGCCGTGCGCGGTGCCCGGGCCGCCGGGCTGTCGGCGCACCGCTGGGGCGGTCACGCCGACCTCCGTTACCTGCGTGCCGCTCTGGACTACTGAGCGCCTGTCACTCGCCGGTGACGCCGTCGATGCGTTCCCGGATCAGGTCGGCGTGGCCGTTGTGCCGGGCGTACTCCTCGATCATGTGCACGTACACCCAGCGCAGGTTGAAGGTGCGCTTCTTCGCGCCGACCTCGGTGAACGTCTCGTCGAGCGAATGGCCGGCGGCGGCCTCGCGGGCCAGTGCCACCTCCCGGTGGAAGATGGCGAGGTCAGCCTCGGCGTCGGCGTCGCTGACGTCGTGGTCGGCGTCCGGCGTCTCCGGGGTGAAGTACGGGTAGTCGACCCGCTGGCCGGCGAAGTTCTCCCGGAACCACCAGGCCTCCACCTCGGCCAGGTGCCGGACCAGACCGAGCAGGGTCAGCCCGGAGGGTTGCACGCTCGGCGTCCGCAACTGCTCCTCGGTCAGGCCGGAGCACTTGAGCAGCAGGGTCTGCCGGTGGTAGTCGAGCCAGCCGTCGAGCATGGTGCGCTCGTCGCCGACGTACGGTTCGAGGGTCCGGGTGATCTCCGGTGCGGTCCACGTCATGCGCGCATCCTGCCCGGCACATCTGACATGCCGCGACGGGTTATCAGGGCACCACCACGACGGGCCAGCGACCGGCCCGTACCAGGCGGGTGGCGACCGAGCCGACCAGCCGGTGACCGGCCTGCTCGGAAGCGCCCACCAACACCATGTCGGCCTGGAACTCGTCGGCCGCTGCGCACAACTCGCCGTACGCGTCGCCGCGCCGGCAGACGAAGGTCACCGGGATGCCCCACTGCTCGGCCCCACGACGGCACTCCCGGCGCAGCTCGTCGGCCAACTCCTCGTGGGTGCGTTGGACCGCGCCGGCGTCCATGCCGGGCACCAGGGCGGTCAGGCCGCTCGCCGAGCTGACGAAGACCACCACCAGGGCGGCGCCCTGCCGGCGGGCCAGGCCCGCGGCGTAGGAGCCGGCCCGCTCGGAGGTACGGGTGCCGTCGATGCCCACCATGATCACCCGAGGGCCGTCCGTGCCCCGCTCGAAGGGCAGCGGCCGGGTTCGGGGGCCGTACTCCTCGCGGTCCGGTGCTCCCACGCCCATGGTTCTACCTCACCTCTGTTCACCGGTACGGACCACGGCCGCGCCAGCGCCGGCGGCGAGTGTCGATTCCCGCTCGATCTCCGCCGAAACCGGGTCGCCGTTGTGCTGCCGCAGCGGTACCTCCTTGATGAAGGCCACCGCGATCAACGCGATCAACGCGAAGGGTGCGGCAGCCAGGAAGATGTCACCGGCGCCGTGGCCGTAGGCGCTCTCCACCACGGCCCGCAGCGGGCCGGGCAGGGTGTGCACGTCGGGTAGGGCGCCCCCGGAGCCGGAGCTGGAGGCGGGGATGCCGAGTTGGGCCAGCCCGTCGGCGGTGTAGTCCTTGACCTTGTGGGCGAGGACCGCGCCGAGGGCGGATACGCCGATCGCGCCGCCGAGGCTGCGGAAGAAGGCGACCACCGAGCTGGCCGCGCCGAGCTCGTGCGGGCCGACGGTGTTCTGCACGGCGAGGACCAGGTTCTGCATGGTCAGGCCCAGGCCGACGCCGATCAGCACCATGTAGACGCTGAGCACTGTGAAGCTGGTGTCCGCACGGAGGGTGCCCATGAGCGCGAAGCCGATGGTGAGCAGCGTCGAGCCGGTCACCAGGAACCGCTTCCAGCGACCGGTCTTGGTGATGATCCGTCCACCGACGGTGGAGGCGACCAACAGGCCGAGGATCATCGGCAGGGTCATCAGGCCGGACATGGTCGGGCTCTGACCGCGGCTGATCTGGAAGTACTGGCCAAGGAAGATCGACGCGCCGAACATCCCCACGCCGACCGCGATGCTGGCGACGACGGCGAGGGTGATGGTGCGGTTGCGGAACAGGCGCGGCGGGATCATCGGCTCGGCGGCCCGGGTCTCGACCCGGATCGCCAGGGCGCCGAGGACCAGGGCGCCGAGGACCATGGCGGCGGTCTGCCAGGACGCCCAGGCGAACTGGTCACCGGCGAGCGAGACCCAGATCAGCAGCAGCGAAACGGCAGCGGTGATCAGGGTGGCGCCCCACCAGTCGATCTGGGCCTTCCGCTTCACCACGGGCAGGTGCAGGGTCTTCTGGAGGACGATCAGCGCGAGGATGGCGAACGGCACCCCCACGTAGAAGCACCAGCGCCAGCCGAGCCAGGAGGTGTCCACGATCACGCCGCCGATCAGCGGGCCGCCGATGGTGCCGACGGCCAGCACGGCCCCGAGGTAGCCGCTGTAGCGGCCCCGCTCGCGCGGCGCGATCATCGTGGCCATGATCACCTGCGCCAGCGCGGTGAGGCCGCCGGCGCCGACGCCCTGCAGCACGCGGCAGGCGATCAGCTCGCCGGTGCCCTGGGCGAGGCCGGCCAGGATCGAGCCCAGCACGTAGATGCCCAGGGCGAGCTGGACGAGTGCTTTCTTGCTGGTCAGATCGGCCAGTTTGCCCCAGATTGGGGTGGTCGCGGTCGTCGCGAGCAGGGCCGAGGTGACCACCCAGGTGTACGCGGACTGGCCGCCGTGCAGTTCGGTGATGATCCGCGGCAGCGCGTTCGAGATGACCGTGGAGGAGAGAATCGCGACGAAGAGGCCCAGCAGCAGGCCGGAGAGCGCCTCCAGGATCTGCCGGTGGGTCATGGTCACGGCGGTCGCCTGGGGAGGCGCTGTCGCCTGGCTCATCGTTTGGTGCCTCCGAGCGGAGTCGAGGTGGAACGGCGGCGGGCTGGTGCGCACTGGCCGCCTGAGAGTTGCTTCGGGCAACCGTACGTCTTGGTTGCCTGAAGCAACAACCTGCCGGGCTGGCACTCTATTCCCCCGTCGCCGGGCCCTACTGCCAGGAGTCGTTGAACCGGCCGAGCAGCCGGGCGAACTCCTCGACGTCCCGGTCCGGCCAGCCGTCCAGCGCGCGCAGGAACTCGCCCAGTCGGGCGGACCTGGCCACGTCGAAACGACGCTGCCCCTCCTCGGTGAGGCTGATCTGCGCGGCCCGCCGATCACTCGGATCGGGGTCGCGGTAGACCAGGCCCAGGACCTCCAGGGCGTTGATCTGCCGACTCAACGTCCCCTTGCCCACACCGAGCCGCGCCGCCAACTCGGTCAACCGGATCGACCCACTACGCCGCAACCAGAGCAACAAACCGTAGGTGTTCGGCTCCAGGGTCGGGTGCACCTCGCGGGCGATCTCCCAGGAGACCGCCCGCCCACGACGCAGCAGGGCGGTCAACTCGTGCTCGACCGCCCTGATCGGTTCCGGCAGGTGCTCGTCCACGGCGTAGAGACTACGGCGAGGTAGGCGGGGAGGCCGAGAGTCGACGCCGCATCACTGCGCGCAGGTGCCCGTCCTTCGTGGTGCCCTCGATGACCACGTCCGCCCCGCGCCCCCGATGCGTCAGGGTGGCGACCGCGTTGCCGAAGTAGGGCCCGGCCAGCTTGCGCCAACGCACCCCCGGCCGGCGCACACCGGCGGAGCGAGCCAGCGCCCGGGTGGCACCGGCCGGACCAGCCGACCAGCCCAGGCGCATCAGCGGACGAATGCCGGCCGGCACCTGGTTGTGGATCGGTGAACAGGTGAGCTGGTGCACGGGCGTGACCACCGCCGGGTCGCCGAACCGGGCCCGGGCCACGTACGAGTGGTGCACGTCCCCGGAGAGCACGCTGATCGACGCCGGAGGGGCGTACGCCGGACCGGCGCCGACCCGCGCGCCGGACTCCCTCGGGGTGCCGGTGCCGATCCGGGCGAACGTCTCCGCGAGCCCCTCGAAGGAACGCCGGAACGCCGCCCAGTGCTCCAGGTCCAGTGCGCGGCGCAGCTTCTCCGCCCCGCGCGCCACCCAGGGGCGGGGCGAATCCGCCAGCTTCTCGTTCCACGCCTCGATGTGGTGGATGCCCTGCGGCAGCAACCAGGGCAGCGAGGCGCCGACCACCAGGTGGTCGTAGACCCCGTGCGCCTGGTCCAGGAACCAGGACCACTCGCCCGGCGGCAGCATCGCCCGGCTGCCCGGGTCGAGCACCCGACTGCACCGGTTGTCGAGCATGACCAGGCGGGTGCGGCCCAGGTCCAGTGCGTAACTCCACTGGTACTGCACCGCGCGCCAACGCTCGGTGTCGTGCGCCACGTCCGACTCCTGGTCGACCCGGTGCCCGAACTCGCGCAGCACACCTGTCGCGTCCTCGGCGGCGGCGACCTTCGCGAAGACCGGGTCGGCGACGATCTCGTCGGGAGAGAGGTTGCCCAGGTGCTGGTAGACCCAGTACGAGGCAAGCCCGCTGCCGATCCGCTCCTGCCACCACGGCTGCTCGCGGACCTCCGAACGCCATGCCGCCGAGGTGTTCCAGTCGTCGATGATCTCGTGATCATCGAAGATCATCACGCTCGGTACGGTGGAGAGCAGCCAGCGGATCTCCGGGTCACGCCAGGACTCCAGGTAGAGCTTGGTGTACTCGTCGAAGCTGACCACCTGGTCGGCCGGGGCGCCCTTGGGACGCCGTCGCCGCCGACGCAGCAACCGGCGCACCGTGGGTGAGGTGACGTCGGCGTAGACCTGGTCACCGAGCAGCACCAACAGGTCCGGAGGCGGGTTCGACTCCGGGTCGGCCATCATCCGCCGGGCGTACGCGTCCAGCGCGTCCGGTGGCAGCTTGCGGGTCGTGGCGTGCTGGGTGGTCTCCCGGCACGAGCCGAAGATCAGGCTGACCGGCTGGTCCCGGTCGTCGGCGGCCCGGGTGCGGATCACGCTCGGCGGGAAGCCGCTGCTCGGCACCGGCCAGACCAGCTCGTCGTCGACCAGCACCTCGTAGGTGGTCGCACTGTCCGGGGTGAGTCCCTCCACGATCACGAGCGCGTAGTGGTGGTCGTACGCCGAGAAGGTGGGCGCGGTGCCGGTGGCGCCGCCCGCGGTGCGGACGGTGACCACGGCGGGCGCGGCGGTCTCCACCCAGATGGTCGCTCGGGTGTCCACCACTCGCCGCAGGAGTGGGCCGATGAGGAGGTGGGCGGCGGGCATGCGGCCGAGCCTACCGCCGGTTTCCTGCGCCGGCCGGGGGCGGTGGCTGAGACCCCCGGCACCGCTCGGGGGTGCGGTCGCTGAGACCCCCGGCACCGCTCGGGGGTGCGGTCGCTGAGACCCCCGGCACCGCTCGGGGGGTGCGGTGGCTGAGACCCCCGGCACCGCTCGGGGTGCGGTGGCTGGGACGCGGTCGCCCGCATCTGACAGGATTCCGGCATGGCCGAATATCTCGTCCTCGCTCTGGTCCTGCTCGGTGTGCTGATCGCCGGCACAGTCGGGCTGGTCGTGCCGCGATTGCGGCGGCGACCCGAGCCCCCGTTGCCGCGCACGGAGGTCGACACCAGGGCAGAGGAGGATCTCGCCGGCCCGCCGGTCGAGGCACCGGAGTCCGATCTGTCCACCGGTGTCCTGGTCGAGCCGCCGCCGGTGGTCGAGGCACCCGTCGAGGTGCCCGAGCCGACCGCCGGGCGGCTGGTCCGGCTCCGCTCGCGGCTGTCCCGCTCGCAGAACGTCTTCGGCAAGGGCCTGCTCGGCCTGCTCGCCCGCGACCACCTCGACGAGGACGTCTGGGAGGAGATCGAGGACAGCTTGATCACCGCCGACGTCGGCGTCGACGCCACCCGCGACATCGTCGACCGGCTCCGGGAACGCACCCGGGTGCTCGGCACCCGCTCGGCCTCCGAGCTGCGGGCACTGCTCGCCGCCGAGCTGGTCAACGCGCTCGACCCGAGCATGGACCGGTCGTTGCGGACCGCGCCGAAGGAGGGCGTGCCGGCGGTGGTCCTGGTCGTCGGCGTCAACGGCGCCGGCAAGACCACCACCTGCGGCAAGATCGCCCGGGTGCTGGTCGCCGACGGCCGCAGCGTGCTGCTCGGCGCCGCGGACACCTTCCGCGCCGCCGCCGCCGACCAGCTGGAGACCTGGGGCTCGCGGGTTGGGGCGGAGACCGTCCGGGGGCCCGAGGCCGCCGACCCGGCCAGTGTCGCCTTCGACGCGGTCAAGCGCGGCATCGACACCGGCGTGGACACCGTGCTCATCGACACCGCCGGCCGACTGCAGAACAAGGTCGGCCTGATGGACGAGCTGGGCAAGGTCAAGCGCGTGGTGGAGAAGCAGGGCCCGATCGACGAGACACTGCTCATCCTGGACGCCACCACCGGCCAGAACGGCCTGGAGCAGGCCCGGGTCTTCACCGAGGTGGTCAACGTGACAGGCGTCGTGCTGACCAAGCTCGACGGCACCGCGAAGGGCGGCATCGTGATCGCGGTGCAGCGCAAGCTCGGCATCCCCGTGAAGCTGGTCGGCCTCGGTGAGGGCAAGGACGACCTGGCCCCGTTCGACCCGGCGCAGTTCGTCGACGCGTTGCTGGGGACCGAGGCCACCGGACGGGACGCGTAGTCTCGGGTGTCCAGTGACAACCGCGCGTACGCGGGCTGGCGTGAACCCGGCCACCCTTCGCAGCGCCTCGGGAGACCGTACGTGACTTCGCAGGAGATCCCGCTGCACGGCGGCAACGTGAGCACCGTCGTGCGCGTCGGTGACACGGTCCGCCGCAACGCCGGGCCGTGGACACCGTCCGTGCACGCCCTGCTGCGCCACCTGGAGTACGTGGGATTCACCGGTGCCCCGAGAGCGCTCGGCATGGACGAGCGCAACCGTGAGGTGCTGTCGTACCTGGAGGGGGAGTGTGGGGAATACCCGCTCGCCCCGCACTGGGTGACCGACGAGGCGCTGGTGACCGTCGCCACCATGCTGCGAATGTTCCACGACGCGCAGTACGGCTTCACCCCGCCGCAGGGGGCGGTCTGGCGCTCGTTCGGCCCGCCGCCGCCGGACACCGAGGTGATCTGCCACCACGACGCCGCGCCGCACAACGTGATCTGGCGGCCGGACGGCACCCTCGGGCTGATCGACTTCGACCTCGCCTCGCCCGGCGCACGGATCTACGACGTGGCGTACGCGGCCTGGACCTGGGTGCCGATCTTCGCGGACCGGGACTCGATCACGCTGGGCTGGAAGCACCCGGACCGGCCGCGCCGGCTCCGGCTCTTCGCCGACGCGTACGGGCTGATCCCTCGGGACCGACACCGGCTGATCCGGACCATCCGCAAGCGGATCGTGGACCACGTCGAGGGCATCCGTCGGATGGCCGCCGCCGGTGAGCCGGCGTTCGTCCGGATCGTGCACAAGGGCCACCTCCGCCGACCGATGCGCGATCTGCGGCTGCTCGACTACGAGCGGCACGCGCTGGAGAACGCCCTCCGCTGAGCGTCGACCGGTCGATGCTCGGACGGTTCCGTCGGGCGGACCGGTCGATGGTTCGGGCCGGTCAGCCATCGACGTCCGCCGTACGGTCGATCCACTACCGTCCATGCTGCCGAGTGTGCGGAGTTCGTGACACGTACGAAACAACCCGTCACCAACCGGAAACGCGCACGGGACCTTGGGTGAAACAGCCGGCAACAAAGCTTCCGCGCAACCGGCCTACGGGCGACGCTGCCCCGGAAAGCCGCGAAGGAGGACTTCACCCTTTAGGAGGCCAGCGTGCCTGAAGCACCGACGATCGACGGCGCCAATACCACGTGGCTGCTGGTTTCGACCGCGCTCGTGCTGCTCATGACCCCCGGACTGGCGCTGTTCTACGGCGGCCTCAACCGGGCCAAGGGCGTACTCAACATGATGATGATGAGCTTCTCCGCCATCGGGCTCATCTCCATTCTGTGGTGGTTCTACGGATTCAGCGTCGCCTTCGGGACCGACGTGAACGGCTTCTGGGGCGACCCGGGCGCGTACCTCGGCACCAAGACGTTCCTCGCCGAGACCGACCTGTGGGGTGCCACGGCGGAGAACCCCAGCGGCATCGGGGTCCCGCTCTACGTGTTTATGGCCTTCCAGATGGTCTTCGCGGTGATCACCGTCGCGCTGATCAGCGGCGCCATCGCCGACCGGGCCAAGTTCGCCGGCTGGCTGCTGTTCGCCTTCGGCTGGGCCACCCTGGTCTACTTCCCGGTCGCCCACTGGGTGTGGGGCGGCGGCATCATCGGCGCCGACATCCACGCGCTGGACTTCGCCGGTGGCACCGCGGTGCACATCAACGCCGGTGCGGCGGCCCTGGCCGTGGCGCTGGTGCTCGGTAAGCGGCTCGGTTGGCCGCGCGAGGGCATGAAGCCGCACAACATCCCGCTGGTCGCGCTCGGTGCGGGTCTGCTGTGGTTCGGCTGGTTCGGGTTCAACGCCGGCTCCGAGCTGACCGTCGACTCGGTCGCCGGTCTCGCCTTCATCAACACCCAGCTCGCCACGGCGGCCGCGGTGCTCGGCTGGATCGCGGTCGAGTGGATCAAGGACCGCAAGCCGACGATGGTCGGTGCCTCGTCGGGTGCCGTCGCCGGCCTGGTCGCGATCACCCCGGCCTGTGGTTTCATCGCCCCGTGGGCGTCCGTCCTGCTCGGCATCGTGGCCGGTGCCGTGTGCGCGCTGGCCGTCAGCCTCAAGTACAAGCTCGGCTACGACGACTCGCTCGACGTCGTCGGCGTGCACTTCGTCGGTGGCTGGATCGGGTCGCTCTGGCTCGGCCTGTTCGCCACCAACTCGGTCAACGCCGCCATCACCGACGTGGTGGGCGCCTCCGACGGGCTCTTCTACGGCGGCGGCGTGACCCAGCTCGGACGGCAGGCGCTCGCTGGCGTGATCGTCAGCGTCTGGTCGTTCGGCATCGCCTGGGTGCTCGCCTTCGTCATCGAGAAGACGATCGGCTTCCGGGTCAAGGCCGAGGCGGAGGTCGAGGGCATCGACATCGGCGAGCACGCCGAGAGCAGCTACGACCTGTCCCCGGCCGGTGGTGGCACGGGCAGCGCGTTCGCGATGGCTGGCATCGGCACCCCCGGTGGTGGCTCGACGAGTGGTGCCAAGCCGGAGGCGGAGCCCGCCGAGCCGGTCAACGAGAAGGTCGCCGGTTAACGTTCCTGGGATGGAGGGGTTGGACATGAAGCTGGTGACCGCGGTCATCAAGCCGTACCAACTAGACGCGGTGAAGGAGGCCCTGCACGCCCTCGGGGTGGCCGGGCTGACCGTCAGCGAGGTCCAGGGGTACGGGCGGCAGAAGGGGCACACCGAGGTCTACCGGGGTGCCGAGTACACGGTCGAGTTCCTGCCCAAGATCCGGGTGGAGGTGCTCACCGACGAGATCGACGTCGACAAGGTGGTGGACGCCATCGTCGGGGCGGCCCGCACGGGCAAGATCGGTGACGGCAAGGTCTGGGTCACCGGTGTCGAGGAGGTCGTCCGGGTGCGTACCGGCGAGCGCGGCCTAGACGCCCTCTGACGACCGCGACCGACATGACCTCGTTGATCAGGAAGAACGCGTCAGGGCACGCCGCCGATGGTGACGCGAACCTCTTGATCAACGAGGTCGTCGGCGTTACCGGGGGGATCGGGGAGGCTGCGCGACTCGCGCGTGCGGCGGCTTACGACGAGTTTCTACGCGGGTTGCTGCCCGCGCGGGACGGGGTGGCACTGCTCGCCGTCGGTGGGTTGGGTCGGCGGCAGTGCGCCCCGTACGGCGACCTCGATCTCGTACTGCTGCACGCCGGGGTGCCCGGCACCGACGAGGTCGCCGCCTCGGTCTGGTACCCGATCTGGGACGCGGGCCTGCGGCTCGACCACTCGGTACGCACCGTCTCCGAGGCGCTCTCCGTGGCCCAGGACGACGTCAAGGTCGCCCTCGGGCTGCTCGACGCCCGGCTGGTGGTGGGTGACCAGACGCTGGCCGACTCGCTGATCCGCACCGCCGCCGACCACTGGCGACGCACCGCCGTCCGGCACCTACCCGGCCTGCGGGAGGTCACCGAGGCCCGTTGGCAGGCGCACGGCGAGCTGGCCTTCCTGTTGGAGGGCGACCTCAAGGAGGCCGCCGGTGGTCTGCGCGACGTGGGGCTGCTGCGGGCGATCTCCGCTGCCGGCATCACCGACGCGCTGCGTCCCGCCGTGCGTGCGGCTCACCTGCGCCTGCTGGACACCCGCGACGCCCTGCACCAGCAGGTCGGCCGCCGGGTCGACCGGCTGGTCGCCCAGGAACGCGACGGAGTGGCACGACTGCTCGGGCTGCGACAACTCCAGCCCGGCGCGTCGGACGCCGCGCGGCAGCCTGGAGCCGTCGTGGAAGACGGCGACGCGCTCCTGCGCCGGGTCGCGGGTGACGCCCGTACGGTCAGCCACGCGCTGGACGACGCGTTCCGTGCCGCCGACCGGTTGCGCTCCGGCCGCCTCCGCAACGGTGGTGGGCGCCCCGTGCGCCGCCCGGTGGCCCGCGACGTGGTGGAGCACGACGGTGAGCTGGTGCTGGCCCGGACGGCGATCGGAGCCCGCCCCGATCCGAGCCTCTCCCTGCGGGTGGCCGCCGCGGCGGCCACGACCCGACTGCCGATCGCCCGAGCCACCTGTGAGTGGCTGGCGGCGTACTGCCCGCCGCTGCCCGCGCCGTGGCCGGCTGATGCCCGGGCCGCGCTGACCACCCTCCTCGGTGCCGGTCCCGGGCTCGTGCCGGCGTGGGAGACCTGCGACCGGTACGGGCTGATCGACAACTGGCTGCCCGAGTGGACCCGGTTACGCAGCCTGCCGCAGCACAACCCGGTGCACCGCTACACCCTCGACCGGCACCTCGTGCAGACCGCGTACGAGGCGAGCCGGCACACCCGCGAGGTCGAGCGCCCGGACCTGCTGCTCCTCGGCGCACTCCTGCACGACATCGGCAAGGGGCTCACCGGTGACCACAGCACGGTCGGTGTGCCACTGGCCCAGGCGGTGGCGATCCGGATCGGTCTGCCCGCCGCCGAGGTCGAACTGATCGGCACGCTGGTCCGGCTGCACCTGCTGCTGCCCGACGTGGCCACCCGCCGGGATCTGGCCGACCCGGTCACCATCGCCTCGGTGGCCGAGGCGGTGGGGGACACCGGCACCCTCGACCTGCTGCACGCGCTGGTCCGCGCCGACGCGGCGGCGACCGGGCCGGCGGCCTGGTCGGACTGGAAGGGTCGACTCGTCGCCGAGTTGGTCGCCCGGGTCCGCACCGCACTGGACACCGGCGTACTCCCCGAACCGCCCACCCCGGACCCGGCGCTGCTGGCCGGGCCGCTGCCGGTCGTCCACCTGACCGGCGACCGGGTGTCGGTCGCCGCGGCCGACCGGCGGGGCCTGCTCGCCACGGTGGCCGGCTGCCTGGCCCTGCACCGCCTGGAGGTGATCTCCGCGGACGCCTCGGTGGTCGACGGCCGTGCCCTGGTCGAGTGCCGGGTGCAACCCCGCTACGGCCTCCCGCCGGACCCGGTCCCGCTCCGCGCCGACCTGCGCCGGGCCGTCGCCGGCGACGTGTCGGTGACCCAGCGGCTGCGCGGCCGTGCGCTCGCCGCCCGGGGCGGCGGGGCTGCTCCGCGGGTCGTCTGGCACCGCGAAGCGGCCACCGACGCGGTGCTGCTGGAGGTGCGTGCCGCCGACGCCGCCGGGTTGCTCTACCGGGTCGCCTGCGCTCTCGACGAGGCGGGTGCGCTGGTTCGCGCGGCCCGCATCTCCACGCTCGGCGCCGACGTGGTCGATGCCTTCTACCTGGTCGGCGGCTGGCCGGACGACGCCACCCGAGCCCGCCTGGAGGCTGCGGTCCTCGCCGCCGTCTGACCGGCGGTCGCTGCCGCCGCCGGGCCGTCGGGCTCGTCGCTGGGTCGTCGGGCTCGTCGCTGGGTCGTCGGGCTCGTCGCTGGGTCGTCGGGCTCGTCGCTGGGTCGCCGGGCTCGCCGCCGCGACTCGGCGCGCGGAGGAGCGGCGGACCCCGCTGGGGGCGGCCGATACGTCGGCGGACGTAGCGTCGGTGCCGCCGCCGGACGCACGCCGAGGCCCGTCTGCGCGGGCAGAATGACGGCCATGTGGCGCGGTGGTCAGCGGGGGTGGCGGTCGGCGGCGGCGGACGTCGCGCTCGCCCTGGCGCTGCTCGTCATCGGGTTGCTCGGCACCGACCTGGCCGGCGACGACCAACCCGGATCGAAGCCGGTGGACGCCGCCTGCCGGGTGTTGATCGTGGTCGCCGCGCTGGCCCTGACGCTGCGGAACCGGGCACCGGCGGCCGTCCTCGCCCTGGTCAGCGTGGCCACCACGATCTACCTGGTGATCGGGTACCCGTACGGGCCGATCCTGCTGACGCTCCTGGTGGCGGTGTACACCGTCGCGACACGGTTGCCGGTGCGCCCGGCGGCACTCGCCACCGGTGGCGCATTCGTCCTGCTCCTCACGCACACCTTCCTCTCCCCCGGCCCGGCCGCCGGTTGGACGGCGACGCTGCCCACGTCGGCCTGGGTGGTCGTACCGTTCGCGGTGGGGGTGGTGGTGCGGGTCAACCGCGAGACGGCCGCGCGCAGCCTGGAGGAGGAGGCCCGCAGTCGGGCCGAGCAGGCTCGGCGGCAGACCGACGAGGAGCGGTTGCGCATCGCGCAGGAGGTGCACGACGTGGTGGGGCACGGGCTGGCCGCGATCAGCATGCAGGCGGAGATCGCCCTGCATCTGCTGCCGAAACGGCCGGAGCAGGCGGAGACCGCGCTGACCGCGATCAGTCGGACCAGTCGGGAGGCGCTGGACGAACTCCGGGTCACCCTCGGCGCGGTACGGCAGGGCGCCGAGCGTGGGCCGGTGCCTGGCCTGGCCCGGCTTCCGGCGCTGCGTGACCGGCTGGCCGGCGCCGGGCTCGCCGTCGACACGCGAGTGATCGGCGATCCTCGGGAGTTGCCGACCGCCGTGGACCTGACCGCGTACCGGGTGGTGCAGGAGGCGTTGACGAACGTGTTGCGGCACGCGGGGGTGACCAGCGCGGAGGTGACCGTGGACTACCGCGCCGACGAGGTGACCGTCGAGGTCACCGACCGGGGTGCGGGCGCCGGGGCAGCTCCGACCGACGGGGGCGGGCACGGTCTGGCCGGGATGCGGGAGCGGGTCACGGCACTGGGCGGGCGGCTGACTGCCGGGCCGCGCGCCGGTGGCGGGTTCCGGGTGTACGCCCGGCTTCCCGTGGAGCCGACCGCGTGATCCGGGTGCTGGTCGCCGACGACCAGGACCTGGTCCGGCTCGGTCTGCGCGCGCTGGTGGAGAGCGAGGACGACCTGGAGTTGGCCGGTGAGGCCGCCGACGGTCTGCGGGCGGTCGAGCTGGCGCGCCGGGAACGGCCGGACGTGGTGCTGATGGACATCCGGATGCCCGGCATCGACGGCATCGAGGCGACCCGGCGGATCGTCGCGGACCCCGACCTGACCGGCACGCGGGTGGTGGTGCTCACCACCTTCGAACTGGACGAGTACGTCTTCGACGCCTTGCGGCACGGCGCTAGCGGGTTCCTCACCAAGGACACCCGACCGGTCGACCTGCTGCGCGCGATCCGGCTCGTCGCCGACGGAGAGGCGCTGCTGTCGCCGTCGGTGACCCGCCGGGTGGTGCGGGAGTTCGCTACCCGGCCGTCGCGGGTCCCTCGTCCGCACCCCCGGCTGGGTGCGCTGACCGACCGGGAGCGCCAGGTCGTCGGCCTCGTCGGTGAGGGCCTGAACAACGAGGAGATCGCCGCCCGGTTGGTGGTCAGTCCGGCGACCGCGCGGACCCACGTCAGCCGGGCGATGGGCAAGCTGGGCGCCCGGGACCGGGCCCAGCTCGTCGTGTTCGCGTACCAGTCGGGGTTGGTGTCGGGGTGAGGCCCCGGGCCGGGCGACAGCGGTCGTGCGGGCGGGCGGTTACCCTAGCGGTGGCCGGACTCCGCAGTGCCGGCCGCGTTGTGCCCGCCGGAACACTGACAAACGGGATGTTCGCGTGTTTGACACCTTGAGTGACCGCCTGTCCGGGATCTTCACCAAGCTCCGCGGCAAGGGGCGGCTCACCGACGCCGACATCGACGCCACCGCGCGCGAGATCCGCCTCGCGCTGCTGGAGGCGGACGTCGCGCTGCCGGTGGTCAAGGGCTTCATCGCGGCGGTGAAGGAGCGAGCCCGCAGCGCCGAGGTCTCCCAGGCGCTGAACCCGGCCCAGCAGATCATCAAGATCGTCAACGAAGAGCTGATCAACGTGCTCGGCGGTGAGGGGCGACGGCTCCAGTTCGCCAAGCAGCCGCCAACGGTGATCATGCTGGCCGGTCTCCAGGGTTCCGGTAAGACGACCCTGGCCGGCAAGCTCGCCCGCTGGCTCAAGGGCCAGGGGCACCAGCCGCTGCTCGTCGCCGCCGACCTCCAGCGCCCCAACGCCGTCGGGCAGTTGCAGGTGCTCGGTGGCCGGGCCGGCGTCGAGGTGTACGCCCCGGAGCCCGGCAACGGCACCGGTGACCCGGTGCAGGTGGCGCGCGCGTCGATCGAGCACGCCAAGCGGGCTGCCCGCGACATCGTCATCGTCGACACCGCCGGCCGGCTGGGCATCGACGCCGAGATGATGCAGCAGGCCGCCGACATCCGCGACGCGGTGCAGCCGGACGAGGTCATCTTCGTCATCGACGCGATGGTCGGTCAGGACGCCGTCCGCACCGCCGAGGCGTTCCGCGACGGCGTCGGCATCACCGGTGTGGTCCTCTCCAAGCTCGACGGCGACGCCCGTGGTGGTGCCGCGCTGTCGGTGCGGGAGGTCACCGGTCAGCCGATCCTGTTCGCCTCCACCGGTGAGAAGTTGGAGGACTTCGACGTCTTCCACCCCGACCGGATGGCCAGCCGGATCCTCGGCATGGGCGACGTCCTCACTCTGATCGAGCAGGCCGAGCAGGCCTTCGACTCCGATCAGAAGGAGAAGATGACCGCCAAGCTGATGGGCGGCGAGCAGTTCACCCTGGACGACTTCCTCGACCAGCTCATCGCCGTGCGGCGGATGGGCCCGATCGCCAACGTGCTGGCCATGATGCCCGGCATGGGGCAGATGAAGGACCAGCTCTCCGAGCTGGACGACAGCCACTTCGACCGGGTCACCGCGATCATCAGGTCGATGACCCCGGGCGAGCGCACCAACCCGAAGATCATCAACGGTTCCCGCCGGGCCCGCATCGCCAACGGCTCCGGCGTCACCGTGATGGACGTCAACCAGCTGCTCAACCGCTTCGCCGACGCGCAGAAGATGATGAAGCAGATGGGCGGCATGATGGGCCTGCCTGGCGGCGGTCGGCGCAAGGCGACCAAGTCGCCGAAGAACAAGCGCAAGGGCACCAAGGGTGGCGGTCGGCCGCGTACCGGCGCCGGCGCCGGGATGCCGGGCGGCTTCCCTGGTGGCATGCCGCAGCTCCCGCCGGGGATGGACCCGAACGACCTGGCCGGCAGCCAGGGCCTCCCGCCCGGTTTCAAGCTGCCGAAGATCGACTTCAACAAGCTCGGCAAGGGCGGCGACAAGGGCCCGCGCTGACGCGTGTCGGTGACGGCGGGCGACTGATCCAGCGCTTAGGGTGATGTCGCCCCCTGGAAGGAGATCTCATGACCGCGGCCCCGATCCTGCCCGAACGGCACGAGTGGACGGTCGACGACCTCGGTGAGCTGCCGAAGGACCTTCCGTACGAACTGATCAACGGAAGGTTGATGGTGCCGTCGCCGACTGCCGTGCACCAAGAGTTCTGTGTCGAGCTGCTGCTCACGCTTCGGGTCAACTGTCCGCCCGAATACCTGGTCAGCATCGACCTGTCGATGCGGGTCGACCGGCGCAACGAGCCACGCCCGGACGTGGTGGTCATCCGCCGCAAGCACGCCGGCCGGTCGCCCGTCCCGGTCGAGGACGCCCTGCTCGCCGTGGAGGTCGTCTCACCGACCTCGAGCTTCCGCGACATGTACGACAAGGCGAAGGTCTACGCGCACGCCGGCGTCCGGTCCTACTGGGTGGTGGACCCGCTGCAGGAACGGGTCACGCTCACCGAGTACGCCCTCGGCGCGAACCGCGAGTACGAGCAGGTCGCCCACACCGAGGACCTGTTCGTCACCGAGCGGCCGTGGAAGGTCTCGGTGGACCTGCCCGCGCTGACCGTCCGCAAGAACGACCTGCTCGCCCCCGACGAGGGGTGATCGGGTAGGACTGTGCACATGGCCCTTCATGTGCGCGGCGTGCTACTTCCCGACGACGAGGTCCGCGATCTCTGGCTGGTCGGCGACCGGGTGACCTTCACCCCGGTGCCCGACGCGGAGACGGTGGTCGACGGCGGCTTCGTCCTACCCGGGCTGGTCGACGCGCACTGTCACATCGGCATCGCCCGAGGTGGCGCCCCGATCACCTCACTCGACCAGGCCCGCGAGCTGGCCCGCCTCGACCGGGACGCCGGCGTGCTGGCGATCCGGGACGCCGGCTCGCCGTACCCGTACCCAGAGTTGGACGACGAGCCGGACCTGCCGCGACTGGCCCGCGCGGGCCGGCATGTCGCCCCGCCCAGGCGCTACCTGCGGGACATCGGCGTGGAGATCGACGCGACCGAGGTCGCCGCGACGGTGGCCGCCCAGGCGAAGGCCGGCAACGGTTGGGTCAAGCTGGTCGGCGACTGGATCGACCGGGGCGTGGGTGACCTCGCGCCGGCCTGGGACGCGGACACGCTCACCGCCGCCGTGCGGGCCGCGCACGACGCCGGGGTACGCGCCGCGGTGCACACCTTCTCCGAGTCGGCCGTCGAGATCATGGTGCGGGCCGGCGTCGACTCGGTCGAGCACGGCACCGGGCTCAGCCTCGACCTGATCGACGAGATGGCCCGGCAGGGCACCGCGCTGGTCCCCACAATGATCAACATCGCCACCTTCGGGGGTATCGCCGAGCAGGCGCGGGGCAAGTTCCCCGGGTACGCCGAACACATGCTCGCGTTGCGCGACGGTTTCCCCGAGGTGGTGCGCGCCGCGCACGAGGCGGGTGTGCCGATCTACGTGGGCACCGACGCCGGCGGCGGCATCGACCACGGGCTGGCCGCCGAGGAGATGATGCTGCTGCACGAGCGGGCGGGAATGGCGCCGCTCGACGTGCTCGCCGCCGCCTCCTGGGGTGCCCGGGAATGGCTCGGCTTCCCCGGCCTGATCGAGGGCGGCCTCGCCGACCTGACTGCCTACCCGGAGGACCCCCGCCTCGACCTGCGCGTCGTCCGCGCCCCGTCCCGCACGATCCTCCGCGGCCGCGTCGTCCGCTGATCCGCTCCCGCGCGGGCCGCGCTCCCGCGCGCGGGCCGCGCTCCCGCGCGCGGGCCGCGCTCCCGCGCGCGGGCCGCGCTCCCGCGCGCGGGCCGCGCTCCCGCGCGCGGGCCGCGCTCCCGCGCGGGAGGTCGTCCCGGGTCCAGATCGCGCACGAACCAGGATGTAGTGGTGTCGGCGCGTCGGTGAGGCCACTACATCCTGGTTCGAGCGTGATCTTGGCGCGCGGGGCGGGTCAGTGGGGTGGGCGGGCGGCGGCGCTGAAGAGGTGGACGGCCAGGTCGGCGAGGGCTGTGGCGGTCTGGTCGATCGGGGAGCGGGGGAGCACGATGTGGCTCACCACCAGCCGGACGACCGCGTCGGCGGCGAAGGCCAACGCGGCCTGGTCCGCTCCGGGTAGGTGGTCGCCGGCCCAGTCGATCAGCGCGCCGGACGCCTCGGTGAGCACCACCTCGGCGCGGGTCGTGAGGTACGGAAGTAGCTCGTCCGAGCCGCCTCGGGCGCTGCTCAGGATGGCTTTGACCAGGGGGTTGTCCGCCGCGGTGGTGAGGGTGTGGGCGATCGCCGCGTATGCGCCGGCTCGCACGTCCGAGCCGTGTGTGAGCAGTGCGGCACGGACGTCGCCGACGAAGCGGTCCACCTCGCGCCGAGCCAGCGCCTCGGCCAGCCCGGCCTTGCTGCCGAACTCGTTGTAGACGGTCTGCCGACTCACCCCGGCGGCAGCCGCGACGGCGCCCATCCGGACACCGTCCCACCCGGTCGCGACGGTCAGTGCGCGGGCGGCGTCGACGATGCTGTCCCGCACCGGGGTGGCGGCCCTCTGCTCAGTCATGGTGGTCGAAGTGTAGGCGGTTCAGCGCACGTCGATCTGGTACTGCGCCTCGACCCGGAATCCCCCACCGTCGGTGCCACCGAAGCTCAGCTCGTGCTGACCGGGGGCGGGTGGTGGCACCAGCCCCCACAGGCCCCAGCAGGAGACCTGCACGGGCCACGGCCAGACGGTGACGACGTTGTTGAAGAAGCCGCGGACCGGGAACGACGTCGCCGAACCGGCTTCGCGCAGGGCGACTGCCACGCCGTCGAGCTGCGCGTGGCCGGTGGCGCCGTCCATGGGCTCCGCCGGTTCGGCCGTGCGGCCGACCTGCCACCAGCAGAAGGTCGGGAAGAACAGCGGCCGTCCGGCGGGAACCACGCACCGCCGTTGCGCAGCACCACCGAAGGTGCCCGCGAGGAACCACACGTCGGCGGGTTGGTGGTGCCCGGCGTGCCGACCTGACCGGTCGGCGATCGGATTGGCCGGCTGCCGGTGCCGGGCCACCCAGCGCACCCATCTGCTCGCGAGGTGGGCCAGCTCGTCGGGGTCGGGCTGGGGGTCGAAGACCGCTGGGGGGTGCGGATCGAGGGGGTTCATGACGGCAGATGCTAACGATGCCGCGCCCGACCACACTGCCCCGACGAGCGGCGCATAGGATGTGCGGTCATGGCACGCGTGCTCACTCCCCGTGCGGAGGATTTCCCCCGCTGGTACCAGGACCTGATCGCCAAGGCAAAGCTGGCCGACAACGGCCCGGTCCGCGGCACCATGGTCATCCGACCGGCCGGCTACGCGATCTGGGAGCGTATGCAGGCCGAGATGGACGCCCGGATCAAGGCGGCCGGCGCGGAGAACGCGTACTTCCCACTGTTCATCCCGGAGAGCTACCTCAAGCGCGAGGCCCAGCACGTCGAGGGCTTCTCACCGGAGCTGGCGGTGGTCACCCACGGTGGCGGCAAGCAGCTCGCCGAGCCGGTGGTGGTGCGTCCCACCAGCGAAACGGTCATCGGCGAGTTCATGGCCAAGTGGATCGACTCGTACCGGGACCTTCCGCTGCTGCTCAACCAGTGGGCGAACGTGGTCCGGTGGGAGCTTCGTCCGCGCATCTTCCTGCGTACCAGCGAGTTCCTCTGGCAGGAGGGGCACACCGCGCACGCCACCCGCGAGGACGCCCGGGCGTACGCGCGGCGGATCCTGCACGAGGCGTACGAGGACCTGATGGTCAACGTGATCGGCATTCCGGTGGTGGTCGGCCTCAAGACGGCCCGTGAGCGGTTCGCCGGGGCGACGGCCACGTACACCTGCGAAGGCATGATGGGCGACGGCAAGGCGCTCCAGTTGGGCACCAGCCACGAGCTGGGTCAGAACTTCGCGAAGGCGTTCGACATCAGCTACTCCGCCAAGGAGGGCGGCCGGGAGCACGCGTGGACCACCTCCTGGGGCACCTCCACCCGGATGCTGGGTGGCCTGATCATGGCGCACGGCGACGACAACGGTCTGCGCGTGCCGCCGAAGCTGGCCCCGATCCAGGCGTACATCATGATCGTCAAGGACGGCGAGGGCGTGGCGGAGGCGGCGGCCAAGCTGCGCGACGGCCTGCGTGACGCCGGTGTCCGGGTCGCGCTCGACGACCGGACCGACACCGCGTTCGGCCGCCGGGCCGTCGACGCCGAGCTGCGGGGCTATCCGGTACGCGTCGAGGTCGGCCCCCGCGACCTGGCCGTGGGCAACGCGACGGTGGTGCGTCGCACCGACGGGTCGAAGTCCCCGACGCCGGTGGCCGACGTGGTCGCCGCGGTGCTGGCGGCGCTGGAAACCGACCAGCAGGTGCTGCACGACCAGGCGCTGGCCAACCGCGAGTCGCGCACGGTGGAGGTTGCCACCCTGGCGGAGGCGATCGAGGCCGCCGCGACCGGCTGGGCCCGGGTGCCGTGGTCGGCGGTCGGTGTGGCCGGCGAGGCCGAGGCGAACGGCCAGGGCGTCACGGTGCGCTGCCTGCTGCGCGCCGACGGCTCGGTACCGGACTCCGAGGACGAGCCCGACCTGGTCGCCATCCTCGCCCGCGCCTACTGAGGCGCAAGGAAGGGCACCCTTTTAACGCCTGCGGTAGAGGAAGGGCCCCCTGCTAACAGCCCCGGAGGTGCTGCGGTGTTCGCGCCGGGTCGGTTGATCATGCATCGGAATGTGCGGCACGGTCGGATCGGATGGGTCCGGCCGGGCCGCGTGGTCAGCGACGACGAGCGGGGTCTGCTGGTGTGGATCGCCCGGGACTCGCCGGTGGCCCACGAGGTGACCGAGGCGGGTCTGGGCATGCGGGCGATGCCCTTCGCCCAGTGGATCTCGTCGTCGTACCGGTTGGCGCACGGGCGTTGGAACGGCCCGCCGCTGTTGAAGTTCCTGCCTACCGGGGCGGCGCACTCCGTCTGGTGGTTCCGCGACACGCAGGGCCGGTTCGCCCACTGGTACGTCAACCTGGAGGAGCCGGGCGTCCGCTGGGACGACGGCCCGGTGGCCGGCGTCGACGTGGTGGACCAGGACCTCGACGTGGTGGTCCGCCGGGACCTGAGCTGGGAGTGGAAGGACGAGGAGGAGTTCGTCGAGCGCCTTGCGTTTCCGGACGACTACTGGGTGACCGACGAGAAGGCGGTCCGGGCCGAGGGGGAGCGGGTGATCGCCCTCGCCGAGGCCGGCCAGTTCCCGTTCGACGGCACCTGGTGCGACTTCACACCCCCGTCAGACTGGGACGTACCGGATGAACTTCCGCCGGGATGGGACCGTCCGCCGGTGCGCTGAGGGGTGTCTCGCGTCACCGGTGCTGCGGTGTCCGGGTCCGATGCGTGCGATCGGCATCGCATCTGGCAGAATGGGTCGCTGGTATCCGGCGCGCGTCCGGCGCCCTCTAACCCGGGCGCGTCGCTAGTCCACCGAGTAGTCTCCGGCCCAACCCCACGGGTCCGGTCGGCGCTCACCCATGCACACCGCCCGTACGGGCCGGTGAGATCGCAACAGGAGCGAAACAACTGTGGCCGTAAAGATCCGGCTCCTGCGGATGGGCAAGATCCGCAACCCGCAGTACCGCATCGTCATCGCCGACTCGCGCACCAAGCGTGACGGTCGGGCGATCGAGTTCGTCGGGGTTTACCAGCCGAAGGAAGACCCTTCGATCATCGAGGTCAAGTCGGAGCGGGTCCAGTACTGGCTGTCCGTGGGCGCTCAGCCGAGCGAGGCGGTGCAGCGTCTGCTGGAGCTGACCGGTGACTGGCAGAAGTACAAGGGCCTGCCGGCCCCGCCGCCGCTGAAGGTCGCCGCCGAGCGGGCCGACCGCAAGGCGGCGTACGAGGCTGAGGCGAAGGCCGCCGCCGGGCTCGCCCCGGAGACCCCGGCCAAGCCGGCCAAGAAGGCCGCCAAGGCTGCTGAGGCTCCGGCCGAGGCGCCGAAGACCGAGGCTCCGGCCGAGGCCCCCGCTGCCGACGCCGGTGAGCAGGCCTGACATGCCTCTGCGTCCGGCGTTGGAGCACCTGGTCAAGGGCATCGTCGATCACCCGGACGACGTCCGGGTGCGGATGGTCGATTCCCGTCGGGGCAAGCGGCTCGAAGTCCGCGTGCACCCCGAGGACCTCGGCACGGTGATCGGGCGGTCCGGCCGGACCGCCAAGGCGCTGCGTCAGGTGATCGGCTCCATCGGCGGGCGCGGCGTGCGCGTCGACATCGTCGATTCGTACTGATGCAGCTCGTCGTCGGCAGGATCGGCAAGCCGCACGGTGTCCGCGGTGAGGTCACCGTGGAAGTGCGGACCGACGAGCCCGAAGCACGGTTCGCCCCCGGTGCAGTGCTGCGCACTGAACCGGGGGCGGTCCCGTCCCCGGTGCCCGCGAACGGGCCGGGCGTGCTGTTCCGGGTTCCGGCGGAGCTGACCATCGAGGAATCCCGCTTCCACCAGGGCCGGATGCTCGTCGCGTTCGAGGGCATCCTGGACCGCGACGCCGCCGAGGCGCTGCGCGGCACCCTGCTCGTGGTGGACAGCGCCGACGTGGCCCCGCCGGACGATCCGGAGGAGTTCCACGACCACCAGTTGGTGGGGTTGGCAGTGGTGACCCCGGCCGGCGAACGCCTGGGCGAGGTCGCCCGGATCGACCACGCCCCGTCCTCGGACCTGCTGGTGCTGCGGCGCCCCGAGGGGCGTACCGCGTTGATTCCGTTCGTCCGGGCGATCGTTCCCGAGGTCGACCTGGCCGGTGGACGTGTGATCGTCGACCCGCCGGCCGGCCTGCTCGATCTTTAGGGCCACCCCGCATGCGCGTCGACGTCGTGTCGATCTTTCCGGAGTACTTCGCCCCGCTGGACCTGTCGCTGATCGGACGGGCGCGGGCCAACGGCGTACTCCAACTCGCCGTGCACGACCTGCGGACCTGGACCCACGACGTGCACCGCACCGTCGACGACACCCCCTACGGCGGCGGGCCGGGGATGGTGATGCGCCCGGAGCCGTGGGGTGCGGCGCTGGACGCGCTCGCGCCGGCCGAGGCCACACCGCCCCGGTTGCTGGTGCCGTCGCCGGCCGGTGTCCCGTTCACCCAGGCCATGGCGTACGAGTTGGCCGCCGAGTCGCATCTGCTCTTCGCCTGCGGCCGGTACGAGGGCATCGACCAACGCGTGCTGGAACACGCTGCCACCCGGATGCCGGTGACCGAGGTCTCGCTCGGTGACTACGTGCTCTTCGGCGGCGAGGTCGCGGTGCTGGTGATGGTGGAGGCGGTCACCCGGTTGCTGCCGGGGGTGCTGGGCAACGCGGACTCGTTGGACGAGGAGTCGCACGCGCACGGGTTGCTGGAGGCGCCGATCTACACCAAGCCGCCGAGCTGGCGTGGGCACGACGTGCCGGAGGTGCTCCGCTCCGGAGACCACGGCAAGATCGCTCGTTGGCGCCGCGAGGAGGGTCTGCTGCGGACCGCCGCCCGTCGTCCCGACCTGCTGGCCGCGCTGCCCGCCGATCGGCTCGACAAACGGGACATCGCGGCCCTGGACCAGGCCGGATTTCAGCTGCCGCCGGGGGATGTGGCAAAGTAGGGGGGTTGCCGCATCCGTCCGCGCCCGCGGGCGGCTGCGAGGATCCCCGACCGGGGTCGGCTCGCCGACCACCACCCGGGGATCAGAATCACCCACCCGCGCACCGAGTGACGGTGCGCCGTGAGCCTTACGAGGACGCAGCGATGAACATCCTGGACGCCCTTGACGCCCAGTCGAAGCGGACCGACCTCCCCGACTTCCGGGCCGGTGACACCGTCAAGGTGCACGCCCGCGTCGTCGAGGGCAACCGGTCCCGTGTCCAGATCTTCCAGGGCGTCGTGATCCGCCGCCAGGGTGACGGTCTGCGCGAGACCTTCTCGGTCCGCAAGGTCAGCTTCGGTGTCGGTGTCGAGCGGACCTACCCGCTCAACGGCCCGGGCATCGACCGGATCGAGGTCGTGACCCGTGGCGCCGTGCGCCGCGCCAAGCTCTACTACCTGCGCGAGCTGCGCGGCAAGAAGGCCAAGATCAAGGAGAAGCGGGAGAAGCAGCCCAGCTGACTTCCCGCTCGCCACGCCGCCTGAGCTGCGCGTATGCCGTACCGACCAGACCGCACTACCCTGGTCGTACGGGCGCAGCGAGGCGGCGGCCCCGCCCTCGTGGCGGGCAGCCGTCCACTACCGCCCGTGGAGCCTCGTCGAGGCTCCCGGGCGGTAGTGCTTCTGTGGACCGGGGAGTGGCGTGGTGCAGACGCTTGACGAGGACGGCACCGTCGATCCGTGGCGCCGGCGGGCTCGCCGTACCCGCCGCCAGATGCCGCTCTGGCAGGAGCTTCCGCTGCTGCTGGTTGTCGCGTTCTGCCTCGCCGTGCTGATCCGCACGTTCCTGCTCCAGGCGTTCTTCATCCCGTCCGGTTCGATGGAGGACACCCTCCTCGTCGGGGACCGGGTTCTGGTCAACAAGGTCGTCTACGACGTTCGCGATCCGGTGCGCGGTGAGGTGGTGGTCTTCCGGGGCACCGACCGCTGGGCGCCGCAGGTCGACGAGCAGCCGGAGCCCGGCGTCGCCGGTCGACTCGCCCGCACCGTCGGCGACCTGGTCGGGGTGAGCCGCCCCGGTGAGAAGGACTTCATCAAGCGGGTGATCGGCCTGCCCGGTGACCGCGTCGCGTGCTGCGACAGTCAGGGGCGGGTGACCGTCAACGGCACTCCCCTCAACGAGCCGTACGTGCTGCGGGACTCCCCGCTGGACCTTCCGCCCAACCCGTCGGAGTGCCGCTCCCGGCGCTTCGACGAGGTCGTCGTACCGCCCGGTCAGCTCTTCGTGATGGGTGACCACCGCGAGGTGTCCCAGGACGCCCGTTGCCAGGGCCCGGTGCCGATCGACAACGTCGTCGGTCGGGCCTTCATGGTCGTCTGGCCGTCGTCGCGGTGGAACTCGTTGTCGGTGCCGTCGACGTTCGACGACGTGTCCGGGCCGGCCACGGCCTCCTCCGGCGCACCACCGGTGCGACCGACCCCGCAGGGCGATGTGCTGCTCATGCTCCCGGCGTTGGTAGCCGCACTGCGTGGTTCCCGCGCGTTCCGGACGGTGACGTCCAGCCCGGCAACGTAGGCTCCTTGGCGTGATTGACGAGCAGACCGACAAGCCGCGTAGCTCCTTCTGGAAGGAGCTGCCGATCCTGCTGGGTGTGGCGATCCTGGTTGCGGTGCTGGTCCGCGCCTTCGTGCTGCAGACCTTCTTCATCCCCTCCCCGTCCATGGAGAACACACTCAAGATCGATGACCGGGTGTTGGTCAACAAGCTGGTCTACGACTTCCGGTCGCCGCACCGCGGTGAGGTGATCGTGTTCAAGGCCCCCACCACGTGGAGCGGCAACCCCGACGGTGAGGACTTCATCAAGCGGGTGATCGGTGTCCCCGGTGACCACGTGGTGTGCTGCGACCCGCAGGAACGACTGATGATCAACGGCAAGTCGTTGGACGAGCCGTACATCTTCTCCATGGACGGGGTCCGCGACAAGCCCGCCGACCAGGAGTTCGACATCACCGTGCCGGAGGGTCGGCTGTGGGTGATGGGTGACCACCGTTCGGCCTCCGGTGACTCGCTGGAGCACTGGCAGCAGTCCGGGCAGAACATCACCGAGGCCACGATCCCCGAGGACGACGTGGTCGGGCGGGCGTTCACCGTCTTCTGGCCGGTCAACCGGGCCACCTGGCTGACCGTGCCCGACTCGTTCGACGGCATTCCCAAGCCGTAGACCACCGGGCGTGGGCGATCCGCCGTCGGTCTGGCAGGCTGGTGCGGTGACCGTCTACACCCCTCGACGCGCGGCCCGCGTGCTGCTCGTCGACGCGGCCGGTCGGGTCCTGCTGTTCGAGGGCTTCGACCCGGCCCGACCCGGGCATCGATACTGGTTCACCCCCGGTGGTGGGCTCGATCCGGCGGAGACCCCGGCGGCCGGCGCGGCGCGGGAGTTGGCCGAGGAGACCGGGCTGCGCCTCGACCCGACCGCGCTGGGTGAGGCGGTCTTCTCCGACATGACCGAGTTCACCTTCGACGGCAACTGGTACCGCCAGGAGCAGGACTTCTTCCTCCTTCGGGTGCAGTCCTGGCAGGTCGACACCACCGGCTTCAACGACATCGAGCAGCGCAGCATCGCCGACCACCGCTGGTGGCTCCCCGACGAGCTGGCGGCCAGCGGTGAACGGTTCTACCCGCCCGAGTTGCCGGCCCTGCTGGCCCGGCTGGGGCAGTGGACCGCCCCAACTCGGGACGAGGCGTCGTGCTGACCCCGCCGCGCACGGTCGTACGCCGGGAGGCCGGCCTCTACGCCCTGGAACGAGCGTTGCAGCGACGCGGGTTCCGGCACGTGGCCGGTGCCGACGAGGCGGGCCGTGGTGCGTGTGCCGGTCCACTGGTCGCCGCCGCGGCGGTGCTGCCCGAGGGGCGGCGCGGCGAGATCGACGGGCTGGCCGACTCGAAGCTGCTCACCCCGGCCAGTCGGGAACGGGTGTACGCGGAGGTCGTGGACCGCGCACTCGCGTACGCCGTGGTGGTCATCCCCGCCGACGAGGTCGACGCCCGGGGGCTGCACGTGTGCAACCTCGCGGCGATGCGCCGGGCGCTCGCCTCGCTCACCACCCGGCCGGAGTACGTGCTGACCGACGGCTTCGGCGTGGACGGGCTGGGCGTGCCCGGGCTGGCGGTGTGGAAGGGCGACCGGGTGGCCGCCTGCGTGGCGGCGGCCAGTGTGCTCGCCAAGGTCACCCGAGACCGGATCATGGTGGAGCTGGACGGGGTGTTCCCGGCGTACGGCTTCGCCGAGCACAAGGGCTACATCACCCCGGAGCACTCCGCGGCGTTGCGGGAGCACGGGCCGTGCCGGGAGCACCGGTTCTCGTACGTCAATGTCGCTGCGGTCTCCGGCCGCGACGGCCGGCCGCCGCGCGCCCGACGGCCCGGCGGCCACGCCTCGGAAGAGCCGATGGAGCGCTCCTGGGCGTCAGGGGGTACCGTCGGCGTGGCGTTGGGCGAGCAGCCTCGGCCTCCGGCGCCGGTGGGGGAAGATGTGGCCATGGAAGGCGGAGTGCGATGAGCGCGGAAGATCTCGAGAAGTACGAGACCGAGATGGAGCTGCAGCTCTACCGGGAGTACCGCGACATCGTCCGCCAATTCTCGTACGTGGTGGAGACGGAACGCCGGTTCTACCTGGCCAACCAGGTCGACCTGCACGTGCGCAACTCCGACGGCGAGGTCTACTTCGAGGTCGAGATGCACGACGCCTGGGTGTGGGACATGTACCGTCCCGCCCGCTTCGTGAAGAACGTCCGAGTGATGACTTTCAAGGACGTCAACGTCGAAGAGCTGGAGAAGCCCGACATCTCGCTGCCCGCCGACTCCGGCTTCGGCGGCTGAGCGACCTACCCGGCTTCGGCGGCTGAGCGCACGCGGCCGCAGCACGGGCCCCCCACCCGTGGTGCAGCACCGGCCGCCGATCACTCGGCCGGCACCACGACCTCGACCCGCTGCACCAGGTTGTTGGCGAAGCCGCCACGGTTCCACGGCTGCTCGACCGGCTGGGTCCGCCCGGACGCGTCGGTCGCCCGGGCACCCAGCACGTATCGGCCCGGGGCGGCGGTCCACTCGTACCGCCAGCGCCGCCAGGCGAAGTCACCGGCCGCCGCCGGGTCCAGCTCGGCCGGCGCCCAGCTCTCCCCACCGTCGGTGGTGACCTCCACCGACACCACCGGGGCGTGCCCGGACCAGGCCCGACCGTCGACCGTGCAGGCACCGGGGCGCAGCACGCGGCGGCGGGACATGAAGTCGGGGAAGCCTGGCGGGCGGACCAGCGCCCGCGGCTCGATCCGCGTCACCGGCACGCCCGGGTCGTCGGCGTCGCGGCGGACCCGGTAGGCCACCGCGTTCTGGTACCCCTGGAACGGCTCGGTCCGGACCTCGATCGAGTGCAGCCACTTCACGTGCGCCATGCCGTACCAGCCGGGCACGATCAGCCGCAGCGGAGCGCCGTGCTGTGGCAGCAGGGGAGCGCCGTTCATCTCGTACGCCAGCAGCACCTCCTCGCGCAGCGCGTCGGCGACCGGCAGCCCACGCTGGTAGTCCTGCTCGACCCCGCGCTCGACGCCGTGATCGGCGCCGGTGAAGACCACGTCGACAGCGTCCGGCCCGAGGCCCGCCTCCCGCAGCAGCGGAGCGAGGGGCGTGCCGGTCCACTCGGCGTTGCCGACGGCCTCGACCAGCCACGGCTGGCTCACCGGCCGGGGGTGCAGCAGGGCCCGGCCGTTACCGGCGCACTCCAGCGTCACCTGCCGGGTGACCCGTGGCCGCTCCCGCAGGTCGGCGAGGGTCACCGTCAGCGGCCGGTCCACCGCGCCGCCGATGGTCAGCGCGTGCGTCGCCGCGTCGACCTCCGGGATGTCGTAGTGGATCAGCAGGTAGTGCAGCCCGGCGGGCGTGACGTCGTAGCGCAGCGCCTCCAACGGGATGCCGTGGTTGCGGGCAGCGAGCTGCAACTCCTCGGCGCTGATCGCCTCGTCCGGATGCGCGAGCCGGGACGGGCCGCTCACGTCGGCCACCGCCGGCCCGGTGGAGGAGGACGTCCGGTCATCGAGAGTGGTCATGCGGGCCTCCCCGGTGCAGACGGCGGCACCCGCCGTACGCGGCCCAGCCTAGGCCCTCCCGGGCTGCGGGGCGGCGCGCGGTCGAACTGCTTTGGACCCGAAGACGGCACCGGAGGTACGGCGGCGTGGGGTCAGCGGGCTGGTACCGGTTCGGCCGAGCGATCATTGCGGGTTGTGATGATTGCGGATGAGGAATTCTGGCGGCTCGTCGCGGTGTTGGGCGGTCGGCCCGAGGTGCAGGACGACCGGCCGTACGAGCGGTTGACCGCCGTGCTGGCGGAAGAGCCGGTGGAGCGGATCATCGGCTTCGCCGAGACGCTCGCGTTCAAGCTCTACGAACTGGACCGTCGGGTGCTCGCTCGGGCAGTTCCACCGGGCGGCGACCAGCTGACTGAGGACGGCTTCCTGTACGCGCGCTGCGCGGTGGTGGTGGCGGGACCGGCGGCCTTCGATGCCGTGCTGGCCGATCCGGCAGCGTTCGGGCGCTTCACGACCGTCGAGGCCGCTCATGCGGAATCGATTCTCGACGTCGCGTCCAACGCATACCAGACAATGACCGGCAAGGAGTGGGAGCACGTCGAGGAGTACGACTACGAGACCGGGTCCAATGAGCAGTGGTGGTGACCTGGTCCGGTAGGCGTCGGGCCAGTGTCCGGGCATAGCAGATCATCGAGGACGTTGGGTGGTCGTCCACAGCACGCCCCGTTGTCCACAGACCGGTCGGCCGGGCTGGCAGACGGCCCGGTGTTGGCTGCAGGCTGCCATCATGCGTCCGCCGTCCACCCCTTCGATCCGCCGTACGCTGCTGCTCTGCGCCGCGCTTCCGCTCGCGCTGACCGTGCAACTCTGCGGGCTGGCGGTGTTGGTCGCGGTGGTACCCGGCCAACCACCGACGCCGACCGTCCCGGTCGCGGCCCTGGCGGTGCCGGTGGCGGGCCCAGCGCCCACCGGGCGATTCCGCTGGCCGGTCGACGGGCCACCTCGTCCGGTACGCCGATTCGACCCGCCACCCCGGCCGTGGCTGTCCGGTCACCGGGGCGTCGACCTGGCCGCGCCGGCCGGAGCGGTGATCCGCAGCGCCGGTCCGGGCACCGTCCTCTTCGCCGGTATGGTGGCCGGGCGACCGGTCATCACCGTGGGGCACGCCGACGGGCTGCGGACCACCCACGAGCCGGTCCGACCCGCCGTACGTCCTGGCCAGCAGGTCACCGCCGGCACCCCGCTGGGCGAGCTGCTACCCGGCCACCCGGGTTGCCCGGCCGAGGCGTGCCTGCACTGGGGCCTGCGCCGGGGCACGGACTATCTGGACCCGCTGGCACTGCTCGGCCTCGGCCCGGTGCGTCTGGTCCCTGTCGGTCCGCTTCCGGTGTCTGCTCCCGGTCGTCCGGTCAACGCTGGGCGAGCAGTGCCGGCAGCCGTGCGCCCAGCCGCTCGTACTCGTCGGCGGTGTTGTAGACCTGACCGGTGAGCCGCAGCCACCCCCGGCCGTTCCAGCTCATCACCGCCACCTCGGCGGCGAGCCGTTCACCGATGCGCGCCTGCAACGCCCGAGCGGCGTCGATCGTGGTGCCAGCGCCGGGCGGCAGCGGGATGAGACGCATGGCCACCCCCGGTCCGCCGGGGTCGGGCAGATCGCCGGGGGCCACCCCCAGGGCGTCCGCCACCACCCGCTGGCCGTACGCGGCGAGCGCGGCGTTGTGCGCCCGTACCCGGTCGACGCCGAGACTGCGCAGCGTGAACAGGCCCGCCGGCGCGGCCAGCCAGGACGTGTAGTCGAGGGTCGCCTGCCACTCGAGCCGGGCCGGGAAGCCCGACTCCTGCTCCCAGGAGACCACCAGCGGCTCGATCCGGTCCCGCCACTGCGGTGCCACCGCCAGCAGGGCGGTCCCGCGCGGGGCGTACGCCCACTTGTGCAGGTTGCCCACCCAGAAGTCGGCGCCGATGCTGGCCACCGTCGTCGCCAGCATTCCCGGGGCGTGTGCGGCGTCGACCAGGACCGGTATGCCGTGTTCGCGGGCCACCCCGACGATCGCGGCGGTCGGGAAGAGCTTGGCCGTGGCCGAGGTGAGCTGGTCGACGACGAGTAGTCGGGTCCGGCCGGGTCGCAGGCCGTCGCGGACGATCTGCACGAGCTGCTCGTCGGTCGCGGCCAGTGGAATCGGCAGGACCCGGCTGACCGCCCCGGTACGGCGGCACTCACGCTGGATGGCCAGGCTCACCGCCCCGTACCCGTGGTCGGTGCTGAGCACCTCGTCGCCGGGCCGCAGGCCCATCGACTGGAGCACCACGGCGACGCCGGTCGTGGTGTTGCCCACCAGGGCGCTGCCGTCCGGGTCGGCACCCAGGAACCCGGCGAGGTGCCGGCGGGTGTGCGCGATCCGCTCGACCAGCCCCTGGGTGAAGAAGCGCAGCGGGTTGGACTCCATCTCGTCACGCAGCCGCTGCTGGGCTCGCTGCACCCCGATCGGGACCGCGCCGAACGAGCCGTGGTTGAGATGGCTGACCGCCGGGTCCAGGGAGAAGAGCAGGCGGGCGCCCGGGATCGGCTCAGGGGGCTGCGGGACGCTCACTTGATGATCGTAACCGCCGGGGCCCCCGGACCTGCGGCCCTTGATCAGGCGCGCGGGTGGGCCTGACGGTACGCGGCGCGCAGCCGCTCCACCGACACGTGTGTGTAGATCTGCGTGCTGGCCAACGACGAGTGACCGAGCAGCTCCTGCACGGCGCGCAGGTCCGCACCACCCTCCAGCAGGTGGGTGGCCGCCGAGTGGCGTAGACCGTGCGGGCTCGTCCGGGGTAGGCCGGCGGCCTCGGCGTACGCACCGACGATCTGACGCGCGGTCGTCGGATTGAGCCGACCACCACGGGCACCCAGCAGCAGCGCGTCCCCGGAGTGCGCGCCCATCAGCGCCGGCCGGCCCCGGCGTAACCAGTCGTCCAACGCCCGCTGGGCGGGCACCCCGTACGGCACCGAGCGTTCCCGTCCGCCCTTGCCGAGCACCCGGATCACCCGTCGGCCGTGGTCGACGTCAGCGACGTCCAACCCGCACGCCTCACTGACCCGTACGCCGGTGGCGTAGAGCAGCTCCAGCAGCACCCGGTCCCGCAATGGCACCGCGGTTTCCGTCGGGGCGCCCGCCGCGTCTGTGGGTGCTGGATCTGTGTGTTCTTGGTGTGCTTGGGGTGGGTCGGTGGTGGGCGTCGCGCGACGGGCCGGGGCCTCGACCAACGCGGCTGCCTGGTCGGCGCGCAGCACGCCGGGCAACTCCCGGTGTGCACGTGGGCTGGCCAGTGCCGCACCGACGTCGACGGCTAGCAGCCCGGCTCGGTGCGCCCAGGCGCTGAACGCCCGTGCCGACGCGGCCCGCCGCGCCAACGACGTGCGTGCCGCGCCCGTGGTGCGCTGCCGCGCCAGCCAACTGCGCAACACCGACAGGTCCAGGTCGGCCAGGTCGACGCAGCCCATCCGTACCGCATGGTCGAGCAACGAGACCAGATCGGTGACGTACGCGCGGACGGTGTGCGTCGAGCGGTTCCGCACCCGGGACAGGTGCTCGGCGAAGTCGTCGACGGCATCCCGCAACGCCGGCGGTAGTGCCTGGTGCATGGCCCGGGTGCTCCGGTCGGGCCGGCTCATCGCGGACGCGCCGGTTCGTCGGCCCCGGCGCCCTCACTGGCAGCTGACACGCCCTCAGCCTACGGCCGATGGGTGCTAGCTGCGGTTGCTCCTCTTGACCAGGAACACGACCAGGCCCACAACGAGCACAGCGGTCGTGACGAGACAGCACAGGATGGTGACATGCCACGGCTTGATCGCACCCATGACCACGCACCGTACCGGTAACACCAGCTGTCGGGTGCCCCGTCATTCAGCGTGCGGTGACGCCTACGTTTCCGGGTTTCGGTGCTACCTGCGCACGGAGGGCGTAGCCGTCGTCACGACGGACCACCATGGACAGCTCCTCGAGCAGGGACAGCTTGCGCATCGCGGTGCGAACGTCGAGGCCGGCGCGGGCGGCGAGCGCGTCGACACCTCGGGCACCCCGGCGGGGCATCGCCTCCAGCAGTGACCGCGCGTCGTCGTCGAGCGCGTCGGCGGGCCGTTGTGGGCCACGCGCCGGCGGGGCCAGGTCGGCGCCGATCCGGCCCACCTCCTCGAGCACGTGTGCCACGCCGGTGACCAGCCGCGTCTTGGGGTTGTCGCGGAGGAACTCGTGCGCGCCGACGGACATCGCCGAGGTCACCGGCCCGGGCACCACCATGGCTACCCGATTGGTGTAGACGGCTCGGCGCGCGGTCTGGGTCGCGCCACTGCGCGCCGACGCCTCCACCAGGACCGTGCCCAGGGTGCCTGCGGCGATCACCCGATTGCGGATCAGGAACCGGGGCCGCAGCGGCTCGGCACCGGGCGGCCACTCGCTGACCAGCAGCCCGGTGTCGGCGATCCGGTCGAAGAGCGCGGCGTTTCCCATCGGGTACGGTCGGTCCAGTCCACAGGCGAGCACCGCGACGGTCAAACCGCCCGCGTTGAGGGCTCCCCGGTGGGCGGCGGCGTCGATGCCGAACGCGCCACCCGACACGACTGTCCAGTCCCGCTCGGCCAGCCCGTATCCCAGCTCGGTCGCGACGTGCTGGCCATACCCGGTGGCCGCCCGCGCCCCGACCACGGCCACCGAACGATCCAGGGCCTCGCCCAGCGGCCAGCCTCCACGTACCCAGAAGCAGAGCGGTGGTGCGGTCTCCAGGTCCACCCGTCGGGTGACGTCCGGCAGACGTAGCGTGGCCAGAGCGGCAACCCGGGCCGGCCACTCCTCGTCGTCCGGCGTGACCAGTCGGGCACCGAGCCGGTCGGCGCGCTCCAGCGCCTCGGCCGCCACCGCCCGGGCGTCGCCGCCCGCCAACCGGGCGGCCACCGTGCTGTGCAGCCAGCCGTCCGGGCTGCCCCCGTCGAGCAGCAGATCGAGGGTCGCCACCGGCCCGAGCCGTTCGACCAGCCGGTACACCACGCGGGTGCCCGGCTCGGCCAGCCAGGTCAGCGCGACCCGGGCCAACCTGCGCTCGTCGTCGGCACTCACATCGCTTCTCCCGTCCTGAGTTGGATCGCTTCCCGCACATCGTCCTGATCTGGCCGGTCTCGGCCGTCCAGGTCGGTGATGGTCCAGGCCATCCGGATCACTCGATCGAAGCCGCGTGCCGACAGTGAGCCGGAGTCGAGTCGGCCGCGCAGTTCGGCGGTGACCCGGGCGGGCAGCCGCCACGGCGGTCGACGTAGATACGGGCCGTCCACCTCGGCGTTGAGCCTCCGACCGAGGTCGGCCCAGCGGGTCGCCGCCGCCTGTCGGGCCGCCGCCACCCGCGCGGCGACCGTCGCCGAGGGTTCAACATCACCGTGGGGTGCCATCAACTCCGCCGCCCGCACCGGCATCAGCCGCACCTGCACGTCGATCCGGTCGAGCAGTGGCCCGGAGAGCCGGCCGAGGTATCGGCGACGGACCAACGCGGTGCACTCGCAATGTGAGTCGCCGGCCGGTTTCGCGCAAGGGCAAGGGTTGGCGGCCAAGACCAACTGGGTCCGGGCCGGGTAGACAGTGCCGCCCCCGCTCCGGCTCAGCTGGATACGACCGTGCTCCAGGGGTTGGCGCAGCGCCTCCAACGCGCCCTTGCTGAACTCGGGAGCTTCGTCCAAAAACAAGACCCCACGGTGGGCCAGCGACACCGCGCCGGGCCGGGCCAGCCCAGAGCCACCGCCGACCAGCGAGGGCACGGTCGCGGTGTGGTGCGGCGCCTGGAACGGCGGGCGTCGCAGCAACCGGCCGCCCGGCGGCAGCAGCCCAGCGACCGAGTGCAGTGCGGTCACCTCCAGCGCCGCGTCGTCGTCCAGCTCGGGCAGGATCGACGGCAGTCGTTCGGCGAGCATCGTCTTGCCGGCACCCGGAGGGCCGAGCAGGGCCACGTGGTGCCCACCGGCGGCGGCCACCTCCAACGCGCGCCGACCCAGCTGCTGCCCGGCGACCTCGGCGAGATCCGGTCCACCGACGACTGGCGTCGGTTCGGCCTCCGGCGGCTCGATCAGCGGGGTGCCGTCGCGGACGAAGGCGACCAGCCGGTGCAGGTGGTCCACCGCTCGCACCCGTACCCCTGGGATGACCGCGGCCTCGGCGGCGTTGCCGACCGGGACGATCACCCGCTCGACGCCGGCCCGGGCCGCGGCCGCGACCATCGGGAGCACGCCGCGCACCGGCCGGACCGTCCCGTCGAGCCCCAACTCGCCGAGGACCACCACACCCTCCAGCGGGAGCAGCGGCAGCTCACCCGAGCCGCCCAGCAGAGCTGCGGCGATGGCGAGGTCGAAGGCCGAGCCGAACTTCGGCAGCGTGGCGGGCAGCAGGTTGAGGGTGATCCGCCGGTTGGGCCAGCGTTGGCCGGAGTTGACCACGGCGGCGCGGACGCGGTCGCGGGCTTCGTGCAAGGCGGTGTCCGGCAGGCCGGAGATCACCACTGCCGGCAGACCGGCGGCCAGGTCGGCCTCCACCTCGACCAGGTGGCCGGTCACCCCGACCAGACCCACACAGAGCACCTTCGCGTAGCTCATGACGCCGTCACCGATCCTTCGGAATACGCATCTCAGAACGCGCCCTTGAGGTGGTCGACCTGTGCCGGGCCGGACTCCGGCAGCCGCACCGACAGCACGTCGAACCGCACCTCCTCGGCGGTCGTGCCGGTCTCGGTCAGCCAGCGCGCGGCGAGCCCTCGCAGCCGGCGGGCCTTGGCCGGCACGACCGCCTCGGCCGGCGTGCCGAAGTCGTCGCTCCGGCGGGTCTTCACCTCGCAGAAGGCAAGCACCGGCCCGTCCCAGGCGATGATGTCGATCTCTCCGGCCGGGCAGCGCCAGTTCTGGGCGACAGGGCGCAGCCCTGCCTCGGTCAGGTGCCGAACGGCGCACCGCTCCCCGTACGCGCCGACTGCCTGGTTCCGCTTCGTCATGGAGGCACGGTGCCCGCCGAAGTGCGAGCGCCGCGACCTCGCCAACAGCAGATCTGTGGACAACCAGTGACCTGTGGACAACCGGACGATCAAGCCCGCGCCGTGCTAGGAAGCCATGGCCTGGCGACTCACCGCCGCCAGCCGCCTCATGATCAAGTGATGGAAAGTAGGTCCCAGGACGGCTGTGGACCTACTTTTCATCACCTGATCAACGTTGATGGTGGGCGCGAGGGCGGCCCCGGCGCGTCTCCACCGGCTTCCGTCCGATCGCGCTGGCCGCCGCGCTGGCCGCCGCACGGGTCGGGCCGAAATGGCGCGGGCGTGGCCGGTCGCATACGGTGCCTGACGTGGACGGACGACGGAGTTATCCGGAAGATCAGGAGCCGCGCTGGTACCCGGATGAGCGGGGTCGCGGTTATGGCGAGTCGGAGTGGCGCGGCGCGGGCGAACCGCGGTACCGGGACAACGACGTTCCCGGGCAGCGTGGCCCCGACGAGAGCCACTCCGTCGAGGACACCGGGGTCGGCCGACGCCGCGAGCCGGACTCCGGACGCTTGGGCGCCGTGGACGCGGGCCGCTTCGGCGGTGCGGCGGAATCCGATTCGGGGCGGCTGACCGCGGTGGACACCGGTCGTTTCGGCGGTGTGCCTGAGCCGGACTCAGGTCGCTTTGGCACCGCGGACGCCCAGTCTGGCCGGTTCGGCGCGAGCGAGCCCGACTCGGGCCGGTTCGGCGCGGTCGACCCGGTCGGGGACGCTCGGCCGGAGACCGACGGATACCGGGCAGCCCGGTCGCGGCGGGCTGACCGGGACCCCTCGGAGACCTCTGGCGAGTTGCCCGGTCGGTGGGCCGCCCGGGAGGCGGCCGGGACGGGAGCCCCGCTCACCGTCCGGGACCCCTCGGAGACCTCTGGCGAGTTGCCCGGTCGGTGGGCCGCCCGGGAGGCAGCCGGGACTGACGCACCGCTGACCGTCGCTCGCGAGGAGATCGGCCGTTCGTCGACGCCGGTAGGTGAGACCCCGGCCGGCGCTGTCGCCGACCAGGCTCGTCCCGCCCCGCTCGGCGGGTATCCGATCATCGAGCCCACCCGTGGCGGTGGCGAGACTCCGCATCCGCTGGAGATGCCGACCGGACCGATGCCGGGGATCGGTCCCCGCCCCGACCTGCCCACCGGCGAGCCGCCGGTGTATCCGCCGGCCGCTGACGGCGTCTACCGGACCCGTCGGCCGGTGTTGGCCGTACTCTTCGCGCTGCTGGTGTTGATCTTCGAGGCACCCGCGCTGCGGGTGCTGCTCGCGGGCGTGACCGGCGATCCGGTGGACGCCGGGAACGTCGTGGTGGGGATCGCCCTGGTCGCCGCGCTGCCGATCTTCGGGATCGGACTCTACGGGCTCCGAACCGGAGGTCTGGCGCTTTCCGACACCGGCCGGGGCTGGCTGCGCCCACCGACGGCCTACCTGACCGTCGGCCTGGTGCTCTTCATCGCCGCCGCGCTCGCCGCTGGCTGACCGGCCGCGCTCGCCGGTGGCTGACCGGCCGAGGATTCGCGCAACAACCAGGAAATAGTGGCCTCCGCGTCGTTGGAAGCCACTATTTCCATGAACTAGCGCGATCGGGTAGCAAGCGGGCGAGCGGCCAAGCGCCAAGCCGGGCGGGCGACCAGGGCGAGCGAGCGGCAAGGGGCAAGGCGCACGGGGCACGGCGAAGGCGCACGGGGCACGGGGCAAGGCGCACGGGCCAACGGCCAACGGGCCAGGGAGAGCGAGCGATCAGGCGGGAGCCACCGAGCCGGGGAACGGGAAGCGACGGCGCAGCGCACCCCGGGGCGGCTGAACGGGTGAGGGGCGTACACTGGCCAACTGGCGACCGCCTCGTGCGGTCGACCTCGCGCGCCCTCTTCACGAAATCGTCGTGGAGCGACGGCCTCCCTGGTCCCGATCTTGATCGGGCCCACCATGGGTCGGCGACCAGGCGCCAGGACGCCCGGCCACCGGCCGGGCGTGACAACCAGGGATCCAGAGGAGTACCCCAACCATGGCCGTCGTGACCATGCGCCAGCTGCTGGAGAGCGGTGTCCACTTCGGGCACCAGACCCGGCGCTGGAACCCCAAGATGAAGCGCTTCATCATGACCGAGCGCAACGGCATCTACATCATCGACCTGCGCCAGACCCTCGACTACATCGAGAAGGCGTACGAGTTCGTGCGTGGGACCGTCGCCGAGGGCGGCAGCATCCTGTTCGTCGGCACCAAGAAGCAGGCTCAGGAAGCGATCGCCGAGCAGGCGACCCGGGTCGGCCAGCCGTACGTCAACCACCGCTGGCTCGGTGGCATGCTGACCAACTTCCAGACCGTTTACAAGCGGCTCCAGCGGATGAAGGAGCTGGAGGGCCTGGGTGACCTCAGCGGCACCGCCGCCGGTTACACCAAGAAGGAGACCCTGCAGCTCTCCCGCGAGAAGATCAAGCTGACCCGCACCCTCGGTGGTCTGCGGGACATGCAGAAGCTTCCCGCCGCGGTCTGGATCGTCGACACCAAGAAGGAGCACATCGCCGTCGACGAGGCCCGCAAGCTGGGCATCCCGGTGATCGCGGTGCTGGACACCAACTGCGACCCGGACGAGGTCGACTTCCCGATCCCGGGTAACGACGACGCGATCCGTTCGGCCGAGCTGCTGACCAAGGTCGTCGCCGCCGCCGTCGCGGATGGTCTGATCGCGCGTTCCGGCCGTCGCCGGGGCAACGACGAGAAGCCCGAGGGTGTGGCGAGCGACGAGCCGCTGACCGAGTGGGAGCGCGAGCTGCTCGAGCCGAAGAAGGCCGACGAGTCGGCCGCCCCGGCCGAGCAGCCCGCCGCTGCCGCCGCCGAGCAGCCCGCCACCCCGGAGCAGCCGGCGCAGGCCGCCACCGAGCAGCCGGCGGCCGCTACCGCGGAGTGATCGCACCGTCGCTGCCCCACTGTCCGTTTCTTCGGATGGGGGGCGGCGGCGGTACGCCGGGCACCATCCGCCCGGATCCGGGTAACCGGGATCTCTGACCATCCACACGCCGTCTCAACACCGAAGAGAGAGCCATGTCCCAAATCACCGCCGCGGACGTCAAGAAGCTCCGCGACCTCACCGGCGCCGGCATGATGGACAGCAAGAAGGCGCTGACCGAGGCCGAGGGCGACTTCGACAAGGCCGTCGAGATCCTGCGCGTCAAGGGCGCCAAGGACGTCGGCAAGCGGGCTGGTCGTACGGCCGCCAACGGCCTGGTCGCCCACTCCGGCAAGGCCCTGTTGGAGCTCAACTGCGAGACCGACTTCGTCGCCAAGACCGAGTCGTTCATCGCGCTGGCCCAGCAGCTGGTCGAGCACGGTGAGCGCTCCGGCGTGAACACCGCCGAGGAGCTGCTCGCCAGCGAGCTCGACGGCAAGGTCGTCGCCGACCTGATCCAGGAACAGTCCGCCAAGATCGGCGAAAAGTTGGTCCTCAACCGGTTCGCCAAGGTCGAGGGCACCACCGCCGTCTACCTGCACCGCAAGGCCCAGGACCTGCCGCCGGCCGTTGGCGTGCTGGTGTCGTACACCGGTAAGAGCGACGAGGCCGGCGACGCCGACGCCCGTGGTGTGGCCATGCAGATCGCCGCGATGCGACCGAAGTACCTCACCCGGGACGAGGTTCCGGCCGAGATCGTCGAGTCCGAGCGGCGCATCGCCGAGCAGACCGCCCGCGAGGAGAACAAGCCCGAGGCGGCCCTGCCGAAGATCGTCGAGGGTCGGGTGAACTCGTTCTTCAAGGACTACGTCCTGATCGAGCAGTCGTCCGTCGCCGACAACAAGAAGTCGGTGAAGCAGGTGCTGGCCGAGGCCGGCATCGAGGTCACCCGCTTCGTGCGGTTCGAGGTCGGCCAGGCCTGAGCCGTCACCGGGCGCCGTGGGTGCCCGTGGGCAGGAGACGTCGACGAGGAGGCCGCCGGTGTACGTGACAGGCACCGCGGCCTCCTCGTCACATAGGGTCGGCAGCGGCAGGTTCGCGGTACGCGCCGCACGGGGCGTGCGCGTGGTGAAGGGCGGGGCGGATGACGCAGGTTGTGAGTGACCGGACGCTGGAGCTGGACGATCCGACGGCACCGCCGCCGGGGCGGGCCCGCCGGGTGGTGCTGAAGCTCTCCGGTGAGGTCTTCGGTGGTGGCGCGATCGGCGTCGACCCGGACGTCGTCCAAGCCATCGCCCGGCAGATCGCCACAGTGGTCCGCCGCGGCGTGCAGGTCTCCGTGGTGGTCGGCGGCGGCAACTTCTTCCGCGGCGCGGAGCTGCAGAAGCGCGGGATGGACCGGGCCCGCGCCGACTACATGGGCATGCTCGGCACCGTGATGAACTGCCTCGCCCTCCAGGACTTCCTGGAGAAGGAGGGCATCGAGACCCGGGTGCAGAGCGCCATCACGATGGCCCAGGTCGCCGAACCGTACATCCCGCTGCGGGCGATCCGGCACCTGGAGAAGGGCCGCGTGGTCATCTTCGGCGCCGGCGCCGGCATGCCGTACTTCTCCACCGACACGGTGGCCGCCCAGCGGGCTCTGGAGATCCGGGCCGACGTGGTGCTGATGAGCAAGAACGGCGTGGACGGCGTCTACACGGCCGATCCCCGGATCGATCCCACCGCCAGCAAGCTCGACTCGATCACCTTCTCCGAGGTGCTGCGCCGCAACCTGCGGGTGGCCGACGCGGCGGCGTTCAGCCTCTGCATGGAGAACGGCCTGCCGATGCTGGTCTTCGGTGCGCAGGGTGACGACACCATCATCCGCGCGGTGGGTGGCGACAAGATCGGCACCCTGATCACCGCCTGAGCCGCGCCGTCGGCGACGGCAGCGGCGGTGTGACGACTTTCAGCAGAGCCCACGACGAGCACAGAAGGAGGCGAGGAGACCGGTGATCGACGACACCCTCCTCGAGGCCGAGGAAAAGATGGAGCGTGCGGTCGAGCACGCCAAGGAGGAGTTCGGCGCCATCCGCACCGGTCGCGCCAACCCCGCCATGTTCTCCAAGGTCATCATCGACTACTACGGCACGCCCACCCCGCTGACCCAGATGGCGTCCATCGCGATCCCCGAGCCGCGCATGGCGATCATCAAGCCGTACGACAACTCGCAGATCAACGCGATGGAGAAGGCGATCCGCGACTCGGACCTCGGGGTGAACCCGAACAACGAGGGCAGCCAGCTGCGCATCCTGCTCCCGCAGATGACCGAGGAGCGCCGCCGCGACATGATCAAGGTGGCCCGGCACAAGGGCGAGGAGGCCAAGGTGGCGATCCGCAACGTCCGCCGCCGTGGCAAGGAGGAGTTGGACCGCATCGTCAAGGACGGCGAGGCCGGCGAGGACGACGGTCGCCGCGCCGAGAAGGAACTCGACGACCTGACCCAGCGCTACGTCGCCAACATCGACGACCTGGTCAAGCACAAGGAAACCGAACTGCTCGAGGTGTGAGCGTCCGCCCGCTGGCGCGGGTGGGACGCTGCGAGGCCCGATCCCCACGGGGGAACGGGCCTCGTCTCGTACATCAGCAGGGAATCCAGACGGTCCGGGTGCTCTCGGCCACCTGCTCCCCGGTGTACGCGTCGCGGAGCGCGAAGCGGACAGCGGCCTTGCCCGGGTGCAGCACCGGATCCCTGCGGGCGAAGCCCATCCCGAGTGCGACGGTGCCGCCGTCGCACTGGATCTCGCCGGCGCCCCGTCCCGAGGTGGCCCAGAGGGTCGGCAGGCCGTCCTGCACCAGCGAGGCCGACATCAGGTACGCGCCGGCCGGGCAGTTGCGGGCGCTGGCGTCGACACTGGTCGCCGGATACGCCTCGCCGGGCTCGGCCAGCGGCGGCTCGAACAGGTACAACTCGCTGGCGTGGCGATCGATGGTGATACTGGTACCCGCCGTGGCGGCGGCCGGTGACCCCGCTGCCAGGACGATGGCGGCCGCGGTCAACGCCGCCATGCTGATCTTGTACACGTGTGTGCCCTTCCCCCGTCGGACGCGCCGGCGGGAGCCGGCGCTTCCCCAGCGGATCACGCCGGGTGTGCTCGACTCAGTTCCTGATCCGGCAGTTGACGGGTCAGATCGATGGCTGCGGATTCCGCCCGTGGTGCCGTACCGGCTGGGGTATTCCGCCGGCGCGCGGGCCGACGACCAGGGCGGGGCCCGTCAGCGTGCCCTCGTCCGCCGTGCCGTTGCGGCGGGTGCAGTAGGCTCGGCAGGATTCCCGGCCACCGGGTGGTGAACCCCGGGAATCGACCGACCGTCGGGGCGGTCAACCGGAGGAACATCGCGCGTGTAGGGGATGCTTGTGGTCGTGCGTCATGTGGTGGTTCTCGCGCCCCGTCGCGGTGTGTGATGTCCCGCCCCGACCCCTACGGCAGCGAGCCTCGCGGCTGGGACCGTCCGGAGCGCCCGGTTGCGCTGCCCTGGCCCGACCAGGAGCTGGACGCCGGCCAGTGGAGCCGCCGTCCCAGCGCCGGCCCCGAGCTGTACGCCGATCCGCACGCCCGGCCGTACGCCGACCCGCACCCCACGGACCCGTACGACGAGCGCGGCCGGGCGGTCCGCCCGGACGACCGGGACCGTCTCGACGACCGTGACCGGCGCGATCGCTTCAACGACCGGGACCGGCGCGAGGACGACCGGAACCAACCCGACCGGTACGAGGATCGGGGTCGCTCCGGCTGGCACGGCGATCGTTCGCCGGCCCCGGACGGCGTCCCCACCCGCCCGGAGCGCTACGACGAGCCGGGCCGGTACGACGAGCCGGGCCGGTACGACGAGGACGCGTATCCGACCGCTCAGCTCGCGCCCATCGGTGCCGAACTGATGCCGGACCCGGAGCCGGCGGACGAGCCGGAGCCGCCGGCCGGTCGACGGACGAAGGGTCGGCGTCGAGCCAGCCTCGACCGACCGGCCACCCAGCAGGTGGGCAACGGGCGGGCTGGCCGCAACCTCCCGGCGGCGATCGGGGTCGGGCTGGGGCTCGGCGCGCTGATCGTGGTGCCGCTGGTGTTCTACCCGTTGGCGTTCCTGCCGGTGATCGCCGCCGCGGTCGCCGTCGGCATCTGGGAGATGGCCAGGGCGGTCCGGCGCAGTGGCGCCCACCCGCCCCTGGTGCCGCTGATCGCCGGCGGAGTGCTGACCGTGGGCCTGGCCTGGTTCGCCGGCCCGGACGCGCTCAGCCTGGGACTGCTCGTCACCGTGCTGGGCACGATGATCTGGCGGCTCGGTGACGGTCCGGCCGGTTTCCAGCGGGACCTCACGGCCGCCACTCTGATCGCTGTCTACGTGCCGTTCCTCGCTGGTTTCGCGGCGTTGCTGGCGGCGGCCCCCGGCGACGGTTGGATGCGGATCCTGGCCACCCTGGTCGCGGTGGTCCTCTCCGACACCGGCGGGTACGCGGCCGGCGTCTCGTTCGGCAAGCACCCGATGGCCCCGTCGATCAGCCCGAAGAAGTCCTGGGAGGGCTTCGCCGGCTCGGTCACCGCGGCGGCCCTGGGCAGCGCGTTGCTGCTGTGGCTGATGTTCGAGGTGGCTCCCTGGTGGGGTGCGCTGTTCGGGGTGGCGGTGTCCTGCGCGGCGGTCCTCGGCGACCTGGCCGAGTCGATGATCAAGCGGGATCTCGGCGTCAAGGACATGAGCAACCTGCTGCCCGGCCACGGCGGTCTGATGGACCGACTGGACTCGATCCTCTTCGCGGTGCCGACCGCCTACCTGCTGCTGGTCGTCCTGGTGCCGGTGGTGAACTGAGGCATGGATCACGGCGTTCCGGTCATCCGGCTGCGGGGGTCGCGGCCCGTTCGGCACCTCCGGATCGGCACCTGCCGCCGACGGCGTGACACACTGGACCAGCCATGACGAGCCTGCCGTTGATCCCCGCCATCTCGGATGCCCCCGCCGCGCGCCGGGCCTCCATGCCGCCGAAGCACCTCGCCGACCTGGACCTGGCCGGCCGCCAGGCGCTGGTCACCGAGTTGGGTGAGCCCGCCTTCCGTGCCAAGCAGGTGTCGAACCACTACTTCGGGCGGCTGGTCCGTGACCCGCAGGCCATGACCGACCTGCCTGCGGCGACCCGGGAGCGGTTGTCCGAGCAGTTGATGCCGACGCTGCTCACTCCGGTGCGCGAGTTGGCCTGCGACGACGGAGCGACCCGCAAGGCGCTCTGGCGGCTGCACGACGGTGCGCTGGTGGAGAGCGTGCTGATGGGCTACCCGGACCGGGTCACCGTCTGCATCTCCAGCCAGGCGGGCTGTGGCATGGCGTGCCCGTTCTGCGCGACCGGCCAGGCCGGGTTGACCCGCAACCTGTCCACCGCGGAGATCGTCGACCAGGCGGTGTACATGGCCGGGGTGGCGGCGTCCGGCGTGGTCGCCGGGTCCCCGCCTCGGCTGTCGCGTGTCGTCTTCATGGGCATGGGTGAGCCGTTGGCCAACTACAACCGGGTCATCGCGGCGATCCGTCGGCTGGTCAGCCCGGCTCCGGAAGGGCTTGGTCTGTCCCAGCGGCACATCACCGTTTCCACGGTCGGGCTGGTTCCGGCCATCCGCCGACTGGCCAGCGAAGACCTCTCTGTGACCCTTGCGCTGTCGTTGCACGCGCCCGATGATGATCTGCGCGACGAACTCGTGCCGGTCAACCAGCGCTGGAAGGTAGCCGAGGTGCTGGACGCAGCGTGGGACTACGCCGCCCGGACGGGCCGTCGCGTGTCGATCGAGTACGCGATGATCAAGGACGTGAACGACCAGCCCTGGCGGGCCGACCTCCTCGGGCGGCTGCTGGCCGGCAAACTGACGCACGTGAACCTCATCCCGCTCAATCCGACGCCGGGCAGCCGCTGGGACGCGAGCCCGAAGCCGGTCGAGCGGGAGTTCGTCCGGCGGTTGCGCGATGCCGGGGTGTCCACCACCGTGCGGGACACCCGGGGTCGCGAGATCGACGGAGCGTGTGGCCAGCTCGCCGCCGCCGAGGACAACGACACCAACACCGACCGCGCCGGAGAGGCACCGGCGTGACCGGGCGTGGCGAACGAGACCAGGAGACATAGTGGCGAGTCAGGGTCAGCGTTTCCGGCGCAAGGCGCTCCGCCGGGGATACAAGGTCGACGAGGTGGATGCCTTCCTCGACCGGGTCGAGGCGACGCTCGACGGCCGACAGGTCGGTGCGCCGGTGGCCTCCCAGGAGGTCCACGACGTCGTCTTCCGGGTCCGGTTCAACGGCTACGACGAGTGGCAGGTCGACCTGCACCTCGACCGGGTGGAGCGGCAGCTGGCCGAGTTGGAGGAGCGTAACAGCGCCGGGCGCGGTGGCGACCCCCGAATGGGTGACCGGTTGGGCCCACCGGACCGGATGGGGCCGCCGATGCGCGATGACCGGGGCATGGCCCCGCCGATGCCACCGCGCCCGATGCCCGCCCAGGCCGGCCCGCCCGCCGACCGCTACGGCCGCTTCGACGAGCCGACCGGCGCCTTCGCCGGCGGGTACGACGGCCCGCGCGGCGGTTACGACGCCCCGCGCGGCCCGGCTGGCCCCGGCCCGATGGGTCCCGGGGGTCCGATGGGCCCCGGTGGTCCCATGGGTCCCGGTCCGATGGCTGGCCACGGAGCTCCGCCGCGCGGCCTCCCCGCCGGCCCCTCCGGCTATGGCCAGGACGACCAGCGTGGGCCTGGTGGCTACGGCCAGGACGATCAGCGTGGGCCTGGTGGCTACGGCCAGGACGACCAGCGCGCGCCCGGCGGCTACGGCCCGCCGGAGGAGCCGCGTTTCGACGGCTTCGAGGCCGGTCGGCGCGGCCGCACCGACATGACCGCCGAGATTCGGATGCCGGAGCGGGAACTGCGTGACATGCGCAGAGGCCCGGCCGGTCCGCCTCAGCTGCCTCAGCAGGGCATGGGTGGCCCGCCGATGGCCGGTCCGCCCGCAGTGGCCGGCCCTCCGATGGGTGGCCCCCCGATGGTCGGTCCGCCGATGGCCGGTCCGCCCGGAAGCGACCTGTACCGGGTCGACCAGATCCGCCGCAGCTTCCAGGTTCGTCGCTTCGGCAGCGGGTACGACCCCGACCAGGTGGACCGGTTCTTCGAGACCCTGCTCGGCGGCATGCAGCGCCGCAACCCGATGCCGGTCGACCCGAAGGACCTCGACACGCTTCGGTTCGGGCTGGTTCCCGGCGGCTACTTCGAGGCCGAGGTGGACGCCGCGCTGAAGGACGTGCAGGACATTCTCTTCGGGCGCTGACCCGACGCGCACGCACGAGGGCCCGTCCCCGGGTGGGGGCGGGCCCTCCGTGTACGTCGGTCGCGCGTCAGACGGTCGGTTCAGGAACGCAGACCGTTGCGCCGCAGCACGATGTCGCCGATCACGATGATCAGCAGCAGTGCGGCCAGGCCGATCAGCCAGAGGTCCTCGACCCTGCCCTCGTGGTTGCCGCAGATCATCGCCAGCAGCGCCAGCGCCGACAGCACCGCGCCGATCTGCCCGGCTTTGCGGTGCCCGGGCTTGTGCTGGTCTGGCGACGTTACCGGCTCGCTTCCTGCCACTGTCGGTCCTTCCCTCGCGATCGGATCTTTGGTTAGTCTGGCACGCCTCCCGCTCGGCGCGGCGAGGTGGGGGTTTCCTGGCCATCAGGCTCTGCCTGCCCGGGCCGGACGGCACTACCGGCGTCGCGGGGTGGCGGTCAGACTCGCTCCGGTAGCGTTTGGTGCACACCTGATTGTCTGTTTGAGGGGGACTGTGCGGTGCGAGTGACCGGAACCGGGCACGCCAGCATGCGGATCGACACGGCCGCGGGCAGCATCCTGTGCGACCCGTGGGTCAACCCGGCGTACTTCGCCTCGTGGTTCCCCTTCCCGGACAATTCCCTGCTCGACTGGGAGAGCCTGGGCCAGGTCGACTACCTGTACGTCTCCCACCTGCACCGGGACCACTTCGACGCGAAACACCTGCGGGACTTCATCTCCAAGGACGCCACCGTCCTGCTCCCCGAGTTCCCCACCTCGGAGATGGAGGACGAGTTCCGGGCGCTGGGCTTCACCAAGTTCCTGAAGGCGCCCAACGAGCAGGTCGTGGAGCTCCCCGGCGGCCTGAAGATCATGATCCAGGCGCTGACCAGCCCGACCGACGGCCCGATCGGCGACTCGTCGCTCTGGGTCGAGTACGACGGGGTGCGGCTGCTCAACCAGAACGACGCCCGCCCGACCGACCTGAGCGTCTTCGCCGAGCTGGGGCACGTGCACGCGCATCTGCTGCAGTTCTCCGGCGCGATCTGGTACCCGATGGTCTACGAGCTGCCGCAGGCGGCGAAGACCGCGTTCGGCAAGCAGAAGCGTGACCGGCAGTTCGACCGTACCTGGCGCTACATCGACGACCTGAAGGCCGACCACGTCTTCCCGATCGCCGGCCCGCCGTGCTTCCTCGACGACGAGCTGTGGCAGTTCAACGACATCCACGGCGACGAGGGCAACATCTTCCCCGACCAGTCCGTCTTCCTCTCGGAGTACGCCAAGGTCGGCGGCACCAACGGGATCGTGCTGCTGCCGGGTAGCGTCGCCGAAGTCACCACCGACGGCGCGAGCACCACCCACCCGGTGCCGGTGCAGGAGTTCTTCGCGAACAAGGTCGCCCACCTGGAGGAGATGCGGGAGCGCAAGCGCCAGATCATCGAGGCGGAGAAGGCGTCCTGGCGGCACCCCGAGGTGGACGTCCTCGGCGAGATGAAGCGTCGGATCGAGCCGCTGCTCGACGAGTCGATCTACCTGGCCAAGGGTGTGGGTGGCCCGGTCCGCTTCGACCTGGTCGGCTACGACGGCGAGAGCGTCGAGTCGATCGTGGTGGACTTCCCGGGCAAGGAGGTTCGACCGTACGCCGACGAGAAGGTCCGCTACCGGTTCCGGACCGAGCGGTCGCTGATTGAGCACCTGCTCTTCATCGACGAGGTGGACTGGGTCAACTCGCTCTTCCTGTCCTGCCGGTTCTCGGCGGCCCGGATCGGCCAGTACAACGAGTTCGTCTACGCCTTCTTCAAGTGCCTCTCGGAGGAGCGTCTCCAGTACGCCGAGGGCTGGTACGACGAGCACGAGCGCAGCACCGACGCCGAGGACATCACCCTGGGCGACTGGGTGGTGCAGCGGCGCTGCCCGCACCTCAAGGCGGACCTGACCCGCTTCGGCATCGTCGAGGGCGACCAGCTCACCTGCCAGCTGCACGGTTGGCGTTTCGACCTGCCCAGCGGCCGCTGCCTGACCAGCGTCGGCCACAAGGTGCGAGCCCACCGGGTGGACGCGGAAACCCCCGCCCCCGCCGGCGAAGCCCTCTCCTAACCCGAACCCCCACCCCCACCCCTCAACTCGGTCGATCATGGAGTTATGGTGCCCGTTCTGCGGCGTTTAGTCGCCGTTGTCCACCACCACAACTCCATGATCGACGGGGTCAGGGGGCGGGCGGGGCGGGATGGGATGTCGTTGTGGCTTAGGTGAGGTCGGTGAGGATTCGGCGGGCGGCGTTGTGGCCGGCGGCGCCGATGACGCTGCCGGCCGGGTGGCACCCGGCGCTGCCCGCGTACACGCCGTCGATGCCGGTGGCGTACGGCATCCGGTCGGTGAACGAGACGGTGTTGTCGACGTGGTGGATGTGCCCGCCGGTGATGCCGAAGTGCTCCTCGATGCCGGGCGGGGGCAGTGGCACCGCGTCGGCGATCAGGTCACCGGTGCCGGGGGCGTACCGCTCGACGATCTCGACCAGCCGGTCGACGTAGCCGGGCAGCTCCGCGTCCCAGGTCGTGCCGGCCAGTTCGTAGGGGACCGACTGGACGAACAGCGCCGACGAGTGGTGCCCGGCGGCGTCGGAGAGCGAAGGGTCGACGGTGGTGTGCAGGTACCACTCGATGGTCGGCTCCGCCGGCAGTCGCCCGGCCTGCACGTCCGCCCACATCGCCCGCAGCGCGGTCATCGGTGAGGTGGCCTCCCCGCCGACCAGCGAGGCGGAACCGGGCAGCAGGTGGATGGTCGAGCCGAACGGGCTCGGCGTGCCGGCCGGCAGGCAGGAGAACCGGGGCAGCCCGGTGAGCGCCAGGTTGAGTTTGAGGGTGGTGCCGGGGCGGCGGACCGCCGCCATCCGCTCGCCGAGTGGCGCCGGGAGCGCGCCGTCGGGCAACAGGTCCATCAGCCGGTACGGGTCACACGCGCCGAGCACCACACGGGCGGCGACCTGTCGGCCGTCGGCCAGCACCACTCCGCTCGCCGCGCCGCCGTCCACTGTCACCGCGCTCACCGGCGTACCGGTCAGGATGGTCGCCCCGGCGGCGCGGGCGGCCTCGGCGAACGTCCGCGAGACGGTGCCCATCCCACCCTCGGCGATCATCCAGGTGCCGCCCGAGCCCGGGAGTCGGCACATGTTGTGGACGAGGAAGTTGTGGCCGGTGCCGGGGTCGTCCGGGCCGGCGTTGAGGCCGGACAGCCCGTCGGTGACCGCGTACATGCTGACCAACAGCTCGGAGCGGAACTCGAACCGGGCCAGGTAGTCGGCGACCGAGCCCTTGACGAGGTCGACGAAGACCTGCCGCAGGGCCGGTCGGACGTGCCGCTCGGCGGTCTCCTGGACGTTGAGCGGCTCGGCCAGCCAGGCCGGCGCGAGGTCCTCGCGCAGCGCCGCCAGCTCGGCCTGCATGGCGTCGTCGGCGGCCACGTCGGCGGGGGAGAAGAACTCGGCGAGCTGCGCCCGGGTCGCGGCGGTGTCACTGCCGAAGAGCAGGTACGGCGAGCCGAGGCCGCCCGGGGTGGGCAGGAAGTAGTGCGGGTCGCGGCGCAGCACCGGGATCCGTACGTCGAGGGTGGCGAGCAGCTCCGGCGGCATCAGTCCGAGCAGGTACGAGCCGGTGGAGTGGCGCAGGCCCGGCACCTTCGGGAACGGGCTCTCGGTGCGGGTCGCGCCACCGATCACGTCGGCGGCCTCCAGCACCAGGACGTCCAGCCCGGCGCGGGCCAGCAGTACTGCGGAGACCAGGCCGTTGTGCCCGGCACCGACGATCACGACGTCGGCGCGGGCCGGAATCTCACTGCTCATGCCGCGGCAGCCTAGTCCGCGCCGCCCGGCCAGGTCAGCCCTTCGCCCGCCCAGCCGTCACCGCTCGTTCACCGGGCAGTGGCTGTGATCGATGCCGGTGTGGTCCTACCGTCGGTTGGACATCGACCACTCCGGGAGGTTCACCGATGGACCGTCGTACCGTCCTGCGTTCCGCCGTCGCCGGTGCCGCCGCTTTCTCCGGCAGCCTCTGGGCCGGGGCCGCGCTGGCCGCGCCCGCCCAGCCCGGCCCCGGCCCGTACGGGGACCTGTTGGCGGCCGACGTCAACGGCATCCAGTTGCCGGCCGGTTTCACCAGTCGGGTGATCGCTCGTTCCGGACAGCGGGTCACCGGCACCTCGTACCTCTGGCACTGGGCCCCGGACGGCGGCGCCTGTTTCCCCGCCGGCGACGGCTGGATCTACGTGTCGAACTCGGAGGTCCCGTTCGTCGGGGGCGCGTCGGCGGTCCGCTTCGGCGCGGATGGTTCGGTCGTCTCGGCGTACCGGATTCTCGGTGGCACGAACGTCAACTGCGCCGGTGGCGCCACCCCGTGGGGCACCTGGCTCTCCTGCGAGGAGGTGCCGCTCGGTCGGGTCTTCGAGACCTGGCCGGACGGCAGCCGGTCGGCCGAGGAGCGGACCCGGATGGGCCGGTTCACCCACGAGGCCGCCGCCTGCGACCCGGACCGCAGGGTGGTCTACCTGACCGAGGACGAGGAGGACGGCTGCTTCTACCGCTTCGTGCCGGACACCTGGGGCGACCTGCGTACCGGGCGGGTGCAGGTGCTCTGCGCACCCGCCGACCAGGTCGCCGGGCCGGTCACCTGGCGGGACGTCCCGGACCGGGACGGCTTCCCGATCCCCACCCGACTCCAGGTGGGTGCCGCGAAGCACTTCGACGGCGGTGAGGGCTGCTGGTACGACCGGGGCACCTGCTGGTTCACCACCAAGGGCGACAACCGGGTCTGGGCGTACGACGCGGTCAACCAGCGTCTCGACCTGGCGTACGACGACTCGTTGGTGCCGGCGGGCGCGGCACCGCTGACCGGGGTGGACAACATCACGGGCACCGCCTCCGGCGACCTCTACGTCGCCGAGGACGGCGGCAACATGGAAATCAACGTCATCACGCCGGCCGGCGTGGTGGCGCCCGTCGTGCGGATCATCGGGCAGTCGTCGTCGGAGATCACCGGCCCGGCCTTCTCCCCGGACGGCTCCCGCCTGTACTTCTCCTCCCAGCGCGGCACCAGCGGTGCGTCAACCGGTGCCAACGGCATCACCTACGAGATCCAAGGCCCCTTCCGCCGCTGACCCCACCCCACCCCACCCCACCCCACCCCACCCCACCCCACCCCACCCCCACCCCCGTTGCCTCGGTGATCATGAAGTTATTGCCACGACTCGCCGACGTCGATGGCGATAACTTCATGATCAACCCGACTGGGCGGGGGTGGCGGGGCGGGCGGCGCGGTTGGTGCGCCAGGTGGAGAGGGCCAGGGTGGCGGAGTAGCCGGCCAGGACGATCACGTGGAACAGGTAGAGCCAGAGGAGCACGGCCACGCCGGCACCGATCTCGTCGAAGCCGCCGAAAGGCACCCCCAGGTCCAGCGGAAGCGAGGCGAAGAGCACGAAGCCGTGCAGGAAGCCGGAGAGGTTCGCGGCGGTGAACGACCCGACCCCGAGGGTGGAGAGCCAGTCCGGTGAGGCCGGCCCGACCACCCGGAACACCCACATCAGCACCGGCGTGAGCACCAGCCAGACCGCCAGGAACGACAGCACCACGCCGAGCACACCCAACCAACCGCCCTGCCGTACGAGGCGGGTGGTGAGCGGAAGCGCCAGCAGGATGGAGAGCAGCAGTGCGGGGGCCGGCGCGAGCAGTGGCAGCAGCAGGAGCCGGCCCCGCCAGCCGACCAGGTGCTCGTCGGAGCGGGGCGCGGCAACCGACACGAATGCCCGGCGCAGACCCTCGCCGTACAGCGAGGCCGGCAGCAGGGAGGCCAGCGCCAGCAGCGGGGTCAACTCCACTCCGGCGTTGACCAGCGCGTCCACCGCCCGGGGTGCGCCGATCGCGGTGGGCAGGGCCTCCACGGCGTGCGAGGTGAGCCGGCGGACCCGGTCGGCCCCGGCCACCAGCGCGGTGAGCCAGATCGCCAGCAGGGCGACCGGCACCACCGCGATCGCCCCGTAGAAGGTGATCGCGGCGGCGTGTAGCGACAGATCCCGCCCGCGCACCGGGCGGAACGCGGCGCTGGTGATCCGCTTCGTTCGCTGCCATCCGTTGCCCATCGCCGTCTCCTTCCCGGTCGTCGGGGTCGCCACTCCTTAAGATCGCCGGTCATGACTGTTCTCACCACCGAACGCCTCATCCTGCGCGATTGGACCGACGAGCCGGCCGATCTCGCCCGGATCTACGACATCTACTCCCGCCCGGAGATCACTCGCTGGCTGGCCGTGTCACCGGGCCTGCCAATGACCGACCCGGCGCAGGCGGTCGAGCGGCTGCAGGTCTGGCGGGACCGGCGCGCCGCCGACGGCGGTCGGTACGGCACCTGGGCGATCGAGGTTCGCGACACCGGCCTGGTGGCGGGCACCGTGCTGCTCAAGCCGCTACCGGGCATCGACGAGGCGGTGCGGACCGGGGACATCGAGACGGGTTGGCACCTGCACCCGGACTCGTGGGGTCACGGGTACGCCACCGAAGCCGCTCGGGCGCTGCTGGCCCGGGAGTTCGCAGCCGGTACCCAGGAGATCTACGCCGTGGTGTCGCCGGGCAACGAGCCGTCGATGGCGGTCTGCCGGCGACTCGGCATGACGCACGTGGGCCAGCGCACCGACTGGTACGGCGGCGAGTTGTTGGAGACCTTCGTCCGCGCGGCGCCGGGCGGCTGATCACTGTCCTCGAAGGTCGCAGGTCCGGATGCCAATCCGGCACCCCGGGCCTGCTCCCGCCGTGCGCACCCGGCCGCGCCGCGCCCCGCGCTGCGCGCCTCCGCACTCGCGGCCGATACGGCTCAACGTGCTGTCCGCCCTGCCGCCTGCCCTCCTCGCGGCCTCGCGGCCGGTGACGTCCAGCCGCCCGACGACGTGTGGCGCGTGCAAGACCGTAAATAGTCACGCTGGTCGAAGTGTTGACGCTCCCGTAGCACATCAGTAACCTCTGGGCAAAGCCATGCAAGATTTCGACAAAGTCGTGCTTGTTTTCGTGCATCAGCTCGGAAGACCCGGCTTGACGTCTTCGCATGCCGCTGTACTGCCGCTCACCCCACCCGTGGTCACCCCCGCCCGCGGCAACCGTCCCCCGACGACAGGACAGTCATGAGACGAACGAATCTGTTCAGGATGGTGGCGGCCACAGCTGCCGCCGCGCTGGTCGCCACGGCCGGGGCGACCGCCGTCGCGATCCCGGCCGCCGCCCGCCCCGCCGAAGCTGCCCGCCCCGCCGACACGGCGGCCGCGCCGAGCAGCGACTTCGCCCCGGCTGCCACCAACCTCGCCCAGGGCCGGCCCACCCAGGAGAGCGGCCACGCCGACGTCTACGACTCGTCGAAGGTCGTCGACGGCAACGCGGGCAGCTACTGGGAGAGCGTCAACAACGCGTTCCCGCAGTGGGTACAGGTCGACCTCGGCGCAGCGCAGAGCGTCAACCAGGTCGTGCTGAAGCTGCCGACGAACGGCTGGGCGACCCGGACGCAGACGTTGAGCGTGCGGGGCAGCACCAACGGTTCGTCCTTCACCGATCTGGTCGGGTCGCAGACGTACACCTTCAACCCGGCGAGCGGCAGCACTGTCACGATCAACTTCAGCGCGACCTCCACCCGCTACGTGCGGATCACCGTCACCGCGAACAGCGGCTGGCCGGCGGGGCAGCTCTCCGAGCTGGAGGTGTACGGCAGCGGAGGCACCACCCCGGACACCACCGCGCCGAGCGTCCCGGGCAGCCTCTCGTACACCCAGTCGGGCACCACCATCAGCCTCAACTGGGTCGCGTCGACCGACAACGCGGGCGGCAGCGGCATCGCCGGCTACGACGTCTACCGCAACGGCGCGTTCCTCCAGTCCGTCGGGAACGTGACCACCTTCAACGACACCCAGCCGGTCACGGCGACGGTGTCGTACTACGTCCGGGCGCGCGACGCCGCCGGCAACCTGTCCGGTAACAGCAACACGGTCACCCGCACGGGCAGTGGCGACACCACCGCGCCGAGCGTCCCGGGGACGCTGTCGCAGAGCACGTCGGGCAGCACGATCACGCTGAACTGGGGTGCCTCCACCGACTCCGGTGGCAGTGGCCTGGCCGGCTACAACGTCTACCGGGGTGGCAACCTGATCGCGACGCTGGGCACCGTCCTCACCTACCAGGACACCCAGCCGGCGACGGCCACCGTCTCCTACTACGTCCGGGCCCGTGACGGCGCCGGCAACCTGTCCGGCAACAGCAACACCGTCACCCGGACCGGCAGCAACCCGCCTGCCTGCACCAACGTGGCGCAGGGCAAGAGCATGACAGCGAGCGGCTCCACCTTCAGCTTCACCCCGGACAAGGCGAACGACGGGCAGCTCGGCACCTACTGGGAGGGCGCGGCGAGCTACCCGCAGAACCTGACAGTGGCGCTGGGCGCGAACCACTCGATCTCCGGTGTCACCGTCAAGCTCAACCCGGACTCGGCCTGGGGTACGCGTACCCAGACCATCCAGGTCCTCGGCCGCGACCAGGCGTCGTCGTCGTACACCAGTCTGGTGTCGGCGGCGGCCTACCAGTTCGTGCAGGGCACCAACGTGGTGACCATCCCGGTCAGCGCGACCACCGCGGACGTGCAGTTGCGGTTCACCGGCAACACCGGCGCACCGTCCGGGCAGGTCGCGGAGCTTGAGGTGTGCGGTACGCCGGCACCCAACCCGGACCTGGTGGTCAGCTCGCTGAGCTGGTCGCCGTCGTCGCCCAGCGAGGTCAGCCAGGTGACCTTGTCGGCGGTGGTGCAGAACATCGGATCCGCCGCCGCGGCGGCCACCACAGTCAACTTCAGCCTGGCCGGCGCGGTCGTGGGCAGCGCCACTGTGGGCGCGCTCGCCGCGGGCGCCTCGACCACCGTGTCGTTCAACGCCGGTACGCGGCCGATGGGCAGTTACGCCGTCTCGGCGGTGGTCGACCCGACGAACACGATCGTCGAGCAGAACAACGGCAACAACAGCCTCACCGCACCGTCGCCCCTTGTCGTGGCGCAGGCCCCGGGCCCGGACCTCCAGGTGCTCAGCATCGCCTCCAACCCGCCGAACCCGGCGGTCGGGGCGTCCGTCACCTTCACCGTGGCGGTCCGCAACCGGGGTACCACCGCGACCGGCGCGACGACAGTCACCCGGTTGGTGGCGGGCAGCACCACCCTCAACACCAACACCGCCTCGATCGCGGCCGGCGCGACGGTCACCGTGGCCGTCAGCGGCAGTTGGACCGCCACCAGCGGCGGTGCCACCCTCACCGCCACCGCTGACGCCACCAACGTGGTCGCCGAGACCAACGAGACCAACAACGCGTTCAGCCAGTCGATAGTGGTCGGGCGCGGGGCAGCCGTCCCATACACCTCCTACGAGGCGGAGGCCGGTCGTTACCAGGGCACGCTGCTGGAGGCCGACCCGCTGCGCACCTTCGGCCACACCAACTTCGCCAGCGAGTCCTCGGGCCGCAAGTCGGTACGGCTCACCAGCACCGGCCAGTTCGTGGAGTTCACCTCGGCCAACCAGGCCAACTCCATAGTGGTGCGCAACTCCATCCCGGACGCTCCCGGCGGTGGCGGCATCGAGGCGACCATCAGCCTCTACGTCAACGACGTCTTCTCCCGGAAGTTGACCCTGTCGTCGAAGCACAGCTGGCTCTACGGCAACACCGACGGGCCGGAGGCGCTGACCAACACCCCGCAGGCCGACGCCCGGCGGCTCTTCGACGAGTCGAACGCGCTGCTGGCGCAGTCGTACCCGGCCGGCACCCGCTTCAAGTTGCAGCGCGACTCGGGTGACACCGCCTCGTTCTACGTCATCGACATGATCGACCTGGAGCAGGTGGCACCGCCCGCGAGCCAGCCGGCCGGCTGCACCTCGATCACCGCGTACGGTGCGGTCCCGAACGACGGGCTCGACGACACCGCCGCCATCCAGCGGGCGGTGACCGACGACCAGAACGGCGTCATCGGCTGCGTGTGGATTCCCGCCGGGCAGTGGCGGCAGGAGCAGAAGATCCTGACCGACGACCCGCTGAACCGGGGTACGCACAACCAGGTCGGCATCAGCAACGTCACCATCCGGGGCGCCGGCATGTGGCACTCGCAGCTGTACACGCTGACCGAGCCGCAGAACGTGGTGGGCGGCATCAACCACCCGCACGAGGGCAACTTCGGCTTCGACATCGACAAGAACACCCAGATCTCCGACATCGCCATCTTCGGCTCGGGCCGGATTCGTGGTGGTGACGGCAACGCCGAGGGTGGCGTGGGCCTGAACGGTCGCTTCGGCACCGGCACCAAGATCAGCAACGTGTGGATCGAGCACGCCAACGTGGGTGTCTGGGTCGGCCGGGACTACGACAACATCCCCGACCTGTGGGGGCCGGCCGACGGGCTGGAGTTCAGCGGTATGCGGATCCGCAACACGTACGCCGACGGCATCAACTTCAGCAACGGCACGCGCAACTCGCGGGTGTTCAACTCGTCGTTCCGCACCACGGGCGACGACGCGCTCGCCGTCTGGGCCAACCCGTACGTGAAGGACCGCAACGTCGACATCGCCCACGACAACCACTTCGTCAACAACACCATCCAGTTGCCCTGGCGGGCGAACGGCATCGCCATCTACGGCGGCTACGACAACTCGATCGAGAACAACCTGATCTACGACACCGCGAACTACCCGGGCATCATGCTGGCGACCGACCACGACCCGCTGCCGTTCTCCGGCACGACGCTGATCGCCAACAACGGGCTCTACCGCACCGGCGGCGCATTCTGGAACGAGGACCAGGAGTTCGGTGCCATCACCCTCTTCCCCTCCACCCGGGACATCGTCGGGGTCACCATCCGTGACACCGACATCATCGATTCGACGTACGACGGCATCCAGTTCAAGAACGGTGGCGGCAACATGCCGAACGTCGCCATCACCAACGTGCGGATCGACAAGTCCAACAACGGCGCCGGCATCCTCGCGATGAGCGGCGCCCGCGGCAACGCCAACCTGACGAACGTGACCATCACCAACTCGGCCGACGGCAACATCGTCATCCAGCCGGGCTCACAGTTCGTCATCACCCCCTGATCGACATTTGTTAAGTGACGTCGGGGTGTCCGCATGGTGCGGACACCCCGACGTTCGTCGTGGCAGGGGTCAACGCCAGCTCGTTCACCGAGATCTTGGAAGAATCCGGCCCCTGGAGGGGCGATTTCCTTCCAAGATCTGCACGAACCACTCGCGCGGTCTTCCGTGCGATTGGCGGGAGTCACTGTTCTGCGAGTTCGATGCCCTCCTCACCCCGGGAGCTCTGGCCGGCGCTCTGCGCGATGGCTCGCTGGCATGGAGACGAGTACGTCGAGCTGCTGGCCCTTGAGCCGGATTGCGATACGTACTGCCTGTCGACGCCGGCAACGTCCTCGCGATCCGCGAGGAGGCGACCGGCATCGCGGAGCGGCAGTGCTTCCAGTGCTCGCTCGGCCAGGTGAAGACGGCCTGGACCGCCAAGAACCAGGCGCCAAGGACGCCACCACCACGTACACCTATGGCAAGGCCGACGGGAACCAGCCCCGGCCGGCGCCGCGATCGCGGCCGCCGAGCGGTTGTACGAGCTGACCGGCGAGACGAAGTCCGTCACCTCCCTCCAGAACGGTGACCAGCAGACCCTGTCGTGGACGTACGACGGCCAGGTCGAGCGGATCGTCGGCGAGGGCACCAAGGGCCGGAGCTCGTACGTCGGCCCGGCCAACACGTGCGTCGACCTCAGTCGTGGGTTGGCCGTCCCGAACCAGCCTTTGCAGTTGTACGGGTGCAATGGGTCACCCGCGCAGCGGTGGGGCTTTGCCGCCACGCCGAACCTGAGCAACCCGAACCTGGGCACGCTGTCCCCAACCCCCTTGTCGACCGATCAGTGGCAGAAGTGCTGCTGGTAGAGGTGGCAAACAGGTCGGACTGGGTGTGCGATGACGCGCAACTGGGGCTGCGGTGGCTAGGCTGAGCTGAGCAGAATGTCCCGCTGAGGGGGTGAGCCGGATGGCCCAGGCCGCGTTCGCGCCGGAGCCGGCGCCGCAGCACACCGAGCCGTCGTTCGACGTGCTGCGGTGGCACGACGAACCCTGGACTGCGCAGCTCGCCCTCGACCTGTTGCCGGAGACCAACGGCCCCAAGGTTGAGGTCCTGAGCGGAAGCGTGATCGTGACACCACACGCGGGAATCGATCATCAGTCGGTCGAGCGGGAGTTGCCGTACGTGCTGCACCGCGCTGCGCGGAAGGCCGGATTCTGGGTCTATCCGGAGATCAACGTCATCTCCGGAGAGGATCTCTTCATTCCGGACATCGCTGTGCTGCGTAAATCCGGGGGTGGCCGCACGACGGTCCCCATCGCCGAGGCGGTGTTGTTGGGGGAGATCGTCTCGCCAGTTAATCGGCGCAAAGACGTGATCGACAGACCTCGGGAGTACGCCGCCGTCGGGGTGCCGTTCTTCCTCCGGGTGGACCTGCGTAACCGGGTGCCGACCATGGCCCTGTTCGAGCTGTCCGACGGCGAGTACCGGCCGTTGGCCGCCGCTGCGGCAGGGAGCACCTTCGCGATGCGGGAGCCGTTCGAGTTCTCCATTGATCCGGCCGAGTTGCTGGACGAGGAGGAGCCGGCCGAGGAGGGCTGAGCCGCCCCTTGATCGACACAAGGTCGGCGAGGTGGGGGTGTCGGGTAGCGGGGTTACGGCTAGATCGGCGATGTGGTGTTGATCAAGGGTGGGCGCGAGGGCGGGCGCAGCGGGGCGGGACGGCGCGGGGGAGGGCTGAGGCTCCCAGCGGGCTTGCAGTGACGGTGGGGAAGAATGGGCTCGTGACTTCACCCCGCGATCTTGTTCTGCTCGGGTCCACAGGTTCGATCGGTACGCAGGCCATCGACATCGTCCGGCGTAACCCGGACCGGTTCCGGGTGGTCGCCGTGGGCGCGGGTGGTGGCAACGTCGAGCTGCTCGCCGCGCAGGCCCTGGAGCTGGGCGTCGACGCGGTCGGGGTGGCTCGGGCGTCCGCCGCGCAGGATCTCCAGCTCGCGTTCTACGCGGAGGCGAGTCGGCGTGGGTGGGCCACCGGTGACTTCAAGCTTCCCAAGATCGTGGCCGGGCCGGACGCGATGGCCGAGCTGGCCCAGTGGCCGTGCGACATCGTGCTCAACGGGGTGGTCGGCTCGCTGGGCCTCGCTCCTACGCTGGCCGCGCTGGGTGCTGGTCGTACCCTCGCGCTTGCCAACAAGGAGTCGCTCGTGGCCGGCGGCCCGCTGGTCAAGGCCGCGGTGACGCGGCCGGGGCAGATCGTGCCGGTCGACTCGGAGCATTCGGCGCTGGCCCAGTGTCTGCGCTCCGGTACGCGCGGTGAGGTGCGCCGGCTGATCGTGACGGCCAGCGGCGGTCCGTTCCGGGGCCGGCGACGCGACGAGTTGACGCAGGTCACACCTGAGCAGGCGCTCGCGCACCCCACCTGGAACATGGGGCCGGTCGTCACGATCAACTCAGCGACCATGGTCAACAAGGCTCTTGAGGTGATCGAGGCGCACGAGCTGTTCGACGTGCCGTATGCCGACATCACCGTGATGGTGCACCCGCAGTCGGTGATCCACTCGATGGTCGAGTTCGTCGACGGGTCGACGATCGCCCAGGCCAGCCCACCGGACATGCGGCTGCCGATCGCGCTCGGCATCGGCTGGCCGGACCGGGTGCCGGAGGCCGCCACCGCCGTCGACTGGACGGCCGCGCACACCTGGGAGTTCGCGCCGCTCGACGACGAGGCGTTCCCGGCCGTCGCGCTGGCCAAGGCCGCCGGCGAGGCCGGACGCAGCCGCCCGGCGATCTACAACGCGGCGAACGAGGAGTGCGTCGAGGCGTTCGTGGCGGGCCGGCTGCCGTTCCTCGGCATCGTCGACACCCTCGAACGCGTGTTGGAGGAGGCTCCGGACTTCGGCGAACCAGGTACCGTCGAGGACGTGCTCGCGGCCGAGTCGTGGGCACGCGCGCACGCGCAGGAGATCATCGCGGGTTCGGTGGAAGGAGCTTGATGTCGTACCTGCTCGGGGTGGTCCTCTTCGCCCTGGCCATTCTCATCTCGGTGAGCCTGCACGAGGCGGGGCACCTGCTGACCGCCAAGGCGTTCGGGATGAAGGTCACGAAGTACTTCGTCGGCTTCGGCCCCACGATCTGGTCGTTCAAGCGGGGTGAGACCGAGTACGGCCTCAAGGGCATCCCCCTCGGCGGCTTCTGCAAGATCGTCGGGATGACCCCGCAGGACGACGACGTCGAGCCGGGCGACGAGTCGCGGGTGATGTGGCGCTACCCGGTCTGGAAGCGGACGATCGTGATGGCCGCCGGGTCGATCACGCACTTCGCGCTCGCCCTGGTCACGATCTGGATCCTCGCCGTCTCCGCCGGCCTGCCCAACCCGGACTTCCCGACCACCGACGCGCAGGCCCGCCAGGAGCCGGCCGTCATCCGACTCAGTGACTGCGTGGTGGCGGAGAACTCGGTGCGCGCCTGCGCCCCCGGCGACGCCGCCAGCCCGGCCGCCCAGGCGCAGCTGAAGAACGGCGACCGGATCACCGCGATCAACGGCACCCCGGTCAACTCCTACGGCGACCTGCTCACCACACTGCGGGGGCTCAAGCCCGGCGACACCACGCAGATCGCGTACGTCCGCGACGGGCAGCCGGGCACCACCAGCACCGTGCTCGCGCAGACCCAACGTCCGCCGCTGGACGACCCGAACGGCACCGTCGCGCCGGTGGCCGCGCTCGGCGTCGGGCTCGTCCCCAGCACCCCCACCCGCGTGACGTACGGCCCGGTCGGCGCCTTCGGCGCCACCGCCGACTTCACCGGTCAGCTCGCCGTCGGCACCTTCGAGGCGTTGCAGCGTCTCCCGCAGAAGGTCCCCGCCCTGTGGACCGCCCTCACCGGCGGCGAGCGCGACATCGACACCCCGATCAGCGTGGTCGGCGCCAGCCGACTCGGCGGCGAAGCGGTGGAGAACAACGCCTGGCTGGTCTTCTTCATGCTCTTCGTGTCGCTGAACTTCTTCATCGGCGTGTTCAACCTGCTGCCGCTGCTCCCGGTGGACGGCGGCCACATCGCCGTCGCCTGGTTCGAACGCGCCCGCTCCTGGATCTACAGCAAGATCGGCCGCGCCGACCCCGGCCGGGTGGACTACCTCAAACTGATGCCCTTCACGTACGCGGTGATCCTGATCGGTGGCGCGTTCACGCTGCTGACCATCGCCGCGGACGTCGTCAACCCGATCACGCTCTTCTCAAGGTGAGTGCCTGAAGTGACAGCTATCAGTCTCGGTATGCCAGCCGTGCCGCCTCCGCCGCTCGCTCCCCGTCGGGCCAGCCGCCAGATCATGGTCGGTTCGGTCCCGGTCGGTGGCGGTGCGCCGGTGTCCGTGCAGTCGATGACCACGACCCTCACCTCCGACATCAACGCGACCCTCCAGCAGATCGCCGAGCTGACCGCGTCCGGCTGCCAGATCGTCCGGGTGGCCGTGCCGTCCCAGGACGACGTCGAAGCGCTGCCCGCGATCGCCAAGAAGTCGCAGATCCCGGTGATCGCCGACATCCACTTCCAGCCCAAGTACGTCTTCGCCGCGATCGACGCCGGCTGCGCCGCGGTCCGGGTCAACCCGGGCAACATCCGCCAGTTCGACGACAAGGTCAAGGAGATCGCCCGCGCCGCCGGGGACGCGGGGGTGCCGATCCGCATCGGCGTCAACGCCGGCTCGCTGGACAAGCGGCTGCTGTCGAAGTACGGCAAGGCCACCGCCGAAGCGCTCGTCGAGTCGGCGCTGTGGGAGTGCTCGCTGTTCGAGGAGCACGGCTTCCGCGACATCAAGATCTCGGTCAAGCACAACGACCCGGTCGTGATGATCCGCGCGTACCGGCAGCTCGCCGAGCAGTGCGACTACCCGCTGCACCTCGGCGTCACCGAGGCCGGGCCGGCGTTCCAGGGCACCATCAAGTCGGCGGTCGCCTTCGGTGCGCTGCTGGCCGAGGGGATCGGCGACACCATCCGGGTGTCGCTGTCCGCGCCGCCGGTCGAGGAGATCAAGGTCGGCAACCAGATCCTGGAGTCCCTCGGTCTGCGCGAGCGCGGCCTGGAGATCGTCTCCTGCCCGTCCTGCGGGCGCGCCCAGGTGGACGTCTACAAGCTCGCCGAGGAGGTCACCGCCGGCCTGGAAGGGCTGCCGGTGCCGCTGCGGGTCGCCGTCATGGGTTGCGTCGTCAACGGTCCCGGCGAGGCCCGCGAGGCCGACCTCGGTGTCGCCTCCGGCAACGGCAAGGGCCAGATCTTCGTCAAGGGGCAGGTCGTCAAGACGGTGCCCGAGGCGCAGATCGTGGAGACGCTGATCGAGGAGGCGCTGCGGATCGCCGACGAGATGGGCGCCGAACTGCCCGAGGAGCTGCGCGGGCTGGTCACCGGCCCGACGGTCACCGTGCACTGATTTTCCATCTGGAAAATGCGGCCGTTCCCCGTGCGGGGAACGGCCGCATTCGTCGTACCCGATGGCGTTCCTGCTGCCGTGTGCGACGCGGGGGTCGCGCGTGCCGGCAGGTGTCGTGCGGACGTCGGCGCTGGTCGGCGCTGGTCGTGCGGACGTTGGTGTTCGGGTCGGCGTTGGTGTTCGGGTCACTCGGATTCGGCGAGGATCGCGTACAGCTTGCGTCGCGTCTCGTCGAGCACCTGCGCGGCCCGCTCGCGTTGGTCGTCGGTGCCGTTCATCATGACCTGGCGCAGAGCGTTCATCGCCTGCGCGCCGGAGTCGCGGATGTCGTGCCAACTGGTCACAGTGGTCTGGGCGACGTCCGCCCACGCCGGGGTCTGCGCGGCCTCGGTGGCCTCTGCCTGCCCGGCCTCGGTGACCGTGAACCGCTTCCGCCCGCCGCCGGACTCCTCAGTGCTGGCGACGATCACGCCCTCGTCCTCCAGTAGCTGGAGGGTGGGGTAGATCGACCCGGGGCTCGGTCGCCACGCACCGCCGGTGCGGGAGTCGATTTCCTGGATCATCTCGTAGCCGTGCATCGGCCGCTCGGTGAGCAGAGCCAGCACAGCGGCCCGGACGTTGGGGCGTCGCCCCCGACCTCGACCTCTGCCGCGACCCCGGCCGCCCCAGGGGCCGCCGTGTCCGTGCTCGTGACCATGGTCGTGCGGGCCGGGCGGAACCGGCGGGAAGCCGAACCCTCGCATCCGCGCCTCGTGCATCGGGTGGTGCTGTCGATGGAACCTCATCAGGTTCTCCCTCTCTTCGTACTGTCGCTGATGCATCAACGATATATCGGCAATGCATCGTCGACAACCCTCGTTCTTGAAAACCGTACGTACGTCTTGCTAACGTCGCGGTCATGAGCCTGCTTCCCCCACCCGGGCCGGCCCGGATCCTCACCCTCGGAACCCTGGTCAAGACCGTCGGGCGCGGCCTCTGGCTCGTCGCCAGCGCCCTCTTCCTCACCCGATCGGTAGGCCTGTCGGCGACCCAGGTCGGCATCGGGTTGACCATCTCGGCGCTCGTCGGGGTCCTGGCCAGCGCGCCGAGTGGCTACCTGGCCGACCGCGTCGGCCCACGCGGCGTACAGGTCGGCGCGCTGATCGTCGCCGGCACCCTCACCGTCGGCCTGATCGCCGTCCGGTCCTTCCCCACGTTCGTACTGGTGGGTGCCGCCACCGCACTCGCCGACGCGGTCGAGCGCGGCGCCCGGGGCGCGTTGATCGCCGGAGCGATCCCGGCCGACCAGCGGGTACGCACCCGCGCCTACCTGCGCGCCACCACCAACGTCGGGATCTCCGTCGGCGCGGTCCTCGGCGGCTTCGCCATCGCCGCCGACACCCGGACCGGGTACGTCGCACTGATCCTGACCACCGCAGCGGCGTCACTCGCCGCCGCACTGGTCTTCCTCCGACTGCCCCGCATCGCCCCGGTCGCCGCCCCGACGCACGGCCCCCGACTGATCGCCCTACGGGACCGCCCGTTCCTGGCCTTCACCCTTGTCGACGGGCTCATGTCCATGCACTTCAGCCTGCTCCCCATCGCACTGCCGCTGTGGATCGCCTCGCACACCACGGCACCCATCTGGATGATCTCCGCGTTGACGTTGGTCAACACCGCGCTCGTGGTCCTCCTCCAGGTACGCGCCGCCGGCGCCGCCGCCACAGTGCCCGCAGCCGCCCGCGCCGCCCGTCGAGCCGGCGCCGCCATCGCCCTGGCCTGCGTACTCTTCGCCACCAGCGGCGCGCTCCCCACCGCCGGGGCGGTGGGCCTGCTCGGCGTCGGGTCGCTCGCCCACGTGATTGGGGAACTGTGGCACTCCGCCGCCGGCTGGGCGATCTCCTTCGGGCTCGCGCCGACCAACGCCCAGGGGCAGTACCAGGGGACCTACGGCATGGGCTACGAACTGGGCAAGATGCTCGCCCCGGTGGTGGTGACCACCCTCGCCCTCGGCTGGGGCGTACCGGGCTGGCTGGTGCTCGGTGCGCTGTTCCTCCTGCTCGGGGCCCTCGTGCCACCCGTCGTCCGGTGGGCCGAGCGGACCCGCCCCACCAGCGAGCCGGCCAAGCCGGTGCCGGCCTTGTCACTCGACCGGCGCAGCAGGGGGTCGATCTGGCAGGCTGGTAGTCGTGCTGACGGTGCCGGTACGGCAACTGGGGGAATCGGAGCGCCGCGCGGTCGAGCGACTCCTCGACCATGACCCGTTCGCGGGCGCGCAGGTCGCCGAGCGAATCGCCGCGCGCGGCCTCTCGTGGTGGCGGGCCGAAGGCAGAATCCTGGGGTACGGCGCACGCCGCAACCTGGAATCGCTGTGCTGGCTCGGCGGCAACCTGACCCCGGTCCTGGCGAGCGACGCCGCGGTGGCCGCCTTCGCCGACCTGCTCGCCGGCGAGGAACGGCTGTGCTCCTCCATCGTCGGCCGGGCCGATGCCGTACTTGGCCTCTGGGACCGGCTCTCCGACACATGGGGGCCAGCGCGAGACGTCCGCCCCAACCAACCACTGCTGGCCACGGACACCCTGCCATCCGTACCTGCCGACCCGGAGGTACGCCAGGTCCGTAGCGGAGAGGTCGACAAGCTCTTCCCGGCGGCGGTGGCCATGTACACCGAGGAGGTCGGTGTCTCCCCGCTGGCCGATGACGGCGGACGTAGCTACCGCCGGCGGGTCAACGACCTGGTCCGAGCCGGTCGGGCGTACGCCCGCTTCGTCGACGGCACTGTCGTCTTCAAGGCGGAGTTGGCCGTGGTGACCAAGCGGACGGCGCAGGTCCAGGGCGTCTGGGTGGCACCCGAGTGGCGGGGCCGCGGGATCGCCACGGCGGCCATGGCAGCAGTGGTCCGCGACGCGCTGCTGCGGGTCGCCCCCACGGTCAGCCTCTACGTCAACGACTTCAACCTCCCGGCCCGCCGGGTCTACGAACGCTGCGGCTTCCAACCGATCGGCACCCTCGCGACGGTCCTGTTCTGACCCCGCCGGGTGCCTGGTCGTCCGTGACCGTTCCGCCCTTCACGTTGGCAGGCGCGCGTGGTCGCGGGTCGAGCTGGCCCGCCTGTTTTGTCTTCCTGAGGCGCAGGTCGCGCGCAGCTCCGTAGATCTTGGACAGTTTCCGTTCTCGCGTTCTCGCGTAACGGAAACTGTCCAAGATCTCGGGGTGGATGTGCCGCTGGCCGGCACCCCGGGTGGGGTGCCGGCCAGCGGTCGGGCTGTGCGGTGGGTCAGCTGTTCCAGTACTGGCCGACCAGGTCGGCGGCCTGCTGCTCCCACTGGGCGTACGCGTCCGGGTAGGCCGACACCTGCACGGTCTGCGCGGCCTCGGTCAGCGGCATGTCCTGCCACCCGTCGACCTGCTTCAGGCCCTTCAGGAACGCCGTGGTGGAGTACTCGGGGTCGGTGATCTGCTCCGGGGTGCCCCAACCACTGGACGGGCGCTGCTGGAACAGACCCAGCGAGTCATGGTCGTTCATATCGCCCAGGTGGCCCAGGTTCTCCAACTTCGACTCCTGCAGGCTGGTGGCGATCGAGATGACCGCGGCCCGCTCGGGCAGGCCGGCCTTCTTCGTCGCGGCGATGATCGCCTTGACGTTGGCGGTCTGCTCGTCGTTCAGGTCGATGTGCGACTGCTCGCCCTGCGGCTTCGGCGCCGCCGACTGCACCGCAACCGCAACCGGCTTCGCATCCACGGCCGGGGTGGCGGCGTGGGCGGCGATCGGGCCGGCGAACACACCACCGGCGAACGCCAGACCAGCAACGGACAGCACACTCTTACGCATGATCGTGTTCATGGGGGAAGCTCCTTCGGGGGTAAGGACACCCGCACACGTGCCGCGGGTGTGAGCACCTCGTCCGGCGCTGCAACAAAGTCTTGAGGGGTTCATCGGCGGCCTGCGAGCGGGGGCTCGCGGCGCCGGGGTCCAGGTGTAACGACCCGGGGTCGGGGGTCATTCCCGGGGGCGGACCATCGCGCCGACCGGCCGTGGTCCTGCGATCGTCAGGGTGTGTAACGACCCCGACCCGGCCAGGATTCCAGCCGGCATGTGCCTCCGACCACACGCCGATACCACCCAAACGGAACAAGATACTCGACCCCAGGTGCCAAACCGCCCAGGCCGACGGGCAGAACACCCCCAGCCCCGCTTGATCCACACGACGTCGCTGATGTGGGGGTATCCGTGTGGGTTTGATACCGCGACGTCGTCGAAACGGAGTCGATCATCCCTATTTGGGAGGTCCGGGCGGCGTTGCGCCATCGGGGTCGAGGGTTCGGGCGGCGTTGCGTCGGCGGGGTTTGGCCGGTCTTGCGGCATGGGGGTCGAGGGTTCGGGCGGCGTTGCGGGGGTGGTCGTCGAGGTGTGGCGATCCGCTCGGCGAGCGACCCGACCAGCCCCGGGCGGCATCGCCCAATGGCGTCATCGAGGTGCCCAGGGCGCGGCGCGGCGGATGAGGGAGACAGCCGGATGCCCTGCTCAGAGCCCGGAAAATCGGTTGAGATGAGGTGCTGACGCCGGCAGGCTGAAGTCTCCGCCACCCCACATCCGGAGGACTTCCATGCGCCTGCTCCGAGATCTGTGGGGCACCTCGACGCGCCGGATGACGGTTGTGGTCATCCTGATCGCGCTCGGCGCCGCCGGTCAGGCCGGTGCCTCGGCGTTGGCGGGCGCGGTGCTGGTGCACCGCTCGGCCGGCTTCTTCGCCGTGCTGGCCGCGGCACTGGTCGCCGTGGTCCTCAGCGACCTCGCGGTGAGCCTGCTGATGGCCGGCCTGACCGCCGACTGGTCCGCCGACGTGCGTCGCCGGCTCTGTCAGGTCGCATTCGGGCAGGACCTGCCGACGCTGGAGACCACCCCGGTGGGCGAGTTGCTCGACCGGATCGACGGGGATGTCTACCAGGTGGCGTCGGCGATCCGTAACCAGGGCACGCGGCTCGCCCAGGGGCTCTGCGTCGGCCTGTTGTCGATGGTCGTGGCGCTGGTCGTGTGGTGGCCGGCCGGGGTGGCGATGTTGCTGCTCACCGTGGTGCTCGCCGTCAGCCTTCGCCGGCCCACCGCGCGGATCGGTCCGGCCCGGATGGCCGAGGAGGAGGCGTGGTCGGACCTGGCCGCGGTGATGGAGGAGGCGGTGCACGGACAGGACGACGTACGGACCAGTCTGGCCCGGCCGTACGTGCTGCGCCTGTACGCGCGGCGGGCCGCCGCCGTGCTGTCCCGGGGTCGCCTGGTCTGGGTGCTGTCCGCCAAGGTGGCGTCGGCCGCCACCGCGACGATCCGGGCTGGCATCGGCGTGGTGGTGCTCGGCGGGGCCTGGGCGCTGGCCACCGGCCGGGTCGACGCCGCCCGCCTCACCGCCATCTGGCTGCTGGCGCTGGCCTTCGGCGCCACGGCCGAACACGTCAGCCGGATGGTGCCGGAGATCCAGGAGGCTCTCGGCGCGTGGGCCCGGGTGCAGTTGCTCCAGCGGGCCCGGCAGGAACCCGTCGGCGGCCTCCACCCGACCGAGGGTGACCTGCGCATCGAGGACCTGACCTTCAGGTATCAGGAAAGCGGCCGGGGGGCCGCGCTGCGCGGGCTCAGCCTGACCTTCGCGCGCGGTCGCTCGTACGCGCTGATCGGGCGGACCGGTTCGGGTAAGTCGACGCTGGCGAAGGTGCTCACCAGAGCCGTCGACGTGCCGCCGGGAACGGTCTTCCTCGGCGGCACCGACCTGGGTGACCTCGATGTCGAGCAACTGCGCCGCTGGGTGGCACTGGTGCCGCAGCGCACCGAGATCCTGGCCGGCACGCTCGCCGAGAACGTCGCGCTCTTCGATCCGGATCTGCTCGACGCCGCAGCCCGGGCACTCGACGAGTTGGGCCTGGCGGGTTGGATCGCCGAGCTACCGGACGGCTTGGCTACCCGGCTGGGGGAGGGCGGGCATGTGCTCTCCGCCGGTCAGGAGCAGTTGGTGGCGTTCGCCCGGATCCTGGTCCGTGATCCCCATGTGGTGATCCTCGACGAGGCCACCGCGCGGCTCGACCCGGTGACCGAGGCGCGGGTGCAGCGAGCCACCGAACGACTGCTGCGCGACCGGATCGGGATCGTCATCGCGCACCGGCTCTCGTCCGTGCGCCGCTGCGACGAGGTGGTGGTGCTGGCCGACGGTGCGGTGGTCGAAGCCGGCCCGCTGGAGACGTCGACGCGCTTCGCCGAACTGCTGGCGACCAGTCACGCCGCCGCGTACGCCACGGCCGCACCGGCCGGCCGCGCCGGCGGCGGCACCGACCTGCTGGTCGGCCCCGACCCGAACGACGCCTGGCCAACCGGGCCGGCGACCGCGTGGCCCGATCCGGTCGAGCCCGCGTCCGTGCGGGCCGAGCCGGCGATCGCGCGGGCCGAGCCGGGTAACCCGACCGGGCGGGCCGAGCTGGTCGAGCCGGCGACCGAGCCGGTCGGGGCGAACCGCGCCGACCCGCCGCCGCTGCCGCCCATGCCGCCGGCCCGGACGTTGCGGGAGATCTTCCGGCTCTGCCTCAACGATCCGCGGTACGGGATGGCTGCGGTCGGGCTGTTCCTCGGGCTCAGCCTGCTGGGGCTGGACGGGCCGGTGCTGCCCTGGCTCTGGGCCGATCTGGTCGACGGCACCGGCAGCCCGTACCTGCCGGCGGTCGGGATCGTGGCCGGGTTGCTGGTCACCATGCCGCTGCCGTACTACACCCATGTCTGGTTCCCGGGGTGGTGGGTGCGGCAGATGCTGCGGATCGGCCTGCGCCTGGTACACGGTCAGACCGGGCCGCGCCGGGTCAGCTCGCACACCCCGGCCGAGGTCGTGGCGCAGGGCGGCGACACCGAGCGGGTGGTGCAGCTCGCCGACAACGTGCTGGACCAGATCGTCGCGCTGGTCCTGGTGGTCGCCATGACGGCGGTCACCGGCAGTGTCGTGCCGGGACTGTTCTTCCTGGGCACGATGGTCGTCTCCGGGCTGGCCGCGACGTTGTTCGGGCCGAAGCTCGAACGGGCGGCGCGGGCCACTGTGGCGGCGCGGGCCGCCTTCGCCACGGCGCTGGTCTCCGCGCTGTCCGCGGCGCGGACGGTGAAGCTCGCCGGCGCGACCACGGCGGTGCTACGCCATCTGGCCAGCCTGGACGTGCTGCGCAGCGACCGGCAGCGGCGGGAGATCGCGGTGCAGGTGTGGGCGCGTTCCACGCCGTCGATGGCCAGTGGACTGTTGCCGATCGGCGCGTGGGCGCTCTACCTGAGCGGTGGACTCTCCGCCGGGGCGGTGCTGGTGGCGGTCTCCACGCTGGGCGCGGCCCGCTGGTTCGCCTGGACCACCGCGTCGTTGATCTCCCAGCTGCCGTCGGCGCGGGTCTGGACCCGGCGTACGGTGGCGATGACCGGAGTGAGCGCGTACTCCGCGGGGGTTCCGGCTGTCGACCTGGCCGCCGGGACGGCGCCCGCGCCGACGCCGGCACCCCGGCACCCGCTGCGCCGCCTGGAACTGCGCGACTTCGGAGTGGTGCACTCCGACGGTACGGTGGCCGTCCGGAATGTCGACCTGACCGTGCAGCGTGGGCAGCTGGTGCTGGTGGTCGGGCCGGTCGGGTCGGGCAAGTCCTCGTTGCTGCGGGCGCTGGCCGGGATCGTGCACCACACCGGTGAGCTGGCCTGGAACGGCGACCCGGTCACCGAGCCGGAGCTGTTCCTGCGCCCCAACCAGGTCGGCTACGTCGGCCAGTTGCCCCGGGTGCTGTCCGGCACGGTCGCCGACAACATCGCGCTCGGGCACCAGGTCGACGCGGCGGGCGCGGTCAGCACCGCCCAGCTCGACCACGACCTGGTCGCCGCCGGCGGTGGGCTCGGCCTGCTCATCGGGCACAAGGGCACCCGGCTGTCCGGCGGGCAGTTGCAGCGGTTGGCGCTGGCTCGCGCGCTGGCACCGCGTACCGAATTGTTGGTCGCCGACGACGTGTCGTCGGCGCTGGACGTCACCACCGAGCTGGCGCTGTGGCAGGCGTTGCGCGACCACGGGGTGACAGTGGTCGGCTCGACGGCGAAGCGCGCGGCGCTGGTCCGGGCCGATCACGTGGTGGTGTTGCTCGGCGGGGCGGTCGCGGCCCAGGGCACCTGGCAGGACCTGGAGGGTGACTGGTCGCACCTGGCCGGCTGACGGTCGGGCGGCTGTCGGGGCACGGCAGCCGCCCGACCACGTCGGTGTCAGTAGGCGCGGGCGTACTGGTCGGGTCCGCTGTACGCGACGCCGAGCTTCGCGGCTGCCCGGCGCGGCCAGTACGGGTCGCGCAGCAACTCCCGGCCGAGCAGCACCAGGTCGGCTTCGCCGCCGGCGACGATCTGCTCGGCGTGCTCGGGCTCGACGATCAGGCCCACCGCGCCGGTCGGCACGCCGGCCTCGCGGCGGATCTGGGCGGCCAGCGGCACCTGGTAGCCGGGGCCGAGCGGGATGCGCTGCTCGACGCTGACGCCCCCGGACGACGCGTCGACCAGGTCGACGCCGACACCGGCCAGCTCGCCGGCCAGCACCACACTGTCGTCGATCGTCCAACCGCCCTCGACCCAGTCGGTGGCGGAGATCCGGGTCAGCACCGGCACGTCCTCGCCGACCGCGGCGCGCACCGCGCGGGCCACCTCCAGGGTGAGCCGCATCCGGGCGGCCCGGTCGCCGCCGTACGAGTCGGTGCGGCGGTTGGTCAGCGGCGAGAGGAACTCGTTGAGCAGGTAGCCGTGCGCGGCGTGGATCTCCACGGCGGCGAAGCCGGCGTCCAGCGACCGCTCGGCGGCGGTCGCGAACGCCTCGACCACGCCGGCGATGCCGGCCTCGTCGAGGCTGGTCGGCGTCCGGTAGCCGGTGGTGAACGCCTCCGAGCCGGGCGCGACGGGCGTCCATCCGCCCTCGGCGTCCGGCACGCCGCCGCGTTCCGGTGCCCACGGCCGGTACGTGGAGGCCTTGAACCCGGCGTGCGCGAGCTGCACGGCCGGCACCGAGCCGTGGGCGGCGACGAACGCCGTCACCGGCCGCCAGGCGTCGACGTGGGCGCCGGACCACAGCCCGGTGTCCTGGGGGCTGATCCGGCCCTCGGGGAGTACGGCGGTCGCCTCGGTCAGCACCAGACCGGCACCGCCGACCGCGCGGCTGCCCAGGTGGGTCAGGTGCCAGTCGGTGGGCAGACCGTCGGGGCCGGCGGAGTACTGGCACATCGGTGCCATGGCGATCCGGTTGGGCAATGTGACCGCACGCAGGGCCAGGGGGGTGAACAGGGAACTCATGGGGGACATCCTCTCGAACGGCGGCGGCGACGGGTCCCCGGGGAGAGGGGCCCGTCGCCGCACGACGGTGACGTGGTCAGGCGGGAACAGGGCTCAGTTCGGGCCGGGTCTCCGCGACCGGCTCCGGTTCGCTCAGGTCGCGTCGACCGGCGGACTCGTACGCGACCCGGTCGAGGGTGCCCTCGCGGGCGGCGACGACGGTCGGCACCAGAGCCTGCCCGGCCACGTTGGTGGCGGTGCGGATCATGTCCAGGATCGGGTCGATGGCCAGCAGCAGGCCGGCGCCGGCGAGCGGCAGGCCCAGCGTGCTGAGGGTCAGGGTCAGCATCACGATCGCGCCGGTCAGGCCGGCGGTGGCCGCCGAACCGACCACCGAGACGAAGGCGATCAGCAGGTAGTCGGTCAGGCCGAGCTGCACACCGAACACCTGGGCCACGAAGATCGCGGCGAGCGCCGGGTAGACGGCGGCGCAACCGTCCATCTTCGTGGTGGCGCCGAACGGCACCGCGAACGAGGCGTACTCGCGGGGCACGCCGAGCCGCTCGACGGAACGCTGGGTCACCGGCATGGTGCCGACCGAGGAACGGGACACGAAGGCCAGCTCGATCGCCGGCCAGGCACCGGCGAAGAAGCGCAGCGGGTTGAGCCGGCCGGCGAGGATCAGCACCAGCGGGTAGACCACGAACAGCACGATGGCGCAGCCGACGTAGACGGCGGTGGTGAACTTGGCGAGGGGGGCCAGCAGGTCCCAGCCGTACGAGGCGACGGCGTTGCCGATCAGGCCGAGCGTGCCGATCGGGGCGAGGCGGATGACCCACCAGAGCGCCTTCTGGACGATCTCCAGCAGGGAGCGGTTCAACGCCACGAACGGCTCGGCGGCTTCGCCGACGAGCAGGGCGGCGGCGCCCACGACGACGGCGAGGAAGACGATCTGCAGGACGTTGCCCTCGACGAACGCGCCGATCGGGTTGGTGGGCACGATGCCGGTGAGGAAGTCGGTCCACGAGCCGGTCTTCTTCGGTGCGGCAGCGCCACCCAGGTCGAGGCTCACGCCCCGGCCGGGGTTGGTGAGCAGGCCGAGCCCGATGCCGATGCTCACCGCGATCAGGGCGGTGATGCCGAACCACATCAGCGTCTTGAGGGCGAGCCGGGCGGCGTTGGCGACACCGCGCAGGCTGACCACGCTGACCACGATGGCGGTGAAGACCAACGGCGGCACGGCCAGCTTGAGGAGCTGGACGAAGAGGCTGCCGACGGTGTGCAGGGTGCTGGTCAGCCAGCTCAGGTCGTTGGTGCGGGCCAGGAAGCCCAGCGCGACGCCGAGCACGAGGCCGAGCAGGATCTGCACGGAGAAGGGAATCTTGCGCAGGCTGAAGGGCATGGTCTATCCATTTGTCCGGTCTGATTCAGGGCAGGCGTGAAAGCGCAGCTAGCCCGTACAGATGCCACTGGCCTGCAGTCGGAGATCGACATACAGGCGGACAGTGAGGCCCCAGACATTGGTCATCGTTCGCCGACGCTACGCCGATTTCCGTTTATTGGAAGGAGTGGTCGGCGTGAGGCTCCTTACAGCGGGTGAACTTTCCGCTGCCAGGGCCAGTGCGGTGGCGGTGGCCACACCCCACAGCACGGCGAGTGCGAGGATCAGCCGCTCCAGCACGCCCACGAACGTGCCCCGACCGAGGACGAGCATCGCCAGCCCCACTGCGGCGCAGAGCGGCAGGGTCAGCGCGGCGGCCACGCCGGCCAGTCGGCGTACCGTCGGGCCCGCCGGCCCGGACACGGCGAGCGTGACCATGGCGAAGACCACCGCCGCGGTCGCCGCGATGCTCGCGCCGCCGTGCACCAGATCCGCTACCGTCGCACGTTCGAACGGCGGCAACGGGCAGCCGGCGGAGCAGGTCACCGCTCCGGACACGGCGGTGAAGACCGCGCTGGTGGCGAGCAGCGCCGGGGCCGCCCACACCCCGGAGGGCAGCGCCGCGCCGACCAGCAGCAGCGCGGCGGCAAGAGCGAGGATCCCGATCCGGTACGTCGGGGCGTGCGCACTGCCGGCGATGCCCGCCTCGCTGACGTACCCGGTGAGCCCTGGACCGGGGCCGGCGACCACGGCGACCGTCACCGCGACCGCACCGGCCACCGCGCAGCCGGCCGCCGCGGACCCGGCGACCCGGCGGGCGACGTCGGCGCGGATCCCCGCCGAGGTCGTGGTGCCGGGCCGACCCGGCTCAACCACGCCCGTGCGGCGTGCCCCAGCCGGACTCGTCCGGCCCGAGCGGCACGATCCCGGTCGGGTTGATCTCCCGGTGCGTGCCGTAGTAGTGCCGTTTGATGTGGTCGAAGTCGACCGTCTCGCCGAAGCCCGGGGTCTGGAACAGGTCCCGGGCGTACGCCCACAGCACCGGCATCTCGGTCAGCTTGCTGCGGTTGCACTTGAAGTGTCCGTGGTACGCGGCGTCGAAGCGGACCAGCGTGGTGAACAGCCGCACGTCGGCCTCGGTGATCGCGTCGCCCATCAGGTAGCGCTGCCCGGCGAGGCGTTCGGAGAGGACGTCCAGTCGGGCGAACAGAGCCCGGAACGCCTCGTCGTACGCCTCCTGGGAGGTGGCGAACCCGCACCGGTAGACGCCGTTGTTGACGTCGGTGTGGATCTCGGCCATCAGCGCGTCCATCTCGGGACGCAACTCGACCGGGTACAGGTCCGGCGCGCCGGGCGCGTGCAGCCGCCGCCACTCGGTGGAGAAGTCGAGGGTGAGCTGCGGGTAGTCGTTGGTGACGACGCGGCCGGTCAGTGTGTCCACCAGCGCCGGCACTGTCACCCGGCCGGTGTAGTCCGGGTCGGTGGCCAGGTACGCCTCGGAGAGGAAGCCGACACCGAGGACCGGGTCGAAGCCGTCCGGGTCGAGGGCGAATGCCCAGCCCCGCTCGTCCCGGATCGGGTCGACGGTGCCCAGCGAGATCGCGTCGTCCAGCCCGAGCAGGCCGCGCACGATCCTCGCCCGGTGCGCCCACGGGCACGCCCGGCACCAGATCAGCCGGTACCGGCCGGCCTCCAGGGGCCAACGGTCCTGCTCGTCCGGGCCGCCGCCGGGTGGCGACGTGGAGTCGGCGGTGACCCGCCCGGTGAACCGGTTGGGCTGGCGGACGAACGCGCCGCCGCCACTGGTCTCTGCGCTGAACTGGGCCCGAGCCATGCCGCCAACCTATCCGCTGCCGGCGCGGATATCCTGGCGGCCGGTAGCCCCCGCGAACCGGTGGGCGTGCCTCCACCCCCGCCGTCTGCACCCCCGAAGGACTCGCGATGACCGTGGCATACCTGGTGGCCGGTGTCCGCACCCCGATCGGCCGGTACGCCGGCGCGCTGGCCGGCATCCGCCCCGACGACCTGGCCGCGCACGTGATCCGCGAGCTGGCCGCCCGTCACCCGTCGGTGGACTGGGCGCGGGTGGACGACGTCGTGCTCGGCTGCGCCAACCAGGCCGGCGAGGACAACCGCAACGTGGCCCGGATGGCGGCGCTGCTGGCCGGCCTACCCGAGGAGGTGCCGGGCAGCACTGTCAACCGGCTCTGCGGCTCGGGCCTGGACGCGCTCGCCACCGCCGCCCGGTCCATCGTCGCCGGGGACGCGGAGCTGGTGATCGCCGGCGGGGTGGAGAGCATGAGCCGTGCGCCGTTCGTCATGCCGAAGGCGACGTCGGCGTACTCCCGCTCGGCCGAGGTGTACGACACCACGCTGGGCTGGCGGTTGGTGAACCCGCTGATGCGTGACGGGTGGGGCGTCGACTCGATGCCGGAGACGGCGGAGAACGTCGCCGCCGAGTACGGCGTCAGCCGGGCCGAGCAGGACGCCTTCGCGTACCGCTCGCAGCAGCGCGCGGCCAAGGCGCAGGCCGACGGCCGGTTCGCCGAGGAGATCGTGGCGGTGTCCGTGCCGGCCGGCCGTCGGGAGACCCGGCTGGTCGAGGTCGACGAGCACCCCCGGGAGACCACGCTGGAGAAGCTGGCGGCGCTGCCGACACCGTTCCGCGACGGCGGCACGGTGACCGCCGGCAACTCGTCGGGCGTCAACGACGGTGCGGTGGCTCTGCTGGTCGCCAGCGAGGCGGCGGTGCAGCGGTACGGCCTCACGCCGCTGGCTCGGGTCAGCGGCGCGGCGGCGGCCGGCGTACCGCCCCGGATCATGGGGATCGGCCCGGTGCCGGCGACCCGTAAGCTGCTCGCCCGGGTCGGCGTCGAGCTGGGTGCGGTGGACGTGGTGGAGCTGAACGAGGCGTTCGCCGCGCAGTCCGTGGCGGTGTTGCGGGAGCTGGGGCTGCCGGTGGGCGCCGAACACGTCAACCCGAACGGCGGCGCGATCGCGCTGGGGCACCCGCTCGGTGCCAGCGGCGCGCGCCTGGCGCTGACCGCCGCCCTGGAGTTGCGCCGCCGCGGAGGTCGCCGGGCTCTGGCCACCATGTGCATCGGTGTCGGTCAAGGGATCTCGCTGTTGCTGGAGTCAGCCGCCTAGAGTGGTCCACACCACACGACCCGCGGGTCTGCCGGTGGTCGTGCACGTCCGTCGACGCCGGTGCCGTCCCGCGTCGCGGCGACGAACTGGGGAGCACACCGATGCCCGACGGACTGCCGACCGAGATCGATCTGACCAGGCCGAGCGCGGCCCGGGTGTACGACTACTTCCTTGGCGGGGCGCACAACTTCGAGATCGACCGGCAGTTGGCCGAACAGATCGCGAGCATGACCCCGAACCTCGCCGCCACCATGCGGTCCGGCCGTGAGTTCCTACGACGGTCCGTCCGGGTGCTGCTCGACGCCGGAATCGACCAGTTCCTCGACATCGGCTCCGGAATTCCTACCGTCGGCAACGTGCACGAGGTGGCGCAGGGGAAGAACCCCAAGGCCCGGGTGGTGTACGTCGACATCGACCCGGTGGCGGTGGCGCACAGCCGGGAGTTGCTCGCGGGCAACGAGCTGACCGGGGTCATCCACGCCGACCTGCGTGAGCCGGAGCGGATCCTCGCCGAGACCCGGCAGCTCGGGTTGATCGACTTCAGTCGACCGATGGGCATCCTGCTGGCCGGGGTGGTGCACTTCATCCCCGACGGCGACGGGCCCGAGCGGATCCTGGCCGCCCTGCGGGCCGCTGCCGCGCCGGGCAGTTTCCTGGTCATCTCGCACTCCACGTTCGAGGACCAGCCGCAGGAGATGCTCGACGCCCAGCGTCTCTCCGCGCGCACGGACACCGAGATCACCCTGCGCTCCCGCGACCAGGTGACCGGCTTCTTCGGCGACTGGACGGTCCTGGAGCCGGGCGTGGTGCACATGCCGCTCTGGCGTCCCGACTCACCGTCCGAGGTGGACGATCACCCGGAGCGGTTCGGCGCCTTCGGTGGCGTCGCCCGGTACGACCAGCCCGCCGGCTGATCCCATGGCCGCCGTCCCGGACCACGCGGGGGTGGACGCCGACCGGGCCGACGTCCAGGGGTACGCCGCCGACTGGGCCCGCGCCGTACGCCGCCTCGGCTTCGTCCCGCTCAGCGCGGCCGAGACCGAGCGGCTGCTGCTGGTGCACACGATCCGGCTGGCGCAGGCGGTACGGGCGGAGCAGTTCACCGCCCGCCCCGCCGAGGAGGTCGGCGCGGCGCTGGTGGAGGCGCACCTGACCGAGCCGAAGGCCCTGGACTGGACGTTGCACGCCCTCGGTGCGGACTTCCCGCACCGGGTGCTGGGGGTCACCGACCGGCCGGCGGACCTCGCCGACCGGATGGCGGCCCTGCAGGGTGGGCTGGCCGCCGGATTCGCCCGAGCGCTACGCGACCGTACGTTCAGTCAGCAGGAGCGGATCGCCCGCTCGGCCTGGCAGGCCCGCGACGAGGTCGAACAGGCGCTGCGCGACAGCGAGGCACGGTTTCGGGCGGTCTTCACCGGTGCCGCGATCGGGATCGGCATCGCCGGCGTGGACGGCCGGATCATCGACGTCAACCAGGCGTTCGCCGACATGCTCGGCTACTCGATCGAGGAACTGTGCGAGACCAACGTGGCGGCGTTGTTCCACGCCGACGACGCCGCCGGCATGTGGGAGCTGTACCAGGAGCTGATCGAGGGCAAGCATGACGCCGTCCGGGTGGAGAAGCGTTATCACCGCAAGGACGGCAGCATGGTCTGGACCGACCTGGCCGTCTCGCTGGTCCGGCACGACGACGGCCGGCCCCGCTTCACCGTCGCGATGATCGAGGACATCACCCAGCGGTACGAACTCCAGCAGCGGCTGCGCTTCCAGGCGCTGCACGACCCGCTGACCGGGTTGCCCAACCGGACGTTGTTCTTCGAGACGCTGGGTCGGGTCCTCGACAGCGCGGGCACCGGGCAGCGGGTCGGGGTGTGCTTCCTCGACCTGGACGGCTTCAAGGCGATCAACGACAGCCTCGGCCACGACCTCGGTGACCAACTGCTCGTGATGATCGGCCGGAGGCTTAACGCGTGCGTGGCCGACCACGGCCACCTGGTTGCCCGGATGGGCGGTGACGAGTTCGTGATCCTCGTCGACGGAGGAGACGACGTCGACGACGCGGTGGCGGTCGCGGAGGCGGCGCTGGCCGCCGTAGCGGCCCCGGTGCACGTCGGTGACCACCAGTTGGCCGTCTCGGCCAGCGTCGGCATCGTGCAGTGCCCGGCGGCGGAGACCAGTCCGTCCGAGCTGATGAAGGCGGCGGACACCACGCTCTACTGGGCGAAGGCGGCGGGCCGGGGCCAGTGGGCGGTCTACGACCCGGAACGCAGCGCCCGGGACATCGCCCGCTCGGCGCTGGTCGCCGGGCTGCCCGCCGCGCTGGATCGGGGCGAGTTCGTCCTGCACTACCAACCGATCGTGTCGCTGCTGGAGGGCAGCATGCTCGCGGTGGAGGCGCTGGTCCGGTGGGAGCACCCGGAGCTGGGCCTGATCGGGCCGGACCAGTTCATCGGCCTGGCCGAGGAGACCGGCCTGATCGTCCGGCTCGGCGAGTGGGTGCTCCGGCAGGCCTGTCACGACGCCGAGCGGTGGTGGCGGGACTTCCCCGACGCCCGGCTGGTGGTCAGCGTCAACCTTGCCGCGCGGCAGGCCGACGACCCGGCGATCGTGGAGACCGTGGCGGACGCGCTGCACACCAGCGGCCTGCCCGCCGACCTTCTCCAACTCGAGTTGACCGAGAGCGCGGTGATGGGCAGCGCCGACGAGCCGTTGCGCAGCCTGTACCGGCTCGCTGCCCTGGGTGTGCGGCTGGCCGTGGACGACTTCGGCACCGGGTACTCCAACCTGGCGTACCTGCGGCGGCTGCCGATCCACTGCCTGAAGCTCGCCGGCCCGTTCGTCGAGGGCATCCGCGCCGACGGTGCTGCCGACCACCGCGACGAACGGATCGTGGACGCGTTGGTGCGGTTGGCGCACGCGCTGGAATTGTGGGTGACCGCCGAGGCGGTGGAGACCGGGGAGCAGGCGGAACGGTTGCGGGCGCTGCGCTGCGACACCGGGCAGGGCCGGTTCTTCGGCGCCCCGGCGCCGGTCGACACGATCACCGCCCGGCTCCGTGGTGACGTGGTGCCGTGAGTCAGGTGCAGCAACGTGGCGAGCGGGCGACCGTTGCGGGCTGAGCGGCGGCAGGGGAAGGTGACTGCGTGAACCTGACCGACTCGCAGACGGCGGTGACCGTGGTCGCCGGGTTGGCCATCCTGGCCGGGATCGCCGGCGTGGTGGTGCCGGGCCTGCCGGCGTTGCCGCTGTGCTGGGGTGGCGTGCTGCTCTGGGCGATCTTCGGCGGTGCCGGCATGGGTGGCTGGGCGGTGTTCGCCGCCGCCACCGTGGCCGCCGCGGGTGGCGTCGTGATCAAGTACGCGTGGCCAGGCCGGAACCTGAAACGCACAGGTGTGCCGACGTCCACCTTGCTCGCCGGCGGGGTGGTCGGCATCATCGGGTTCTTTGTGGTGCCGGTCGTCGGGTTGGTGCTCGGCTTCGTCGGCGGGGTGTGGGCGGCGGAACGCCTACGGCTCGGCAGCAACCGCCTCGCCTGGCCGTCCACTGTGCAGGCGCTCAAGGCCGCCGGCCTCTCGATGCTCGTGGAGTTCCTGGCCGCCCTGATCATCGCCGCCCTCTGGGTAGCCGGCCTCCTCCTGACCTAGACGAAGTGGTCCCGACTCAAGACGGGACTGCGGGCTCAGCGAAGTTGCCAGCCCTCCGCTTCGGTCGGCCCGCCATGCCGATGTGCTTGTCACCTACCACCAGGCACATCGAAGTGGAACAAGATCGGGCACCGGCTCTTCTCGCACATCACCCGGCCATCTCCGCATCAAAGACGCGGAGATGGCCGCCCTGCCGCTGACCCGGCACGCGTTCCAGGGCGCCCGGAACAATGCACTCCACCCCCACCCTTCAGTCGAGTCACCAGTTCGTCAGTTTCAGCGGATTAAGCATCAGCCACACGCTCGTGACACAGTCAGCGCTGACGTCAAAGGTGGCCATCCCATATCGACGCCCCTCATTCCTGAGTATGTATCCGAGACCGTCAGCCGTGTCTCGTCGCTCAAAACGGAGAGCGGGTTGCTTACGCATCACTCCCATGAGCCACCGCGCTACATGATCCGAACCACGGATAACCTGAGGTGCGGCATTGACGAATCCGCCGCCATCTACTCGCAGTTCGACATCCGGGGCCAATACGCGCAACAGGTCTTCAATATTCCCTCCAACCGTTGCGTCGCGGAATGCCCGAACAACTTCATCATGTTGTTGAGGAGAAACTCGGGCTCGCCTTCCTCCTCGAACGTGCCGACGTGCGGACGTCGCCAATTGCCTCACGGCTCCTGGTGAACGGCCTACAACACTGGCAATCTCGCCGAACGGCACGCCGAACACATCATGCAGCACGAATGTCACTCGCTCTGCCGGGGTCATCGACTCGAGGACCGTCAACAGAGCCATACTGACCGTATCATCGAGGGAAACGCGATCGAGCGGATCGGCGGCGATATGACTGGAGCTCGTTGGCTCCTTCGCTGTGTCCGCAAAGAGGTCAGATGGGACTGGCTCCGGTAGCCATTGTCCGACGTACGTCTCCCGTCGTGCCCGCGCGGAGCCCAGCATGTCGAGTGAGATGCGGCTCGCAACTCGCATCAACCACGCAGCGGGCGTGGCAATTGCTTCACGTTCCTCGGCCTCAAGGCGGTACCATCTGACATACGTCTCCTGCACAACATCTTCGGCGTCGGCCAGGGTGCCCATCATGCGAAATGCCAGCGACATCAAACGGCGTCGCTCGGCCGCGACGGAATCGAGAATCCGCGATTCATCACGCTCGGCTTCTTCACGCCCAACGGATTCGGCAGGAAGATCTTCCGACATTGGGCACCCTTTCCCATATGAGCGCGGCCTGCCTCAACTATCGGCTGACAGTCGAGCGTTCCGTCGTCCTCTTATCCTGGCTTCAGGCGAGGGGGATTCCTGAAACGGGGTACCGCACAGTGCCTACCCGGTGAGCGCCACGTGGAACCATGGTATCGGGTGCCCCTTCCGCGTCCACGGTCACAACCTCGCGGTCGTCTCCGCGATCAGCCAGCGTGGCACGGAAGAGGTCATCGTGGTAGAAGCGGTCGGGTCCAGCGATCTCGACCTCGCTTCCCGGCTCCAATGTCGTGGCAGCCTCGGCGAGCAGCTCAATGACCTCGTCCAGCTCGACGGGCTGGATGAACGACCTGGGAGCGAAAACCTTTCCGTCCACAGTGTGCTGGTCAATGAGGATGGGAATGTAGCTCTGGAACTGAGTGGCTCGGATGATGGTTGCGGGGATCGAACTGGATCGTGCGGCCTTCTCCTGCGCTACCTTGCCGAGGTAGTACCCAATCTCAGACGCGTCTCCTTGTCCGACGCCGACGATGGAGAGCAGGACGTGATGACGCACACCTGCCCGCTTGCCCTCCGCATTCAGATTGTTGATCGCTCCCTCGAAGAACGAAATGGCCCCCTCCGCATCAAAACGGGGGGTGTTCAGGACGTTCACGATGGTGTCGACTCCGACGAGGGCACCGGCGAGCCCCTCGCCAGAGATCACGTCGATCCCGTCAGCAAGTCCTCCCGAGACCACCTCGACGCCCCTGGCCTCCAGCTTGTCAGCAAGGGGGGAGCCGACACGGCCGCGCCCACCAGCGATGAAGACCTTCATTTTTCACTCCGTTCCGGGCCCGCGGTCGCCGCCCTCACCAATATGACGACGCAGGTCAGGACAATGTCAGGCTCCGAGGCGGATCTTTTCTCAGAGCCCCTCAGCCGCTGCGACCGGCGGGGGCAACTGAGGGCGGACCGCACCGGTTACTGAGGGCCGTGGGCAGGGCTACGGCGCGCGCGTAGCGCGGTGAGGCGTATGCCAACACGAAGCGAAGGTGCGCGGAGCCCGGTCTCGGCGTGATCGACATCACCTGAGTCCCGTTCGCGCCTCTTACGACGTGGGAAAGACGCTTACCCCCCTCGTCGTCGAGATCACCTTCGACCTCGGAGAAGAATTTGCCCCCGTCACCTGGACCCTCGAAAGGGGGTCTGCCGAAGGGCGGACTCAGCAGGCCCGCGGGCATGGGCGACGCGCAGATCGGCTCCACCGCTCGGGAGCCCCGCACGCTCCTGCTTGGCCTCTACTCTCCCGGCGGGAGCGCTGAGTTCAGGCTCCCGCGACAGGCTCTCGGCGACTTCCTCCGGCGCGCCGCCGAGTTGGTCCCCTACGGATGCGAGGCGGAAGCACCGGATCTCCTCGCAAGCCTGGACCGAGCGCTGGCCAGCATGCTCGCCGGCGACCCTGAGTGAGGACTCGTCCACCACCCCACCCCACCGTTGATCAAGAGCTTTGCGTCATGCAGGGCCCGAAATCTGACGCAAAGCCTTTGATCAACGCAGGGAAGGGCGCAGGGGGAGGGCGCGGGTAAGGAGGGCCAGGGTGCGGGGGAGGGCGCGGGGCACTTTTCGGGTACGGCGGAGCGCCGCACGTGAGAGAGAGGTGTGCCCCGCGCCTCCGGGGCCGGGCGGTCCGAGTGCCCGGCGTCGGCCCTGATCGGCCTGGTCACGGGATCAAGGATGCGTGCCGGGAGGGCCGGACGGCAACGCATTTAGCCCGCTGGCGGCGACATTCCCACCGACCATGTATTGACCGGCTTGAGCGGCCAGGATCACACTTTGCCCACTCGCACGCGGAACCACCTCAGGGAGGTGTGCAGTGGCAACGACCCCCGTGCCAACCGCAGAGCAACCGATGGACGACGACGCGCGACGGCTCGCCGAACTCGGCTACAAACAGGAGTTGCGCCGCAAGTGGAGCGGCTTCTCCAACTTCGCCATCTCGTTTTCGATCATCTCGATCCTGGCCGGTTGCTTCACCACCTTCGGCCAGGCGTGGAACAACGGTGGCCCGGTCGCCATCTCCTGGGGCTGGCCGCTGATCTCCCTGTTCATCTTGATCATCGGTTTCTGCCTGGCGGAGCTGGTGTCGGCGTACCCGACAGCGGGCGGGATCTACTGGTGGGCGGCCACCATGGGTCGCCCGGTGCACGGCTGGTTCACCGGCTGGTTGAACCTGATCGGTCTGGTGGCGGTCACCGCCTCGGTCGACTACGGCTGCGCGACGTTCCTCAACCTCACCCTGTCGGCGCTCTTCGACGGCTGGGCCGGGACGCTGCGGCAGGCGTTCATGCTCTTCGTGATCATCCTGGTGCTGCACGGACTGATCAACATCTTCGGGCACCGGATCATCGACGTACTCCAGAACGTCTCGGTCTGGTGGCACGTGGCCGGCGCGGCCGTCGTGGTGGCCATCCTGGTCTTCGTTCCCGACAACCACCAGAGCTTCCAGTTCGTGTTCACCGAGCGGTTCAACAACTCCGGCTTCGGCGACGGCGACATCGGTGGGCTGACGTTCTGGTTCTACGTGCTGCCGCTGGGTTTCCTGCTGACCCAGTACACGATCACCGGCTTCGACGCCTGCGCGCACGTCTCGGAGGAGACCCGGGGCGCGTCGCAGGCCGCGGCCCGTGGCCTCTGGCAGTCGATCTTCTACTCGGCGGTCGGCGGCTGGATCCTGCTGCTGGCGTTCCTCTTCGCGGCCACCGACGTCGAGGCGGTCAACGCCGCGGGCGGCTTCTCCGGTGCCATCTTCGAATCCGCGCTGACCCCGGTCTTCTTCAAGATTGTCATCATCATCTCCACCATCGGCCAGTTCTTCTGCGGCATGAGCTGCGTGACCTCGATGAGCCGGATGGCGTATGCGTTCAGCCGGGACCGGGCGGTGCCCGGTTGGCGGCTCTGGTCGACTGTCGACCGCAACGGCACCCCGGTCAACGCGATCATCGGCGCCACAGTGGCCGGCCTGGTGCTGACCCTGCCGGCGCTCTACGAGAGCTCGGCCGGCATCCCGGTCGCCTTCTACGCGGTGGTGTCCGTCGCCGTGCTCGGGCTCTACCTGTCCTTCCTCATCCCGATCGCGCTGCGACTGCGGATGGGCGACCGGTTCACCCCTGGCCCGTGGACATTGGGACGGAAGTACAAGCTGCTCGGCTGGATCGCGGTCATCGAGATCGCGGTCATCGCGGTCTACTTCGTGCTGCCCATCGTGCCCGCCGGCGTGCCCGGCAACGACGGGTTCACCTGGTCGGCGGTGAACTACGCGCCGCTGGCCGTGGGCGGGGTGCTGCTGGTGGTCACCGTCTGGTGGTACGCGTCGGCCCGGAAGTGGTTCACCGGTCCGGTGCGTACTGTCGACCAGGGCACCGAATAGGGAGGCCCAGGGCAGTTCCCCGCACGACCGGGCGCAGCGTGGCTATTCGCGACCCGTCCAGGCGGCGGCGCACGCCTCGTCACCCTCGGCGAAGACGCGGGCCTGCGCCCGGTCGTGCGGTACGGCGACGCTGAGATGCTGCTGCTCGGCTTCGCCGACGAGGTGACCGATCGCGTCGACGAGCGCGACGCCCCTGGCCAGCGAACCGGTTCGGAAGTGGGCCGAGACCAGGTGGTAGAGGCTGCGCCAGTCCTCGACACCATCGGCCGCGTGGAACTGCCCGGCAGACCAATCAGTCGAGGCAGAACTCGTTGCCCTCGACGTCCTGCATCACCAGGCATGACTCGTTCTCCTCGTCGGCGAGCATCAGCCGCACGCGCGTCGCGCCGAGCGCGGTCAGCCGTGCACACTCCGCATCGAGGACGGCCAGGCGCTCCTCACCCACCAGACCGGTGCCGACCCGCACGTCGAGATGCAGCCGGTTCTTGACGACCTTGCCCTCGGGCACGCGCTGGAAGTACAGGCGCGGGCCGACACCTGTCGGGTCGCTGCCGGCGAACCACGCTCCCTGCTTCTCGGGTGGCAGGGTGAGGTCGAATTCCTCCCAGGTGGCAAACCCCTCCGGCGGGGTCGGTGGGACGTAGCCCAGCACCTCGCACCAGAAGCGGCCGACGCGCACGGGGTCCGCGCAGTCGAAGGTGACCTGGACCTGCCTTACCGACGTCATCGCGACACCATAGGCAAAGATCGGCTGTCGCTTCCACCCGGTTCCGGCACCCTGGTGTCGCCCTCCGGCCCGGACGGATGTTCCGGGGTGCCGACCGACGTCCCGGCTGATCGGCGCACGAGGCGCACCGCCGGTCGATCGGGTTTGCCGCCGACCCTCGCGGGGGCATTGACGGTGATCCGGTTTGCCAGTAGACCTTGGTGATGGAGGCCCGCCATGAGTAAAGCGCCGCTCACGCTGGAACAGCTGCGGGTCGCCGTCGCCGAGGGCGAGATCGACACCGTGGTGTTGGCCCTGGTCGACATGCAGGGCCGACTGCAGGGCAAGCGGTTCCACGCGCCGTTCTTCCTCGACCAGGTGGTGGCCAACGGCAGTGAGGGCTGCAACTACCTGCTCGCCGTGGACGTCGACATGAACACCGTGGACGGGTACGCGATGTCGAGCTGGGAGCGCGGCTACGGCGACTTCGCGATGGCGCCGGATTTCGGCACGCTGCGCCGGATGCCCTGGCAACCCGGCTCGGCGATGCTGCTGGCCGACCTGACCTGGCTCGACGGCTCGGGTGACGTGGTCGCGTCGCCCCGGCAGATCCTGCGTCGGCAGCTGGACCGGTTGGCCGCGCACGGGCTGACCGCGTACGCCGGCACCGAGCTGGAGTTCGTGCTGTTCCGCGACTCGTACGAGGACGCCTGGCGGCGCGGCTACCGGGACCTCACCCCCGCCAACCAGTACAACGTGGACTACTCGTTGCTCGGCACCGCCCGGGTGGAGCCGCTGCTGCGCCGGATCCGCACCGAGATGGCCGCCGCCGGGCTGACGCCGGAGAGCGCCAAGGGCGAGTGCAACCTCGGCCAGCACGAGATCGCGTTCCGGTACGACGAGGCGGTCGCCTGCGCCGACCATCACGTGATCTACAAGAACGGCGCCAAGGAGATCGCCGCCCAGGAGGGCATGGCGATCACCTTCATGGCCAAGCCGAACGAGCGGGAGGGCAACTCCTGCCACATCCACTTCTCCCTGCGGGACAGCGGTGGGCGTTCGGCGATGCTCGGCGACGGGCCGGCGCACCTGTCGCCGACCGGGCAGCGGGTGCTCGCCGGGCTGCTGGCCACCATGCGCGAGTTCAGCCTGCTCTTCGCCCCGAACATCAACTCCTACAAGCGCTACCAGCCGGGATCGTTCGCCCCGACGGCCCTGCGGTGGGGGGTGGACAACCGGACCTGCGCACTGCGGGTGGTCGGGCACGGGCAGGGCATGCGCGTGGAGAACCGGGTGCCCGGCGCGGACGTCAACCCCTACCTGGCGATCGCCGGGCTGGTCGCCGGCGCGCTGCACGGCATCGACCACGAGCTGGAGCTGGGCGACGAGTGCACCGGCAACGCGTACGACGACCCGCAGGCCGAGCGGGTCCCCGGCACGCTGCGCGACGCTCTGGCCCTCTGGGAGGCGTCGACGGTGGCCCGGGAGGCGTTCGGCGACGAGGTGGTGGCCCACTACGCCAACCAGGCGCGAGTCGAGCTGGCCGCCTTCGACGCCGCGGTGACGGACTGGGAGCTGACCCGTGGTTTCGAACGCCTCTGACCCGCGCCTGGTCGGCGTCGATCATGGAGTGGTGGTGGGCGGTATGAGGTGGACTGCGGCTTTGATGGGGCACCGCGACTCCATGATCGACGAGGCGGGGGCGGGGTGGGGCTGGTGACGCTCGTGGTTGACCCCTCTTCCGGGGTGGGGTTTCGTGAGGTTCCCGGGGCCTCGCTGGGGGAGGTGGACGCGGCTGTTGCGCGGGCGGCTGCCGCCTTCAAGACGTGGCGGAAGGTCGGGCCGGGGGACCGGGCCCGCTTGCTGCGGCGGTTCGCCTCCGTCGTCGACGCGCATCTGGACGAGTTGGCCGCGCTGGAGGTCCGCAACTCCGGGCACACCATCGGCAACGCCCGGTGGGAGGCCGGCAACGTCCGGGACGTCCTGGACTACTACGCCGGAGCGCCCGAGCGGTTGACCGGGCGGCAGATCCCGGTGCCGGGCGGGCTGGACGTCACCTTCCACGAGCCGCTCGGCGTGGTCGGCGTGATCGTGCCGTGGAACTTCCCGATGCCGATCGCCGCCTGGGGCTTCGTACCAGCCCTCGCCGCCGGCAACACCGTGGTGCTCAAACCCGCCGAGCTGACCCCGCTCACCGCGCTGCGGCTGGCCGAGTTGGCCCGCGAGGCCGGCCTGCCCGACGACGTGCTCACCGTCGTACCGGGCGAGGGAGCGGTGGTGGGGGAGCGGTTCGTCAGCCACCCCGCGGTCCGCAAGATCTGCTTCACCGGCTCCACCGAGGTCGGCACCCGGATCATGGCCGGCTGCGCCGCGCAGGTGAAGCGACTCACCCTGGAGTTGGGCGGCAAGAGCGCGAACATCGTGTTCGCCGACGCGGACCTGGAACGCGCCGCCGCGACCGCGCCGGGGGCGGTCTTCGACAACGCCGGCCAGGACTGCTGCGCACGGTCGCGGATCCTCGTCCAACGGCCGGTGTACGACCGGTTCCTGGCACTCCTCGAACCAGCGGTACGCGCGGTGCGGGTCGAGGACCCGTCCCGGGACACCGCCGAGATGGGTCCGCTGATCTCCGCGGCCCAGCGGGACCGGGTCGCCGACTACGTGACCGGCGCGACCGTGGCGTTCACCGGATCCTGCCCCGACGGTCCCGGGTTCTGGCACGCGCCCACGGTGCTGCTGGCGGACTCACCGGCCGACCGGCACTGGCGGGAGGAGATCTTCGGGCCGGTGGTCTCGGTGCTGCCGTTCGACGACGAGGCCGACGCGGTCCGGCTCGCCAACGACACCGAGTACGGGCTCTCCGGCTCCATCTGGACCCGGGACGTGGGTCGGGCGCTGCGCGTGGCCCGCGCCGTCGAGGCGGGCAACCTCAGCGTCAACTCGCACTCCTCGGTGCGCTACTGGACCCCGTTCGGCGGGATGAAGCGCTCCGGGCTCGGCCGTGAGCTGGGCCCGGACGCGCTGCACTCCTTCACCGACGTCAAGAACGTGTTCATCTCGACTGAGGAGTGATGCGGGTGCAGGGTCGGTTGCAGGACCGGGTGGCCGTGGTCACCGGCGCGGGCAGCGGCATCGGGCTGGCCACCGTCCGGCGGTTCGCCGCCGAGGGAGCCCGGGTGGTGTGCGTGGACATCGACACGACGGCCGGCACGAAGGCCGCCGAGGAGTGCGGCGGCGAGTTCGTCCACACCGACGTGGCCGACGAGTCGGCGGTACGCGACCTGTTCGACGGGGTGGCCGACCGGCACGGCCGGGTGGACGTCGCGTTCAACAACGCCGGCATCTCCCCGCCCGACGACGACTCCATCCTGGACACCGGCCTCGACGCCTGGGAGCGGGTGCTCCGGGTCAACACGACGAGCGTCTACCTGTGCTGCAAGTACGCGATCCCGCACATGCGTCGACAGGGCAAGGGGTCGATCATCAACACCGCCTCCTTCGTGGCGCTGATGGGCGCGGCGACGTCGCAGATCGCGTACACCGCGAGCAAGGGCGGGGTGCTGGCGATGACCCGGGAGCTGGGTGTGCAGTTCGCCCGCGAGGGCATCCGGGTCAACGCGCTCTGTCCCGGCCCGGTGGCCACCCCACTGCTGTTGGAGTTGTTCGCCGCCGATCCGGAGCGGGCCGCCCGCCGCCTCGTGCACGTGCCGATGGGCCGGTTCGGGCAACCGGAGGAGATCGCTGCCGCGGTGGCGTTCCTGGCCAGCGACGACGCCTCGTTCATGACCGCCGCGCAGTTCGTGGTCGACGGCGGCATCACCGGCGCGTACGTCACGCCGCTGTGAGCGCCAGCTCGCTGCGGAGGCCGCTGATCGGGATCAGCGCGTACGTCGAGCCGGCCGACTGGGCGGTGTGGAGGGGCGTGCCGGCCGTGCTGCTGCCGGAGGCGTACGCGCGGGCGGTGACGGCCGCCGGTGGGCGGGCGGTGGTCCTACCGCCGGACGACGTGGACGGCGACGTGGTGGCGGTCCTGGACGGGCTGCTGTTGGCCGGCGGGGCCGACGTGGGTCCGGGGCGGTACGGCCAGCGGCCCGACCCGCGTACCGAGGACCGGCCGGACCGGGACGCCGGCGAGCTGACCCTGTTGGCCGCCGCGCTCGCCGCCGACCTGCCGGTGCTCGGTGTGTGCCGGGGGATGCAGTTGCTCGCCGTCGCCTACGGCGGAACCCTGCACCAGCACCTGCCCGACGTGGTCGGTCACGAGGCGCACCGTCCGGCGCCCGGTGTCTACGGCAGCCACCCGGTGCGGTTCGCGCCGGGCAGCCTGGCCGCGACGGTGCTGGCCGGGGTGGACCGGGTCAACTCCTACCACCACCAGGCGGTCGCCGATCAGGGCCGACTGTCGGTCACGGGTTGGGCCGAGGACGGTGTGGTGGAGGCGGTGGAGGACCCGGCCCTGCCGTTCGTGCTCGGTGTGCAGTGGCATCCGGAGAACGAGCCGGATCCCCGGCCGATCACCGCGCTGGTGCGCGCCGCCCGGCGGCGGGCCGACGGCGGGTGTGACGCTCGTCGCCCCCGTGCGGTGGTGCCGCCGGTGGGAGGATCGACGTATGGGCAAGGTGTATCCGGAAATCGACGGTCGGCTGGGTGACTTCATCACGGCTCAGCCGGTCTTCTTCGTGGCCACCGCGCCGTCCGGTGCCGAGGGGCACGTCAACGTCTCACCGAAAGGCATGCGGGGCACCTTCGTGCTCCTCGGGCCGCACCGGGTGGCGTACCTCGACTATCACGGCAGCGGTGCGGAGACCATCGCCCACCTGCGGGATAACGGCCGGATCACGCTGATGTTCTGTGCCTTCGACGGGCCTCCGAAGATCGTCCGGTTGCATGGCCGGGGCAGCAGCGTCGCCGTGACCGACGAGACCTTCGCCGAACGGCTCGCCGAGTTCCCCGCACCTCCGGACGTGCACGCCGTCCGGGCGGTGATCACCGTCGAGGTGCAGCGGGTCAGCGACTCCTGCGGCTACGCGGTGCCACTGATGGACTTTCGCACCGAGCGTGATCTGTTGCTCACCTCACACTCCCGCCGTACGGCCGAGGATCTGGTGGTCTACCGGGCCACCAGGAACGCGGCGAGCATCGACGGGTTGCCGGTCTTCTGACTGGTCGGGGCGCTTCGGCCACCGCCGTTCGATGCCGCCGCACACCCGTACCGTCCGGTGCCCGACGGCTCGCGCGAACGTCAACAGCGTCCATCTGCCGTGATGCGTTACGTTGCTGGTCCGCTGGGGTACAAGTCGGAGCACGGCGGGTGAAGATCAACGGTCGCGGGGCACGGCCGGAGCGGGAGGCTGCATGAGCTCGGCCCAGGGGGGCGCGGACATCGGGCGTGCCGCTCTGTCCGGCCGCGAGACCCCTCCGATGCTGGCGGCCGCGTTCGCGGCCGGCGGTGAGATGGGTGACCGGCTGGCGTCCCTGGACTGGTCCTCCGGCCCGCTGGGTGAACCCGGTCAGTGGCCCCCGGCGCTCTCCAACGCGGTCGGCATGATGCTCGCCTCCAGCGCGCCGATCGTCATGTTCTGGGGCGACGAGCAACTCGCCTTCTACAACGACGCCTACCGGCCCACCATCGGCGCGAAGCATCCGGACGTGATCGGCCAGCCGGCCCGGTCCTACTGGGCGGAGACCTGGGAGGTGCTCGGCCCGCTGCTCGACGGCGTCCGGGACACCGGGCGCTCCTACCGCGGCGAGGACCACCCGTTCCTGCTGGACCGGCACGGCTTCCTCGAGCAGACCTACTTCAACGTCTCGTACGACCCGATCCGCGGTGCCGACGGCTCGGTCGATGGCGTCTACTGCATCGTCAGCGAGACCACCGGACGGGTGCTCGGCGAGCGCCGGCTGCGGGCACTGGCCGAACTGGGCGCCGAACTGAACGACATCGGCAGCTCCGCCGAACTCGGCCGAACCGCGGCCGAGGTGCTCGGCCGGCACCGGGCGGACGTGCCGTTCGCCCTGATCTACCTGGCCGACGACAGTGGTCACCTCGCCCTGGTCGGTTCCACCGGCAGTGTCTCGCCCTCCGTCGGCACCATCGCGCGGGTGTTGGCCCGGGTCACCGCCGACGGCACGCCCACCACCGTCGAGGTGGCCGACCTGCTCGACCCGCCGTCGGTCGACGCCGCCGACCAGGCCCTCGTGCTCCCGCTCACGGCGACCAACCAGACGGTGGGCGCGCTGGTCGTCGGAGTGGGCCGTCAGCTGCCCCTCGGCGACGACTACCGAAACTTCCTCGACCTGGTCGCCGCCCAGATCTCCCGCGCGGCCGGCACGCAGCGGGCGTACGGGCAGGAACGGGCCCGGGCCGCCGAGTTGGCCGCGCTGGACCAGGCGAAGACCAACTTCTTCGCCAACGTGAGCCACGAGTTCCGCACCCCACTGACCCTGGTGCTCGGCCCGCTGGAGGACATGCTGGCCGACCCGGCGCTACCCGCGGCTTTGACCGAGCGGCTCACCACCATGCACCGCAACGCGTTGCGCCTGCTCAAGCTGGTCAACACCGTGCTGGACTTCTCCCGACTGGAGTCCGGTCGGCTCGCCGCCCGCTACCAGCCCACCGATCTCGCCGGCTACACGGCCCGGCTGGCCAGCACCTTCCGCTCGGCCACCGACCGGGCCGGGTTGCGCCTGGTGGTCGACTGCCCGCCGCTGCCGACACCGGTCTTCGTCGACCGGGACATGTGGGAGAAGATCGTCCTCAACCTGGTGTCCAACGCGGTCAAGTTCACCTTCGACGGCGAGATCCGGGTGCGGGTCCGGGCCCTGGACGGCGCGGCCCGGCTGGAGGTGACCGACACCGGCATCGGCATCGTGGCGGACGAGATACCGCACGTGTTCGAGCGTTTCCACCGGGTGTCCGGGGCCCGCGCACGCACCTACGAGGGCACCGGGATCGGCCTGGCGCTGGTCCGGGAGCTGGTCGAGATGCATGGCGGGGAGGTCGGGCTGACCAGCCGGGTCGACGAGGGCAGCAGCTTCACGGTGACCGTCCCGACCGGATCGGAGCACCTGCCCGCGGACCGGGTGGTCACGTTCGGCCACCTGCCGACCGGCGAGCCCGAGCAGGCCCGCCTCTACGTGGCGGAGACCGCCTTGTGGACCGGCACCGGCCCGGCGCCGGAGTACGACAGCCGGCCGACCGACGGCACCCCGGCCGGCCGGATCCTGGTCGTCGACGACAACGCGGACCTGCGCGAGCACGTCACGCGGCTGCTCTCCCCCACCTGGGAGGTGGTCACCGCGAGCGACGGGCTGGCTGCGCTGCCACTGGCCCGCGAGGGCGGGTTCGACCTGGTGCTGAGCGACGTGATGATGCCCCGACTGGACGGGTTCGGGCTGGTCGGCGCGCTGCGCACGGACCCGCGTACCCGGCATGTGCCGATCGTGCTGCTCTCCGCCCGGGCCGGTGCCGCGGAGGCCGTCGCCGGCCTCTCCGCCGGTGCCGACGACTACCTCACCAAGCCCTTCGCCAGCCAGGAGCTGATCGCCCGGGTTCGGGCCAACGTCGAGCTGGGCCAGCTCCGCGGGCAGATCATCCGCCGGCTCCGGGCGCTGGCCGACGCGGCGGTGGCGGTGAACACCGCCCGATCCACCGGCGACGTCCTCCAGGTCGCCGCCCGGCACGCGCTCAGCCTCGCCGAGGCCGCCCGAGTGGTGATCACCGCGGCCGGCGCCCGCTCCGAGGCGGACGGCGGTGGCAGCACCGCCGCGGACCCCTCATTCGTGACCGACCTGACCGGCACCTCCGGTGACGCACTCGGCGAGCTGCGGGTCTGGCGGCCCGCCGGCGACGACGCGCCGGCCGACGACGCCGCGCTGACCCAGCTGGCCCGGCTGGTCGGGGTGCGGCTGGAGAACGCACAGCTCTACGAGGCCGAACACCGCATCGCCACCACCCTGCAACACAGCCTGCTGCCGCAATCGCTGCCACAGCTGCCCGGGACGGTGCTGGCCAGCCGCTACCTGCCCGGCACCGCCGACGTCGAGGTCGGCGGTGACTGGTACGACGCCATCGCCCTCGACAACGGTGAGCTGGTGCTGGTCATCGGCGACGTGGTGGGCAAGGGCGTCCAGGCCGCCGCGGCGATGGGGCAACTGCGCAACGCGCTGCGGGCGTACCTGCTGGAGGGCTACGGCCCGGGTGAGGCCCTGACCCGGCTCAACCGGCTGGTGGGGTCCACCGAGCGCCGCACCTTCGCGACGGTGCTCTGTCTGCTGTTCGACCCGCGTACCAACCGACTGCGGTACGCCAGTGCCGGTCACCCGTCCCCACTGCTGATCAGAGGAGGCGACGTGGCGTTCCTACACGTCCGCGCGCTCGGCGCGCCGGTCGGCGCCATCCCCGACGCGACGTACGAGGCGGTCGAGGCGGAGTTGTCCCGCGGCAGCCGTCTGCTGCTCTACACCGACGGGTTGATCGAGGATCGACGGCTCGACATCGACGGGGCGTTGGCCCAGCTGCGCCTGGACGCCGCGACCCCCAGTGAGCACCTGGCCGACCTGATCGACGCGGTGGTCGAGCGGGTCGACGGGCGACCACGCCGCGACGACGTGGCCGTCCTCGCCCTGGAGGCGGCGGAGCTGAACCGCTTCGCGCTGCGGCTACCGGCGGACCCGACCCGGCTGAGCGTGCTGCGTAAACGTCTGGAGGACTTCCTGGTCGCCCACGAGGTTGGTGAGACCGACGTGTTCGACCTGACCGTCGCGGTCTCCGAGGCCGCGGCGAACGCCATCGAGCACCCGGTCCACCCCGCCGAGGCCACGATCAGCGTGGAGGTGGCGATCGAGGACCGGACGGTGACGGCCACGGTGCGCGACAGCGGGCAGTGGCGGGAGTCGACCGGCTCCGGGTTCCGGGGGCGCGGTCTGGCCCTGATCAAGGCGCTGGGCGAGCTGTCGGTGCGGCGTACCGATGAGGGCACCGAGGTGACGCTGCGCCGGCAGCTGCGGGACTGACCGTGCGACCGGCCGGGCCGTTCAGGCCGGGCTGAGCCAGCTCTGCCCGCCCAGGCCGGAGATGTCCAGCACCCGACGGACCTGCCGGGACGGCAGGACGGTGAGCGTGCCCGGAAACCGCTCGGCGAGCCGGACCAGGGCGTGGATGGCGGCCGAGTCGAAGAAGGTGACACTGCGCAGGTCGAGGGTGATCCGCTCGGCGGGCTCGCGTAGCGCGGTCTGGAGCATCGTGTCCGCCGTCGCCATGTCGACCTCGCCGGCCACCACCACACGGAGGTGGTCACCGTCGATCTCCGCGCTGGCCGAGAAGACGGGCGGTGCTCCCCCTTGATCCACGCAGACACCATGGCACAGCGATACTTGCAGGGCAACAACCTGCCCGGAGCGGCCGTGGCGCGGGTCACCAGCGCTCCCGGCGATAGGCTTGTCGCATGACCGTCCGCCCTCCGCTGACACCCGGCACGCTCTCCCCGCTGCGACCGGTGCCGTCCCAGATCGCCCGACCGGAGTACGTGGGCAAGAAGGGTCCGCAGCAGTGGCGTGGCTCGCACGTCCAGACGCCGGAGACCATCGAGAAGATGCGGGTCGCCAGCCGGCTCGCCGCCCAGGCGACCCAGCTCGCCGGCGAACACTGCAAGCCCGGCGTGACCACCGACGAGATCGACAAGGTGGTGCACGAGTTCCTCTGCGACCACGGCGCCTACCCGTCGACGCTGGGCTACAGGGGCTTCCCGAAGTCCTGCTGCACCAGCATCAACGAGGTCATCTGCCACGGCATCCCGGACTCCACTGTCATCCAGGACGGCGACATCATCAACGTCGACGTCACCGCGTACATCGGCGGGGTGCACGGCGACACCGACGCCACCTTCTGTGTCGGTGAGGTCAGCGAGGAGGCTCGGCTGCTGGTCGAGCGCACCCACGAGGCGATGATGCGCGGCATCCGCGCGGTCGCCCCGGGGCGGCAGATCAACGTGGTGGGTCGGGTCATCGAGTCGTACGCCAAGCGGTTCGGCTACGGCGTGGTCCGCGACTTCACCGGCCACGGCATCGGCGAGGCCTTCCACAGCGGCCTCTACGTGCCGCACTACGACAGCCCGCGCCCCACCGACATCATGGAACCGGGGATGACGTTCACCATCGAGCCGATGATCACGCTCGGCACCTACCAGTACGACATGTGGGACGACGGCTGGACCGTCGTCACCAAGGACCGGAAGTGGACGGCCCAGTTCGAGCACACCATCGTGGTGACCGACGACGGCCACGAGATCCTGACCCTGCCGTGACCGAGACCCCGGCAGCCCTGCGCGAGGCGCACCACGCCGACGTCTCCGGCGGCTGGCTGCGCCCAGCCGTCTTCGGCGCGATGGACGGGCTGGTCACCAACATCGCCCTGATCGCCGGCGTCGGCGGCGGCGGAGTGTCGCCGCACAGCATCGTGCTCACCGGCACCGCCGGCCTGGTCGCCGGGGCGATCTCGATGGGGCTCGGCGAATACACCAGCGTCCGGTCCGCCAACGAGCAGGTCGCCGCCGAGGTGGCCAAGGAGCGACGGGAACTGGAACGCCACCCCGAGGCGGAGGCCCGCGAACTGGCCGACGCCTGGGTGGCCCGCGGCCTACCCCGGGACCTCGCCACCCAGGTCGCCGAAGCGGTACGCCGCGACCCGGAGGAAGCCCTACGGGTGCACGTCCGCGAGGAGTTGGGCGTCGACCCCGACGACCAGCCCAGCCCATGGGCCGCGGCGACCTCGTCGTTCCTGTTCTTCTCGCTGGGCGCACTGATTCCGCTGCTGACCTACCTGTTCGGCGCCACCGACCTGTGGCTGGCACTCGCCGTCGGCGGGATCGGGCTGTTCGCCGCCGGTGCGGTGGTCGCCCGCTTCACCAACCGGCCCTGGTGGACCGGCGGCCTGCGCCAACTGCTGCTGGGTGCCGCCGCGGCCGGCGCCACCTACCTCATCGGCACGCTGATCGGGGTGCACGGCGGGCTGTGACGCCTGTCAACCGGTGAGCAGGTCGTCGATCGTCCCGTCGACCGCACGACCACGGGCGGCCAGGTCCTCGGCCTGCCGGGTCAGCACCGCACCCACCTCGGTCATGTCCGCGCCGGCCAACCCGGTGCGGCGAACCGCGTCCCCCGGGTCACGGAAGTAGGTGCGGCTCAGCAGGCCCGTCACCGTGGCCGCCGCCAGCCGGGCCTCACCGAGCATCAACAGGGCCTGGTCGGTCTCGTACCACTCGGCGAGCCGCGCCGCCCGGGCGTGCGCCGCGCTGCCCCGATACCAGGCCTGCCGGGCCGCGGTGCTGAACTCCGCCGGTCGAGCCCGGGCCAACCGGCCCAGATGCTCGTCGCGCAGCGTCCGCAACCAACCCGTCGGGTCGTGCAACGCCTGGGTGGTGACGTACCGGTCGGCGGTCAGCGGCCACAGTGCGGAGATCACCCGAGCCTGCGCCAGGTAGTCCTCCGCGCCGGCCACGGTCAGATCGACAAGCACCCCGTCCACCCGGCGGGTCGCCGGTGACGGGCCGGCACCGGACCGGTAGGTGACCACCAACATCCCCGCCTCACGGTCCCCACCGCCGTCGTCGTCACCGTGCGCCAGGGGCCCGTGCACCGCGACCGCGAGCACGTCGGCCGGGAAACGCCGCCGGACCGCCTCGGCGACCCGCTCCGCGACCGCCCACCGTCCGTCGTCGAGACCCCGATCGACACCGGTCTGCTCGCTGCCCGCGCTCACGGGGCCACCTCTGTTCGCGACTGCGGGGCTCGCAAACCCGGCTCACTCCTCGCGCTCACGGGGTCACCTTCCGCTGGCTGGGCGTCAGCCTAGCCAGCCGGCGGCGGACCGGCGGGCGCGCCGCGCCCGGTCGGTACCAACCGGAAGATGCGGATCTCCCGGCCACCGGCCCGCTGCACGTACGTGCGGTACGCGGGCCACTCGGTGACCAGCAGCTGCCACAGCCGGTCCCGTTCGGCGCCGGATGCCGGCTCGGCCCGCACCGGGATCCGCCGGCCCTTCACGTCCACCTCGGCGGCCGGATCGGCGAGCAGGTTCATCGCCCAGCCCGGATGGTGGGCCTGCCCCCAGTTGGAACCGATCACCACGTAGGCGTCGCCATCGGGCACGTACAGCAGCGGGTTGCTGCGGGGCTTGCCGGAGCGGCGACCCGTCGTGGTGATCACCAGGGACGGCATCAGGCCGAGCGCGACCACCCGACCCCGGGTGAGCCGACCGATCACGCGGTCGGCTGGCACCAGCAGACGTGCGGCGGCGCCGAACCAGCGGTAATGACCAACTCGGCGGGTGATATTTCCCAGCACTGACACGCGGATCAGTCTGCCGGTTGCCCGGCCCCGGCGGCACCCCCACGCCCGCCCGGATCGCCGACCGGCCGGTCGGTCACCCGCCGACCGGCGGGCCACGGAGGTCGGTCAGTCCAGCCGCCGTTCGATCGGCAGCCGGGCGCGGGTGAACAGACCGGCCCCGAGCATCGCCACCACCGGCACCAGCACCAGCACGCCGAGCGTGGGCCACGGCACCAGGATCGGGTACGGATCGGATGCCGGCCAGTCGCTGGCGTACTGCCGGTTGACCGAGAACAGCACGATCGCCGCGGTGCCCAGCCCGGCCACGATGCCGAGCACCGAACCGAGCCCGGCGATGACCCCGGCCTGGCAGACCGCCAACATCCGGCGCAACGCCGGTGCCGCGCCGACGGCCGCCAGGGTGGTCAGCTCGGCACGTCCCTCGGCGGCGGCGAGCGCGGTGGCGATACCAGCAGCTCCCACCGTGATCAGGCCGGCCGCCGCTGCGAGCAACAGGAGCAGCGGTGAGATGTCGCGCGGTGCGGAACCCTGCTCCACGTTCAGCGAGAACGTCCCGAACGAGCGCAGGGCGGCGGCGAACCGGGCCTGCTGCTCCTCGTCGGGTGGCGACGGGGTGCCGATCACCCAGCCGGCCGAGGACCAGTTCAGGTCGAGTTGTCGGGCCGCGGAGGTGGACAGCAGCAGGCGGGGGTAGCCGGTGGCCCGGGGCAGCGCGTACCCCGGGAGGTCACGGAGCGCGGTCATTTGATCGGGCCCGGTGTCCACCCGGCTGACGCGTACGGTGACCAGGCCGTCGTGCAGGTAACGCGGGTCGGTCACCACCACGCCACCGGCGCGCAGCACCGCCGATGCCGCCGCGGTCGTCGTCGGGTCCGCGCCGGTGAGAAGAGGTATTGCGGAGCCGTCGTCCACCCAGGGCTCCACGTAGCCCCCGGAGGAGTCCGCCCGGCAGCGTGGGTCGGCCCGGGCCTGCCGGCGGTCCGGCGCGGGAAGGTCGTCGCCGGGCTGCCACGGGCAGACCTGGGTCGGTGGGAGCACCGGCGCGATGTCGCAGTAGCCGGTGCCCGCCGCCTCGCAGTTGGGCGCGTAGACGGAGGCGACCGCGCCGACCCCCAACTGATCCCGGGCCGCATCGACGACCTGGGCCAGCGTGGGTTGCTCGGCCGACCCGTTCTGGTAGACCAGCATGTGACCGGTCGGCAGCGTCGGCTGGTACGCGCGCGCGTCACGGGCGCCGTCACTGGCCAGGTACCCACCGAGCGCCACGCTGCTCGCTACGGCTGCCATCACGGCGCAGATGGCCGGTGCTGCGGCGGCCCGGTTACGGCTGGCGTCGCGCAGCGCGATCCGAGGTGCCAACGGCAACAGCCGACCGAGGCGGGCGAGCGACCCGATCAGCGTGGGCGTGCAGCACACCAGACCCAACTCGCCGAGGATCAGACCGGTGAGGATCACCGCCGGGGAGGTCCGGCTGGCCCCGTACGCCGCCAGCCCGGCCCCGCCGACCACCAGCGCCAGACCGACGACCAACCAGCGACCCGGGGACACCGGTGGGGTACGTCGCCCGGCGAGCCCGGCGCTGACGTCCTGCCGGGCTGCCGTCCAGGCCGGTGCCAGCGCGGCGAGCACCCCGGCCAGCACCGCGACCCCACCGAGCAGCACCAGGGCGGCCGGCCAGCAGCGGTAGCCGCCGAAGCGCATGCCGAAGACGTACTGCTCCATCAGCGGGCGACCGGCGAACGCTGCGCCGACACCGACAACCAGGCCGGTGGCGGCGCCCAGCACACCCAGCACCACACCGTCGGCCAGCACGACCCGGCGCAGTTGGGCGGCGTCCCCGCCGGCCACCGCGACCAGCGCCAGATCCCGTCGTCGGCGACGGACACCGACGGCGAAGGCCGGCCCGACCAGAAGGACGACCTCCAGCAGCCCGAGGCCGGCGATCAGGACGCCGGTACTCAGGTCGTTGGCGTCGCTCGCGCCGGTCAACCCGAACCACGTCCGGTCCGCCCCGCCCCCAGGGCCGGTCCAACGACGCGCGGTGACCACCACTCCCCGCTCGTTCAGCCGGGACACCAGCGCGGCGTCGACGGTCCCGGGTACGTCCGCCAACCAGACGCTGTCCGGCTCCGGACCGGTCCTCGGTACGGCTCCCGGATGCAGCGCGACGACCGGACCGAGGTCGTCGGCGAACTCGACCACCCCCACCACGGTGTACGCCCTGCTCCCGTCGGCGACCGTGACGGCGGCACCGAGGCGCAGGTCCAGGCGGCGCAGTGCCGCCGGGCTGACCGCGACCTCGCCGGCCTGCTGCGGCGCCCGGCCGGCCAGGAACCGCACCAGCCCGCGGGCCAGTGGGTCGCCGAGGTCCAGCACCCGACCGGCCACGTCCTCGTCGCGGTGCGGACCGGGCAGGGTCAGCGGGGCGTACGGGCGCACCTCGGTGACCCGGCTGCCCGGCCCCAACAGCGCGGTCATCTGGGCTGCGGTGGCCCTTGCCGGGGGCGTGCCATCCTGCGTGTTCCAGCCCTCACCCCACTCGTCCTGTCCCACCGGACCGCTGGCGACCCACTGCAACTCCGCGTCGGCCACGCCGAGCCGACGGTCGACACGTTCCTGCGGGGTCAGCTCGGCCATGTCGTAGCTCGCCGCGAGGAAGGCCAGCGCGGCCACCGGGAGGGCGATCATCGCGAGGACGAGGATGGTCCGTCGCCGGGCCCGGCGGGACTCGCGCCGCGCGATCCGCAGCGCGGTGCGCCAGGAGCCGGTCAGCTCGGCGATCCGCCGCCGGCCGACGAGCGCGGATGGTTGGACCGGTCCCGCCGGGGCGGGGTCGGTCCGGCCAGGGGCCCGCCGCGTACGGCGGACGATCACCGGTCGCTGCCGGACAGCAACTGCTCGACGCTGCCCAGCGGTGCCGTCGTGTCGACCAGCACGCCGTCGCGGAGGAACACCACCCGGTCCGCCCAGCCGGCATGTCGTGCCTCGTGGGTGACCAGCACTCCGGCGGCACCCGCGTCGATCCGGCGGCGCAGCAGGTGCAGCACCGCCTCACCGGTCTGCGAGTCCAGTGCGCCGGTGGGCTCGTCGGCGAGCACCAGCCGGCGCTCGCCCACCAACGCGCGGGCGATGGCCACCCGCTGCTGCTGCCCGCCGGAGAGCTGGTCGGGGAAACGGTCGCCCAGCCCGGGCAGGCCCACCTCGGTGAGCGCGGCCCGGGCCAGCGCGCGGGCGCGGCGTCCGCTGGTGCCGTCGAGCTCCAACGGGAGCGCCACGTTCTCCAGCGCGCTCAGACTGCCCAGCAGGTTGAGCTGCTGGAAGATGTAGCCGATCCGGCGACGACGAAGCTGGGCCAACCCGCGACGGTCCAGAGCCCCGAGCGGTTGCCCCTCGACCCGGACCTCGCCGTCGGTCGGCCGGTCCAGCCCTCCGGCCAGAGCCAGCAACGTCGACTTGCCGGAGCCGGACGGCCCCATCACCGCGACCAGTTCGCCGGGCCGGACGGCCAGGCTGACGCCGCGCAGCGCACGCACCGCCGACGGTCCGGTGCCGTGGGTGCGGTGGACGGCGCGGATGTCCAACACCGCGTCGTCCGCCCCGCTCACCGTCGCGCCTCCTCGCCGGCCCAGGTCACCGCGTCCCGCGCGTCGGCGTCCCCCGGTCGGAGAACGGGCGGCGGGGGGTCGGTGGGTTGGTGCCGCACCAGGCTGGTCTCACAGTGGTCCAACCAGCGCACCTCCGCCTCGGCCTGGAACACCATCGAGTCCAGTACGAGTCGCCAGGGGAGATCCTCCGGCCGGTTACTGCCGTACTTCAGCCGGGTCAGCTCCTGCAGGGCCCGCATCGTCGCGCTGCGCTGGGCCTGCACCACCGAGCGGACGTCCACCCCGGGGGTGGTCAGCGCCAACGCCAGCTTGATGGCCAACTCGTCGCGGGGTCGGTCCGTGCGGCTGATCGGGGTGGCGAACCACAGCGCCAGGTCCGCCCGTCCGGCGTCGGTGATCTCGTACGGGCGCTGCCCGGCCTCGCTCTCCGGCAGCGGGCGCACCAGACCGTCCCGTTCCAGCCGGGACAGCGTGGTGTAGACCTGCCCGATGTTCAGCGGCCAGGTCGAGCCGGTCGACTCCTCGAACGCGGCGCGCAGCTGGTAGCCGTACATCTGGCCGCGTTCGAGCAGGGCGAGCAACCCGTGACGGATGGACATGGCAACGGAGTATGCATACCTGGTATGCGCACCGCAACCGGAGCGGACCTGTTCAGGCTGGTCGACCGGGAAACGGGACGGTCAGCGGCGTCGACCCGGCCGTCTTGCGCCACCGGGTGGCGCGCACGGCGTACTCCACCAGGGCCGCCAGCGCCTGGTCCCGGTCGGCGCCGGTGGTGGACGCCAGCGCCGCCCGCCAGTGCGCGGCCGCGCGTTCCTCCACCTCGGCGGCGAGCCGCAACGCGCTCGCCCGGTCGGTGACCGGGAACGGCAGCGCGTAGCCGGCGCGGTCCGGCGGCACGACGCCGCCGGCGGTGGTGAGCTGCACCACCAGGGTGTCGCGCCGACGTCGATGCGCGGCCTCGGCCTGGTGTGCCGACTCCCGTGCCGCACCGGTGAGCCGGACACCGATCCGCCCGTAGGCGTAGATGGCCGCGTACTCGGCGGACAGCGCGGAGGCGAGTGCCTCTCCGGCGGACGGCTGCCTCACTTCAGTGCCTCCTGGTGGGTCGCGCGGGCGGCGACGATCGACCCGAGCAGTGCGGCCCGCTCCGCGGGTGCTGCGGCGCAGGCGGTGGTCGCGGACTGCTGGGCGGTCTTCTCCAGTGCGCGCAGCGCGGCGAGCGCGCCGGCCGGGTCGGCCGCCGGGGCGGTGGTCGGGGCGGTGGGCCCCGCCGACGGCAGGGCGACGCCGATCACCCGGGCCAGCTCGGTGGCGTGGGCGGTGTGCGCCTCGGCGATCGGGTCGAGCCGGCCGGCCAGGTCGGGGTACGCCGCGGCGCTGCTCCGGTACGCCTCGGCCAGCGCGAGTGACTCGTCCACCATCGGCCGCAGCGGGTCCGGCGGCGGTGCTGGCTCGTCGTCACGGTCGAAAAGATCACAGCCGGTCAGTGGCGCGGCGGCGCCACCGAGCACCAGCAGCGCCCCGCCGTGCAGGAGCTTACGCCGGGAATGTCCGGATGCCTGGTTGCGCTGTGTCGTTCTGCCGATCCCCACCGGGCAAGTCAACACCATGTGCGCCGCTCCGGGGGCCACCGGCGTCGGTGCGCCGCCCGGCCCGACGCCGGGCAGGCGCGTTACGCTCTGCGCAGCCGCCGGCGTGTCCGCTCCGGTGGCGTGCCGGCATGGCCGGACGACCGACCACCGTCGACCAGGGAAAGGTGCGGAGATGACGCAGCGTGGCCGTGCCACCAGGCCGACGGGTCGACCCCGCGATGCCGCGGGCCCCCGTGGTGGTGACCTCGCCGGGAGACGCGCCCGGCTTCGAGCCGTGATCGAGCCCGTCGTCGACGACGCCGGCTACGACCTGGAGGACCTGTCGGTCTCCCGGGCCGGTCGCCGGCACGTGGTGCGGGTGATGGTCGACGCCGACGGCGGGATCGACCTGGACGCCGTCGCGGACGTCTCCCGCGCGGTCTCGGCCGCGCTGGATGCCGCGGAGGAGGCCGGTGGTGACATCGTCGCCGGGGAGTACCAGCTCGAGGTCAGTTCGCCGGGCGTCGACCGCCCGCTCACCCTGCCCCGACACTGGCGGCGCAACGTGAGCCGACTCGTCAAGGTCACCGTTCGGGGCGCGACCGCGCTGCCCGGCCAGCGCGGCGAGCAGCCCGCCGGTGACCGCCAGCTGACCGGCCGGGTGATCGCGGCCGACGACGAGGGCGTGCTGCTGGAGACCGAGGCCGGGCGTGCCTCCTGGGCGTACGCCCAGCTGGGCCCGGGGCGCGTGCAGGTCGAGTTCACCCGCCTCGCCGAGCTCGGCGAGGCGGACGAGGAGTTCGACGACGCGGACGATTCTGACGAGATCGACGATTCAGACGACATCGACGACGAAGATGATGTGGAGGACGAGGAGAGGTGAACATCGACCTCGCGGCGCTGCGCGCACTCGAGCGCGAGCGGGAGATCCCGTTCGACACGATTCTCGCGGCGATCGAGACCGCGTTGCTGACCGCCTACCGGCACACCGACGGCGCCGAGCCGCACGCCCGGGTGGAGATCGACCGTAAGTCCGGCGCCGCTCTGGTGTACGCGCAGGAGATGGACTCCGACGGCAGCCTGGTGCGGGAGTGGGACGACACCCCGCACGACTTCGGCCGGATCGCCGCCATGACCGCCAAGCAGGTGATCCTCCAGCGTCTGCGGGAGGCCACCGACGAGGTGCACTTCGGTGAGTACGTGGGCCGCGAGGGTGACCTCGTGACCGGCGTGGTGCAGGCGCACGAGACGCGTACCGAGAAGGGCATCGTCAGCGTCGACCTGGGCAAGCTGGAGGGTGTGCTGCCGCAGTCCGAGCAGGTGCCCGGTGAGCGGTACGCCCACGGTGAGCGGGTCCGCTGTGTCGTGGTGCACGTCGCCAAGGGCATGCGCGGGCCGCAGATCACCCTGTCCCGGTCGCACCCGGCGCTGGTCAAGAAGCTGTTCGCGCTGGAGGTCCCGGAGATCGCCGACGGCACTGTCGAGATCGGCGCGATCGCCCGTGAGGCAGGTCACCGTACGAAGATCGCCGTCCGCTCCACGACCCCCGGGGTCAACGCCAAGGGCGCCTGCATCGGGCCGATGGGCCAGCGGGTGCGCGCCGTGATGAGCGAGTTGCACGGCGAAAAGATCGACATCATCGACTGGTCGGACGACCCGGCCACCTTCGTCGGTAACGCGTTGTCGCCGGCCAAGGCGCTACGGGTCGAGGTGGTCGACCTGGCCGGTCGAGCCGCCCGGGTGACCGTTCCCGACTTCCAGCTTTCGCTGGCCATCGGCCGGGAGGGGCAGAATGCCCGACTCGCGGCCCGTCTGACCGGTTGGCGGATCGACATCCGCTCCGATGCGGAGCAGACCGCCCCGGCCGCGCGTGAGGGAGCTGATCACGTGCGGGAGCCGGGCGGCGCGATCTCGGGCGGCTAGGGGTAGACTTCTTCCAGTGGTACGACGCGCGCAGCCGGAGCGCACCTGTGTGGGTTGCCGGCAACGTGCGCCGGCCAGCGAATTGCTGCGGATTGTCGCGGTCAGGGACGAGGTTGGTCACAGCCTCCGGCCTGACCCGCTTCGCAGGCTGCCGGGTCGGGGAGCGAACATGCACCCGGATCCGGCCTGCTTCGCGCTGGCGGTGCGGCGCCGCGCCTTCGGGCGTGCGCTGCGCATCACCGAGGTCCTCGACCACGGTGTGCTGGCGGAGCACGTCGATGCGCCAACCACTACGTCCGGTCAGCCCGACCGGGCGAGGGTCGCTAGCAGGGTAGGACGACCGACATGAGCACACGATGAAGTCCCTGAAATGACCAGGCTTCAAGTGCACGAGTGAGGTCGCTGCGGGTGCTGCCCGCACGACCTCGGAGTGAGGAGTGCAGTGGCAGGCAAGGCCCGCGTACACGAGCTTGCAAAAGAGCTCGGGGTCGAGAGTAAGACCGTTCTCGCCAAGCTGAAGGAAATGGGCGAGTTCGTGAAGTCCGCGTCGAGCACCGTCGAGGCGCCCGTCGCCCGGCGGCTGCGTAACGCATTCGTCGCGTCCGCCGGGGCTCCGGCACCGGCCGCCCCGTCGGCGCCCGCGTCGACGCCGGCTTCCAACCCGACCCCGACGACGTCCCCGACCCCGGGCGCGCCCCGGGTTTCGGCAAAGCCGATGCCGCCTCGGCGGCCGGCAGCGCCGACGCCCGGCCCGAAGCCGAAGGGTCCGGTGCCCGCCGCGCCGCAGCCGGCGGCTCCGGTCGCCAAGCCGGCGAGTGCCCACGACATCGAGGTGGCGGCCGCGGAGGCGCGTGCCGCCGCGCTGAAGGCTGAGCAGGAGGCCGCGGTCAAGGCCGCGCAGGCCGCCCGTCAGCAGCAGCGGGAGAACCCGGTTCGCCGGGAGCCTCCGGCAGACGGTGGCAACCGTCCCGGCCCTCGGCCGGGTCCGGCCGCGATGCCGCCCCGTCCCGGTTCGCCGGCAGCTCGTCCGAGCGCGCCTGCTCCGGGTCCGGGTGCCCGACCGGGTGGTCGCCCGCCGGCGCGCGGCGCCGGTAACAACCCGTTCGGCATCCAGGGTGGCCAGCAGCAGCGGCCCCCGGCCGCCGGTGCGGGTGGTCCCCGGCCCAACACCCCGGCGGGCATGCCGCCGCGGCCGAGCCCGAACTCCATGCCGCCGCGGCCGAGCCCGGCGTCGATGCCGAGTCAGCGTCCGGCGGCCGGTCGTCCCGGCCCCGGTGGCGCTGGTCGTCCCGGCGGCGGCGCTGGTCGTCCCGGTGGCGGCGGTGGCTTCCGTGGCGGTCCCGGCGGTGGCGCCGGCGGCGGTGGCGGTTACCGCGGCGGCCCTGGTGGCGGCGCGGGTGCCGGCGGTGGCGGTGGCTACCGTGGCGGTCCCGGCGGCGGTGGCGGTGCTCCCGGTGGCGGTTTCCGCCCGGGTGCTCCGGCCGGTGGCGGCGGTCGTCCGGGTGCGGGCGGTCGTGGCCGTGGCGGCGGTGCCGCGGGTGCCTTCGGGCGTCCGGGTGGCCGGCCGACGCGCGGTCGCAAGTCCAAGAAGCAGCGCAGACAGGAGTTCGACAACCTGTCGGCTCCGACCATGAGCTCGGGTGCTCCCCGGGGTCAGGGTCAGGTCGTCCGGCTGTCTCGCGGCGCCTCGCTGTCCGACTTCGCCGACAAGATCAACGCCAACCCTGGTTCGCTGGTCCAGGAGATGTTCAACCTGGGCGAGATGGTCACCGCGACCCAGTCCTGTTCTGACGACACCCTGCAGCTGCTGGGTGAGCACCTGGGCTTCGACATCCAGATCGTCAGCCCGGAGGACGAGGACCGCGAGCTGCTCGCGCAGTTCAACATCGACCTCGACGCGGAGGTGGCCGAGGAGCGTCTGGTCAGCCGTGCGCCGGTGGTGACCGTCATGGGTCACGTCGACCACGGTAAGACCAAGCTGCTCGACGCGATCCGCAAGGCGAACGTCGTCGCCGGTGAGGCGGGTGGCATCACCCAGCACATCGGTGCGTACCAGGTGCACGTTCCGCACGATGGTGTGGACCGCGCGGTGACCTTCATCGACACCCCGGGTCACGAGGCGTTCACCGCCATGCGTGCCCGTGGTGCCCAGGTGACGGACATCGTGATCCTGGTGGTCGCGGCCGACGACGGCGTGATGCCGCAGACCATCGAGGCGTTGAACCACGCCAAGGCGGCCGACGTGCCGATCGTGGTCGCGGTCAACAAGGTCGACAAGCCGGATGCCAACCCGGACAAGGTCCGCCAGCAGCTGACCGAGTACGGCCTGGTCGCCGAGGAGTACGGCGGCGAGACCATGTTCGTCAACGTGGCCGCCAAGCCGGGCATCGGCATCGAGGAGCTGCTCGAGGCCGTCCTGCTGACCGCCGACGCGTCGCTGGAGCTGACCGCTCCGATCGACGGGCCGGCGCAGGGTGTGGCCATCGAGGCGCACCTGGACAAGGGCCGCGGTGCGGTGGCGACGGTGCTGGTGCAGAAGGGCACCCTGCGGGCGGGCGACTCGATCGTCGCCGGTGGGGCGCACGGCCGGGTCCGGGCCATGCTCGACGAGAACGGCAACCAGCTCTCCGAGGCTGGGCCGGCGCGTCCGGTCATGGTTCTGGGTCTGACCGCGCCGCCCGGCGCGGGCGACACGTTCCTCGCCGCGGCGGACGACCGCACGGTGCGGCAGATCGCCGAGCAGCGGCAGGCGCGGCGGCGGGCGGCGGCATTCGCCAACTCCCGTGGTCGGGCCACCCTCGAGACGCTCATGGAGCAGCTCAAGGAGGGCGAGAAGACGTCACTCAACCTCATCCTCAAGGGCGATGTCTCCGGTTCGGTGGAGGCCCTGGAGGACGCGCTGTTCAACCTCGACATCCCCGAGGAGGTCCAGCTCAAGGTCCTCGACCGGGGCGTCGGCGCGATCACCGAGAGCAACGTCATGCTCGCCAGCGCCTCGTCCGAGCCGGTCACGATCATCGGCTTCAACGTGCGGGCCTCGAACAAGGTCCGTGAGATGGCCGACCGCGAGGGCGTGGAGATCCGGTACTACACCGTCATCTACCAGGCCATCGAGGAGATCGAGGCAGCGCTCAAGGGCCTGCTCAAGCCGGAGTACGAGGAGGCCGAGCTGGGCACCGCGGAGATCCGCGACGTCTTCCGCTCGTCCAAGATCGGCAACATCTCCGGTTGCATCGTCCGGTCGGGCATCATCCGGCGCAACGCGAAGGCTCGACTGCTTCGGGACGGGACGGTCGTGGCGGACAACCTCACGATCACCTCGCTGAAGCGGTTCAAGGATGACGCCACCGAGGTCCGCGAGGGCTTCGAGTGTGGTCTGACCCTGGGTGGTTACAACAACGTCCAGGTCGGCGACGTCATCGAGACCTTCGAGATGCGGGAGAAGGTTCGCGCCTGATCCGGCAGTGACACGCTGATCAAGGGGTTTGCGCCCTAGGGCGTAAACCCCTTGATCATGCGGGGCGGGTTGGCGGTATCGTCCGGGGCGATGTTCACCGGAACCGCGGTCTTCGACCTGCTGCTGCCGGGCGACTCCCGGTCGCTCAAAGCCAAGAGATCATATGTACGGCCGATCGTGGCGGCGCTGCGCCGCTTCGAGGTGTCGGCCGCCGAGGTGGGTGCGCTCGACCTGCACGGTCGAGCGCAGATTGCGGTGGCCGTGGTGGCCGCCGAGACAGTGCACGTCCGCGAGGTGCTCGACTCCTGTGAGCGCCTGGTGGCCGGCCGTCCCGAGGTCGAGCTGCTGTCGGTTCGACGCCGGCTGTACGGCGTGGACGACGACTGACCACGGTGCCGGCTGTGCCGGGCGACCGGTGCGGCCGCGAAGGTAGTGTTCGAGATGTTGGCCGGTCGGCCGGCGGCCTCCGGGCCTCCGGGCCGACCGGGAGCAGGACGCCGTGGAGGTGGCGAGATGTCTGATCCGGCCAAGGTACGCCGGCACGCCGAACGGGTGCGTGAGCTGGTCGCGTCGGTGGTGCGGAGCCAGATCAAGGACCCGCGGCTCGGGATGATCACCATCACCGACGCCCGGATCACCGCTGACCTGCGCGACGCGACGGTCTTCTACACGGTGCTCGGCGACTCGGTCGCCCAGGCGGACACGGCCGCCGCGCTGGAGAGCGCCAAGGGGATGTTGCGCAGCACGGTCGGCAAGGCGCTCGGGCTTCGGCACTCGCCGACCCTGACGTTCGTCCTCGACGACGTACAGGACCAGGTCAAGCACATCGACGACCTGCTCGCCGCCGCCCGCAACGCCGACGCCGAGGTGCAGCGGCTCGCCGCCCAGGCGAAGTACGCGGGCGAGGCCCAGCCGTACCGGGTGGACGACGAGGACGACGAGACGGACGAGGCCGACGAGGCCACTGACGCCAGGGAAACCCCGCGGGGTGGGGAAACGCGGTGACCAGCACCGCCAGTGCCCCGCTCGCCGGGGCAGCCGGGCTCGGCCCCGCCGAGGCGGACTGGGCCGCGGCCGAGGCGTTGGTGCGGGCTCTCCCGCCGACCGGCCGGGTGCTGCTGATCTGTCACGTCAACCCGGACGGCGACGCGCTGGGCAGCATGCTCGGCTTCGGTCTGGGCCTGCGGCAGCTCGGCGTACGCGACGTGCAGGCGACCTTTCCCGGGCCGCCGGAGGTGCCGGAGCCGTTGCACGGGCTTCCCGGGCTCGAGCTGCTGGTCCCGGCGGACGCGGCGGACCTCGCACCCGATCTGGTGATCTGTTTCGACGCGGCGAGCGAGTCGCGCCTCGGCGAGTTGGCCGGGCGGCTGTCGTCGGCGGGTGGGGCGCTGGTGCTCGACCACCACGCCTCGAACCCGGGCTTCGGCACTGTCAACCTGGTCGACCCAAGCGCCGCGGCGACGTCGGTGGTGGCCGAGCAGTTGCTGACCCGGCTCGGGGTCGTGGTGGATCGGGCGATCGCCGAGTGCCTCTACGTGGCCCTGACCACGGATACTGGTTCGTTCCGGTTCGCGGCGACCACCCCGGCGGTGCACGAGATGGCCGCCCGGTTGCTGGCCACCGGCATCTCGCCCGGTGACATCTCCCGGCGGGTCTTCGACACCCGGCCCTTCGGCGCGGTGCGTCTCTTCGGTGATGTGCTCGGTCGGGCGCAGTTGGAGCCGGCCGCCGCCGGTGGCCAAGGGCTGGTCTGGACCTTCGCCACCCTGGACGACCTGGCCCGACACGACCAACGGCCGTACGTGCTGGAGGCGTTGATCGACTCGGTGCGCTGCACCGCCGAGGCGGACGTGGGCTGTGTGCTGAAGCAGACCACGTCGGGTGAGTGGGCGGTGTCGATGCGCAGCAAGGGTGCGGTGGACGTCAGCCGGGTCGCGGTCGCGCTGGGCGGTGGTGGTCACACGTTCGCGGCCGGTTTCACCGGTCGGGGGTCCGTCGAGCAGGTGGTCGAGTCGATCCGTGGCCAACTGGACGCGGCGTTGGTCCACCCCACGAGCTGACGCTGCCGTTAGCCGTCATCGATCGGTCGATCCCGAAGATCAGGGTCAGCTCCGGGGAGTGTTGGTCTTCCCGCGCTCGGTGAGACCGGGAAGAATTGCGGGATGGAGCAGCCGCACGACCTCACCGTGGAGGCCCCCCGAGCATGGGATCGGCCCGCCGTCTCCGTTCCCGTCCTGGTCTGTCTGTCGCTCGTCGGTGGTCGGTTCGCGTCCTTCTCCACCGAGGCGAATCTGTTCACCCTCGGCACCGGCGGGGTGCTGATCTGGCTCGGTCTGAGCAACCGGGTGCCCCGTCGACCGGCGCCGCGCCGTCTGGGCGCGGGAGCGGCGTGGTGGGCGGTGCCGGTGGTGGTCTTCGGCGTCTTCGAGGGTGCCACCTTCGTGTTGGCGGCCGGCGATGACTTTCCCACCTTCTCCCGGCTCGCCGATCCCCTCCTGGAAGATCACCTGACCCGGTCGGCGGCCTGGTTCGCCTGGCTGGCGGCCTTCTGGGGGCTGGTGCGGCGATGATGCGGGCGCTCGCGATCGGCGGCTTTCTGGCCGCGCTGGTCCTCTTCGCGGTGGTCGAGTGGATGGCCCGCCGGGAGGGCTCGCGGATCCCCACCCTCGGCGAGGTCTGCGCGTACGTGATGCGCTACGAGGTCGGTCTGGTTCCGGTGGGCCGGATCGGTCTGTTCGGGTTCTGGTGGTGGCTGGGATGGCACTTCCTGGCCCGTTGAGCCGGGTTGCCCGCTGTCCAGATGGCGGGAACCGTGAGCAGCATATGGACCTGAACGATAACTTGGGAGAGGGCCGGCGCCGCGTGACGGTGCAGGTCATGGGTGGTGGTGCCACACCTCGTGCCGCCTCCCTCCAGGGTCGCACCGACCCGGGCTCACGCTGCCCAGGCGGCCGCTCCGGTAACCCCGGACCGCCGTGGGGCGCTCAGCAGGACCGCCCGTCGAGGGCCGCCGCCTGTCGGTGGCTCGCTCCCTGGAAGGACCACCACCATGCCGAACAAGCCCAAGCCCGAGGCCACCACCGACGACGCCCGCGAGCAGGCCCGACGCGCGCTGCAGACGTCGATGGACACCCGCCAGTGACCCGACCGCACCAGCGGTGATCCCTCCCGCCGAACACCGCCGGGGAGGACCGGACGCATCCTGGTGCTCCTTTGGAGCTGAATCGTCTGCGACATCGCGACCTGACGGGTCACGACGTCACGACCTGCTTCGTCTGCGACGTCACGACCTGCTTCGTCTGCGATGTCACGACCTGCTTCGTCTGCGACGCCAGGACATGATTCGTTTACGACATCAGCTCCACAGCCTCTGACCAGAGGTACTGGCCCCCGCCTGACCGCCTGCCTGAGTGCGGGCTCGGCCCGCGACGCGGACATGACCCACGCGATGCTGGCCAGCCTGCGCGGCCGAGGGCGACTCCGACGAGGTAAGCAGTCGGCGGGATTGCGATCCTTACGGGGCTCGTGCCAGGATCGGCGGCGATGAGCCAGACCGTCACCGCCGACCGAACCGCCTCGCCACGCCGGATCGCCAGCCTCGCCCTGCCGGCCCTCGTGGTGCTCGCCGCCGAGCCGCTCTACGTGCTCGTCGACACGGCGGTGGTCGGTCACCTCGGCCGGGTGCCGCTCGCCGCGCTCGCCGTCGGCGGCACGGTGATGACGCTGACCGCGTGGGTCGGCACCGTGGTCGCGTACGGCACCACCGGGCGGGCTGCCCGCCGCTTCGGAGCGGGGGACCGGGCCGCCGCGGTGGCCGAGGGCGTCCAGTCCTCCTGGTTGGCGCTCGGTGTCGGTCTGCTGATCGCGATCGGCATGCAGTTCGGCGGAGCCGCGCTCGCGCGTACCCTCGTCGGTGGTGGTGGCGAGGTGGCCGACGCCGCCGAACACTGGCTGCGGATCGCGGCCCTCGGCGCCCCCGGCCTGCTGCTCGCCGCAGCCGGCAACGGCTGGTTGCGCGGCGTGCAGGACACCCGCCGCCCGCTGTACTTCGTGCTCGGCCCCAACCTGCTCTCCGCGCTGCTCTGTCCGCTGCTGGTCTACCCCGCCGGGCTGGGCCTGATCGGCTCGGCGGCGGCCAACGTCGTGGCGCAGACCCTCTGCGGGGCGCTCTTCGCCGCGGCCCTGGTCGCCGAACGGGTGTCGCTGCGGCCCCGACCCCCCGTGATCCGCCAGCAGTTGGTGCTCAGCCGGGACCTGCTGATCCGAGGGATCGCCTTCCAGGCCAGCTTCCTCTCCGCCACCGCCGTCGCCGCTCGCTTCGGCGCCGCCGCCGTCGGCGCCCACCAGATCGCCCTTCAACTCTGGTTCTTCACCGCGCTGGTGCTCGACGCGCTGGCCATCGCCGCCCAGTCGCTGGTGGGCGCCGCGCTCGGTGCCGGCGACGACGCCGGCGCGCGGGCGCTCGCCCGCCGGATCGGGCTGCTCGGTGGCGTCTGCGGCATCGGCTTCGCGCTGCTCATCGCCGCCGGCGCCGGTGTGGTGCCGTCCTGGTTCAGCTCCGATCCGGGGGTACGCGAGCAGGCCATGACCGCGTGGCCGTGGTTCGTCGCCATGCTGCCGCTGGCCGGGGTGGTGTTCGCCCTCGACGGCGTGCTGATCGGCGCGGGCGACGTGCGTTACCTGCGCAACCTCACCATCGTGGCGGCGCTCGGCGGCTTCCTGCCCGCCATCTGGCTGGCGTACGCCCTCGACCTCGGGCTGGGCGGCATCTGGGCCGGGCTCACAGTGTTCGTGGTGATCCGGCTGGTCGCCCTGCTGCTGCGCCTGCGCACCGGCAGCTGGGCGGTGGTCGGCGCGGTTCGCTGACCACCGCCCGGTCAGCAGCGGGTGGTGGTCGGCGCGGGCGCGTCGAGGTCGAAGATCGTGCCCGGGTCGCCCGCCGGTATCCGGTCCCGGTGTACGTCGGCCACCCAGAACTGCTCCTGCACCCAGCCGTCGCGGAGTTGCGCGCAGTCCGCGTTCCAGGTCACCGCCTCCGCCGAGGTGATCCAGAGGCCCCGGGCCGAGGACGGCACGTCGTCCGGGTGACCGGCGATGGCGGCGGCGGGTCGGTCGGGTCCGTCGGCGGAGGCTCGGGTCACGCCGGGTGTGCCCACGCACCGCGCTGGGTGGGCCATCTGGCAGGCTTGGCCGACGTGAGCACCGATGGTCTGATCGTCGTCGACAAGCCCGGCGGCATGACGTCGCACGACGTGGTGGCGCGGATCCGCCGGTTGGCGAAGACGCGGCGCGTCGGCCACGGCGGCACCCTCGACCCGATGGCCACCGGTGTGCTGGTGATCGGCGTGGGCCGGGCCACCCGCCTGCTGACCTACGTGATCGGCGCGGGCAAGAGCTACACCGGCACCATCCGGCTCGGCCAGTCCACGGTCACCGACGACGCCGAGGGCGACGTGATCGCCAGCACGCCGGCCGGTCACCTCACCGACGACGCGATCCGGGCGGCGTTGGCCCCGCTCAGGGGCGACGTCGACCAGGTGCCGAGCGCGGTCAGCGCGATCAAGATCGACGGGCAGCGGGCGTACAAGCGGGTTCGCGACGGGGAGAGCGTCGACCTGCCCGCCCGCCGGGTCACCATCTCCCGCTTGGAGGTGCTGGCGATCCGCCGCACCGACCCGGACCTGGTGGACGTGGACGTGGACGTGACCTGCTCCTCCGGCACGTACATCCGGGCCATCGCCCGGGACGCGGGCCTCGCGCTCGGCGTCGGTGGCCACCTGACCGCGCTGCGCCGGACCGCGGTCGGCGGGTTCACCCTGGCCGAGGCGGCGACCCTCGACGAGCTGGAGCAGCGCGCACCGGAGGTGGTGAACCTGCCGCTGGACGCGGCGGCCGACCGATTCTTCCCGCGCCGGGAGGCCACGCCCGAGGAGGCTCGGGTGCTCGCCCACGGCGGGCCGTTGGACCCGGCCGGCCTCACCGGGCCGTACGCCGTCTTCGGGCCCGCCGGCGGTCTGATCGCTATCGTCAGCGAGCGGGACGGGCGGGCCCGCGCGGAGATCGTGCTCGCCCCGGCCTGAGGCCGGGCGACAGGGGAGGAGCGGCATGCAGCGGTGGCGGGGGTACGACGCGGCGCCCGGTGGGTGGGGACGCTCGGTCGTCACCATCGGCGTCTTCGACGGCGTGCACAAGGGGCACCAGGCGACGATCGGGCACACCGTGGCCCGGGCCCGCGCGTTGGGCGTGCAGTCGGTGGTGGTCACCTTCGACCCGCATCCGGCCGAGGTGGTCCGTCCCGGCTCGCATCCGGCGGTCCTCACCGAACCGGCCCGCAAGGCCGAGTTGATCGAGGCGCTCGGCGTGGACGTGCTCTGCGTGGTGCCGTTCACCCCGGAGTTCTCCCGGCTGCCGGCCGAGCAGTTCGTGCACGACGTCCTGGTCGAGCACCTGCACGCGGCGTTGGTGGTGGTCGGCGACAACTTCCGCTTCGGGCACCGGGCGGCCGGCGACGTGGCGCTGTTGGAGCAGCTCGGGCGCACCTTCGGCTTCGGCGTCGAGGGCGGCCCGCTGGTCGCCGAAGACGGCACCGTCTTCTCCTCCACCTACATCCGCTCCTGCGTCGACGCGGGTGACGTGGGCGCGGCCGCCGGCGCGCTGGGCCGCCCCCATCGCCTGGAGGGGGTGGTGGTCCGCGGCGACCAACGGGGTCGGGAGCTGGGCTTCCCCACCGCCAACCTGCTCTGCCACCGGTACGCGGCGGTGCCCGCCGACGGGGTGTACGCGGCCCGGCTGATCCGCCGCGGGCAACGTGACCCGCTGATGGCGGCCGTGTCCGTGGGCACCAACCCGACCTTCTCCGGCCGGGAGCGGCGGGTGGAGGCGTACGCGCTGGACTTCTCCGGCGACCTGTACGGCGAGCGGCTGGCCCTGGACTTCGTGGCGCACCTGCGCGGCCAGGTCCGGTACGACTCGATCGAGCCGTTGATCGCCCAGATGAATCAGGACGTCGAGCGCACCCGGCATGCCCTGACCTGATCGGCGGGGGCCCGCCGGCGGCCCTTGGCCGGGTGTTACCGGCGAGTGCTGGTAGTCTTGCCGGGACGTCGGGTGACCGGCGTGGGGCCTCGCGTGCCTGCTCGACGCCGCGGGTGCGAGGTACCGGTCCGTTCCCGGTCCATCGGGACGACGGACAACCTACTTGATCAACCCATCGAAACAGGGAGAACATGGCGCTCGACCAGGAAGCCAAGGCCAGCATCCGCGCGGAGTACGCGACCGCCGAGGGCGACACCGGTTCGCCGGAGGTCCAGGTCGCGGTCCTCACCAAGCGGATCGCCGAGCTGACCGAGCACCTGAAGGTGCACAAGCACGACCACCACAGCCGCCGTGGGCTGCTGCTGCTGGTCGGCCGTCGCCGTCGGCTGCTCAACTACGTCCAGAAGAAGGACATCAACCGCTACCGGTCGCTCATCGAGCGGCTCGGCCTGCGCCGGTGACGTGACGGGGGAGTGGCCGACCGGCCGCTCCCCCGTACCGCGTCCCACCAGAAGAAACACGGGCCGCGCGACCACCCGAGAGGGAGCCGGTCAGCGTACCGGTCTCCGGTAGTGGCCCCCGGGAACCCCGGCATCATGCCGGTACCCCGGGCGCTTCGATCGAAGACCGGCCGGCTGAGCAGCTCCCCGATGTCGTGGGCCCACGACGCGAAGGAGCACGACAGCACATGACCGAGACCAAACTCGGCACCGAATCCCGCACCGCCGTGATCGACAACGGGTCCTTCGGCACCCGCGAGATCACCTTCTCCACCGGCCGGCTGGCCCGCCAGGCCGCCGGTTCCGTCATCGCCCAGCTGGGCGAGACGGTCGTCCTCTCCGCCACGACCGCCGGTAAGCACCCGAAGGAGCAGTTCGACTTCTTCCCGCTGACCGTCGACGTCGAGGAGCGGATGTACGCCGCGGGCCGCATCCCCGGCTCGTTCTTCCGCCGCGAGGGCCGGCCCAGCGAGGACGCGATCCTCACCTGCCGGCTGATCGACCGGCCGCTGCGCCCGTCCTTCGTCAAGGGCCTGCGCAACGAGGTCCAGGTCGTCGAGACCGTCCTCGCGCTCGACCCGCAGCACCCGTACGACGTCGTGGCGATCAACGCCGCCTCGATGTCGACCAAGCTCTCCGGCCTTCCGTTCTCCGGCCCGATCGGGGCGACCCGCGTCGCCCACATCGACGGCCAGTGGGTCGCCTTCCCGACCCTGGAGGAGCTGGCCCGGGCCACCTTCGACATGGTCGTGGCCGGTCGCACCCTGGAGGACGGCGACGTCGCGATCATGATGGTGGAGGCCGAGGCCACGCCGAACGCCGTCGCCCTGATCTCGGCCGGCGCCACCGCCCCGACCGAGGAGATCGTCGCCAGCGGCCTGGAGGCCGCCAAGCCGGCGATCCGTGAGCTGTGCCGCGCGCAGAGCGAGCTGGCCGAGGTCGCGGCCAAGCCGGTCACCGAGTTCCCGGTCTTCCTGGACTACCAGGACGACGCGTACGACGCCGTGGCCGAGTTGGCCCGCGCCGACGTGGCCGAGGCGATCACCATCGCCGGCAAGGCCGACCGCGAGGAGGCCCTGGACCGGGTCAAGAGCCGGGTCGCCGAGGAGCTGGGCGCTCGGTTCGAGGGTCGGGAGAAGGAACTCAGCGCCGCCTTCCGCTCGCTGACCAAGTCCGAGGTGCGCAACCGCGTGCTGCGCGAGCAGGTCCGCATGGACGGCCGTGGCCCGCGCGACATCCGGACGCTGACCGCCGAGGTCGGCGTGCTGCCCCGGGTGCACGGTTCGGCGCTGTTCGAGCGGGGCGAGACCCAGATCCTGGGTGTCACCACGCTGAACATGCTCCGCATGGAGCAGATGGTGGACACGCTGTCCCCGGAGAACCGCAAGCGCTACATGCACAACTACAACTTCCCGCCGTACTCGACCGGTGAGACCGGCCGGGTCGGCTCGCCGAAGCGGCGCGAGATCGGCCACGGTGCTCTCGCCGAGCGCGCGCTGATCCCGGTGCTGCCGTCGCGCGAGGAGTTCCCGTACGCCATCCGGCAGGTCTCCGAGGCGCTCGGCTCCAACGGCTCCACCTCGATGGGTTCGGTCTGCGCGTCGACGCTGGGCCTGCTCTCCGCGGGTGTCCCGCTGAAGGCGCCGGTCGCCGGCATCGCGATGGGTCTCATCTCCGACGAGGTGGACGGCAAGACCCAGTACGTGACGCTGACCGACATCCTCGGTGCCGAGGACGCGTTCGGTGACATGGACTTCAAGGTCGCCGGCACGCCGGAGTTCGTCACCGCGCTCCAGCTCGACACCAAGCTCAACGGCATCCCGTCGGACGTGCTGGCCGCCGCGCTGCAGCAGGCCAACGAGGCCCGGCAGGTCATCCTCGGTGTGATGAAGGCGGCGATCGAGGCTCCGGCCGAGATGTCGGACTACGCACCGCGGGTCACCACCGTCAAGATCCCGGTCGACAAGATCGGCATGGTGATCGGCCCGAAGGGTCAGACCATCAACGCGATCCAGGACGAGACCGGCGCCGAGATCTCCATCGAGGACGACGGCACGATCTACGTCGGTGCCACCAACGGCCCGTCGGCCCAGGCGGCCGTCGACCGGATCAACGGCATCGCCAACCCGACGCTGCCGAAGCAGGGCGAGCGGTTCCTCGGCACGGTGGTCAAGACCGCCGCGTTCGGTGCGTTCATCTCGCTGCTGCCGGGCCGCGACGGCCTGCTGCACATCTCCAAGGTGGGCGACGGCAAGCGGGTCGAGCGCGTCGAGGACTTCCTCAACGTCGGCGACCGGGTCGAGGTCGAGATCGCGGACATCGACGCCCGTGGCAAGATCTACCTGGACAAGGTCCGGCCGGAGGGCGCCGAGGCGCCGGCCGCCGGCGAGGCCGCCGGTGGCGACCGACCCGCTGGTCGGGACCGCGGCGACCGGGCTCCGCGTGACCGCGGTGACCGCGAGCGTGGCGGCGACCGGGGCGGGCGTGGCCCGGAGCGCGGCGAGGGCGGCAACAGCGGCGGCGAGGGTGGCGAGGGCGGCGAGCGTCCGCGCCGCCGGACCCGGCACAGCTGACCTTCAGCACCTGCGTCACCCACCCCTCGTCGAACCGGGAGCACCACGTGAGTCGGGCCTTCAGCGCGCCGTTTCCACCGGATCGACGGGGGGTGGCCTCGTCCTGGCGGGCCAGCCAGTCGAGTCAGCCTGGCGACACCGGGGCGGGCCGTTCCGGCGGCGCCGCCCGCGCGGTGACCCGGACGCTCAGCGACGACCCGCTGGGTGGCACGGTACGACGTACCGTGCTGCCCAGCGGCCTGCGCGTGCTCACCGAGGCGATCCCCGCGATGCGCAGCGTCTCGTTCGGCATCTGGGTGGCGGTCGGCTCACGCGACGAGACCGGCCCGCAGGCCGGCGCCGCGCACTTCCTCGAACACCTGCTGTTCAAGGGCACCCACAAGCGCACCGCGCTGGAGATCTCCTCGCAGATCGAGGCGGTGGGTGGTGAGACCAACGCCTTCACCACGAAGGAATACACCTGCTACTACGCCCGGGTGCTGGACGAGGACCTGCCGCTGGCGATCGACGTGATGTGCGACCTGGTCGCCGACTCGCTGTTGGAGCCGGCCGACGTCGAGACCGAGCGTGGCGTGATCCTCGAAGAGATCGCCATGCACGACGACGAACCCGGTGACGAGGTGCACGACCTCTTCGTCCAGGCGGTCTACGGTGACCACCCGCTGGGCCGGCTGATCTCGGGCACCGCGGAGACCGTCACGCCGATGACCCGGCGGCAGATCCAGAACTTCTACCGGGGCCGCTACACCGCGCCGCAGATCGTCGTCGCCGCCGCCGGCAACCTCGACCACGCCACAGTGGTCAAGCTGGTCCGCCAGGCCGTGCGCGGCACCCCGCTGGACAGCGACCCGGCCACCCCGGCGCCGCACCGCGCGGCGACCCCGGCGGTACGCACCAAGCCGTCGACCACCGTCGTGGAGCCGAAGGAGACCGAGCAGGCGCACGTCATCCTCGGCTGCCCCGGCATCGACCGTCTCGACGAGCGGCGCTTCGCCCTCGGGGTGCTCAACAACGTGCTCGGTGGCGGCATGTCCAGCCGCCTGTTCCAGGAGATCCGCGAGCAGCGCGGCCTGGCGTACTCGGTCTACTCCTACGCCAGCCAGTACGCCGACACCGGCCTGTTCGCCGTCTACGCCGGCTGCGCGCCGGGCAAGGTGGACGAGGTGCTGTCCCTGACCCGCGCCGAGTTGGCCCGGGTCGCCGCCGACGGGTTGACCGAGGCAGAGGTGGCCCGTGGCAAGGGGATGAGCAAGGGCTCGTTCGTGCTCGGCCTGGAGGACACCGGTTCCCGGATGAGCCGGCTGGCCAAGGGTGAGTTGCTCTACGGCGACCTGATGCCAGTGGACGAGTTGCTCCGTCGGGTCGACGGAGTGACCGTCGAGGACGTGAACGCTCTCGCCGCCGAGCTGCTCACCCGACCGATGTCGCTGGCCGTGGTCGGCCCCTTCGGCGAGGGCGACTTCTCGGTCTGAGGGCCGCCGCCCGGGACGCGGGCGGAGCCCGTTCGGCTGGGCATCCCGGCGGGTGGATCCACCTGGATCCGGCCCGGAGGGCACGTCCCGATTGGGATAGGTTGTGCCGCGTGACTGACGAGCAGGAGAAGACCCGGGTCGGCGTGTTCGGTGCCCGCGGACGCATGGGCATCGAGGTCTGCAAGGCGGTCGACGCCGCCGACGACCTCGAACTGGTGGCGTCGATCGACCAGGGCGACGACCGTTCCGCCGTCGCCGGCGCCGTCGCCGGCGCCGAGGTGGTCGTCGACTTCACCACGCCGGACGTTGTCATGGACAACCTGAAGTGGTGCATCGACCAGGGCATCAGCGCGGTTGTCGGTACGACGGGCTTCACCGAACAGCGGCTGGAGCAGGTGCGCGGCTGGCTCGCCGACCGGCCCGAGGTGGGTGTGGTGATCGCCCCGAACTTCGGCATCGGCGCGGTGCTGATGATGCAGTTCGCCGCGCGGGCCGCCCGACACTTCGAGTCCGTCGAGATCATCGAGCAGCACCACCCGCGCAAGTTGGACGCCCCGAGTGGCACCGCCACCCACACCGCCCGGCAGATCGCCCAGGCCCGCGCCGACGCCGGTCTCGGGCCGGTGCCGGACGCCACCAAGGACGAGGTGCCGGGTGCGCGCGGCGCCGACATCGACGGGGTACGCGTCCACGCGGTGCGCGCCACCGGTCTGGTCGCCCACCAGGAGGTGCTCTTCGGCGGCATCGGCGAGACGCTGACCATCCGGCACGACTCGTACGACCGGGTGTCGTTCATGCCGGGTGTGCTGCTGGCCGTCCGTGCGGTGCGCAACCGCCCCGGCCTCACCGTCGGCCTGGACGCCCTGCTCGACTGAACGGAGATCTGTCCGGGCCGGGTAGCATCCGCCGATGATCGATGATGGGCACCTGGACCGGCTCGGTCGGCGGGTCACACTCCGGCCGGTCGACGACGACAACTGGCGGGCGGTCGCCGATGTCGCCCCGCGCGACGACCAGCGCCGGTTCGTGGCCGCGCTGGGCGCACGTTACCTGCTGCTGAGTACCCGTTCCGCGGTGTGGAACTCCCTGGCCGTGTACGCCGACGAGACCGTCGTCGGGCACGTCATGTGGGGCGTGGACGACGACGGCTCGCACTGGATCGGCGGCATGCTGGTCGACGCCGCCGAGCAGAACCGCGGCGTGGGCGGGGCAACGGTGCGGACCTTGGCCGACTGGCTGTCCGCCCGGGAGGGCAACCCCCCGGTCCGTCTCTCCTACCACCCCGACAACACCCAGGCCGCCGCCCTCTACACCTCCCTGGGCTTTCACCCCACCGGCGAGGTGGACGACGAAGAGCTGATCACCGAGCTCCGCCGCTAACCACCGCGTGGCCCCACCCTTCGCGTCGATCATGGAGTTGTGGTGCCCATCATAAGGGGCATATGCGGAGTGAAGGCCCACCACAACTCCATGATCGACGGGGCGGGCGGGAGCGGGGTGCTGGCCGAGCGGGACACCGACCGGCCGCGACGGGGTGTTCCAGCGGTACTTCGTCCGCGATGCCAACGACGGCTCGGACAAGGGCTGACCCGGCCGGGTCACTCGCCGGGGCGGTCGTCGGCGAGTGGCTCGGTCGGCACCGCCACGTGCAGGCGCACCTGCGGCACCAGCATGTCGTCGACGTCCAGGGCGCGGGCCGCGCCGTCGAGCTCCCAGCCGGTGCTGGTGAGGAACTTCCGGGTCGCCTCGTCACCGTCGAACGCCCAGGCCACCGCCCGAGTCAGCCCGTCCTCCCGCCACAGGTCGACGGCGGCGGCGAGCAGCCGGCTGCCGTGCCCCCGCCGACCCCACCGCGGCTCGACCAGCAGGTCGGTCACGGCGGCCACGTCCGGGCCGAGCGCGTCGGCCGGCTCACCCGGGGCCAGGGCCTCGCCGTCGGCCGGGCCGGAGGCGGCGAACCCCACCAGATACGATTGCTCGGCCTGTTCGACGGCGACCAGCACCCGGTGCGCGCCGGAGGGCGGCTCCAGCACCGCTGCGCTCCATCGCCGGGCGAGGAACGCCTCGTCCAGGTTGTCGAGCACGTGCCGAGGCAGGATCCGGCGGTACGCGACCCGCCAGGTCGCGAGCTGGATGCGTGCGATCTCGCCGGCGTCCTCGGGACGCGCCGGGCGGACGTACCCGAGAGCCATGGGACGGAAGCCTACGCAGGGCGAGGGAGGCGACGGTGGCGCAGGGTGCCAATAGGACGACCGCGCAGGTAGTCGGGGTGGTGGCGCTCGCCGCGGCGGTCACCGCGTTCCTCGCCGTCGCGGCCGTACGACACGGCTTCTTCGACCTGAAGGTCTACTACGGCGCGCTGACGTGGTGGGTGCACGACGGCGGGGAGATCTACGACTACCTCAAGCCGGGCACCCAGTACGGCTTCACCTACCCGCCGTTCGCCGCCCTGGTCATGCTGCCGATGGCGTACCTGCCGTGGACGGCGGCGATCGTGGTGAGCGTGCTCGCGAGCGTGATCACCACCACCGTGCTGATCTGGTGGCTGGTCGACCCGATCGCCCGGCGCGCCGGCTGGACCCGGTGGTTCGCGCTCGCCGTGGCGCTCTGCCTGGCCGCCGCGTTCGAACCGATGCGCGAGACGGTGAACTTCGGCCAGGTCAACATGTTGCTGCTCTTCCTGGTGGCGGTGGACCTGCTGCGCCTGCTGCCGGCCGGCAACCGGTGGGCCGGGGTGGGCATCGGGCTCGCCACCGCGATCAAACTGACCCCGGGTGTCTTCATCGTCTACCTGCTGGTGACCGGTCGCTGGCGGGCGGCGCTGACCGCCTCCGGCACCGCCGCCGGGGTGTCGCTGCTGGCCGGTGCGCTCTTCCCGGACGCGTCCCGGGAGTTCTGGACCGAGGCGCTGTGGAACACCGGTCGGGTGGGCGAGCTGGCCTTCGTCTCCAACCAGTCGCTGCGCGGTGTGGTCGCCCGGCTCGACCCGCAGCACCCGAGCACGGTGCAGTGGCTGCTGCTGGTGCTCGGCACCCTGGCGCTCTGGGCCTGGCGGTCCCGGGCGGCCGTCGGGGTCGGTGACGAGGCGACCGGGCTGGCGCTGACCGGCGCGGTGATGTGCCTGGTCAGCCCGGTCACCTGGGTGCACCACCTGGTCTGGCTGCTGCCGGCGCTGATCCTGCTGGTCGACAACGCGATGGCCGCGCCGGCCGGCCGCCGACGGCGGATCCTGCTGGCCGCCGCGACCATCGGGTACGCGCTGCTGATCAGCCGGACCGTCTGGTTCTGGGAGAAGGACTTCACCGGGTTGGACGGCTTCGTGGGCAGCAACGCCTACGTGTGGATCAGTCTCGCGTTGCTGGCCTTCCTGCCGATCCGCCGCTGGCTGACCCCGGCCGGGTCAGCTGTCGAGACGTCCGGCGTACCGCAGCTCGACCAGCCCGACCGGCGGGCTCCCGCCGGCCAGCGGCACCTGGTAGGTCGAGCGCTCACCGTCCGGTGACAGACCGGCGCGCTCGCAGAACCGGCGGGCCCGCCGGTTGTCCGCCAGCACCCATGCCCGGTAGCCGGTCCAGCCCTGCTCGCCGAGCCCGGCCCGGGCGGCGGCCAGCAGGGCGGCGGCGGTCCCGTCACCCCAGCACTCCGGCTCCACGTAGATCGCCACCACCTCGCCGAGCGTCGGGTCCAGGTCGTCCCGGTCCTGGTTGCGGCGGTACGGCCCGAAGGTGGTGAAGCCGACGACCAGCCCGTCCACCTCACCGAGGAGGGTGGTGAACGGGTGCTCGGGGTCGGCGGTGCCGACGTCGCGACGGCGTTGCGCCCAAGCCGCCACGTTCAGCCGCCGGAGCACCTCGTCGGGCATGAAGCCGGCGTAGCCCGCCTGCCAGCCGCGTACGTGCACCCGGGCGACCGCCTCGGCGTCGTCCGGCTCCTCCCGACGGATGGTCAGCATTGCACCGTTCTATGCCCCGTTGGCCGTCGCGTCCAGCTTCCCGCACCGACGTCGTACCGATGAATTAAGGTCGCCGACGATGACCGCACCGGAATCACTCTCGCTCGCCCAGGCCCGCCGCGTGGCGCTGGCCGCCCAGGGCTTCGCCGACCCGCCGCCGACCGGCGTGCCCACCCGCAGGCACCTGCGCCGGGTGCTGGGCCGGGTCGGGTTGATCCAGATGGATTCGGTCAACGTGCTGCAGCGCGCGCACTACCTGCCGCTCTACAGCCGGCTCGGGCCCTACCCGACCACGCTGCTCGACCAGGCCGCCTACCGCCGCCCACGTGAGTTGTTCGAATACTGGGGCCACGAGGCGTCGCTGGTCCCGGTGGAGTTGCACCCGATGCTGCGCTGGCGGATGGCCCGGGCGCACGACGAGGCCTGGGGTGGCATGCGGCGGATCGCCCAGGAGCAGCCGGAGCTGGTCGCCTGGGTGCGGGACGAGGTGGCCGCCCGGGGCCCGTTGACGGCCGCCGAGATCGAACACGACGCGCCGCGGGAGACCGGCAACTGGGGGTGGAACTGGTCTGCGGTGAAGCGGGCGTTGGAGTTCCTCTTCTGGGCCGGCGAGGTGGCCGCCGCGGAGCGCAGCACCTCCTTCGCCCGCCGCTACGACCTGCCCGAGCGGGTGCTACCCGCGGGGGTGCTGGCCGCGCCCACCCCGACCGACGCCGAGGCGTACCGCACGCTGGTCGCCCTTGCGGCGCGGTCGCTCGGGGTGGCCGCCGAGCCGGAGCTGCGCGACTATTTCCGACTGCCGTTGGCCGGTGCCCGGCAGGCGGTCGCGGAGCTGGCCGAGGCCGGTGAGCTGGTGCCGGTCACCGTGGCGGGCTGGCGTCAGCCGGCCTGGCTGCACGCGTCCGCCCGCGTACCCCGCTGGATCCGGGGCAACACGCTGGTCAGCCCGTTCGACCCGCTGGTCTGGGAACGTGCCCGCACCGAGCGGCTGTTCGACTTCAGCTACCGGATCGAGATCTACGTCCCGGCGCCGCAGCGGGTCTACGGCTACTACGTGCTGCCGTTCCTGCAGGGCGACCGGTTCACCGCACGGGTCGACCTGAAGGCCGATCGCAAGGCGGGGGTGCTGCTGGTGCCGGCCGCCTGGGTCGAGCCCGGCGTCGACGCGGGGGAGACCGCCGTGGCGCTCGCCGCCGAGCTGTACCGGCTCGCCGGCTGGCTCGGCCTGGACGCGGTGGCCCCGCCCACGGCCGGCGACCTTGCCGCCCCGCTGAGCGCCGCGTTGACCGGCGTGTCCGGTGTACCGTGAGCGCGTGACGAGCCCTTCCGGACCGGTCCACGAGCCGCAGCCCGCCCCCGGAGCCGTGCACACGGTGCCGGCCGACCCGGCCGACCCGGCCGACGCGGGCCCGGTCGGTTGGCCGACGCCCCCGCCGGGTGGCTACCCGGCACCCGAGCCGGACCGGCTCACCCGGTTCGTGCTGCGGCTCTACCAGCGTTCGCCGCGTTGGGCAGTGCCGCTGGCCGCAGTTGGCTGCGTCGCCATCGGCATGAGCTACGCGCTGCTCAGCAACCCGACCCACGCCGCCCCGGACGCCGCACCCACCTGTCTGCTCAAGCTGACCACGGGTTTGGACTGCCCGGGCTGCGGCGGCACCCGCGCACTCTGGTACGTGCTGCACGCCGACCTGCCAGCCGCCGCCCGGCACCACTTCCTGTTCGTCTTCGCGCTGCCGTTCCTGGCGTACCTCTTCGTGGCCTGGGCGGGAAACCAGGCGTTCGGCTGGCGACTGCCTGAGCTGCGAATCAGCTCGAAGGCTATCGGCGGGTTCCTGGGCCTGTGGCTGGCCTTCTCGGTGCTGCGCAACCTGCCCTGGGCACCGTTCACCTCGCTGTACGTCTGACTCGCCCTACGTCTGACTTGCCCTACGTCTGATCTGCCGTCCGACCGACGCGGCGCTTCGCGGTTGCGGCGCTCGGCGGGCATGTGCTGTTCGCGCTCCCTTTGGAGCTGAATCGTCTACGACATCATGTGCCTGGCCCACCGACCGCTGGCGGCGGACCGCCCCCGGCGTCGGCCACACATTCTCGACTCGACAGGCAGGAAACCGGGCCATCGGGCCCAGGACACCCTGACGTGCAGGTACCCGAGTCGACCACCCTGCGTAGCCACGCGGTCGGTGCGCGGCGGCCGTCGCACATCGCCCCAGATGGTGCTCGACGCGGCCTCGCGGCCGGTACGGGCGGGCCCACCCACCGGGGCTGATGTCACAAACGATTCAGCTCCAAAGGACGCTGACGGAACTGTCCGCCCCGGCCTCGACGACGATGCGCGGACCCGGCGCACGCCCGGAGGTGTCGTCGGCTCCGCCACCGGCTGCGTGATCGACGTTGCAGGGGGCGTGCCTGAGTTGGGCCGGGAGGGGCTGCGCCACTACAGTCCCAGGAATGCCGGAGATGGTGCAGCCCCAGGTCAAGTTGATCGCGTGGACCCAGTTCGCGGCCCCGGACGATGTGCCGTGGTCGACCGACGCGGAGGGTGGTCAGGCGCTCGCCGAGTTCGCCGGACGGGCCTGCTACCAGTCCTGGAAGAAGCCGAACCCGGCGACCGCCACGAACGCCGGCTACCTGGCGCACATCCTGGAGGTCGGGCACCTGTCGGTGCTGGAGCACGGGTCGGTCACCTTCTACTTCACCGGGGTGTCCCGCTCGTTCACCCATGAGCTGATCCGGCACCGGCACTTCTCGTACTCCCAGCTCTCCCAGCGTTACGTCCCCGAGCGCGACGCGGCCATGGTCGAGCCGGCGGTCATCGCCGACGACCCGGAGCTGCACAAGAAGTTCACCGAGGCCGCCGAGGCGAGCGTGCGGGCGTACACCGAGTTGTTGGAGGGTCTGGAGCAGCGCTTCTCCGACGAGCCGAACCCGACCCTGCGCCGCAAGCAGGCCCGGCAGGCGGCTCGGGCGGTGCTGCCCAACGCCACCGAGACCCGGATCGTGGTGACCGGTAACTACCGGGCGTGGCGACACTTCGTCGCGATGCGGGCAACCGAGCACGCCGACGTGGAGATCCGTGAGCTGGCTGTGGAGTGTCTGCGCCAGTTGCAGGGTGTCGCCCCCAACGTGTTCGCCGACTTCGTGATCTCCAGGCTGCCCGACGGCACCGAGGTGGCGGCCAGCCCGCACGAGGCGTCCTGAGCCCTTCCCCGGCGGGCCCCGGCTGGTCGTCCGCTAGGTTGGAGGGTATGACGCACGACCACCTCGACGCCGCCGCCCGACCGGTGTCCCGCCCCTTCGGCCGGCTGCTCACAGCCATGGTGAGCCCGTTCACCTCCGACGGCTCCCTCGACCTCGACGGTGCCGCCCAGCTGGCGAGCCATCTGGTCGACGAGCAGGGCAACGACGCGCTGGTGGTCAACGGCACCACCGGCGAGTCGCCGACCACCACCGACGCCGAGAAGGAACACCTGATCCGGGCCGTGGTGGAGGCCGTCGGTGACCGTGCCAAGGTGGTCGCCGGGGTCGGCACCAACGACACCCGACACACCATCGAGTTGGCCGCCAGCGCCGAGAAGGCGGGCGCGCACGGCCTGCTCGTAGTCACCCCCTACTACAACAAGCCGCCGCAGAGCGGGTTGCTGCGGCACTTCACCGCGGTGGCCGACGCCACCGGCCTGCCGGTGATGCTGTACGACATCCCGCACCGTTCCGGTGTGCCGATCGAGACCGAGACGCTGGTCCGGCTCGCCGAGCACGGCCGGATCGTCGCGGTCAAGGACGCCAAGGGCGACCTGACCGCGACCAGCTGGGTGACCAGCCGGAGCGCCCTCGCCTTCTACAGCGGCGAGGACGCCCTCACCCTGCCGGCGCTGGCCGTCGGTTCGGTGGGCCTGGTCGGCACCTCCACGCACTTCACCGGGGCGCTGGCCGCACAACTGATCGATGCGTACGACGCGGGGGACATGGCGACCGCGCTGGCGCTGCACCGGCGGCTGCTGCCGCTGTTCACCGGCATCTTCCGCACCCAGGGCACGATCCTGGTGAAGGCGGGCCTGGCAGCGCAGGGCCTGCCGGCCGGCCCGGTGCGACCCCCGCTGGTGGACGCCACCGACGACGAGATCGCCCAGCTGCGCGCGGACTTCGCGGCAGCGGGCCTGGAGCTGCCCGAATGACCAAACGACACGATGGACGCCGAGTGACGGCGTCGCAGATTGAGGTGGACGCGTGACCGAGGCGCACATCGAGGCGGAGCTACCCCCGCCGCTGCCGGAGGGCGGCCTGCGGATCATCCCGCTCGGCGGGCTCGGCGCCATCGGTCGGAACATGACCGTCTTCGAGTACGACGGCAAGTTGCTGATCGTCGACTGCGGGGTCCTGTTCCCTGACGTCGAGCAGCCGGGTGTGGACCTGATCCTGCCCGACTTCGGTCCGATCCTGGACCGGCTGGCCGACGTCCAGGCGATCGTGCTGACGCACGGCCACGAGGACCACATCGGCGCGGTGCCCTACCTGCTCGCCCACAAGCCCGACATCCCCCTGGTCGGGTCCCAGTTCACCCTCGCCCTGGTCGAGGCGAAGTTGGCCGAGCGGCGCATCCAGCCGTACACCCTGACCGTGCGCGAGGGTGGCCGTGAGCGGCTCGGCCCGTTCGAGTGCGAGTTCTTCGCTGTCAACCACTCGATCCCGGACGCCCTCGCGGTGGCCATCCGTACGCCCGCCGGCCTGGTGCTGCACACCGGCGACTTCAAGATGGACCAGCTTCCGCTGGACGGCCGGATCACCGACCTGGCCGGCTTCGCCCGGCTCGGCGCCGAAGGTGTGGACCTGCTGCTGTCCGACTCCACCAACGCGGAGATCCCCGGCTTCGTCACCCCGGAGCGGGAGATCGGGCCGGTGCTCGACTCGATCTTCGCGAAGGCAAAGGGCCGGATCATCGTGGCCTCGTTCGCCTCGCACGTGCACCGGGTGCAGCAGGTCTTCGACTCCGCCGCCGAACACGGCCGCAAGGTCGCGCTGATCGGCCGGTCCATGGTCCGCAACATGGGCATCGCCCGGGACCTCGGTCTGCTCAACATCCCGGCCGGCCTGGTCATCGGGATCGAGGAGGCGACCACGCTGCCGCCGGACCAGATCGTGCTGATGTCCACCGGTTCGCAGGGTGAGCCGATGAGCGCGCTGGGCCGGATGGCCAGTGGCGACCACCGACACATCACCATCGCCCCGGGTGACACCGTCGTGCTGGCGTCCTCGCTGGTGCCCGGCAACGAGACCTCGGTCTACCGGGTGATCAACCGGCTCGCCCGGGCCGGAGCGGTGGTCGTGCACAAGGACGTGGCGAAGGTGCACGTCTCCGGGCACGCCCCGGCCGGGGAACTGCTCTACCTGCTCAACGTGGTCCGGCCCAGCAACCTGATGCCCGTCCACGGTGAGTGGCGTCACCTGCGGGCCCACGCCCGGCTCGGCATCGAGTCCGGGGTCGCCGCCGACCGGGTGGTGATCTGCGAGGACGGCGACGTGGTGGACCTCGTCGAGGGCCGGGCCAGCCTGGTCGGGCACGTGAAGAGCCGCTACGTCTACGTCGACGGCCTCGCCGTCGGCGACGTCAGCGAGTCGTTGCTCACCGAACGGCGGATCCTCGGTGACGGCGGCTTCATCGCCACCACAGTGGTGGTCGACTCCGTCACCGGCAAGGTGGTCGCCGGTCCGACGCTGTCCGCGAAGGGCTTCTCCGAGGACCCGGAGGCGTTCAACCCGGTGATCCCGCTGGTCACCGAGGCGCTCAACCGGGCCGCGGCGGACGGCATCACCGACCCGCACCAGCTTCAGCAGATCGTCCGGCGGACGGTGGGCCGGTGGGTCAACGACGCGTACCGTCGTCGCCCGATGATCGTGCCGACAGTGGTCGAGGTCTGAGCAACTCCCGCTGACGCCGGTCCACCTCGTTCAGGTGGGCCGGCGTCGCCGTGTCCGGGGGTCAGGGCAGCGCCGCGACCGCCTCGGCATAGGCGACGCCGGTGGCGATGGCGGCCTCCACCAGCACCGTGAGCTGCGCCGGGGCGACCCCGTGAGTCAGGTCGGTGGCCACGTCGCCGGCGAGCACCAACTCCTCACCGAGGTCGTGCGCGTACGCCTTGGGTAGCAGCCGGTCGTGGTTCCAGGCGTTGCAGAAGGCGTACGCCTCGGCGCGGCGGGTCGCCGGCAGCCGGCGGGCGGCCATGGATCGGGCGTGCAGCACCTCGCCGCGTTCGCCGGCCCGCCGGAACTGGATCACCACGGAACCCCACCGGCCGACCACCGTGTCGCCCTCCTGCACCAGGTACTGGTCGCCGCGCCCGTCCAGCACCGCAGTGATCATGTCGAGGGTCAGCGCCATCAGCTCGCCCGACCGGGTCTCCTCGTCGGCCCCGTCGGCGTCGGGCTCGTCGTACCCGCCCAGTTCGTCGTCGGCGGGCAGCGGGACCGGTGCCGCGAGCGGCCGTTCGGCGAGCCAGGCGGCCATCCGGCCGGAGTGGTGGCCGGTGCCGTTGCGGGCGTCGAAGCTGCCGGCCAGTTCGCTGGACACCCCGACCAGCAGGGCGCCGAGTGTGGACACGTCCGGTTCGGTGGCGGGTCGGTCGCCGTACGCCGGGCGTGGCAGGGTCCGTCGGCCCAGGCCGGCCTCCTCGGCCAGCGCGCAGAGCAGTGCGCCGGCGGCGGCGAACTCCATCGCGGCGAGGTCGTCGGTGGGTCGGTCCAACCGGGGCAGCTGTTCGGTCAGGATGGTCAGCCCGCGTTCCAGGTGCCCGCCGAGCGCACAGAACCGCAGGTGCGCGGCGAGATGTGGGAACGCCGCACGTTCGCGTCGGTGCCGGCGGTAGGCCCGGACGTGGGCCGCCGCGGCCCACTCCGGCTCACCCCCGCGCAGGGCGGGTAGCAGACCGGCGACCAGGTCCCGTTCGGGTTGGTCGGTGCAGGCCGTCCGGTCACCGTCGGAATCCCGTAGCTCGTCGAGCGCCGCCCGCCACTCACCCCAACCGGTCAGCAGCTCCGCACGTCGGGCCGAGGCGCAGCCCGGACATCCCCCGGCCGGGCCGGGCCGCCTGCCGGACCACCGCTCGTACCAGTGGCGGGCGGTGGGCTCGTCGCCCAGGTGGTCGGCGATCCGGCAGTGCAGTTCCGCGACGGTTGGCGTGTCCGGACCGTCCAGGCCGACCCGGTGGGCGAGGTCGTGCAGCAGGGACCGGGTCTGGTCCAGCCCGACCCGGGGGGTGCCGAGCAACGCCTCCACCGCGTACCGCTGGTAGCGCAACAACAGCCCGGTCTCGACGTCGGTGAGCAACTCGGGCCGGTGGTCGGCGGCGGCCCGGCAGCGTCGGACCGGCTCGACCAGGCGCCACCGCTCCCCGTCGAGCAGGTACGCCTCGATCAGCGCGAACCGTGCGTCCACCCCGGAGCGGACGTCCCCGGCAGCGTCGGCGCGTTCGGCGAGCCGTTCCAGGGCCACCTGTCGGGCCGGACCGTCGGGCAGGTCCCGGGCGTCGGCGAGCGCCGCCTGCATCGCTGGTGTTCGACGCGGCGCGACGCGGTCACCAGCGCCGGTGGGTGGCATGCCGGTGCGGCTGCCGGTGAACTCGTCCCGGCCGGTCACGACGGCACCGCACCGGGCAGTCGGCGGACCGCCACCGCGAGCTGGCAGCCGGTGGTGATGCCACAGTCGAGCAGGTGGTCGAGCTGGTGCGGAGTCACCCCACGTTCCAGGTCGGTGATCACCTCGCCGTAGACGCGGGCCCGACCGTCGTCGTCGACGTGCGTGAACGCCTTGGGCCAGAGCCGGTCGTGGTTCCACGAGTTGCAGAAGGCGTACAGCGCGGGCACCTGCTCGATTCCGAAGGTGGTGGTGACCATGGTGCGGACCTGGAGAAGCTCCCCGGCGTCGCCGAGGCGGAGGAACCAGATCAGGTTGTCGTCGAAACGGCCCATCAACTCGCCGTCCACGCTCAGGCCGACCGACCGGCCGCGGGCGGCGAGCACCGCGGCGACCAGTTCGCCGCTCAGTGGACGCAGCGCACCCGGGTGCCCGGCCAGCGGATCGTCGGGATCGTTCGCGATTTCCGGCGACGCCATGGGGCATCCCTTCTGAGGCGGATATCACGACCGGCGGTGGGGTTCGTGTTGCGACGCGCGGACACGACCCCGAAAAGCGGGGATCTGTGCGGCCCCACCGTTACCGTGACTCTATGGCGGGCCGTACCTCTCAGGCGAGCCGGCGGCGCGGCGCGTCGCCGCGCGGTGGCACCAACAGTCGTGCCCGTCAACCGGCGAAGAAGACTCGGGGGCCGGTCCGACGTCGGACCACGCCGGCCCGGCCCGGCCCGGCCGTCTACGTGGGCCGCGCGGTCGGTGCACTGTGGATGGGTCTGGCGCACGGAATGGGTTGGGCGGTGCGGGCCGCCGGTCGGCAGGCCGCCTCGGCCCGTGACCTCGACCCGGAGCACCGCCGGGACGGCGCCGGGCTGCTGTTGTTCGGGCTGGCCCTGCTCTCGGCCGTGGCCCTCTGGTTGTCCGGCGCGGGCCCGGTGGGCGCGCGCCTGGCCGACACGGTGCGGCTGTTCCTGGGTGCGATCTCGGTGGTCGTGCCGGTGCTGCTGATGATCGGGGCGTGGCGGCTGATGCGTCAGCCGGCCGACCCGGAGCACCGGGGTCGCGGCCTGATCGGCTGGGGCTCGCTGCTGGTGTCGACAGCCGCGCTGCTCCAGATCGGCCAGGACCCGGTGACCACCGTGCAGCGTGACTACGCCGGTGGCCTGGTCGGCGCCGGCGTGGGCGGGTTGCTGGAACGGGCGGTCACCGCCTGGGTGGCCGTACCCCTGCTGGTCCTGCTGTTGCTCTTCGGCCTGCTCGTGGTCACCGCGACGCCGATCAACAAGATTCCCGAGCGGCTGGGTCTGCTCGCCGGCGGGCTGGTCGCCCCTCCGGAGGCCGCGGAGGAGGCCGACGAGCCGGCGGCGCGGCCCGCGCGCAAGCGGCCGGCGAAGCGGACGCCCGCGCCACTCGACCCGGACGACTTCGAGGACCTGGACGGCGCGGACCTCCAGGAGACGATGGTGTTGCCGCGCAAGCCGCCGGCGAAGGTGCCGGCGAGCCGCAAGCCGCCGGTCGAGCCGCCGGAGCACTCACCCGCCCCGACCCGGGCCGAGCAACTCGCGTTGACCGGCCTGGCCGGTGACTACACCCTCCCGCCGGCCAACATGCTCAGCACCGGGGCTGCCGCGAAGACCCGGAGCAAGGCCAACGACGAGGTGATCGCCGCGCTTACCGGCGTGTTCGACCAGTTCGACGTGGACGCCGCCGTCACCGGCTTCACCCGCGGCCCGACCGTGACCCGCTACGAGGTGGAGTTGGGCCACGGCGTCAAGGTCGAACGCATCACCCAGCTGTCCCGCAACATCGCGTACGCGGTGAAGTCGCCGGACGTGCGCATCCTCAGCCCGATCCCGGGCAAGAGCGCGGTCGGCGTGGAGATCCCGAACACCGACCCGGAGAACGTCGCCCTCGGTGACGTGCTGCGCTCGCGGGCGGCGACCAGCGACCACCACCCGATGGTGGTGGCGCTCGGCAAGGACATCGAGGGCGGCTACGTGGTGGCCAACCTCGCGAAGATGCCGCACATCCTCATCGCCGGCGCCACCGGGGCGGGCAAGTCGAGCTGCCTGAACACCCTGCTGGTGTCGATCCTCACCCGGGCCAGCCCGGACGAGGTGCGGCTGCTGCTGATCGACCCGAAGCGGGTCGAGATGACCGGCTACGAGGGCATCCCACACCTGGTCACCCCGATCGTCACCAACGCCAAGAAGGCGGCCGACTCGCTGGACTGGGTGGTCCGCGAGATGGACATGCGCTACGACGACCTCGCCGCCAACGGGGTCCGGCACATCGACGACTTCAACCGCAAGGTCCGCAACGGCGAGATCAAGGCCCCGCCGGGCAGCGAACGGGAGATGCGCCCGTACCCGTACCTGCTGGTGATCGTGGACGAGCTGGCCGACCTGATGATGGTCGCGCCCCGCGACGTGGAGGACTCGGTCGTCCGGATCACCCAACTGGCCCGAGCCGCCGGCATCCACCTGGTGCTGGCCACCCAGCGCCCCTCGGTCGACGTGGTGACCGGTCTGATCAAGGCGAACGTGCCGTCCCGGCTGGCGTTCGCCACCTCCTCGCTCGCGGACTCCCGGGTCATCCTCGACCAGCCGGGCGCGGAGAAGCTGCTCGGCCGGGGTGACGGGCTCTTCCTGCCGATGGGGGCCTCCAAGCCGGTGCGCATCCAGGGCGCCTGGGTCACCGAGCGCGAGATCGCCGACGTGGTGAAGTTCTGCAAGGACCAGCGCGAGCCGGAGTTCCGCAAGGACGTGCTGGCCCCGGCGCAGGAGAGCAAGAAGAAGATCGACGAGGACATCGGCGACGACCTCGACCTGCTGGTGCAGGCGGTGGAGTTGGTGGTCACCTCGCAGTTCGGCTCGACGTCGATGCTGCAGCGCAAGCTGCGGGTCGGTTTCGCGAAGGCGGGCCGTCTGATGGACCTGATGGAGACCCGTGGCGTGGTCGGGCCGTCCGAGGGGTCGAAGGCACGCGACGTGCTGGTCAAGCCGGACGAGTTGGACGAGGTCCTGGTCGGCCTGCGCGGCGACGTGGACTGACCGTCGGTCGACCCCGGACAGGGGACTGACCTTCGGTCGACCCCGGACACGCGACGGGCCCGCCGGTATCCGGCGGGCCCGTGTCGGAGCGTGGTCAGTTGTTGATCAGGGCACCGATGATCACCAGGCTGATGATCGCGGCGACGACGCTGGCCGCGGCGGCGTACCAGCCCAGCGGCTTGTCACCGAGCACCGCGCCGACGACGCCGGCGATGACGCCGAGCACGCCGAAGATGATCGGGTTGAGCAGCAGGGCGAGGACTGCGAAGACGAAGCCCACGATGGTGAGGATGCGGGCGGCGTTGCTGCGCGGGCGGGCGGTGCTGGACATATCGGCCATGTCGTCCTCCGGATGAGAGCCTGTGGTGACGAATCGATCACTACCCACTGTGGGGACCTGTCATACCTGCTTCCTCAGTGGAAGACCTTCAGGCCGACCACGCCCGCGATCACGAGCAGCAGGCAGAGGATCCGGGGCAGGCTCGCCGACTCGCCGAGCGCCAGCATCCCGATCAGGGCGGTGCCGACCGCGCCGATGCCGACCCAGACCGCGTAGCCGGTGCCGACCGGGATCTCCCGGAGCGCGTACGCCAGCCCGGCCATGCTCAGGAGCAGTGTCGCCACGAAGATCACGGACGGGACCAACCGGCTGAAGCCGGCGCTGCGGTCCAGGGCGATCGCCCAGGCCGTCTCCAGCAGTCCCGAGATCACGAGTACGAGCCAGGCCATCGTTCACCTCACGGTAGGCGCCCGGGGCTGCCGCGCCGGGACGAGTCGAGTCTGCATCTCACGCGGGGCGTCTTGGCCTGACCGGGTACGCCCACCACTCGTCCGGAGCGGCCGCGAGCATCCGGGGCCACCGCTGCCGACGCTAGCACCGGCGTCCGGGGGTGGGCGGTGACAACCACCACCACCCGTTGACCTGCACCTGACTTCAACTTGCAGGATGGCGACCATGACCCTGCTCTACGCCGACCCCGAGGTCGCCGCCGTGCTGGACGCCGCCACCACGGTCGACGCGATGCGCGCCGCCGTCCTGGCCGCGTACGAGGGACGCCTGATCACCCCGCCCCGGGTCGCCGCCCCGCTCGACGGCGGGCGGATGGTGCTCACCGCCGGGCACCTGGTCGGCGAGTGGTACGGCTTCCGCTCGTACGACACCTTCGGCCACCCGGAGGGCGAGCAGTTGGTGGTGCTGCACGATGCCCGTACCGGGGCGCTCCGGGCGGTCGCGGTCGGCGAGGAGTTGGGTTCCCGTCGCACCGGGGGGTTGGGGGGTCTCGCGGTCGACGCGCTGGCCCGACCGGACGCGGAGAGCCTCGGGGTGATCGGCTCCGGCCGGCAGGCCTGGACGCAGGTGTGGGCCGCCGCCGCGGTCCGCCCGTTGCGGGAGGTGGTCGTGCACAGCCGCGCCGTCGCCCGACGAGATGCCTTCGCCGCCCGGGTCCGCGCCGAGCTGGGTGTGCCGGCCCGCGCGGTGACCAGCCCGGAGTCGGCCGTGTCCGGGCGGGACGTGGTGGTGCTCGCGACCACCAGCCCGACCCCGGTGCTCCGCGCCGCCGACCTCAGCCCCGGCACGCACGTCAACGCGGTCGGCTTCAAGCAGCTCGACCGCAGCGAGTTCGGCACCGACCTGCTGGACGCCGCCGATCTGCTGGTCACCGACTCGCCGACCCAGGCGGCGGACTACCAGCCGCCGATGCTCGCGGCCACACCCCCGTACGCCGGGCGGTTGGGTGACCTGGGCGGCATCCTGGCCGGCGCGGCCCCCGGCCGGACCGCCGCGGACCAGGTCTCCGTCTTCTGCTCCACCGGTCTGGCCGGGACCGAGGTCTTCCTGCTCGACGCGCTGACCCGGGTGGGTGCCGCAGCGCGCTGACCGGCTCGCCGCGACCGCTGGCGGCGCACCGGCCCCGACCCCGCGACCCGGCACACCGGGGCGAACCGAAGGTCCCTGCACGTCCCCGGCCGCCCGCGTGCGCGGGCTACCCCGGCTGGCCCGGTACCCTCGGATGGTGTCTGCCACCGCTCCTTCTCCTTCCGACAACGCCGAGGGCCGCCGCGTCGCCCTGCTGACCCTCGGCTGTGCCCGCAACGAGGTCGACTCGGAGGAGCTGGCCGCCCGGCTGCACGCCGACGGCTGGCAGGTGAGCACCGACGGCGAGGGCGCCGACGTGGTGGTCGTCAACACCTGCGGCTTCGTGGAGAAGGCCAAGCAGGATTCCATCCAGACCCTGCTCGCCGCCGCCGGGACCGGTGCCAAGGTGGTCGCGGCCGGCTGCATGGCCGAGCGGTACGGCCGGGAGCTCGCCGACAGCCTGCCCGAGGCCCAGGCGGTGTTGAGCTTCGACGACTACCCGGACATCGCCGCCCGGCTGAACGCGGTCGTCGCCGGCGAGCAGGTCACCGCGCACACCCCTCGGGACCGGCGTGAGCTGCTGCCGTTGACCCCGGTTAAGCGGCGTGACAGCGCGGTGTCGCTGCCCGGGCACGGCACCGTGACCCGCGCCACCGTCGACACCGACGAGCACACCCCTGCGCACCTGCGGCAGGTGCTGCGCCGCCGCCTGGACACCGGCCCGGTGGCCTCGCTGAAGCTCGCCAGCGGCTGCGACCGGCGCTGCGCCTTCTGTGCGATCCCCGCCTTCCGTGGCGCGTTCGTCTCGCGTACGCCGGACGAGCTGCTCGCCGAGGCGGAGTGGCTGGCCAAGACCGGCGTTCGGGAGCTGGTGCTGGTCAGCGAGAACTCCACCTCGTACGGCAAGGACCTGGGCGACCCCCGCGCGCTGGAGAAGCTGCTGCCGCAGCTCGCCGCGGTGACCGGCATCGTCCGGGTGCGGGCGAGCTACCTCCAGCCGGCCGAGACCCGGCCTGGGCTGGTCGAGGCGATCGCCAACACCCCGGGTGTGGCCGCGTACTTCGACCTGTCGTTCCAGCACTCCAGCGAGCCGGTGCTGCGCCGGATGCGCCGTTTCGGGTCCACCGACCGGTTCCTGGAGCTGCTGGCGGGTGCCCGTGCGCTTGCTCCGGACGCGGGCGCCCGGAGCAACTTCATCGTCGGGTTCCCCGGCGAGACCCGCGCCGACGTCGACGAGCTGGTCCGGTTCCTGACCGAGGCCCGGCTCGACGCGATCGGCATGTTCGACTACAGCGACGAGGACGGCACCGAGGCCGCCGGGCTGCCCGGCAAGGTCTCCGCCGCGACGATCAAGCGGCGGTACGACCGGCTCAGCGCGCTCGCCGACGAGCTGTGCTCGCAGCGGGCCGAGGACCGGCTCGGCTCGACCGTCGAGGTGCTCGTCGACTCGATCGCGGACGGCGTGGTGGAGGGCCGGGCGGCGCACCAGGCGCCGGAGGCCGACGGTTCGACCACGCTGGTCGCTCCGGCCGAGGGTGGGGTCGACCTGGCCGCGTTGCGCCCGGGTGACCTGGTACGCGCAACGGTGACCGGCACCGAAGGGGTGGACCTGCTCGCCGTCCCGGATGAGATGATCTCGGCGGCGCCCGGCGCGGCACGGTGACGGCGGGTCCGAGCGGAGCGGGGGAGCCACGTGGTGCGGTGCCGGGAACGCCGCGGCAGTCCGAGCGGAGCCCGGCGGTGACCGGGGCGACGGAGTCGACGCCGGGCCGGGCGGTGGCGGCGGTGGTGCCCGTCCTCAACGCGGCCAACGCGCTGACCGCCCTGCGGCTGGTGCTGGTGCCGGTCTTCGCCGCCTCGGTGATCGTGTCCGGGATGACCCACGCCGGTTGGCGGATGGCGGCCTGCCTGATCTTCGCGGTGGCCTCGGCGACGGACCTGGTGGACGGCTGGATCGCCCGCCGCTTCGGGCTGGTCACCTCGGTCGGCAAGGTGGCCGACCCGATCGCCGACAAGGCACTCACCGGCGCGGCCCTGGTGCTGCTCTCCTGGTACGACCAACTGCCCTGGTGGGTCACCGCGCTGATCCTGGTCCGCGAACTGGGCATCACCGGGCTGCGGTTCTGGGTGATCCGGCACGGCGTGATCGCCGCCAGCCGGGGCGGCAAGCTCAAGACCGCGCTCCAGATCCTCGCCATCGCCTGGTACCTCTGGCCGATGCCGGCCGCCCTCGCCGCCGTCGGCCCGTGGATCATGGCCGCCGCCGTCCTGGTGACGGTCGCCACCGGCTTCGACTACATAGCCCAAGCCCTCCGCCTCCGCCGCCCCCGCTGAACCCCCACCCCACCCCGCCCGCGTCGATCATGAGGTTGTCGCCATCCGGGTCGCGGCGTGTCGCGACGGCAACCTCATGATCGACGCGATCGGGCCGGCAGGGTTGGGGACCGGTCGGTGGGGAAGGATTGGTGCGTGGGAACGGACGAGTCGACGCAGCGGGAAGTGGGTTTCGGACGTCCGGCGGTCGGTGTCTCGGACGACGCGGCGGCGGGCAGCGCGGCGGCAGCGGTGGTGCACCGGCTGGCGCAACGACGCGAGACCCTGGCCACCGTCGAGTCGCTCACCGGCGGCCTGCTGGCCGCCTCGATCGTGGACGTCGCCGGGGTGAGTGCGATCTACCGGGGCGGCCTCGTGGTCTACGCCACCGACCTGAAGGACACCCTGGCCGGCGTGCCCGCCGGCCTGCTGTCCGAGCGGGGGCCGGTGGACCCCGACGTGGCGGCGGCGCTGGCCGAGGGTGGCCGCGAGCGCTGCGGCGCGGACTGGGGGGTCGCCACCACCGGCGTCGCCGGCCCGGAACCGCAGGACGGCAAACCCGTCGGCCTGGTCTACGTCGCGGTCGCCGGGGCGAACGGCGCCGAGGTTCGCCAGCTCGACCTTGACGGCGGGCGGGAGCACGTCCGCGCGACAGCGGTGATCGAGGCGCTACGGCTGCTCGCCGAGCGGATCTACGACGCCGACGCACGGGAAACCGCCCCCGGCGCCCCGACCGGCAACCCCGACACCCCAGAAGTTGTTCCCCCGCCGGACACCTCCGGCGCTCCGGACGGGACCACCCGGGGCAGGGCCGGGACGGCCGGTGCCGCCCACCGGTGAGCCCCGCGCCGACGAACCGACGGGCGGGGCGGGATGTCGCCCGGGCTCGCAACGGGTACGGTTGCGGGAAGGCTCCGACGTTCGGGGTCGGCGCGGCCCCGCCGCGACCGGCTGCCGGCGGCGAGCGCGAGGTATCCCTCAGGGGGAGGTGCGATGATCCTGCTACGCCGGGTGATCGGTGACGCACTGCGAGCGCGCCGTCAGGGGCAGCAGCGCACGCTGCGTGAGGTCTCCACCGCCGCCAACGTGAGCCTCGGCTACCTCTCCGAGATCGAGCGGGGGCACAAGGAGCCGTCCAGCGAGCTGCTCGCCGCGATCTGCGACGCCCTCGGTGCCCGCCTGTCCGAGCTGCTGCGTGAGGTGAGCGACACCGTGGCGCTCGCCGAGCAGATGCCCGGCGTGCTCGTCTCGATGCAGGAGGAGCAGGCCGACGCCGCAGCGGTGCCCAAGAGCACCAGCCGGGGCGTTCGCCAGGTCACCTCCGATGGCAAGGTCGCCGTGTCGGTCCGTCAGGATTCGCCGCTCAAGGCCACCTTGCGCAGCGCGCGTGTGCGCCCCACCGAGCGCGACCGCGACGTGGTCTGCGCCGCCTGAGCCACGTCCTCCCGTTGGGCGTGGGCGGGCTGGCCCCGGCCGCGTAGGGTGGCCGGCAGGAGCTGCCGGTGTTGTCGACCCCCGGTAAGGGTGCCTTCGCTGGCGTTCGACTGGGACGATGGAGACCGGCCGGTCGTGGTCGGCCCGTCCGACCCGACCGTGGTGGAGCGACGCGACTGAGGGGATACCGCGGAGATGGCGAACCCGTTCGTCAAGGGTTGGAACTACCTGATGGCGCTCTTCGGTGCGAAGATCGACGAGCACGCCGACCCCAAGGTGCAGATCCAGCAGGCCATCGAGGATGCCCAGCGGCAGCACCAGGCGCTGGTCCAGCAGGCTGCCGCGGTGATCGGCAACCAGCGTCAGCTGGAGATGAAGCTCTCCCGGCAGATGTCCGAGGTCGAGCGGTTGCAGGGCAACGCCCGCCAGGCACTGGTGCTGTCCGACCAGGCCCGGGCCAAGGGTGACGAGGCCGAGGCGGCGCGGTTCGAGCAGTCGGCACAGACTCTGGCCACCCAGTTGGTCTCCGCCGAGCAGGCCACCGAGGACCTGAAGACCCTGCACGACCAGGCGTTGGGTGCCGCAGCCCAGGCCCGGCGTGCGGTCGAGAACAACTCGATGATCCTCCAGCAGAAGCTCGCCGAGCGCACCAAACTGCTCAGCCAGCTGGAGCAGGCCAAGATGCAGGAGTCGGTGGCCCGTTCGCTGGAGTCGATGTCGTCGCTGACCGCGCCCACCAACACCCCGTCGCTGGACGAGGTGCGCGACCGCATCGAGCGGCGCTACGCCAACGCGATGGGTCGCGCCGAGCTGGCCGGCAACTCCGTCGAGGGTCGGATGTTGGAGATCCAGAAGGCCACCATCGACTCGGCGGGTTCGGCCCGACTGGAGCAGATCCGGTCGAGCATGGCGGGGGAGCAGCTCGGCGGGGCGTCACAGCGACCGGGCGTGCCGCAGGCCGACAACGCCGGCCCGGCGAGCGACCCGACGGCTGCCGCCCGGCTGGACGAGCTGCGCGCCAGCATGGCCCGCGAGCGGGGCACCGGCGACCCGACCGCCGCCGGCTGAACGAGCGGACCGAGGGGGTCACGGTGGCGGACGAGCGGACGCGATACTTCCGCAGGCTTGGTCGGCTTCGCCGGTCCGCCCGGCGATGGAGTGTGCTGGCCGGTGGGCTCGGCGGCGCCGCCGCGGTGCTGACCCCGTACGCCGGCCTCGGTCTTCCCGATGCGGCCTGGGCGGGCGCCGCGGGCAGTGCGGTGGCGCTCGCCGCCTGGCGCTGGATCGACGTGCGGGCCCTGGCCGCCCAGCCGGCACCACCCGCGCTCGACCCGGCTGAGGCCGCGGCCCGGTCGCGGGCCCGGCTGGTCGCCGCCGTCGAGCGGCTGCCGGTCGGCCCGGGTGTGCTGGCCGAGGTCCGCCGGGTCCGCTCCCGGATCGCCCTGCGCGGCACCAGCGCGGGCGAGCAGTGGGCCCGTCTGGACCGGGCCGCCCTCACCCTGGCCGGGATGGCTCCCCGGCTGACCGGGCTGGCGGAGCCCGCGGTGCAGGAGGCCGCCGCCGCCGATGGTTCGCTGCGCGACCTCGCCGCACGGGTGGCCAGTGTCGAACGAGCGCTGCGGCTGGCCCCGGCCGACGCGCGGGCGCCGCTGGCCGAGGCGCACGCCGTGCTGACCGCCCAACTGGAGGGCGGGGTCGCCGCCTACGAACGGTTGGTGGTCGCCGCCGCCGGCTACCTGGCCGAGGACGCCCGACCGGAGACCGCCCACCCGGCAGCCGACCGGCTCACCGAGGCGACCGACCTGCTGCACGGGGTTGCCGGGGCGCTCGCCGAGCTGCGCGCCGTCGGCACCCCGCTGCGCGCGCCCACCCGCTGAGCGGGCCGCGCCGGCCGGTCACGGTGGTGTCGTGACCAGGACCGGGCCGGTGTAGGGCGAGCTGCCCACGACGTTGAACGACCGGATCCGGTAGTGGTAGGTCACGCCCCGGGCCAGCCCGGTGTTGGTGAAACCTCGACCGGTCACGGTGAAGGTGGCGACCTCCTGGTCGAACGCCGGGTCCAGGGCCCGCTGCACGATGAACCCGGAACCCTGGCCGGTGGGTGTGCCCGCCGCCCAGGCCAGGGTCACCGTCGCGGTGTCCGGGCCGGGCGCGCTGGCGGTGACGCTCACGCCGGTGGGGGTGCCCGGCGCGGGCGGGGTGGTCACCGTGGCGACCGTCGACCACGCGGAGGCGGCGCCCAGGTAGGTGGTCCGCACGCGGTAGTAGTACGTGGTGTCCGGTGCCACTGTGACGTCCAGGTGGTTGTCGCTGACCCCGATCGCCGTGGTGCCCGGACCGCTGGTGAACGTCGGGTTGGTCGCCCGCTGCACGTCGATGCCGGTGGCGAACGACCGGTTGGACCAGCGCAGCGCCACCCGGAGCGGCGCGGCCGGCGGGAGCGCCGCGACCAGGCCGCTGGGCGCGGCCAGGTGCACCGAGGCCGGTACCCCGTTGGACCAGGACGAGTAGCCGACGGCGTTCTCCGCCCGGATCCGGTAGTGGTAGGTCACGCCGGGGGTGACCGTCGCGTCCGTGTACCGGGTGGCGGCGGCCGCGACGGTGATCGTGGTGACCTCGCCGCCGAAGGTCGCGTCGGTGGCCCGTTGCAGCAGGTGGCTGGTGGCGGGTGGGCGTCCACCGTTGCTGGTCCAGGCCAGGGCGATCGCGGGCAGCGCGGTGGCCGAGCCGGACACCGGCGTGGCGGTGAGCCCGGTCGGTGCCTTCGGTGCCACCCGCAGCACCAGTGGCCGGGTCATCCCCCCGTCGCGGTGGCCGGCGAGCTGGCTGTGCCAGCGGTACTCCCAGCCCAGGTTGACCAGTTGGTTGACCACCATGGCGGGCCGCCCGTCCGCGGGGCTCACCGGGGTCGACCCGGTACGGGCCCCGGCCGGGCGACTTGGGTCGAGCAGTCGGACGCTGTCGCCCAGCTTGAACGGCAGCACCGGGGCGACCGGGCGTAACGCCACCACGACGTCCTCCCGGGGGTTGACCCGGACGATGTCCTTCCAGCCCAACTCGGCGCCGTGCGGTGGCCGCAGTGTGCCGTCCCAGCCGACCCGGTTGACCACCTGCACGTCGCAGCCACCGAAGTGCAGCGGCTCGGTCTGCCGCACGGCGCCACTGATCCGCCAGAGTTGGGTGCCGTCGCCCGGCGCGCCCACCGGCACGGCGGGGTCGGTGGCGAACAGCACCTCGGTGACCGGGTCGGTGGGGCCCAGCGGCAGTGTCGTCGGGTTGAGTGGCCCGGCGTGCGGGTGCCCGACGCCGAGTCGGCCGGCCAGCCGGCCATGGTCCGGCTCGAACACCTGCTGGGCGGCCTTGACAGTTACCGGCAGGGTGACCGGGCCGGCACCGCCCGCCGGGGTGAACGTCACCGTGCTGGCGTGCACCGGCACCGTGGTCTCCGACCCGGTACGGGTGCCGAACGCCGCGTCGTAGGCCGGTTGCGGCACGATCGGTGGGCGCTGGCTGGCCGCGTACGCCAGGGGTAGCCGCTCGCGCAGCCGGTTCAGGTCGTACGGCGGCGCGGGTGCCCCGCTCACCCGGAACTGGAGCAGGGTGCGGGTGTTCGGGCCGTACCCCGGCTCGGTGCGAGGGGGGCCACCGTCGGCGGTGCGGTCCGCTGCGTCGGTGTGGTGGTCGTAGCGCGGGTCGTAGCCGGGCAGCGGCGCCGGCGCGTCGTTGTACAGGATCAGGGTGCTGCCCGGGGGGACGGCGGAGAAGTCGACGAGCACGTCGGCCCGCTCGCCCGGGGCGAGCAGCAGGGTGTGCCCGTCGACGTTCAGCACGGTCGGGTCGAGCCGGTCGTACCGGTAGCCGATCGGTCGGTTCGGGAGCACCACAGGTGCGGGCAGCAGCCCGGCCTCGTTGCCGATCTGGACGAACTCGGGTCCGGCCGCCCGCGGGTCCGGCACCCCGCCGTCGCGTCCGTCGGTCGGCCAGCCCGGTGGCCGGTCCGCCGCCCGCACGGCTGGCACCATCGGCACCTCACCGCCGTCCGCGTCGGCGAGCGCGCCGTCGTCGGTCCACATCGCCGCGTCCGAGCGGGCGCGGTAGAGCTGGAGGTTCAGGTTGCGGTCCAGGCAGGCGTTGAGGATCCGGAACCGGTACGCGCGCGGTCGCACCTCCAGGTACGGGTAGGCGACGCCGTTGACGAGCGGGGTGTCGCCGTACGCCTCGGGGACCGCGCTGGGGTGTGGCAGGTCGGGGCTCAGCGGTGGTTCGTCGGGCGCGTCGACCGGGTCGTGGTGGGGGTTCGCGGCCCAGCCGTCGGTGTGGACGCCGTCCGGGCTGGGGTTGTGCGACCAGGGGCCGTAGTCCCACCGGCCGGTCGGGTTGCGTCCGCCGGCGCGGTAGGGGTTCTGCCGTGGCTGGTAGACGTGTGGGTGCCAGAGGCTGCCCCGGGCACCCCAGCGTCCCCGGTCCCAGGTCGGGTCCTCGGCGGCGAGTTGGGTGTCGTCCGGCACGAACGTCTTGTCCTCGACCACCAGGGGTAGCTGGTCGCCCGGCAGCACCCCGTCGGCGACGAGCTGGTCTTCGGCGGGGTCGGTGAGCAGGTAGAGCGCGAGCTGACCGCCGTAGACGGTGAGCCGGGCCAGGCCGACGGTGTTGTCGTGCAACCACAGCAGCCGGCCGCTCTGGTCGTTCGGGTAGTAGAGCGTGGTGGCCCCCGCGCCCGGTGCCGGCATGTCCGGCACGTGGGTCACCCCCACCCCGGTCGGGTACGGGGTGATCTCCCCGGCCGGAGTGATCCACTGCCCCGGGTTGCCGGCGCTGGTCCAGCCGGTCTGCGCCCCGGCCAGGTGCAGCACCGCCCGGTTCTGCGGGTACGGCGCCGGTCCGTCCAGTGGGCCGAGACCAGCACCGTCGATCGTGTCGTCCACCGGCAGGAACAGCTCGCCGGCCCGGCCGGTGGGGAGCTGGTTGATGAACTTCACCCGGACCGGTCGGCCCCGGCGGGCGAGGATCATCGGGCCGAGGTGCCACGGCCGGTCGGGGGGTGCCACGGTGTTGTGGCCCGTCGCGTCGGTGCCCAGGTTGAGCTGCCGGTAGCCGCGCAGCCGGGTGGCCGGCAGGTCCCGGTGCAGCCGCTGCGCGTACTCCTGTAGGCCGATCTCGTAGTAGTCGCAGCCCGGATAGCTGATCGTGTCCGGCGCTGCCACCGGCAGCTGGCTGCCGAGGTCGGACCGGCCCTGCTGGCCCGGAACGGGCAACGGGTCGACGAACTTGCGCAGTCCGGTGCCGGGCACCACCCGCCCGCCGGGATCACGCCTCGGGCGGGGGCTGTGGGCGAAGTTGGGCACCGGACCGAAGCAGCGTGGCACCACGGCCGGGTCCAGGGTCGGCGCCGGCGCGGTCTCCTCGGCGCTACGCGCGGCCGGCACGGACGGCGTCCGGTCGGTGGCGGGGTCGCCGGTGTCGCGGGTCGTCCGCTCGAAGAAGGCGAAGCGGAGTCTGCGGAACATCGCCATGACTCTCCCCGGGGTCGGGGCACGTGGTCCGCCACCCCGACGGGGCGGACCTCGGCACTCTGCTGACGGTCGGTGAGGGTTCAACCGCAGCATGCGACTCCGGCGGCCGGATAGGAATTACCCAATCGTCCGTTTCTGGGAGAACCTGGCGCTGGTCAGCTCGGTGTAGGCGGGCCGGAGCGTTCGGGCTGGCAGACCGGGCACCAGTAGGTGACCCGTTCGCCCAACTCCTCCTTGCGGATCGCCGTGCCGCAGCGACGGCAGGGTTGGGCGCGGCGGCCGTAGACGTAGCTGGTCTGCCCCCGGTGCAGCGAGCCGGTGCTGCTCTGCGTCCACCGGCCGCGGTTGGCGGCGAGCAGCCGCTGCGCCAGGGTCACCAGGCCGGGCAGGTCCGGCACCGCGTCGACCGGCGTCCACGGTGAGACACCCCGTAGGAACAGCACCTCACACTTGTAGAGATTGCCCACCCCGGCCAGGTTGCGCTGGTCGAGCAGCGCCTCCCCGATGGGCTGCTCCGGGTGGTCGGCGAGTCGGCGGACCGCCTCGGCCGGATCCCAGTCCGGGCCGAGCAGGTCCGGGCCGAGGTGGCCGACCAGCCGGTCCTCCTCGGCGGTCGGCACCAGGGCCATCTCGTGCAGGTGGTAGCCGACCGCGACGGCGCCGGGGCTGCGCAGCACCACCCGGATCAGGTGTGCGGGCCGCCCGTTCCAGCGTTCCCCCGGTGCGTACGCCCGCCAGGCGCCGTCCATCCGCAGGTGCGAGTGCAGGGTCCAGGGAGCTTCGTCGGGGGCGCCGAGGCGCAGCAGCAGGTGCTTGCCCCGGCTGACCGACTCGCGCACGGTCCAGCCGCTGAGGTCGACGGTCGCGAGCTGCGGCACGCGGAAGTCACTGCTGGTGATCCGCGTGCCGGCGAGCGCGCGGTGCAGCACGCGGGCGGTGTTCCAGACGGTGTCTCCTTCGGGCACCCTGCCATCCTCCCTCTTTCGAGCAGAATTCGCATGTGTCGCTATTTGTACTCAGGTTCCTCATGATCTCCCGACATGCGAGGGTCAAGGGGTTCTGAGGAGAATGCCCATGACGCGACCTCGTCGTCGTATCCCGTCCGCCACCCTCGTCGCCATGTCCTCCCTCCTGCTCACCGCCGCGCTCCTACCCACCGTCGGCGGCGTCGCCGATGCCGCGACCGGCGGTTCCCTCGTCCTCGCCGCTGCCGCCCCAAGCGGGGAACGGTGGGACGCCGACCTCTCCGTCGTGGACCGCGACGACGTGAACGTCCGACGCACCGCCGGCGGGCTGCGGCTGCGCGAAGCCCGGGCTACCGGGCACCGCGCGCGAAGCCCGCACAGCGCCGTCGCCGAGGGGATGCTGCTGACCACCTCCCGCACCCTGGCCCGGCCGGCCACCCGGGTCCGCGCCGAGATCAGCGCGTCGGTCCCCACCGGCGCGACAGTGGAGGCGCAGGTCCGCGGCTGGCGGACCCTCGGCTGGACGGAATGGCAGGCCGCCACCGCCGGCGCGGTCTTCGACCGGCCGGTCACCCGGGTACAGACCCGGGTGGTGCTCACCGCGCCCAACGGTGGGGCCACCGCGACGGTACGCGCCGTGCGGCTCACCGCCGACGCCACCGCCGCCGTGTCCGCCGCCACCCCCGGCCGCACCTACCGGGTGTACGCCACCCGCATCGGGTTGGTCGGCGAGGTGACCGCCAACGGCCGTATCGTGCAACCCCGGGACCACTTCGTGGCGCTGCCGTCGCGCCGTGGGCTGTCCCCGCTCAACACCGGCGACTACACCGTGCGGGTCTGCACCACCAACGGCGCCCGCTGCGAGTACGCACCGGTCTGGGACGTCGGGCCGTGGAACACCCGGGACGACTACTGGAACCCGTCATCGGTGCGGGAGAACTGGAAGAACCTGCCGCAGGGCCGGCCCGAGGCGCAGGCCGCGTACCAGTCGGGTTACAACGGAGGGCGGGACCAGTTCGGGCGTACCGTGCTCAACCCGGCCGGCATCGACCTGGCCGACGGCACGTTCTGGGACGGCCTCCGGCTGACCACCAACGCCTGGGTGGACGTCGCCTACCTGTGGACCGGCGGCGGGCCGCGCGGCGTGGTCGGTGACGGCCCGCTCAACATCCGCTCCGGGGCCAGCACGTCGTACGCCGTGCGGGGTCTCGCCGCCCGGCTGGCCCACGTGCCGATCCAGTGCTACGTCACCGGTCAGTCGGTGGCCGGCCCCTACCGCACCACCACCCGCTGGAACCGCCTGGCGACCGGCCAGTACGTCAGCCACGCCTACATCTCGAGCGTGTACGGCGGCAGCGTGCCGGTCTGCTGACCCGTGCCCGCCGGGCGCTGCGTCAGGGGCGCTCGTCGGGGCGGGCCTGCCGCACCATGTCCTGGTAGCGCGGGTGGCTGGCACCGTAGACGGCGTAGTTGAGTCGGGCGTGCGAGAGGCTCAGGTCGCCGTTGGGGCCACCCCGGACGGCGTCGGCGTCGGCGTCGGTCTGGCCGTCGTCGGTCCAGAAACAGACCGGACAGGTCCCCCCGCCGGTCCGTGACGCGCAGCAGGGACAACCCACGGGAACCACGTGTTCACCCACCGGGGCAGCATTCCACAGTCGAATATCAGCGGGAAACCCGCAGGACGTCACCCGGGGCCACCCGGAGGACGTCCACCGCGCGCCCGCCGTTGACCGCGACCGCGACCAGGTCGGCCGAGTCGACGTACACCACCAGACCGTCCGCCGGGGCGTCGCCGAAGGTCCGGCCCCGCACGGCAGGTCGGGCCGGCCCCGCACCGGGCGGCCCGACCCGCAGTGCCGCCGGAAGCGGATCGAGCACGCGCGCTGGTGCGGCCAACTGGACGTTGCCGAAATGGTCCACTGTCACCACCTCGGCGGTGAAGCCCTCGTCGTCCACGGTCAGCCTCGGCGTCGGCAGGCGGACCAGGTCCGTCGGGTCGACCGGCGGCCCCGCCTCGGCCAGCGGGGCGCCGAGTGCCAGCCGGGCCGCCACCGGCGCGAAGACGTCCCGCCCGTGGAACGTGCTGGACACCCGATCGGCCAGCCAGCGCGGCTCGACCAGCTGCACCGCGGCGCTCACCCCGCCGAGCGCGGCGGCGGCGTCCGGCAGCAGGCCGTTGTCCGGGCCGACCAGCAGCCCGCCCGGGGTGGCCAGCGCAACTCCCCGGCGGGCGGTGCCCACCCCGGGATCGACCACCGCCACGTGCACACCCACCGGCAGGTACGGCACCGTCTGCGCCAGCACCGCCGCGCCTCGCCGGACGTCCGCCGGTGGCACCAGGTGGGTCACGTCGATGACCCGGGCCGTCGGCGCGATCCGGGCGATCACCCCGTGGCAGGCGGCCACGAAACCGTCGCCGAGGCCGTAGTCGGTGGTCAGCGAGATCCAGGGCGTGACGGACATGCCCGCAGGCTAACCCGAGGATCGAACCGCACGGAGGTACGCGGAAGCATCGGAGAGCACGACGCCCGGAACGGGCCGCATCGCCCGAGGCGACAGGCACTAACCCCCGGCCGCGGTGCGTCGTTCCAGGACGAGTTCGTCGTGCAGCGGAATGCCGTCCTCGCCCACGAGGGGGATCTCCGGCTTGAGTTGGCGGGCGCGGTCCACCGCCCCCCGGTCCACGTGCACCAACCGCATACCGCGCCGTTGGTAGAAGCGCAGCGCCCGCAGGTTGTCGTTCGAGGTGATCAACCACACCCGGGCGAGGCCCGCCTCGGCGGCGATCGACGTCGCCGCCGCCAACAGGGCCGTACCGGCACCGGCGCCCGGCACGGCCGCGACGAGGCTGATGACCTCCAGGCCGTCCCCGTCGACGTGGTAGGTCAACGCGCCGGCCACTGCCGCGTCGCCGTCGACCGCGACCAGAGTCGGCAGGGTACGCACGTCATGCCGGGTGTCGTGGGCGACCACATACGGGCCACCCCACTCGCGTTCGTGCAACGCCTCGACCGCCGCCCGCTCGGCGGCTCGCGCCGGCCGTACCTCCAACCCGTCCACGACCCGACCGCCTTCCGTCCGCGCCTGACCGCCGGCCCTGGAGCGTACCGGCCGACGGGCGGTCGACCGGTGGTTGGCGGAAACGGGACAGCGAGGTGACCGACCGGCCCCTCGCGCTGTCCGGCGCGGTTGGGCAGACTGCGGTGGTGACACTTCGGAGCCTGCCCACCGTCGGAGCCCTGTTGGTCGTCGCCGCCATCACGGCCGGTTGCGGCGGCGGTGACGACGACGCGGCCCCGTCGAGCGCGGCCCCCAGCGTGTCGTCCTTCTCGGCCCCGGCAGCCACCGGTCTACCCGGTGCGCCCACTCCCTCGGCCCTCCCGTCCAGCACCGGTGGCGTCACGTCCCCGCCGGCACCGGCGACCGCCGCGCCGCAGGGGCCCACGCAACGCCGTCCGGCCAGCACGCCGCCGGTGGTGCTGCCGCAGCGGCCGGCGGGGGCTCCGGGCGCCACGCAGGTGGTCACCGCGTTCAAGGCCGCCGGTCTCAAGGTGTCGAACCCGAGGGACCGTTCGGTGGACTGCGGACCGGACGGGCTGGGCCTGGGCTGTTCCGAGGTCGTCGCCACCGACGCCGTCACGGTGTACGTGTTTCCCGACGAGACCAGCGCCAGCGACATCGCGGAGACCTGGGGCGGTCAGTCGTACCGACGCGGAGCGGTGGTGCTCAACTACCTGGCGGCAAAGACCCCGGCCGCCGACCGGCTGCGATACGAGAAGGTGCTCAACGGCCTCGGCTGAGCGCGGTCAGCCGCGCAGGCGCAGGCCACGGGGGGTGGCCCGGAACCCGGCGGCGGTCAGCGCGTCGCGCAGCGGTGAGGAGTGCACCGCCTCGCCGTCGGCCCGCTCCACCGACATCGCACCCAACGCGCCCGAGTGCACGGCGTCGGCGAGCGCCTTGCCGGCCGCGGCGAGCGCGTCCGCGTCGTCGTTGAAGGAGAGCAGCGTCCGGCCACCGCGTTCCACGTAGAGGACGAGGTCGCCACCGACCTGCACCACCAGCGCACCGGCCTTGCGACCGGCACGGTGCCCGGTCGCCGGAGCGGCCCCGTCGCCGGAGTCGAGCACCCGCTCCGGCCAGGGCAGCGCCGCACCGTACGGGTTGGCGGGGTCGGTGGCGGCGAGCACGGTGGCCGGTGCGCCCCGGCCCCGGGCGCCGTCGGTGGGCTCGGCCAACGCGCGGAGGCGGTCCACCGCGCCGGGCACCGCGAACTGCGCCGCGCCCAGCCCTTCGACGAAGTAACCACGGCGGGCCGCGCCGCGCTCCTCCAGCGCCGACAGCACCGGGTAGACCGCCGAGAAACCGCCGACCACCTGTTCGGCCATCACCGCGCCGCGGGTGACCACCCCGTGTCGCTCCAGCAGGACGTCGGCGAGCGCGGCGGCCCGCCGGGTCGGGTCGACGTCCCGCTCCGGCAGGCGTGACCACCGACCGGCGACGGTCGGCGGACCACCGCGGGTGGGCAGCGCCACCCGACCGGGACGCCGGTAACGGGTGCGCGGCGCGGACGGCCGCGAGCGGTGCGCACCACCAGCGCCGAGCACCGCGCGCAGCGGAGCGAGGGTGTCGTTGGTGAGGTGCCCGGCCCAGACCAGGTCCCAGATCACGCCGGTCAGCGCGGCGTCGTCGGTGGAGCCGACCCGGTCGGCCAGCGGCCGGAAGAACAACGCCTGCCCGTCGCCGAGCGCGTCGAGCACCGCGTCGTGCAGCGGGGTACGGGTCAACGCCTCGTCCGGCGGCGGGAGCAGCAGCGGTGCGGCGTCCGCGTACGCGAGGGTCACCCAGCCGTCACCACCGGAGATCGCCCCCGACCCGGCCCAGAGCACCTCCCCGCTGGCGCACAGCTCGTCGAGCTGGGCGGGGGAGTAGTCGGCGACCCGACCGGGCAGCACCAACCGTTCCAGGGCGGACGCCGGCACCGCCGCGCCCTGCAACTGCTCCACCGTCGCGGCGAGCGCCTCCACCCCTCGGGCGGACGAGCCGACCTGCTGCCAACGTGGCAGGAACGTGGCGAGCGCCCGGGGCGGCACCGGCTCGATCTCGCGGCGTAGCGCCGCGAGCGAGCGGCGGCGCAGCATCCGCAGCACCTCGGCGTCGCACCACTGGGCACCGGCAGACTCCGGGGTGAACTCCCCGGACACCACCCGCCCGGTGGCGCCGAGCCGGCGCAACGCCTGCTCGACGACGAACACGCCGAGCCCGAAGCGGGCCGCGCAACTGGCGGCGGCGAACGGCCCGTGCGTGCGGGCGTAGCGGGCCACCAGGTCACCGAGCGGATCGGCCACCGGGGCGAGGTACGCCTCGGCCACCCCGACCGGCAGCGCCACGCCGAGGGCGTCACGCAGCCGGCCGGCGTCCTCGACGCCCACCCAGCGCTGCTCGCCGGCGATCCGGACCCGCAGCACCCGGCGGGTCGCCTCCAGCTCGGTCAGCCAGGCCCCGGGCACTCCTCGCTCGGTCAGCTCGGCGTCGCTCAGGTCACCGAGCACCCGCAGCAGCTCGACGACGTCCTCGGCGTCGCGGGGGCGGCGTTGCTCGGTCAGCCAGCGCAACTGCCGATCCGTCTCGGTGAGCACGGCCGGGTCGAGCAGCTCGCGCAGGTCGACCCGGCCGAGCAACTCGCCGAGGAGCGTGGAGTCGAGGGCGAGCGCGGCGGCGCGACGCTCGGCCAGCGGAGCGTCGCCCTCGTAGAGGAACGCGCCGACGTAACCGAAGAGCAGCGACCGGGCGAACGGCGACGGCGCGCTGGTCTCGACCTCGACCAGCCGCACCTTTCGGGTGGCCAGGTCTCGCATCAGGCCGGCCAGTGCCGGCTGGTCGAAGACGTCCTGGAGGCACTCTCGGGCGGCCTCCAGGGTGACCGGGAAGTCCGCGTACTCGCGGGCGACGTCGAGCAGTTGAGCGGCGCGTTGCCGCTGCTGCCAGAGCGGTTGGCGGCGGCGCGGGTCGCGGCGGGGCAGCAGCAGCGACCGGGCCGCGCACTCCCGGAAACGGGCGGCGAAGAGCGCGGACGTGCCGACCGACTCCTCGACGAGTTGGGCGATCTCGTCCGGCTCGAAGACCACCACCTCGGCGCCGGGCGGCTCGTCGGCGGTGTCCGGAAGTCGCACCACGATGCCGTCGTCGGAGGGCATCACCTGGGCGTCCACCCCGTACCGCTCGGCCAGCCGGCGACCGACGGCGAGCGCCCACGGCCCGTTGACCCGGGCGCCGAGGACGCTGTGCACGGCGAGCCGCCAGTCGCCCAGCTCGTCGCGGAACCGCTCGACCACGACGGTGCGGTCGTCGGGCAGCGAACGGGTGGCCTCCCGCTGCTCGCGCAGGTAGGCCATCAGGTTGCCGGCGGCCCAGTCGTCCAGGCCGCCGTCGCGCAGCGTGGCCAGCGCCGCCTCGTCGCTCTGCCGCAGCAGGGTGCGCACCCGGGCGCCGATGGCCCGGCCCAGCTCCACCGGCCGGCCCAGCTGGTCGCCCTTCCAGAAGGGCATCCGCGCGGCCTGACCGGGGGCGGGCGAGACCAGCACCCGGTCGGGCGTGATCTCCTCGATGCGCCAGGAGGAGGAGCCGAGCAGGAAGACGTCGCCGACCCGCGACTCGTAGACCATCTCCTCGTCCAGCTCACCGACGCGGGCGGCCCGTTCGGCACCGGCCAGGAAGACCCCGAACAGGCCCCGGTCCGGGATCGTGCCGCCGCTGGTCACCGCGAGTCGTTGTGCGCCGGGACGCCCGGTGAGCAGGTCGGTGGTGCGGTCCCAGACCAGTCGGGGGCGCAGCTCGGCGAAGGCGGTGGACGGGTAGCGGCCGGAGAGCATGTCCAGCACGGCGTGCAGCGCGGAGTCGGGCAACTCGGCGAAGGGGGCAGCCCGGCGGACCAGCACGGCCAGGTCACCGAGCGGCCACGGCTCCAGTGCCACCATCGCGACGATCTGCTGGGCCAGCACGTCCAGCGGGTTGCGCGGGTAGTGCAGCTCCTCGATCGCGCCGTCGGTCATCCGCTCGGCGACCACCGCGCAGGACAGCAGGTCACCGCGGTGCTTGGGGAAGACCACCCCACGGGAGACCGCCCCCACCTGATGCCCGGCCCGGCCGACCCGTTGCAGACCGGCGGCCACGCTGGGTGGGGCCTCGATCTGCACCACCAGGTCGACAGCGCCCATGTCGATGCCCAGCTCCAGGCTGGAGGTGGCCACCACCGCCGGAAGTTGGCCGGACTTGAGCGCCTCCTCGATGTGCTTGCGCTCCTCCCGGGAGACGCTGCCGTGGTGGGCGCGGGCGATCACCGGCGACGCGCCGGTGGCCGCGCCGGACTGGGCCATCACCTCGGCCGGTGGCCGGTTGCGCACCGGACCGGCGGGGCCACCCCACCGCTGCGCGCCGGCCGCCGGGTCGCGGTCGGCCGCCAGGTCGTCGCCGGCCGACAACCCCTCCGGTACGCCGAGCGCGCTCTCGGCCGATGAGGATGCGGCCTCTTCGGCGGCCAGCTCGTTGAGCCGGGCGCAGAGGCGCTCGGCGCTGCGGCGGGAGTTGGTGAAGACGATGGTCGAGCGGTGCTGCCCGATGAGGGTGAAGACCCGCTCCTCGACGGCCGGCCAGATCGAGGCGCGACGCGGGCCGGGGCCGCCGAGGTCGTCCTCCGGTGGCTGCTCCTGCTCGTCGAGGCGGGTCATGTCCTCCACCGGGACCTGAACGCTGACCTCGATGGTCTTCGGGGTGGCCGGTTGCACCACGTCGACCGGGCGGGCGCCGCCGAGGAACTGCGCGCAGGCGTCGATCGGCCGGACGGTGGCGGAGAGCCCGATGCGTTGCGCCGGGGCGGGCAGCAGCTCGTCGAGGCGTTCGAGGGAGAGGGCGAGGTGGGCGCCACGTTTGCTGCCGGCCACCGCGTGCACCTCGTCGACGATCACCGTCTGGACGCCGCGCAGCGAATCGCGGGCGGCGGACGTGAGCAGCAGGAACAGCGACTCGGGTGTGGTGATGAGGATGTCCGGTGGGGTGCGGGCGAAGGCTCGTCGCTCGTCGGCCGGTGTGTCGCCGGTGCGCATGCCGACGGTGATGTCGGGCGGTGCGACGCCCAGCCGGGTCGCCGCCTGCCGGATCCCGGCCAGCGGGGCGCGCAGGTTGCGTTCGACGTCGACGGCGAGGGCCTTGAGTGGGCTGACGTAGAGCACTCGACACCGCTGGCGGGCCTCGGTCGGTGCCGGTTCGCGGGCGAGCCGGTCCAGTGACCAGAGGAAGGCCGCGAGCGTCTTGCCCGAGCCGGTGGGTGCCACGACGAGGGCGTTGCGGCCGGCGGCGACGGACCGCCAGGCGCCGGTCTGGGCGGCGGTGGGCGCGGCGAAGGCCGCGTCGAACCAGGCACGGGTGGCCGGACCGAACCCGGCGAGCACCGTGCGGGCGTCTGCGTCTGCCCCGGTCACCGGTCCATCGTGCCCCGCCGGTACGACATCCACGAGCGACCCGATGCGGAATGTGCCCGAGTAAAGGAAAAAGCGTGGAACGTGCGCTTAATACGTTAAGTCTCACTTAACTGCTTGCTTCCACGGAGCAACATAAAGTAACTTCACTCGCAACGCGAACCGGGGTGAGGGGATTTGATGGCCGGCGAGCAGCGCACCGTCGAACCGGGCACCGACGTGCTGATTCGCAAGGTTGACAGTCATCTTGCCGCGCTCCGTGGTGGTCTGCACGGCCCCGAGCTGGAGCTCGCCGAACGCCTCGCCCGCTGTCTACGGGAGTTGGTCCTCTGCACCGCCCAGGCGAGTGCGGCCGATCGCGGCCAGGTTCGCGTCGCCGTCCACTACTTCGTGCTGCGTCGGGAGAGCCGTGGCCGGTTGCTCTCGGTGCGGTCGCTGGCCGTGGCGGAGCGGGTCGTCGATCGGGTCGCGCGCCAACTCGGCCGTCCGGACCTACTTGCCGAGCTCCACCGCAACCGCCCCACCCCGGACGACACCAAACCCCTCAGCAACGCCCTCCAGCACTGACCCCCCGCCCACCCCCCTCCGCCCGGTCGATCATGGAGTTGTGGTGGGTGACAAAAGCGTTCTTTTCCGATCAAGATGGACACCACTACTCCATGATCGACGCGGAGCTGGGTGGGTGGACTGCGGACGAATTCCGGCAAAACCGCCCGGAGGGCGATGAACTGGCGTCTGATCGCTGCTAGGCGCCACCGCTGTACGGGCGTCGGCCACCTCGATCGGGAGCGCAGGTGCTGGTACTGCTCGTCCTCCACCTCGCGGCGGCTCTCGCCGCACCGCTGCTTGTCCGGTGGTGGGGTTCGAGCGCGTGCTATGCGCTGGCGCTGGCGCCCGCCGCCGCGTTCTGCTGGGCGGTGGCCCGCACCCCGGACGTCGGCGACGGCGGGGCGGTGGTCGAGACGTACCCGTGGATCCAGCAGTTGGGTCTGGACATCGCGCTGCGGCTCACCACGCTGTCCTGGCTGATGACACTGCTGATCGGCGGCGTCGGCGCGCTGGTCCTGGTCTACAGCGCCCGCTACTTCAGTACCGGCTCCACCGGAATGGCGCAGTTCGCCGGGGTCCTGGTGGCCTTCGCCGGCGCGATGCTCGTCCTGGTCTTCGCCGACGACCTGCTGCTGCTCTACGTCGGTTGGGAGCTGACCACGATCTTCTCGTACCTGCTGATCGGGCACAGCACCGAACGGCGGTCCAGCCGGTGGGCGGCGGCGCAGGCGTTGACGGTCACCACGCTGGGCGGGCTCGCCATGCTGGTCGGGTTCATCATGCTGGGCGAGCACGCCGGCACCTACCGCTGGTCGGAGCTCAGCACCCAGCCGCTGCCCGGCGGCGGGTACCTGGTCGGCGCCGTGCTGCTGATCCTGGCCGGCGCGCTGTCCAAGTCGGCGGTGCTGCCGTTCAACTCCTGGCTACCGGTCGCGATGGCGGCCCCCACGCCGGTCAGCGCGTACCTGCACGCCGCCGCGATGGTCAAGGGCGGCGTCTACCTGGTCGGGCTGCTCGCGCCGGTGCTCGCCACGGTCGGCCCGTGGCGGCCGGTGGTGCAGGTCGCCGGCGTGGCGACAATGCTCGTCGGCGGTTGGGCGGCACTGCGGCAGACCGATCTGAAACTGCTGCTGGCGTACGGGACGGTCAGTCAGCTCGGTCTGCTGGTCGCGGTCACCGGGTCGGGCACCCCCGACGCGGCCCTGGCCGGCGTGGCGATGCTGCTGGCGCACGCGCTGTTCAAGGCGGCGCTGTTCCTGGTCGTCGGCATCATCGACCACGGTGCCGGCACCCGTGACCTGCGCGAGTTGACCGGACTGCGGCGCTGGTCCAGGTCGCTGTTCGTGGTGGCGGTGCTGGCCGCGGCGTCGATGGCCGGCGTGCCGCCGCTGGTCGGCTTCGTGTCCAAGGAGGCGGTGTTCGCGGCGTTCACCCACCAGCCGGTGCTCCTCAGCGGTCTGGTCGTCGGGACGGTGCTCACCGTCGCGTACAGCGCACGCTTCCTCTGGGGCGCGTTCGCCGACCGGCCGGGCGTGGCACCGGTCCGACCGGGACCGGTCGCCGCATCGATGCTGGTCCCGCCGGCGGTGCTCGCCGGGGTCGGTCTCCTCGCCGGCCCGGCCGCGAGCGTGTTGGACGAGCTGTTGAGCCCGTACGCCGATCTGCTCGGTGAGGTGGACGCGCACCTGGCGCTCTGGTCCGGGCCGACTCCGGCGCTCGGCCTGTCCGTCGTGGCGCTCGTCGGCGGTGGCCTGCTCTTCGCCCTGCGCGGCCCGTTCGCCCCGGTGCTGGCCCGGCTGCGCGCGCCGGTGAGCGGCAACCAGGGGTACGAGTGGATCGTGGGCCGGTTGGACCGGCTGGCCATCGAAGTCACCGGCGCGACCCAGCGTGGTTCCCTGCCGCAGTATCTGGCCATCATCCTGCTCGCCCTGGTGCTGGTGCCCGGTACGGCGATGCTCTCCGCCGGCCCGTGGCGGGCGAGGATCCCGCTCTGGGACAGCCTGCTGCAACCGGTGGTCGTCGTGGTGATCGCGGTCGCCGCGGTGCTGGCGGTCGGTGCCCGTCGCCGTCTGACGGCGATGCTGCTGGTGGGGATGACCGGCTACGGCACGGCGATGCTGTTCGTCCTGCACGGAGCACCCGATCTGGCGCTGACCCAGTTTCTGGTGGAGACCGCGACGATCGCGGTCTTCGTGCTGGTGCTGCGTCGCCTGCCGGAGCGGTTCTCGGCCCGTCCGCTGCGTCGTACCCGCTGGGCCCGTCGGGTCATCGGGGTGGCGGCGGGAGTGGTGGCCGCCGGGTTGGCCCTCGCCGCCGTCGGCGCCCGCCGGGCACCGGACATCTCCGCCGCCTTCCCGGATCTGGCGGTTGTGCAGGGGTACGGCCGCAACGTGGTCAACGTGACCCTTGTCGACATCCGGGCCTGGGACACGATGGGCGAGCTGGCGGTGTTGGTGGTGGCCGCTACCGGGGTGGCCAGCCTGATCTTCGAGCGCTCCCGCACCGGGCCGCGGCCGCGTCGGCCCGAGTCCGACCAGCGGGTGGGTGCACGCGACCGGCCGGTCTGGCTGCGCGGTGGGCCCACTCTCTACGAGGAACGCCGCTCGATCGTGTTGGAGGTGGTCATCCGGCTGATCTTCCACACCGTGGTGCTGTTCTCGCTGTTCCTGCTCTTCTCCGGGCACAACGCGCCGGGCGGCGGGTTCGCCGGTGGGCTGGTAGCGGGTCTGGCCCTGGTGGTCCGCTATCTGGCCGGTGGCCGGTACGAGCTGACCGAGGCGGCCCCGATCGGCGCCGGCGCGATTCTCGGCGCCGGGCTGGCCGTGGCGGTGGGCAGTGGCGTGGTGGCGCTGCTGGTCGGCGGGTCGGTGCTGGAGAGCGCGAAGGTCGACCGCGTCCTGCCCCTGGTCGGTGACGCTCATCTGGTCACGTCGCTCTTCTTCGACATCGGCGTGTACCTGGTCGTGATCGGGTTGGTGCTGGACATCCTGCGCAGCCTCGGCGCCGAGGTGGACCGGCACATCGAGGCCACTGGAACGTCCACCGGCGGGTTGGCCGTCGACAAGGGAGATCGACCGTGAGCGCGAGGAGTGAGCCGGGTTTGCGAGCCCCGCAGTCGCGAACAGAGGTGGCACGGTGACAGCGAGTGGTGCGCGGCCGACGTTGGTGCTGGTGCTGGCCGTCGCGGTGCTGGTCGGGTGTGGGGTGATCCTGCTGTTGGAGCGCAGCCTGACCCGGATCCTGCTCGGGGTGGTCATGCTCGGAAACGGGGTGAACCTGTTGATCCTGTTCGGCGGTCGGTCGGGTGGGGCGCCGATCGTCGGCACCGGGCCGGTGGAGCGGATGAGCGACCCGCTGCCGCAGGCGATGGTGTTGACCTCCATCGTGATCACCTTCGGGTTCACCGCGTTCCTGCTCGCGGTGGCGTACCGCAGCTGGTATCTCTCCGGTGACGACGAGGTGCCTGACGACCTGGAGGACCGGCAGATCATCCGCCGGGCCGGGCGCAACGAGATGGGCGCGGTCGATCACGGTGGCGAGGGCCCGAACGGTGACCCGGAGCAGGTCGACCCCGAGCCGGCCCGCCGACGGTTACGACGCGGGGACGAGTCGCGATGAGCAGCCTGGTGCCGCTGCCGGTGGTGGTGCCGCTGCTCGGTGCGGCGCTGACCCTGTTACTGGCCGGGAAGCCCCGACTGCAGCGCGCGATCAGCGTGCTGTGTCTGAGCGGCACCCTCACGGTGGCGGTGCTGCTGCTGGTGCAGGCGTACCGGCACGGGCCGGTGGTGGTGGCGGTCGGGGCGTGGCCGGCGCCGGTCGGCATCGTCCTGGTGGCCGACCAACTGGCCGCGCTGATGCTGGTGGTGTCCTCGGCGGTGACACTCTGTGTGCTGCTGTACTCGATCGGCCAGGGTCGCAGCGAGACGAGCGAGAGCTCACCGGTGTCGATCTTCCACCCGACGTACCTGGTGCTCACCGCCGGCGTCACCAACGCGTTCCTGGCCGGTGACCTGTTCAACCTCTTCGTCGGCTTCGAGATCCTGCTGGCCGCGAGCTTCGTGCTGATCACGCTGGGCGGCACCGAGACCCGGATCCGGACCGGGTCGACGTACGTGGTGGTCAGCATCTTGTCCTCGATGATGTTCCTGACGGCGGTGGGCCTGGTGTACGCGGCCACCGGCACGCTCAACCTCGCCCAGCTCGCCCAGCGCCTCGACGACCTGCCCGACGGTGTCCGACTGGCCCTGGAGCTGATGTTGTTGCTGGCCTTCGCGATCAAGGCGGCGGTCTTTCCCCTGTCGGCCTGGCTGCCGGACAGCTACCCCACCGCTCCGGCCCCGGTCACGGCCGTCTTCGCGGGTCTGCTCACCAAGGTGGGCGTGTACGCGATCATCCGTACCGAGACGTTGCTGTTTCCGGGCGGGCAGGCGGACACGTTGCTCATGGTCGTCGCCGGGCTGACCATGGTGGTCGGCATCCTCGGCGCGGTGGCCCAGTCCGACCTGAAACGGCTCTTCTCGTTCACCCTGGTCAGCCACATCGGCTACATGATCTTCGGGGTGGCGTTGAGTACCGCCGCCGGGCTCTCCGGCGCGATCTTCTACGTGGTGCACCACATCACCATCCAGACCACGCTGTTCCTGGTCGCCGGACTGGTCGAGGAGCGCGCCGGCAGTACCGACCTGCGCCGCATCGGAGGGTTGGCCCGGGTGGCGCCGCTGCTCGGGGTGTTGTTCTTCGTCCCGGCCATGAACCTCGCCGGGGTGCCGCCGTTCTCCGGTTTCCTCGGCAAGCTCGGGCTGCTCCAGGCCGGGGTGGCGGCTGGCGGGCCACTGCCCGGGGTGCTGGTGGCCGCCGGCACGTTGACCAGCCTGCTCACCCTCTACGTGGCGTCCCGGGTGTGGAACATCGCCTTCTGGCGCGCGCCCCGGCTGGCCACCAGCGAGCCCGTCGTCCGGTTGCCGAGACTGATGGTGGGCGCCACCGTGGCGCTGGTCGCCCTCGGGCTGGCGTTGACCGTGCTGGCCGGACCACTCTTCGACGTCACCGCCGATGCGGCTGCGGACCTCCGGCTGCGTACCCCGTACGTGCGTGCCGTGCTGCCGGGCGGTGTGCCGTGACCGGCCACTCCGAGCCGGCTCCCGACGCCCCCAGGCCTGCCGTGGTGGGGCGGGGCCGGCTCGGGCGCTGGCGCGACCAGGTGGTGGCGCTCGGGTGGCTGGTGGTGGTCTGGAACCTGCTCTGGGGCGACGTCAACTGGGCCAACCTGGTCGGTGGCCTGCTGGTGGGTGGCGCGGTGCTGGTGTTCTTCCCGCTGCCGGCGGTCAGCTTCGGTGGCCGGTTGCGACCGTGGGCGCTGCTGGTGTTCGCGGGTCGGTTCGTCGTCGAACTGGTCAACGCGAGCCTGCACATCGCCCGGATCGCCGTTCAGCCCGGCTACCGGCCGCGCGGGGCCATCATCGCGGTCCGGTTGCGGGTGCCCACCGACCTGAACCTGGCGCTCACCGCCGAGGCGGTGTCGTTGGTGCCGGGCACGCTGGTCCTCGAGGTGGATCGGGACTCCGGAACGCTCTACCTGCACTTCCTGGACTCCCACGGCCCGGGGGACCTGGGCGTGGCCCGGAAACGCACGCTCGCCGTGGAACGACGCATCATCCGTGCGGTGGGCTCCGCCGCCGAACTGCGCCGCGTCGAGACCGACTCGTCCGAGAAGGGAACCCGCCCGTGACCACGTTCCTGGCCGTCGTCCTCACCGCTCTGTTGTCGGTGACCGCGCTGCTCGCGCTGCTCCGCCTCTACCGCGGCCCGTCGCTGGTGGACCGGGTGATCGCCGCGGACATGCTGCTCGCCACGATGATCGGCGCGGTGGGCGCCGAGGCGGCGGTCAACCGGCACGCCACCACCCTGCCGGTGCTGGTCGTGCTCTCGCTGCTCGGCTTCGTGGGCTCGGTGTCGCTGGTCCGCTTCGCCGTGCGGGAGCAGCAGTGATCGCGACGATCGCGGACTGGCTCGGCGCGTTCTGCCTGGTGGCCGGCGCGCTGCTCGGCCTGGCCGCCGGGATCGGCGTACTGCGGTTCCCGGATGCGCTGTCCCGGATGCACGCGGCCACCAAGCCGCAGGTGCTCGGGGTGCTCCTGCTGCTGCTGGGCATCGGGTTGCGGCTGCGGTCGCCGGCGGATCTGGGCATGATCCTGCTGGTGGCGGTCTTCCAGTTGGCGACCGCGCCCGTGGCGGCCCAGATGATCGGGCGGGCAGCGTACCGGTCGGGGCGGCTCGACCGGAGCCTGCTGGATGCCGATGAGCTGGCCGAACGCGGATCGGGCGGCGGTTCGACGGGTCCGGCGTGACGGCCCAGGAGGTCCGGCGTGACGGCCCAGGGAGGCCCGGCGGGACGGCCCGGGCAGGCTCGGTGAACCGGACGATCCGCCCCTTCGGCCCACCCTCAGCGGAGTCCCAGCCAGCACCGATAAAATGGCGGCATGATCGACTCTTCTGCCCAGGAGGGCAGCAGTAGCCAGCCGGGTCGTGCCCGGCATATTCCCGTACCGACGACCCCGGGAGCCCTGAGCGACCCGTGTTGATCGTCGTCGGTCTTCTCTTGATCGTTGTTCTCACTGCCGCCACCGGTTACTTCGTGGCGCAGGAGTTCGGCTACGTCGCCGTGGACCGGGGCAAGCTGCGTCAGCTCGCCGATGACGGCGACGCCGCCGCCGCCCGGGCCCTGACCGTCACCAGCCGGCTCTCCTTCATGCTCTCCGGTGCCCAACTCGGTATCACCGTCACCGCCCTGCTCGTCGGATACGTCGCCGAGCCGTACCTGGGCGGTGGCCTCGCCGACCTGCTCGGCGTGGCGGGCGTCAGCGAGGCGGTCAGCCTTCCGCTCTCGGTGGCGTTGGCCCTGGTCATCGCCACCGTCGTGCAGATGGTCCTCGGCGAGCTGGCCCCGAAGAACCTGGCCATCGCACGGGCCGAGCAACTGGCCCGGGCGCTGAGCCGGTCCACCCTGATCTACCTGGCCGTCGCCGGGCCGCTGATCCGGCTCTTCGACCGGGCGTCGATCCGGCTGCTCCGCCGGGTCGGCATCGAGCCGATCGAGGAGCTGCCCAGCGGCGCCACTCCGGCGGACCTGGAACAGATCATCGCCGAGTCCCGCGAGGAGGGCAGCCTCGACGCCGAGATGTCCACGCTGCTCGACCGAGGTCTGGACTTCCGGGAGTTGACCGCCGGGGAGGCCATGGTGCCCCGCGTCGACGTGCACACCGTACGGGCGCACGAGCCGGTCAGCCGGGTGGTCGAGCTGCTGGACACCGGCCACTCCCGCTTCCCGGTTCGCGGTGCGGAGGGCGTCGACGACCTGATCGGCGTCGTCGGCATCGCCGACGTGCTCGGCGTACCCCCGCAGGAGCGGGCGACCACTCCGGTGAGCGCGGTGGCCGGGCCGCCGTTGCTCGTGCCGGAGACGTTGCCTCTGCCCACGGTGCTGGACCGCCTGCGGTCCGGGCACCGGCAGATGGCGTGCGTGGTCGACGAGTACGGCGGCTTCGCCGGCGTCATCACCCTGGAGGACATCGCCGAGGAGCTGGTCGGCCCGATCCGGGATGAGGACGACCCACCGGAGCGGGCGCCCGCCCGACAGGACGACGGGTCCTGGGTGGTGCCGGCGCGCTGGCGGATCGACGAGGTCGCCGACAGCACCGGCATCGCCCTGCCCGAGGCACCGGAGTACGACACCCTGTCCGGGTTGGTGATGCGGGAACTGGGCCGGGTGCCGGAGGTCGGTGACCGCCTGGAGATCAGCCTGCTGCCGGACGGCGCGGACGGCGAGGCCAACGACGCGGAGCCCCGCGCGTTGGTCGAGGTGCTGGCCGTGGATCGGCACGTGGCCGATTCGGTGCGGCTGCAGCTCACCAAGCCGGAGGTGACCGCGTGAGCCCCGGGATCGCGCTGTTCAGTTCGGTGATCCTGCTGGCGCTGAACGGGTTCTTCGTGGCCGCCGAGTTCGCCCTGGTGGCGAGCAAGCGCTACCGCCTGGAGCAGGCGGCGGCGAACGGCGGCCGGGCGGCACGTGCCGCGTTGGACGGCGTCCGCGAGTTGTCGCTGATGTTGGCCGGCGCGCAGCTCGGCATCACGCTGTGCACCCTGGGTCTCGGCGCGCTGGCCGAGCCGGCGATCGAGCACCTGCTCAGCCCACTGCTGCACGCGGTGGGCCTGCCGGACGCGGCCAGCCACCTGATCGCCCTGGTCTTCGCTCTCGGCGTGGTCACCTTCCTGCACCTGGTGGTGGGGGAGATGGCGCCGAAGTCCTGGGCGATCACCGACGCGGAGCGCTCGGCGACGCTGCTCGCGTTGCCGTTCCGCGCCTTCGCCCGGGTCTCGCGGCCGGTGCTGTCCGCGCTGAACGCCCTGGCCAACGCGATCCTGCGGCTGTTCGGGGTGAACCAGCAGGATCAGCTCGCCCAGGTGCACGGCCCGGACGAGCTGCGGATCCTGCTGGAGCAGTCCCGCGAGCACGGGCTGCTCGGCGCGGAGCAGCACCAGTTGTTGACGAGCATGCTGGAGTTGCAGGGGACGTCGGTGGCGCAGGTGATGGAACCGTTCGCCACGATGGTCACGGTCCGTCGGGACGACCCGGCCGGGCGGATCGAGGAGGTCAGCCGGGACAGCGGCCGGTCTCGGCTGGCGGTGCTGGACGAGCAGGGCGACGTCTGTGGCCTGGTGCACGTCCGGGAGGCGGTACGGGTGGTCACCACCGGCCGCGTCGCGACCGCCGGCGAGTTGATGACCCCCGCGTTCACCCTGCCCGCGACGTCCTCGGTCACCGAGGCGGTGGCGGCGATGCGGGCTCGGCAGTCGCAGCTCGCGTTGGTGCGCAACGGCGGTGGCCCGGCTCGACCGATCGGTTTCGTGGCTCTGGAGGACCTCCTGGAGGAGGTCATCGGCGAGTTCGACGACGAGACCGACACGGTTCCGCGCGGGCGGCGCCTGCGCTGACCTGCCGACCCGGCCGCGCGGATGTGGTGCGGCCGGGTCGGCGCTGCCGGGCTTGAGGCCCCCGGGACCGGGTAGGCGCGGCTGGTGCGGGGCGGCGGTGCCTCGCATCGGGAGGGGGCGCGCGGTGCGGCTGACGGGGGTGTCCCGGGAGTCCGGTTGGACCGGGCTGTCCGTGCAGACCACGCTCCCCAACCCGAGCACCCGGCCGGGCCTGCGCCTGCCGGGGCGGGTGACCCTCGCGGCCGGGCCGGAGGACGTGCTGGTCCGGCACATCCGGCTCGGTTTGGTCACCACTGTCGAACCGGACGACCCGGCCGCGGCCCGATGCCTCGTGCAGTTCCACCAGGTGCCGATCGCCGGTCGGTTCGTCGTGCCGGCCGGGCGGCGGCGGGCTGTCGACTTCGCGCTCCCGCTGCCCTGGGAGACCCCGGTGACGACCTTCGGTGGGGTGCCGCTGCTGAGCCTGCGGATGGGTCTGCGGACCGAGGTGTCCGTCGACCCCGATCTCGACCAGGGTGCGATGGTGCCCGTCTTCGTGCACCCGATCCCCACCCAGCAGCACGTGTTCGCGGCGTTGGACACGCTCGGTTTCTCGATCCGCCAGGCGGGGTTGCAGCAGGGTGGGCTGCCCGGGGTGGAGCACACCCTGCCCCTGCACCAGCGTTGGGGCTACTGGGTGGGGCCGCTCTACGCCGGCCCGATCACCGAGCTTGAGGTGATCTTCGTGACCAATTCGGCGGGTCTGGAGGCGATCCTCTGGATGGATCGACGGCTGGCGCTGGCCGGCATCACCCACCAGAGCATCAGTCGGTTCCGGATCTGGCACGAGGACGCCGACCGGCGGGACTGGGTCGCCACCGTGGACGGTTGGATCCGCCAGGCGATCAACCGGCACGCCGCCGCTGCCGCGCACGCCGACTGGTCCGCGCAGATCGCCGGGTCGGCCCACGTCAGCCGCCACCCCGACGAGCCGATCCGCCCCGGCTACGGCCTGGGCGGCACCGCCGGCGGCGCAGGTGTCGGCGGCGGTTCCGGCGGCGACGGCACCTAACAGCCCCGCCCCGGGCCTAGGGTCCGCCAACCCCGTCGATCATGGAGTTGTGGTGGGAGGAAAATCCTGCTTCACCCCTTTTGGGGGGCACCACAAGTCCATGATCGACGCGGCCATCGGGGTCGACGTCGACGGTCAGCCGGCGGTGGCGGTGGCCAGCTTGAGGCTGAAGGCCAGGAAGAGGGCGGCCACCGCGGTGGTGCCGCCGGCAGCCAGGCGGCGGCGTTGGCGGAACTGGGCGGCCAGGAAGGTGCCCGCGAAGATCAACGCGGTCAGGTAGAGCGCGCTGGTCACCTGCGCGATCAGCCCGAGGAGCAGGAACGACAGCGCCGGCCAGGCGTACCCGGGGTCGACGAACTGGATGAAGAACGAGATGAAGAACAGGATCGCCTTCGGATTCAGCAGGCTGATCACCAGCGCCTTGCGGAACGGGCTGCGCATCGCCGCCGGCTCCGCGGCGTCGATGAGCCGCGGCGTGCTCGGGTCGTTGCGGTCGCGCCAGCGCCGCACGGCGCCGAGCAGCATGGTCACCCCGACATAACCGAGGTACGCGGCACCGGCGTACTTGATCACCAGGAACAGCGGCGGGTACGCCTTGAGCAACGACGCCACCCCGGCGGCGGAGAGGACCATCAGCACCCCGTCGCCGACGAACACGCCCCCCGCGGCCCGGTAGCCGACCGCGACACCTCGTTTCGCCGAGGTCGAGAGCACGAAGAGTGAGTTCGGCCCGGGCAGCAGGATGATGGCCACGGTGCCCAGCACGTACGTCCAGATGTCGGTGATCCCCAGCACGCCCGCCATCATCACGCCACCGGTGCCGTACGGCGAAGTCTTTCCCGCAGCCTGACCTGTGCGTTCGGCCACTCGTCGACGGTCATCGCGTACTGGACGGTGTCCCGCCAGGAGCCGTCCGGGCGTTGCCGGTGCATCCGCAGGACCCCTTCCCGGGTCGCGCCGAGCCGTTCGATCGCGGCCTGGGAGCGAACGTTGCGGATGTCGGTGTGCCAGGTGACCCGTACCGCGCCCAGCTCGTCGAAGGCCCGGCCGAGCAGCAGCAGCTTCGCCTCGGTGTTGATCCCGGTACGCCACCAGGGCCGGCCGAGGAAGGTGTGCCCGATCGCCACCGCCCGCCGCTGCGGGTCGATCTCGTAGTAGGACGTGCTGCCCACCACCGCGCCGGTCGCCGCGCACCGTTGCACCCAGGCCACCTGCTCGCCCCGGTGCTGGGCGGCCAGGGCGGCGCCGATCACCTCGGCGGTTTCGGCGGGGGCGGTGGGCGCGGCGACGCTGAGGTGCCGCCACACCTCCGGGTCCGCGGTGGCGGCGTGCAGCTCGTCGGTGTGCGCCACCTCCAGTGGCTCCAGCCGGACGTGCTCGCCGTGCAGCGGCACCGGGTCGTGCCAGGGCGTGTGAGTCGTCCGCAGGAACGCCGGCAGTGGTGCGCTGACCCCGGCGTCCGGCTCGGGTTGACCGGCGGTCAGCCGCAGCGGCAGCACGCCTGCCCAGTGCGGCAGGTGCAGGTCGGCCTCGTCGTCGCGAACCCCGCCGCTGCGGGCCCGGACGGACACCTCGCGCAGGGGCAACGCCAGCACTGCGGTCTCGGCCAACTCGCGGCGACTGGGTGGGCGGGTGTCGGTGCTGCGTCCCGCGCCGACCTTCTCCACCAGCGCGGTGAGCATGGCGAGCTTCTCCCGCTCGTCGGTGACCAGTCGGGCGGTGCCGTGCGCGACGACCGAGCGGTAGTTGGCGCTGTGGTGGAACTGGGAACGGGCGTAGACCAGCCCGTCGAGCACCGTCACCGCTACGCAGACCGGCAGTCCGTCGCCCCGCGCGGCGAGCAGCGGCCGACTGCCGGTGGAGCCGTGCAGGTAGAGGGTGTCGCCGACGCGTACGTGCAGGGTGGGCAGCACGCGTGGCTGGCCGTCGACGGTGAAGCCGAGCGCGCAGTCGTACGCCTCGTCGAGCACGGCGTGGGCGGCGGCCTCGTCGTAGCTCATCTTGTCCCGGGAACGGTGGGGGGTGGTCCGGGCGGTGGGTGGATACATGCGCGCCCCTTTGTTCTAGTACGATCTCTGTTTTGTGTCAGCACGCTATCAGCTCTCCGGCGCGACAGCCGTCGAGATTTCGGCCAGCGTCGAGTCGGGCATCCGCACCGGGGCCCTGTCGCCGGGGGCCGCCCTGCCGCCGGTGCGGGCCCTCGCCGCCCAGCTCGGGGTCAGCCCCGCCACCGTCGCTCGTGCCTACCAGGAGCTACGCCAGCGCGGCCTGCTCGTCACCGCCGGGCGGCACGGCACCCGAGTGCGCCCCCGCCCACCGGTGGCCGCCCGCCGCTCCGCGTTACGCCCTCCGCCGCTGCCCGGAGCCCGGGACCTGTCCCGGGGCGAACCCGACCCCCGGCTGCTTCCTCCACTCGGCCCGCACCTGGCGGCACTCGCCGCCGACGGTGGCCCGTCGGTCAGCTACTTCGACGCCGGAGTGCTGCCCGAGCTGGCCGAGGTGGCCCGGGCCCGACTGGCCGCCGACGGCGTGCCCGCCGGGGAGTTGACCCTCGCCGGCGGCGCGCTCGACGGCATCGAACGGTTGCTCGGCGCCCACCTGCGCCCCGGCGACGCGGTCGCGGTGGAGGACCCGGGCTGGGCCAACCTGCTCGACCTGGTGGCCGCGCTGGGGCTGCGCCCGATCGGTGTGCCCGTGGACGACGAGGGGCCGTTGGTGGCCGGGGTGGCCGCCGCGCTCGCCGCCGGAGCGCGCGCCCTGGTGGTCACCAGCCGAGCCCAGAACCCGACCGGCGCGGCTGTCTCCGCAGCGCGTGCCGAGGCGCTGCGGACGCTGCTCGCCGGCCGGCGGGACCTGCTATTGATCGAGGACGACCACGCCGCCGAGCTGGCCCGCGTACCCCTGCACCCGCTCGCCGGTGCGACCGCGAGCTGGGCCTTCCTGCGTTCGGTGAGCAAACCCTTCGGCCCGGACCTGCGGCTCGCGGTGCTGGTCGGCGACGAGACCACGGTGGCCCGGGTGGCGGGCCGGACGCGAGTCGGCGCCGGCTGGGTCTCCACCGTGCTGCAACGGCTGGTCCTCGCCCTCTGGCGGGACCCGGCGGTGGACGAGCTGGTGCGTCGGGCGGCGCGGAGCTACGAGCAGCGGCGGGACGGGCTGCTGACCGCGCTGGCGGAGCATGGCCTGCCGGCGCACGGCCGCAGCGGCATCAACGTCTGGCTGCCGGTGCCGGACGAGACCAGCGCGGTCACCGCGTTGCGCGACGCCGGCTGGGCGGTGGCCCCCGGGGCGCTCTACCGGATCGCCGCCCCGCCCGCCGTGCGCGTCACGGTCAGCTCGCTGGACCTCGACGACCTGGCGCCCCTGGCCGCCGCCCTGGCCCACGCCGCCAACCCCGCCCCACCTCCGGGCTTCCCTACCTGACCGGCCTCGCCCGCAGTGGTCCCGGTGTCGGCAGGATCGACGGTTCGTGCAGAAAGTACAAGGATGCGGGGATTTGGGGCAGACGGGACGGGTATGCCGGGCGCCGGAGGTGGGACCATGGCTTCACGTGGGGCACGCAAGGGCATCTGGATCGCGGTGGCGTTGGCGATCATCATCATCGTCATCGTGCTGATCGCTATCGCGTCCGGCGGGGACGGCGGCGGAAACGGATACTGACGCGCCGGGTCGGTTCGTCGAGGACGGCGACCTCACCGGCGTGGGCGGGCGTAACCGGCACCGGGCATCGAACGGGTATATAACAGTCGGCATGGCCGAGCAGACCGGGAACGCCCCGGGCGCCCAGCGGTTCATCCCGCCCGACGCCGACACCATCGACGCCCTGCGCGCCGCCGCAGGCGGCTGTCGGGGCTGTGAGCTGTATCGGGACGCCTCGCAAACGGTCTTCGGCCGGGGCGACGAGAGCGCCCGGGTGGTGTTGGTCGGCGAACAACCGGGCGACATGGAGGACCAGAAGGGGCTGCCCTTCGTCGGCCCCGCCGGTCGGCTGCTGCGCCGTGCCGTCGACGCCGCCGGGCTGGACCCGGGATACCTCTACCTCACAAATGCCGTAAAGCACTTCCGTTTCGAGCAGCGCGGCAAGCGGCGGATCCACCAGACCCCCGACCAGGTGCACATCACGGCCTGTCGACCCTGGTTGGTCGCCGAGTTCGCCCGGTTGCGCCCGGAGATCGTGGTGGTGCTCGGCGCGACCGCCGCCAAGGCGCTGCTCGGGCCGTCCTTCCGGGTCACCCGGCAACGAGGAGAGTTGCTGCCCTGGCCCGCCTCGGCCCAGCACCCGGAGGACTTCCAACAGGTGCCGGTGGACAACGCCGGAAAGCGCGCCGACGCGCCGCAGGCGCGGCTACTGGCCACCATCCACCCGTCCGCGGTGCTGCGCGCCGACGACCAGGACAAGGCGTACGAGGGGTTGGTCGCCGACCTCACCGTCGTCACCCGCGCCCTGCCCGGCTAGCCGCCGCCCGCAGCCGCCCTGCCCGGCTAGCCGGCGGCCGTGGCCACCTTGCCCGGAGTCGGCCGAGCGCAGCCGCCCTGCCCGGAGCGGGCGAAACGCGATCGCCCCGTCCCGGGTTGGCGGAAAGTGCCGCCCGCGTCGTGTGGCGAGGCGATACCCGCCGGAAACGGCGATGCGTGAACCGCGTAACAGATCCTCTGCAGACTCATGCGAGTCGATCTTGTAGGGGAGGCGTGATGAGCGATCAGACACAGTCGACGGTCAGCCGGCGTGGGTTCCTGCGGGCGGTGGGAGTCAGCGGTGGTGCCGGTGCGATGCTCGCCACGATGGGCGCGATAGGCCTCGCTCCCAGCGCGGAGGCGTCGGTCACCCCGGCATTCCGGCCGCCGGAGCGGTCCGACTTCACGCTGACCGGGCGGTCGGGTGCCAGCGTGGTCATCCTCGGGGGCGGCATCGCCGGTCTCACCGCCGCCTACGAGTTGGGCAAGGCGGGTTACCGCTGCACCATCCTGGAGGCGCGGCACCGCGTCGGCGGGCGGAACCTGACCATCCGCGGCGGCGATGTCGAAACCGACCTCGATGGACGGACGCAGCGTGCGGGCTTCTCCGACGGGGTCTACTTCAACGCCGGGCCGGGCCGGATCGCGCAGTGGATGGTGACCATGGACTACTGCCGGGAACTCGGGGTGCCCGTCGAGGTCTTCACCAACCAGAACGCCGACGCCTGGATCTACAACGAGTCCGCCGGCATGACCGAGCCGGTCCGGTACCGCACGGCCAAGGCCGACGTGTACGGCTACGTCTCGGAACTGTTGGCGAAGGCGACCGACCAGGGCGCGTTGGACGCCCAGCTCACCGCCGAGGACCGGACCCGGCTGCTGGCGTTCCTGCAGAGCTTCGGCGCGATCGGCGGACGCACCGACGGATGGGCGTACACCGGGACCAGCCGTCGGGGCTTCGCCGCCTATCCGGGCGCGGGCAACGACGTGGGCAGCCCTCTCGGTGCGCCCCCGGCGCTCTCCGACGTCTTCGCCAGCAACGTCGGTCGGTACTTCTCCTTCGAGTTCGGCTACGACCAGGCCATGCTGATGTTCCAGCCGGTCGGCGGCATGGACCAGATCCCCCGAGCCCTGGCCAAGGCGGTGGGCCCGCACCGGATCCGGCTCGACGCCGAGGTGACCGGGGTGACCGACCGGGGCGGCACCGTCGAGGTGACCTACCGGCAGGGTGCCCGGCAGGCACAGATCACCGCCGACTACTGCGTGGCCACGCTGCCACCGCACCTGATGGCCCGCGTACCGCACAACCTCGGCACGGCGGTGACCGCAGCCCTGGCCGACTTCCCGGTCACCGCCGCTGGCAAGATCGGTTTGGAGTACCGCAGCCGCTGGTGGGAGACCGACCAGCGGATCTACGGCGGCATCACGGAGACCGATCTGGACCTGTCGCACATCTGGTACCCGTCGCACGGCTTCCACGGCAAGCGCGGCCTGGTCGTCGGCTACTACAACACCGGTGCGAACGCCAGGGCATACAGCGGGCTCACGCCCGAGCAGCGCAGGGAGCGTGCGGTCACCCAAGGTGTGAAGATCCACGGTGACAAGTACCGCAGTGAGCTGGTCACCTCGTACTCGCACGCCTGGGACCGGACGCGCTACATCGAGGGCGCCTGGACTTCGCCCCGCTACGGCACATCCGGCTACAACCTGTTGCTCCAGCCGGCCGGGCGGGTCTACTTCGCCGGGGACTGGCTCAGCCACGAGGTGGCCTGGCAGCACGGCGCGTTCGTGTCGGCCCGCTCGGCGGTGTCGTCTCTGCACCAGCGCGTGCTGGCCGGCTGACGACAACGCCGACCGGGCGTGCCACCCCGGTCCGCAGGACCCGCACCCGGGTCAAGGCCTGACCAAGATCCGCGCAGTTTCGGGGAAAGTGCTGCCTCCGGACACGTTGAGACAGCAACATCCCTGAAACTGCGCGGATCATGGCGGGGCGCGGGGCGCGGGGCGGCGGGGCGGCGGGGCGCGGCGGGGCGCGGGGCGGCGGGGCGGCGGGGGGTGGGGTGGTGCGCGAGGATGGGGTCACCTCGTTCGTAAGGAGCGCCGATGGCCACCGACCTGACCGCGCCGCGTACCGCTGCCCGACCCGACGTCGCGTCGATCCAGCGGCGGACCCTGCGGCTGCTCTTCACCACCCAGATCATCGGCGGGATCGGCGTGACCATCGGCATCGCCGTGGGTGCGCTGCTCGCGGCCCGGATCGCCGGGACCGCGGTGGCCGGTGTCGCGCAGAGCGCCGGGGTGGTCGGTGCCGCGCTGCTCGCCGTCCCGGTCACCCGGATCATGGCGCGGCACGGGCGGCGACCGGGGCTGGTGGTGGCGTACGCGGTCGGTGCCGTCGGCGGCGTGCTCGTGGTGCTGTCCGCGGTGACCCGGTGGATCCCGCTGCTCTTCCTCGGCATGCTGCTCTTCGGCGGGGGCACCGCCGCGAACCTCCAGGCCCGCTACACGGCGGTGGACCTCGCCGAGCCGGCCCGGCGAGGGCGGCAGCTCTCCCTGATCGTCTGGGCGACCACCATCGGCGCGGTGGCCGCCCCGAACTTCGCCGCCCTGGCCGACCGGATCACCACCGGCTGGGGGCTGCCCCCGCTCGCCGGCCCGTTCGCGTTCAGCTCGGCCGCGTTCGTGCTGGCTGCCGTCGTACTCCTCGGGTTGCTCCGGCCCGACCCGCTGCTCACCGCGCGGCGGCTCGCGGCGGCCGACACGCCCGTCGTGCCGCCGACCGCCGCCGCGCCGACGGCCGCGCCGGTCAAGGTGCGCGCGCCGCGCGGCGCCGGGATGCGGGCGGCCTGGTCGGTGGTACGCGGACAGCCCGCCGCCCGACTCGGCATCGCCGCCGTGGCGGTCGGTCACCTGGTCATGGTGGCGGTGATGGCGATGACCCCGGTCCGGCTCGGCGAGTCGCACGCCGACGCCGACGTGTTGCGACTGGTCGGCATCGTGTTGAGCCTGCACATCGCGGGCATGTACGCGTTCTCCCCGGTGGTCGGTTGGCTCACCGACCGGCTCGGTCGACGGGCGGTGATCCTCGGTGGGGTCGGGCTGCTGCTGGCCGCCTGCGCGGTCGCCGGCACCGCCGGGCACCACACGCCTCGGCTCTCGGTCGGTCTGGTCCTGCTCGGGTTGGGCTGGTCGGGGACGATGGTGGCCGGCTCGACCCTGCTGTCCGAGTCGGTGTCGGCCGCTGTGCGACCGAGCGTCCAGGGGTTCTCCGACCTGATCATGGGGTTGGCCGGGGCCGCCGCCGCCGTGGTCAGTGGGTTTGTCATGCAGTTCGCCGGTTATCCCGTGCTCACCCTGCTCGCGGCGGTCGCGGCGGTGCCCCTGGTGGCGCTAGCGTTGCGCCCGGTGCCGACCGGGGCACCGGACGAGGAGGGCTGATCACGTGCGGCTGACCGACTTCTGGGCGCGCTTGGAGGAGGCGTTCGGGCCCGGCTACGCGGCGAGCATCGCTCGCGACCAGGTGCTGTCACAGCTCGACGGGCGGACCATCGAGCAGGCCCTGGCGTCAGGCGAGCGGACGAACGTGGTCTGGCGGGCGGTCTGCGCCGCGTATCCCGACCGAGTGCCTGCCCGACTACGCTGAGCAGCCTTTTCGTCGCCTCCGCGTGTCGCCTGTCGAGTCGTACACCTGTTCGGCTATTGTCCACAGCGGGGTGCTCGTCCACAGCTCGCGGCCCGTCGGCTGGTTTTCTGTCGGACCTAGCGCCTAGCGTGTCCGCGTGACGCGAAGCTCAGCAAAGACGCCGGCGAAGGCAGGGGTGGCAACCATGGCAGCAGGGCCTGACCGGGAGAAGGCACTCGACCTTGCTCTCGCTCAGATCGACAAGCAATTCGGCAAGGGCTCGGTGATGCGGCTGGGGGAGCGGCCGGTCATCCAGACCGCCGTGATCCCGACCGGCTCCATCGCGCTCGACGTGGCGCTCGGCGTGGGCGGTCTGCCACGTGGCCGGGTGGTCGAGGTCTACGGTCCCGAGTCCAGCGGTAAGACCACTGTGGCACTGCACGCGGTGGCCAACGCCCAGCGGGCCGGTGGCATCGCCGCCTTCATCGACGCCGAGCACGCGCTCGACCCGGAGTACGCGAAGGCCCTCGGTGTCGACACCGACGCGATGCTGGTCTCCCAGCCGGACACCGGCGAGCAGGCGCTGGAGATCGCGGACATGCTGATCCGCTCCGGCGCGCTGGACATCATCGTGATCGACTCGGTGGCGGCCCTGGTGCCGCGCGCCGAGATCGAGGGCGAGATGGGCGACAGCCACGTGGGCCTCCAGGCCCGGCTGATGAGCCAGGCGCTGCGGAAGATCACCGGTGTGCTCAGCAACACCGGCACCACGGCGATCTTCATCAACCAGCTGCGGGAAAAGATCGGCGTCATGTTCGGCAGCCCGGAGACCACCACCGGTGGTCGGGCGCTGAAGTTCTACGCCTCGGTCCGGCTCGACGTGCGACGCATCGAGAGCCTCAAGGACGGCACCGACGTGGTCGGCAACCGCACCCGGGTCAAGGTCGTGAAGAACAAGGTCGCCGCGCCGTTCAAGCAGGCCGAGTTCGACATCATGTACGGCAAGGGCATCTCGCGTGAGGGCTCGCTGATCGACGTCGGCGTGGAGCAGGCGATCATCCGCAAGTCCGGAGCGTGGTACACGTACGACGGCGACCAGCTCGGCCAGGGCAAGGAGAAGGCCCGGGAGTTCCTGAAGGAGAACCCGGACGTGGCCGCCGAGATCGAGAAGAAGATCCTGGAGAAGCTCGGCGTCGGTGTCGGCGCGGGTGACGCCGCCGGTGGCCCGGAGCTGCCGCCGGTCGACTTCTGATCGGTCGCTGACCCATGGCAGGACGACGCGCCCGCACGGGGCGGGGCTGGGATGCCAGTCCGCCCCGTGCGGGCGACGCCGCTGACCCGCCGCGCCCCCGTCGAGGGCGCCGCGCCGAGTCGTCGGCGGATGAACCCGCGCCTACGCCTCGGGACGAGTCGGAGGTCGCCCGCGAGATCTGCCTGCGCCAGCTTGCCGTCCGGCCACGCACCCGGGCCGAGCTGGCCGGAGCGTTGGCCAAGCGGGGCATCTCCGAGCAGGTGTCGGCCGAGGTGCTCGACCGGTACGACGAGGTCGGCATCATCGACGACGCCGCGTTCGCCCGAGCCTGGGTGTCCAGCCGGCACACGGGCCGCGGCCTCGCGCGCCGGGCGCTCGCCAACGAGCTGCGCCGGAAGGGCGTCGACGGTGACGTCGCCACCGAGGCGTTGGGTGAGCTGGACGAGGAGACCGAGGCGGACACCGCCCGCGCCCTCGTGGAGCGCAAGCTGCGCACCGCCCGAGGTGAGCCCGACGCGATCTTCCGCCGGCTGGTTGGCATGCTGGCCCGCAAGGGCTACCCGCCGGGCGTGGCGATCCGGGCGGTTAAGGACGCGCTTGCCGCGCAGAGCGCTGAGGCGGCCGAGTTCGCCGAGCAGATCGACGCCGACGCGCTAGCTGACGCCGAGGGTGACCTGGACCGCGACACCCGCGCGGTGGAGTGACCGGCCCGCCGGGGCTGCCGGGGCTCTCAGTGATGGCGGTCGTTCGGTGGTGACGGTCGTTCGGTGGTGGCGGCGGGGCTCGGTGGTGGCTGCGGTCGGTGCTCCCCGGTCGCTGCCTCGACCTCGCCCTGCTGAGGCCGACTCAGCGGGGAAAGCGCAGGCTCTCCACGATCAGGTCGCAACCGGCCCGCATCTCCGCCACCAGTCGGCCGTGCCCGCAGGTGACCAGGAGACTGTGGGTGCCGACTGGCAGGACGCCGACCACGAGCACGTCCTGGACCCCCGGCAGGCCGCTTGACCAGGGGTCGGCGTCCGCAGCACTGTCGCCAGGAGGGCCGGCTGGTGTGGGCAGGGCGGAGAGGTCCATCCGGGCCACCTTCGCGCCGTCCAGCGTGAGCCGTTCGATCGACGGAGACTGCGCGCCGAGGAAGGCGTCGTCGGCGAGCAGCAGGTCCATCGGCGAGCCCTCGACCTGGTTGCGCTCATTCGCCATCACGATGACGGCGTCGCCCTCAGCCGCTCCCCTGGGCGAGAGGCGGACGCAGTTCGCGTCGCCACGTGGGGGGCACGGGCCTGTCGTCCAGCCCTTCGGGGCGGTGAAGCTCACCCGTCCATCACCGGTGGTCGTCCGCTCACCCGGGTCGGGTCGGGGCGTGTCGCCGGCCCGGGTTGCCGAACCGGTGCTCGACCGCTGGCTGCCGAGGGCCACCACGACACCGAAGGACAGCATCAGCACGACGATGAACAGGGGCCATTTCCGCATCATGGGCGGACCGTACGGGAGGACCGCAAGGTCAACAATCACCCGCCGGTGTGGGCGGTGGACCCCCGCGGACAGACCGGGACGGCGGACCGGTTGATCGTGCTCGATCCAGGATGTAGTGGCCTCACCGGCGCGCCGACCCCACTGCATCCTGGATCGAGCACGATCTTGGCGCGGCGCGGCGCGGCGCGGCGCGGCGCGGCGCGGCGCGGCGGCGGTGACGGCGGTAGCGGCGACGGCAGTGGCGGTGGTGACGGCGGTGGTGGTGGTCGCGGGGGCAGCGGCGACGACGGTGGCGGTGGTGACGGCGGATGTGTTCGTCGGTGCCGACGTCATGGTTGTCACAAAGTCGCTCTGCCCACTGGGTCGTCGTCCCTGAACAGGTACGACATGTCAATCGAGCCTGCCAGGTCGCGGTTTTTGTCACCCGGTGTCCGCAACGACATCTGCTTTGGGTGACGATGCAACTTCTCTCCGTTCGGGGGGTTTGATCATGAGTCCTTGACCAGAGCACCCCCGGAGACCTAGCCTCGCCATACAGGCTCACATTGCCCGACCATTGCAGGCTAAGCGCACAACATAGATCGCGTAACAAGACAGCATCACTTTGGCCGACTCCGCGGCCTTTGGCGGCAGATCCGGACTGGCCGGTCCGGGACGCCGCGACAACTGCACCCGGTCGCCGACGCTGCCCGCGGGCACCGCCGGCGGAGAGAGCTACCCACGGCCAGCCGCTCCGGTCGGGCGTCCACAGCCGCAGGAGTGTGCCCCGGCACGGTCGCTGCGGTCTCGACGTTAGGGGAGGCGGCCATGGCGGGGCGGCGGCACAGGTTCACCGGTAGACCCGACGGGGTTCCGGCATGAACGCCTTCGATGTCGTGCTCCTCGCGGCCGTCCTCGTCCTCGCGGTGGTGGTGATCGGGGCGGTGCTGGTGGGCATCCGGACGATGCGCCGGATGGGTGCCGGGCCGGCTCCGGAGGATCCCGCCTTCATCGCCGAGAAGGACCGTCAGGAGCAGTCCCTCGCTGCCCTGCGGACGGCGGCCGACGAGGCGAACAGCACGATCGACGTGGCCAAGTCCGCCGCGGCGGCGGCGCGTACCGAGGCGGCTGCGGCGAAGGCGGAGGCGAAGGCGGCCCGCGCCGAGGCGCGCCGGGTGCTCGACGACGCCCGCGCCGAGGCGGACACCGTCCTGGAGCGCGCCCACAAACAGGCCGAGGCGGACGCCGAGCAGCTGCGGACGGCAGCGCGGCGCAGCGGCGAGCGGGAGGTCGCGGTGCTGGCCGCCACCACCCGGGAGCAGGCCGCCGAGGTGGAACGTCGGGCCGCCCGGATGGACGAGCGGGAGCGGATGCACACCGAGGAGGTGGAGCGGTTCGCCGAACGGGAGCGGCAGCTCACCGCCGCGAAAGCCGCGCTCGCCGCCCGGGAGTCCGCGCTCGCCCAGCGGGAGGTCGAGCTGGCCGAGTCCGAGGAGGTGCGCCGTCGCGAGTTGGAGCGGGTCGCCGGGCTCACCGCCGACTCGGCGCGGCTGGAACTGGTCGAGGCGATCGAGACGTCTGCCAAGCGGGAGGCGGCGCTGCTCGTACGCGACATCGAGTCCGACGCGCGCAACACCGCCGAGCAGCGGGCCCGACACATCGTGGTGGACGCCATCCAGCGGGTTGCCAGCGAGCAGACCGCGGAGAGCGTGGTCAGCGTGCTGCACCTGCCCGGTGACGAGATGAAGGGGCGGATCATCGGCCGGGAAGGGCGCAACATCCGCGCCTTCGAGTCGGTGACCGGCGTCAACCTGATCATCGACGACACCCCCGAGGCGGTGTTGCTCTCCTGCTTCGACCCGGTCCGCCGGGAGGTGGGCCGGCTGACGCTGGAGAAGCTGGTGCTGGACGGGCGGATCCACCCGCACCGGATCGAGGAGGTCTACGACCTGGCCCGGCAGGAGGTGGAGCAGCTCTGCCTCCGCGCCGCCGAGGACGCCCTGGTCGAGGTCGGAATCACCGAGATCCACCCGGAGCTGGTGACCCTGCTGGGCCGGCTGCGCTACCGCACCTCGTACGGGCAGAACGTGCTCAAGCACCTGGTCGAAACCGCGCACATCGCCGGCATCATGGCCGCCGAGCTGCGGCTGGACGTGCCCCTCATCAAGCGGTCGGCGTTCCTGCACGACATCGGCAAGGCGCTCACCCACGAGGTGGAGGGCAGCCACGCCATCATCGGCGCGGATCTGGCTCGCAAGTACGGCGAGCACGAGGACGTGGTGCACGCCATCGAGGCGCACCACAACGAGGTGCCCCCGCAGACCATCGAGGCCGTCCTCACCCAGGCGTCCGACGCCTGCTCCGGCGGTCGGCCGGGCGCGCGCCGGGAGAGCCTGGAGGCGTACGTCAAGCGACTGGAGCGGATCGAGGAGATCGCCGCCGGCAAGCTCGGCGTGGACAAGGTCTTCGCCATGCAGGCCGGCCGGGAGATCCGGGTGATGGTCAAGCCGGACGACGTCGACGACATCGGGGCGGCCGTGCTGGCTCGGGACGTGGCCAAGCAGATCGAGGAGGAGCTGACCTATCCGGGTCAGATCCGGGTGACAGTGGTCCGCGAGTCCCGGGTCACCGAGATCGCCCGCTGAGGCCGCCCGGTCACCACGGGGATCAGCGGCGTCGGGGTCACCCGAGGAGGACGCCGGAAGTCCGCCGTCACGCCTGAGCAAAACGGAAGGGCCAGCCCGATGCCGGGCTGGCCCTTCCGCGTGCGAGCTGGTGTCAGAAGGGCGTGCCGTGGCTTTCGGACTGGGAGATCAGCGCGGCCGGCGGCGGGTTCTGCGCAGGGGTGTCGGCGGTCTTGCGGCCCTTGGCGAGCCGCTGCTGGACGTACTGGGCGAGCTTCGACAGCGAGTAGTTCACCACGATGAAGAGCACGGCGATCACGACGTAGACCTGGATCGGGTTGCCCAGCACGCCGATGATCTGCTTGCCGATGTTCAGGGTCTCCTCGTAGCTGATGATGAACCCGAGCGACGTGTCCTTGAGCACCACGACCAGCTGGCTGATCAGTGCCGGCAGCATGATCCTGAAGGACTGCGGCAGCAGGATCATCCAGGTGGTCTGGATCGGGGAGAGCCCGATGGCGGAGGCGGCCTCCCGCTGACCGCCCGGCAGCCCCTCCATGCCGGAGCGGAGGATCTCGCCGATCACCACCGAGTTGTAGATGGTGAGGCCGATGACCAGATACCAGAGATTGTCGAAGTAGAGGCCGAACTCGGGGAAGCCGCGGGCCACGAAGAAGATGGTGATCACCACCGGCAGGCCGCGGAACACCTCGACGCAGACCCGGGTGATGGCGGACAGCAGCGTGCTCAACCCGCGCAGGAGGTACGCCAGCGGCGTGGCGAGGCCGGTGAACCTGCGACCGGCCAGGCTCTTGAGCTGGATCCGCAGCACCGCCAGGAGCGTGCCGACCACCAGCGAGGCCACGATGGCCATCGCCGCCGCGATCAGGGTGTTCTTGAAGCCGAGGCCGATCCGTTCCCACACCAGGGAGAAGTTCTCGTTGGAGGGGTCGACGAGCGGACCCCACAACTCCATCGACAACTGGCCCTTCTCGTCCAGCGGCCGGTAGACCAGGAGGTACGCCCCGACGAGCAGGACCACCCCGGCGACGATGCTGCTGATCAGGGTGATCCGCCGCTGCCGCGGCCCGGGAACGTCGTAGAGGACGCTGGTCTGCTGACTCATCGGGCCACCGCCTGTCGCTTCTCGATCCGGTCCAGCAGTGCGCCGAGCGGCACGGTCATGATCAGGTAGCCGATCGAGATGCCGATGGCGACCGGGATGAAGGCGTAGCCCTCGGCGCCGGTGAGCTGGTCGGCCGTGGCGGACAGGTCGCCGACGACTCCGAAGAAACCGGCCAGCGCCGAGTTCTTGATCATCGCGATGATCACCGACCCGAGTGGCACCACCGACGCCTGCCAGGACTGGGGCAGCACCACGTGGCGCAGGTTCTGGCCGAAGGTCAGGCCCAGTGAGCGCGCCGCCTCCGCCTGGCCGGCGGGTACTGCGTTGACGCCGGACCGCAGCGCCTCACAGACGAACGCGGCCGTGTACAGCACGAGGGCGATCAGCGCGAACCGGAAGTACGGCAGATCGGTGCCGAGCCGGCTGAACAGCGAGTCGACCACCGGGATGCGGAGGAAGTCCGCGTTGGAGCCGAGCGCCGGGAGGCCGAACGCGGCGAAGAACATCACCACGGTCAGCGGCATGTTGCGGAAGATGTTCACGTAGGAGGTGCCGAGCGCGCGCAGCGGCGGCACCGGTGAGATGCGGAGTACCGCCACGATGGCGCCCAGGACGAGGGCGCCGATCGCGGCGAGGACGCAGATCTGGAGGGTGAGCCAGAAACCACCCGCAAAGACGTCGAACTTGTCGATGAGCACGTTCACGGGTCGGTGTTCCTCCCCACCCTCCAGATCGAAGGATCAGATCAGTAGCGGTTGATGGTGGGCGCCGAGCCCAGTTCCGCGCCGAACTTGCCGGCGGTGTCGTCCCAGGCCTTCTTCCAGCTGCCGTCGGCGACCGCCTTGTCCAGCGTGTCGTTGATGAAGCTGCGGAAGTCCGCGTCCTCCTTCTTCACGCCGATGCCGTACGGCTCCTTGGTGAAGTTGCTGCCGGCCAGCTTGAAGGAGGCCTCGTCCTTGGCGATGTAGCCGAGCAGGATGACGTTGTCAGTGGTGACGGCGTCGACCTGGCCGCCCTTGAGGGCGTCACGGCACTTGTCGTAGGTGTCGAAGAGCACCACCTGGGTGCCGACGTCCTTGACGTACTCCTTGATCTTCTCGGCCGGGGTGGAGCCGGTGACCGAGCAGACCTTCTTGGTGCCGTCCTTGAACGAGTCCGGACCGGTGATGGTGGTGTCGTCCTTCTTGACCAGGATGTTCTGGCCGGCCTCGTAGTACGGGCCCGCGAAGGCGATCCGCTCCTTGCGCTTGTCGTTGATCGTGTACGTCGCCGCGACGAGGTCGACGGTGCCGTTGACGATCACGTCCTCGCGGACCTTCGAGGGGGCCTCGATCCACTCGATCTTGTCCTCGGGGATGCCGAGCTCCTTGACGATGATCTTGGCGATCTCGACGTCGAAGCCCTCCGGCTTGCCGGAGAGGCCCTTCAGGCCGAAGCCGGGCTGGTCGAACTTGGTGCCGACCTTGATCTTCTGGGCCTTGTTCAGCTTCTCCATGGTGCTGCCGGCGGCGAAGGACTTGCTGCCAGCGCCGGTGCCCTCCCCGCCGTCGTCGCCACCGCAGGCGGTGAGGCCGAGCGCCAGAGCGGCGACCGCGGCGACTGCCGCAACGCGCGTGATACGCATACTCTTCTCCTTCTTCGACGGAGCCCACCGAGTGCGGCGCGCTCCACTACGGACGCCTAGTGCGTGAGGATCTTGGAGAGGAAGTCTCGGGCCCGCTCACTGCGCGGGTTCTCGAAGAACTCCGTCGGTGGGGCGTCCTCGACCAGTTGCCCGTCAGCCATGAAGATGACCCGGTTCGCCGCGTGCCGGGCGAAGCCCATCTCGTGGGTGACCACGACCATCGTCATGCCGTCGCGGGCCAGTGAGGTCATCACGTCCAGCACCTCGCCGACCATCTCCGGGTCCAGGGCGCTGGTGGGCTCGTCGAACAGCATCGCCTTGGGCTGCATGGCGAGCGCCCGGGCGATGGCGGCCCGCTGCTGCTGCCCGCCGGAGAGCTGGGCCGGGAACTTGTCCGCCTGGTTGGCGATGCCGACCCGGTCGAGCAGGGCCAGGCCGCGCTCACGGGCGGCGGCCGGCTTCTCCTTGCGGACCTTGATCGGGCCGAGGGTGACGTTCTCCAGGATGGTCTTGTGTGCGAAGAGGTTGAAGGACTGGAAGACCATGCCCACCTCGCTGCGCAGCTTCGCGAGGGGCTTGCCCTCGGCCGGCAGCTGCTGGCCGTCGAAGGTGATCGTGCCGGAGTTGATCGGCTCCAGTCGGTTGATGGTGCGGCACAGCGTCGACTTGCCGGAGCCGGACGGGCCGATCACCACGACCACCTCGCCCCGACCCACCGACAGTGAGACGTCGTCGAGCACGTGCAGCGGCCCGAACCACTTGTTGACCGCGTCCAGCACGATGAGCGGTTCGCCCGTCGTCACGTCGTCCACCGTCCCCTGTCGTCTCCCGGATCGGGGTCGGTTGACCCCCGGTGCGGCCACTGTAGGCGGCCTGATGTGGCGGAATGCAACTCAGCGGGTCACGGAGCGGTAACACCGGTCACGATCGTCGTGGCGGGTCCGATTTCGGTCACCGTCTGGGCGGCACCGGTAGCGATCGTGGCGCGTTGTCGAGATCATGAGGGAATGACCGAACCGGTACGGCTGACCCGTTACGCCCGCGGCGGTGGCTGCGCCTGCAAGATCCCCCCGGGTGAGTTGGAGATCATGGTGGCCGGCCTCGGCCCGGCAACCGGCACCGCCGAGTTGCTGGTCGGGCTGGACCACGGCGACGACGCGGCGGTGGTACGCCTGGACGAACGGACCGGCCTGGTCAGCACCGCCGACTTCTTCACTCCGGTGGTCGACGACGCGTACGACTGGGGTCGGATCGCCGCGGCGAACGCGCTCTCCGACGTGTACGCGATGGGCGGCACCCCCTTGGTGGCGCTCAACCTGCTCTGCTGGCCGCGCGACGTGCTGCCGATGGAGTTGGCGGGCGAGGTCCTGCGCGGTGGGCAGGACGTGGCGCGGGAGGCCGGCTGCCACCTGGCGGGTGGGCACAGCGTGGACGACGACGGCCCGAAGTACGGGCTGGCGGTCACCGGCACCGTCCGGCCCGACGAGCTGATCACCCTGGACGCCGGGCGGGCCGGTCTGCCGCTGTCGCTGACGAAGCCGCTCGGGGTGGGTGTGTTGAACACCCGGCACAAGAACACCGGTGAGAGCTTCCCGCAGGCGGTGGCCTCGATGAGCGCGCTCAACCGGGACGCCGCGCGCGCGGCGGTCGCCGCCGGCATCCGCTGCGGCACCGACGTGACCGGGTTCGGTCTGCTCGGGCACGCCTCGAAGCTGGCCCGGGCCAGTCGGCTCACGGTGGCCATCGACACGGCCCGGGTGCCGTACCTGGATGGCGCGCGGGAGGCGCTGCGCGACGGCTACGTCAGCGGCGGCAGCCAACGCAACCTGGCGTGGGTGACGCCGTGGACCGATTTCGGCTCTGCCGGGGCGGACGAGCGGCTGCTGCTGGCCGACGCGCAGACCTCCGGCGGCCTGCTGGTGGCCGGAGAGGTGCCCGGCGCTCCCGTGGTGGGCGAGCTGCTGCCGCGTGGCGAGCACCTGGTCGTCCTGCGCTGACCGAGCCGTGACACCCGGCAGACGTCGGCGAGGAACGTGAGGACACGCGGCGGCGGTGGTGCGGTTGGCACACCGTACCCGATAAACTGTCACCTTCCCGCTACTCCGAGCAATGCCGCTCAGGGAAATTTTGCCCGGAATGGTCACAGACCGGTAACTTGCGCCCGGCTGGGGTCAAATGCCCTCCACCATCGTCAGTAAGGCCCGATCCGGAGGCCGGTGGGGACGAACGCAGCGAGGAGGCGAAATGACCGAGCTGTGGAACTGGAGAATCGACGGGGCTCAACCCGTCCAGGTCTACCCGGCGCTGGCCGAGGCCATTGGTCGGGTGGTGATGCCGTTGGCGGTGGCCGATCCGGCCCGGCTGCCGGCGTACGCGGTGGTGTGCGACGTCTGGGAGGCGCCGGGCGAGTTCGCGACGGTGGTGGACGTCTACGGGGTGCCCGAGCGGCTCCCCGAGCACGCCAGCATCGCCGCCCTCGCTCGACTGCTGGGCCGCAACTGCCTGTTGCGCGACGACACGCTCGACGCGGGTCGGCACCTGCTCGTGGCTCCGGACGGCACGGTCCGTCCGGTGCACTTCGACGTGCGGGACACCGACGACGGTGAGGTGCTCACCCGGAAACGGCTCTGCACGTTGGGCGACCCGGGTTGCCGGGGTTGGTCGCAGTGCCACCGCTCGCGCTGGGCGCCCGACACGATCGCCCCGGTGCTCGCCGCGGCCTGACCTCGCAAGGGTCAGGCCGGGCCGGCCGGGATGGGTCGGGGCCGGCCGGGTCGGGGCGTGCCGGCGATCAGTGCGACGCGGTGGCCGGCCGGTCCGAGGCGCCCGAGCCGGCGCCCCGTACCACCAGTTGGTCGAGCAGGGTGCGCGTCGCCTCGGCCACGGCGGCCACCGCGGCGTCGAACGCGGCGGCGTTGTGCGCGGCGGGCGCCCGGAAGCCGGAGATCTTCCGGACGTACTGCAACGCCGCCGCCTCGACGTCCGCGTCGGTCACCTGCGGGGTGAACGGCTCCCTCAGCGTCTTGATGCTCCGGCACATGTGCGCTCCTCCTCTGTCGGTCCCGGTGGCCTGCCACCCGTGGTGCCGACGACTGTACCGACGGTGACACTTGGTCGATATTTGTCTATCCTGGTCACGGACCAGAGCCGTTCGAGCCAATCTCGCCGCTCGCGCCCCCAGCGCCCCGGGCCCCCGGAGACTCATTGTGGACCACGCCCCCACCCGCTCATCCCGTCCCGACCCAGACGACCTCGCACGAAGCCTGCACACGCCGCTGGATCGGATCGCCGTCGAGCACGCCGATCTGGTCGAGGCGGTCCGCAGGCGCGTCGTCGCGGGCCAGTCCGTGCCATCCGGCAGCGTCGCCGTCGCCGCCTTCAACTCGTCCATCTGACAGATGACCTGCCGGTGCGGTGCACCCGGCACGGACGGATCCTGCCGGCGGATCCGCCAGTTCGTGCTGAAGGTGCACAGCCGGTGCGACCTCAGCTGCGACCACTGCTACGTCTACCAGCACGCCGACCAGACCTGGCGGGACCGACCGGTGCGGATGTCACCGGCCACGGCCCGTTCCGCCGCACGGCGCATCGCCGAGCACGCCCGCGAGCACGGGTTGCCGGCCGTGCACGTGGTGTTGCACGGGGGTGAGCCGCTGCTGCTCGGTGCCGCCGGGCTGCGCGAGGTGCTCGCCGAGCTACGGGCGGCGATCAGCCCGTGGACGCTCCTCGACCTGCGCATGCAGACCAACGGCGTACTGCTCGACGAGGAGCTGTGCCGGCTGCTCGTCGAGTACGGCGTACGGGTCGGTGTGTCGTTCGACGGCGATCGCGCGGCGAACGACCGGCACCGGGTCTTCGCCCACGGCGGCAGCAGTCACGACCACGTCCGACGCGCCCTGGCCCTGCTCCGGCAACCGGCGTTTCGCAGCAGCTACGCCGGCATCCTCTGCACCGTCGACGTCCGCAACGACCCCGACCGGGTCTACGAAGCGTTGTTGGCCGAGGGCCCGCCCCGGGTCGACCTGCTGCTGCCCCACGCCACCTGGGACGACCCGCCGGAGCGCCCCGGCCCCGGTGTCACCCCGTACGCGGACTGGCTTCTCCGGATCCACCGCAGGTGGGTGGACGACGGGCGCCCCGGGTCGATCCGGCTGTTCGAGGCGCTGCGGCCGGATGGCGCGGGCACCGAGGCGTTCGGTCTCGCGCCGGCCGACGTGCTGGTGGTCGAGGCGGACGGCACCTGGGAGCAGGTCGACTCGTTGAAGACGGCGTACCACGGTGCGGCCGGCACCGGGTTCGACGTGTTCGCCCACTCGGTGGACGAGGCCGCCCGGCACCCCGGGGTCGCCATCCGACAGGAAGGCGTGCAGGGGCTCTGCGCGACCTGCCGGGCCTGCCCGGTGGTCGACCGGTGCGGTGGCGGGCTGTACGCCCACCGGTGGCGCACCGGCTCCGGCTTCGACAACCCCTCGGTCTACTGCGCCGACCTGCTCCGCCTCATCGAGGGCGTGGACGCCGATCCGGAGCCCGCCCACGAGTGGTCCGCCACCATGCCGCCCGACGAGTTGCTGGACGACCTGGCGACCGGGCACGGGTCGCCGCAGACCGTCAGACAGCTCGCCGACGACCAGTTGGCCATCACCCGGATGCTGTTGGCCGCCTGTCGGGAGATGTCCGGCCCCACGGCCGCCTGGGAGCTGCTCGCCGACCTCGAGGTGACGGCGCCGACGGCGGTCCGAGCGGTCCTGGAGCACCCCTTCATCCGTCCGTGGTTGGTGCACCGCCTCGACCCGTCGGCCCGACCCGGTGACCGCGCGGCGGTCGACCCGCTGCCGGCTCTCGCCGTCGCCGCGGCCGTCCGGGCGGGCGTACCCGTCACAGTGGACGTTCCGGTGCGGCCCGACATGATGACGGTCCCCACGCTCGGCACCCTGGTGCTGCCCGGCCTGGGGGAGAGCGCCGAGGTGACCGTCCAGCCCGGGGGCTTCCGCGTCCGGGGCGGGTCGGCGGACCGGACGGTGCGCCTCGACCCGGCCGATCCGTCGGCCGGTTGGCGACCGACACGCGACGTGCCGGTGCCCGCCGGGCGGTTGCTCATCGAGGACGACGACCCGTACCGGGACTGCTACGGCCAGCCGGTCGCGCCTGCCCTCGCACCTCCGACGGCGCGGGCGTTGGGTCGTACCCTCGCGGAGGCCTGGCAGGTCGTGCACCGTGACGTGCCGGCGCACGGGGCGGCGCTCGACGGTGGCCTGCGGGTCGTCGTGCCACTGGCGCCCGACCCGGCGCGGCCCCTGCGCAGCGCGACCGCCCGGGACGCGTTCGGTGCGGTCGCCGTGACCACCCATCCGGACCCGGAGACCGTGGCGGTGCTGCTCGTGCACGAGTGGCAACACGCGAAGCTCGGCGCGGTGCTCGACCGCTACGACCTGGTCGCACCGGGCCAGGGCGCCCGCCTCCGGGTGCCGTGGCGCCCCGACCCACGGCCACCCGAGGGCGTCCTCCAGGGGGTGTACGCACACCTGGCCGTCACCCAGGTGTGGCGGTCCCGGGCGTCGACCGTCGGCGGGGACGCGTCGGAGCACGCCGCCCGCTACCTGGCGTGGACCCGGGCCGGCGTCGACGCTCTGCTGGCCAGCCGTTCGCTCACCGCCGCTGGTGAACGCTTCGTCGACCAGCTGCGCCATGCCCTGGAGGAGACCCGTGCCGGGTCCCGATGAGCGTCCGTGGCCCACACTGGGCCGGCTTCGCCTGGCCGACGACCTGCGGGCGCTGGGGGTCCGCCCGGGGGTGTGCCTCGTGGTGCACTGCGGCCTGCGTCGGGTGGGTCCGCTGGAGCACGGTCCGGCGACCCTCGCCGGGGCCCTGCGGGACGTCCTCGGCCCCGCCGGCACGCTGCTGGTGCCCACCCAGACCGACGGCAACTCGACCACCTCCCGGGCTCACCTGGCGGCCATCGCCGGCATGGATCGGGCGCAGCGCGACCGCTACGAGGCGGCGCTGCCGGGCTGGGACCGGCAGACCACCCCGTCGCAGCGGATGGGCGCGCTCGCCGAGTACATCCGGTGCGCCCCCGGCGCGGTGCGCAGCGACCATCCACAGACCTCGTTCGCCGCGCTGGGCCCACGGGCCCGTCAGCTCACCGATGGCCACGACCTCACCTGCCACCTGGGGGAACGCTCACCGGTGGGCAACCTGTACGCGGCGGACGGGCAGATCCTGCTGCTCGGTGCGGGCTACGAGGCGTGCAGCGCCCTGCACCTGGCGGAATACCGGCTGCCCGTGCCGCCGCCCGAGCGCGACTACCACTGCTTCCGGCTCGTCGACGGGCGTCGGGTCCAACTTGACTTCCACGCGCTCGACCTGGACGACACCGACTTCCCACAGGTCGGTGCTGCCCTCGACGCCACCCCGTTCGTCGCGCACGGTCGGGTCGGCCGGGCCGACGCCCGCCTGCTGCCGGCACGCGCCGCCGTGGACTTCGCGGTCGACTGGTTCGCCGCGAACCGCTTGGCGGTGCAACGTTGACGCGGGGACTACGCTGATGATCCGGCCGCGTGAGGAGGGCGGAGGGGCAGCGGTGAGCACAGTGGACGCACCCTCCGGGACGCGCGCCCCGCTCTTCTTCATCAGCTACTCGCGGGCGCCGGTCGGCCGGGCCACCGGCAAACCCGCCGAGTACGTCTCCCGGTTCTTCGAGGACGTCTCGGTCCACGTCAGTGAGCTGGTCGGTCCGGTGACCGGTGTGGACGCCGGCTTCCTGGACACGTCCATCGCCGGCGGTGAACGGTGGAGCCCGGAGCTTCTCCAGGCCGCCGGCACCTGTCAGGTCTTCGTTCCGCTGGTGTCCAGCGCACTGCTCGGCAGTGACTGGTGTGGTCGCGAGTGGGACGCGTTCTCCCGCCGGCGGATCGTCCCGCGGCACAGTTCCGCCTCGCCGCACGAGACGGCGATCGTGCCGGTCACCTGGTCGCCGACGAACGGCACGGCACTGCCCCGGGTGCTGCGCGACATCCAACGGTTCACCCCGACCGCCATGCCGGATCCCGACATCGCGGTGCACTACCAGCGGGATGGGGTCTACGGCTTGCTGACCATGCAGTGGGAGAACGCGTACCGGGCGGTGGTCTGGCGGCTCGCCCAGCGGATCGTGGCCATCCACCGGTCGTACCTGGTGGAGCCGTGGGTGCCGGCGAGCGTGGACGAGCTGTGCAACAGGTTCGCCGAGGAGCCGGGATGAGCCCGTCGGCGGACCGGCGACGACCGGCGTCGCGCGGGACGTACTTCTTCCTCAGCTACGCGCACTCGGCGCCTCCACGGGGCGCCCGTGCCGACACCGACGTCTGGGTCGGCCAGTTCTTCGCCGACCTGAACGACGAGGTGCGGCGGCAGGCGCGACCGGTGGCGGGGATGCGGATCGGTTTCTTCGACCAGCACATCCCGTTGGGTGCGGACTGGAAGGCGGCTCTCGCCGAGGCGCTCGGCGACGCCGAGGTCTTCGTCCCGCTCTACTCGCCCGGCTACTTCAGTCGCCCGTGGGCGTTGGGGGAGCAGGAGTCCTTCCGGGCGCGGCTCGCCGCCGCCGGGCGGGCCCGGGTCGCCGCCGGCCATCTCATCCCGGTGCTGTGGATCCCGTTCCCCCCGTGGGAGGCCCATCCGGAGCTGGACGGCGCTCTGGACCTGGGCCGCGACGTCCCGGAGTACGCCGAGGACGGCCTGCGCGCGTTCTGCATGCTGGCCCCCTACCGGCAGCAGTACGAGCTTTTGCTGAGCCGCCTGGCCAGCCGGATCGTGCACACCGCCGAGCGGCGGCCGCTGGGCCCGTCGCGCGCGCCGGGCCTCGACGAGGTCGTCCGCCCGGGGCCGACCGACCCCGACTTCGTCGTCGCCGTGCTGGCCCCGACCCGGGACCATCTGCCGACCGACCGCGACCCCGCCGGCTACGCGGCCAGCGGCCGGCTCTGGCGGCCGTACGGGCGTCGCCAGGAGTTGCCCGCCGCCGAGTACGCGGCCAGCACCGCCGAGCGACTCGGGCTGTCGGCCCGCACGGCCGACTTCGCGCAGGCCGCCGAGCTGCTCGGTCGCCGGCCTGCCGTGCTGCTGGTCGACCCGTGGATCGCGGCGGCGCCAGGCGGCGCGGAAAACCTCGCCCGCGTGCTGCACGGCCTGCGGGAGTGGGTCGTTCCGCTGGTGGTCACCGACGACGACGACAGCCAGGACGCCAGCCGGTGGGCGACCGCGGTGACGCAACTGCTGCACGACGCCGGTCTGCCCCAGGTCAAGCGTGCCTGCACCGTGCCGGAGTTCGTCAACATGATGCCGGCGCTGGTCACCGAGGCCCGGCGTCAGTTCCTCAAGTACGGCCCGGTGGTCCCCTTCGAACCACCGCCGGAGCCGGTGCCGAGCCTGCGTGACGGCCTGTCCGCCGCCGGCCCGGCCGCTCCCACCGACCCCGCGTCCCCGCCTGATGATCCGGCCCCATTGCGTCCCCACGGAGAAAACCGATGAACAACGATCGCGAAGGCCAGGTCGTCACCTTCTACTCGTTCAAGGGCGGGACGGGCCGGACGATGGCGCTGGCCAACGTGGCCTGGATCCTCGCGGCCAGCGGCCGGCGGGTGCTCGTGGCCGACTGGGACCTCGAGTCGCCCGGCCTGCACCGCTTCTTCCACCCGTTCCTCGACGCCGAGGCGATCCAGGGCACCAGCGGCGTGATCGACATGATCCGCGACTACGAGTGGGAGACCACCCGGGTCGACGACCGACCGGACCGCTGGATGGAGCAGTTCGCCCGGGTCGGCCGACACGCGTTCTCGCTGCGCTGGAACTTCCCCAACGGCGGTGGCCTCGACTTCCTTTCCGCAGGCAGGCAGAACAGCGACTACGCGGTCTCGGTGAGCGGGCTGGACTGGGACAACTTCTACAACCGGCTGGGCGGTGCGCAGTTCTTCGAGGCGCTGCGCGCGGACATGAAGCGCCAGTACGACTTCACCCTGATCGACAGCCGGACGGGGTTGAGCGACGTCGCCGACATCTGCACCCTGCACCTGCCGGACACCCTGGTCGACTGTTTCACGCTCAGCGACCAGGGCATCGAGGGCGCGGCCCGGGTGGCGCACTCGGTCCGGGACCGGTACCGGCGGCGCGACATCCGGGTCCTGCCGGTCCCGATGCGGGTCGACCAGGCCGAGAAGGAACGGGCCGAGGCGGGACGTCTGCTCGCCATGCGCCGGTTCGCCGGGTTGCCGGCCGGCATGACCGAGGCCGAGCGGCGGCGCTACTGGGCTGCGGTCGAGGTCCCGTACCGGCCGTTCTACGCGTACGAGGAGACCCTCGCCACGTTCGGCGACCCGCCCGGCTCGCCGACGTCGCTGCTGGCCGCGTTCGAGACGTTGACCGGGATCCTCACCGACGGGGCGGTGACCGCGCTGCCGGTGATGGACGAGTCGGTGCGGGAGCGGGGCAAGGCCCGTTTCCGTCGGCGCACCGAGGCGATCGACGACCAGATCGTGCTCCGCTGTGCGCCGGAGGACGCGATCTGGGCCGAGTGGCTGGAACGGGTGCTCAGCTCGGCCGGGCTGCGGGTGGTTGATCCCACGGCCGCCGTCGGGTCCGCCGGTACGCCCGCACCGCGCACACTGACAGTGGTCTCACCGGCCTACGTGGCGACGCCGTCCGGCGGGCTGCCCGATCGCGACACGAGCACCGGTTCCACGGCGCTCGCGGTCTACGTCGCCGACCTGCGTCCGCTCGCGGAGTTTCCCTCGCAGAGTTCCACCAACCTGGTCAACGTGAGCGCGGCGACCGCCGTGGAGCGGGTGTTGCGGCTGGTCGGTCGGCCGGTGCCGTCGTCGGCGGACGGCCCGGCGGGCGGAAGCACACGGTTCCCCGGCGCCGAACCGTTGATCTTCAACGCTCCGAACCGGAATGCCCGGTTCACCGGCCGGGAGGACGACCTGGCCCGGTTGCGCGCGCAACTGCAGAGCGGGGGCAGCGCGGTGGTGCTGCCGGTCGCCCTGCAGGGCATGGGCGGCGTCGGCAAGACGCAGGTGGCTCTGGAATACGTGCACCGGTTCAAGGCCGCGTACGACGTGGTCTGGTGGATCGTGGCGGACCCGCCGCAGTTCGTCGACACCGCGCTCGCCGACCTCGCCGGTCGCCTCGGCATCCTCGCCGGGCCCACCCTGCCCGACACGGTCCGGTCCGTGCTGCAGGTGCTCGGCCGGGGTGAGCCGTACGAGCGGTGGCTGGTCGTGCTCGACAACGCCGAGGAACTCGACCAGATCGAGCCCTTCCTGCCCCAGGGCCCCGGGCACGTCCTGCTGACCTCCCGCAATCGTGCCTGGGGTGACCGGGCGAACCCGATCCAGGTGGACGTCTTCGCCCGCACCGAGAGCGTCGCGCACCTCGCCCAGCGGGTGCCCACGATCAGCGCCGAGGAGGCCGACCGGGTGGCCGAGGCGCTCGGCGACCTGCCGATCGCGGTGGCCGCGGCGGGCGCGTGGCTCGCCGACACCGGCACGTCGGTCGGCGACTACCTGCGGCAGATCGAGCGGCACGGCCCGAGCGCCCTCTCCGTCGAGGCCACCTGGGACCTGTCGCTGAACCGGCTGCTCGACCAGGCGCCCGCCGCGTACCGGCTGTTGCAGCTCTGCTCGGTGCTGGCCCCGGAGATCTCGCTGGAGCTCATCTACAGCGACGAGATGGCGGCGGCCCTCGTACCGTTCGACCCGTCGGTGTCGGAGCGGCTCGTGCGTGGCGCCCTGGTCCAGCAGATCAACCGGCTCGCGCTGCTCAAACTCGACGTCCAGGGCGGCCGGGTCCAGGTGCACCGGCTGCTGCAGGCGGTGGTCCGCGACCGGATGACCGAGGACGAGATCGCCGCCGCCCGGCACCAGGTGCACCTGGTGCTGGCCGCGTCCCGGCCCCGCGGTGACGTGGACGACCCGACCACCTGGGCCCGGCTGCGCATGCTCTGGCCGCACCTGGAGGTCTCCGAGGCACTGAACTGCCCGGACGAGTCGGTGTGCCAGCTGCTGATCGACCGGGTTCGTTATCTGTGGCAGCGCGGCGGTCTGGACCAGGCCGACGTGTTCAGCCAAGAGGTGGACGACATCTGGGCGGCGCGGCTCGCCGACACGCCGGACGAGGCCGAGGCGTCGCCGTTGGGCCGGCAGTTGCTGCACCTGAGGTTCAACCGGGCGAACATCCTGCGCAGCCTGGGCCGGTTCGAGGAGGCCCGGGACCTGGACGAGGCGGTGCTGGCCGAGCAACGCCGGTTGCTGGGCGCGATGCACCCGCACAGTCTGATGACCGCCGGCAGCCTTGGCGGTGACCTGCGCGCGCTCGGCCGCTACGCCGAGGCCCTGGAACGGGACCGGTCCACCTACGCCTCCTGGCTGCAGGTGTTCGGCGAGGACCACCCCCGGACGTTGAGCGCCGCCAACAACCTCGCCGTCTCGTACCGACTGGTCGGCGACTACCGGGCGGCCCGCAGGTGGGACGACGAGGTGCACCAACGGCGGCGGCTGGTGCTCGGCCCCACCCACCCCTACACCCTCGTCTCGGCCGTGCGGCTGGGCAGCGACCTGCGGGAGGCCGGCGAGTACGAGAGGTCGGCGACCCTGCTGCGCACCGTCTACGAGACGTACTGCGAGGTGCTCGGGCCGGACGACGGCCAGAGTCTCGCCGCGCAGGTCAACCTGGCGGTGTCACTGCGCAGCGCGGGCCGGGGAGCGGAGGCCGCGCCGATGTTCGAGACGGCCTACCGAGAGCTCGACGAGCGTTTCGGCCCGGACAACCCGGACACGGTGGCGTGCCGGTCGAGCCGTGCGGCGAACCTGCTGGCGGTCGGCGACGGCGCCCGGGCGCTGACCGAGATGACCGCCGTCCGGCAGTCGTACGAGGAGCAACTGCACCTCGGTTCGGAGCACCCGCACACCCTGGCGACGCTGAGCAACATCTCCGCCGCCGAGCGCGCGCTCGGGCGCAGGTCGGATGCGCGCGCGTCGGCCGCCCAGGCGTCCGGCGAGTTGCGGAAAGTCCTCGGCCCCGACCACCCGCACACCCTCGCGGCGGAGGTGAACCACGCGGTGTGCCTCGCCGAGGAGGGGGAGTGGGAGTCGGCCCGGGACCGCCTGCGGGAGACCGCCGGTCGCCTGGCCGCGGTGATCGGCCCGGAGCACCCGGACACACTTCGTTGCCTCGGTGACCTCGCCTTGGCGTCGAGGCGCGTCGGTGGCGACACCGCCGGCGAGGACGTCGGCGACGTGGCGGACCGGCTGGCCGAGGTGATCGGCCCGGAGCACCCGACCGTGCAGACCCTGCGGGAGCGGCGGTTCGTCGTCCGGGTGATCGACCCGCACACGATCTGACCGGGTCGCTGCGGCGGGCGGGCGGGTCGGGTGTCCGGGCCCGGCTCGCCGGCCGGGCCCGGCGTCGGTCAGAGCCGCGGACTGGTCGCGAGGTCCGGTGTGGCCAGCCAGGTCAGGGTCTGCGGCAGGATCTCCACCGCCCCGAAGTGCGCGGCCCCGGGCTGCACCTGGACCTCGGCGCGGGAGATCCGCGAGGCGAGCCAGTGGGAGTGCTCCACCGGGGAGAAGCGGTCCTGTTCGCCGTGCCAGAGCCGCACCTCGGCGCGGATGGCGCCCAGGTCGAACCCCCAGCCGCGGCGGATCGCCAGCACGTCGTCGATCCAGCCCTCGGGGCCGTGCCGCAGCGCTTCGGAGTACATGTCGGTCAGGAGCCGGCGGATCGCGATGTCGTCGACGACCCGGATGTCCTCCTCCGGCAACTGGGGGCGGAGGAAATCCAGCAGCGTCATCGGGTCCCGCCGGGCCTCCTCGGCCCGCACCTTCAGGTTGAGGGTGAGCTCGGCCAGGTCCTCGTCGGCCTGCCCGTAGTCCTCCACGTTCGATTCCGCCATGCCGGCGTACCAGTCCAGGTCGGGTGCGCCGGCCGGGGCGAGCCCCACCAGCACGGCGGCCCGGGTGACCCGGTCGGGCAGCAGTGCCGCGCAGGCCAGGGCGTGTGGGCCACCACCGGATCGACCCACCACCGCGAACCGGTCGATGCCCAGGTCGTCGGCGATCGCCGCCACGTCGGCCGCCGCGTCGGCCACCCGCCGACCCTCGTGCCGGTCGGAGTCGCCGTAACCGGGCCGGTCGTAGCAGACGAGGTGCACGCCGAGGCGGTAGACGACGATGCCCCGGGGGCGGGGGCCACTGCGACTGCCCGGAGTGCCGTGCAGGAGGAAGACCGCGGGCCCGTCGGGAGAGCCGGAGGTCTCCACCGCGAGGTGCCGCCCGTCCGGGGTGGTGACGGTGCGCTGCGTCGCCTCTTGTCGCGTCACGGTTGGCCTCCCGCGGGTCGTCATGTGCTCCCCCGTGAACGGAGCCGCGCATCATCGGCGCCGAGTGCAAAGCCCCCGAAATCGCCCAGAACACATTCTTGTTGTGCAGCGTACTGCCCGTCGTGGATGCCCGCTATGGGCCGCCGGGTCAATGCCGGTGGGTAGGGGTCGCCGAACGGGCCGCTACCCTGGTAGCCCGAGGGGAAGGGGCACCAAGAGGGTGGCTAGGACCTACAACGTCGTGACGTACGGCTGCCAGATGAACGTGCACGATTCTGAGCGCATCTCCGGCCTGCTCGAACAGGCCGGATACGTGCGTGCGCTGCCCGCCGACGACACCCCGGACATCGTCGTCTTCAACACCTGCGCGGTGCGGGAGAACGCGGACAACCGGCTCTACGGCAACCTCGGCCGGCTGCGCCCGGTGAAGGAGAAGCACCCCGGGATGCAGATCGCGGTCGGCGGCTGCCTGGCCCAGAAGGACCGCGGCGACATCGTCCGCAAGGCGCCCTGGGTCGACGTGGTCTTCGGCACCCACAACATCGGCGCGCTGCCGGTGCTGCTGGAGCGGGCCCGGCACAACGCCGCCGCCGAGGTGGAGATCCTGGAGTCCCTCGACGTCTTCCCCTCCACGCTGCCCACCCGCCGCGAGTCCACCTACGCCGGCTGGGTGTCGATCTCGGTGGGCTGCAACAACACCTGCACCTTCTGCATCGTGCCGGCGCTGCGCGGCAAGGAGAAGGACCGGCGGCCCGGCGACATCCTCTCCGAGGTGCGCGCCCTGGTCGACGAGGGCGTGCTGGAGGTGACGCTGCTCGGGCAGAACGTCAACTCCTACGGTGTCGAGTTCGGCGACCGGTACGCGTTCGGCAAACTGCTGCGCGCCTGCGGCGACATCGACGGGTTGGAGCGGGTCCGGTTCACCAGCCCGCACCCGAAGGACTTCACCGACGACGTGATCGCCGCGATGGCCGAGACGCCGAACGTCTGCCACTCGCTGCACATGCCGTTGCAGTCCGGCTCCGACGACGTGCTGAAGGCGATGCGCCGGTCCTACCGCTCCGAGCGCTACCTGGGGATCATCGAGAAGGTGCGGGCGGCGATGCCGGACGCGGCGATCACCACCGACATCATCGTCGGCTTCCCCGGCGAGACCGAGGCCGACTTCCAGCGCACCCTGGACGTGGTCCGCGAGGCACGGTTCTCCTCGGCCTTCACCTTCCAGTACTCCAAGCGCCCCGGCACCCCGGCCGCGACCATGGACGACCAACTGCCCAAGCAGGTCGTGCAGGAGCGCTACGAGCGGCTGGTCGCCTGCGTCGAGGAGATCACCTGGGCGGAGAACAAGCGCCTGGTGGGCGAGACCGTCGAGGTGCTGGTCGCGGTCGGCGAGGGCCGCAAGGACGAGCGCACCGGCCGGATGTCCGGTCGGGCCCGCGACGGTCGGCTGGTGCACTTCGCGACCGAGGGTCCCGGCGGGGAGTCGCTCGCCGGCCAGATCCGCCCGGGCGACATCGTGCACAGCACCATCACGTACGCCGCGCCGCACCACCTGAACGCCGACGGGGCGCTGGTGGCACACCGACGCACCCGGGCCGGCGACGCGGCCGAGGCGGGGCGCTCCCCGCGTACCCCCGGGGTGTTGCTCGGTCTGCCGACGATCGGCGCACCGCCGGTCGCGCCCGCACCCACCGCCGGCTGCGCCACCCACTGACCAGACGGAAGGGCCCCTGGACGAGGGGCCCTTCCGCGGAAAGCTGCGTCAGACGGTGATCCGGCCGGCGCCCGCGCCCGCCGTCACGATGGACTTGACGTTGCTCGCGGTGTCCAGCTGGTAGGGGTACGGGATGCTGGCCACGCTGCCGCCGGCCTGGCCGGTGGGCGAGTTGACGAAGTGGTTGTTCCGGGCGACCAGGCTGCCCGGCCCGGAGTCGCCCTCACCGAGGTGGTACGGGTCGTCGACGTTCTCGAAGTAGTTGCCCTCGACGAGCACGCCGGCGTTCTCGGTGGACGCGACGCCGTAGCCGCCGTTGGCCCGGTAGTAGTTGTTGTAGACGTGCACCGGGTTGCCGAAGCGCACCCGGGGGTTGCGCTGGTTGCTGCCGTCGAACCAGTTGTGGTGGTAGCTCACCCGCAGGTGGCCGACGTCCTGGCTGGCGTTGTCGTCGCTGTGGCCGAGCAGCATGGTCTTGTCGTGGCTGAAGACCCGGTTCCACGAGACGGTGATGAAGTCCGAGCCGCGCTTGATGTCGACGGCGCCGTCGTACCCGTTGCTGAAGCTGTTGTGGTCGATCCAGATGTTGGTGGCCGACTCCTGGACGTTGATCGCGTCGTCGTTCCAGTTGCGGAAGGTCAGGTTCCGGATGATCACGTTGCGGTCACCGTTGATGTTGAACCCGCAGCCGACGATGGTCGCCCCGTAGTTGCCGATGATGGTCTTGTTGGACCGGACCCGCAGCATCCCCGAGCAGGTGATGGTGCCGGTCACCCGGATCACCGCGGCACCGGTCGCGTTCAGTGCGCTGGTCAGGCCGGAGGCGTTGCTGACGGTGGTCGTGCCGGCGTTGCCGCCACCGGTGGTGCCGCCGTTCTGGGTGGCCCAGCCGACGAGGTTCGACGGCTGCTGGCCGGGCGGGGGAGTGCTCGACGGTGGCGGGGTGGTCGGCGGCGGCGTGCTGGGCGGCGGCGTGGTCGGCGTGGTGCTGCCGGTGCAGGCGACGTTGTTCAGGGTGAAGCTGGTCGGGGCCGGGTTGCTGGAGTTGTTCCAGGTCGCGTTGAAGCCGAACGAGGCGCTGGCATTGGTCGCCAGGTTGCCGTTGTAGTCGACGTTCGTCGCGGAGACCTGGCTGCCGCTCTGCGAGACGGTGGCGCCCCATGCCTGGTTGACCTGTTGGCCGGCCCCGTACGACCAGCGCAACGTCCACCCGGAGACGGGGTCGCCGAGGTTGGTGACGGTGACGTTGCCGGTGAACCCGCCCGGCCACTGGCTGGCGGCCGAGTAGGTGACCTGGCAGCCGGCGGCCGCCTGGGCGGACACCGAGGTCAGCAGCCCGGCGGTGACCAGGGTGGCGGTGGCTGCGGCGGTGGTGGCGATCAGCGTCGTTCGACGCCGTCCTGTGCGCATGCTGCTTCCTTTCGATGAGGCGGACGGACCGTCGCGTCGCCCATGCCCGTGGGCGGCGAGGTTGGCCGGGACGAGGGTCCTCGGGCCCGCCGGTGCAGGTTCGTGAAGGAAAGCGGCTCCCGCGCTCGCGCCCGCCGATGAAGAGGCAAGCGCTTTCCCGATGAAAGCATAGAAGAGCATGCATGTAAATGGTCAGGACGGCCGATGCGTCGCACACCGGCCGTCCCGACAGCTCAGCAGCTCGCGCCGCCGAGTTTCACAGTGCCCGGCGCGCTCGCGGTGCCGTTGGCGGTGAAGCCCACGGTCACCGACCCGCCCGCCGGCAGGGACGGGGCGTGACTCGGAGCGGCGGCGGTGACCGTCGTGCCGGACTGCGTGACGGTGGCGTTCCACCCACTGCCCAGCGTCACCCCGGACGGCCAACTCCAGGTGACCGACCACGGGTTCACCGCGGCCGAGCCGGTGTTCTTCACGGTCAACTCGCCCTGGAAGCCGCCCTGCCAGGCGTTGACCTGCCGGTAGGTCGCCGTGCAGGCGCCGGTCGGCGGGTCGGTCGGCGGGTCCGTCGGCCCACCGGTCGTCGGCGGGGTGGTGCCGCCACCAGACGGTGCGATCAGGTACGGCTGGAGGATCGCCTGCTTGGTGGTGTTGACGTTCGTCCAGTCGTCCAGCGCGATGCCGCCGGTGTCACCCGAGTTGGGGTTCCACGACCAGTAGGTGAAGGACATCCCGGTCACCCCGGTCCCGGTGTACGCCATCAGGTTCTCCAGCCACACCCGGTCCTTCGGGTCGACCAGGGTGCTGCCGAACTCGCCCATCATGATCGGCGCGATGTTCTGCTTGTAGAGGTAACCCCAGTACCTGTCCCAGATCGCCGGCATGTTCGCCGGGTAGTCCGGCGCGTCGAACCAGCTCTGCCGGTACACCGACGTGGCGTACTCGTGCGGCGAGTAGACCAGCCGGTTCGCCACGTTCAGCCGTACCGGGAACTGACCGGCCTTGGACAGGTTGCCACCCCACCAACCGCAGTCCTCGTCGTTGCTCGGGTCGTTGTCCCACACGTTGGAGAGGCCACCGCTGGGGCAACTCACCCCCTCCACGAAGATCAACCAGTTGGGTTGGACGCCGAGGATGGCGTTGCCGGCCCGCTCGGCGGCGAGCCGCCAGTCCCGGGTGGTGTCACCACAGCCCCAGCACGCGCCGGTGGCCGCCGGGTTGGTGCCCTCGGCGTGCGGCTCGTTGTGCAGGTCCGCGCCGATCACCGTGGGGTTGCCCGCGTACCTCTGGGCGAGCATCTTCCAGTCGTTGATCCAGGTCGCCTCGGAGACCGTCGACGTGTACCACAAGGGCGACTGCCCGGCCGCCGTCGGCCGGTGCCGGTCCAGGATGATCCGCATCCCCTTGCTGCCGGCGTAGTCGATCACCTTGTCCAGGATCTGCAACGGCGACAACCCGACCAGGTCCGGGTTGACGAAGTCGTTGATCCCGCTGGCGGTCGCGCCCGCCTTCAGCGCATCGTTCGAGTACGGCACCCGCAACGTGTTGTAACCCAACCGCGCCATTGTGTCGAGCTGCCCCCGCCACGGGTTGTTCGACCACAGCCCGTGGAAGGTCTTGTTGTCGGTCTCCATGCCGAACCAGTTGATTCCGGTCAACCGGACCGTGGCACCGGTGCTGTCCACGATCTGGTTACCGTTGGTGTGCAGATAACCCGTACCGGTGCCAGCGGCCACGGCCGGGCTGCTACTGACGGCGGCGGCGAGGAAGACGCCGGCCGCGACGGTGGCGAGCGCGGTGAGCGCACCGCCGAAAGCCTTGGGACGGAACATGCGAGCTCCACTTCGGAGGCCAGCGTCGTCGGTCGGCGACGCCGGCGGGTGGCCGTCCGCACGTCACGCTCCCCCAGGGGTACGCGGACAGTGCGCGACGGCCCATGTCACGCGGACGTGTCACTCGCGGAAGCGCACCGGCGACCCCCGACGGCGGTAGTTCCGCCCTCGTCGCCCTCGTCCCGGTGTCCCTACCTGACTCCGTCGCTCATTCTGATCAGCCCAGGTCAATGCGTCAACCTGCGCCTGCCCGCGCTGCCCGCGCTGCCCGCGCTGCCCGCCTGCCCGCGCTGCCCGCGCTGCCCGCGCTGCCCGCGGCACGGTTACACCCCGCGTCGCCCCATGATCACGCTCGATCCTGGATGTAGTGGCCTCTCGAGCGGTCCGTACCCACTACATCCTGGATCGAGCACGACCGTGACGACCGCGAGGGCCGCAACCTCCACCCCGACGGCCGGGCACGGCAACCATCGTCAAGATCCGCGCAAGATCAGGGAAGTTGCTGTCTGCCGCGTGGTGTCGGAGGCAGCAACATCCGGGAAGTTGCTCGGATCTTGGCGCGGGGCGCGGGGCGCGGGGCGCGGGGCGCGGGGCGCGGGGTGCGGGGCGCGGGTGCGGGGCGCGGACACGCGGACACGCGGGAGCCCCCGGTCCCGCGCGGGACCGGGGGCTCCGGACGTCGTCAGCTCAGCCGGCCTGCTCGGCGAGCTGGAGGAACTGCCGCTTGGAGGCGAGGGCCTGCTCGGCCTCCTTGATCCGGCGGGCGTCCCCGGCGCTCTGCGCCCGGGCCAGCCGGTCCTCGGCCTCGGCCACCTGCGCCCGCATCTGGGCGAGCAGCGGGTTGTCCTCCTTGGTGGTGCGGCGCCACGCCGAGTCCATCACGTCGCGGACCTTGTCGTCGATGGCGCGCAGCCGGCGCTCCAGCCCGGCCGCTGCCTCCCGGGGGACGCGGCCGGCCTCGTGCCACTGTGCCTGGATCTCTCGCAGCTTGGCCTGGGCGCCCTTCGGGTCGGCGTCGATGTCCAACGCCTCGGCCTCGGCGAGCAGAGCCTGCTTGCGCTCCAGGTTGCCGCGCTGCTCGTTGTCCCGGGCGGAGAAGACCTCACTGCGCCGGCTGAAGAATGCGTCCTGTGCACCCCGGAACCGTTCCCACAGCTTCTGCTCGGCCTCCTTGGAGGCGCGCGGCGCGGCCTTCCACTGGGTCATCAGGTCCTTGAGCTGGTTGGCGGTGGCAGCCCAGTCGGTGGAGTCCTGGAGCTTCTCCGCCTGCAGGACCAACTCCTCCTTGGCGGTCTGCGCCTGCTTGCGCTGCGAGTCCAGGGAGGCGAAGTGGGCACCACGGCGGCGGGTGAAGCCGTCCCGGGCGGCGGCGAACCGCTTCCACAGCTCACCGTCGGCCTTCTTGTCGACCCCCCGGATGGTCTTCCACTCGTCGAGGATCTCCTTGAGCCGGTCCCCGGCGGTCTTCCAGCCGGTGGACTCGGCCGCGAGCTTCTCGGCCTCCTCGACCAGCGCGGTCTTGCGGGCCAGGGCCTCGCCGCGAGCGGCGTCCCGGGCGGCGCGGGCCTCGCCGGCCTTCTCCTCGGCGAGCGTCGCCAGCTTGTCCAGACGAGCGGTCAGGGCGTCGATGTCGCCGACCACGTTGGCCTCGGGCAGCGTGGTGCGGATCCGCCGGATCGTGCTCAACGAGTGCCCGGCATCCGCCGCACCCGACTTGAGTCGTGCTTCGGTCAGGTCCACCTCGGTGACCAGATCGGCGAAGCGGCGCGCGAAGTGTGCCAACCCTTCCTCCGGCGCACCCGCCTGCCAGGATCCGACCACCCGCTCGCCGTCGGTGGTCTTGACGTACACGGTGCCGTCCGCGTCCACCCGTCCGAAGGCAGTCCAGTCGCTCATGTGCCCATCCTCGTTCTCCCGGCGTCGAGGGAACGAACCCCCGTCGCCGCCACGGCGCAGCCAAGTTACTTCCGGCATTGTCACAGGTCTCACCCGGTCCGCGTCGAGCGCCTATCGCCGACCGTGACCATACGGTGTCCTAGGGGCCGAATGACCGGATCGGCGCGGAGACGCACCGGGGATTCCCGCTACGGTGAACGGGTGCCACTGGTCGCCGCCGCTGTCTGCCCGCATCCGCCCCTGCTCGTGCCCGAGGTTGCCGGCTCCGCGGCTGCGGAGTTGAACGACCTTCGGGCGGCCTGCGACACCGCGGTACGCCGGTTGCTGGCCGTCGGCGCGGACAGCGTGGTGCTGCTCGGTACCGGCCCGGTGACGGGTCCGATCCGCACTCCGGCTACCGGCTCCCTACAGCCCTGGGGTGTCGACCTGGACGTGCCGCTGGTCCCCGGCCAGCCCGACCGGGGTGCGGTGCTGCCGTTGAGCCTGACCATCGGCGCGTGGTTGCTGGCCCGCCACGAGGCGCCACCCCCGGCCAGCGCACCCCGGACCACCGCACCCCAGACCAACGTGCCGCCGGTGGCCGCCGTGCAGGTGGCCGCTGACGCGGGCCCGGCCGAGCTGGCGGCGCTCGCCGACGAGATCACCACTACGGGCGAGCGGGTGGCGTTGCTGGTGCTCGGGGACGGGTCGGCGTGTCGGGGAGAGAAATCACCCGGGTACGACGACCCGCGTGCCCTCCCGTACGACCAGCGGGTTGCGACGGCGCTGGCCGAGGCGGACCTGGACGTCCTGCTCGACCTGGACCCGGTGCTGTCGGCGGAGCTGAAGGCCGCCGGGCGCGCGCCCTGGCAGGTGCTGGCCGGCGCGGCCCGGGCGGCGGACGGCGGCTGGCGCGGCGAGCTGCTGCACGACGCGGCCCCCTACGGCGTCGCCTACTTCGTGGCGTCCTGGGAGCGGGTGTGACCAGCGGCGGAGTCGGCACTGTCGTCGCGGTGGTGGGCCCGACGGCGGCGGGCAAGTCGGCGCTGAGCATCGCGTTGGCGCACGCCCTGGACGGGGAGGTGGTCAACGCCGACTCGATGCAGCTCTACCGGGGCATGGACATCGGCACCGCCAAGCTGACAGTCGCCGAGCGGGACGGGGTGCCGCATCACCTGCTGGACATCTGGGAGGTCACCGAGCCGGCGAGCGTCGCGGAGTACCAGCGGCTGGCCCGCACGGCGGTGGACGACATCCTGTCCCGGGGGCGGGTGCCGCTGCTGGTCGGTGGGTCCGGGCTGTACGTGCGGGCGGTGCTGGAGCGTTTCGAGTTCCCCGGCACCGACGCGGCGCTGCGGGAGCGGCTGGAACGGGAGTTGGCCGAGGTGGGCCCGGCGCCGTTGTACGCGCGGCTGCGCGCCGCCGACCCGGTCGCCGCCGAGGGCATCCTGCCCGGCAACGGCCGCCGGATCGTGCGGGCCCTGGAGGTGATCGAGCTCACCGGAGCGCCGTTCACGGCCTCGCTGCCGCAGCCCACGCCGTACTACCCGTCGGTGCAGGTCGGCGTCGACCTGGACACCGGGCTGCTGGACGAGCGGATCGCGCTGCGGGTCGACCGGATGTGGGCCGACGGCCTGGTGCCGGAGACCCGTGAGCTGGTCGGGCGCGGGTTGCCGCAGGGGAGGACGGCGAGCCGGGCGCTCGGCTACCAGCAGGTGTTGCGGATGCTCGCCGGTGAGCTGACCGAGTCGCAGGCGCACGACGAGACGGTTCGGGCGACCCGGCGCTTCGTCCGCCGGCAGCGGTCCTGGTTCCGGCGGGACCCGCGGATCCACTGGCTGGACTCGACGGAGCCGGACCTGATCGGGGCCGCCCTGCGCCTGGTGCCGGCCGCTGCGCGATGATGGGTGCGTGGAGTTCACCAAGGGCCACGGCACCGGCAACGACTTCGTCCTCCTTCCCGACCCGGACGGTCAGTTCGACCTGACCCCGGAGCTGGTCGCGGCGCTCTGCGACCGGCGGCGGGGCATCGGCGCGGACGGCGTGCTGCGGGTGGTCCGCGCGGCCAAGCACCCGGACGGCGCGGGGCTGGCCGGCGAGGCCGAGTGGTTCATGGACTACTGGAACGCTGACGGTTCGTTCGCCGAGATGTGCGGCAACGGCGCCCGGGTCTTCGTGCGGTACCTGCTCGACACCGGCCTGGCGACGCCCGCCGGCGCGGCGCTGCCGGTGGCCACCCGGGCCGGCGTCGTGCGCGCGCTGGTCGAGGGCGACGCCGTGTCCGTCGAGATGCGCCGACCCCGGGTGTACGACGAGTCGGCCGCCACCCTCGGCGGACTGACCCTGACCGGTGCGGTGGTGGAGGTCGGCAACCCGCACTTGGTCTGTGTCCTGCCCGCCGGTGTGGAGTTGTCGGCGCTAGACCTGACCAGAGCTCCCGGGTTCGACCCGACGGTCTTCCCGAGCGGCGTGAACGTGGAGTTCATCGTGGCCGGCGACCCGGTCGACGGCACCGACGGGCACACGCTGATGCGGGTCTACGAGCGCGGCAGCGCCGAGACCCTGTCCTGCGGCACCGGCGCCTGCGCGGTGGGTGCGGTGGCCCTGCGCGACGCCGGCCGCGACACCGGCGTGGTGGCAGTGGACGTCCCCGGTGGCCGCCTCACGGTCACCGTGACGGCGGATTCCTGCTGGCTGTCCGGCCCGGCCGTCCTGGTGGCGACCGGCGAGGTCGACCCGGCCGCCCTGCTCCCCTAACACCCCACCCCCTGGGGGTGCGCCGCGCACCCCCAGGGGGTGCGCGGTGTTGACCATGAAGTAATTGCCACTCGCGTCGGCGTGTCGCGGCAATAACTTCATGATCGACCGAGCGGCGGGGGCCGGGGGGCCGGGGCCGGGGGGCGGAGGGGGCCGGGGGGCGGGGCGTTACGGGGTCGCGCTGGCGTTGGCCGCGATCTCCGGAAGGTCTGCCGGGCCGGGGTCGGCGGCCGGCCGCGGGCTCGGGTTGTTCGCGGCGGCGCGGACGGCGGCGGCGACCGCCGGGGCGACCCGGGAGTCGAAGACGCTCGGCACGATCACCGTCGGGTTGATCTTGTCTTCGCCCACCACGTCGGCGATGGCCTGGGCGGCCGCGATCGCCATCTCCTCGGTGAACTCCTCGGCGTGTGCGTCGAGCATGCCGCGGAACACCCCGGGGAAGGCGAGCACGTTGTTGATCTGGTTCGGCTGGTCCGAGCGACCGGTGGCGACCACCGCGGCGTGCTTGCGCGCCTCCCGCGGGTCGACCTCCGGGTCCGGGTTGGCGAGGGCGAAGACGATCGCGTCCTTCGCCATCTGGGCGATGTCGTCGCCGGTGAGCAGGTTCGGCGCGCTCACGCCGATGAACACGTCGGCACCCTGGATCGCACCCGGCAGGTCACCCGAGTAGTTCTCCTTGTTGGTGTTCTCCGCCAGCCACTGCCACGCCGAGTTGAGCCCGGTCAGCCCGCGGTGCAGGGCGCCCTGCCGGTCGTACGCGATGATGTCGCCGACGCCCTGACGCAGCAGCAGCTTCATGATCGCGGTCCCGGCCGCGCCGGCCCCGGAAACCACCACCCGGACGTCCGAGAGCTGCTTGCCCACCACGCGCAGCGCGTTGGTCAGCGCCGCCAGCACGCAGATCGCGGTGCCGTGCTGGTCGTCGTGGAAGACCGGGATGTCCAGCGCCTCGCGCAGCCGGGCCTCGATCTCGAAGCAGCGCGGCGCGGCGATGTCCTCCAGGTTGATCCCGCCGTAGGCCGGCGCGATGGCCTTGACGATCTGCACGATCTCGTCGGTGTCCTGGGTGTCCAGCACCACCGGCCAGGCATCCACCCCACCGAAGCGCTTGAACAGCGCCGCCTTGCCCTCCATCACCGGCAGCGACGCGGCCGGTCCCAGGTTGCCCAGGCCGAGCACCGCCGAGCCGTCACTGACCACCGCGACGGTGTTGCGCTTGATGGTCAGCCGCCGGGCGTCCGCCGGGTTCTCGGCGATCGCCATGCAGACCCGGGCCACCCCCGGGGTGTACGCCCGGGAGAGCTCGTCGCGGTTGCGCAGCGCGACCTTCGACGTGACCTCGATCTTGCCGCCCAGGTGCAGGAGAAAGGTCCGGTCCGACACCTTGCGCACGTCCACGCCGTCCAGCGCGGTCAGCGCGTCGACCACCTGGTCGGCGTGGCTGGCGTCGGCGGTGTCGCAGGTCAGGTCCACGATCACGTTGGTCGGGTCCGAGTCCACCACGTCCAACGCCGTGACGATCGCCCCGGCCTCGCCGACGGAGGTGGTGAGCCGCCCGATCGAGGAGGCGTCCGCGGTCACGGCGATCCGGATGGTGATCGAAAATCCGGCGCTCGGCAGTCGGGTGATGGCCACGGGATCCCTCCGTCACGGCTGTGCGGCCGGTCGGCCGCCGTCCGCATTTCTACCGGGTTGTCGAGTCCGACCAGCATTCGGCCCCTCTTTTGGCGACCTTCACCATGGGCATATAGCAGGTGCGTTCGGCGTTGTGTCATGTCAGGATTACGTTCTACTTATCAAAACGGACAGGAGAACCGCTTGCGAGACCAGGAGAGCTTCGTCGGAGTCGAGGACGAGCTCGACGACGTCACCACCGGCGAGATGGAGCTGTCGGAGCGGCAGTCCCTCCGACGCGTCCCGGGCCTGTCAACCGAGCTCACCGACGTCACCGAGGTGGAATACCGCCAGCTGCGGCTGGAGCGGGTCGTCCTGGTGGGCGTCTGGACCGAAGGCACGGTGACCGACGCGGAAAACTCGCTGACCGAGCTTGCCGCGCTGGCCGAGACCGCCGGCTCGCAGGTGCTCGAAGGGCTCATCCAGCGCCGTAGCCGACCCGACCCGGCCACCTACATCGGTCGCGGCAAGGTCGACGACCTCGGCGCGGTGGTGCTCTCCACCGGCGCCGACACGGTCATCTGCGACGGTGAGCTGTCCCCGTCGCAGCTGCGCAACCTGGAGCAGCGCACCAAGGTCAAGGTCGTCGACCGGACGGCGCTGATCCTGGACATCTTCGCCCAGCACGCCAAGAGCAAGGAAGGTAAGGCGCAGGTCGAGCTGGCCCAGCTCGAATACCTGCTGCCCCGGCTGCGTGGTTGGGGTGAGACGCTCTCCCGGCAGACCGGTGGTTCCGGCCGCGGTGGCGGCGCCGGTGGCGGTGTGGGTGTGCGTGGTCCCGGTGAGACCAAGCTGGAGACCGACCGGCGGCGCATCCGCCACCGCATCTCCCGACTGCGGCGCGAGATCAAGAGCATGCGGACGGTCCGTGTCACCAAGCGCGCCCGACGCACCCGCAACTCCGTCCCCGCCGTGGCCATCGCGGGTTACACCAACGCCGGCAAGTCCAGCCTGCTCAACCGGTTGACCGGGGCTGGTGTGCTGGTGGAGAACGCGCTGTTCGCGACGTTGGACCCGACCACCCGCAAGGCCACCGCCTCGGACGGACGGCTCTACACCCTCTCCGACACCGTCGGTTTCGTCCGGCACCTGCCGCACCAGATCGTCGAGGCGTTCCGCTCGACGCTGGAGGAGGTCGCGGAGGCAGACCTGTTGGTGCACGTCGTCGACGGCACCCATCCGGATCCGGAGGAGCAGGTCCGGGCGGTCCACGCGGTGCTCGCCGAGGTCAGCGCCGACCGGCTTCCCGAGCTGTTGGTGGTCAACAAGACCGACGCGGCCGACGAGGACACCCTGCTGCGGCTCAAGCGGCTCTGGCCGGACGCGATCTTCGTGTCCGCGCACTCCGGCCGGGGCATCGACGGGCTGCGCGCGGCCATCGAGGAGCGACTGCCGCGCCCCGCCGTGGAGGTCCGGGCCGTGCTTCCGTACGACCGGGGCGACCTGGTGGCACGGGTGCACCGCACGGGTGACGTGCTCAGCACGTCGCACCTGCCGGAGGGCACGCTGCTGCACGTCCGGGTCGGCGCGGAGTTGGCCGCGGAGCTGGCGCCCTACGAGGTCCAGCGCGAGAGTCAGGCGGCTGGCGTCCGGTCCTGAGCGGCCACGGCGTCATCCACCGGAAACGCGCGGCATGCGACACTGGCCGAATGCGCCGCGTTGTTTCCTCGGTCACGGTTGCCCTCGGCCTGCTCGGGGCAACCGTGGCGCTCAGCGGAGTCGCTGTGGCGGCTCCCGCTCCCGGGTCGCCCGCCGTCGCTCCGGGCCAGAAGCGGTGCACGATCGTGGACGAGCGCCTGCGGGAGCTGTCGGGACTGGTCGCGACCACGAGCGGCTACATCGTCATCAACGACGGCACCGAGAACGCGGCACGCAAGCGGATCTTCTTCCTCGACAGCAAGTGCAAGATCTCCAAGGAGCCGGTCCGCTACTCGGGGCAGGGCCCGGCCGACACCGAGGACCTCGCGCTCTCCAAGGACGGCAAGACCCTCTGGATCGCCGACATCGGTGACAACGCCGACTCGAAGACCCGCCGCACCCGCGTCGCGCTCTGGTCGATGCCGGCCAGCGGCGCCAAGCAGCCGACGTTGCACCGGTTGGCCTATCCCGAGGCGAAGCCGCACGACGCCGAGGCGTTGCTCATCGGCGACGACGGCAAGCCGCTGATCATCACGAAGGTGACCAGCGGCAAGGCCGAGATCTACACCCCGACGGCGGCGCTGAAGAGCGGCGACACCGAACCGGTGCCGATGCGCAAGGCCGGCGAGATCGCCCTGCCGAAGACGCAGACGGAGAACCCGCTCAACACGTTCGGCCGGATCGCCATCACCGGCGCGGCCCGGTCGCCGGACGGTTCCCGGGTGGTCCTGCGCACCTACGCGGACGCTTTCGAGTTCGACGTGAGCGGTGGTGACATCGTCGGCGCGCTCAGCACCGGCAAGCCCCGGGTAACGCCGTTGGCGGACCCGTTCGGCGAGGCCATCAGCTACACCCCGGACGGGAAGTCGTTCCTCACCGTCTCCGATGCCACCCGGTTCGGGGAGGACGATCCACTCGACATCCTCGCCTACACACCGTCCACCTCGACCGCTGTGCCACAGGCACCGGGCGGCGGGTCGGCTGCCAAGCCGGCCGCGTCGAAGTCCTGGACGGACGGGCTGAGCTTCGACGACATCACGTACCTGGTCGGCGCGGTCGGGTTGATCGGTCTGCTGCTGGTCGGCGCCGGCATCGTCGGCATCGTCCGGGCCCGTCGCCGACCGCCGGCTGCTGACGACTCGGACCCGTCGGACCCGGATGGTGAGCCGCTCGACCCGCGCGCGGGTCGTTCCGCCGACGGTTCGCGAGCGTCTGCCGACCGTAAGGGCGGCGTCTACGGTGGCGGCGCGGCGGCGGGCGGCGCGGTCTACGGCGGTGCCCCGGGCCGTGGCGGTGTCCCAGGTCGCGGCGGCGCGGCACCGGCAGGTGGTGCCGTGTACGGCGGTGCCCGCCCGGCAGCAGCCGACGGTGGCTACGGTGCGGCACGGTCGGACGGCGGCAACGGCGTCTACGGAGGCGGACGCACTCCGGCCGGTGCCGGCGGTCGTCCGCAGGGTGGTGGTGGTCGCCCCCAGGGCGCCGGTGGTGGTCGTCCGCAGGGTGCTGGCGCCGGCGGCCGCCCCCAGGGCACCGGTGGTCGCCCTCAGGGCACCGGAGGTCGTCCGCAGGGCGGGGGCGGTCGGCCTGGCGGCGGGGTGTACGGCGACGGCCAGCCCGGCGCCGGTCGCGCGGAACCGCCCCGGCGCGGCGGACCGGAGCCCGACCAGCGGGGGCAGCGGCCCGGCCGTCGGCGGGACGACGACGCACCTGTCGATCCGTACGGGCAGTATCCCGGGGGCGGTCGCGGCTATCGGGGCGATCGCTACTGAGGGCTGTAGGTGTGCCCACCCGCCCCTGGACGACGGCTGCGGGTGGGGCACCACGTGCGCCCCACCCGCCGATCGGTCAGATTCGGCGCAGCACCGCCACGACCCGGCCCATGATGGTGGCGTCGTCGCCGGGGATCGGGTCGAAGGCCGGGTTCTGTGGCATCAGCCAGACGTGCCCGTCGCGCCGTCGGTAGGTCTTCACTGTCGCCTCGCCGTCGAGCATGGCGGCCACGATCTCGCCGGAGTCGGCGGTCGGCTGTTGCCGGACGACGACCCAGTCGCCGTCGCAGATCGCCGCGTCGAGCATCGAGTCGCCCTTGACCTGGAGCATGAACACCTCGCCCTCGCCCACCAGCTCGCGTGGGAGCGGGAAGATGTCCTCCACGGCCTGCTCGGCGAGGATGGGACCACCGGCGGCGATCCGGCCGAGCATCGGCACGTACGCCGGGGTTGGCCGCTGTGCCCGGGACAACTCGTCGTCGATGGCCTCGCTGGGAGCGCGGACGTCGACTGCGCGCGGCCGGTTGGGGTCGCGGCGCAGGAAGCCCTTCTTCTCCAGCTCCTTGAGTTGGTAGGCGACGCTGGACGGCGACACCAGGCCGACGGCCTCGCCGATCTCGCGGACGCTCGGCGGGTAGCCGTGCCGCTCCACCCAGGTGCGGATGAACTCCAGGATGCGACGCTGGCGGGCGGTCAGGTCGATCGTCGCCGGGTCGGGGAAGGCGCTGACCACCGGCGTGACCTGGCGCACGGCGGGCTGACCCGTCCGGCTGCGCGCGGCGCTGCGACGTCGGGTGGCCGGCGGGCCCGCCTCGGTGATCTGCTGCGGGCTCTTCGGCCGGCTTGCCCGGTCCTCGGTCACGTCCGTCCTCCCTGGTCGGCGCTGGGTGCCTCGTCGGCTCGTGGTGCGTGCGGGGTGCCACGTTGTTCATGACCGTATAGGTGAGATCGGTCATTTTCAAACATCTGTACGACCTCTCACCGGCGTGTCGGGGTGAAAAACTGCTCTGGTCGTACGGATGTTCTGATAAATGGTACGTCAGGTAGCACTGGTGTTCGATCCTCGGCCGTTTTCCGGGTCGGTCTGGCCTGCTGGCCGGTAACTCGGGCGAGGGCTCGGCGTTGGGTCTTCGGGCGTGCTGATGGTGGCGGATGACCGGATGGTCCGTGACGCGCCGGACACGCCGGCCAACTTGACCCGGCTCCACCAGCGACATACGGTCGACCCCTAGATGTAGTAGTGACACGGGCGTAAGTTGCCTACAGGTTGGGTCCGACTACCGACCGCACTCCCGTAAGGTCGAGCACGGCGGGCGTCATCCGAGGGTGGCACCGTCGCGTCGAGCCGTGCCCGGGGTGCCCGGTGTGGGCGCAGTTGATCATTTATTGGAGGTGGGCGATGCGGTGTCCGTACTGCCGGCACGCTGACTCCCGGGTGGTCGACTCGCGGGAGGCCGACGACGGCCAACTCATTCGACGGAGGCGGTCCTGCCCGGAGTGCGGCAAGCGGTTCACCACCGTCGAGGAGGCGGTCCTCGCGGTCGTCAAGCGCAGCGGTGTGACCGAGCCGTTCAGTCGCACGAAGATCATCGGCGGGGTGCGCAAGGCGTGCCAGGGCCGGCCGGTCGACGACGACTCGCTCGCGCTGCTCGCGCAGCGGGTGGAGGAGACCGTCCGGGCCAAGGGGGCCGCCGAGATCCCCAGCCACGAGGTGGGCCTGGCGATCCTGGGCCCGCTGCGCGACCTGGACGAGATCGCCTACCTGCGGTTCGCCAGCGTCTACCGCTCCTTCGACTCGCTCGCCGACTTCGAGCGCGAGATCGAGACGTTGCGGGCCGCAGCGCGCGCCCGGGAGCAGAGCCGGGCCGATGCGGTCGAGGCCGCCGGCCGTACCAGCTGAGTCTTCACAGTTTTTCGAGAGATCAGGACGCGCGGTGGGGCACCGCGCAGACGAGGGGGGCGACGGCGTGACAACTAGCCGTTCACGGAACAAGGCAGGCGCAGGGCTGAAGATCGAGCGGGTGTGGACGACCGAGGGGGTCCACCCGTACGACGAGGTCAGCTGGGAGCGCCGCGACGTCGTGATGACGAACTGGCGGGACGGCTCGATCAACTTCGAGCAGCGGGGGGTCGAGTTCCCGCAGGCGTGGAGCGTCAACGCGGCCAACATCGTCACCACGAAGTACTTCCGGGGCGCGGTGGGGACCCCGGAGCGGGAGTGGTCGCTCAAGCAGTTGATCGACCGGGTGGTCACCACCTACCGCACGGCGGGTGAGGAGTACGGCTACTTCGCCAGCCCGGCGGACGCCGAGATCTTCGATCACGAGCTGACCTGGATGCTGCTGCACCAGGTGTTCAGCTTCAACTCGCCGGTCTGGTTCAACGTCGGCACCCCGTCGCCGCAGCAGGTCAGCGCCTGCTTCATCCTGGCCGTCGACGACTCGATGGACTCCATCCTGGACTGGTACAAGGAGGAGGGGCGGATCTTCCAGGGCGGCTCGGGGGCCGGGGTCAACCTCTCCCGGATCCGTTCCTCGAAGGAGCTGCTCTCCTCCGGCGGCACCGCCTCCGGCCCGGTCAGCTTCATGCGCGGCGCGGACGCCTCGGCCGGCACCATCAAGTCCGGTGGCGCCACCCGGCGCGCGGCCAAGATGGTCATCCTCGACGTGGACCACCCGGACATCGAGGAGTTCGTGGCGACCAAGGCGCGCGAGGAGGACAAGATCCGCGCGCTGCGGGACGCCGGGTTCGACATGGACCTCGGCGGCTCCGACATCGTCAGCGTGCAGTACCAGAACGCCAACAACTCGGTCCGGGTCTCCGACGAGTTCATGTCGGCGGTGGAGAACGGCAAGGGCTTCGACCTGCGTGGCCGGCTGGACGGCTCGGTGGTCGACACCGTGGACGCCAAGAAGCTGTTCCGCACCATCTCCCAGGCCGCGTGGGAGTGCGCCGACCCGGGCCTGCAGTACGACGACACGATCAACGACTGGCACACCTGCCCGGAGACCGGGCGGATCACCGCGTCGAACCCGTGCTCGGAGTACCTGCACCTGGACAACTCCTCGTGCAACCTGGCCTCGCTGAACCTGATGAAGTTCCTCCGCGCCGACGGTGGCTTCGAGGTGGAGAAGTTCGTCAAGTCCGTCGAGTTCGTCATCACCGCGATGGACATCTCGATCTGCTTCGCCGACTTCCCGACCGAGAAGATCGGTGAGACCACCCGCGCCTACCGGCAGCTCGGCATCGGCTACGCCAACCTGGGCGCCCTGCTGATGGCCACCGGCCAGCCGTACGACTCGGACCAGGGCCGCTCGGTCGCCGCGGCGATCACCTCCCTGATGACCGGCACCGCGTACCGCCGCTCGGCCGAGCTGGCCGGCGTCGTCGGCCCGTACGACGGCTACGCCCGCAACGCCGAGCCGCACAAGCGGGTCATGCGCAAGCACGCTGCCGCGAACGACGAGATCAAGCCGACCAGCCCGGTGGCCACCGCGATCGTCCGCGAGGCGACCAAGCAGTGGACCCAGGGCAACAAGATCGGTGACAAGTTCGGTTGGCGTAACTCGCAGGCGAGCGTCCTCGCCCCGACCGGCACCATCGGCTTCATGATGGACTGCGACACGACCGGCGTGGAGCCGGACCTGGCGCTGGTCAAGTTCAAGAAGCTGGTCGGCGGCGGCTCGATGCAGATCGTCAACCAGACGGTGCCGCGCGCGCTGCGTACCCTCGGCTACCCCGAGGAGCAGGTCGAGGCGATCGTCGAGCACATCGCCGACCACGGCCACGTGGTCGACGCCCCCGGCCTCAAGCCGGAGCACTACGCGGTCTTCGACTGCGCGATGGGGGAGCGGTCGATCGCCCCGATGGGTCACGTGCGGATGATGGCGGCGATCCAGCCGTTCGTGTCCGGCGCCATCTCCAAGACGGTCAACATGCCGGAGGCGGCCACCGTCGAGGACGTCGAGAAGATCTACTTCGAGGGCTGGAAGCTCGGCCTCAAGGCCCTCGCGATCTACCGCGACAACTGCAAGGTCGGTCAGCCGCTCTCGGTCGCCAAGAACAACAAGGCCACCGAGTCGGCCGCCGCCGACGCCGCAGCCGCCGCGCCGGCCGCCGTGGAGAAGGTCATCGAGTACCGGCCGGTGCGCAAGCGCCTGCCGAAGAAGCGCACGTCCGAGACGGTCAGCTTCTCCGTCGGTGGCGCCGAGGGCTACCTCACCGCGTCGTCCTACCCGGACGACGGCCTCGGTGAGGTCTTCCTGAAGATGTCCAAGCAGGGCTCGACCCTGGCCGGGGTGATGGATGCCTTCTCGGTGGCCATCAGCATCGGTCTGCAGTACGGCGTGCCGCTGGAGACGTTCGTCAGCAAGTTCACCAACATGCGCTTCGAGCCGGCCGGTATGACCGACGACCCGGACGTGCGGATGGCCGCCTCGGTGATGGACTACATCTTCCGTCGCCTGGCGCTGGACTTCCTGCCCTACGAGCGCCGCGCCGAGCTGGGCATCTTCACCGCTTCGGAGCGGGCCGCCCAGCTGCGGGCCGAGGCCGACGCGGAGGCCGCCGCGACCGGCGTCGAACTCACCGCGATGGCGTCGTCCGCACCGGTGGAGACCCCGGCCAAGTCGGAGGCGGTCGCGCAGCCGGCGCAGGAGATGGCCGACGTGGCCGCCGCCAAGCCGGCACCGAGCGTGGGTTCCAGCACCGAACTGCTGGAGGCCGTGATCGGCAAGGCCGCCGACGCACCGCTCTGCTTCACCTGCGGTACGAAGATGCGTCCCGCCGGTAGCTGCTACGTCTGCGAGGGCTGCGGCTCCACCAGCGGCTGCAGCTGACGTACGCGAACGCTAGCGAGCGCGGCAGGGGCACCTGCCGCGCTCGCGGCGTTCCGCCTACTGATCGACTCGGTTTCCTTGAAACCGGGGTATGAACCTCGCCTCGTCGGGATACCCCGACATCATGAAACGCGAGTCGACCTTCGGCGATCCTCCCCGGATAGCCGGCTACCGCAGCGGGACACGCGCATCGGAGCAAATTCCGGAGCCAAAGGCACCCGGGCGTCGGTCAAGTACGGCTGACGCCGGCGTCGGGACTGCCCCGGCCTCTCGCTACCAGGTCCGGGCAGTGCCATTCCAGGCTCTCAGGGCGGTGGCTCGGAAAGCGTGTAGCGGTGAATGCCAACGATCGCGGCGGCCCGCCCGTTGCTTGCCTCAGTCCGCGATTTTCTTCGGGCTGTTCGCCGATCGATAGTCGTACGACAAGGTCTCTTGCGCGGCTGCCATCTCCCGCACGAGCGAGGTGGCCCGGTAGTTGTGCAGCGCTCCAGTCATTCCCGCGACGGTGATCAGCGTGTGGTGTAGTTGGGCCGCCTGGTCGTCGGAGAGCCCACGAGTCTCGATGACGATGCGGTGGACGCCGCGACGCGGCCGGACCACTTGGGCTACGGAGCCGCTCGGGGCCTTCTCGCTGACGTCGTCGGTGTTGAGGTAGACGACGGGGTTGCTCTGGCCCTGCTTCCATTTCACGGGGCTTTCTCCTCCCACCAGCCAGGAATACTCATCGGACTCACGCAGGTCGAATCGGATCCGGCCGCCGTCGACCGGCTCCCAGCCCAGAATGTCGAACACCCCACGGACGCGCCCGTTCCGCACGGCGAGCAGGACGTCGCCATGCATGTCGAGCGTCCGGCTGCTCAACACCCAGTCGCCAGAGGCCGCCTCTCGCACCTGCTCCGGCGTGGACGCGTCGTCGCCCGAGCGTCGAATGTTTACAGCAATCACTGGTCCTCCTACTCGAAGTCTTCTACATGTTATCGATGACTTGCTCAAGAAGCGAGAGTCTTATGTAAGACGTGGGTGCTGCTGGCGGTTCTGGTCGCGCGCCTGCCGTTCAATGCAGCCGGCAACACGTTGGTGGTGCCGGGCTTCGACTGACTACCAGGGTTCGTAGCTGATAAGGCACGGCGGTGGGGATTTCGCCGCGACGGCTCACTCCGCTGCGGGAACCTGGATGCCACCGCGTTGGGCGGTTGGGCTCGGGTTTCGTAGGTTCGCCGCCCGAGCCCCGCCGCCGGGTCCACGGTCGGCTTCCTGCAAGCAGGTGTGCGGTGAAGCGCCGGGTCAGTGGTCTTCGTCGCCCTCGGTCGGGCGTGGTGGTCGGTGGTGCTTGGCCCACTCGTAAACCTCGTCCGCGTCCCAGATGGTCGTCCCGATCAGGCGGGCCATCGGTTCAGGGAAGCCGGGTCGGCGGGTGCTCTGGAGTACCCGCTGCCGCGACACGTTGAACAGGGCGGCCGACTCGCCAGGCCCGTACAAGCGCGGTCGCTTCACAGCCTGATCGTAGGTGCGCGTTGGGTTGCGCCCGGGGCCGGTCTGCTTGCGATGGGGGACTACCGGATGCTACGTACGAACCCCGTCCATGCGCCTTTTGTGAAGCGAAGGGTCGACCCGTTGGGGTCCTTGCTGTCGCGCACCACGATGCTCGTGTCCAGCTCGGCAACCTCGACACAAGCGCCGCCGTTGTTGTCGCTGTAGCTCGACTTGCGCCAGACCAGGCGATCCGAAGTCTCCATGATCACTCTCTCAGGTCTGTTGCCGCTCCACGTCGTCCGCCATCCTCAGGATGAGCTTGCGCGACTCTACCGGCCCGAGAGCGGCTGCCCGGAGTCGGTCCCACAGTCGAGTGTAGGCCCGTACGGCGTCAGGCCGGTCAAGGTAGTCGGCGTCGGTGAACGTCTCGACGTAGATCACGTCTGATGCGGCGTCGTCCCCGAAGCGCAGGATGATGAAGCTGAACGATGCCGTCTCATAGGTCTGTGCGTTGAACGGAAACACTTGAAGGGTGACGTTGGGCTGCTCGCTCACCTCTGCCAGGTGCAGGAGCTGATTGCGCATCGTCGTCGCGTCACCGATGCTTCGGCGCAGCGCCGACTCGCTGAGGATGAAGCTCAGGTCAGGCCCGTCGTCCTGCCGCAGAATCGACTGCCGTTCCAAGCGCACGGCAACCTGCCGGTCGACCTCATCGGTGGGCGGGCGTGGGTGGGCGATCGCGTTCATGGCGCGGATGTAGGGCTCGACCTGAAGGACTCCTGGGATGACCTCTGGCTGGTACCAGCGGATCTCTGACGCGTCACCTTCGAGGTCCAGGTACTGGCGGAACCAGTCCGGCACGGCGTTTCGGTACGTGCTCCAGCGCCCGCGTTGTCGCCCTGCTCGTGCAAGGTCGCGTAGCGGCTCGGCGTCATCGCCCCGGACCCCATAGAGGTCGAGTAGCAGGTTCAGGTCGGTGAGCTTGATGCCAGACTGTCCAAGCTCGACCCTGCTGATCTTGCTTGCTGCCGCGTCGATGACGGCGGCCGCCTCGTCCTGCGTCTTGCCTGCACCTTCACGGGCGCGTTTGAGCGCAAGGCCGAGGCGTCGTCGCTGGATCGTCGGGTTCACCACCGGCTGATTATGGCGTGGCTCTAGCTGGATCCCACGACACGCCGCGTAGAGGTTCCCAAAATAGGAGCCCAACTTTAACGTGGTTGTACTTCCAAAATAGGAGTCCAAGTTTGGGGTCTCATGGGATCGCATGTGCCGTACGACGACTACCTGCTGGCGGTGGCGCTGACTCTGGCTCGGCGGCATCGACCGGTCTGGTCGTAGCAGCGGTGGCGGTGGGTCTGCCGATGTGGGGCCGACCTGCCGTGCCGAGCCCGGCACCGCATCCCGATTCGGCGCGGCCACTGGCCAGGGGAGGAGCAGGAGTGACCGAGGATCAGGTCGGACGAATCTTGTCCGTGCACCTGCCCGGCGTCGACGGCCTCTGCGCGGGCTGTCGCTGGTGGTGGGCGCGGCTGTCCCCGTACCCCTGTTATCAGGCGGAATGGGCGGCCCGCTGGCACGCCCGGTCGGCCACTCGGCGCTTCCTGGATGGTCTGCCGTGACCACGCACGGCCCGGTCCTTCCGGTGTGGACCTGCGGCGGCTGCGATGCGCCCTGGCCCTGCCGGACCCGGCGCACCGAGCTTCGCGCCGAGTTCGAGGGCACACCCGTGTCGTTGGCCCTCTACATGGGCTCCTACCTGGTCTGGGCGGCCGAGGATTTGACCTGGGTGCCCGCCGGGCTGCTGCACCGACGCTTCCTGGGCTGGGTCCGGTGAGCCTGATCCGGCCGGGCGACGAGCGGTTCCACTACAGCGACAACTCGCACAAGTGGATCCCGCCGGATCCGGACTACGACCAGGAGGTCTGGAACGAGATGGTCCGGCAGCACCAGCTCCAGCACCTGGAGGAGATCTCCAGTCGCAGGAAGCCGGCAAGATCACTTCATGCTGAGTAGTTGTGGACGAGCCGCTACGACTGCTCAGCATTAAGCGATCGTGGCGATGGCGGCGAACCGGGCTATCGGCGGCGCGTACGGCGTTGCGGAACAGCATCGCGACGGTGGTCGGACCGACACCGCCGACTCGACCGTCCGCCGTCAGAGGGCCGGGCCTCCTCGCCGCTGCTCGTGCCGGATGGTCCGGTAACACTTGCGCTCCGCCTGACGAAGAAGAGGTGTGACGGCTACGAGGGAGGACGGCCTGTGAGTGAGCCGAGCCGAGCCGATGATGACATCTCCGGCATCGGAGCCGATCCGGTGGCCTTCGAGGTCTTCTACCGGCGGCACCTGGAGGCGGTGGGCCGGTTCGTGGCACGACGGGTCGACGATCCGCACCTCGCCGCCGACCTGACCGCCGACGTGTTCCTGGCGGTGATCGAGTCGGCGGCCGGCTACCGGCCGGAGCGGGGTAGCCAGATCGGCTGGCTGTACGGGGTGGCCCGCAACGTCATCGGTGACGAGCGGCGTCGGGCGGCCCAACGGCTGCGGGTGACCGGCCGCCTGGCTGGACGACGGGACCTGGGGCCCGATGACATCGCCCGCATCGAGGAGCGGATCGACGCCGAGTCGGCGGCCCGCCGCACCCATCGGGCGTTGAGCGAGCTACCCGAAGGCACCCGAACGCTTGTCGAACTCGTCGCCGTGGACGGCCTCACCGTCGCGGAGGCGGCGACGGTGCTCGGGATGTCACCGGTCGCCGCTCGGGTCCGCCTGCATCGTGCCCGCCGCGTCGTCCGCGCCGTGCTCGCCCGCCCGGTTACCACCCTCGCCTGATGAGACGGAGATGACGATGAACGAGATCGAACGGTCGCCGCGGGGTTTCGAGGACCAGCTCCTCAGGGATCTGACCGCCCACGTCGCCAGACGGGCCGAGACGGCGTCGGCGGCCCGTCTGGCCGGACGCCGTACCCGGCTCCTCCGTGGGTGGCGGCTCGCCGGAGCGACCGGGCTGGCCGTCGCGCTGACCGCCGGTGGCCTGGCAGTCCAGACGATGAGGCTGGGCGACCAGCCGCCGCCCACGGCCAGCGCGTCGGAGATCTTTCACCTGGCGGCCGACGCGGCCCGGCAACAGCCGGAGCTCACCGCCCGACCCGATCAGTACGTCTTCACGGAGTCCCTGGCGACCATCCGGGACATGCCGGACAGCGGCCCGTACCGGACCACCAGGAGCCAACTGTGGCAGTCGGCCGGCGGGGTCGCGTACACGCAGGCACGGTATCGACCGGAGACCGACCCGAACGGGTGGGGCGAGCTGAAGGTGTTGCGCATCGATGATCCCGTGGATCCCGAAAAGGAGCTCGACGCTTTCCAGCCGCCCGCGTACCACGGCGACCTGCCCATCGATCCGGACGAGCTGCTGCGATACCTCCGGGAACACCCCGTCGACCTGCACCTTCCCGAGGGAGCCGATGAGGCGGCTGTGTACGGGGACGAGAGCATGGTGTACACCACGGCGCGGGCGGTGGTCCGCGGCTACGTGCCGCCCCGGGCGCTCGCGGCGCTGTTCGAACTGCTGGCACGGCAACCCGGAGCGGTAGTGATATCGGGCGACGTGGTGGACGCGGCCGGTCGACACGGGGTGGCGATCCGGACGCCCGGCGTGATCGGCGGCAACGTGGACCTCCTCTTCGACCGGGACACCCACGCCTTCCTCGGCACCCGAGGCTCGGTGGTGCGCAACGGCAAGGAGTCCCTGTACGACGCGGTCGCGGTACTCCGCACCGCCATCGTCGACCGGCCGGGCCAGCTCCCCTGAGCGGCGGTGAGTTCGTCGCGGCTGCGTCCGGCCGGTTTAGGGCTGGGCGAACAACGGCCCGTAGTTCGAGCGGAACATCTGTTCGCCGAGGCGGCTCATCACCAGGTCGCGCAGCGCGGGCGGGAGCCCGGTGGCCTTGTCCCGGCGGTGCGTCTGGCTGAGCACCCAGTTCGTCCGAGGGCGGCGCCGCGCCTCGTAGCCCCGCAGCGCCTCGGCGATGGAGTCGGCGCTGGTCAGCGACGAGGCGAGCACCACCGCGTCCTCCAGGGCCATCGCCGCGCCCTGGGCCATGTTCGGCGAGGTCGCGTGGGCGGCGTCGCCGATCAGCAGCACCGGCCCCCGGGCCCAGGAGTCGAGCACGACCTCCTGGTTCGGCCCGGCGTGCAGGGTGCTGTCGTCGTGGTCGAGGGCTTTGAGCATGGTGGCCACCGGCTCGGTGAACGACTCGGCCACGTCGTCGCGCCAGCCCGGCCGGTCGGCCACCGGGCCGTCGTTGTAGTAGCAGTACGTCTGCTCGGCGCTGATCGGGATCGTCAGGAACTGCCGTCCGCGTCCCAACTGCACCGACCAGAACGGCTCGTCGTCGATCCGGGGAGCAACCCAGCGGTACGCGTACTGGCCCAGGTTGCGGGCCGCCTGACCGTCGAAGGCGAGCCGGCGCACCGCCGAGTTCACGCCGTCCGCGCCGACCACCAGGTCGTACCGTTCGGTGCTGCCGTCGTCGAACTCTACGACGACCCGGTCACCCTCCTGGGCGAGCGTGATCGGGTGGTGTCCCCAGCGGATCGGGGCGTCTCCGACGCCGGCCAACAAGGCCCGGTGCAGCTGGGTCCGGGGCAACGACACGCACGGCCCGACGCCCTGCCACAGCGCGGCCACGTCGATGTCGAAGAGGCGACGACCGCGCTGGTTCGCGCTGCGCTGCCGGGTGATCTCCACGGCGACGTCGGCGACCGGCTCCCGCAGACCGAGGACGTCGAGCATCCGGGTGGCGTTGCCGGTCAGGTAGATGCCGGTGCCGGAGTCGGTCGGCCCGGGTGCCCGTTCGACCACGTCGACAGTCGCTCCCCACTCGCGCAACGCGGCAACCGTCGCGAGCCCGGCGACGCCCCCACCGACGATGAGTACCCGGACATTGTTACCCCGCACGACACGTTCCTCCCCGTTGCCCAGGCCGGCTGAGCTGCTGCTCAACGGTCCGGCCGCCGCAGCACTCTAGAAGGCGGGTGAGCCAGCCCACGGGTACGGGGGCTGAAATACCAGGGAATGGGCTGCGACGATGACCGCATGACGACCGCCGAGGCGTACGTCGAGTTCGGCAGCCGTGAGGCGCGCGGGGTGTCACCCACCTACGAGCGTCTGTCGGCCGCCGTCGCCGACAACGAGCCCCTGCTCACCCTGCTGGACGGGCTTCCGCCGGCCAAGCGGCAGCCGAACCTGTTGTTCAGCGTCGTCCGCTGGCTCGGCGGGCCGGTCGACGACCCGGCCGCCTTCCACGACTTCACGACGACGCACTGGCCCGCCGTCAAGGCGGAGCTGCTCACCCGGGCCACCCAGACGAACGAGGCCGGCCGGTGCGCGGTGCTGCTGCCGGTGCTCGCCGCGCTGCCACAGCCCCTCGCCCTGCTGGAGGTCGGCGCGTCCGCCGGGCTCTGCCTCTACCCCGACCGGTACGCGTACCGCTACGGCGAGCGCCAGGTCGGTGCCGGTGAGCCGGTCCTGGAGTGCGCGGCCAGCGGGTTGGAGTCGCCGGCAGGCGTACCCCGGGTGGTGTGGCGGGCCGGCCTCGACCTGAACCCGCTCGACGTGACCGACCCCGGCGACGTGTCCTGGCTGGACGCGCTGATCTGGCCGGAGCACGCGCACCGGCGGTCCCGGCTGCGCGCCGCGGCGGCGGTCGCCGCGGCCGACCCGCCGCTGCTGGTCCGCGGTGATCTGGTGGACGAACTGCCGGCGCTGGCGGCCCGCGCACCGGCCGACGCGACGCTCGTGGTCTTCCACACGTCGGTGCTGTACCAGGTGCCCCCACCGCGTCGGGACGCTTTCGTCCGGCTGGTCGGTGAGCTGCCCGGCCACTGGATCGCGAACGAGGCGCCGGAGGTGCTGCGGTACGACGGGTTGCCCGACCCGCCGACCGACGCGCTGCACAACGTCCTCGCCCTGGACGGGCGGCCGTTGGCCTGGACGAGAGGCCACGGCCAGGCGATGACCTGGTTCGGCTGAGCGACTTCTCCCCGCTCATGTCACCACCGTCGCGTCTCCCCCCGGTGGAGACTCAAGAACGCCGCCACCGGCGCCGTGAACGCCTCGGCGTCGTCCAACCACGGGTAGTGCCCCGCGCCCGCCTGCACGACCAGCTCGGCCTGTGGGATCAGCTCTGCCAGCTGGGCGATCAGACCCGGCGGCGCGCCCAGGTCGACCTCACCGGTCAGCAGCAGCACGGGGCCCCGATGTGCGGCGAGCGCGGCACGGGTGGCCGGCGGGTCGAAGGCACCGTCGGCGGCGAAGATCTGCGCCGCCTCGTCGTTGCGCTGGCCAGCCTCGGCGGCCTGGTGCGCTTGCGCCGACGTGTCCCAGCGGCCGTAGAAGAACGGACCTATCGCCTGCCAGGCGTGCCGGCTGGACCGGCCGGCCACCATGGAGTCGAGTGCCGCCGCGGCCGCCGGGAACCACGGCTCGGCCGCCCGCACCCGGGTGACCTCCTCGCGTAGCGCGGCCGTCGCCGTCAGCCCCACCGCCCGGGTGCTGGGATTGACCAACGCGAGCCGATCCACCCGCTCGGGGTGTCGGGTCACGTACTGCATCGCCAGGTTGGCGCCCGCGGAGTGCCCGAGCAGATCGAGCCGGTCCAACCCCAGGTGTACGCGCAGCGCCTCCACATCGTCGACCATCCGGTCGCAGCGGTAGGTGGACACGTCTGCCGGGACGGCCGAGCGGCCGGTGCCGCGCACGTCGAGGATGACCAGCGTCCGGTGCGCGCCCAAACCGCCAAGATCACCGAGGTACGCCGAGTCGCGCATCGGGCCGCCGGGCAGGCAGACCAGTGGTTCCCCACCCCCGATCGTCCGGTAGGCGAGCGTGGTCCCGTCGAACGCGGCGAACGTGGTCATGAGCGCACCATTCCAGAACACCACGGTCCGCGTGAACCGATCCGGACCGCCCTGCGTTCGACCAACCACCTCTCGGTCCTGCCCCGTCACGGAGGGGGGCCTGTCCCTAGACTGCGGCGGTGACCGGAGAGCGGAAACCCCTGGCCGGCAGGCCGCTCACCGAGCCGCACCCGTCCCGGCTGTCGCCGGAACACCCCGACCGGGCCCGGATCCTCGCGGCGCACGCCGCCGCACTCGACGCCGGGGAGGCCGGCTACCTCGACCCGGCGAGTGGGCTGTTCGTGCTCAGCGCCGGCTTCCTGGCCCGTCGCGGCACCTGCTGCGGGCGGGGTTGCCGGCACTGCCCGTACGTGGACGATCCACCGTCGGAATAGGCGTCGGCGGGGGCTTCCGCCCGACACCGACACCCCGTACGGTTTCCGACGGACATCCGGCGGGCGCCGTCCGCCGTCGGTCGGCGAGAGGGTGGGACGTGCGCAGTCGGATCGTGGTCGCCGGGCTGGCCGGGCTGCTGGTGAGTGGCTGCGCGGACGAGGCCGAGCCGGTGGCGGTGCCGCCACCGGTGCCGATCGCCGTGGACGTGGCCGCGGCCTCCTCGGGCGGGGCCTGCCGACTGCTGGACTTCGCGGTCATCGAACAGCTGGTCAAGGTGCGCTTCGACGTGGCGGCGGCCAGCGAACAGGGCGACACGCACACCTGTGTGGTCCGGGCTGCGGGAGCGACGCTGCCGGAGCTGACGTTGAGTGTGTCCGAGACCACGATCGACAAGACCACCTTCGGTGCCGACGTGGTGCCCGACAAGGCGGCGAAGGTCACCGGGCTGGGCCAGCAGGCGTACCGGCGGACCACCGCCGCCGCGAGTGGGCACGGTCCGGTCGCCGAGGTGGGTTGGCTGGCCACCGACGGGCGGTTGGCCACGGTGAGCTGGACCTCGGCCCGTGGCAGCGAACGCTCGGCAGCGGAGAAGCTGACCGGCGACCTGACCGCACTCGCGAAGAAGGTCGACACCAGGGCGTTGTGACGCCCGGGTGCCCGGTTGGTCAGTTGGCGGCGACGAAGACCCGGGAGGCGACCTCGCGGGGCAGCCGCACCCGGTCCCCGGAACGGTCGATGGACACCCCGTCGCGCTCCTGCGCCACGGTCACGGTCGCGCCGGGGTCGACACCGGCGGCGTGCAGCTGGCGCAGCACGTCACCGTCGGTCTGCACGCTCTCGCAGATCCGGCGGACCACGACCGGCCCGGAGAGGCCCGGGAAGGCCAGGTTGCGCTCGCCCTCGGCGGCATCGGTGGCTTCCGCCTCCGGCGAACCCAGCTCTTCCAGACCCGGGATCGGGTTGCCGTACGGGGAGCGGGTCGGCCGGTTGAGCAGGTCGTAGACCCGCTTCTCCACGGCGTCGCTCATCACGTGCTCCCAGCGGCAGGCCTCTTCGTGGGCCTCCTCGTAGGGCATCCCGATGACGTTCACGAGCAGCAACTCGGCGAGGCGGTGCTTGCGCATCACCGACACGGCCGTGCCGCGACCCAGCGCGGTGAGCGTGAGGTGTCGGTCACCCTCGACGGTGAGCAGGCCGTCGCGCTCCATCCGGGCGACGGTCTGGCTCACGGTGGGGCCGCTCTGCCGTAGCCGCTCGGCGATGCGGGCACGCAGCGGCGGCACCCCCTCCTCTTCCAGCTCGAGGATGGTGCGCAGGTACATTTCGGTCGTATCGACCAGGTCGTGAGACTTCATAACGTCAGCGGCCCTCCGATGCACGATGTTACCCCGGTGAACGACCGGCGACCGCCGCCGAACCGCGAGCCGTCGACACGGATGGTGTTTGATGGTCGCCATGTCCGGTCCCCAGGAGCCGTTGGTCGAGGTCGATCGCCTTGCCGCCGCGCTCGACGATGTCGATCCGCCCACCCTGCTCGACGTCCGCTGGCGGCTCGTCGGCCCGCCCGGCCGTGACGACTACCTCGCCGGCCACCTACCCCGCGCGGTCTTCGTCGACCTGGACACCGTGCTCTGCGGCGCTCCGGGTGCCGGTGGTCGGCACCCGCTGCCCGACCCGGCGGCCCTGCAGGCCGGGCTCCGGGCTGCCGGCGTCCGCGCCGGTCACCCCGTCGTGGTGTACGACGGCGGCGATGGTCTTGCCGCCGCCCGGGCCTGGTGGACGTTGCGCTGGGCGGGGCACTCCCCGGTGAGCGTGCTGCACGGTGGCTACCCGGCCTGGGTCGCGGCCGGTCTGCCCGTCTCCACCGACGTGCCCGCCCCGCCCCCCGGCGATGTCGTGGTACGTCCCGGTGGTCTTCCGGTCCTCGACGCGGGACAGGCCGCCACGCTGGCCGCCACGGACGACGCCGTGCTGCTCGACGTACGGGCGGCTCCCCGTTACCGGGGTGAGGTGGAGCCGATCGACCCGATCGCGGGGCACGTGCCGGGGGCGGTGAACCTGCCCGCCGCCGAGTACGTCGGCCCGGACGGGCGCTTCCCGGCCGCCGACGTGTTGGGCGAGCGGTTCGCCGCCGCCGGGGTGACCGGGGAGCGGGCCGTCGGGGCGTACTGCGGCTCCGGGGTGACCGCCGCGCAGGCGGTGCTCGCGCTGCACCTGGCCGGTCGCGCGGACGCGGCGCTCTACGTTGGATCGTGGAGCGACTGGGTGGCCGATCCGGCTCGCCCGGTCGCCGTCGGGCAGACACCTGGCCGTTGACCAGCGCGTGCGGTGGGCCTGCGGCGGTCCCCGTGCGACGATGGGCTCATGTCCGACGACACGGTGGTGGTGTGGGACGAGTCGCTGCTCGCCTACGACATGGGTGACCATCCGCTCGACCCGGTCCGGGTGGAGCTCACCTTCGCGCTCGCCCGCGAGTTGGGCATCCTGGATCGCCCCGGGGTGCGGATGGTCAAGCCGGAGATCGCCGACGACGCGGTGCTCACCCGGGTGCACGACCCCGCCTACCTGGCCGCGGTGCGGGCCGCGCCGCGCGACCCGCTCTTCGCCGGTTACGGGCTGGGCACCTCGGACAACCCGGTGTTCGAGGGCATGCACGAGTCCAGTGCGTTGATCGCCGGTGCGACGGTGGCTGCCGCCGAGGCGGTCTGGCGCGGGGACGCGCGGCGGGCGGTGAACGTGGCCGGTGGCCTGCACCACGCGATGCCCGCCCGGGCCTCCGGCTTCTGTGTCTACAACGACCCCGCGGTGGCCATCGCCCACCTGCTCGACCTCGGTGCCGAGCGGATCGCGTACGTGGATGTCGACGTGCACCACGGCGACGGTGTGCAGCAGATCTTCTGGGACGACCCCCGGGTGCTGACGGTCAGCCTGCACGAGACCCCACTGGCGCTCTTCCCGGGCACCGGGTTCCCGGACGAGACGGGTGGGCCGGGCGCGCAGGGCACCGCCGTCAACATGCCGCTGCCCCCGGGTGTCGACGACACCGCCTGGCAGCGGGCCTTCCACGCGATCGTGCCGTCGGTGCTGCGCGCGTTCCGGCCGCAGGTGCTGGTCAGCCAGTGCGGCGCGGACGGGCACCGACTGGATCCGCTCGCCGACCTGAACCTGACGGTGGACGGGCAGCGGGTCACCTACCTGGCGATGCGGGCACTCGCCGACGAGCTGTGCGACGGTCGCTGGGTGGCCACCGGCGGCGGCGGATACGCGCTGGTCGAGGTGGTGCCCCGGGCCTGGAGCCACCTGCTGGCCGTGGCCACCGGCGCGCCGATCGACCCGGCCACGCTCACCCCGCCCGCGTGGCGGGACCTGGTCGCCTCCCGTCGGCTCGGCCGGGAGGTGCCGTTGCGGATGACCGACGACGCGGACCCGTCGTACGAGCCGTGGCAGCCGACCGGCGAGCCGAACGCGGTGGACCGGGCGATCGCGGCCACCCGCAAGACGGTCTTCCCGCTGCTCGGGCTCGACCCGCACGATCCGCGGGACTGAGCCGGGCCGTTTCGGTGACGATCCTGGACCAGCCCGTCGACGTGCTGCTCAGCGACGGCAGCACCGTCCAGTTACGACCGATCGACCCGGCCGACGCGCCGGGCATCGTGGCCATGCACAGCCGGTTCTCCGAGCGCACCCGCTACCTTCGGTACTTTTCGCCGTACCCGCGCATCCCGGAACGGGATCTGATCCGTTTCGTCACCGTCGACCACCGCGACCGGGAGGCGTTCGTGGTGCTGGCCGCCGGTCAGATCGTCGCGGTCGGCCGGTACGAGCGGCTCGGCCCGCAGGCCCCGGAGGCGGAGGTGGCCTTCGTGGTGGAGGACGCCTACCAGGGCCGGGGCATCGGCTCGGTGCTGATGGAGCACCTGGCCGACGCGGCCCGTCGCAACGACATCATGAGCTTCGTCGCCGAGGTGTTGCCGGCCAACGGGACGATGCTGCGGGTCTTCGCCGACTTCGGCTACCAGGTCCAGCGCGAGTACGCCGACGGCGTGGTGCACCTGAGCTTCCCGATCGCGCCCACCGAGGCGACCCTGGAGGTGCAACGCGGCCGGGAGCACCGCACCGAGGCCCGCTCGATCGCCCGGCTGCTCGCCCCACGGGGCATCGCCGTCTACGGTGCCAGCGCCACCGGTCAGGGCGTCGGCGCGGCGGTGCTCGGGCACCTACGGGACGGTGGTTTCACCGGTGCGGTGGTGCCGGTGCACCCGAGCGCGTCGACAGTGGCCGGCCTGCCCGCGTACCCCTCGGCTGTCGAGGCCGGCACGCCGGTGGACCTGGCGGTGGTGGCGGTCCCGCCGGAGGCGGCGACCGCGGTCGTCGCCGACGCCGCCGCGGCGGGGGTGCACGGCCTGGTGGTCATCTCGGCCGGCTTCGCCGAGGCCGGAGCGGAGGGCGCGGCCACGCAACGGGCGCTGGTCCGCGCGGCGCACGCCGCCGGTATGCGGGTGATCGGCCCGAACTGCCTGGGCGTGGCCAACACCGACCCGACGGTACGCCTCAACGCCACCCTCTCCCCGGCACTGCCGCCGGCCGGACGGGTGGGCATCTTCAGCCAGTCCGGCGCGTTCGGGGTGGCGTTGCTCGCCGAGGCGGACCGGCGTGGCCTCGGGCTGTCCAGTTTCGTGTCGGCCGGAAACCGGGCCGACGTCTCCGGCAACGACCTCCTCCAGTACTGGCAGGACGACCCCGGCACCGACGTGATCATGCTGTACCTGGAGACCTTCGGTAACCCGCGCAAGTTCGCCCGGTTGGCCCGGCGCATCGGCCGCGCCAAACCGGTCGTCGCGCTCGCCTCGCCGGCCCGCCCGGTGGGGGTCGGTGACACCGCCGGGCCGGACGAGGTGGCGGTGGCCGCCCTCTTCGCCCAGTCCGGGGTGATCCGGGTGGACACCGTGCCGGAGTTGCTCGACGTGGGTGTGCTGCTGGCCAACCAACCGTTGCCGGCCGGCGGTCGGGTCGGCGTGGTCGGCAACTCCTCGGCCCTGACCGGCCTGGCCGCCACCGCCTGCGTCGGGCAGGGCCTCACCGTGGTCGACGGTTATCCCCGCGACGTCGGGCCGAGCGCCGGTGCCGCCGAGTTCGCCGCCGCTCTCGCCGAGATGGCCGGCGACGAGCGGGTGGACGCCCTGGTCGTGGTCTTCGCTCCGCCGCTGCCCGGGCAGCTGACCGAGGTGGACGCCGACGTGACCGCCGCGCTACCGGCGGCCCTGGCACTGGGTAAGCCGACCGTGGCGACGTTCCTGGTCGGGCGGCTGCCGCCGGGCGTGCCCGCGTACGGGGGAGTGGAGGAGGCCGTGCGGGCCCTCGCCCGGGTGCACAGGTACGCCGAGTGGTTACGCCGTCCGCCCGGGGTGGCGCCCGAGTTGCCCGGCGTCGACCGGGCCGCCGCCCAGGCCGCGCTCCGCGCCGACGGCACCGACCCGGGCGCGCTGTTGGCCGCGTACGGCATCGACGTGGTGGCCTCGGTGCCCGTCGACTCGGCCGACGCGGCGGTCGACGCGGCCGCGCGGCTGGGCTTCCCGGTGGCGCTCAAGGCGGCCGCCCCCGGGCTGCGGCACCGGCTCGACCTCGGCGCGGTCCGGCTCGACCTGCCCGACGAGCCGACAGTGCGTCGGGCGTACGCCGAGCTGGCGGCGACCTTCGGAGCGGACGCGCTGGTCCAGCCGATGGTGCCGCCGGGGGTGGCCTGCGTGGTGGAGTTGGTGGAGGACCCGGCGTTCGGGCCGGTGGTCGGCTTCGGTCTCGGCGGTGTCGCCACCGAGTTGCTGGGTGATCGGGCCTGGCGGGCGGTTCCGCTGACCGACACGGACGCGGCCGAGCTGGTCGACGAGCCCCGGGCGGCGCCGTTGTTGCGCGGGCACCGGGGTGCCGCACCGGTCGACCGGGCGGCCCTCGCCGACCTGCTGCTGCGGGTGGGGCAGCTCGCCGACGAGCAGCCCCGGGTGCGTTCGTTGACCCTCAACCCGGTGCTGGCCCGCCCGGATGGCATCTCCGTCCTGCACGCCCAGGTACGCGTCGGCGGTGTGGCCGCCCGCCCCGACACCGGCCCCCGCCGCCTCTGAGTGCGCCGGTCAGGCGCGGCTGGAGATCTGTTGGACGCCCCACGAGTTGCCGTCCGGGTCGGTGAAGAAGACGAAGCCGACGTTGTCCAGCGGGTCCGGCACCGGCCGGGGGTTCTGCCCCACCGTCTGGATCTCGCTGACCTCCACGCCGCGTTCGACCAGCTCCGCGTGGGCGCGCTTGAGGTCGGGCACCACCAGTTGCAGGCCCTTGAGGGAACCCGGCGGCATCTCCGGGACGACGCCCTTGCCGATCACGATCGAGCAGCCGGAGCCGGGCGGGGTCAACTGCACGATGCGCGCCTCGTCGCTGATCACCGTGTCGTGGTCCACGGTGAAGCCGAGCTGGTCGGCGTAGAACTTCTTGGCCCGGTCCAGGTCGGTGACCGGCACGATCACCACTTCCAACGTCCAGTTCATCATTGCTCTCCTCGTGTCGTCGTTGTCGATCGCAGCAGGTCGGCGAGCCGCGTGAAGCTCTGCCCAACGCCCCGGGTCATCGGGTAGCGCAGCACGACGTCCCGCCCCTGAGCGGTGGCGTAGCGCAGCGTTGTGGTGACCGTCGTCCGGCCGGCCAGCTCGGTGAACTCGTGGCTGACCAGCGTCTCGCCCGGGTAGGACTGGTCGTCGAACAGCTCGGTGCAGACCAGCCGGTGCGGTGCCTCGACCTGCCGGTAGGCCCCAGCCTGGACCATCCGGGCGCCCTCTGGGCCCTGCGACACGAACCGCCACCGCCCGCCGACGCGCAGGTCGACGTCGCACTCCACCAGGTTCCAGCCGCGCGCGCCGTACCACCGGACCAGCAGTTCGGGTTGGGTGAAGGCGGCGAACACCAGCCGCGCCGGTGCCTCGAACAGCCGACTCAACACGATTTCCCGGTCACCCGGAGTGTGCACGACGAGCGGGTCGTCGACGGCGCTCACCCGCGCGACCCGTTCGGGTGGGAGTGTCGACCGGTGGTGTCGGTCTGGTCGGTGGCCTGGATGTCATCGAGCAGCGCGTCGAGGCGCTGATAGCTCTCCGCCCAGTAGCCGCGGTAGTCGGCGAGCCATGCTGTCGCCTCCCGGAGCGGGCGGGCCTCCAGCCGGCACGGCCGGCGCTGGGCATCGCGCCCTCGGCTGACGAGGCCAGCGCGCTCCAGCACCTTGAGGTGCTTGGAGATCGCCGGCTGGCTCATCGCGAAGGGTTCTGCCAGCTCCGTCACGCTCGCCTCCCCGGCCGCGAGCCGAGCCAGGATGGCCCGTCGGGTCGGGTCGGCCAACGCCGCGAACGTCGCATCCAGCAGTTCGGTGCTCACCACGTATAACCTCCCGGTTTCATAACCATGTGGTTTGTATCGTGGATCGACGTCACCGGTCAAGCACCCCGACAGCATGGAAGGCCCCGGCGAACCGCCAGGGCCTTCCATGGGAACCGGGTGCGTCAGCAGGCGTACGCCTCCAGGCGCTGGGCGCGCTCCGGTGCGCGCAGCTTGAGCAGCGTCACCTTCTCGATCTGCCGGATCCGCTCCCGGGACAGCCCGAACTCCCGGCCGACCTCGTCCAGCGTGCGCTGCCGGCCGTCGTCCAGACCGAACCGGAGCCGGATGACCGCCTGCTCCCGCTGGGACAGGGTGGCCAGCACCACACTGACCTCGTTGCGCAGCTCACCCTGGGCGGCGGCGTCGCCCGGCTCGGTACGCGGATCCACCGATGCCACGAAGTCACCCAGCGCGCTCTCGCCGTCGTCGCCGACGGCCTGGTCCAGGCTGACCGGCTCCCGGTCGTAGGAGATCAGCTCGATGACCTGGATCTCGGGGATCTCCAGGGCGCGGGCGACCTCGGCGACCGTGGGTTCGCGACCCAGCGTCACCGACAGCTCGCGGCGGGCCCGGACCATCCGGTTGACCTGCTCGACCATGTGCACCGGGATGCGGATGGTGCGGGCCTGGTCGGCCATCGCGCGGGTGATCGCCTGCCGGATCCACCAGGTCGCGTACGTGGAGAACTTGTAGCCCTTGGCGTAGTCGAACTTCTCCACCGCCCGGATCAGGCCGAGGTTGCCCTCCTGGATCAGGTCCAGGAACGCCATGCCGCGACCGGTGTAGCGCTTGGCGATGCTGACCACCAGCCGCAGGTTCGCCTCCAGCAGATGGTCCTTCGCGGCCCGGCCCTCCGCGACGATCAGCTCCAGATCGGCCCGCAACTCGGCGGAGACCGGCGTGCAGGTCGCCAGCTTCTCGTCGGCGAACAGGCCGGCCTCGATCCTCCGGGCCAGGTCGACCTCCTGCGCGGCGGTCAACAGCTTCGTCCGGCCGATCCCGTTGAGGTACGCCCGGACCAGGTCGGTGGAGATGCCACGCTCGTCGGTGGCGTCCAGGTCGGTGAGGACCTCGGAGGCCCCGTCGGTGTCGGTCGTGGTGGCCGGGCGCGTATGGTGTTCCGTCATCTGCAGGACCATCTCTGTCTCTCCCCGTTTCCACGTCTGTGCCGTGTCTCCGGCCCAGCGGTGCCGGTGTGAGACACAGCTTGGCGGGCGGGGCGTAAAACGGGAGTGAGGCGATCGGGCACCCGACAGGAATTGGGTCGGGTCGCTGGTGCGGTGTGTCGTCCGGGTGTGCGGTTGCCCGCCACGGTTACGTTGCGGACGGTCGGCCAGCTCGGGTCGGCGAGGACGACAGATGGAGGACGGCGTGGTCTTCAAGCGGCTCATGAAGGCGATGGGCGTCGGCGGCCCGTCGGTGGAGACGGTGCTGGCCAACCCGAACTGCCGCCCGGGCGGCGAACTGGAGGGCCGCATCCAGGTGATCGGCGGCGACCACCAGGTCGACATCGACCAGGTGCACCTCGGCCTGGTCACCCGGGTCGAGGTGGAGAGCGGCGACAACGACTACGACACCACCCAGGAGTTCCACCGCCAGCAGGTCACCGGCGCGTTCCGGCTGGAGCCGGGGCAGCGCCACGACATCCCGTTCCGCTTCGCCGTGCCGTGGGAGACGCCGGTCACCGAGCTGTACGGGCAGCACCTGCACGGCATGACGATGGGACTGCGTACCGAGTTGGAGGTCGCCCGCGCGGTCGACAAGGGCGACCTGGATGCCGTGTCGGTGCATCCACTGCCGGCGCAGGAGCGCCTGCTCGACGCGTTGCTGCGACTGGGCTTCCGTTTCGCCCGCGCCGATGTGGAACGTGGGCACATCTACGGCGTACGGCAGACGTTGCCGTTCTACCAGGAGATCGAGTTCAACCCCGCGCCGCAGTACGCCCGCTCGATCAACCAGTTGGAGGTCACCTTCATCGCCGACGCCCAGCAGATGCAGGTGGTGCTGGAGGTCGACAAGCGCGGCGGCGTCTTCAGCGAGGGCCGCGACGCCTTCGGCCGGTTCACGGTGGACCACGCCACCGCCGACCGCACCGACTGGACCGCCGAACTCGACAACTGGCTCCGCCAGTCCCTGTCCCGCCGAGGCCTCTTCTCCTAACCCACCCCACCCCACCCCACCCCACCCCGGCCCCCAGACCCCCACCGCACCCGTTGACCATGAAGTTATTGCCCACCGCTGCGGCGTGTCGTGGCAATAACTTCATGATCAACGCAGCGGGGTGGGGGTGGGGGTGGGTTAGAGGTCTAGGAGGAGGGTTTGGGGGCCTATGTTGACGCTTTCCACGAGCATGTGGGCGCGGAAGCGGCCCGTCTCGACGGTGGCGCCCCGCTGGCGGAGCGCATCGACGACCGCTGTCACCAGTGGTTCGGCCACCTCGGCCGGGGCGGCTGCCGTCCAGCTTGGACGGCGTCCCTTGCGGGCGTCGCCGTAGAGGGTGAACTGGCTGACCACCAGGATCGGCGCGCCGGTGTCGGCGGCGGACCGCTCGTCGTCCAGGATGCGCAACTCGTGCACCTTGCGGGCCATCGTCTGAGCGGTCTGCGCGGTGTCGGTGTGAGTCACCCCGAGCAGCACCAGCAGACCGTTCTCGATCGCGCCGACCACCTCGCCGTCCACGGTCACGCTGGCCCGCCCGACGGTCTGCACCACCGCCCGCATCAGCCGACCACCGCCGCGCTCATCGCCGCGCCCACCGCCGAGGCATCCGCCGCCCGCGTCACGCGGTCACCACCTCGATGAAGCCGCGCTCGACCAGGTGCGCCACGATCGGCCCGGCGGCCTCGGCCATCTCGTCGGGCTCCACGTCGTGCGCGGCGGCGAGCAGGGCGAGCTGGTCACGCAGCGGCAACCGGCCGTCGGCGCCACCGACCAGCGCCAGCACCAGCGGGTCGATCTCCTCGGTCCAGCGCAGGCCGTGCGGCATCGCGAGGACCTGCCGGTCCACCCCCCAGCCCTCGTCGCCCATGGTGGCCTCCTGCCGCAGTTGGAGGCCCTCGGCGGCCCGGTAGCGCTCGGCGAGCAGCGCTTCGGTGTCGCGTACCCGGAGGAAGTCCTGGCGGTCGAACCAAGCCGCGATCTGGTCGCCCAGCGGTGGCTGCACCCGCTGGCGCAGATCCTCCACCCGGACCACCGGGTCGGCGTGCCCGCCCCGGCGCAGCGACACGATGCCGAAGCCGATCCCCTCCACCTTGTGCGCGTCGAACCAGTCCAGCCAGGCGGCCATCCGCTGCGGGTCGGGGGTCTCGCCGACGTCGGTGAGCCACAGGTCGACGTACGCCATGGGGTCGGCCACCTCACGCTGGATGACCCAGGCGTCCAGGCCGGTCCCGGCGAACCAGCCGGCCACCCGTTCGTCCCACTCCTCACCGGCGACGTGCACCCAATTCGCCAGGTACTGCATGGTGCCGCCCTCGGTGAGCAGCCCCGGGGCGGCGGCGGCCAACTCGGCGCCGATCGCGTCACCGACCCGGCCGGAGTCGCGGTAGACGTGCGTGGTCGTGCCCGGGCCGACCACGAACGGCGGGTTGCTCACCACCAGGTCGAAGCGCCGGCCCGCGACCGGGGCGACCAGGTCGCCGCGCAGCAGCTCCCAGTCCTGACCGTTGAGGGCGGCGGTGGTGGCGGCGAAGCGCAGCGCCCGCTCGGAGAGGTCGGTGGCGGTCACCGAGTCGGCGTGGGTGCCCAGGTGCAGGGCCTGGACGCCGGAGCCGGTGCCCAGGTCCAGCGCGGTGCCGACCGGTCGGCGCATGGTCGCGCCGATCAGGGTGTGGGTCGCCCCGCCGATGCCGAGCACGTGCTCAGCGTGCAACGGGCGACCCGGCCGCGCGCTGGCCGGCACGTCGGCGAGCACCCACCAGTCGTCCCCGTACGGTTCCAGGTCGACGCCGGCTCGCAGACCGTCGGCGTACCGCACGACCAGTCCGCCGGCCAGCGCCTCCTCCAGGCTCAGTGGTGCCAGCGCCGCCGCCACCGCTGCCTCCGGCTCGGTCTGGTCGCAGATGAACACCCGGATCAGGGTGCCCAGTGGGTCGCCGTCCTCGGTGGCGCGCAACGCGGCGCGATAGTCGTTGCGGGCGACCGCGGCGGTTGCCTGCGCGCCCAGCCTCTCGGCGATGCCGTGGCTGGTGAACCCGGCCCGGGTCAGCGCGGTTCGCAGCGCGTCGACGCCGGCGGGGGAGAGCAGCATGTCGTGTTCGTCCACGCCGCCATCCTGCCTTCCACCGCGACGTCGGGCGCGGCCACCCGCCGGATCGAACCCGGAGCGTCGGTGGTCGTCCGCAACAGACGGCCGGGCAGGATGGTGTCATGACGCTCGTACTCCCCATCGACCCCGAGGCGAACCGGCTGCTGGAGCGCAGCCCGCTGGCCCTGCTCATCGGCATGACCCTGGACCAGCAGGTGCGCTGACCATGGAAACGCCTGACCCCAGCTCAACGGGCACCTGGCCAGTCCTGTGAGCGATCACTACATCCGGCTGGTGCCCACGGATCCGAACTGGCAGCCGGATCCCCAGGCCGCAGCCGCCGTCGTCGCCTACGTGGCGAACTTGTTCTCCGGGCCCGGCGACGCGGTCGACGAGGTGAAACAGACCTTCTACGACAGAGTGACCTTGATAGACGCCGGCATGTACACGGAACGGATCACATGCCCGCGCTGCGCCGGGTCCATCAGCATGGAGTGGCTCGGCGACCTGGTCCGCGAGAACGGCACGGGTTTCGACCACCTGAACGTGGCAGTGCCCTGCTGCGGTAGGTTCGTGGGATTGCACACCCTGCATTACGAGGAGCCGATCGGCTTCGCTCGCTTCGAGGTGAGCGCCTTGAACGCGACCAGGGCGAGATACGAACTCGACACCAACGAACTGGCCCGCGCGGCCGACCTTCTGGGTCACCCGGTCGCGCAGACCCTTGCGCACTACTGACCAACTATCGTCTCCCTCCTACTGACAAGACACCCACGCGCCGTCCCGCAAGGATGTGCCCGGAGCCGCCCGATCGACGGCAGGATGGTCCCCATGACGCTGTCACTGCCCATCGATCCCGAGGCGAACGAGCTTCTCCAGCGGAATGCGCTGGCACTTGTCCTTGCGCTCGTCCTCGATCAGCAGGTGCCGATGGAGAAGGCGTTCTCCTCGCCGTACGTGCTGGCGCAGCGGCTCGGCCACGAGCTGGACGCGGTCGAGTTGGCCGGGTACGACCCGGAGGCGCTCGTCGCGCTCTTCGCCCAGCCGCCCGCGTTGCACCGGTTCCCGAAGGCGATGGCGGCCCGGGTGCAGGAGGTCTGCCGGGTGCTGGTGGAGCGCTACGACGGTGACGCGGCGCTGCTCTGGTCCGACGTCACCGACGGGCCGGAGCTGCTGCGCCGGGTTTCCGGGCTGCCCGGCTTCGGCAGGCAGAAGGCGCAGATCTTCGTGGCCCTGCTCGGCAAGCGGTTCGGGGTGACCCCGCAGGACTGGCGGAACGCGGCCGGGGACTACGGCGACCCGGGCGCGTACCGGTCGGTGGCCGACGTCACCGACGCCGACTCGCTGCGCCGGGTGCGGGAGTACAAGCAGCAGATGAAGGCCGCGGCCAAGGCTGCGGGGGGATGAAGCTCAGGCGGCGGTGGGATGGGCCAGGGAGGCCAGCGCGCGCCGGACGTCGGCGAGCGAGACGGTCGCCGAGTCGTCCAGGTCGGCCAGGCCGGCCTCGATCCACTGGCGCATCAGGGTGGTGACCCCGATGCCCCGGGCGTCGGCGGCGGCGCGGACCCGCTCGTAGGTATCCAGCGGCAGCCGGACCGACCGGCTGACCATCGGCACGTCGGTGTCGGGGGTGGGGAGGTCCACCGCCGGGCTCTCGTCGATCAACTCGGCGATCCGGTCGTCGCCGCTGTGGAACTGCTTGGTCGCGTCGTTCCGGTGCATCGTCACGGCCTCCTCATCGGCGAGATCTCCGCACGGCCTCGTCGTAGCGCTTGGACTCGGCGTCGCTCAGCTCACGGGCGGAGAGGATGTCCCAGTCGTTGTCGGTGCCATCGGCCTCGGCGAGCAGCACTGCCAGTCGGCGGCCCCGACGGGCGGCGGCGTAGACCACCATCACGTCGTCGCCCAGATGGCGGATGACCCGGCGGGCGCTGTGCAGCGCCTCCCAGACTTCCCCGGGCGTGACGTCGTAGACCCGCAGGTTGGCCAACGCCTCGTCGGTGAAGCTGAACCTGCTGCCCACGCCGGCGAGCGTACCACGCACGTAACACGTGCGTGATGACTCGAAGTTCGCTGATCACGGCATCGCGGTGACAGGATGAGGGGTAATCCCCTCGTAGGAGGTCCATGGTGAAGCGTCAGGCGTACCAGCCGATTCTGATCACCGACGCCTCGCGCAGCCAGGACGATCAGCTCAACAGTCGCCAGCGCCGTTATGTCCTGATGATGGGCATCCGAGTGCTGTGCATCATCGCTGGCGCGATCCTGGTCGGTGCGAACGCCCCACTGCTCTGGCTCTGGCTGCCGTTGTGCGGCCTCGGGATGGTGCTCATCCCCTGGTTGGCCGTGCTGCTGGCCAACGACCGGCCGCCCAAGGAGGAGCACCGGCTGGCCAACCGGTTCCACCCTCGCCAGCAGGACGACACGCCACCGATGAGCCTCACCGCCGAGGAACGCCCGCACAAGGTCATCGACGCCGAACCCTGACCCGCGAACGGGTCAGGGTTCGTACCCGTCAGGGCTGTGGACGTGCGCCCGCGGTGGAGACGGCCAGCGCCCCCAGGTCGGTGGCGCGGCCCAGCGCCGCGGCCGGGGTGGCGCCCGCGAGCCACGCGGTGAGCAGGCCAGCCGCGAAGGCGTCGCCGGCGCCCGTGACATCCACCACCGCCACCCGGCGGGCCGGAGCCACGCAGACCGCCGCGGTGCGGTCGACCCAGACCGCGCCGGCCGCCCCACGCTTGACCACGACCCGCCGGGCCGTCGCCGACAACACCCGCCCCTGCGCCGCCGGGTCCAGCCCGCCGGCCAGCACCGTCGCCTCGTCCGCGTTGACCAGCAGCAGGTCGACGTCGCGTACCCAACCCAGGAACGCCGCCGCGCCGACGCGCCGCAGCGGCGCCGCGGAGGCCGCGTCGACGCTGATGGTCAGCCCACGCTCGCGCGCGGCGGCCAACGCCCGCAGCCCCGCGCCGCGCGACGCGGCGTCCAGCAGGGTGTACGCGGACAGGTGCAGATGCCCAGCGTCGGGTGCCGCCGCGACGGCACGCTCGACGTGCGCGGCGGTCAGCCGCAGGTTCGCGCCCCGCTGGCTGACCATGGTCCGTTCGTCGTCGTCCGCCAGCACGATCACCGTGCCGGTCGGTACGCCCTCGATCCGCTCCACCGCGCAGTCGACGCCGGCCCGGGTCAGCTCGGCCACCCGGTCCCGCCCCGCGTCGTCGTCACCGACCGCGCCGACGAGCGTGACGTCCACCCGCTGCGCGGCGACCCAGGCAGCGGTGTTGGCCGCCTGACCGCCGCCGCCGAGACTGATCTCCGCTCCGGTGTCCGAGCCGGCCGCGAGGGGCCCGGACAGCACGGCGACCACATCGGTGATCACGTCGCCGACGACGACCACCCGGGCCGGTCGCGTCACGCCGGGACGGCGGTGCTGCGGGCCGCCGCGGCGACCGCGATCCGCGCGGCCAGGTCGGCGTTGCGCAGGATGATCCGGACGTTCACCGCCAGGCTCGCGCCCTCGGTGGCCGAGTGGAAGTGCGCCAACAGGTACGGCGTGACGGCCTTTCCGGTGACGCCGTCGCGCTCCAGCAGGGCCAGGCCGTCGGCGAGCGTCCGGTCGTGCAACTCCGGGTCGAGTTGCTCGTCGACCGGCAACGGGTTGGCGACGAGCAGCCCGCCGGTGTGCACGGCGTGCTCGTCCCGGGCGGCGAGCACGGCGGCGACCTGCTCCGGTGAGTCCACCGACCAGTCCAGGTCGAAGCCGGCGTCGGTCAGGTAGAAGCCGGGGAACCGGCGGGTGCGGTAACCGACCACGGCGACGCCGAGGGTCTCCAGGCGCTCCAGCGTCGCGCCCACGTCGAGGATCGACTTGACCCCGGCACAGACCACCGCGATCGGGGTCTGGGCCAGGGTGGTCAGGTCCGCCGACTCGTCGAAGGTGTGCGCTGCCTCCCGGTGCACCCCACCCAGCCCGCCGGTGGCGAACACCCCGATCCCGGCCGCCGCGGCCACCGCGCTGGTCGCGGCCACTGTCGTCGCACCGTCCGCGCCGGTCGCCGCCGCCACCGCGAGGTCGCGGACCGAGAGCTTCGTCACTCCGTCGACGGTGGCGAGGCGGGTCAGCTGGGCGTCGTCCAGGCCGACCACCAGCTCGCCGCGGATCATTCCGATCGTCGCCGGAACGGCACCGGCGCCCCGAACCGCTTGCTCGATCTCCCTGGCCACCCGCAGGTTCTCCGGGCGGGGCAGGCCGTGCGAGACGATGGTGCTCTCCAGCGCGACGACGGGTCGGCCGTCGCGGAGGGCTTCGGCGACCTCGGTGCCGTAGCTGATGCGAAAGTCAGTCACATTGGCACCGTACGGGGTCGGGTGCCCGCCGGCCTCAAGTGGACCCGGCCGTGATGACCTGCCAAACTTGTTGGTTGGAGGTGCAGACGTGAGCACAGAGGTTCTCGAGCGTCCGGAGCTGAAGGACGCCGACACCGGTCCCGAGATGTTCCACTACGTCCGCAAGGAGAAGATCGCCGAAAGTGCCGTCATGGGCACCTTCGTCGTCGCGCTCTGCGGTGAGACCTTCCCGGTCACCAAGGCGGCCAAGCCGGGTTCGCCGGTCTGCCCCAAGTGCAAGGAGATCTACGACTCGTACCGCGAGTGAACGCGGGCCGGCGTCCCGGCCGGCGACGTAGCCTGCGGCGGTGACCACCTCCACCGCCCTGCTCCTCGCCGACCTGACCGGGGTGGCGGTGTTCGCCGCATCCGGGGCTTCGGCGGCGGTGGCGAAGCGACTGGACCTGTTCGGCGTCGCCTTCGTCGGGTTCGTGGCCGCCCTCGGCGGTGGGATCTTCCGGGACCTGGTCATCGACGAGGTCCCGCCGCTGGCCTTCGCCGACTGGCGCTACGCGGCCACCGCCGCGATCACCGCGCTCGCCGTCTTCTGGCTGCACCCCCAACTGGCCCGACTGCGCACCACCGTCCTGGTGCTGGACGCGGCCGGTCTGGCGCTGTTCACCGTCACCGGCACGCTCAAGGCCCTCGACGCCCGGGTGCCGGCGGTCGGCGCCTGCCTGATCGGCATGCTCACCGCGATCGGCGGCGGGCTCGGCCGCGACCTGCTCACCGCCGAGATCCCGGTGGTGCTGCGCCGGGAGATCTACGCGGTGGCCGCGCTGGCCGGCTCGATCCTGGTGGTCGTCCTGTACGGCACCGACCAGACCGGGCCGGTGTCGCTCACCGCCGCCGCCGTCCTGGTGTTCGGGCTGCGCCTGATCGCCCTACGTCGACGGTGGTCCGCTCCGGTGGCCACGCTACGTCCGCCACGCACCGGTGACCCGGAGTGGTGAGGCGCGTTCCGCAGGGGTGACAGATGTGACCAGCGTGGCGTCGCCTGGGACGTCGGGCCCGCGCTGGTTATGCTGAGTCGGCCTTCGCGGCAGCTTCTGCGCGGAGGCGTTTTCATGGGCGGCGGCCAACGTGGCCCTCGCCCCGGATCCGCCGTCGTGCGGTCGGAGAGGAGCTTCGCGTGGCAGCCCGGACGCCGGTGCTCGAGACGTTCCCGGCACTACGCGCCTGGCAGCGTAAGGCCCTGGTCGAATACCTGCGTCGGCGTACCGAGGACTTCACCGCGGTCGCCACCCCCGGCGCCGGTAAGACCACTTTCGCCCTGCGGATCGCGGCCGAACTGCTCGCCGACGGCACCGTCGAGGCGGTCACCGTGGTCGCACCGACCGAACACCTGAAGAACCAGTGGGCCGAAGCCGCGGCCCGGGTGGGCATCCAGCTCGACGCGGCGTTCCGCAACGCCGACGTGCACTCCGCGGCCGACTTCCACGGCGCGGTGGTCACCTACGCGCAGGTGGGCATGGCCCCGCAGGTGCACCGGCGGCGCACCATGACCCGCCGCACCCTGGTCATCCTCGACGAGATCCACCACGCGGGCGACTCCCGATCCTGGGGCGACGGGGTGAAGAACGCCTTCGAGCCCGCCGTACGCCGGCTGATGCTCACCGGGACGCCGTTCCGCTCCGACGACAACCCGATCCCGTTCGTCAGCTACGAGCGGGGCGGAGACGGGCTGCTGCGCTCCCGCGCCGACTCCGTCTACGGCTACTCCGACGCCCTGCGCGACGGCGTGGTCCGGCCGGTGCTGTTCCTGGCGTACTCCGGGGAGACCCGCTGGCGCACCAACGCGGGGGACGAGTTGGCCGCCCGGCTGGGCGAGCCGATGACGCAGGACCTGGTGGCGCAGGCGTGGCGTACCGCCCTGGACCCGGCCGGCGACTGGATGCCACAGGTGCTGCGGGCCGCCGACGCCCGACTGACCGTGCTGCGCAGCGCGGGCATGCCCGACGCCGGCGGTCTGATCATCGCCACCGACCAGCAGACCGCCCGCTCGTACGCCAAGCTGATCGAGCAGGTGACCGGCGAGAAGGCCGCCGTGGTGCTCTCCGACGACCAGGGCGCTTCCGCCCGGATCGCGACGTTCGCGGCGTCCGACCAGCGGTGGCTGGTCGCGGTGCGGATGGTGTCCGAGGGGGTCGACATCCCGCGGCTGGCCGTCGGGGTCTACGCCACCAGTGCCAGCACCCCGCTCTACTTCGCCCAGGCGATCGGCCGGTTCGTCCGGGCACGCCGGCCCGGGGAGACCGCGTCGGTGTTCCTGCCCAGCGTGCCGCACCTGCTCGGGCTGGCCAGCGAGATGGAGACCGAGCGGGACCACGTCCTGGGCAAACCCAAGGAATCCGACGGCTTCGACGACGACCTGTTGGAACGGGCGCAACGCGACGACCAGGCCAGCGGGGAGCTGGAGAAGCGTTTCGCCGCGCTCTCGGCCACCGCCGAGCTGGATCAGGTGATCTTCGATGGCGCGTCGTTCGGCACCGCGGCTCAGGCCGGCACTCCCGAGGAAGAGGAATACCTCGGCCTGCCCGGTCTGCTCACCGCCGACCAGGTCTCCCTGCTGCTGACCAAGCGGCAGGCCGCGCAACTCGCCGCCCAGCGTCGTCGTACCGCCGACGGGCCCGCTCAGCCGGCCGCTGCGCCCACAGCGGCGCCACCGGCACCCATGAGCGCCGCCCAGCGCCGTGTGGCGCTCCGGCGTCAACTGAACGCTCTGGTGGCGGCCCGACACCACCGCACCGGCCAACCCCACGGCAAGATCCATGCCGAGTTGCGTCGTCTGTGCGGCGGCCCGCCCAGCGCCCAGGCCACCATCGAGCAGCTCGAGGAACGCATCGCCACCGTCCAGACCCTCTAGACCCACCAACCTCACCGACACCCGCCGCCCCGCCCCCGCCCCCGCCCCCGCCCCCGCCCCCCGCCGCCCGGCTCCGCGCCAAGATCCGCACAAGTTCGGGGATGTTGCTGCCTCGAACGTGCGGGAGGCAGCAACATCCCCGAAAGTGCGCGGATCTTGGCGACAACCCGGCCGTCTGGCCCCGGGGAGTGCGCGCCGGGCGCGCGGGTGGTGGGTGGCACGGCCCAGAGGGTCCAGGGCGCAGGGGTGGGCGCGAGGGGCGTGACGGGGCACGAAGCCGTCGCGCGGGGCCTCCGACTCGCGTCCGGGTGTGGGCCCGCCCGGCTCGCGTCCGAGGCGTGGGTTCGGGCACGAAAAAGCCGGCCGGAGACACCCTCGGGGTGCCTCCGGCCGGCTATGTCGGTTTGCGGATTTAGTTCGCCATCAGATCGGCGCCACGCCAGCTGAAATCGGGCTCCGTCGCGAACCGCTCGGTGATCTTCACGAGATCCTCCGCGTACTTGTTCGCATGGTGCCCGCAGAACACCAGCTCGCTCCCACCCGCCAGAGTGATCCGGAGCTTCCCGGCAGCATTGCAGCGGTCGCACCGTTCATCGGCAGCTGGGGGCGCCACCGTCTCGGGCGGCGGCGTGAGGGTCGGGGTCATCGCCTTCCTCCTCTGGTCGTCACCGATGAACAATCTCTTCGGTCGTTGCTCACCTATGGTGCAACACCCTTGCTAGGCACTGCCTTCCCTGTGTGCCCGCGGGGGACCGAGGTCACACCTGGCAGGGACAGTGTGCCGTGCACCCAGGGTGCCACGTCAACGATCACATTCGTGCATCCGGACGATCACCATCTGGTGTTGCACACCAGGTGGTCAAAACGACACGTTCGGTTGACGAAACCCGGTCAGTCCAGGTAATCCCGGAGGACCTGCGAGCGGGACGGGTGGCGCAGCTTGGACATCGTCTTGGACTCGATCTGCCGGATCCGCTCCCGGGTCACCCCGTAGACCTGGCCGATCTCGTCCAGCGTCCGTGGCTGGCCGTCGGTCAGGCCGAAGCGCAGGCGTACCACACCCGCCTCACGCTCGGAGAGCGTCTGCAGCACCTGCTGGAGCTGGTCCTGCAGGAGCGAGAACGAGACCGCGTCCACCGCGACCACGGCCTCGGAGTCCTCGATGAAGTCACCGAGCTGGCTGTCGCCCTCGTCACCGATGGTCTGGTCCAGGGAGATGGGCTCCCGGGCGTACTGCTGGATCTCCAGCACCTTCTCCGGTGTGATGTCCATCTCCTTGGCCAGTTCCTCCGGAGTGGGCTCGCGGCCCAGGTCCTGGAGCAGCTCGCGCTGTATGCGGCCAAGCTTGTTGATGACCTCGACCATGTGCACCGGGATGCGGATGGTGCGGGCCTGGTCGGCCATCGCGCGGGTGATCGCCTGCCGGATCCACCAGGTGGCGTACGTGGAGAACTTGTAGCCCTTGGTGTAGTCGAACTTCTCCACCGCGCGGATCAGGCCGAGGTTGCCCTCCTGGATCAGGTCGAGGAAGGCCATGCCGCGGCCCGTGTACCTCTTCGCCAGGGACACCACCAGTCGGAGGTTCGCCTCCAGGAGGTGGTTCTTGGCCCGCTCGCCGTCGCGGGAGATCCAGCCCAGGTCACGGACCATCTCCCGGACGAGCTTCTCCTCGCCCTCGTCGGCGGCCCGCAGCCGCTCGGCGGCGTAGAGCCCGGCCTCGATCCGCTTGGCCAGCTCCACCTCCTGCTCGGCGTTGAGCAGCGGAACCTTGCCGATCTGCTTCAGGTACGCACGAACCGAGTCGGCGGAGGCGGTCAGCTCGGCGTCTCGCCGGGCCTGCTTGAGGGCCTCGGACTCCTCGTCGTCCCACTCGAAGTCGTTGTCGGTCGCCGAGGCGGCCGCGTCGGTCTCGGCGGCCTGGGTCAGCTCGGCCGGCTCCTCGACCACCACGTCCTCGATGGCGGCGGCCAGCTCCTCCGGGTCGATCTCGCCCTCGGCGCCCTCACCCTTGGCCTTGGTGCCGGCCTTGGCGCCAGCGGCGGCGACCGTCGCCTTGGTGGCCCGGGTCGCCTTGGTGGCCTTCGCCGGCGCGGCAGCGCCGTCGGCGGAGGCGCCGGTGGCCTTGCGGGCGGCCACCTTGCGTGGGGCCGGCGTGGACGGCGTGTCGTCGGAGGCGGGCGCCTGCTTCGGGGCGGGCGCGGCGGCCTTCTTGGTGGTCTTGGCGGTGGTGGCCCGGGACGCCGGCGTGGTCGAGCGGGCCGCGGCGACACGGCGGCGGGTGCTCGCCGAGCCGTCCACCACTACGGTCACTCCCGCCTCGGAGAGCGCCCGCAGAATCTTCTTGGCCTGGGCCGGAGTCACCTCGGCGGACTCGACGGTGCGCGCGAGCTGGGCCGACGTGAGCTGACCGCCGGCGCTCTGCGCGTGGGCGATCAGGGTGTCGGTGAGCGAGCGAACGTCGGCGCCGGTCTGGCGGGGTTCTGTCACGAATGACCTTCCGGAGGCGAAGAGCGGGCACGGCCGGGTTGTCCGGCACAGCGTGGGGCAACCGGGCCGGGCAATGTGGTTGAGGGACCCTCGTGTCCCGGACCGGCCGGTGGTCGGCGGTCCGTGGCGCGTGGGCAGGGGTGAATTGTAACGCCGTCTGCGGCGATCATCCTGCGCCGCACTGCGTAATGGCAGTGGGACCGCCGATTCGGCGCTGATGTGGACTTTGTAAGGATGATACTCGCGCGGGGCCCCGAACGCCCCGGTCGTGCGGGAAGGGGACGTTGGGATGGACCGGTCGGCGCCGTCACCTCGGGAACTTCTGGCGGTCGCGCTCGGCGTCGCCCGGGATGCGGCGGCCACCGCGTACCGGATGCGGGTCGAGGGTGTTTCCGTCGCGGCGACCAAGAGCACCGTCACCGACGTGGTCACCGCGGCGGACCGGGCGGTCGAGCGGCAGGTGCTGGACGCGTTGAAGGAGCTGCGACCGGACGACGCGGTGCTCGGCGAGGAATACGGTACGCGCGACACCGGGCCGGTCGCCCCGGGCGGCGTGCGCTGGATCGTCGACCCGATCGACGGGACCGTCAACTACCTCTACGGGCTGCCGTACAGCGCGGTGTCGCTGGCTGCCGAGGTGGACGGCGTGGTGGTCGCCGGCGTGGTGCGCAACGTGAACACCGGCGAGGAGTGGACTGCCACCGTCGGGGGCGGGGCCTGGCGCGACGGCGTCCGGTTGCGCTGCTCCGGCGAGGTCGACCTGGGGCAGGCGCTGGTCGGCACCGGCTTCGGGTACGACGCTGGTCGTCGCGCCCACCAGGCCCAGGTGGTCGCCGGGCTGATCGCGCACGTACGGGACATCCGCCGGCTGGGCGCCGCCGCGTTGGACCTGTGTCTGGTCGCGGAGGGCCGGCTCGACGCGTACTTCGAGAAGGGTCTTGCGCCCTGGGACCTGGCGGCGGGCGGGCTGGTGGCCGCGGAGGCGGGGGTCCGGGTCGCCGGCCTGGCCGGTGGGCCGCCGGGGCCGGACCTGGTGGTCGCGGCCCCGGCGGCACTGTTCGGGTCGCTGCACGACCGGTTGGCCGAGCTGGATGCCGCCGGCGGCCCCTGACCGGACGATCAGACCGGCCCGGTCGTCACTTGGCGACCGGGGAGGGGCAGGAGCCCTTGGGGGCGCGGGGCGCGCCGATGTCGCCCAGGGACTGGTTGACCTCGGTCGTGGTGGCGAGCTGCTGGAAGCCGTTGCCCAACACCACGTCCACGACGTCGTCGGTGCGCGCCGGGTCGTAGCCCGGCTCGGCGTTGTTCAGGAAGTACGCCTGGAGCAGGTGCGCGGAGCCGACCCCCTTCGGGCCGTACCGCAGCACCGCCACGTCGTCGATCCCCTTGGGCTCGTTGCCGATCTTCTTGACCTGGAACTTGCGGTTGCGGAAGTCGTCCGCGACGCTGCCGGCCCGGCCGGGCTCGTCGGTCGCGTTGAACACGTTGATCTTGACGTCCTTGGGCTCGTGCAGAGTCACGTCGGCCAGCGGCCAGCCCTCCGGGCAGCCCTCGGCCGTGCCTGCCTTCCCCTGGGTGTCCCGGATGATCGCGGTCACCACGAATGCCAGGGCCAGCACCCCCAGCAGGCCGACGACGACGAGTGCTCGCACCCGCGCAAAACTCATCTGAGCACTCCCGGGACCTCAGGTGGATGACGGCGGCAGGCAGCTGTCGGACCGGCCGCCGGCCGTCGAATACGCCGCTGAGGTTAACGGTTGTCCGGCCGTCGCGTGGAAACAGCCCGACATGCCGGCGCGCCGACCGCGAACCAGGTACTACTACCCCTATCTTCGTGTCGCCTGAATCACATTGGGAACAACTTCGCGTGCGGGGGCGTACATCTCAGCCGCAAGGGCGGTATACATGCCTCGCCCAAGGGGGGGTAAGGTTCCGCGCTCGCGGGGGAGTCGCCCCAGCGAGCTCGACCCGTTCGGTCCTCGGGTCGGGTGCCCGACACAAGTGGTGGCCGGCCAGCGGAACCGAAACAGCGTCGTCCGGCGTTACAACCGGAAGCGACAACATCGATATGGGAGAGTGAAACCGATGGCCACCGACTACGACGCCCCGCGTCGCGACGAGGTCGACCTCGGCGAGGACAGCCTGGAAGAGCTCAAGGCACGGCGCGTCGACTCACAGTCGGGCGCGGTGGACGTCGACGAGGCCGAGGTGGCCGAGAGCTTCGAGCTGCCCGGTGCCGATCTGGCCGACGAGGAGCTCACGGTCAAGGTGCTTCCGATGCAGCAGGACGAGTTCCGGTGCGCCCGCTGCTTCCTGGTCCACCACCGTAGCCAGCTGGCAGTCGAGCGTAACGGCGAGTTGATCTGCCGCGAGTGCGTCTGACATCCACGACACCAGCGGCGGCCTCCTGAACGGGGCCGCCGCTGCCGGTGTAGGCATGCGCCACCGGTGGGTACCTGCTTGACTCGTAACGGGTAGCCACAGCACCGGGAGGTCCGATGAGCGATCGAGGCGGCACCACCGACGGCGGCACGGGCGACCTCGGTGCCGCCGGTGGCACGGGCGACCTTGACGCCACCGGCGGAGCAGGCGACCTCGGGTCCACCGTCGCGGCGTTGACCGCGGACGACATCGCGCCGGCCCGACGCCGCCAACTGCTGACCCGGATGGTCGGGCAGGCCCGCGCACGGGGCATCTCCGACCTGTTCAAGCCCCGTGCCGCCGTGCGCTGGATGGTCGACACGGTCGCCGAAATCGCTCCGCACGTCCCGGTTAGGGACCTGGACACCCTGCGTCGGCATTTTCCCGGTCTCGACGATGCTGCCCTGGCCGACCGGCTCGTCCGTAACGCGTCCCGGGCCACCGCCGCTATCGGCGCGGCCGGCGGGGGAGTCGCCGCCGTCGAGTGGACTGTCGCACCGACCCTGCTCTCCGCGCCGGTGCTGCTCGCCGCCGAGACCGTCGCCGTGGTGGCGGTGGAGCTGAAGCTGGTCGGCGAGCTGCACGAGATCCACGGTGTGGCGCTGCCGGTCGGCAGCAGCCAACGGGCGGTCGCCCTGGTGCACTCCTGGGCCACCCAGCGGGGCGTCAACCCGATGGTGCCCGGCGTGGGAGTGGGCGCGGTGCTCGGCACCGCGGCTCGCAAGGAGCTACGGGAGATGCTGCTGCGGCGCTTCGGTCGCAACCTCACCACGCTCGGGCCGTTCCTCACCGGCGCGGCGGTGGCCAGTTTCCTCAACCGCCGAGCCACCCAGCAGATGGCCGAGCAGCTTCAGGTGGACCTGCGACGGCGGGGCATCGCCCGGCCCGCGCCACCGGCTGCCCTGCCGGGACCGCCGACGGGTACCTGAGCGGGTCGGCCGGCAACAGATCAGCCCGGCCCGCGCCACCGGCTGCCCTGCCGGGACCGCCGACGGGTACCTGAGCGGGTCGGCGGCAACAGATCAGCCCGGCCCGCCCGCCGTCGGAGCGGAGAGCGTCAGGGCGTCCCGTGCGGCCAGCACCGCCTCGGCCAGCTCGACCGGGTGCCGCGTGCTCACCACCCAGAACGGGGTCGGGTCGGCCGGGTCGTCGAGCACCACCTGCACCGCGCCGCCGATCCACGGGCGCTGCACCACGAACGCGAGCGGGTCCGCACCGACCCCGAGCACCTCGCGACGGCCGGCCACGTCCAACGGCACCACGTCGGCCACGAAGCGGACCGGCAGGCGTGCGTCGTCCACCCGCAGCTCGGAGCCGACGACCCCGACCCGGATCCGGCCCAGCCACCACAACCCGACCACGGTGAGTGGCAGCAGAACGGCGAACGGCAGCCAGGCGCGGACGCCGGCGGCGCCCATCCAGATCTCGACGGCCAACAACGCGGCGGCAACCAGCCCGGCCAGCCACAGCCACCAGGGCAGGTCCAGCCGTTCGGTGTACGCCGGGCGGGCGTCGACCGGCGGCTGATCGGCGGACGGAGAGGGCGACATGCTCACTCCTGCGAGGGTACGGCGCACGGCGGCTCGACGAACCGGCAGGATGGCAGGGTCACCCCGAGAACCGGACGGAAGAGGGGACCCGTGACCGACGTCGTACCCGTGCCTGTGCAGCTGCTCGACTCCGAGCTGCCGCTGCCCACGTACGCCCATCCCGGCGACGCCGGGGCCGACCTGGTGGCGGCCAGGGACGTGGAGCTGCCACCCGGCGGCCGCGCCCTGGTGCCGACCGGCGTGGCCATCGCGTTGCCGGAGGGGTACGTGGGCCTGGTCCACCCCCGTTCCGGTCTGGCGGCGAGGCTCGGCGTGACGGTGCTCAACGCGCCCGGTACGGTCGACGCCGGCTACCGGGGTGAGATCCTGGTCAACCTGATCAACCATGATCGGGATGTGCCGGCGAAGATCTCCCGCGGCGACCGGATCGCACAGCTCGTGGTGCAACAGGTAGCACGGGCGCGGTTCGAGCCGGTGGCCGAGCTGCCCGCGTCCCGGCGCGGGACCGGCGGACACGGTTCCACCGGCGGGCACGCCGGGCTGGTGCCGTCGCCGACGGGCCAGGACCGGGTCGAGCGGCGGCCGGACGAGCCGGGCCGCAGGCAGACGGAAGACATGGCAGGGTGAGTGTGAACAGCGGAGGGTGGGCGCAGTGATCTTCTCCCGAAAGCGGGCCGATGCCGAGCGGCAGACCCGTGACGAGCGGGCCACCCAGGTCCCGGACCAGGGCGACGCGGCGCCGTCGTTGGTGCGTGGCCCGTACGACATCTCCGAGAGCTACGACGACGTGCAGCGGCTCGACCTGGGCAGCCTGCACATCCCGGCGATCGCCGACGTCGAGGTGCGGGTGCAGGCCGACCCGCAGGGCGTGATCCAGCAGGTCGTGCTGGTGCATGGCGACAACGCGCTCCAGCTGGGCGTCTTCGCCGCTCCCCGGTCCGAGGGGATCTGGGACGAGGTGCGCGAGGAGATCCGCCAGTCGCTGCTGCGCGACGGTGCGAGCGCGCAGGAGGTCGACGGCGAGTACGGCCCGGAGCTGCACGCTCAGGTGCGTACCCCGGACGGTCCGACGAACCTGCGGTTCGTCGGCATCGACGGGCCGCGCTGGATGGTCCGCGGCGTGTTCCAGGGCCCGGTGGCCACCGACCCGGCTGTGGCCGGACCGCTCGTGGAGTGCCTGGACGGCCTGGTGGTCGACCGTGGCCAGGAGGCGAAGCCGGTCCGCGAGCCGCTGCCGCTGCGGCTGCCCCGGGAGGTCGCCGACCAGGCTGCCGCCGAGGCGGGCGACGTGGCCGCCGAGCCGCGCCAGGTCTGACTCCACGCCCCGCCGGCCCGCCGGAACCGGCCTCGTCGGCGTACGCTGGCGGCACGGTTCCGGCGCCGCCGGCGCCGGCCGGGGACGGCGAGCGTGGAGAGGGTGACGCGGAGGTCATGATGACCGACGAGGGCGGGGTTTCGCTGCGGCGGCTCCTGCAACGGTTCACCGCCAGCGAGGCCGAGATCGACGCGCAGGAGCTGCGTCGGGAGAGCGCCGAGTGCGGCGGGATCCCGGCCCAGATGTGCTCCCGGGGTCAGTTGGTGTCGGTCGCCGGTCGGCTGCGCACGGTGGTCTACACGCCGCGCACCAACCTGCCCACCCTGGAAGCCGACCTGTACGACGGCAGCGACGTGGTCACCCTGGTCTGGTTGGGTCGACGGCACATCGTCGGGATCGAGCCGGGCCGGCACCTGACCGCTCGGGGTCGGGTTGCCGTGCGGGACGACCGCAAGGTCATCTACAACCCCTACTACGAGCTGGACTCGCCCAAGTGACAGCACTGCGGACGGAAGGCCGGCGATGACGACGGGACAGGACCGGGCGGCACAGCCGGAGACCGACCCCCAGGGCGAGGAGCCGCTGCCGACGATCGCCGAGCAGATGGCCGACCAGCTCGGCGGGTGGCGCGGGTTGGTCGAGTCCAGCATCCCGGTCGTGGTGTTCGTCGTCGCCAACATCATCGGCGAGCTGCGACCGGCGGTGATCGCGTCGATCGCGGTCGCCGTGCTGATCGCGGGGTTGCGGCTGGCCCAGCGTCGGCCGATCCGGCACGCCGTCAACGGGCTCTTCGGCGTCGGCATCGGCGCGGCCATCGCGTGGCGTACCGGCGACGAGCGTGACTTCTACCTCCCCGGCATCCTCTACGGCATCGGGTACGGCGTCGCCCTGCTGATCTCGGCGGCGATCCGGCAGCCGCTGGTCGGCTGGATCTGGTCGGTGCTGGTCGCGAAGGGCCGCTCGGAGTGGCGGGCCGACCCGAAGCTGGTGCGCACCTTCACCCAGCTCACTGTGCTCTGGGGTGTGGTCTGGCTGGCCAAGGTGGGCGTGCAGGCCGGGCTGTACCTCGCCCACCAGGACACCGCGCTGGGGGTGGCCCGGCTGGTGCTGGGCTACCCGCCGTACGCGCTGCTGCTGCTGATCACGGTCTGGACGGTGCGCCGGGTCACCCGGGAGGCTCCGCCGACCCCGGTGCCCGGCACCTGAGCGAGGCGGGGCAGGCCGGCGAGCGGCTGCCAGGCTCAGTGTGAGCTGCGGGTCCGTTCGACGCTGTCCGGCCCGAGGACCACCACGCGGACCTGGTCCTCCACCTCGGCGGTGCAGACGAAGATCAGCTCGTCGCCGGCCTCGATGGGGTCGTCCGGGCTGGGCACCAGGACCCGCTTACCGCGCAGGATGGCCACCAACGCGGCGTCGCGGGGCAGTGGTACGGCGTGGATGGGCTGACCGACGTACGGCGCGGTCGGCGGCAGGGTGATCTCGACCAGGTTCGCCTCACCCTGGCGGAAGGTCATCAGCCGGACCAGGTCGCCGACGGTGACCGCCTCCTCGACCAGCGCGGCCATCACCCGCGGCTTGCTCACCGCGACGTCGACGCCCCACTGCTCGGTGAACAGCCACTCGTTCTCGGCCCGGTTGACCCGGGCCACCACGCGGGGCACCGCGAACTCGGTCTTGGCCAGCAGCGACAGCACCAGGTTGGTCTTGTCGTCGCCGGTCGCCGCGACGACCACGTCGCAGCCGGCGATGTTGGCCTCCTCCAGGCTCGCCACCTCGCACGCGTCGGCGAGCACCCACTCGGCGGCCGGCACCCGGTCCGGGCGCAGCATCTTGGGTTGGCGTTCGATGAGCATCACCTGGTGGCCGTTGTCGATCAACTCCTGGGCGATCGAGCGGCCCACGTTGCCCGCGCCCGCGATGGCGACCCGCATGGCTCACTGCCCCCCTTCCGGCGGCGCCGCCGCCACCGACGTGACCGTCGCCACGATGTCATCGCTGACCAGCATGAACACCTGGTCACCCTCCTGCACGACGGTGGAGCCGGTGGGCAGCGTGCCGATGCCGAAGCGGATCAGGTAGGCCACCCGTGCGCCGGCCGAGTCCTCCAGGTTGCGCACCGATCGGCCGATCCAGTCCTTGTGCACCGGCACCTCGACGATCGACACCGTGCTCGTGGGGTCGCGGAAGATCTCCACGTTGCCCTCCGGCACCAGGTGCCGCAGCATCCGGTCGGCCGTCCAGCGCACGGTCGCCACGGTGGGGATGCCCAGTCGCTCGTAGACCTGCGCGCGGCGCTGGTCGTAGATGCGGGCGGCGACCCGGGACACGCCGAACGTCTCGCGCGCCAACCGGGCCGAGATGATGTTGGAGTTGTCGCCGCTGGAGACCGCGGCGAAGGCGTCCGCGCGCTCGATGCCGGCCTGCCGGAGCACCTCGCCGTCGAAGCCCGCGCCGGTCACCGTGATCCCGGCGAAGTCGGGGCCGAGCCGGCGGAAGGCGTCGGCGTCCTGGTCGATCACCGCCACCGAGTGCCCTCGGGACTCCAGGCTGTGCGCGAGGGTCGACCCGACCCGGCCACACCCCATGATCACGACGTGCACGCTGTCCCTCCCAAGGTGCGTACCGCCCCCGCTGCCGGTGGCCTTCCGAGTGCGAGCCTGCCATGTCTCGGTGGGGAGCGGGGACCGACCGTACCCCGTCGTCGCGGCGGGCGGTGATCGCCCACCCCCGCGGTCCCGCCGTGGTGGTCGTACTCTTGGCGTTCGTGGCCAGTCCCACCTCGCTGCTGAAGCGGCTCCTCCTCGGTCGACCGTTCCGGTCCGACCGGCTGCAGCACACCCTCCTGCCGAAGCGCATCGCGCTGCCCGTGTTCGCCTCCGACGCGCTGTCCAGCGTCGCGTACGCGCCCGACGAGATCCTGCTGACCCTCTCCATCGCCGGGGCCTCGGCGTACCTGTTCTCGCCGTGGATCGCACTCGCGGTGGTCGTGGTGATGCTCACCGTGGTGGCGAGCTACCGGCAGAACGTGTACGCCTATCCCTCCGGCGGCGGCGACTACGAGGTGGCCACGGTCAACCTGGGTCCGAAGTTCGGCGTCGGGGTGGCCAGCGCGCTGCTTGTCGACTACGTGCTCACGGTCGCGGTGTCGGTCTCCTCCGGGGTGGCCAACCTCGGCTCGGTGGTGCCGTTCGTGGCCACCCACAAGGTCCTGATCGCGGTGCTCGCGGTGGTGCTGTTGACCGCTGTCAACCTGCGCGGGCTGCGCGAGTCGGGCACCGCGTTCGCCATCCCCACCTACGGCTTCGTGATCGTGATGCTCGGGATGCTGCTCACCGGGCTGTTCCGGGTGTTCGTGCTGGGTGACGAACTCCGCGCGCCAAGTGCCGACCTGGTGATCCAGGCCGAGCACAGCGTGACCGGTTTCGCACTCGTCTTCCTGCTGCTGCGGACGTTCAGCTCGGGTGCCGCGGCGCTCACCGGCGTGGAGGCGATCTCCAACGGGGTGCCGGCGTTCAAGGCGCCGAAGAGCCGTAACGCCGCCACCACCCTGCTGCTGCTCGGCACCATCTCGGTGAGCATGCTGGTCGGGATCATCTGGCTGGCCCGGCTGACCCACCTGCAGTTCGTCGAGGATCCGGGTCTCCAGATCGTCTCCGGCCCGGACGGGTACGTGCAGAAGACGGTCACCACCCAGCTCGGCGAGACGGTCTTCGGTTCCGGGTCGATCCTGCTCTACGTGCTGGCCGGGGTCACCGCCCTGATCCTCTTCCTGGCCGCTAACACCGCGTTCAACGGTTTCCCGGTGCTCGGGTCGATCCTCGCCCAGGACCGCTACCTGCCCCGCCAGTTCCACACCCGGGGCGACCGGCTGGCCTTCTCCAACGGCATCAGCTTCCTCGCCCTCTTCGCGATCGTGCTGATCGTCGGCTTCCAGGCCGAGGTGACGAAGCTGATCCAGCTCTACATCGTCGGGGTCTTCGTCTCGTTCACCGTCTCCCAGGCCGGCATGATCCGGCACTGGAACCGGCGACTGCGTACCGAGCGGGACCCGGAGGCGCGCCGCCGGATGCACCGCTCCCGGGCGATCAACACGTTCGGCGCGGGCCTGACCGGTACGGTGCTGGTGATCGTCCTGATCACGAAGTTCCTGCTCGGCGCGTGGATCGCGATCGCCGCGATGGCAGTGATCTACCTACTGATGCTCGGCATCCGCCGGCACTACGACCGGATTGCCGTGGAGCTGACGCCGCCGGACGAGGGCCGGGCGGTGCTGCCCGCCCGCAACCACGCGATCGTGCTGGTCAGCAAACTGCACCAGCCGACGCTGCGGGCCATCGCCTACGCCCGGGCCACCCGGCCCGACACGCTGACCGCCGTGACCGTCAACGTGGACGAGAACGACACCCGGGACCTGCAGGCCGACTGGGAGCGGCGGGAGATGGCCATCCCGCTCACCGTGATCGACTCGCCGTACCGGGAGATCACCCGGCCGATCCTGGACTTCGTGGCCTCCACCCGCCGCAAGTCACCCCGGGACGTGGTCACCGTCTTCATCCCGGAGTACGTGGTCGGCCGCTGGTGGGAGAACCTGCTGCACAACCAGAGCGCCCTGCGCCTCAAGGGCCGGCTGCTCTTCGAACCGGGGGTGATGGTGGTCAGCGTGCCGTGGCAGCTCGCGTCGACGGCCAGCAAGAACCTGGACCGGCTCGACGCCACGCTGTCCCGGACACCGGCACGCGGGCCACGCGGCACCGCCCCGCCGGTCTCCGCCCCGCCGGTGGTCTCGGCGGCGCCGGTCTCCGCCCCGCCCGGCGAGGGCGGCCCGGCGGGCAGCGGTACGGGGGACGGTGGCCGTGACTGAGTCGAACGAGCGTGGACTGGCCGAGGCGGAGCGGGTCGAGCTCACCGTCGACGCGGTCGCCCCCGGCGGGCACTGCGTGGCACGGGTCAACGGGCAGGTGGTCTTCGTCCGGCACACGCTGCCCGGTGAACGGGTGATCGCCGAGGTGACCGAGGTGCACCGCGGGTTCGTCCGGGCCGACGCGGTGACCGTGCTGGACCCCTCACCGGATCGGGTCGAGCCGCCCTGCCCGTACGCGAAACCGGGCGCCTGTGGTGGCTGCGACCTGCAACATGTCGCCCCGGCCGCGCAACTGGCCTGGAAGACCGCCGTGGTGCGCGAACAGTTGGTCCGTCTCGGCGGTCTTTCCGACGTCGAGCTGGACCAGCTCGACGTCCGGGTCCAGGCGTTGCCCGGCGGACTGCTCGGCTGGCGCTCCCGGGTCCGTTACGCGGTGGACGCCGCGGATCGGGCCGGTCTGCTCAAGCACCGTTCGCACGAGGTGGTGCCCATCGACCGCTGCCGGATTGCCCACCCGGCCATCCAGCAGTTGCCGGTGCTCACCCCCACCGGTGCGCGCTGGTCGGCCGCGGAGGCGGTGGAGACCGTCGCCAGCACCGGTGGGGACGTGACCGTCACGGAGATCCGCGAGGGTGTGCCCACCCCGGTGAGCGGGCCGGCCGAGGTCCGCGAGGTGGCCGCCGGGCGGGACTGGACGCTGCCCGCGTCCGCGTTCTGGCAGGTGCACCCGGCCGCGGCGGACACCCTCTCCACGGCGGTACTGGAGTTGCTGGACCCGCAGCCGGGCGAGATCGCGTGGGACCTCTACGGCGGCGCGGGGTTGTTCGCCGTCGGGTTGGCCGGCCGCGTCGGCGCGACCGGCCGGGTGACCCTCGTCGAGGCGGCCGGGCAGGGCGTCGCCGCAGCCCGGGAGAACCTCGCCGACCTGCCCACCGTCGAGGTCGTGTCGGCCCGGGTGGAGACCGCGCTGGCCCGTCGGCGGATCACCGGCCCGGTCGACGTGGTGGTGCTCGACCCGCCGCGCTCCGGCGCCGGCGCCCCGGTGGTGCGCGCGCTGGCCGCCGCCGGCCCCCGGGCGGTCGCGTACGTGGCCTGCGACCCGGCGGCCTTCGCCCGGGACGTACGCACCTTCACCGACCTCGGGTGGCGGCTGGCCGCGTTGCGGGGCTTCGACCTGTTCCCGATGACGCAGCACGTCGAGCAGGTGGGGCTGCTGCTCCCTCCGACCGCCTGACTACCCTGGCCCGATGAAGATCGTCGGGTTGATGTCCGGGACGTCGTACGACGGCGTGGACGTGGTCGCGGCGGAGTTCGAGGTCGACGGGGACACCCTCTGGCTGCGACCGTTGGGGCACCGTGGCCTGGACTACGACGAGGAGCTGCGCGCCGAGATCGCGGCGCTGCTGCCCCCGGCGGTCACCACCGTCGACGCCGTCTGCCGGCTCGACAACCGTCTCGGCGAGGTGTTCGCCGAGGCGGCGGCGATCGGCCTGGAGCTGGCCGGTGGGCGGGCCGACGCGGTGGTCTCGCCCGGCCAGACGGTCTTCCACTGGGTCGCCGACGGGGTGGCCCTGGGCACCCTGCAACTGGGCGCGGTGGCCCGGGTGGCCGCCCGGGTCGGCGTACCCGTGCTGAGTGACCTGCGCTCGGCGGACATCGCCGTCGGCGGGCAGGGTGCGCCGCTGGTGCCGGCCTTCGACGCGTTGCTGCTCGACGTCGCCGCCGGGCCGCGCGCGGCGCTGAACCTCGGCGGCATCGCCAACCTCACCGTGGTCGCCCCGGGGGCCCCGGTCCTCGGGTACGACGTGGGCCCGGCCAACGCCCTGCTGGACGCGGCCGCCCGCCGCTTCCTGGACCAGCCGTGCGACATCGACGGCGCGCGGGCGGCGGCCGGCCGGGTGCACACCAAGCTGCTCGCCGCGTTGCTGGCCGAGCCCTATTACGCGGCGGCCCCGCCCAAGTCCACCGGCAAGGAGCTGTTCCACGCGGGTTACCTGGACCGGCACCTCGCCGCGCTCGGTACGCCGGTGCCGGTGGACGACCTGCTGGCCACACTCACCGAGCTGACCGCACGGGTGGTGGCCGCCGAGTGCGACAGGCACGGCGTGGCCGAGGTGATCGCCGCCGGCGGTGGTGTGCGTAACCCCACCCTGCTGCGGCGGCTCGCCGCCCTGGGCGGCGGCCGGTGGCGGCTGCGCGGCACCGACGAGTTGGGCGTCCCGGCGCAGGCCAAGGAGGCGTACGCCTTCGCGCTGCTCGGCTGGCTGTCCTGGCAGGGGCTACCCGGGTCGATCCCGTCGGTGACCGGCGCCACCCGGGGCGCGGTGCTCGGCTCGTGGACACCCGCCGGGCCGGCGTATCCGGGTCGCCCGACCGCCCCGCCCCGACGGCTGCGGATCCGGCCCTGATCAGGCACTCAGTCGGCAGGCGTGGGTGCGTCGGGCTCGGCCCGGGCTGCGGAGTACCACCGGGCCGATAGACTCTCCGGTCATGAGTGTTGAAGAGGACACGGCCAACCACGGCCGGCTGCTCGGGACGGTGCGCGGGCCGCAGGACGTCAAGCGGATGTCCGGCGAGGAGCTGGACGTCCTCGCCGCCGAGATCCGGGACTTCCTGATCGCCAAGGTCTCCCGTACCGGTGGGCATGTCGGGCCCAACCTCGGTGTGGTCGAGCTGACGCTGGCCATGCACCGCGTCTTCGACTCGCCCCGGGACCGGCTCCTGTTCGACACCGGCCACCAGGCGTACGTGCACAAGATCCTCACCGGGCGCCAGGCCGGCTTCGACAAGCTCCGCCAGCGCGGGGGCCTCTCCGGCTACCCCAGCCAGGCGGAGAGCGAGCACGACCTCATCGAGAACTCGCACGCCTCCACCGCGCTCTCCTACGCCGACGGCCTGGCCAAGGCGTACGCCCTGCGGGGTGAGCAGCGCAGCGTCGTGGCCGTGGTCGGCGACGGCGCGCTCACCGGCGGCATGTGCTGGGAGGCGCTGAACAACATCGCCACCGCCGGCAACTCGCTGGTGATCGTGGTCAACGACAACGGCCGGTCCTACTCGCCCACCATCGGCGGGCTGGCCGACCACCTCTCCTCGCTGCGGCTCAACCCGGGCTACGAGAAGGTCCTCGACACGGTCAAGGACGCCCTCGGCTCCACCCCGCTGGTCGGCAAGCCGATGTACGAGGTGCTGCACGCGGTCAAGAAGGGCATCAAGGACGCCGTCGCCCCGCAGGCCATGTTCGAGGACCTCGGCATCAAGTACGTCGGCCCCGTGGACGGGCACGACGTGGCGGCGGTCGAGGCGGCGCTGCGCGCGGCGAAGGGCTTCGGCGGCCCGGTGATCGTGCACGCGGTCACCCGCAAGGGCTACGGCTACCGTCCCGCCGAGGAGGACGACGCGGACTGCCTGCACGGTCCGAGCAGCGCCTTCGACGTCGAGACCGGCGCCCTGCTGGCCGCGCCGTCGGTGAAGTGGACGCACGTCTTCGCCGACGAGCTGCTGGCCATCGCCGACGAGCGCCCGGACGTGGTGGGCATCACCGCCGCCATGGCCGAGCCGACCGGCATCGCGAAGCTGGCCCGTAAATACCCCGAGCGGGTGTACGACGTGGGCATCGCCGAGCAGCACGCCGCCACCTCGGCGGCCGGGCTGGCGCTCGGCGGCCTGCACCCCGTGGTCGCGGTCTACGCCACCTTCCTCAACCGCGCCTTCGACCAGGTCCTGCTGGACGTGGCGATGCACAAGCTGCCGGTGACCTTCGTGCTGGACCGGGCCGGCATCACCGGCCCGGACGGTCCCAGCCACTACGGCATCTGGGACATGTCGGTCTTCGGGGTGGTGCCTGGTCTGCGGATCGCCGCCCCCCGCGACGCCGCCACGCTGCGGGAGGAGCTGCGCGAGGCGATGGCCGTCGACAACGGCCCCACCGTGCTGCGCTTCCCGACCGGTTCCGTCGCCGCGGACCTCCCGGCGCTGCGCCGGGTCGGCACCGTCGACGTGCTGGCCGAGTCGGCGCGTACGGACGTGCTGCTGGTCGCCGTCGGGTCGTTCGGCCAGTTGGGTATGGAGGTCGCCGCCCGGGTCGCCGAGCAGGGCTACGGGGTCACCGTCGTCGACCCGCGCTGGGTGCGTCCGGTCCCGGCGGAGCTGGTCGACCTGGCCGCCCGGCACCGGCTCGTGGTCAGCGTCGAGGACGGCGTGCGGGTCGGCGGGGTGGGCGACGCGCTCGCCCAGGCGATGCGCGACGCCGACGTCCGGGTGCCGCTCAAGGATTTGGGCGTACCGGCCGACTGGCACCCGCACGGCACGCGCGCGCAGATCCTCGCTGACCTGGGCCTGACCGCCCAGGACGTGGCCCGCAACGTCACCGGCTGGATCTCCGGTCTGGACGCCACGCCGGACCGCCTGACCCCGAGCGACGCGGCCGCGCAGAACTGACCCGACGACGAGGCGGGCGTCCCCCACGCGGGGAACGCCCGCCTCGTCGCATCCGCATCTCCCGCCCCCGCCCCGCGCCCCGCCCCGCCCGGCCCCGCCCGGCCCCGCCCGGCCCCGCCCGCCCCCGCCCCGCGCCCCGCCCCGCCCGGCCCCGCCCGGCCCCGCCCGGCCCCGCCCGGCCCCGCCCGGCCCCGCCCGGCCCCGCCCGGCCCCGCGCCCCCGCCCGCGCCCCGCCCGCGCCGTCGATCATGGACTTGTGGTGGGCGGTGAGTAGTGAATTGCCCCTTATGTGGGGCACCACAACTCCATGATCGCCCGGGTGGGTGGGGGGTGGGTGGGGGGTGGGGGGTGGGGGGGTTAGTTCGGCTTTACCGAGCGGTAGTGGGTCTTGTCGATGTTGGCGAGGCTGTAGGTCTGGGAACGGGACGGGCTGGGGATGATCGCCAGACCGGGTCGTTCGACCAGCAGGGGGGTGCCCGGCGGCACGGACAGGGAGCCGTCGCGGGTGGGCCGCCAGCTGAGCACCACCAGCGGTTGGCCGGGCATCGGGAGCTGGTACGCCTGCAACGGGGTGGCCCGGTCGGCGGGTGAGACGACGGGCGCGCTCCCGTCGGCCGGCCGGTAGACCACGGCGGTCATCGCGCCGGCGTCGGTGTCCCAGCTGAGCTGCTGCAACTCGGCTGGCTTGCCACCGCCGAGGGCGACTTCGCCGAGCGAGCGGACGGTGAGCTTCGCCATCGGCCAGGACGTCGGCACCGAGCGCGGCGCGTCCCGGTCGCCGATCCGGCGCGGGATGCTGCCGAACGGGCCCCGGTCGCCGGCCAGCACGCAGGTGTCCAGGCCGGTGAGTGCCCGCCGTCCCGTGCCCGACTCGTCGCGGACCAGCGGATACCGCGGATCGACGGTGCCGGTGCCCAGGTCGAGCAGCCGGTCCGCGGCCCGACCGCGGGGCAGCGACTCGGTGGTGCGCAGGGTCGTGGTCACCCCGACCGCCGTGCAGGACGGTACGTCGACCGGCGCGCTGAGGCCGTCCGCGACGGCCAACGTCCGATCCTGGGGCCCGACCAGCGTCTGCACCCGGGCGGAGACCAGGTAGCGGCGGCCGGCGGCGGTCTGCACCGGCAGCACGTCGGAGTAGACGAGGTAACCCGGGTCGGTGTACTCGGCGGCGCGGGTCACCGCGTACCGGTCGCCGTCGCGGGTGAGTTGCAGCAGCCAGGAGGCGCTCTCGCCGGGCACGTCGGCGGCCACGAGGGCCACCGGGGCACCGTCCACCCGACCGGAGTAGAGGATGCCGGACGAGGGCAGGTGCGCCCGGTCGTCGTCCGGTGAGCGCCAGTCCCGGACGGCCCGGGTGACCGCGGTCGTCGCCGTGGCGTCTTTCGACAGGTCACCCCGGGGCGGCCACACGACCAACGCCCCGTCCAGGCTGTCGTACCCGACCCGCAGGTCCTGCGACTTCCGCTCGGCCACCGGACCGCAGGCGGTGCTGGCCAGCAGCGCGCTGAGCAGGACGGGGAGCGCCCTGCCGTACCGGCCTGGAGTCACCTGGCCCGCCCCCGATCGCCTCACCGTCGCTGTCGGAAAGCGCCATAGTACGAGATGTCGGATGCGAGGCCCCAGTTGCCCGCCGCCGAACCCACCACATTGGACGACACCGGGGCTTTAGTGCGTTTTCGTTGCTCCGGTAGACTCCGCCGACTGTGACGCCTGCCGAGTCCCGCGCCCTGCCCGCGCCGCACCCGGAGGCCGCCGCCGGCCCCGACGAACTGGTGAGCTATCGCACACCGGTCGGCATCCTCGCCGGCCCCGCAGCCCTGACCGGCACGTCCAGCGCCCCGACCAACTCCCCGACCACCCCCGGCGGCACGCCCACCGCACCGGCCGAGGCCGCCGCACCGGCCCCCACCAAAGCGCCGGCTGAGCCTGACGCACCGGCTGACGACGCGGCACCGGTCGAGGCCGCCGCACCGGCCCCCACCAAAGCGCCGGCTGAGCCTGACGCGCCGGCTGACGATGCGGCACCGGCTGAGGACGCGGCACCGGCTGACGACGCGGCACCGGCTGAGGACGCGGCACCGGTCGAGCCCGAAACGGCTGCCGACGACGCGGAGGCGGTACCGACGACGGGGTGGTGGCGTCACTGGACCCGACGGCGACAGCACCTCGCGGTGGGCGGGTTGTTCCTGCTCGCCGCGCTCTGGGTCACCAGCCGCATCTGGCTTGACCCGTCCGGCCGGGTGGCCTCGCTCTACACCGGTGACCCGGCCCAGGTGCAGTTCTTCCTCGCCCACTCGGTACGCGTGGTGCTGCACGGGGAGTACCCGTTCTACACCGAGCAGTTCAACTACCCCGACGGCGTCAACCTGATGGCCAACACGGCCGTGCTGGCGCTGGGTATCCCGATGGTCCCGGTGACGTTGCTCTTCGGGCCGGCGGTCTCCTTTGTGGTGCTGGTGACGCTCGGGCTCGCCGGCACCGCGATGGCCTGGTATCTCATGCTGTCCCGTCATCTGGTGCGTACCCCGCTCGCGGCAGCGGTGGGCGGCTGGTTCTGCGGCTTCTCGCCCGCGATGTTGTCGCACGCGAGTTGGCACCCGAACATCATCAGCCAGTTCCTGCTGCCGTTCATCATCTGGCGCGTGCTGGTCCTCACCCGGTCCCGCCGACCGATCCGGGACGGGGCGTTGCTCGCCCTGCTGGTCACCGCGCAGGCGTTCATCAACGAGGAGATCCTGCTCTTCACGGCCCTGGCCTGTGGGGTGTTCCTGCTGGCGGTGCTCGCTCAGGAGCCGGCCCGCTGGTGGGCGGCATGGCGACCGCTCGGCGCCGGCGTGGTGACCTGCGCGCTGCTGGCCGGGGCGCTGCTCGCGTACCCCTTGTACGTGCAGTTCGCCGGACCGATGGCGTACCACGGGCTCAGCGACGCGGTGCGGGACTACGGCAACGACATCGCCGCGTTCTTCGCCCCCGGCTCGCCCACCCTCGGCGGCAACCAGCGGGCCAACGTCAACCTGGCACCGAACTACTCCGAGGAGAACGCCTTCTTCGGTTGGAGTCTGTCGCTGCTCGCCATCGGCATCGTGGTCTGGCTGCGCCGGGAGTTGATCGTGCGGGCGCTCGCGGCGACCGGCGTGTTCTTCGCCGTGCTCTCCCTCGGCGAGCGGGTCTCCTGGTGGGACCGGGAGTTGTTCACCGGGCCCTGGCAGTGGTTGGTCCACCTGCCACTGTTGGACGCGGTGGTGCCGACCCGGTTCGGTCTGATCACCAGTGTGGTGATCGGTCTGCTGCTCGCGCTCGCCGTCGAGCGGGCCTGGGTGCTGCGCCCGGCCGACCGGCGCACCGTCCGGACGCTCACCGCCGCAGGGCTGGCGTTCGCGCTGCTACCGATCGCCCCGATGCCGTTGCGGATGGTCTCCCGACCTCCGGTGCCGGACTTCATCACGGCCGACCGCTGGCGGGCGTACGTCGGACCGGACCAGACGCTCGTGCCGATCCCGGTGCCCAGCATGGGTAACACGCACGGCATGCGCTGGGCGGCGGCCACCAACCTCGACTTCAAGATCCCCGGCGGTTACTTCCTCGCGCCGCGAAACGGAAACACCGGTGACGCGGGTCGGTTCGGCGGCCGACCCAGCGGTGTGGGTCAGATGCTGGAGGAGGTGGCGACCACCGGGCGTACGCCGAAGCTCGACGACCGGCAGCGCCGTCGCTTCACCGACGAGCTGCGCCACTGGCGGGCCGCGATCCTGGTGCTCCCGGTCCGTCAGCAGAACTCCGAACCGCTCCGGCGTACCGTCGAGGACCTGGTCGGCCCCGGCCGCCAGGAACTGGACGTCTGGGTGTGGGACGTCCGGGCGCTGACCGACCGTTCGGTTTGATGACCACCGGGACGACGTCCCCGACCACGGCCGCCCCGGCGGCGGCCCGCGCCCCCGGCCCGGACCGGCTCCGGGACCTGCTGGTGGTGGCCGGTTATCTGGCCCTGGCCGTCGTGCTGACCAGCGCGCAGTGGGGGCACCCGTGGCGGCTGTTCCACCAGGCGGGCGACCAGATCCTCTTCGAGTGGATGCTGGCCCACGCGGCGCACGCCGTCGTCGAGGGGGAGAACCCGCTCTACAGCAGCGGGTTGAACGCACCCGACGGGGTGAACCTGATGGCGAACACCTCGGTGCTCGGCCTGGGTGTCCCGTTGACCCCGGTGACCCTGCTCTTCGGCTCGCAGGTCGCGTTCTGCGTGGCGGTCGTCTGCTGCCTCGCCGGCACCGCCGCGGCCTGGTACGCGCTGCTGCGCGCCCGGCTGGTCACCACCCGGTCCGCGGCCGCTGTCGGTGGCCTGGTCTGCGGCTTCGCGCCGGGCATGATCGCCCAGGCTGGCGCGCATCTGCACATCGCCGCGCAGTTCCTGGTGCCCGCGATCCTCGCCCTGGTGTTCCGGCCCGCCCCGGACGCGGCGCACCGCCTCGTCGGAGTGTGGCGGCCCGGCGTCGTCCTCGGGCTGCTGCTCGTCTGGCAGGTCTTCATCGGCGAGGAACTGCTGGTCTTCCTGGCGCTCGCGGCCGGGGTGTTCGCGCTCGGCTACGCGCTCGCCGACCGGGCAGCCGCCCGGCGGCTCGCTCCGGCCCTGTTCGGCCGCCTGGCGGTGGCAGCCGGGGTGGCGGGCGTGCTGTTGGCGTACCCGCTGTGGTTCCAGTTCTACGGCCCGCAGCACTACTCGGGGATGGCGTTCGCCGCGCACGCGTTCCAGTTGGACGCCGCGTCGTTCACCGCGTCGGCCCGGCAGACCGTCCTGGGTGACGACTGGTTGCCGGGGTTGCTCTCGCCGAACCCGACCGAGGAGAACTCGTTCTTCGGCCCGGGCTTGCTGGTGCTCGCCGTGGTGATCGTGGTCTGGCTGTGGCGGCGGCCGTTGGTCCGCGCCCTGGCCGGCTGCGGGCTGGTGTTCGCGCTGCTCTCCCTCGGCACCGAGCTGCGGGTCGACGGCACCGCCACCGGTATCCCTGGGCCGTACCGGCTGGTCGCCGGGCTGCCCCTGCTCGACCTCGCGGTGCCGGCCCGGTTCGCGCTGGTCTGCGTACCGGTGCTGGGGGTGCTGGTGGCGCTCTCCCTGGACCGGGTGCGGGCGGCGCGCCGCAGGTCGGCCGCCCCCGGGGTGCCGGTGCGGTTGCTGTGGGCCGGCGCGGTGGCTGCCGCGTTGCTGCCGCTGGCGCCGACGCCGATCCGGGTGGTGCCGGTCATGCCGGTGCCGGGGTTCGTCGCGGACGGCGGGTGGCGGTCCCTGGTGCCGCCGGGCCGGACGGTGGTCGCCGTGCCGCCGGTCACCGGCGCGGCGCGGAGCCCGGTGATGCTCTGGTCTGCCCGTACCGGCCTGGCGTTCACCGCACCGGGCGGCTACTTCATCGGGCCGAGCGGACCGGACGACCCGGCGGCCCGCTGGGGCGCGCCGGACCGGCCCACCTCGGTGCTGCTGCGGCGGGTGGCCCAGACCGGTGCGGTGCCGGTGCTGACCGACGTCGACCGCCGCCGGGCCGTCGAGGACCTGCGGCACTGGCGGGCCGCCGTGGTGGTGCTCGGCCCGCTGACGAACGGCGACCCGGTCCGTCGGACCGTCGACGACCTGCTCGGGCCGGGCCGCCCGGTGGACGGCGGTTGGGTGTGGGACGTCCGGGACCGGGTCGGCTGATCAGCCCACGAGAGCGCGGACGTCCCAGATCCAGACGTCGTCGACCCGCTGCGGCGGCCCGATCAGGCCGGTGACCAGCTCGCGCAGCACCGCCTCGCGCGGGTGCGCACCGAGCACCACCACCGACGCCCGCCAGAACCGCAGGTCCTCGACGGCTTGGCGGCGGTTCTCGTCGGTGAGCGCCGGGACGGCGTCCTTGTCCATCGTGGAGTAGATGAGGGTGCTGGTGGGCCGGTTCGGCGCGCCGAAGACGCCTTCGCCGACCTCGTTCGGGCCGATGAAGTAGCCGCCCGGGATGGGGAACTCCTGCCCGGTCAGCGCGCTCCAGCGCAACGTCGGCAGGCCGTGCACGTTGCTCGGGATCGGCACCGGCACCAGGGTCCGGCCCGCCGGCACGTACGGTCGCCAGCCGCCCGCGGTGATGAAGTGCGGTGGTGGGTCGATCTGCTGGGCGGGCAGCGGCCGGGGGAAGAGCGGCAGGACGGCGAGGGCGACCGCCGCGTACCCCACCGGGCGCAGCCACCGACGGCGCGTCGCGACGGGCGCGGGCTCGTCGGCGACCGCCGGGGCCGCGTCGCCCGTGCGTTGCGCCGGCACCCGGGGCCGGTCGACCACCGGGCGTCCCTGGCGGTGCGCGGCGTCCCAGGTCAGCGCGAGCAGTACGCCGACCGCGGCGGTCACCACCAGCGTCAACCGGGTCGGCATCATCATCTCGACCAGCGGCAGGTCGTCCGGCACGTACGACCAGGGGCCGCGCACATCCGTCTCGACGCCGTTGAACCGCACCCGGGGCCCGATCGACGCCACGGTGAAGACGACGATCAGCACTGCGGCGATCCGGGCGGGAAGCGAGCGGCGCACGAGCAGCACCAGGGCGACCACCGAGAGCAGCACCAGCGGCCAGCCGAACCAGGTGTTCTGCTCGGTCAGCCCGATCGTCTTCTCCACTGCAGGGTCACCGGCCCAGGTGTCGCGGGCGAAGGTGACGAAGGCGACCAGGTCCTCACCCCAGTTGTGGAAGACGCCGCCCTGCAGACCCCGGTAGGACTGCGGGCCGTTGAACTGGAACCAGATCGGATACGCCGCGAGCGCCAGGGCCAGCCCACCGGCGACGCCGAGCCCGGCCAGGAACGTGCCCGCGGCGGCCCGGGTGGCCGCCGGGCGCTGCACGGCGTACGCCAGCACGACGACCAGACAGGCCAGGGCGGTGAGCAGCAGCATCTCCTCGTTGATGAAGATCTGGTACGTCACCAGCGCACCGAGCACCAGCCCGTTGCGCCGCCACCGTCCCGGCTCGCCGAGGCGGAGCACCCGCACCACGATCAGCGGTAGCAGGAAGTTGGACACGAAGTTGGGTTGGCCGTTGGCGTGGTGGATGATTCCCGGCGCGAAGCCGAGGAACGCGCCGCCGACGAAGGCCGCCGCGCGGGAGCGCACCAGGTGGCGGGAGAGCATCCAGTAGCCGGTGCCGGCGGTGGCGGCCAGCGCCCCACCCAGGTAGAGCGCGTACATCACCTGGGGGCCGAGCACCATGGTCAGCGGGGCCAGCGGCAGGGTCACCCCGAGCAGCGAGGTGTTGGCGATCATGTTCACCCCGTCCGGGGCGTTCTGCCGGGCCGTGAACAGCGGGTTCTCCAGGTGCCGCACCGAGTACGCGCCGTGCGCGAACAGCCATTCGAACCAGCTGTGGTCGGTCGGCAGGTGCGAGGAGACCCGGCCGTTGATGTCACCCCAGTAGTTGAGGCAGACGAAGACGCCCAGCAGCACATAGGCTCCGAGGGCCAACAGGTCGGCTCGGGCCGGGCGGCGTCGAGGCCGTCGAGTCGACTCGGCCTCGGCCGGGTCGGCGTCGGTCAGGGAATTCAGCGAAGGGTCTACCACCGGCACGGCCACGACGGGCCATCGTACAGGCGTGGTTCCGTCGCTTTTGCCGGCCCGGTGCACACACGGCCGGTTTGCCGGACGGTGACCAGCGGTGACGGAAGGACGATCGTTGTCGATCATCGAGCTGGGCGAGGTGCGGGACGAGCCCGCGTCGACGCCGGTGGCTCGCCGGCCGCGTGCCGCCGGCCGACCGCTGCGCAGCGCGGCGGTGTTGGTCCTCGCCCTGGCGGTGCTGAGCGCTGCGACACCGCAGCCGCAGCGGGCGGTGAGCGTGGTGCCGGCGTCGCGGACGTCCACTGCCTACCTCGGCGGGGACAGCGTCTTCGTGGTCGACCCGCCGGCACCCGAGGGGGACCGGTACCTGACCGCGTACGCCCAGCCGTCGCCGGCCGGCACCGAGGTGCGCCGACGGTGGCAGGCCCCGCTGGCCCGCCTCGGTGACTACCTCGACGTCCGGGTCGAGCGGGGACTGGTGTTGGCGATGGCGGTCAACGCGCCGAACCGGGTGTTCCAGACCACCGCCTTCGACACCGGCTCCGGCCAGCAACGTTGGCAGCTCCCCGGGGCGCCCCAACCGATCGCCGACGGCGGCCTGCTGCTGGCCGATGTCGGAGAGGACGGGTCGGGCGCGCTGAACCGGGTCGAGCCCGATACCGGCCAGGTGCTCTGGTCGGTGTCGATCCCCGCCGCCGCCAACCTCTCCCACCATCTCCGGGAAGGCCGGGCCGACCGGTTCGTGCTGCTCCTGGCGACCGGCGAGGTGCAGGTGCACGACGCCGTCACAGGCCGCCTGCTGCGCAGCGTCGACACGCTGCCCGCCGACCGGGCGGCGTACCAGCGGGTGCAGGTCGTCGACGACCTGCTGCTGGTCGTCCCACCAGGCAGCACCCGGCTGGTGGGCTACGGGCTGACCGACCTGGATCCACTGTGGACGGCCGAGGTGCCGTTGGTCGCCTACGTGGTCAGCTGCGCCGGTCTGCTCTGCGCGGTGCCGCAGACCGGTGGCCTCCAGGTGCTCGATCCGGCCACCGGCCTGCTGCGGTGGTCGGACTCCGGCCAGGTCAACCTGGCGGATGTCCGGCATGGTCAGTTGCTGATGGCCAGGCCCGGCCGGGGGTACGAGGTGTGGGATGCGGCGACCGGTCAGGTGCGCACCGGGTTGGGTGAGTGGGCTCTGATGCAGGTGCGCGGGCCGGGCACCCCCTGGTCGGGGTGCGGTCGGGTGACGACGGCCGGATGGTCGTCGCCGAGCTGGATCTCGTCGCCCGCCGGCCACGGATCGTCGACGTGTTGCCGGCCGTCGCCGGCAGCTGCCAGGCGTCCCTGCCGATGCTGCTCTGTCAGCGTCTCGACGGCACCACCGCGCTGTGGCGGTTGACCCGGTGAGCGACTCGGTGATCGACCTCGGTGTGCTGCGGCACGGCCCGGACCCGGACCCGTTGCCCCGCCCACCCCGCGCGAACGGTCGGCAGTTGCGTGCCGCGCTGGTCGTGCTGCTCGCGCTGCTCACCCTCGCCGCCGCCGGCACGCCGCCGCCCCCGCGGGTCGTGGTGACGCTGCCGGTGCGGTCCGGGGCCGACGTGCTCGTCGACGGCGACCTCGCCGTGGTCATCGAGCCGACCAGCACGTCCAACCTGCAACAGCGACGACTGGTGGCGTTTCGGCTGCCCGGCGGCGAGCCGGTCTGGCAGCTGCCGCTGCCGGCGGAGGCCCGGTACTGGGGAGTCTTCCCGCTGGGCGAGCTGCTGATCCTCACCGGGTACGAGATCGGCCCGCAGGGCCGGGACACCACGACCATCGCCGTGGACCGGGCGACCGGCGCGTACCGGTGGCAGCAACCGGCGAGCGCCGACAAACTGGTCGACGGCAACCTGCTGCTGCGCTCCGGCGGCGAGAGCGAGCCGAGCGTCCTGCGGGTGGTCGACCCCTGCTGCGGCACCGTGCGCTGGCAGTTGCCCGCCACCACCGCCGGAATCAGCCCGCGCGAGACTGAGCGCGGGGTGGACCGGCTGATCCTCAGCCCGCCGGACGGGCCGATCGAGGTACGCGACGCGACCACCGGAGCGGTGCTGGCCCGCGCCGACCTACGACCGGCCGACGGTGGGCGATTCGGCCTCGAGGTGATGGACGACCTCCTGCTGGTCGTCGACCGAGGCTCGGGCACTGTCACCGCGTACGGCCTGGACCAGCTCGACCGGCGCTGGATCCGCCCGAACGTGAACATCGACTTCGCGCTGGACTGCGGCCTCGTCCTGTGTCTGCGCACCGGTTCCAACGCGCTGCAGGCGCTCGACCCGGCCACCGGCGAGGTGCGCTGGCGCAGCAGTCGCTGGGGGTGGGCGTGGGCGACCGGGGATCGGCTGCTGGCCAACGTGCTGGGCGGCGGGGACTCGCCGGACCAATTCGTCGTGCTGGACGCGCTCACCGGCCAGGAGGTGGCCGACCTGGGCCGGTGGGACCTGTACCAGCTGCGTCAAGGCGGCCGGCTACTCGGCACCCGCAAGCATCCCGACGGCGGGGTGCTCGTCGGCGAGGTCGACGTCGCGGCCGGCAAGGTACGCGTCCTCGACGTGCTGCGCGACGCCTCCGGAGAGTGTCAGGTAATCAACTACCGCCTGCTGTGCGTGGGCCCCGACGGCACGTACCGGCTGTGGCAGCTGCCCGACTGACTACCAGTTCGCCTGCGCCGGCGGCGGGGGCAGCGGCACCGACGGGGGCCGCAGCACGTACGCGACGCCGCCGCTGCCGCGCTGCCAGACCGCCTCGAACCGCTGCCGGGGCACGGTACGGCGGACCGCGTCGTCGTCCGGGGCGTACGGGTCGTTGAGGACCGGGTCACCGTCGACGGTGAAGCCGACCAGCACCATGAGGTGCCCCCTGGTGTCGTAGGCGAGCCCGGGCACCTCGTCGGCGCGGAACGCGGCGGACACGATCAGCGGGATGCCGGCCGCGACGAACGCCTCCGCCTCGGCCAGCGACCGGAGCCGGGTGACGAACGCGTCCACCCCGAACCGACCGGCGTACGCGGTGTTGAACGGCCAGTTGCCGGCCCCGGCGTACGCGTGGTCGTAGCAGTGCCGGGCGGCGTGCACCACCGCCGGGCGCGGGCCGGGCGGCTCCACCCAGGCGTACTGCTCCTCCGTCGGCCCGACACCCCAGTAGGCGAGCACCATCGAGGTGCAGGTGGGGCTGCACCAGGAGTCGCCGCCCCCGCCCCACTGCGGGTACTGGCCGGCGTGCAGCCGCTGCGAGTAGCGGGGGACGTCCAGCACCCGCCCGTGGGCAGCGGAGGAGGCGGGCGCCGGCGCATCGGTCGGACCGGTCAGCGCGGGGCCGGTGGCGACCGCGCCGATGCTGCGCAGCACCGGGCCGCGTGGGCTGCCGGCCGGTCGGCACAGGGTCACCCGCGCCTGCCAGCCGGTGACGGTGGCACCGGTCACGATCAGGGTGTCGGTGTCGACAGCGGCGTCGCCGTCGCGCTGCCCGGGGATCGAGGCGCGTCGTACCGTCTGATCGTCGGCTGCCCACCGGCCCAGCCGGTACCAGCCGGTGGCGGGCGCGTCGTCGTGCCAGCCGCGCAGCTCGACCTCGATCCAGCACCCCGGCGGGGTGTCGGCGGTCCAGGATGGCACCACCTCGGCGACCCGGAAGCCGACCGGCACCGGCGGCGACGTCCAGGTGTGCCGCCCGTCGTCGCCGAGGACACCGGCACCGGCGTCGGCCGGCCCGTGGAAACCCCGGTAGGCGATGTCCCGCCGGGTGGGTGGTGCCGCGATGGTCATGCCAGGTCCGTCCGTCGCTCGGTGCCGCCGGACAGCATCGCGTACGCCGACCTGGCCCGCAACGCCGACCGGCGCGGGCGGCGAGGGACGATGGTTGCCGACCGGCACTAGGTTGTCGGTGGTCAGCAGCGAGGAGGCCGGGATGCGGGTACTGGTGGTGGAGGACGAGCGCAACCTCGCCGACGCGATCGCGCGCGGGTTGCGCAAGCGGGGGATGGCGGTCGACGTGGCGTACGACGGGGACGCCGGCCACGAGGCGGCGTTCGTCACCCGGTACGACGTGGTGGTGCTCGACCGTGACCTGCCGGGCGTGCACGGTGACCAGATCTGCGCCGACCTGGCCGCCTCCGGCGCGCTGACCCGGGTGCTGATGCTCACCGCGAGCGGCACCGTGGCCGACCGGGTGGAGGGGTTGCAGCTCGGCGCGGACGACTACCTGCCCAAACCGTTCGCCTTCGACGAACTGGTCGCGCGGGTGCAGGCGCTGGGCCGGCGGGCGACTCCGGCCGCGCCGCCGGTGCTCGAACTGGCCGACCTGGTGCTCGACCCGGCCCGTCGGGTGGCCACCCGCGCCGGCGTGCCGGTCGACCTCACCAACAAGGAGTTCGGGGTGCTCAGCGAGCTGCTCAAGGCTCGTGGCGCGGTGGTCTCCAGCGAGGAGCTGCTGGAACGGGTCTGGGACGCGAACACCGACCCGTTCACCACTATCGTCCGGGTCACCGTGATGACGCTGCGCAAGAAGCTCGGCGACCCGCCGCTGATCGAGACGGTGGTCGGCGCGGGTTACCGCACCGCCGAGCTGAGCGCATGAGCCGCCGGTTGCGGCCCACCCTGCGGCTGCGGCTGACACTGCTCAACGGGGTGCTGCTGATCGGCGCGGGGGCGACCCTGGTGCTGCTGGCATGGCTGCTGGTCCGGGACGCGCTGCGCCCCACCGACGAGCTGCTGCCCGGCACTGTCGTGTTGCTGGCCGACGGCGAGTCGATGGACGCCGCCCAGTGGCAACGGCAACTCGTCGACGCCGCCTCCGGGGAGCTGCTGGCCAAGGGCCTGGTGGCGCTGCTGGCGATCAGCGTGGTCGGGGTGGCCGGCGCGTACGCGGTGGCCGGTCGGGCGCTGCGCCCGCTGCACCAGGTCACCGCGACCGCCCAGCGGCTCGGTGAGGCCACCCTGGACCAGCGGATCGGCTACTCGGGCGCGGACGACGAGGTGGCCGAGCTGGCCAAGACGTTCGACGCCATGTTGGACCGGATCGCGTCCGCCTTCGAGGCGCAGAAGCGTTTCGTGGCCAACGCCTCGCACGAGCTGCGTACCCCGCTCGCCGTGATGCGCACCGAGATCGACGTGACGCTCAGCGACGACGATGCGGACGCCGCCGAATACCGTCGGATGGCGACAGTGGTCCGCGACGCATCGGAACGGGCCAACGGCCTGGTCGACGCGCTGCTGGTGCTGGCCCGCAGCGAGGCGCAGGCCGGGCGGCAACTCGGTCGGCGGACCGAGTGTGACCTCGCCGCCGGCACCGCCAACGCGTTGTCGGCGATGCGCCGCGAGGTGGAACGGATCGGCCTGCGGGTGCAGACGTCACTGGAGTCCGCGCCGGTCGTCGGTGATCCGGGGTTGCTCGACCGGCTGGCCGGCAACCTGATCGAGAACGCGGTCCGCTACAACCACCTGCACGGCCGGCTCTGGGTGCGTACCGGCACCGACGGCGTCCGGTCCTGGTTGGTGGTGGGCAACACCGGGTTCGAGGTGGACCAGGCCGACGTACCGGGGCTGTTCGAACCGTTCCGGCGCGGCGGCCGGGAACGCACCGGGGCGCGCGGTTCCGGCCTGGGGCTGTCCATCGTCCGGGCGGTCTGCACGGCGCACGGCGGGACGGTACGGGTGATCGCGCAGCCCGGCGGTGGCCTGGAGGTGACGGTGACCCTGCCGTCGGCGGACGCCCCGGTGGTGCCCGCCGCCGGCTGAACGGGGTTGCCGAGTGTGCGCAGTCACTGGCAAGATCGTCGGGGTCAGCTCGGAGAGTGAGAGGGGGTGCGTCGATGTCCACCAGCCAAGGCTCCGCACCCACGGCCTTCGCAGGCTGACCCCGGGGCGGCGGAGCGTCCTCATCCGAACGTGGAGGGACCACCCGTGAGTTCGACCATCCACAACATCAGCATCGACTGCCACGACACGTACGCCCTGGCCGGTTTCTGGGCGCAGGTCTTCGACTGCCCCCGGCAGCCCGACGACTTTCCCGGTGACCCGGAGGCGATGCTCCTGCCGCCGGGTGGCCCGGAGGTGCTGTTCATCAAGGTGCCCGAGGGCAAGACGGTGAAGAACCGGCTGCACCTCGACCTGCAACCCGCCGACCGGACCCGGGCCGAGGAGGTCGAGCGGCTGCTCGGCATCGGCGCGACCCTCGTGGACGACCAGGTAAGCCCGACCGGTAGCGGGTGGGTGGTGCTCGCCGACCCGGAGGGCAACGAGTTCTGCGTACTCGGCAACAAGGCCGAGCGGGCGGCGGCAGCGGCGGCACGGGCCGCGGCGCAGGGCCACGAACCGGCCTGATCGTCGGCACGAGGCCCCGACCACCGGCGGGTGGTCGGGGCCTCGGTCGTGGACGGCTCAGGAGCGCTGCTCGACCTGGCCCCGGATCGTGACGAACTCGGCCTTCGTCTGCTCGGCGGTCTTGAAGTACATGACCACCATGCCCACGCTGCCCCGGTCGGCCCACACGCAGACCCCCAGCGGCACGCTCTCGACCTTGCCGTCACCGCACTTCGCGTCACCGCCGAGCGGGCCAGGATCGACGGTCGCGAGGTTGGTCAGCGCCAGCTCGGTGGAGAGCCCGTTGATCGCGTCGTCCAGTTCCTTCTTCGGTTCCGTCATCAGGCCGGACGCGCCCGCGATCATGACGAGGTCCTGCTTGGCCGGGTCGCCGTAGAAGGCACCGACGGTGCTGGTCTCGTTCTGCACGTCCGCCTTCATCTGGGTGACCATCTCGTCGGCGGCCGCCTGCAACTCCGGATCCGTGATCTTCGGCCGGCCGGCGAGGGTGGCCGGCGCGACCAGCCGGGTCTTGGTGGCGTCGACGACGTCGCCCACGTCGTCCTTGACCGTGAACCAGATGGCGGCGGCACCGCCGAGGCAGCACACCAGCAGCACGGCCAGCACGATCAGCACGATCTTGCCGACGTTCGACTTCTTCTTCGCCGGCGGCGGGCCCGCGAACTGCTGGGGATCGCCGTACGGCTGACCCGGCTGTGCGGGCGGGAACCCCTGCTGCTGCGGGGGCGGCCAACCACCGGGCTGCTGCGGCTGGCCCGGCTGGCCGGGCTGCTGGGGCTGGCCCGGCTGGCCGGGCTGCTGCGGCGGGTTGGAGGAATCGTGCGGCGGGCCGTAGGGACTGGCCGGCGGCTGGGACATTCAGTCAACTCCAAGGTGGGGTGCGAAGCGCGTGATCCTAACCCGCTGAGGAGCCCGGCGTTGTCCCTGCTGAAGGCACCTCCAGCCGTGATTGATCACAAACGGTCGCGGTGGCCGGGCCGCCCACGAGGGACGGTCCGACCACCGCGACCGGTGATACTGCGATCGGTCAGGCCGGCAGGCTCGCCGCCCCACGCGGCAGGAACCGCTGACCGGTGACCCGCTCGGACGTGCCGGTCCGGTCCAGGTACGGCGTGACGCCGCCCAGGTGGAACGGCCAACCAGCGCCCAGGATCATGCACAGGTCGATGTCCTGCGCCTCGGCGACCACGCCCTCGTCCAGCATCAGCCGGATCTCCTGGGCGAGCGCGTCGAGCGCGTTCTGCCGTACCTGCTCGGCGGTCAGCGGCTGGTCACCGACGACGAGCAGCTTGGCCACCTCGTCGTTGACCTGGTCGTCGACCACGATCGGCTGCCCCGAGTCGGCGATCCGCTTCAGGTTCTCGCTGACCCCGAACCGGTCCGGGTACGCGGCGTGCAGGGTGCCGCCCACGTGGTACGCGACGGCCGGCCCGACCAGTTGGAGCAGGGCGAGCGGACGCATCGGCAGGCCCAGCGGGTCCAGGGCGCTGTTCGCCACGTCCAGCGGGGTGCCCTGGTCGACGGCGGCGAAGACGGTGCCCAGGAACCGGGTGAGCAGGCGGTTCACCACGAACGCAGGAGCGTCCTTCACCAGCACGCTCGACTTCTTGAGCTGCTTGCCCACCGCGAACGCGGTCGCGAGGGTGACGTCGTCGGTGCGCTCACCCCGGACGATCTCCAACAGCGGCAGCACGGCGACCGGGTTGAAGAAGTGGAAGCCGACCACCCGCTCCGGGTGCTCCAGCTCGGCGGCCATCTCGGTGATCGACAGCGAACTGGTGTTGGTGGCGAGCACCGCCTCCGGGGAGACGATCTTCTCCAGCTCGGCCCAGACCTGCTTCTTGACGCCCAGGTCCTCGAAGACCGCCTCGATGACGAAGTCGGCGTCCGCGAAGGAGCTCTTGTCGACCGAGCCGCTGACCAGGCCGTACAGCTTGGCGGCGGTGTTCTTGTCCATCCGGCCCTTGGTGACGGCCTTCTCGATCTGGGTGTGCACGTAGCCGACGCCCTTGTCCACCCGGGACTGGTCCAGGTCGGTCATCACCACCGGCACCTGGAGGCGGCGGGCGAACAGCAGTGCCAGCTGGCTGGCCATCAGGCCGGCGCCGACGATGCCGACCTTGGTGATGGTGCGGGCGAGGCCCTTGTCCGGCGCGCCGGCCGGGCGCTTGGCCCGCCGCTGCACCAGGTCGAACGCGTACAGGCCGCTGCGCAGCTCCTCGGAGAAGACCAGGTCCGCGAGGGCCTCGTCCTCGGCGGCGGTGCCGGCGGCGAAGTCGCCGTCCTTCGCCGTCTCCAACAGGTCGAGAGCCTTGTAGGCGGCCGGAACAGCGCCGTGCAGCCGCTGGTTGAGGGTCTCCCGGGCGAAGTAGAGCACGCCCGCCCACATGTCCTTGTCGACCTCCGGCCGGGTCACCGTGACCTGACCCCGGACGACGCCGGCGGCCCATTCGAGGGACCGCTCCAGGAAGTCGGCCGGCTCCAACAGGATGTCCGCGATGCCCAGCTCGGCGGCCTGCTTCGGCTTGAGCATCTTGTTCTGCATCAGCGGGTTCTGGATGATCACCTGAGTGGCGGCGGGGATGCCGATCAGGTTCGGCAGCAGTTGGGTGCCGCCCCAGCCCGGTACCAGACCGAGGGAGACCTCGGGCAGGGCCAGCGCCGCAGCCCCACCGGACAGCGTCCGGTAGTGGCAGTGCAGGGCCAACTCCAGGCCGCCGCCCATCGCCGCGCCGTTGACGAACGCGAACGTGGGCACGGTGCTGTCCTTGAGCCGGGCGAAGACCCGGTGGCCGAGCCGGCCGATCTCCAGCGCCTGCGCCCGGTCGGCGAGCTGCGGCAGACCGACGATGTCCGCACCCACACAGAAGATGTACGGCTTGCCGGTCACCGCGATGAACGCCGGGTCGGCCGCGAGGGCGGCGGTGATCGCCTCGTCCAGGCTGGCCAGCCCACCGGGGCCGAAGGTGTTCGGCTTGGTGTGGTCGAAGCCGTTGTCGAGGGTGATCAGGGCGGCCGGGCGGTCCAGCCCCGGCACGTTCACCGAGCGCAGCAGCGCCTTGGTGACGACCTCGTTCGCTGCCTTCACTTGTCGCCACCTTCCCAGTTCGGGTTCTCCCAGATGACAGTGCCGCCCATGCCGATGCCGATGCACATGGCGGTGAGGCCGTAGCGAACCTCGGGGTGCTCGGCGAACTGGCGGGCCAACTGGGTCATCAGCCGCACGCCGGACGACGCGAGGGGGTGACCGATGGCGATCGCGCCGCCCCACGGGTTGACCCGCGCGTCGTCGTCGGCGATGCCGAAGTGGTCGAGGAAGGCGAGCACCTGCACGGCGAACGCCTCGTTCAGCTCGAACAGGCCGATGTCGTCGATGTTGAGCCCGGCGAGGCGCAGCGCCTTCTCCGTCGACGGGATCGGGCCGACGCCCATCACCTCCGGCTCCACCCCGACGAACCCGAACGACACCAGTCGCATGGCGATCGGCAGCCCCAGCTCGCGGGCGGTGGCCTCGTCGGCGAGCAGGCTCGCGGTGGCGCCGTCGTTCAGGCCGGCGGCGTTGCCCGCGGTGACCTTGCCGTGTGGGCGGAACGGGGTCTTCAGGGTGGCGAGCTTCTCCAGCGAGGTGTCCCGGGGGGCCTCGTCCACGGTGGCCAGGCCCCAGCCGCCCTCCGCGTCGCGGATCGACATCGGCACCAGGTCGTCCTGGAGCTTGCCGTTGGCGTACGCCTTGGCGGTCTTCTGCTGCGAGGCGAGCGCGAACGCGTCGGTGCGCTCCTTGGTGATGTGCGGGACCAGGTCGTGCAGGTTCTCCGCGGTGGCGCCCATGACCAGGGCGGACGGGTCGACCAGCTTCTCCGCGACGATGCGCGGGTTGGGGTCGACGCCCTCGCCCATCGGGTGACGGCCCATGTGCTCGACGCCGCCGGCGATGGCGACGTCGTACGCGCCCATCGCGATGCCGCTGGCCACGGTGGTGACCGCGGTCATCGCGCCGGCGCACATCCGGTCGATGGCGAAGCCGGGAACGGTCTTGGGCAGGCCGGCCAGGAGCGCGGCGGTGCGGCCGATGGTGAGGCCCTGGTCGCCGATCTGGGTGGTGGCCGCGACGGCGACCTCCTCGACGCGCTCCGGGGGCAGCTGCGGGTTGCGTCGCAGCAGCTCACGGATGCAGCGGATCACCAGGTCGTCGGCGCGGGTGTTGGCGTACATGCCACCCGCCTTGCCGAACGGGGTACGGACGCCGTCGACGAAGACGACATCTCGAACTTCACGGGGCACTTGAGCCTCCTTCTCGACCACCATTCGGCCCGCGCCGCCGGGCGGCGCTCGGGACTGAACAAGGGTCGGCCAACACGGGCATGTTCCCCCGAATGCTACTCGCCAGTAACCAACCCGTCCCGACCCCCCGCTGTGGCCCACCCCACACCGTGACCCCGAGCCGGCCGCCCTCACCCGTCGATCATGAAGTTGTTGTCGGGACACGCCGGTCCCGGTGGCGCTAACTTCATGGTCAACGGCGAGGGGCGGCGAGCGGTCGGGTGGGTGGGTGGGGTTAGGGGGTCGGGTCCAGGGCCTCGGTCAGGTCGCGGGTGAGCAGGCCGATCTGCCACTCCCGGGCGTTGAGGCCGCGCAGGGTCTCCGCGACCGACTCCTCGGTCACCACCTCTGGTGGGGTCCACGCCAACCGGCGAACCGAATCCGGCGTGATCAGGTTTTCCGGCGGCAGGTTGTACTCGCCCGCGATGCGGATGACCACCTCCCGGCAGCGGGCCAGCCGACCGGCCGCCACCGGGTCGCGCTCAGCCCACCGGTGCGGCGGGGGTGGGCCCTCGACCGTCGGCGCGACCGGCAGCGAATCCTCCGCGAGCTGCCGGGCGTCGTCGAGAGCGGCAAGCCAGGTACGGGCCAGCCGACGCACCGACCGACCACCGAAACCGGGCAGGGTCAGCAGCGTCTTCTCGTCCTTCGGGTCCAACTCGGCCGCGGCGATGATCGCCGAGTCGGGCAACACCCGACCGGGCGCGGCATCCCGCCGGGCTGCAATCTGGTCCCGGGCGTACCACATCGAGCGGACCCGGGCCTGGGCGCGCGCCCCGCGCAGGCGGTGGATGCCGGACGTGCGCCGCCAGGGCTCGGCGCGGACCCGCGGCGGGCGTGCCCCGGTGCGGACCAGGGCGGCGAACTCCTCCGCGGCCCAGGCCGACTTGCCCTGCCGGGTCAGCTCGGCGTCGAGCGCGTCGCGCAGGTCGGTGAGCAGTTCCACGTCGAGAGCGGCGTACGTCAACCACGACTCGGGCAGCGGTCGACTCGACCAGTCGGCGGCCGAATGGTGCTTCTCCAGGGTGAACCCGAGCAACTGCTCGGTCAGCGCGGCCAGCCCGACCCGCTCGAAGCCGGCCAACCGGGCAGCCAACTCGGTGTCGAACAGCCGGCGTGGGCGCAGCCCCACCTCGGCCAGGCAGGGCAGGTCCTGACTGGCCGCGTGGAGGACCCACTCGGCCCCGCCGATCGCCTCGTCCAGCGTGCTGAGGTCCGGGAGCGGCAGTGGGTCGATCAGCGCCGTGCCCGCACCCGCACGGCGCAGCTGCACCAGGTACGCGCGTTGGCTGTAGCGGTAACCGGAGGCCCGTTCGGCGTCCAGGGCGACCGGGCCGGTGCCGGCCGCGAAGCGGGCCACCACCTCGGCGAGCTCGGCCGGGGCGGCCACCGGTTCGGGAGTGCCGTCACGCGGCGCGGTCAGCGGAACGGGCCCACCGTCGGCCGGGTCGGCTCCCTCGCCCACCAGCTGCGGCTGGGCCGACGGCGGGTGCTCGGGTGCGTTTCCCGGAGGGTCTTCGGTGGGCCGACGGCGCAGGGGTGGTTCGTCGGTCACCTGACAACCCTAGTGCGCGTGGTGATCCGGCGGGTGCAGCCGGTCCGGCGTGTGACGATCACGTGTCCAGAGGATGTCCGAGCGCACTCCTCCCGGCGCAGTCGATCATGGAGTTGTGGTGCCTCACAAAAGCCGCGCCGAGGAGCAACCCACCCACCACAACTCCATGATCGACCTCTCGAGGGGCGGAGGTGGGGACGGGTCAGGCCGCGCCGGCGGGGCGTCGGTCGGACAGGGCGGTCACGCCGGGTGGGGGGAGGCCGGCCGTGTCGGCGAGCAGCGTGCACCAGCCGAGCAGGTGCGCGGTGAGGTCGTCGTTTACCGGAGTCCAGGAGGCGCGGATCTCGATGTCACCGACGGTCGGTGGGCCGGCGAGGTCGCCGAACCGGGTCGACATGGTCTGCGTGACAGTCCCACCGATCGCCCGGTGGCCGGCGTCCTGGGCGTCCAACGCGTCGGTCAGCCACGTCCAGCCGACCCCGGGCAGCAGCGGGTCGGCGGCCAGGTCGACCTCCAACTCGGCGGTCACGTAGGTGACCAACCGCAGGGTGCCCTGCCACGCCTCGTGCCCGGCCGGGTCGTGCAGCAGGATCAGTCGGCCGGTCGCCACCTCGTCGCCGTCGCGCAGCACGGTCGCGGCGAGCGCGAACGCGTACGGCGCGAGTCGTTGGGGCGCCCCGACCTCCTCCAGCGTGATCTCCGGCCGGGGGGTCGCCGATCGCAGCCCGGCGACCGCGCGGGCGAACGTCTCCGGGAGCGCGATCGGGGGGGCCATGTCGGCAGCCTATGCCGCCGTCCGTCGCCCGCTTCGACGGCGCGCCGACGCTCTCGAAGGGCACCGGGCGTAAGGAACGGTGCCCTTCCTCTCACCCCCACCCTGACGGGGGTGGTGGGCGTGGCACGATTGCGGCGATGACCACGGACACCACGGGCACTGTCGCCCGAGACGGAGAATCGCGCCCCGGCGGACCGGCCGACTCGCCCTTCATCAGGGCCTGCCGACGCCGCCCCGGCCCGCACACCCCGGTCTGGTTCATGCGCCAGGCCGGCCGCTCCCTGCCGGAGTACCGGGAGATCCGGGCGACCGTGCCGATGCTGGAGTCGTGCCGCCGACCCGACCTGGTCACCGAGATCACCCTCCAGCCGGTGCGTCGACACGGCGTGGACGCGGCCATCCTGTTCAGCGACATCGTGGTGCCGGTGGCCGCGGCCGGGGTCGACCTGGACATCGTGCCCGGCACCGGCCCGGTCGTCGCCGAGCCGGTCCGCACCGCCGCCGACGTGCAGCGGATCCGCCCGATCACCCGCGACGACGTGTCGTACGTCGACGAGGCCGTCCGGCAGTTGGTGGCCGAGCTGGGCGACACCCCGCTGATCGGTTTCGCGGGCGCGCCGTTCACCCTGGCCAGCTACCTGGTCGAGGGCGGTCCGTCGCGGACCCATGCGAAGACCAAGGCCCTGATGTACGGCGACCCGGAGCTGTGGCACGCGCTCTGCGGCCGGTTGGCCGAGGTGACACTGGCCTTCCTGCGGGTGCAGATCGACGCGGGCGTGTCCGCCGTGCAGCTCTTCGACTCGTGGGCGGGCGCGCTCTCCGAGGCCGACTACCGCCGTTTCGTGCTGCCGCACTCGACCGCCGTGCTGAGCGGACTGAACGCCGCCGGGGTGCCCCGGATCCACTTCGGGGTGGGCACCGCCGAGCTGCTCGGCGCGATGGGCGAGGCCGGCGCGGACGTGGTCGGCGTCGACTGGCGTACCCCGCTGGACGTGGCCACCGGCCGCATCGGCCCGGACAAGGCGGTGCAGGGCAACCTGGACCCGACCGTGCTGCTCGCACCGTGGCCGGTGGTCGAGGCCGAGGTGCGCCGGATCCTGGAGCAGGGCAAGGCGGCCCCCGGGCATGTGTTCAACCTCGGCCACGGCGTGCTGCCGGAGACCGACCCGGAGGTGCTGACCCGGGTGGTCGCGCTGGTGCACGAGCTGTCCAGCCGCCGGGCCGACCAGGGCTGACCGGGATGCGGCAGCCCTGGCGGGTGGCGGTGGTCGGCGGCGGGATCGCCGGGCTGGCCGCCGCGGTCCGCCTGCGCGACGGCGCGCCGGCCGACACCGAGATCACGGTGTACGAGCAGTCCGGTGCGTTGGGCGGCAAGCTGCGCACCGGTGAGTTGGCCGGCCAGCCGGTGGAGTTCGGCGCCGAGTCGTTCCTGATGCGCGACCCGACCGGCGCCGAGAGCGCGGCGGTGGCCCTGATCCGCCGGCTCGGGCTGGCCGATCGGATCGTGCACCCCACCGTCGGGCAGGCCGCGCTGGTCATCGACGGAGGGCTGCGCCCCATTCCGGGCGGCACCCTGGTGGGCGTACCCGGGGATCTGGACCGGGTGACCACCGTCGCCCGCCCGCTCGCGGACGCCGACACCGACGGCGGTCGGCCGCTGGTCGAACCCGACGCGGACGTGTCGGTGGGGGCGCTGGTCCGGTCCCGCTTCGGCGACGAGGTGGTCGAGCGGCTGGTCGACCCGATGCTCGGCGGCGTGTACGCGGGCCGCGCCGACGACCTGTCCCTGGTCACCACGATGCCGGCGCTGGCCCGCGCGGCCCGGGTGGAGCACACCCTGGCCGGCGCGGTCCGGGCCGCGCAGGCCGCCGCGCCGCGTGCGCCCGGCGCCCCGGTCTTCGGCACCCTGGCCGGTGGGCTGAGCACCCTGGTCGAGGCGGCGGTGACGGCCAGCGGCGCGACGGTACGGCGGGACGCGGCCGTCCGCGAGCTGACAGCGACCGGCGCCGGTTGGCGGCTCACCGTCGGCCCGACCCGCGAGCCGGACGACGGCTCCAGGTCGGGGCGGGGAGGCAGACGCGCCGAGCTGGAGTCGTCGATTGTGGACGTGGACGCCGTGGTGTTGGCGGTGCCGGCGCGACCGGCGGCCCGGCTGCTCGCCGGCCCGGCGCCAGCGGCGGCCTCGACCGTCGGCGAGCTGGACTACGCGAGCGTCGCGCTGGTCACCATGGTGTTGCCGCAGCCGCGACTGCCCGAGCTGTCCGGCTTCCTGGTGCCGAGCACCGAGGGCCTGCTGACCAAGGCGGCCACGTTCTTCACCACCAAGTGGGGGCACCTGCGCCGACCGGACGGGTTGGCGTTGCTGCGTGCCTCGGTCGGCCGGTACGGCGAGGAGGCACACCTCCAGCGCCCGGACGCGGACCTGGCGGGCACCGTGCACCGGGAGCTGTCGGCGGTGCTCGGCACCCCGTTGCCCGCCCCGGTCGACGGGCACGTGCAGCGGTGGGGCGGGGCGCTGCCCCAGTACGCGCCGGGACACGCCGACCGGGTCGCCGCCGCGCGGGCGGCGTTGCGGGCCGCGCACCCCACAGTGGTCCTCGCGGGCGCCGGCTACGACGGCGTCGGCATCCCGGTCTGCGTCCGCTCCGGTGAGACGGCGGCCGAAGAGATCATCACAGCACTGGGAGGATCGGCGAGATGACCGAGCAGACCAACGCGGCCCGGTTGCGGGAGCTGAACGAGAGCATCCGCTACACGATGTGGTCGGTGTTCCGGGCCAGCTCGCCGCTGCCGTCGCTGCGGGACAACGTCACCGGTGAGGTCGAGTCCCTCTTCGAGGAGCTGGCCGGCAAGGACGTGGTGGTCCGGGGCGTGTACGACGTCGCCGGTCTGCGCGCCGACGCGGACGTGATGATCTGGTGGCACTCCGCTTCCAGCGACGCGTTGCAGGACGCGTACCTGCGGTTCCGCCGCACCACCCTGGGTCGGGCGATGACCCCGGTCTGGTCGCAGATGGCGCTGCACCGTCCGGCGGAGTTCAACAAGAGCCACATCCCGGCGTTCCTGGCCGGTGAGGAGGCCCGCCCGTACCTCTGCGTGTACCCGTTCGTCCGCTCGTACGAGTGGTACCTGCTGCCCGACGCCGAGCGGCGCGAGATGCTCGCCGAGCACGGGAAGATGGCCCGGGGCTACCCGGACGTACGCGCCAACACGGTGGCCTCGTTCGCGCTCGGTGACTACGAGTGGATGCTCGCCTTCGAGGCCGACGAGCTGCACCGGATCGTGGACCTGATGCGGGACCTGCGCGCGTCCGGCGCCCGCCGGCACGTCCGCGAAGAGGTCCCGTTCTACACCGGCCGCCGCCGCTCGGTAGCCGAGATCGTCAACTGCCTGGTCTGAGCCCCGCCGTCCGGCGCCGCACCCCCGCCCGGGTGCGGCGCCGGCCGGGGATCAACTGGTCGTCGTGCAGGTGACCAGCGGAACCGGGTTGCTGCCGTTCCACGAGCCGAGGAACCCGAAGGTGGTGCTCGCTCCGGCGGCAAGACTGCCGTTGTGGTTGGCGTTACGTGCGGTGACGAGTGTGCCGCTGGTGCTGACTGTGGCGTTCCAGGACGAGGTGACCTGTTGGCCGTTGCCGTAGTTCCAGCTCACCGACCAGCCCCGGGTCGGTGAACCGCCCGCGGTCACCTTCACCTCACCCTGGAAGCCGCCGGACCACTGGCCGGTGACCTGGTAGGTGGCCGTGCACGCCCCGGCCGGCGGCGTCGTCGGGGGCGGGGTGGTGGGTGGGGGAGTCGTGGGCGGTGGGGTGGTCGGCGGCGGCGTCGTCGGGGGTGGGGTGCTCGTCCCGCCGAAGTCGACGTCGCTGCACACGTAGTACGACTGGTCGAAGTGGCTGGCCTGCCAGACGGTGTAGACGATGTGCCGCCCGGTGCGACCGGGCGCGCTGACCGGGATCTGGATCGAGACGCCGCCGGTGTCCTGGTCCCACTGCGAGGCCGGCGTGTTGCCGATCTGGCCGGCCAACTCCAGGTTGCCCCAGCCGAGCGGCTGGGTCGCCGCGTCGAAGCCCTGCTTGGTCACGTACACCCGGATGTAGTCGGCGCCGTGGCTCGCCTGGTCGAAGAAGCGGAGCCGGAAGTTGTTCGACACCGGCGTGGTCTTCCAGGCGCCGACGGTGTCCAGCGCGTTGTAGCGGGGGCTCTGGGTGCGCCCGCCGCTGCACAGCTGGCCGTCGGGGACGGCGCCCTGGTGGTTGCCCCCCACACCCTCGCGGAACAGGCCGTTCCAGTTCCACATGGCGGCCGGGTCGGCCTGCCAGGCCTGCCAGCACATCGGGTCCTCGGTGGCCATCCGGGGGTTCTGGAAGTCGCCACCCCAGCGCTGCCAGCAGCTGTAGTTGCGCGAGGCCGGGTCGACGACCGAGCCGTGCGCGGAGGCGGGCTGGGCCATGATCGTGGTCAGCGCGGTGGTCAACAGAAGCGCGGCGGCCGTCGCGACGGCGAGCAGCCGGAACACGCGCGGTGATCGGATGAGAGTGGACATGGAGCCCCCGGGGGGATGAGGTCGGACGACGACACCCGGACGGACGGGAGTTGCCCACTCCCGTGCCTACTCGCTGGCTCCTGCGATGGTTCTACCCGGCACCATGCCAGCTCGATCGTCAGGCGTCAATGGTCGACGTCGTTGGCGCGGGGCCGTGCGGCACGCCGCATCGGTGTGTGCGGGATGCCGTCCTCGACGTACTCCGGGCCGCTGACCGCGTAACCGTGCCGGGTGTAGAACCCGACCAGGTGCGACTGGGCGTCCAGCACGCTGGGCCGGTTTCCCACCACCTCCAGCGCCGCGGTCATCAGCCGGCCGGCGTGCCCCGCGCCGCGCGCCTCCGGCGCCACCACCACCCGACCGATCCGTGCGGTGCCGTCGGGGTCGGCCAGGATTCGCAGGTACGCCAGCGGCGCGCCGCCGTCGGTCAGCCAGAGATGGCGGGTGCCCGGCTCGACGTCGCGACCGTCGAGTTCCGGATACGCGCAGTTCTGCTCCACCACGAACACGTCGATGCGCAGCTTGAGCAGGTCGTGGAGGGTGCGGGCGTTCAGGTCGGCGAAGGAGGCCGTCCGGAGTTCGGTGGTCTGCTGGGGCACGCACCGATGGTAGGCCGCGCGGCCGGGCGGGGTCGTGCGCGTCCCGCCCGGCCGTCGGTCTCAGGGGCTGTCGGGGCGTGCGGGGGCGAGGTACGTCGCCGCCACGGCGGTGAGCAGCAGCACACCGCCGACGACCACCGGAAGCGGCAGCGGTTCGTGCAGCAGTGCCACCGCCAGCGCCGCGGCGGTGAGCGGTTCGAGCAGGGTCAGTACGGCGGCCACGCTCCCCGGGGTGGTGCGCAGCCCGGCGTAGAACAACGCGTACGCGACAGCTGTGGTGATCACGCCGAGGTGCAGCAGCAGTGCCACGGTGTCGAGGCGTACCGGCACGCCGATCCCGGCGACCAGGGCGAACGGCGCCAGGGTGAACGCGCCGACCACTGTGGAGATGGTGGTCAGCGTCATCGGCGCGGTGCGCTGCGACACCTGCCGGCTGATCAGGGTGGTCACCGCGTACCCGAGGCCGGAGCCGGCCGCCGCGAGCAGGCCGAGCAGCGGGGCGGGTGCCGCCGCGCTGGGGTCCGCCGTGGCGGTGGTGATCAGCACGAGACCGGTGACGGCCGCGGCCAGCGTGCCGAGTCGCAGCGGGCCGGGGATCCGGCGGGCGCGTACCGACTCCCAGGCCGCCGCGAGCACCGGGGCCAGGCCCAGGCTTACCACGGTGGCCACGCTGACGCCGGCCCACGCCACGGCGGCGAAGTAGAGCGCCTGGTAGAGGCCGAGGCCGACGCCGGTGAGCAGCAGCGGTACGGGTGCCGCGCGCAGGGCGGCCAGCGTCGTGCGGAGTCGACCGGCGGTGCAGGCCAGCAGGACGAGCGCGGCGATCGCGAGGCGGTGGAAGCCGATGCTCACCGGGCTGAGCCCGGTGCTGTCGCGCAGGAGTTGCACCGCCACACCGGTGGTGCCCCACAGCACCCCGGTGACGGTGATCTGGATCAGGCCGGTGCGGGACTGCTCGACGACCGGTGCCGAGGCGACCGGGCGTGCGGTGCGGGAGATTGACACGGATGCGCTCCGAAGGGTGAGCCGTTGACGGGGACGACGTCGACGGAGCGCGTACGGCGAGATGGCCGAGCGGGTCGGTCACCCGGTCGGCGAAGGGCGCGGCGCTCCGTTCAGGAGCGCGGCGGGGGGAGGACGCACAGCAGTGGCCGCATGGCGACGACCGTACCGCAGGATCGTGGTCAGGCCGGGCGTGCGCCGACGGCGTCGCGGATCTCGGCACCGACCTCGCCCTCGACGGCACGGGCGCAGTGGCCGCAGCAGAAGAAGCGGCCGTTGACCTCGACGCCGTGCCCGACGATCTTGATTTGGCAGTGTTCGCAGATCGGTGCCATCCGGTGGATCGCGCACTCGAACGAGTCGAAGGTGTGCACGTCGCCGCTGACGGTGCGCACCTCGAACGCCATCCAGTAGTCGTTGCCGCAGACCTCGCACGTCGCCACGAGAACCTCCCATATCAGGACATGTACCCACAGGTTGCTCTCGATCCGGTGAGCTGTGCGGCGAATTGTCGATGTTCGGGCCGGTGGGCGGCGTGTCGGCCCCGGCGTGTTGTCCGTTGTGCCAGGTGAACCGCCGCGACCCCCGGAGGATCACGTGATCAAGCGCAACAAGCTGTTCGGCAACCAGACCCGGGTGACCTTCTGCCTGCCCCGGAACGTACCGCCCGGCCCGGTGAGTGTCGTCGGCTGCTTCAACGGCTGGGAGCCGGGTCGGCACGAGTTGGTGGCCCGCCGCGACGGCACCCGGACGGTGACCGTGAAGTTGCCGCCGGGGGAGTACCGGTTCCGCTACCTCGCCACCGGTGGCGTCTGGCTGGACGACGAGTCGGCCGACCAGGTCGACGATCTGGGCAGCCTGCTCCGCCTCTGAGAAGAAAACTCGTCACCATCGATGCATTTATCGATGAGAGTCTTTACTGTTAACAATGTTTAAATTACGTTGAGGGGCACCCACCGGACCCGGAGAAGGAGCTGCCCCCATGCGTCGAAGAATCACTGTCCCGCTGGTGGCGGCGGGTGCTGTCGCCGCCACCCTCACCGTCGCCGCACCCGCGCAGGCGCACGGCTACGTGTCCGCCCCGCCGAGCCGGCAGGCGCTCTGCGCGCAGGGCCGGGTGCCCGACTGCGGGCAGATCAAGTACGAGCCGCAGAGCGTCGAAGGACCCAAGGGCCTGCGCAGCTGCAACGCCGGAATCTCACAGTTCGCCGTCCTCAACGACGACAGCCGGGGCTGGCCGGCCACCTCGGTCGGCAGCTCGCTGACCTTCACCTGGGTGAACACCGCCCGGCACGCCACCGCCAACTGGGAGTACTGGATCGGCAACACCCGCGTCGGCGTGGTCAACGGCAACGGCCAGCAGCCGGGCGCCACCGTCTCGCACACCGTCAACCTCGGTGGCTTCTCCGGCCGGCAGAAGATCCTCGCGGTCTGGAACATCTCCGACACGGCGAACGCCTTCTACTCCTGCATCGACGTCCAGATCGGCGGCGGAGGCTCGAACCCGAACCCGACACCGACTCCGACTCCCACCGCCACCCCACGGCCCACCCCGACCCCCACGCCGACCACTCCGCCCGCGCAGGGCGGCACCTGGGCGGCCGGCCGGGCGTACCAGGTCGGCGACCAGGTCACCTACGGCGGGGCCACCTACCGCTGCCGGCAGGCGCACACCGCCATCCCCGGCTGGGAACCGCCGAACGTCCCGGCGCTCTGGCAACAGGTCTGACCGCGCGGGTGCGACCGTCCGGGTCGCACCCGTGTCGCCGCCCCCGCGTGAACGGAGCACCGCCATGCCCCGTACCTCTCTGGTGTCAGTGCTCGCGGCCCTGCTGCTCACCAGCGGCTGCGCCGGGTCACCCGACCCGGGCGGGCCGCAACCGGCCCCCGCGCCCCCGGCCGGGTCCACGCTCGCCGTGGGTTCGGCCTCCGTGGGTGAGCTGAGCGGCATCGACGTGGTGTTCCTCAGCACGATGGTCGGGCACAGCGAACGCACCCTGCAGATCGTGCGGTTGGCCCGGGACCGGGTGCGCGACGACGCGCTGCGTACCCTGGCCGCCGCCATCGAGGCGACCGAGGCCGACGAGCTGGCCGCGATGCGGGGCTGGTTGCCCACGACCGGGCCGGGCGCCAGCGCCGCCGCACACCATCACGAGGGGCACGGCGACGACACGGCGCTCGACCGGCTGCGGACCGCGCCGGCCCCGGACGTCGACGGGGTGCTGCGCGAGGTGCTCGCCGAGCACCAGCGGTGGGCCGCCGACCTGGCCCGGGCCCAGGTCGGCGTCGGCCGCAACGAACAGGTGCGCGACCTGGCCCGGCGGATCGAACAGTCCCGCACCGCCGAGGTCGAGCTACTCAGGGGTACGCCCTGAGTAGCTCCTCGGCCCTCTGCTCTGCTCAGCTCAGCTCAGCTCAGCTCTGCTCAGCGAGGCTCGAGGCGGACCGAGATGGAGTTGACGCAGTGCCGGGTGTCCTTCGGGGTGAACCCCTCACCGTGGAAGACGTGCCCGAGGTGACTGTCGCAGCGGGCGCACCGGATCTCCGTACGCGCCATGCCGAGGCTGCGGTCCTCGATCTCCTTGACCCGGCCCGGAATGGCGTCGTCGAAGCTCGGCCAGCCGCAGTGCGAGTCGAACTTGGTGTCGCTGGAGAACAGCTCCAGACCGCAGGCGCGACAGTGGTAGACCCCCTGGGTCTTCGTGTCCACGTACTCGCCGGTCCAGGCCCGTTCGGTGCCGTGCTCCCGCAGGACGTGGAACTCCTCCGGGGTCAGTCGGACCCGCCACTCGTCCTCGGTGCGGGGCAGCTCGTTGTCGTCAAGACTCACCCCTCAACGGTACGTCGAACGTCGGGGGCGTGGCATATGGTCGCGAGATGGCGGGCACCAAGGCGGCGGTCACCGAGGTCGAGGTGGCCGGGCGCAGCGTACGGCTGAGCAGTCCGGATCGGGTGATCTTCCCCGACCGGGGGTTCACCAAGGCGGACGTCTTCCACTACTACCTCGCGGTCGGCGACGGCATCATGCGCGCCCTGCGGGAACGGCCCACCACGCTGCAACGCTTCCCCGAGGGCGTCGGGGGCGAGGCGTTCTTCCAGAAACGGGTGCCCACCCGGGGGGTGCCGCACTGGGTCACGACGGCGGAGATCACCTTCCCGAGCGGTCGGAACGCGGCGGAGCTGTGCCCGGCCGACCTGGCGCACGTGGCCTGGGCGGCGCAGATGGGCACCATCGTCTTCCACCCCTGGCCGGTGCGCGCCGCCGACGCCGACCGACCCGACGAGCTGCGCATCGACCTCGACCCGCAGCCCGGCACCGACTTCGCCGACGCGGCACGGGCCGCCGGTCAGGTCCGCGCGCTCCTCGACGAGCTGGGCGTCGCCGGTTGGCCGAAAACCTCAGGTGGTCGGGGCGTGCACGTCTACCTGCGCATCCAGCCCCGCTGGACGTTCACCGAGGTGCGCCGGGCCACCATCGCTCTCGCCCGGGAGGTGGAACGCCGCCACCCCGACCTGGTGACCACCGCCTGGTGGAAGGAGGAGCGCGGCAGCCGGGTCTTCGTCGACTTCAACCAGATGGCCCGGGACCGGACGATCGCCTGCGCGTACTCCCTGCGGGCCAACGCGCGGGCCACCGTCTCCACCCCGGTCACCTGGGACGAGCTGCCCGACGTCGACCCGGACGACTTCGACCTGCGCAGCGTCCCGGCCCGGCTCGCCGAGCGCGGCGACCCGCACGCCGGCATCGACGACGCGCCGTGGGACATCACCCCGCTGCTCGAATGGGCCGACCGCGACGCCGCCGCCGGTCAGGGCGACCTGCCGTACCCGCCGGACCACCCCAAGATGCCCGGCGAACCCAAGCGGGTGCAGCCCAGCCGCGCCAAGCGCACCCCCGACGGTCCCAGCGCCTGACCGGCCTGGTCTCGGCCAACTCGCCTGAGGGCCGTGGCTGGGCGGCCGTGGCTGGGCGGCCTTGGCTCAGACTGATGGCTGGGCCGTCCACGCCAGGAACCTATCGAACAGCTCCCGTGGGTCGGGTGCCGGCTCGGGGTTGAGCTTGAGCAGGTCGGCCGTCGCGTCGAACAGTTGGCTGGCCATGTAGATCGACAACGCCACCCGGTCGGCCCCGTACTCGACCCGCAGCAACATCCGCGCGCACGCGCACGGCCAGGTCGCCGCGCACACCCGGCACAGCCATGAAGGCCGGCGCGGCAGGTGCTGATGCACGGGGTGCAGTCCGGTCAGGGGTTGATGGTCGCGGCTGGGGGAGGCCTTCGGCGCGGTCATGCGCCAATCGTGACGCTCGCCATTGCTAATGTCAACAGACTACGTAGTTGTCGGAGTCTGCAGACGGTGCCGCTGTCATCGTCAAGGTGTGGACCTCGTGGGCGTGTCGGAGATTCGGGAGATGCTGGGCAACGTGTCCCGGCAGCGTGCGTCCGTGATCGCCAATCAGCGGAACTTCCCCGAACCGGTTGCCGTGCTGGCCATGGGCAAGGTCTGGCGGAAGTCGGACGTCGAAGCGTGGATTCGGGAGCACCGGCCGGAGTTGGCGGGGGGCTGACGACGTCTTCCAGTAGCGGACCGCTCGCTCTCCTCGAAGTGATGGGTGGCGACTCGCTCGGAGATGACATTCTCGGCGCGTCCGGGCCCTTCACCGGGCTGCGCGTCGAGGACCTGCGCCGAGTCGTCGACGTCAACCTCGTCGGATCAGGAAGCGTCGGCCGGAGCCCACGACTGGCTGGCCGATCAGCGATTCGTGCGGCGGGTGCCGCCACGCGGCGACCGAAAGTTGTCGTACACCTGTCCTAGAATTTGTCTGTGATCGATGAGTTGGTCCGGGCGGAGAGTGCGGTCGCGAGCTGCGCCGACGCGGCTGCCTGGGCTCTCTCCGAGCACGATCTGATCGCGGCGCTCGACGCTACGCACCGGTTGCAGCAGCGGCTGGCGGCGGTGCAGTTGGCGGTCGTGCGTGAGCTGGACGGGCGGGGCGCCGCGGTCGCGCAGGGGGCGTCGTCGACGACGGTGTGGCTGCGTCATCGTCTGCGGCTCGACGTCGCCGCCGCGCGTCGGCTGGTCAGTCTCGCGGCCTCGGTCGACGTCGCTCCACCCGCGGTGCGGGAGGCGTTGGCGGGCGGGGCGGTCAGCGTGAAGCAGGCTCGCGTCATCGCCGACACGGCCGCCACAGTGTCGGCGTCGGCGGGCGTCGAGGTGGCCGACAAGGCGGTCGGTGTGCTGGTGGAGTGGGCGGCGCAGTTCGACCCCGGCCTGCTACGCCGGATGAGTGCCCGGATTCTCGACCATGTCGCTCCCGACCTCGCTGACGCCGCCGCTGCGGCGGCGCTGGCCGCCGAGGCCGCCCGGGCGACCCGCGACCGGCACGTCACCATCTCCGAACATGACGGCGGGCGGCTCCGGCTCAGCGGCATCCTCGACGCGGAGGCTGCCGCGTTGCTGCGCGCCGCCATCGACCCGCTGAGCGCACCCGTCGGCCCCGACGACAACCGCTGCGCCGGCCAACGACGTCACGACGCCCTCGCCGACGTGTGCCGACTCGCCCTGCGCACCGGTGAGCTGCCCGAGAGCGGTGGCGATCCGGCCCAGATCGTCGTCACCACCGGCTACGACGGGCTGACGCGGCAGCTCTCCGCCGGCGCGCTCGACATCGGCCTTCAGCTCGCCCCCGACGCCGTGCGCCGGCTCGCCTGCGACGCCGCCATCCTGCCCGCCGTGCTCGGCGGCGCGGGGCAGGTTCTCGACGTGGGTCGGCAACGGCGGCTCGTCACCGGTGCGCTGCGCCGGGCTCTCGTGCTGCGCGACGGCGGTTGCGCGTTCCCGGGCTGCGACCGTCCACCGCGCTGGTGCGCCGCGCACCACATCCGGCACTGGGCCGACGGCGGCACCACCAACCTCGACAACGCCGTGCTGCTCTGCAGTCATCATCACCGGCACGTCCACCAGGCCGACTGGGTCGTCCGGCTCGGCGACGACGGCCATCCGGAGTTCGTGCCGCCGGCCTGGCTCGACCCAGAGCAACTACCGCGCCGCAACCACTACCACCGACGAACGTAGGCCGACCGGCCACCGCTCCGCTCACCTGCTGTTCGGGCGGGCTGCGGCGTGACACCTGCCGTGAGCCGCAAGGCAGACCATCCACAGCAGGCCACTCGGCTTGCGCCGGGTCGTCCACGGCCGACCACCCTGCGACCTTCGCGGGTGCCGGCACGCCGGGGCGCTGTGGACGCCGGGTCGCTGTGGACGCCGGGGCGCTGTGTACAACGGGGCGCTGTGAACGCCGGGTCGCTGTGGACGCCCGGTCACTGCGTCAGCAGGCGGTAGGCGATCGCGCCCGAGAAGAGCGCGAACAGTGCGAGCGCCATCGACCAGTCGGGGAAACGGCTGCGAGTGTGCGGCGGACCGTCGGCGGTCTGCCGCTCGGCGGTGACCGTGCCGAGACGGTCGACCAGCTTTTGACCTCTCGGTCCTCGGGTGCTCAGCAGCGAGTCGGACAGAGCCCAGGCCCGGACTCGCACCCCGGAGGCCAGGGAGATGCGGACCGAGAGCAGATCGCAGTCGATCGCCGTCACGTCGCGGTAGGCGATGCGGTCGACGCTCAGTGGGTTCGCCACCTCGAAGTGGTCGCGCCGGGCGGTCAGCCGCATCCGGAAACCCATCCGGAAGCAGAGCCAGCCCAGGACCGCGAAGAAGGCCGCCGCACCGAAATCGAACGGCAGCCCGGCCAGGCTCGGCCCGGACATCTCCTTCGGCAGGGCCACCACCAGGCACAGCAGGAGTACGCGTCCGGTCCAGCGATCGGTGTTGTCGGAGAAGACCAGGTCCCTGCCTCTTCGCCCGATCGGGTCGCCGGTCATGCGCAGGTTCCTCCCGTCGCCGTTGTGGCCTCTCTGGTGCGCTCTCCCGACCAGGCCACTGTGGATCATCTCGTACTAGTCTCTGCCGCATGGCCTTGCGACCGGACGAGTTCTACGACCAGGCTCTCGCCGCCGCGGACGGCGAGCACCGGCTTCCGTTGGCGCGCATGACGGGGTGGGACATCAGCCCGTTCGATCAAGACGGACTTCGAGTGTCGCCGATGCGGCCGCCGGTGCTCCCGGAGCCGGCCCGGCACGGCGAGGACCCGTCGGACTGCGGTGCTTGCCGCGACCGGGACGAGGGGATCTGGTTCAACGAGCGCTGGCGGCTAATCCGGATCAAGGGCGTGGGCGTCCCGCTGGTGCTCATGCTGTTGCCGCGTGAGCACCACGACATGGAGGATCTGCCCGACGAACTGGCCGCCGAACTGGGGTTGTTGAGCACCAGGATCGCGCGCCACGTGCAGGCGCTGCCGCACATCTCGCGGGCCCACGTCTACCGCTTCGGGGATGGCGGCGCCCACCTGCACATCTGGTTCTTCGCCCGGCCCGAGGGGCAGGCCCAGTTGTTCGGGTCGTGGCTGGTCGTCTGGGACGACCTGCTGCCGGAGTACCCGGCGGACGTGGCCGACGCTGACGCCGACGTCGTGGCGGACGCGCTGGTCGAGTCCCACGGTGGTCACCGAGTGTCGGACCCGGGGGATAGCCTCCGGGCATGACGAGCGCCGAGCTGGCTGAGTTGGTCGTGGCGGATGCCGACGCGTTGCGCACCTGGTTGTCGGCCAACCACACGTCGTCGCCCGGGGTCTGGCTCGCCCTGACCAAGAAGGGCGGCACGGTCACGACCCTGACCTGGCAGCAGGCGGTCGACGAGGCCCTGTGCTTCGGCTGGATCGACGGGCAGGCCCGCAAACGGGACGAGGAGTCCTCGTGGATCCGGTTCACTCCGCGCCGGCCGCGTAGTGCCTGGTCGCAACGCAACGTGGCGAACGTGGCCCGGCTGGAGGAGCAGGGGCGGATGGCGCCGGCCGGGCGTGCCGTGGTGGAGGCGGCGAAGGCGGACGGTCGGTGGGCGGCGGCCTACGCCCCTCCGTCGGAGGCCGAGGTGCCGGCCGACCTCCTCGCCGCCATCGCCGCCGAGCCCGCCGCGCAGGCCATGCTCGACGTGCTCACCAAGGCCAACCGGTTCGCCCTCATCCACCGCCTCAACGCGGTGAAACGGGTGGAGACCCGCGAGCGGAAGATCGTCGAGTTCGTTGCCATGCTGGCCCGGCACGAGACGTTCTACCCGCAGAAGGCGAGACCGTTGCCGGCGGGTGAGGTCGTCGCATCCAGAAGCGGTAAGGAGCGGACCGATTGACTTTCGATAGGTAGCGAGCGAAACTCGATGCATGGTTACGGAGCATCGAGCGGTGGCCGCTCTCAGAGTCTTTCTCGTGGTGCTGTTCGGGGTCCTGGTCGTGTTCCAGACCCTCTCGCTGCCCGGTCAGTTCGCGTACATGGCCGAGCAGTCGCCGCAGGACGCTCACCTGCGTTGGCCGGCGACCGCCGTGACGGTGTTCTGGGTGTTGTGCGTCCAGGTGGTCATCGTCGCGACGTGGCAGTTGCTCAGCCTGGTCAAGAACGACCGCATCTTCACCGAGGCGTCCCTCAAGTGGGTGGACGCCATCGTCTGGGCCATCGCCGCCGCCTGGGTGGTCCTCGTCGGGGTCTTCCTGTGGGTCGGGTTCAACGCGGACGACCCGGGAGTGCCCCTCCTGCTGTTCCTCCTGACGGTGGGCGTCACCGTGCTGGGGCTGCTCATGGTGGTGATGCGTGCGCTGCTGCGGCAGGCCACCACGCTGCGCAGCGACATGGAAGCGGTGATCTGATGCCCATCGTCGTCCGCATCGACGTCGAGTTGGCCAAGCGCAAGATGAGCGTCGGCGAGTTCGCCGAGCGCGTCGGGCTCACGCCGGCCAACGTGGCGGTGCTCAAGAACGGTCGCGCCAAGGCCGTCCGTTTCAGCACCCTGGAGGCGATGTGCCGGGTGCTCGGCTGCCAGCCCGGAGACCTGCTCGAGTGGGTCGAGGAGGAGACGCCGTGAGGTACCTCCTGACCGTCGTTGCCGTTCTCGTGATGGCGCTCGGTGTCGCCGGCATCGTGCACGGGGAGGCCGACGATTCGCCGGGCCTCCAGCTTCTGGGCGTCGTACTCGTGCTCGGTGCGGTGGTGTTCGGCATCCGCAACGTTCGCGGCGGCGGCTGACCGCTCACCTTCAGGCCGGCTGAGCTGACTCCTCGTAATAACGATCATGTAACGGGCGCGAACCTTTCCCGGGGGATGGCCTGTCTTGATGGTCGTCGGCCCGCCAGGGCCAGGGGAGGCGTCGGATGAAGCTGGTGTGGAGGCGGGCCCGCGAGGCGCGAGGGTTGCTGGTTGCCGCGGTGATCGCCGCCCTCGTCGCCGTCGCGTTGGTCACCGGGCTGTCCGACTACAACCGCCGGGCGGTGGACGCCGGGCAACGAGCCCTGGTCGCCGCCTCGCCGGCGGAGGAGCGCGGACTCCTGGTCAGTGGCTCCGGTGGACGTGACGCGGCCGAGTTCGCCAGCCGGGACAAGGCGGTCCGTGCGGAGTTCGTCGACGGGCTCGCCGGTGCCCCGGTCACCGTCGCCGCCGCCCGGTACGGCACCGGCCGGGAGCTGACCGGCGACCTCGGGCAGGTTCCCCGGCCGGACGACGAGCCGGTCTTCGCGAACCTGGCCACGCTCGAGGACCTCGCCGGCCACGCGGAGTTGACCGCCGGAGCCTGGCCCCGCCCCGGCGCGAACCCCGTCGAGGTGAGCCTGCCGGAGCGGGTCGCCGGAGCGCTGGGCCTCACCGTCGGCGAACGCGTCCCGGTGCGCGACCGCGCCACCGAGCGACGCGGCGAGCTGGTGCTCGCCGGCACCTGGCGGCCACGCGACCCGACCGACGCGTACTGGCTGCTGGCCCCGGGGGTGGGAGCGGGCAGCGCCGGTTCCGCCACCTCGTACGGGCCGTTCACGCTCGACCCGGCCGACTTCGCGGCCACCTTCCCGGGCTCGGTGTCGGCGTCCTGGCTGGCCCAACCGGATCTCGGCGGCGTCGACACCGCCGACCTGCCCGCCGTGCGGAAAGCCCTCACCGAGGCGGTCTCGGCCGTGCCCGAGGCCGCTCAGCTGGGCAGCTCCGGGCAGGCGGTGACCAAGATGGAGGTGCTGCTGGACCGGATCGCCCGCGCGGACCTGGTGGGTCGTTCCTCGCTGGCCACGCCACTGTTGCTGATCCTGGTGCTCGGCGGGTACGCGCTGGTGCTGGTCGCCGCGCTCCTGCACGAGGACCGCCGGCCGCAGACCGCGCTGCTGCGTGCCCGCGGCGCCGCCCGCCGGCAGTTGGCCGGCCTGGCGGCCCGGGAGGCGACCCTGGTGGTCGCCCCGGCCGCCGTGCTCGGTCCGCTGATCGCCGGCGAGGCGCTGCGGTTCATCCGACCCGGCGGGTCGGCGTCCCTCTCCACCGCCGGTGGCAACACCACCCTGGTCTGGGCAGCGGCGGCGGCCACCGCGGCCGGCTGCCTCGTCGCCATGGTCCTCCCGACGCTGCGTGGCGCCGGCACGTACGTGGCCGACATGGCGGCCCGATCCCGGCCGAACCGGTCGGCGAGCGTCCAACGCGCCAGCGTCGACCTGGTGCTCGTGGCGCTCGCCGTGCTCGCCTGGGTGCAGCTCCGTCGGTACGCCTCGCCGCTGGCCGGCTCGGGCGGCCAGCTCGGGCTCGACCCGCTGCTGGTCGCCGCCCCGACGCTCGGCGTGCTGGCCGGTGCGGTGCTGGCGCTGCGGGTGCTCCCGCCGCTCACCCGGTTCGCGGAGCGGTTCGTCGACCGACGTCCGTGGACGGCCACCATTCTCGGCATGTGGCAGGCCGGCCGGCGTCCGCACGCCGGTCCGGTGCTGCTGCTCGCCCTGGCCGTCGGAGGCAGCACCCTGGCCTGGTCCCTGATCAGCACCGGGGAGCGGTCCCAGGTCGAGCAAGCCGGGTACACGGTCGGCGCCGACATCCGGGTCACCGAACGGGCCGGCGTCGCCCCGCCCAACCGGGCCGGTCAGCTCGCCGCGCTGCCGGGCGTGGACCGGGTGCTGCCGGCGTGGCGGGACGAGGTGCGGGTCGGACGGCAGGACCTGCCGGTGACCGTGATCGGTGTCGACCCGGCCAGTGCCCCCGGTGTCGTCCGCCTCGCCGACCGCCTCGCCGACGGGTCGGCCGCGGAGCAGTACCAGCGGATGGTCGGAGCGCGTGGAGGCACTGGGGGCGTCGAGCTACCCGAGGGCACCCGCACGATCACCGGCACCGTCCGTACGCCGGTGGGAACGCCCGACGAACCGCACCGGATCTCGGTGGCGCTGCTGGTCACCAGCGCCGAGGGTCTCGCGTTCCGGCTGCCGGCGGCGGACGCCCCGAGCGACGGGCGGGCTACCCGATTCACGGTCCAGTTGCCGGACGTGGGCGGGGCGCGACTTCGGCTGACCGGGTTCGAAGCCGACGGCGAGCATGCGGCCGGCGATTCGTACGGGCTGCGGGTGAGCGACCTGACTCTGGTCGACGCGGCCGGCAAGGCTCGCCCGGCCGAGGTCACGGGTGCGTGGGCGGCGACCTGGGCCGGCGGACCCCGGCTAGCGGTGAAGGTCACCGGCAGCGGCTTCGTCACCGATCGCCCGGTGAAACGGCAGCCCGGCTGGGAGCGCAGCGACCAGGAGGAGACCCGGTTCGTGGTGGTACCGGCCACGCAGACGACCGTCCCGGTGCTGATGACCCCCCAGGTACGCGAGGCGCTGAGCCTGCGCGTCGGCGACACCGTCGATCTCACGCTCTCCGGGGCGACGTTGCCGGTGCACCTGGTCGGTGAGCTGAGCGCCGTGCCGACCACCACTGCGGCCGGCGTGCTGCTGGACCTGCCCGCAGCGGTCGACGCGCTGATCCGTGCCGGCGGGACGCTGCGACCCGTGCCCGAGTGGTGGGTCGGCGCCGCCGACGCGACCGCTGCCGCCCAGGCAGCCGGCGAGTTGCCCGGCGTCACAGTGCTCAACCGGGAAGCGGTGTACGAGGCGGCCGCCGACGACCCGTACTGGCAGGGCTCGCGTACCGGGATGCTCGCCGCCGCGCTCGGCGCGGTGCTGCTCGCCCTCGTCGGCCTGATGGTGGACGTGTGGGCCACCGCCCGGCGGCGGCTCGGCGAGTTCGCGGTGCTGCACACCCTCGGCGCGACGCCCCGGCTGATGGCCCGGGCGCTACTGGCCGAACAGACCTTCCTCGCCGGCATCGGCGTGGGGGTCGGGCTGCTCCTCGGTGCCGCGGTCGGCGCGACCATGGCCCCACTGGTCATCCTCACCCCGGCCGCCGGCCGACCGATCCCTGCGGCGACGTTCGCGTTGCCCTGGGTCCCGATCGGTCTGACCGCGGTCGGTCTGCTGCTGGCGGCGCTCGCCTTCAGCGCGTTCATCGCCACCGGCATCCGTCAGCGGGTGGCGGCGGTGCAGCTGCGAATCGGGGGAGAACGATGAGCGTCGGCGCGGCCGTCCGGCGGGTCCGGACGTACGGGGGGCAGTTCCTGCTCCTGGCGGTGCTGACCCTGGTGGTCACGCTGCTGATCAGTGGAGTGCCCCGGCTGGTCAACCGGCTCGCCGAACAGGGCCTGCGAGCGCAACTCAACAGCGAGCCGGCCGCCCGCCGGGACCTCTCGTACACCACCGACACCAAGTCCACGACGTTCCGGAACACGGCCACGGGTGACGCGGTCGAACGGTTCGACGCGTTGGCCACCGACATGCCGCCGCAGGTGCGTTCGGCGGTGACCGAACGGTGGTACACCGTCGAGACTCCGCCGACCCGCGTGGTCGGGCCGGACCTCGCGGCCCGCAACCTGATGGTCGACCTGGGCCTGCGGGTCGTACCCGACGTGCAGAACGCGAGCACCCTCGTCGAGGGCGCGTGGCCGAGCGAGACGTATGTCCCGGATCGGCCGATCGAGGTGGCGCTCGACGTCGACGTGGCCCGCAAGCTCAACCTGCGGGCCGGCAGTCAACTACGGATCGGCAGCGCCGACGACAAGGGCCGCCTGAGCAACGTCGCCCCGCTCATGGTTTCCGGGCTGTTCCGGCCGGTCGACCGCGCCAACGGCATCTGGGACGGACTGCCCCAACTGCTGCAGATCATCGAACCGGCGGGGGACGGCCAGCCGTTCACCATCGTCGGCGTCGTCGCCCCGTCGCCGCTGAACAAGCGGGCCGTCGCCGGCTGGCCGGTCCAGTCCACCTGGCGGTACCGCCTCGACGCCGACAGCATCGACGCACACCACCTCAACGAGATGATCGATGGCCTGCAGGAACTGCAACGCCGCAAGCCGTCGAACCTCGCGCTGACGGTGGGCATCGACGTCCCGTTGCGCGCGTTCGCCGACCAGATCAACGCCGCCCGGACCCTGCTCGCGGTGATCGCGGCCGGCGTACTGGCAACGCTGGCGGGGCTCATCGTGCTCGCCGCCAGCCTCGCCACCCGACGACGCCGCTCCGAGTTCGTGCTGCTGCGCGCCCGTGGTGGAGCGGCCACCGCCGGCGCCCGGCGCAGCCTCGCCGAATCGGTGCTGGTGGTGCCCGTCGCCGCCGTGCTCGGCTGGTGGCTGGGCACCCTGTTCCCGGGGGAACCGGACCCCATTACGCCGTACGTCATCGGGGCGACCGTGCTGGTCACGCTCGCCCTGCCGCTGGCGACCCTGGCCGTACCGACCGGCGGGTCGGCCCGGCGGGACCTGATCCGGGTACGCCCGTCGGCCCGTCGGCTCACCGTCGAGGTTTCCCTGCTGCTGCTGGCCGCGCTCGCCGCGGTGCTGCTGCGCCGACGTGGCCTGACTCTCGGCGAGGTGGACCCGCTGTTGGTATCGGTGCCGGTGCTGCTCGCAATCGCTGCGGCGGTGCTCGCGCTGCGCGCGTACCCCTGGCCGTTGTTGCTGGTCAGCCGGCTTGCCGCGCGGACCAGGGGCAGCGTCGCCTTCCTCGGCACCGCGCGGGCCGGGCGCGCGGCGGTCGCTGCCCCGCTGGTCGTCGTGGTGCTGGCTATCGGGACCGCCGCGTTCTGCGCGGTCGTGGCCGCCGGAGTCGACGCGAGCCGGGACCGGGCCGCCGAGCGGATCGTGCCGGCCGACGCGGTGATCCGCGGCGAGCGCTTCGCCCCGGACACGATCGACGAGCTGGGTCGCCTGCCCGGGGTTCGGGCCGTCACCCGGGTCGTCCACCAGGAGGACGAGCGGCTGGCGTCCGACGAGGTCGGCACCGACGCGCGGCTCGCCCAGACGGACGTGCTGCTGGTCGACGGTTCGGGACTGGACACTGTGGCCCGCGAATCCCAGGTGGACCTGCCGGTGCCGGACGCGGTGCGCACGGCGCGGCCCGGCCCGGGGCCGCCGCCCGCGATCGTTTCACCGGCGGTCGCCGCCGACCTGGCCAAGGCCGGGCTGGGCGATTCCGCCTTCATCTCGGTGCAGGGCCAACGGTACGAGTTCCGGGTGGCCGGCACCGAGGACGATTTTCCGCTGGTGTCGGAGAACGCCGATCGCTTCGTGATCCTGCCCTGGCAGGCGCTCCCGGCGCGGACCACCACACCCGCGCCGTCCAGCCTGCTGATCGCCGGCGACTCGCTGGACGCGGAGGCGCTGCGCCGGGCCGGCGACCAGGGACAGGAGCGCTATCAGCGCAACGGGGCCTTCAGCGGTCGGGAACGGCTGATCGGGGTGACCGTCGACACCCGGGCGGACGTCCGTCGGAAGCTCGGTGACGGCGGCGCGAACGGGGTGCTGGCGTTCGGGTTCGTGGCCGGTGCCGTCGGCGGCAGCGTGCTCGGGCTGCTCGCCATCGCGTTCACAGTGCTCGCCGGGGCGCGCGCCCGGGGCCAGGTGCTGTCCCGGCTGCGTACCCTCGGCCTGTCCCGCCGACAGTGGCGAGGGCTGCTGCTGGTCGAGTTGACCCCGCTGGTCGCGGTGTCGGTGCTGACCGGTGCGCTGGTCGGTGCGGCGCTGCCCCTGTTGCTCAACCCGGTGCTCGGCCTGTCCGCGTTCACCAGTGGTGTGCCGGTCCAGGTGGCCTTCGAGCCCAGCCTGGTCGCCGCGGTGCTCGCGCTCGGGGCGGTCGCCCTCGGCTTCGCGGTCGCCGTCGAGGCCCTGAACAACCGCCGGTTGCGCCTCGGTGAGGTGCTTCGGCTCGGAGAGGAGAGCTGAGATGACCGCTACCGCCCAGACTCCACTGGTGCCGGACCTGGCCGCCCTGCAGCAGCGGGCCGCACAACGCGCCGCCGACCGCGCCGGCGGGCAGGACCGCCTGCGCGGGCACATCGTCTGCGACGGCCTGGTGCGCATCTTCAAGACCGAGGGCGTGGAGGTGGTCGCCCTGCAGGGGCTCGACCTGGTCATCGACCGGGGTGAGCTGGTGGCGATCGTCGGTGCGTCCGGCTCCGGCAAGTCGACCCTGCTCAACATCCTCTCCGGTCTGGACACGCCGACCGCCGGCATCGCCCGGGTGGCCGACTACGACCTGCTCTCGCTGTCCGCCAAGCGGCGGTTGAGCTACCGGCGGGAGCTGGTCGGGTTCGTCTGGCAGCAGACCGGTCGCAACCTGCTGCCGTACCTCAACGCGCGGGAGAACGTCGAACTGCCGATGGATCTGGCCGGCAAACTCGGCCGGAAGGCCCGCCGGCAACGGGCCCGGGAACTGCTCGACATGGTCGGCGTCGGCTACTGCGCCGACCGGCGGCCAGGGCAGCTCAGCGGCGGCGAACAGCAGCGGGTCGCGGTCGCGGTGGCCGTGGCCAACGACCCGGAGGTGCTCTTCGCCGACGAGCCGACCGGCGAGCTGGACGAGGCGACCGGCGCCGACGTCTTCGCGGCGCTGCGCACCATCAACGCCGAGCTGGGCGTGACCATCGTGGTCGTCACCCACGACCACGCCGTGGCCACGCAGGTCCGCCGGACCGTCGCGATCCGCGACGGCCGGACCGCCTCCGAGGTACGCCGGACCGCTCGGATCGGCGCGGACGGCAACACCGAGCTGGTCAGCGAGGAGTACGCGGTGCTGGACCGCAACGGCCGGATGCAGCTACCGGCGGCGTTCGTCGACGCGCTCTCGCTGAAGGAACGGGTCCGGCTCGACCTGGAGCCCGACCATGTGCAGGTACGGCCCGGTGACCGGGCCACGGACGAGCGGGGACCACGGGCATGAGCCGTCGGGACATGGTGGTGACCGGCGCGGCCGGTTTCGGTGGTGTGCCCACGGAGCACCCGGGTGAGGTGGTCCGGGTCAGTGGGGTGAGCCGGACGTTCGGCCGGGGCGAGCACGCCGTGCACGCGGTGCGGGATGTCTCGTTCACGGCCAACCGTGGCGAGCTGGTCGCCGTCCGGGGCCGGTCCGGGGCCGGCAAGACCACCCTGCTGAACATGGTCGGCGGGCTGGACCGACCGGACAGCGGTCAGGTGGTGGTGGCCGGGCACGACGTCACCTCGGCCGGCGAGGCGGAGCTGTTGCGGCTGCGCCGAGGCACCGTCGGGTTCGTGTTCCAGACCTTCGGGCTGGTGCCGATCCTCTCCGCCGCCGAGAACGTGGGCGTACCGCTGCGGCTGGCGCAGCTGCCGGCGGCCGAGCGGGAGGAGCGGGTCGCGGTGTTGCTGGAGCTGGTCGGCCTGGGCGGGCACGCGGCGCAACGCCCGTACGAGCTGTCCGGTGGGCAGCAGCAGCGGGTCGCGGTGGCCCGCGCGTTGGCCAACGAGCCCGACCTGCTCATCGCCGACGAGCCCACCGGCCAGCTCGACTCGGAGACCGGCCGGTCCATCATGGACCTGCTGCGCGCGGTGGTGCACGCCCGTGGCATGACGGCGTTGGTCGCCACGCACGACCCGGCCCTGATCGACCTCGCCGACCGGGTCCTTGTCCTGCGCGACGGCCGCCTGGTCGACGGCTGACCGCTCGCTGGCTTCCCTGGCTCCGCTGGTCCTCTGGTCCGCTGGTCCGCTGGCTTCGCTGGTCCGCCGGCTGCGCTGGTCCGCTGGCTCCGCTGGTCCGCTGGCTCCGCTGGTCCGCTGGCTTCGCTGGCTCCGCTGGCGGTCTGGCGGGTCGCGGTGGTCGTCCCTGCTCGCTTTCGAGCTGATGTCGTAAACGAATCACCGCATCCGATTCGTTTACGACATCAGCTCCATAGCGTCTGCGAAGCGGTGGGTGAGCTGCTCGCGCAGCGCGCCGCCCCACGGGCGAGGCGGTACGGCACACGCGGCGGCGCGGCCGGCCGATCCTCACCGGCGGCACCGGGTCAGAGGGCGTCGGGCCAGGGGGCGCCGGGTCAGAGGGCGTCGGGCCAGGGGGCGCCGGGTCAGAGGGCGAGTTTCATGCCCTCGTGGCTGGCCACGAAGCCGAGCCCCAGGTAGAAGCGGTGCGCGTCCGCACGGGTCTTGTCGGTGGTGAGCTGCACCAGGGCGCAGCCGCGCTGCCGGGCCTGGTCGATCGCCCAGGTCATCAGGTCCCGGCCCAGTCCCTGGCCGCGACGATCGGAGCGGACCCGGACCGACTCGATCAGCGACCGCTCGCTGCCGTGCCGACCTAGGCCGGGGATGTAGGTGATCTGCAGGCAGCCGACCAGTTCGCCGGCCTGCTCGGCCACGATGAGCTGGTTGCGCGGGTCCGCGTCGATGTCCGTGAACGCCCTCTCGTAGGCCTCGTCGACCTCGGTGAAGTCGCGGGCCTTGCCAAGGACGTCGTCGGCGAGCAGGGCGATGACGGAGGGCAGGTCGGCCCGGACGGCCTCCCGGTAGGTCACGTCGCTCATGCCGGTCAGCCTCGCACACCGGTCAGCGGGCCGGGCAGCGCAGCCCCTCCCGGGGGACGGTCAGGTCGAGCAGGTACGCGTCGACAGCATCGGTGATGCAGGAGGTCTGCGGGTATGCGGTGTGCCCCTCGCCCTCCCAGGTGAGCACCCGGCCGACGCCCAGCATCGACGCGAGGCGCGGGGTCTGCTCGTAGGGCGTCGCCGGGTCGCCGGTGGTGCCGACCACCACGATCGGCGGTGCGCCGTTCGCCTTCCCGGTCGGGTACGGGTCGCGCCCGCCCGGCCACTCGACGCAGCTCAGCATGCCCACCGCGAGCGCCGGCCCGAACAGCGGATATTTTCCACGCCATTCGGACTGCAACTGCCGGATCTGCGCCCGGCTCGGCTTCTCCGTCTCGTCGGCGCAGTTGATGGCCAGGTTGGCGTCGAACAGGTTCGAGTAGTGGCCGTCGTCCTCCCGGCCGGCGTACGAGTCGGCGAGCCGGAACACGTCCTTCGGGTCGCCCTCGCCCAGCCGGTCGATCGCCTGAGCCAGCTCCTGCCAACCGGACTCGGTGTAGAGCGAGGAGATGACCGCGTAGAACACCCACCCGGCGGTGGCCTCCCGGCCGTCGGCGCCGCGTACCGGAGAGACCCTTGCCTTGTCGATGGCCGAGGTCACCGCGGCGCGGGCGTCCGGCGCGATCGGGCAGCGGCCGGCGTTCGCCGCGCACCAGTTGGTGAAGTTGGTGAAGGCTCGTTCGAAACCGCGGGCCTGGCTCTCCGAGCCCTCCACCAGCCGCTGCTGGGGGTCGACCGCGCCGTCGAGCACCAGCGCCCGGACCCGCTGCGGGTAGAGCTGGGCGTACGTGGCGCCGAGCAGGGTGCCGTACGAGTAACCGAGGTAGGTGAGCTTTTCGTCGCCCACGGCGGCACGCACCGCGTCCATGTCGCGGGCGGCCTGCTCGGTGCCGTACAGCGGCAACTGGTCGCCGTACCGGTCGCCGCAGCCGCGCCCGATCCGCTGGCTCAAACCGACGAAGTCGTCGAACGCCGACTGGCTCGTCGGGTCCGGGTCGAAGCCGAAGCTGGCGTCCAGGTCTGCGTCGGAGATGCACTTGACCGGGCTGGACCGGGAAACTCCGCGCGGGTCGAAGCCGACGATGTCGAAACGTTCGGTGATCGAGGGGGGCAGCCCGCCGAACTGGGTGCCGAAGGACAGGTAGACGGCGGTGTCGACGCCGGAACCGCCCGGGCCGCCGGGGTTGACCACCAACGAGCCGACCCGGTCGCGTTGCTTCGTGGACCGGGCCCGCAGCAGGGCGATCTCGAAGGTCTGCCCGGCACCCGGCCCGGCCGTCGCCCCACCGCCGGTGCCCCAGTCGCGCGGTACCGCGATCCGGGTGCACTCGTAGCGCATGTCCGGAGCACCACGCCCGACCAGCTCCTCGGGCACCTCCGGGCAGGGCCGCCAGGTCGGTGCGCTGCCGGTCGGCGCGGCTTCGCCCTGCACCTCGGTGCGCGGCGCGAACGCCGGCAGAGTGCAGCCGGCGGTGAGCAGCGCGGCAACGACGAAGGCGGCGAGGGTGCGCCGGCCCCGGCGACTGGACGCCATCCGAGAGCGGTCGGCGGTGCGGGTCACGTGATCCTCCGAGGTCGGGTCGACGGCCAGGCTACGCCGAGCCGGTGGCGGCCCGGTCCACGGTGGCCGTCGGGTCGCCGCGCAGCACCTGGTCCACATCGAAGCGGACCGGGCGGTCGAGTTGGTCGTAGCGGCAGGATCGGGGATCACGGTCCGGGCGCCAGCGGACGAACTGGGCGGTGTGCCGGAACCGCTCGCCCTCCATCGCGTCGTAGCCCACCTCGACCACCAGCTCCGGGCGCACCGGCTCCCACTCCAGGTTCTTCGTGCCGGTCCACCGGCTCACACCACCCGGGATGCGTTGGCCGCGTTCGTGATCGCCGTGCACCCACGGGTGCTCGCCGCCGGTGTCCCGGTAGGGCGCCAACTCGTCGAGCAACTCGGCCCGGCGGGCCATGCTGAACGACGCGCTCACCCCCACGTGGTGCAGGACCCCGGCGTCGTCGTAGAGGCCGAGCAGCAGCGAGCCCACCACCGGGCCGGACTTGTGCCAGCGGAAGCCGGCCACCACGGCGTCGGCGGTGCGGGCGTGCTTGACCTTGAACATCAACCGCTTGCCCGGCTCGTACGGCAGGTCGGCCGGCTTGACGATCAACCCGTCCAGCCCGGCGCCCTCGAAGACGTCGAACCAGCGACGCGCGGTGTCCGGATCGGTGGTGACCTGGGTGACGTGCACCGGTGGGCGCACCCCGGCCAGCGCCTCGACCAACCGCTCGCGGCGGCGTGGGTAGGGCTGGTCGAGCAGGGCCTCGTCGCCGATCGCCAACAGGTCGAACGCCACGAAGTCGGCCGGAGTGGTCTCGGCCAGCATCTTGACCCGGGACGCGGCGGGGTGCACGCGCTGGGCCAGCAGCTCGAAATCCAGCCGAGGCTGGCTGCTCGGCCCGTCGCGCCGGATCACGATCAGCTCACCGTCGACCGCGCACCGCTCGGGCAGCTGCCGGCGGGCCTGCTCGACCACCTCGGGGAAGTAACGGGTCATCGACTTTCCGCCCCGGCTGGCCAGCTCGACCTCGTCGCCGTCGCGGAACACGATGCACCGGAAACCATCCCACTTGGGCTCGTAGGTCAGCCCGGGCGTGGTCGGCAGCTTGGGAACGCTCTTGGCCAGCATCGGCTCGACCGGAGGGTTGATCGGCAGGTCCACGGCGACCAGTCAATCAGACGGTACCGACAGTCGTGAGGCAGATCACCGTGGGCCGTGCGGTGGCGTGTCCGCCGCTGCACCCCCTCGTCCTGACCGACCGAATTCAATATCCGCAGGTCAGAGCTAAGTTCGCGAGGTGTCCGAGTGGGTCTGTGACTGCTGCGGGCGGTGGCGGGTGAGCGTCGAGCTGATCCGGGGCCGCTACCGCTACCGGCTGACCCGCCGTTACCCGGAGCGGTTCGGCGGCGGGCGCGACGTGCTCGGCGAGGTCGGTTCGGTGCCGGAGCTGGAGGAGCTGCTGCGTCGGCGTACCCCGTTGAGCCTGGCCGACCTGCGCGAAGCCGCCTGATTTAGCAGGTTGCGTGCGAGTGTCACGATCCGCAGGGAGTCGTCGTCTGCACCGTGGCGGTGCCGACCGGCGCCGCCGGGAGGAGACACGATGCGGTTCGAAGCGGATACCGAAATCGCCGCCGACGTCGAGCAGGTCTGGGCGGTGTTGGTCGACGTGCCGCGCTGGCCGGAGTGGACGGCCTCGGTGTCGCGGGCCGAGCGGGGGGAGCCGGGGCAGCTCGCCGTCGGCGCGACGGCCCGGTTGGCCCAGCCGAAGCTGCGGCCAGCCGTGTGGCGGGTCATCGAGCTGACCGAGGGACGGGCGTTCACCTGGGCCTCCCAGACCCCGGGGGTACGCACCCTGGGTGAGCACCGGCTGGTGCCGCTGCCCGACGGGCGCACCCGGGTCGAGTTGGCGATCGCGCAGTCCGGGCCGCTGGCCGGCGTGATCGGCTGGCTGTACGGCGACCTGCTCCGGCGCTACCCGCGTCTGGAGGCCGACGGGCTCAGGCGTCGGAGCGAGCGGGGCTGACCGCCGGCTTCTCCAGCACGGCCAGCCCGCTGCACGGTGAGGATCTCGCCGGCGTCCGCGACACCGGCCGGGACGATGCTCGCCTCGACGCTCATCGGGGCAGCACACCACGACCGCCGATGTCGTCGTCGGGAGGCCCCGCCCGCGCCGGCCGTACGCTGGCCCGTGTCCAGCCGACAACGAGGGGGAGCGGTGGCCGAGCTGACGTACCCGGAGGTGGGGCGGACCCGGCAGGGGGCGCTGCCCGGCGGCTACCACCACCTGCGCCACCGGTATCCGCTGCCGCCGGACAGTTTCGACACCGCGGCCGAGGCGGTGCTGAGCTGGCGGCTGCACCGCGCCGCCGGGGTCCGGATGCGGACCACCGCCGCACGCGCCACCGAGGGTGTGCTGGTCAGCGCTGGCCTGGGCGTCGGCCCGGCCCGCATCTGGGGGCCGTGTCAGGTGATCTGGAGCGAGGAGTCGCCCACCCGCGCGGGCTTCGGCTACGGAACCCTGACCGGGCATCCCGAGCGGGGCGAAGAGGCGTTCGCGGTCGGCCGCGAGGACGACGGCGCGGTCTGGTTCGAGGTACGCGCGTTCAGCCTCCCGGCCCGCTGGTTCACCCGTGCCGGTGGCCCGGCCGTACGGGCGGTGCAGCACACGTACGCCTGGTGGCTCGGCCGTACCCTGCGGCGACTCTGCGCGAGCCGCTGAACCCCGGCGCTCCGGCGTGGCTCAGTACCGGGCGAAGGAGCGGATCGGCGCGCGCGGGCCGTACTTCGGCGCCTGGATGCCGGCTGCCTCCAGCAGCAGACACACCCGGCCCCGGTGGCCTCGGAACGGCTCCAGCAGGGCCACCATCCGGGCGTCGTCGCCCCTCGGCTCACCGGCGAGCGCCCAGGCGACAGTGTTCGGGATGTGGTAGTCGCCGACGCTCACCGCGTCCGGGTCGCCGTACGCGATCCGGACCACCTCGGCGGCCGTCCACGGCCCGATGCCCGGGATGGCGGTCAGCCGACGGGTGGCGTCGGCCGCGTCGGCGCTGCGCTCCAACCGGTCGGCCAGCGCGGCGGCGCGCCGCAGCGTGTCGGCCCGGCGCTGCTCGACCCCGAACGGGTGGAACACCCAGTACGGGGTGGCGGCCACCGCGGTGGCCTCGGGTGGCAGGAGCAGCGGCTGCAACGGGCCGGGCGCGGGCTCCCGGAAGTGCCGGACGGTCGCCGCGTACGCCCGGTACGCCTCCTTGCCGGTGACCTTCTGCTCGAAGATCGCGCGCAGCAGCCGAGGGAAGACCTGGCCGGTCGCCGGCATTCGTAACCCCCGCTGCTCCCGGGCCAGCCGGGCGACCAGGGGATGTGCGGCGGCCAGTTCGGTGAAGCCGGTCAGGTCGTCACGCAGACCGGCGATCGCGTCGGCGCGGTCCAGGACGTGCTCGGCGCCCGGCCCGTAGCCTTCCGCGAGCAACTCGCCGCCGGCGGCCCGCAGGGCGAGGGTGGCCGGGCCGTCCGGGGTGCGGGCGGCCCACCAGAAGGTGCCGGCGGCGACCCGGGCGCACGGGTCGTACGGGCTGAACGTGAGCGCGCGGACCGAGGCTGCCAGCCGGTAGCCGACCGGAGGGCGTAACACCCTGGTCGCGGCGGGTTCGGTAGCGGTCACCCGCCCACTCTGCCACGTGCCGGACGGGACGTCGGCACCACCGGTATGCCGACGTCCCGCGTACGACCGATGGTCGGCCGCGCCCTCCCCGGCAACGACCGACCACCGTGACCTCGTGGTGGGCTCAGTACGAGTAGCCCGAACCCCCGGCGTCGCTCGCGCCGCTGTCCGACGGCGGTGCGACCGCCTTCGGCGTCGAGGTGGGCAGGCAGCTCAGGTTCTTCTTGCCGTCCGGCTGGACCACGAACCAGGTGCCACCGACAGCCTGGCCCTTCCACTGGCCGGGCTTCTTGTCGCCGATGTAGCGGTACACCGGCCAGCCGCCGATGGTGAGCTGGCGGGTGCCGTCCTGGCGGGTCACGCTGCTGACCTTGTCGTCGGAGACGCCGGTGAGCTGAGGGTTGCCGTCGGTCAACGCCGGGGGCCACACCTCGGCGCACTTGTCGACGCAGTTCGACGACGGCGGGTCGGCGGTGTCCTTGTCGAAGCGGTAGAGGATCCAGCCGTCCTCGTCGGTGACCACCTTGCCCATCCGGGCGACGCTCTTGCCGGTCAACTTCTCGGTCAGTTCGACGTTCGCGGGCGGCGCGTCGGCGGCCGGCGCCTCCGCGGATGCCGAGGCCTCCGCTACGACCGACGCGGTGGGCTCGGCCGCGGCGACGGCGACCGGCTCGACCGCGCTCGAGTTCGCGGGGTCGTAACCTGCGGGAGCGCAGGCCGTAAGTGCGACCATCGCGCTCGCGACGATGACGGACCGCTTCATCTGTGCCACGTGCCCTCCTCATTCTTGGCAGTTCACCCATAGGTACGGGGTGTGGGCTGTCAAGGTTGAAGAAGTAACAGTGGTCAATTTCACGTTCTTTGATTGAACCGAATAGAGTGGAGATCCGTACGCTCCTGCACGGATGACTTTCCCCAACGACAGATCGGCACCGGTCATTGTGATAATGACCGGTGCCGATACCGTACGCGAGCCTACATGGGCACGGTGACCAGCGGACTCGCCACGCCGTTGGCGTCGACCGACTGCACCTGGAGCTGCTTGATGTCATTCACCAGAGCAGACGTCGAAGCGCTCAACTCAAGACCCTGCGGGCGGGCACTGGTGCCGTAACCACCCTCCGGCACCGACCAGGTCGATATCACCTCGGGGTCGGCGTTCTTGCGCACCACCACCAACCGGCAGACGCGCGGGCCGGGCAACTTCCGCAGGCTGAAGTTGATCCGGGTGCCGTAGTCCCGCTTGACCAGGAACACGGTCGTCTGGACACCCGTGGTCGGGTCGATCGCGTCGACCTGGTCACCCTCCTCCTCGGTGCCACCCACACCCGGGCCACTCGGCGGAGCCGTCGGCCCACTCGTCTGCGGGTCGAGCGGAGCGTTCGACGTCGGACCGGCGACCGGAGTCGACCCGCTGTCGGTCACGCTGACGAACCCGTACCCGGTCAGACCGCCGAAGACCACCACCGCGGCGGCGGTCGCCAACATCTGCCGAAACCGGGTACGCCGACGGTCAGCCCGGACCGCGCCCAGCGTCCGGTTCAACAGAGCCGGGTCGGTAGCGGTCTGCTCCATCGCCATCATCGTCTCGCCGTCGATGTCGGAGAGCAGGCCCACCACCGGCACCATCGTCTCCAACTCGGCCGCACACGCCCAGCAGGTCGCGAGATGCTCCTCGAACCGCTCGGTATCCTGCTCGTCGAGCACACCGAGCGCGTACGCCGCGACGTCCATGTGGTCCGGCCGGCTCATTCTGTCACCCCCCGCTCCTGCAGAGCCGTGCGCAGCGCGCGCAGCGCGTAGTAGACCCTCGACTTGGCCGTGCCGAGCGGCAGCCCCAACTCCTCGGCGGCCTCCGGCACCGTCCGCCCCCGGAAGTACGTCGAGATCAGGATTTCCCGGTGCGACTGACTGAGCGTACGCAGGGCGTCCGCGACGGTCATCGTGCGCAGCACCCGGTCGGTGCTGTCCGCCTCGGCGAACGCCGTGAGATCCCGGTCGTACGTCTCCGCCGGCCGGGCCTCCTGGCTGCGGTGCTCGTCGATGGCGATCCGCCGGGCCACCGTGACGAGCCACGGTCGCAGCGAGCCCTGCCCCTGGGTGCCCAGGCGGTGCGCGTTGCGCCAGGCCCGCAGCAGCGTCTCCTGGACGATGTCCTCCGCGCGCTGCCGGTCCCCCCCGGTGAGGCGCATGACGAACATCAGCAACGGACCGGCGTGCTCGGCGTAGAGCAGCTTGATCAGTTGGTCGGAGTGGCTGGCCTCGGTCGTCGTCGCCTGATGGCGCCCGGGCGCCGGTCGCGGCGTCACCGGACCATTCTGGCGAGACGTCGCTCGCGCGTCGACCCCCCGGGCAGACGAGGTCGGCCGCGACGAGGACCGCGCCGACAACCAGTCAGCGCGTACCGCGTCGCCATGCCAGCCGGCCGCCACCGCATGCATGCAGACCTCCGGGGTTTCCGTCACCAACGTCGGCCCACGAGGCGGGCCGCCCGGTGGTACGCACCGCCGCCCCGAACGGATCAACGAACCGCGGAAAAAGTTCTGTGCCGCTGTCGGAGCGCACAGTCAGTGCGGGGTGGACGGTCAGCGGCGTACCGAGAACAGGCCCGGCGGCGGGGGATCGGAACCGGTCGCGTCGGCATCCCGGACAACCTGGGCGCCGCTGGTGAAGCGGTCCAACTCGTCGCCGGCCACCACCCGACCCGGGAACCAGTCGCCGGCAGCGCGCCGGGTCAGCTCCGGCACCGGCGGTGTGGTCCGTCCGGCGACCAGCACCAGGTTTCCGTACCGACGGCCACGCAGCACCGCCGCGTCCCCCACCAGACACGCCTGCGGCAACACCGAGCGGACCGTGGCGACCTGCCCGCGGGCGTGCCGCAGCGGCGGGCCGTCGGCCAGATTCGCCAGATACCAACCCGAGGGGCGGAGCACCCGGGCCACCTCCGCCGCGTACTCCACCGACGTGAGGTGAGCCGGGGTACGCGCACCGGCGAACACGTCGGCGACCACCACGTCGAAACTCGCGTCCCGGGTGGAGGTCAGCACGGCCCGGGCGTCCTGCACCCGGACCCGCAGCCGCGCGTCCGACGGCCACGGCAACACCCGCCGGACCAGCTCCACCAACGCACCGTCCACCTCGGACACCCGTTGGGTCGACCCGGGCCGGGTGGCGGACACGTACCGGGGCAGGGTCAGCGCCCCACCGCCCAGGTGCAGCACCCGCATCGGCTCACCGGCCGGAGCGATCAGGTCGACGGCGGCGGCCAGTCGCCGCACGTACTCGAACTCCAGATGGGTGGGATCGGTGAGGTCCACATGCGACTGTGGTGCGCCGTCCAGCAGCAGCGTCCACGAACCCGACCGGTCCGGATCCGGAACGAGTTCGGCCTGCCCGGTGTCCACCTGCTCGACCACCCGGTCAGCCGCCCGTTTGCGTCCCATCGCTACCAGTGCCCGTCTACCGCGCCGCGCGCGCCGCGGCGGTCAGCGCGCGGTGCAACAGCCGGGAGTCGCCGAGCAGGGCACGCAGCCGGCGTTCCAGACCGGCGATCGGGATCAGGTTCTGTGGCGCCCGCGGATCCTTGTACGGCGTTGAGGCGAAGCGCGGCAGGGTGACCAGCGACAGGTCGGCCAGCTCGATCGCCGCCTCGACGGGCAGGTCGGCGGAGCACTCCACCCGGACGATCCCCGCCCACGGGGCACCGATCGCCACCGGCAGCCGCAAATACCACGACCAGCCACCCCAGGCGGTGCCCAGCCGGAACACCGGTGAACGCTCACCCGACGCCAGACCGACCACCACCGCCGTCAGCCGGGCATCCAGATATTGACTGTGCTGGGTCTTGATGTAGCCCAACGTGCGCGGCAACTGCCGGCGACTGCGTAGCGGGCCGTCCACCACCAGCAGGTCACCGTCGACCCGGGCGGCGTCGGACACCGCCACCTCCAGCGCCGTCAGCGGACCCTGCACCGCGGCCGGCAGCTTTCCCAGCTCACCGGTGCCACCCACCCGGTGCACCGGATAGCGGATCGCACCCGCCACCACGTCCTGCGCCGACGGGCTCGCGGTGAACAGACCCCGACCGACCCGGGTGCCGGCCAACTGCGCCGCCCCCCGGCCCAGGTCGCACCGCACCACCCCGGCCGCGTACGAGGCGGCCAGCCCCGGAAACGAACCGCCGTCGGCCTCCGCCGTCCAGATGCTCGCGTCGATCCGGCGAACCCCGTCGACCAGCAGCACCACGTCGGGCGCGCGGACCCCCTGGCGTACCCCGATCGCCCGCCAGTCCACGGCGGGCAGCTCCACGTCCGCGTCGACCTGCGCGCTGCTCGGCGCGGCAGGCCCGGCGGCGGACGCCTCGAACGACGCCCCGTACGCCGGATCCCACGAGTCGACGAAGAACGCGGCGTCGCCCCGCACGCTCACCGGCCGGTCCGTTCGATCCGCGACGAGCGCGCATCCTTGCGCACCTCGAAGCGAACCGGAATCCGCTCGGCCAGCGCCGGCACGTGGGTGACCACGCCGACCATCCGGTCACCCCGCGCGGCCAGGTTCTCCAGGGTGGCGGCCACCGTGTCCAGGGTGGCCGCGTCGAGCGTGCCGAAGCCCTCGTCCAGGACGATCGACTCCAAGCTCGCCGCCGTTGTCGACATCCCGGCAAGCTGCTCGGAGAGCGCCAGCGCCAACGCCAACGACGCCTGGAACGTCTCACCACCGGACAGGGTGCGCACGCCCCGGCGCAACCCCGCGTCGTGGTGGTCGACGACGAGAAACTCGCCCTTGTCGTGCACCAGCTCGTACTGGCCGGAGGAGAGCTCGCGCAGGATCCCGGACGCGCCGTCGACCAGCAGGTCCAACGCCTCCGCCAGCAACCACCGCTCGAAGTTGTTGGCCCGCAGGTGGCCGGCGAGCGCCCGCGCCACCTGCGCCTCCCGCTCGTGCACGGCCCGCTGCTCGCGGAGCGTGCCGGCCTGCTCGCGGCGCTCCCGCAACCGTCGTCGGTCGGCCTCGGCCCGCTCCACCGCGACGGTCGCGGCGTGCACCGGATCGTCACCGACCGGCACGTCGACGGCCGCGAACCGGGCGGCGATGTCGCGCTGCACCGCCTCGGCCACCGCCTCCGCCTCGGTCACCGCCGACACCCGACCGGCCCGGTCGGCGCGGCGGCGGTCCGCCTCGGCCGTCGCCCACCCGGTCAGCGCAGCCCACGCGGCGGCCACGTCGTCCCGGTCGGTCGCCGGCGGGCCGAACCGGGCCAACCCGTCCCGGGAGGTGTCGAAGGCCCGCCACGCCGCCCGCAGCCGCTCCTCGGCGGCGTCCACCCCGGCTCGGGCCTGGCGCGCGGCCTCACGACCGGCCCGAACCGCGGTCGCCGCCGCCTCCAGCGCACCCCGCAACCGGGCGTGCTCGGCCAACTCCCGGCGCAACACGGCCGGCTCCGCCGCGCCGTCGAGCTGCCCGTCCAGCTCGGCCAGCCGGGCGTCCAACTGCTCCTGCCGGGCCCGCGCCTGCACCAGCAACCGCTCCAGGTCGCGCGCTGCCGCGTCCCGCTGCTGCACCGTCGTCTGCGCCGCCTTGGTCGCGGCCCGCGCCGCCTTACCCGCCGCCGTCGCGGCCGCCACCGCCGAGTCGGCCGGCACCGCCGGCACCTGCGCCACCGGCTGCTCGCAGACCGGGCAGGGCGCGCCGGCGTGTAGGTGCACCCGCAGGCTGACCGCCAGATCGGTGGCCTTCGCCTCCTCGTGCGCCCGGAAGGCCGCCTCCAGCTCGGCGTCGGCCCGCTCGGCCGCGGCGCGGGCGTCGGTCAGTGCGGCCACCGCCGTGGCGTGCTCGTCGTTCGCCGCGCCCACCGCCGCGCGGACCGTGTCCGCCTCGCCGGACAGCCGGTCCCGATCGTCGTACGCCCGCAGGAGCAGCCGCGCCGCGCTCTCGTCGCCGGTGCCGGCCAACTCGCCGCGCAGCTTCTCCTCCCGCTCCTCCGCCAACGACACAGTGGTCGCCGCCGCCTCGGCCTCCGCGCGCGCCGCGGTGACAGCCCGTGCCACCTCGGCCACCCCGCCCGGTGCGCGCACCCCGGTCAGCACCCTCAGCTCGTCGTCGAGGGCGGTCAACGCCGCCGCCGCCTCGCGCGCGGCGGCCCGAGCCGCCGTCAGCTCCGGCACCGCCGCCGTCACCGCCGCGGCCAGCTCCGCCATCCGCTCGACCCGGGCATCGGCGTCGGCCAACGCCTCGTCGTCCACGCCGGTGAGCCCGGCGAGCAGCTGGTCGACCGCGTCGAGTTTGGCGTCCGCCTGCGTGGCACGCGCCGTCGCCCGCTTCTGCACGTCCTCGTAGACGCCCAGGCCCAGCAGGTTGACCAGGATCTGCTGCCGCGTCGCCGGCTTCGCGTGCAGGAAATCGGCGAACTGCCCCTGCGGCAGCACCACACAGCTGGTGAACTGCTCGTACGGCAGCCCCACCGCGTCCAGCACCGCCTGCTCCATCTCGGCGGGGGTGCCCGCCACCACCTCGCCGAGGTCGTCCGGGCTCAACCCGGTGTCCAGTTTGGTGACGTCGAAGCCGGCCGGCATCAGCTGCAAACCGGCGTTCGCGGTCTTGACGTTGCCCCGGCCGTCCCGGCGGACCACCCGGGTCGCGACGTAACGGGCCCCACCGGACTCGAAGACCAACCGCACCCGGGCCTCGGTCGCCGACGGTGCGAGCGCGTTGGCCAACCCCCGTGCGCCACCCCAGCGAGGCACCATGCCGTAGAGGGCGAAGCAGATCGCGTCCAGCACCGTCGACTTGCCCGAACCGGTCGGGCCGATCAGAGCGAAGAAGTCGGCGTCGGTGAAGTCGACTGTGGTGTCGTCCCGGAACACCGTGAACCCGGCCATGTCCAAGCGCATCGGACGCATCAGTGCTCGACCTCCTCGAAGAGCTCGTCGAAGAGTTCTCGGACGCCCTCGTCGGCGTGGCCCCGACTGTCCAGATAGTCGGCGAACAACTCCCGGGGCGAACGCCCCGACCGTTGCGCGATGCGGGCACCGCTGCCCGGCGCGGTCAACAGCTCCGGGTCGATCCGGATCTCCAGCGCCCGCGGCAGCAACTCCTGCACCTCCTCGCGCAGGCCGGCGCGGGGTTGCTCCCGCACGAACACCCGCAGCCAGGCATCCGGGGCCTCGATCTCGGCGAGCTGGGCCAGGGTGCCCCGCACCGTGCGCAGCGCGCTCGCGGCGGTCACCGGCACCTCCCGCACCCGGGCGGCGGTGCTGGCCGTCACCTCGACGATCGTCACCGAGGGGACGTTCTCCTGTTCGCCGAAGTCGACAGCCAGCGGGCTGCCGCTGTAGCGCACCGGGCAGGGGCCGATCACCCGCTGCGCCCGATGCAGGTGGCCCAACGCCACGTAGTGCGCGGTCGCCGGGAAGACGGTGGCCGGAACGGCGTAGCCCAGCACCGTGTGCGCGTCACGTTCGCCGCCGCCGGTGGACGCGCCGGTCACCGTCAGGTGCGCGGTGACCAGGTGCACCCGGTCCGGTTCGGTGAAACCCTCGGTCAGTCGCCCCAGCACCCGGCCCAGGTGGTCGGCGTACGTCTGGTTGGTCTCCGCCGCGGTCAGCTCGTACATCTCCAGCGCGCGCACCGCGTACCGCTGGGACAGGAACGGCAACGCGGCCAGCCGCCACCGCTCGCCACCGGCGGTGATGCCGTCGATGACGTGCTCGTCCGGGTTTTCCCGCACCCCGCCGCGCAGGGTGATGCCGGCGGCCTCGGCCCACGGGCGCAGCGCGTCCAACGCGGGCCCGTTGTCGTGGTTGCCACCGATCGCCACCACGTCCGCGCCGGTGCGACGCAGCGCGGTCAACGCCCGGGTGACCAGCCGGGTCGCCTCCGAGGTCGGCGCGGCCGTGTCGTAGAGGTCACCGGCGACGATCACCAGATCCGGCTGCTCGGCGCGGGCGATGTCGATCACCCCGGCCAGCACGGCCTTGTGTTCCTCGGCCCGGGACTGCCCCTTGAGCACCTTGCCCACGTGCCAGTCGGAGGTGTGCAGGATCTTCACAGTTGCACCGGCCCTGCCTAGAACGGGATGTCGTCGTCGGTGCCGCCGCCGCCGGAGCCCACCACGGCGAACGGGTCGGCGGACTGGGTGATCGAGCGCAGCGTCTCCGATGGTGCCCGGCCCGCCTCGGAGACCCGGGTGGCCCAGGCCGGGAACGGGAACTCCAGGCAGAGCGGCACCGGGATGTCCGGCTGGTTGACGAACATGGTGCCCGGCTTGGCGAGCAACGCCCGCTGACGCTGCGCGGGCGGCAGGAAGCCGTACTCCGGGCGGGACGCCTCGGCCGGGTCGAGCCGGCCGACCACCCGGATCGCCGAGTTGGTGACGATCCGCCGTTCCACCTCGCTCGCCGTCTGCTGAGCGCCGATCAGGATCACCCCGAGCGAACGGCCCCGCTCGGCGATGTCGAGCAGCACCTCCTTGATCGGCGACGAGCCCTCCCGGGGGGCGTACTTGTTGAGCTCGTCCAGGACGACGAAGAGCAGCGGTTTCGCGGTGCCGGACTTCTCCTTGCGCTCGAACTCGCTCTTCAACGTCACACCGACCACGAACCGCTGCGCCCGGTCCGGAAGGTTGTGCAGGTCGACCACTGTGACCTGCGCGGACTCGCTGGTGTTGATCGAGTGCGGGCGGCGGGTCGCCAGGTCGCCACGGATCAGCCGGGCGAGGTCCTTCTTACTGCCGATCAGCCGCCGGGCGAACGCGTTGACGGTGCCCAGACCGACCGCGCTGCCCGCCCATTCGGAGCGGGTCTCGTCGTCGTTGAGCTGGTCGACGATGTGGTCCACCAGATCGCCGTAGGAGCCGAGCCGGACCCCGTCGATGCTCACCCCGCCGTCGGCCGGCTGGGCGTAACGGGCCAGGTGGGCGGCCACCGAGTGCACCACCATCGTGTACTGCTGGCGCTCGTCGTCGGCGTCGGCGAAGACGTACGGCAGCAGCCGGTCGGTGCAGAACTCGGCGAGCGTCCAGTAGAAACTGTCGACCCCGGTGAGCCGGCTGCTCACGTCGGGAGTGCCCGACGAGTCGCCGGGGCGCGGCGGGGCGTACACCCGCACGTCGGGGAACGCGCCGGCGCTCAGCCCCAGCTTCGCGTACGCGGCGCGGGTGGGCTCGTCCAGGCGGGTGTTGGGGTGGTCGAGGAAGAGCAGGTCCTCGCCCTTGACGTTGAAGATCAGCGCCTTGGCGTTGACCGCGTCGCCACCCAGCACCCCGGAGCGGAACACCGAGTAGAGCAGGAAGGTGGCGAAGCTGGTCTTGGTCGCCACACCGGAGATGCCCGAGATGGAGACGTGCGCGCCCCGGCTGCCGTCCAGGAAGTCGGCGTTGAGGTAGACCGGGACGCCGTCCCGGCCCATCCCCATCGGGATGCGCCGCTCCATCCGGTCGAAGTGCAGCGCGCGCGCCCGGGCGTCGCCCTCGGCCCGGTGCACCACCGCGCCCGGGGTCGGCGGAACGTACAGCTCCGGGTCGACGCGCGTGGTGGTCACCTCGGCCGCCTCCTGCACCTGCGCGGGCAGCGTGCCGTCGGCGATGGCGAACACGTCCGAGTCGAACTGGGCGCCCTCGTGCCGGGCGCGGACCTGGGTGACCACCCCGGCGATCGTGACCGGCTCCCGGTCCGGCAGCTCCCGCCGGGTGACCACCACGTCGTCGAGCTGGAGGTAGCTGCCGGGCGCCACTGCCGTCCAGAACTGCAGCGGGGTGGCGTCGGCGGTGCCCAGCACCCGCCCGACCGCCTCGCCCGGGCTGTCGAGGTCGGCGTCGGTCATCGGGCGAGGTGGGTCGGTCGGGCAGCACGGTCGGGAAGCATGCCCTGCATCCTGCCCGAGGAGTACGACAGGTCGCCACGCGACGCGGCGGACGACACGATGCTCCGTCACACCCGCGACGGTGGGTGCGCGACCGGGCGACGGCCCGTTACGGGCGGGCGTGGCGCAGCATGAGGACGCCGTCGTCGGCGGCGAGCACGTGGCGCAGCGGCAGGTGGCGGGGCGGGGCGGTGTCCCCTGCGGTGATCCGGCCCGGCCCGGGCCCGGCGAGCAGCGGCGAGACGGTAAGGCACAACTCGTCCACCAGGTCGGCGGCGGTGAGCGCGCCGAACAGGTGCGGGCCACCCTCGCAGAGCAGTTGGGTCAGCCCGCGCCCGTGCAGCGCGGCCAGGCCGGCGGCCAGGTCGACCCGGTCGGTGCCGCAGCGCAGCAGGTCGGCGACGTCGGTGAGGCCGGGCGGCGGGTCGGCGTCGCCGTGGGTGAGGACGACCGGGCGGGTCGGCGCGTCGGCGAAGGCGGCCTGCGCCGGGTCCAGGTCGAGGGAGCCGGAGACGACCACCAGCGTCGGGTACTCGGCCAGCCCGTTGGCGCGGCGCCAGGCGCGGCGGGTCTCGTTCAGGCGGACCGCCCGGTACCCCTCGTGGCGAAGCGTGCCGGCCGCCACCACGAGCGCGTCGCAGACCATCCGCAGCAGGCCGAACACCCGCTTGTCCGGCGCACCGGAGAGCCCGGCGGAGTAGCCGTCCACGGTGACCGCGCCGTCCAGGCTGGAGACGAAGTTGACCCGCAGTCGGGGCTGGTCGGAGCGACCGTAGAGGGCGGTCAACGCGGTGTCGTCGAGCGGCTGTGCGGTCGGCTCGGGCCAGAGCCGTCGGATCGGAATTCCGACGGTCATTCGCCGGCCGGACCGGTGACCGGAGGGGTCGGTTCGGCGGTACGGTGCTGACAGTCGCACCAGTTCCGGCCCGGGCAGTCGTCGTGTCGCCGGGCCCGGCACGCGCGGCAGATCATGCTCGCAGCCTAAGCCGCGGGAGGACAGGACAGCATGCCGCGTCAGATCTTCCAGCTGAAGATGTCCCTGGCCAGCGTCCGCCCGGTGGTGTGGCGTCGGGTGCTCGTGCCGGCCGGCTACACGCTGGACCGGCTGCACCGGGTGGTGCAGCACGCGATGGGCTGGCGGGACTGCCACCTGCACTCGTTCGAGATCGACGCGGTGCAGTACGGCGAGCCCGACCCGGACGGGGAGTTGGGGCTGCACGACGAGTTGGACGCGCGGTTGGACGCGGTGCTCGGCAAGGGCAGCCGGTTCTCCTACACGTACGACTTCGGCGACTGGTGGGAGCACGACCTGGTCGTGGAGGACGCGTTGACCGTCGACCCCGACGAGCGGTACCCGGTCTGTCGGGCCGGCGAGCGGGCCTGCCCGCCGGAGGGGATCGGCGGGCCGCCGGGCTACCGCGCGCTCCTGGTCGCCCTGGAGGACCGGGCCGCACCGGCCGATCTCGCCGACCCGCGGCTCGCGTTGCTGCGTGACTGGGCGGGCGCCACCTTCGACCCGTCCCGCTTCGACCCCGACCGCGCGACCACCCTCCTGCGCCGCTTCTGCTGACCCCACACTCCTGGCGTGCCTGGCACCGCCCGCCCTGTCGATCAAGAGATTTGCGTCAGCGGCACGGCGTTTTCTGACCGGAATCCTTGATCACCATGGGTTGAAGAGGTGGTCAGGGCGGGTGTGGGCTGGGACGGAAGGGGCTGCCGGGGCGTGCGGTAACGATCTGGGAACGCTCCCAACGCCCTATTGACACTCCCGTTACCCGCCGGCAATCTCATGGGAGCGCTCCCGGAGGTGGCATGGGTCACTCACGCATCCCCGGCCTGGCGCGATGAGCACCCCCCACCACACATCAGCCTCACCACCGGAAAGAGGGGTCAGCGAATGAGTGTCACCACGCGGCGTACCCGCCTGGCGGCCGCTGCCCTGGCCGCGATCACCGCAGTCAGTGGTCTCGCAGCCTGCGGCAACGACGACGACAAGCCGGCGGCCGGCGAGAAGCCGGCCAAGCTGGTCGTCGACACGTTCGGCGAGATGGGCTACGACGAGCTCGTCAAGCAGTACGAGAAGGACACCGGCATCAAGGTCGAGCTGCGCAAGACCGCGCAGCTCGGTGAGTACCGGCCGAAGCTGGTCCGCTACCTGGCCACCGGCAAGGGCGCGGCGGACGTCACCGCCCTGGAAGAGGGCATCCTCAACGAGTTCAAGCCCAACGCGCGCAACTGGGCCGACCTCGCGCCGCTGGTCGCCGACCACTCCAAGGAGTTCCTGCCCTGGAAGTGGGAGCTGGGCAAGGCGCCGGACGGCCGGCTGATCGGCCTGCCGACCGACGTCGGCAGCCTCGCCGTCTGCTACCGCAAGGACCTGTTCCAGGCGGCCGGCCTGCCCACCGAGCGCGACCAGGTGTCGGCGCTCTGGCCGGACTGGAAGGGCTTCCACGACGCCGGTCTGAAGTACAAGCAGGGCAGCGGCGGCAAGGCGTTCATCGACTCGATCACCGCCGTCTCCAACGGTGTGCTCTTCCAGGGCAACGGTGACCTGTTCTACGACAAGGAAGACAACATCATCGCGGACACCAGCCCCGCGGTGAAGAACGCCTGGGACACCGCCACCTCGATGGCGGACATCTCCGCCAAGGCGTCCACCTGGTCGCCGGAGTGGTCGGGTGGCTTCAAGCAGGGCACCTTCGCGGCCACCTTCTGCCCGTCCTGGATGCTCGGCATCGTCTCGGACAACTCCGGCCCGGCCAACAAGGGCAAGTGGGACGTCGCGGCCGTGCCGGGTGGCGGCGGTAACTGGGGTGGCTCGTGGCTGGCGGTTCCGGCGCAGAGCAAGTACCCGAAGGAGGCGGCGAAGCTCGCCGAGTACCTCACCAACGCCAAGAGCCAGGTGGAGGCCTTCAAGCTCAAGGGCCCGCTGCCGACCAACCTGGAGGCGCTGAAGGACGAGGCGTTCCTCAGCTACACCAACGAGTACTTCAGCAACGCGCCGACCGGCAAGATCTTCGGTGAGAGCGTCGCCAAGATCCAGCCGATCCACCTGGGTCCGAAGCACCAGGCCGTGAAGGAGAACGCGCTCGAGCCGGCTCTGCGGGCGTTCGAGAACGGGCAGGCCGACAAGGCGAAGGCCTGGGAGCAGTTCACGAAGGACGCAAAGACTCAGGGTGCCTTCTGAGTGATTCCCTGCCGGTGGCGTTCGGGGCTTCCCGGACGCCACCGGCCGGTCCCCTCCGCGTAGCACCCTGCGCGAGGGCCCCCGGGCCTCGCCGGAAAAGGAAATTCGCATGAGCCTGTCGGCCACGACGGCACGGCCGTCGCCAGCAGCACCGCCTCCTCCCGACGCCGCTCGGCAGCGTCGCCGGGGAAGGTTACTCAACCGCCTCGACGTCAAGTACTCGCCGTACCTCTACATCACCCCGTTCTTCCTGATCTTCGGCGTGTTCGGGCTGTACCCGATGCTGCGCACCGCCTGGATGTCCCTGCACGACTGGGACATGATCGGCGACCACACGTTCATCGGCTTCGACAACTACACCCGGCTGGTCTCCGACGAGTACTTCTGGAACGCGCTGGTCAACACGTTCGGCATCTTCGCCCTGTCGACCATCCCGCAGTTGTTGCTCGCCCTCTTCCTGGCGAACCTGCTCAACCGGAGCCTCCTGCGCGCCAAGACCTTCTTCCGGATGGCGATCTTCATGCCGAACGTGGTGTCGGTGGCCGCGGTCGCGATCGTCTTCGGGATGCTGTTCCAGCGGGAGTTCGGGCTGTTCAACTGGCTGCTCAGCTTCGTCGGTGTCGACCCGGTCGACTGGGACGGGCACCGGTGGAGTTCCTGGACGGCCATCTCCACCATGGTCAACTGGCGGTGGACCGGGTACAACACCCTGATCCTGCTCGCCGGCATGCAGGCGATCCCGAAGGACCTCTACGAGGCCGCGGAGATCGACGGCGCCAGTCCGTGGCGACAGTTCTGGCAGATCACCCTGCCCATGCTCAAGCCCACCTTCATCTTCGTGGTCATCCTGTCCACGATCGGCGGCATGCAGCTCTTCACCGAGCCCCTGCTCTTCGGCAACGGCAACATCATCGGCGGCAACCAGCGGGAGTTCCAGACGCTGGCCATGTACATGTACGAGATGGGCATCGTGAACCTGAACACCGCCGGCTACGGCGCCGCGGTCGCCTGGGCGATCTTCATGATCATCATCGTGGTGTCGCTGTTCAACTTCCTACTCGTCCGCCGCTCGGCGAAGTGAGGAGCGAGCGATGATCTCGGCTTCCCAGCGCCTGTGGCGCACCAGCCCGCTGACCTACATGGCGCTCGTCCTGGCAGCGCTGCTGTCGATCTACCCGTTCTACTACATGGTGGTGATCGGCACTCGCAGCCTGGACAACATCAACGACGTGCCGCCGCCGCTGACCCCCGGCGGCGCGTTCGGTGACAACTTCGGGCGGGTGCTCGACAACGACGCCGCCAACTTCCTCACCGGCATGATGAACTCGATCATCGTCTCCTCGGTGGTCACCGTCTCGGTGGTGCTCACCGGTTCGCTGGCCGGGTTCGCCTTCGCCAAACTGAAGTTCCGCGGCAGCAACGCCCTCCTGCTGGCGATCATCGTCACCATGATGATCCCGACCCAGATGGGGCTCATCCCGCTCTGGGGCATGATGCAGGACCTGGGGTGGTACGACACCCTCTACGCGGTCACCGTGCCCTTCCTGGTCACCGCCTTCGGCGTGTTCATGATGCGGCAGTACGCCAGCCAGGCGATCTCCGACGAGCTGATCGAGGCCGGCCGGGTCGACGGGGCCAGCACGTTCCGGATCTACTGGAGCATCGTGCTGCCCGCGCTGCGCCCCGCCGCCGGCGTCCTCGGACTGCTGACGTTCATGGAGACCTGGAACTCGTTCCTCTGGCCGTACGCCATCCTCACCCCGGAGAACCCGACCCTGCAGGTCTCGCTCTCCTTCCTCTCGTACGCCTACTACACCGACTACTCCCAGGTGTTCGCCGCCACGGCGATCGGCACCATCCCCCTGGTCATCGTGTTTCTCGTGTTCGGCCGCCAGATCATCGGCGGGATCATGGAAGGTGCCGTCAAGTCGTGAGCAACCCCGCCAGCCCTCCCGCCGTCGACGTCCTCGACGAGCGCCCCGGGCTGACCTTTCCACCCGGATTCCTCTGGGGGGCCGCGACGGCGGCGTACCAGATCGAGGGGGCGGCGGCCGTGGACGGCCGCACCCCGTCGATCTGGGACACCTTCAGCCACACCGACGGCCGGGTCGTCGCCAGGCACACCGGCGACGTGGCGTGCGACCACTACCACCGGCTCGGCGGCGACGTCGCGCTGATGGCCGAGCTGGGCCTCAAGTCGTACCGTTTCTCGGTCTCCTGGTCCCGGGTGCAGCCCGGCGGCGTCGGTGCGGCCAACCCGCAGGGCCTCGACTTCTACCGGCGACTGGTCGACGATCTGCTGGCCAACGGCATCGAGCCGTGGCTGACCCTCTACCACTGGGACCTGCCGCAGCCGCTGGAGGACGCCGGCGGTTGGCCGGCCCGGGACACCGCGGCCCGCTTCGCCGACTACACGACCCTGGTGGCCGACGCGCTCGGCGACCGGGTGCGCTATTGGACCACGCTCAACGAGCCGTGGTGCTCGGCGTTCCTCGGCTACGGGTCCGGCGTACACGCCCCCGGCCGTACCGACGGCGCGGACGCGGTGCGCGCCGGGCACCACCTGATGCTCGGTCACGGCCTGGCCGTGCAGGCGCTGCGGGCCTCCCGGCCGGGCGCCGAGGCGGGCGTGACGGTCAACCTCTATCCGGTCGACCCGGCCACCGACGCCCCAGCCGACGTGGACGCCGCCCGGCGCATCGACGGGCTGGCCAACCGGTTCTTCCTGGACCCGCTGCTGCGCGGGTCGTACCCGGAGGACCTGGTGGCCGACCTTGCCACGGTGACCGACTTCGACCACGTGCGCGACGGTGACCTGGCGACCATCTCCGCGCCGCTGGACCTGGTCGGGATCAACTACTACAGCCGGCACGTCGTCGCCGCGGCGGTCGAGGGCGAGCCGGCCGACCCGGCCCCCTCGTGCTGGCCGGGCAGCGAGGACGTCCGGTTCGTCACCCGGGGTGTTCCGGTCACCGACATGGGCTGGGAGATCGACGCCCCGGGCCTGCGCGAGACGCTGCGTCGGGTGCACAGCTACACCGACCTGCCGCTGTACGTCACCGAGAACGGCTCCGCGTTCGTCGACTCGGTCGTCGACGGGGAGGTCGACGACGTCGACCGGCTGGCCTACTTCGACGCCCACCTGCGCGCCGCGCACGAAGCAATCGACGACGGAGTGCCCCTGCGGGGATACTTCGCCTGGTCGTTGATGGATAATTTCGAATGGGCCTGGGGTTACACCAAGCGGTTCGGCATGATCCACGTCGACTACGACAGCCAGGTTCGCACCCCCAAGTCCAGCGCCAAGTGGTACGCCTCGGTGATCCGGCGCAACGGTCTGGCCGCACAATAGGCTCGGGCCAGCCATCAGGACGGGTCCCGGCGTCCACCTCCCGCAGGTGGCGCCGGGTCCGCCCGCCGTCGGAGGAGCACACCATGACAACGCAGCGCACCCGGTCGCTCGGGCGCCCGACCCTCGACGCGGTCGCGGCGCGTGCCGGCGTCGGCCGGGGCACGGTCTCCCGCGTCGTCAACGGCTCGCCCCAGGTCAGCCCGGAGGCCCGGGCCGCGGTCCAGCAGGCCATCGCCGAGCTGGGGTACGTGCCGAACCGGGCTGCCCGTGCGCTCGTCACCCAGCGCACCGACTCCGTCGCGCTGGTGGTGTCCGAGTCCGGCGACCGGGTCTTCACCGAACCGTTCTTCGCCTCGATCGTGCGGGGGATCAGCTCCGGGCTGCTGGAGACGCCGATGCAGCTCTGGCTGGCCATGGCGCAGTCGCCGGTCGAACGGGAGCGGGTCGAGCACCACCTGACCAACCAGCACGTCGACGGCGTACTGCTGCTGTCGTTGCACGACTCCGACCCGCTGCCGACGTTGCTGGAGGAGCGCGGGCTGCCCGCCGTGCTCGGCGGTCGGCCCGCCCGGATGCTGCAACCGGGCGCACAGCCGGCGTGGTTCGTCGACGTGGACAACGTTGGCGGGGCCCGGCAGGCGGTGGAGTACCTGACCGGGTTGGGGCGCCGGCGCATCGCCACCATCGCCGGGCCGCAGGACATGGGCGCCGGCCTGGCCCGCCTGGCCGGCTACACCGAGGCGGTCAAGGCCACCGGGGCCGGGGTCAACCCCGACCTGATCGCGTACGGCGACTTCAGCGAGGGCAGCGGCACCGCCGGCATGCGCCGACTGTTGGACGTCTGCCCGGACCTGGACGCGGTCTTCGTCGCGTCCGACCTCATGGCGTTCGGCGCGCTGCGTACCCTGCGCGAGGCCGGCCGGCGCGTGCCCGAGGACGTCGCGGTGATCGGCTTCGACGACGCGACGATCGCCCTCCAGTCGGACCCGCCGCTGACCACTGTCTTCCAGCCGGTGGAGGAGATGGGCCGACAGATGGCACGCCTGCTGGTCGCCCGGATCCGCGGCGAGGAGCTGGCCGCCCCGCACATCCTCCTGGACACCCAACTGGTCCACCGCGCCTCCGCGTGACCCCCACCCCCGGGTGGGGTCACGGGGTCCAGCGGCGGAGTTCGCGCTTGGCGAGGGAGTTGCGGTGGACCTCGTCCGGGCCGTCGGCCAGGCGCAGGGTCCGGGTCTGTGCCCAGAGGGCAGCCAGTGGGGTGTCCTGGCTGACGCCGGCGCCGCCGTACCCCTGGATTGCCTTGTCGATCACCCACTCCGCCATCGCCGGAGTGCCGATCTTGATGGCCTGGATCTCGGTGTGTGCGCCCTTGTTGCCGACGGTGTCCATCAGCCAGGCCGTCTTGAGCACCAGCAGCCGGGCCTGTTCGATGCGTACCCGGGACTCGGCGATCCACTCCCGGACCACGCCCTGCTCGGCGAGCGGCCGGCCGAACGCTATCCGCTCGTTGGCCCGGCGGCAGAGCAGTTCGAGGGCGCGCTCGGCCATGCCGATCAACCGCATGCAGTGGTGGATCCGGCCGGGCCCCAGCCGGGCCTGGGCGATGGCGAAGCCGGTGCCCTCGGCACCGATCAGGTTCTCCGCGGGCACCCGGACGTCGGTGAAGTCGATCTCGGCGTGGCCGCCGTGCGAGCCGTCGGTGTAGCCGAAGACGGTCATGCCCCGGCGGAGGACCACTCCCGGCGTGTCCCGGGGGACCAGGACCATGCTCTGCTGGCGGTGCCGGTCGGCCGACGGGTCGGTCTTGCCCATCACGATGAAGATCTCGCAGCGCGGGTCCATCGCGCCGGACGACCACCACTTGCGCCCGTTGATCACGTACTCGTCGCCGTCGCGGGTGATCCGGGTGGCGATGTTGGTGGCGTCGGAGGACGCGACGTCCGGCTCCGTCATGCAGAACGCGGAGCGGATCTCACCCTCCAGCAGCGGCATCAGCCAGCGCTCCTGCTGCGCCTGCGACCCGAACTCGGCCAGTAACTCCATGTTGCCGGTGTCCGGTGCCGCGCAGTTGACCGCCTCGGGAGCCAGGTGCGGGCTGCGCCCGGTCAGCTCGGCGAGGGGGGCGTACTGCAGGTTGGTCAGGCCGGCGCCGTAGCGCGGATCGGGGAGGAACAGGTTCCACAGGCCGCGCTTGCGGGCCTCCGCCTTCAGTTCCGCCAACACCGGGGTACGCGACCACGGGTCACCGGCGGCCACCTGCTCGGCGTGCACGGGCTCGGCTGGGTAGACGTGCTCGGTCAGGAACCGGGTCAGCTCGTCGCGCAGCTCCTCGGTCCGGCTGTCGTATGAGAAGTCCATCACCGCTCCCTGGCGGCGGTCAGCCCGTGCGCGACCAGCGGTGCCACCATCTCGCCGATCCGGTCGAAGCCCTCGCCGAGCGTCTGCCCGAGCGTGTGCCGGTAGTGGATGCCCTCGCAGATGACCGCGAGTTTGAAACAGCCCAGCGCCACGTGCCAGTGCAGCGGCCCGACGTCCACGTCGCTGCGCCCGGCGTACCTGTCGATCAGCTCGCCGCCGGTGGGGAAGCCGGCGCGCGGGCCGAGCCCGTCGGCGACCGGGTTGCCCGCAGCGGTCTCGCTGCCGCCCAGCACGTCCCAGTACGTCAGCAGCAGCCCCAGGTCGGCGAGGGGGTCGCCGAGGGTGGCCATCTCCCAGTCGAGGACCGCGTGCACGGCGACCGGGTCGGCCGAGGCGAGGAGGTTGTCGAGCCGGTAGTCGCCGTGCACGATCCGGCCGGCGTTCGCGCCTTCCGGGGCGGTCGCCGCGAGCAGGTCACGCAGCTCGTCGATGCCGGGCAGGTCGCGGCTGCGCGAGCGGTCGAGCTGCCCGGCCCAGCGGCGCACCTGCCGGGCGAGGTAGCCCTCGGGGCGGCCGAAGTCAGCCAACCCGACGGTGGACGGCTCGACGCTGTGCAGCGCGGCGAGCGTGTCCATCATCGCCATGGCGAGGGCCCGGCGGCGCTCGTCGCCCAGCGGGTCGGTCTGCGCGCGGGTGCGGAACACCTCGCCGGGCATCCGTTCCATCAGGTAGAACGGCGCGCCGATCACCTCGGGGTCGGTGCAGAGCAGCAGCGCGCCGGGGACCGGCACCTCGGTCGGTGCGAGGGCCGAGATGACCCGGAACTCGCGGGCCATGTCGTGCGCGGTCGCCAGCACGTGCCCGAGCGGGGGGCGGCGCAGCACGACCTCGCGGTCGCCGAGGCGCAGCAGGTAGGTGAGGTTTGACTTGCCGCCCGCGATCAGGTGTGCTCGCAGCGGCCCGGCGGCCAGCTCGGGGCGGTGCGCCGTCAGGTAGTCGCCGAGTCGGTCCAGCGCCAGCCCGGCGGGGGAGGTGGGAACGGCCTCCGGCCGCGACGCATCGACGGCCCGATCGCTCATCCGACTAGTTGATGGCAGCCCGCTCACGTTGTCAAGGTCGGAATTTCCGCTCGGGACATGCCTCTGCAACAGGGACGAAATGGTCAACCACCAGGCTGGGAGCAGCCTGCCGGCCGCTTCTTCGCCGGCCCGCCGAGCGGAGGGACAGACATGTTGCTGCGAGTTCGGGTCACCCTGCCGGACCGTCCGGGCACCCTCGGTCAGGTCGCCCGCACCTTGGGCGTCTCCGGGGCGGACATCGTCCAGGTGGTGGTCCTCGAACGGCTCGGCGGGCGCGCGGTGGACGACTTCACGGTGGTCTGGCCGGGCGCGGCCCGGGTGGAGCGGCTGCTGGCTGGCCTGGCCGCGATCCCGGGCGTGCGGGTGGACGGCGTGTGGCGGGCGATCGGCGCGCCCACCACCACCGGTCAGGACGCGGAGTTGCTGGCGCAGGTCGCGGCCAACCCGGCCGACGGGCTCGCCACCCTCGTCGACGCGGTGCCCGGGCTGCTGGCGGCCGACTGGGCCGTCGCCGCCGTGGTGCCTGTCGACTGGGCCTCGCGGACCGGGGGCGGCGGGGCGACAGTGGGGCACGCGAGCTGGCGTACCCCGGTGCCCTTGCGGTTGCCGGAGGTGACCCCGCTGCGCGGTCGGTCGGTGACCACGCCCGACGGCACCCACCACGCGATCGCGCCGTTCGGCCGGGCGGGCCTGGTGCTGGTGGTGGCCCGCGAGCACACCGAGACCCTCTCCGCCGCCGCGTTCCACAGCACCGAGGTGGACCGGCTCAGCCAGCTCGTCCGGGCCAGCACGGTGATCCTCGGTGACCGGCTCGACCTGGTCGGCGCGCCCCCGGTGGTTGCCGGCCCCTGAACGGCCCAGGAGTTCCCGGCTCGACACCGCCGAGCAATCGAGCGGCAACAGGCGGGGGTGAGGCTCTTAGGTGGGGAAGGGAGCCAACCATGACGTTGTGGCGGATCCGAGCGACGGTGGACGACCGGCCGGGTTACCTGTCGGTGCTCACGGCGAGCCTCGCGCTGCGCGGGGTCAACATCCTCACCGTGCAGGTACAGCCCACCGAGCAGGGTGCGGTGGACGACTTCCTGGTCGACGCGCCGGACGCGCTCGACGAGGCCGAGCTGATCGCCGCCGTCGAGCGGGGTCGGGGCCGGGACTGCTGGGTGGCGCGCAGCGAGGCGCGCGGCCTGGCCGACCAGCCCACCCGAGTGCTCGGGCTGGCCAACCGGCTGGTGCATGACCCGGACGCGACGGGCGAGGCGCTGCGGACGCTGCTCGGCGCCGACTCGGTCACCTGGCGGCCGGCGTCGGTCGGCGTCGACCGGGGGATCATCGGCACGAGCATGTCGCTGGCGGACCCGGCGGGCGGTTCGTTCGCCCTGCGCCGGGCCGCGCCCGCGTTCACCCCGGCGGAGTACGCGCGGGCGCAGGCCCTGGTCGAGTTGGCCGCCACAGTGGTTCGTCGGGCCGCCGAGCAGCTCACCCTGGTGTTGCCCGACGGTGCCGAGGTGGCCGTGCGACAGGCGTGCGCCGACGACCTGCCCGGCGTACGGGAGCTGCACGAGGCGTGTTCGCCGCGCAGCCGGCAGCGGCGATACCTGGGTGGGGCGGCGCTGCCGCAGCCGGCTCGCCTGCGTCGGTTGCTGGAGCCGAGTCGAGGGCTGACGCTGATCGCCGGCGCCGTCGGTTCTGACGGCACGGCCGAGTCCGTGGTCGCCATGGCGAACCTGCTCGGCGAGGGCGACGAGGCCGAGGTGGCGCTGCTGGTGCGCGACGACTGGCAGCGGCGCGGGGTCGGGTCGGCGTTGCTGCGCCGGTTGGTCAAGCACGCCGACGAGGCGGGATATGCCGCGCTGGTGCTGCACGTCCAGGCCGAGAACACCCCGATGCTGCGTACCCTGCGCCGGTTGGGCCGGCCCGAGTCGATCGAGCGCGACGGTGCGTTACTCACAGTGACCCTCTCGCTCGCCCCGCAGAGGAAGGGCTCCCTGCTGACGCCGAGGGGGTAGCAGGGGCCCTTCCGCGCATCGGGTCAGGTCGCGGGGTAGCTGTTGTAGTCGGGGAAGTTGCCGTAGAGCCGACCGGCTCCGCCGACGGTGACGGCTTGGACGAGGAGGTCCCCGCCGACGAACGCGCCCTTCCAGGAGGCGCCCCGACCGCCGAACGGTTCGTCCCGGTCACCCCGTGACCTCGGCTTGTTGATGCCCACCTTGAAGGCCTGCAGGTCCACCGCGAGCTTGCCGGCCTCCTCGGTGTCGTCGCAGGCCAGCGATGCCACCAGCGCACCGTTGGAAGCGTTCATCGCGGCCAGCAGCTCGTCGGTGGTGTCCACCACGACGATCGTGTCGACCGGCCCGAACGGCTCGGCGTGCATCAGCCGCGATCGGCCGGGCGGGGCGAGCAGCACCGACGGCGCCACGTACGCCGAGGTGTCCTGCCCGGGCAGGAACGGGGCGCCGGTGAGCTTGCCCCGGTGCAGGGGCACCGCGCCGCCGCGTACCGCCTCGTCGACCTTGCGGTGCAGCTCGTCGGCCTTGGCCGCGCTGATCAGTGGCCCGAAGTCCAGCTCGGGCAGCGGGTCGCCGGCCGCCCAGTCGTCGCCGACGGCGAGCGGGTGACCGAAGCGGACCGAGCGGACGACCGGCAGGTACATGTCGAGGAACTCGTCGACCAGGTCGCGTTGCACCACGAACCGGGGGTACGCGGTGCAACGCTGCTTGCCGTACTCGAAGCCCTTCTTCAGGTGCGCGGCGAGCACGTCCCACTGGGAGAAGTTCCAGATGCCCCAGGCGTTGAGGCCCTCCTGCTCGATGAAGTGCCGCTTGTCGCTGTCGAGCAGTGCGGCGGCGACCTTGCCGCCGTTGGAGCGACCGCCGACGAAGGCGACGGCACCGATCTCGGGCGCCCGGACCAGCACCTCGGACAGCTCCTCGCCACCGCCGCTGACGAGGGTGGCGGGCAGACCGGCGCGGCGCAGCAACGCGTGCGCGACGGTCAGACAGACCGCGCCGCCCTGGGACGGGGTCTTGGCGATGACGGCGTTGCCGGCCAGCAGTTGCACCAGCTCGGCGTGCACCAGGACGCTCATCGGGTAGTTCCACGACGCGATGTTGCTGACCGGTCCGGGCAGCGGCTCGCGGCCGCCGGCGAGCATCCGGTCGATCTCGCCCGCGTACCAGCGGACGCCGTCGAGCGCCCGGTCCACGTCGGCGCAGGCCAGCCGCCAGGGCTTGCCGATCTCCCAGACCAGCAGCAGGGCGAGCAGGTCGCGGTGGGCGGTGAGGGAATCCAGTGCCTCACCGACGCGGGCCTTGCGCTCGGCGAGCGGGGTCCGGGCCCATTCCCGGTGTGCGGCGGCGGCGTGCCTGACCGCGGCGCGGGCGGTGTCGGCGTCGAGCCGGGGCAGGTTGACGACGACGGTGTTGTCCACCGGGGTGTGGACCGGGGCCGGCTGGCCGACCGCCCGCCACTCACCCTCGACCAGGTTGTGCAGAGTGGTGACACCGTCCACCTCGGTGCCGAACGCTTCCGGCGTGGCGGCCACCGCGCGGGCCAGGACCTCGGACCAGGCGGTGCCGTCGGCGAGTCTTAATGCCATCGCTTCTCCTCAGGGTCGACCGGGAACGGCGGCGTCGATGGCACCGCAGATATCCGTACTGTCTCGCGCCCAGTAGCAGGTCGGCAACGGTGTGTCCGCTTTTCTGGGGTGGTCGACCCGGGGGCCTGGGGAGTCCGAGACCGCTTCCCGGGCCCTGCGTGTCGACGGTCGTCGGCGACGGGTGACGGCGGGTCCACGTGCTGGCTCTTCACAAGGCGGCACCTGGGCGGCTACATTGACGCTCATCTGTGGGAGCGCTCCCGAGGCGCGTCCCGGCTCCACCACCACTGCCGCCGGGCACCCGAAACACCCGAAGCCGTCCCGCATCGGTCGGGCTGCCCGGCGGCGCCACCGACAGGAGTCCGCGATGTCCTACCCGCAACGGATCCGCCGGAGGTCTGCCGCGCAGCCGGTGCGAGACCAACCCTGGCCGCGGCGGATGCTGGCCGCCGGAGCGGCAGTGCTCACCGGTCTGTCCCTCGTGGTCACCGGGCCGACGTCGTCGCCCGCCTCAGCCGCGCCGGCGACGTACAACTACGCCGAGGCGTTGCAGAAGTCGCTGCTCTTCTACGAGGCGCAGCAGTCCGGCGAACTGCCGGACTGGAACCGGGTCTCCTGGCGTGGCGACAGCGCGCTCACCGACGGCGCCAGCGCGGGTCTGGACCTCACCGGCGGCTGGTACGACGCCGGTGACCACGTCAAGTTCGGCTTCCCGATGGCGTTCAGCGCCACGATGCTCGCGTGGGGCGCGGTGGAGTACCGCAGCGGCTACGCCGCGTCCGGGCAACTGCCGCACCTGCTCAACAACCTGCGCTTCGTCAACGACTACTTCATCAAGGCGCATCCGTCGGCGAACGTCCTCTACGGGCAGGTCGGCAAGGGCGACGACGACCACAAGTGGTGGGGTCCGGCCGAGGTGATGCCGATGGCGCGGCCCGCGTACAAGATCGATGCGAGCTGTGGCGGCGCGGACCTGGCGGGGGAGACGGCCGCCGCGATGGCCGCCTCCTCGATGGTGTTCCGGCCCACCGACGCCGCCTACGCGGACAAGCTGCTCGGGCACGCCCGGCAGCTCTACACCTTCGCGGACACGGTGCGGAAGTCCTACCACGAGTGCATCACCGACGCTACCAGCTTCTACCGCTCCTGGAGCGGCTGGCAGGACGAACTGGTCTGGGCCGCGATCTGGCTGCACCGGGCCACCGGCGAGGCCAGCTACCTGGCCAAGGCCGAGAGCGAGTACGACAAGCTCGGCACCGAGAACCAGTCCACCACCCGCTCCTACAAGTGGACCATCGCCTGGGACAACAAGCAGTTCGGCGCGTACGTGCTGCTGGCGAACCTGACCGGCAAGCAGAAGTACGTCGACGACGCCAACCGGTGGCTGGACTACTGGACCGTCGGGGTGAACGGGCAGCGGGTGCCGTACTCACCCGGCGGGATGGCGGTGCTCGACTCCTGGGGTGCGCTGCGCTACGCCGCCAACACCTCGTTCGCCGCGCTGGTCTACAGCGACAAGACCACCGACACGACCCGCAAGGCGCGGTACCACGACTTCGCCGTCCGGCAGATCAACTACGCCCTCGGCGACAACCCGCGCAACTCCAGCTACGTGATCGGGTTCGGGGCCAACTCGCCGAAGAACCCGCACCACCGCACCGCGCACGGCTCCTGGTGGGACAGCCAGACCGTGCCCGTCGAGACCAGGCACACCCTCTACGGCGCGCTGGTCGGCGGACCGTCGTCGGCCAACGACGCGTACAGCGACAGCCGGTCGGACTACGTGATGAACGAGGTGGCCACCGACTACAACGCCGGCTTCACCTCCGCGCTGGTCCGGCTGGTCTCCGAGTACGGAGGCACGCCGCTGGCGAACTTCCCGGTCGCGGAGACGCCGGACATCGACGAGCTGACCGTGGAGACCACTGTGACGCAGGCCGAACCTCGGGCCACCGGGCTCAAGGTGATGGTCTACAACAAGTCGGCGTTCCCGGCCCGGGCGCTCACCGACGGGAAGTTCCGGTACTACTTCCGGCCCGACGGCACCGGTCCGGTGCAGGTCACCGCCGGCTACACCCAGGGCTGCCCGTCCCCGACGACGGCCAAGCAGTACAGCGGGGACATCTGGTACGTCGAGGTGGACTGCACCGGGTACACCATCGCCCCGGCCGGTCAGTCGCAGCACCGGATGGAGGTCCAGTTCAAGGTGGGCGTGCCGGAGGGTGGCACCTGGGACCCGACCAACGACCCGTCGTACCAGGCCACCGCCGGGCCCAACCGGAAGGTGCCGCTCTACTCCGGCACCACCCGCGTCTGGGGCGACGAGCCGGGGCCGGTCGTGCCGGACACCGCAGCGCCGACCGTCCCGGGCACCCCGGTGGCGTCCGCCCTCGGACCCCGCACCGTCACGCTGACCTGGGCGCCGTCCACCGACAGCGGCGGCAGTGGCCTCGCCGGCTACGACGTCCGCGAAGTCCAGGTCAACAGCGATACGGTAGTGGTCCGGCCGGTCACCGGCACGACGTTGACCATCACGACGCTGCTGCCGGCGACGTCGTACGAGTACACGGTCGTGGCTCGCGACGGCGCGGGCAACACCTCGGCCGCCTCGCCGAAGCTCACCATCACCACGCCCCCGGCCGGCACCGCCGACACCACCGCGCCGAGCACGCCCGGCACGCCGGTCGCCTCGGCCGTCACCGCCACCGGGCTCACCCTGGCCTGGACCCCGTCCACCGACAACGTCGGCGTCACCGGTTACCGGGTCTACCGCGAGGCCGGCACCACCGACGCGTTGGTCGGCTCGCCGACCGGCACCACCCAGGCGGTGTCCGGGCTGACCGCCTCCACGGCGTACCAGTTCTACGTGGTGGCAGTGGACGCGGCCGGCAACACCTCCGCGGCGTCCGCGCCGGTCGGGGTGACCACCGCGGCCCCGCCGGTCGGCGGTGCCTGCTCGGTGGGGTACGCCACGACCGACTGGAACACCGGCTTCACCGCCACCGTCACGATCACCAACACCGGCACCACCGCGATCAACGGCTGGACGCTGCGGTTCAGCTTCGCGGCTGGGCAGACCGTCAGTCAGGGTTGGTCGGCGACCGTCAGCCAGAGCGGCACGGCGGTCACCGCCACGAACCTGTCCTACAACGGTGCGCTCGCGCCCGGCGCGTCGGTGAGCTTCGGCTTCAACGGCGCGCACAGCGGCACCAACCCGAAACCGACGGCCTTCACGGTGAACAACGCCACCTGCACCATCGTCTGACCGGCGGTGCGGGCCGCGCAGCCAGCGCGGCCCGCAAGATCCGCGCAACATCACCGAAACTGCTGCCTCCGCGCATGGGGAGGCAGCAGTTTCCCCGACGTTGCGCGGATCCTGCCGGCCCGCGTCGCGGACTGAAGGGCCCGCTCACTCCACCAGGTCGTCGGCGAGCAGATCCATCAGCAGGCCGTCGTGCCACCGCCCGTCCTCGCCGCGCTCGTAGCGGCGCAGCACCCCCACCGGACGGAAACCCGCCTTGGCGTACGCGCGGATAGCGGCGCTGTTCGCCGCCGCCGGGTCGATCGTGAAGCGGTGGTGGCCGTACTCGTCGATGAGATGCCGGGCCAGGGTGCGGATCGCGTCCACGCCCAGGCCGGCACCGCGTACCGCCGGGTCGAGGAAGACGTCCAGGCTGGCGTGGCGGTAGTCCGGGTCGGCCTCGGCGTACCACTGGATCGCGCCGATCACCTGACCGTCGTGCTCGATCGCGTACACGTGCAGGTCGTCGTCGCCGAGGTCGGCGCGGACGGAATCGCTCAGGTCGTCGTCGCCGCGCCACCACCGGCGTACCTCCGGCTCGGCCCGGATCGCCGCGAGGGCTGGCACGTCCGCGTCCGTCGCCGGTCGCAGGGTCACCGCCCGCCCGCGCAGCATCCGCGTCAGCCCCGGACTTCGCCGTGCTCGACGCAGATCGCCGACCAACCCACCGGCAGCACCTGGACCTTCATCCGCCGCCGACACCGGGGGCAGAACCGGGGCGGCTCCAACTGACGGGCCGTGGCGCAGGCCGGGTGGGCGGTGGCCGTCGCCGGCTCACCACACCTGTCGCACCACAGCTGCGTCGTCGTCATGGTCGTCACAGCGTGGCGGAGAGCGCCTTGACCGGCATCTTCAACTCGTCCAGAAGCTCCAGGTCGGCGGTCGCCGGACGACCCAGCGTGGTCAGGTAGTTGCCGACGATCACCGCGTTGATGCCGCCGAGCAGACCGTCGCGGGTGCCCAGGTCACCGAGGGTGATCTCCCGGCCGCCCGCGTACCGAAGGATGGTGCGTGGCATGGCCAGTCGGAACGCGGCGATGGCCCGCAGCGCGTCCTTGCCCTCCACCACCGGGCGGTCACCGAGCGGGGTGCCGGGGCGCGGGTTGAGGAAGTTGAGCGGCACCTCGTGCGGGTTGAGCTCGGCGAGCTGCGCGGCGAACTCGGCCCGCTGCTCGACCGTCTCGCCGAGGCCGAGGATCCCGCCGCAGCACACCTCCATGCCGGAGTCGCGGACCATCCGCAGCGTCTCCCAGCGCTCCTCCCAGGAGTGCGTGGTGACCACGTTCGGGAAGTAGGACCGGCAGGTCTCCAGGTTGTGGTTGTAGCGGTGCACACCCATGTCGACCAGGTCGTCGACCTGCTCCTTGGTGAGCATGCCCAGCGACGCGGCGACCTGGATGTCGACAGCCGCCTTGATCGCGGCGACGCCCTCGCGCATCTGCTTCATCAGCCGGGCGTCCGGGCCGCGCACCGCGGCGACGATGCAGAACTCGGTCGCCCCGGTCGCCGCGGTCTGCTTCGCGGCCTCGACCAGCGACGGGATGTCCAGCCACACCGAGCGCACCGGGGACGTGAACAGACCGGACTGGGAGCAGAAGTGGCAGTCCTCCGGGCAGCCGCCGGTCTTCAGCGAGACGATCCCCTCGACCTCGACCTCCGGGCCGCACCAGCGCATCCGCACGTCGTGGGCGAGCTGCAGGGCGGCGGGAAGGTGTTCGTCGGGCAGGTTCAGCACGGCGAGGATGCCAGCCTGGTCGAGGCCGACACCGTCACCGAGGACCTGGCTCCGGGCCTGGTCGAGGATCTCTGGCATGGCTCGTACCCTACAAGGCGGCCCGATCAGCCGGAATGACCTGGCAGCCCCTATACCGGCCAGCGAGTGGATCCGTCGGGCGTCGGGGGCGGGTGGTAATTTCGCCCGGCGGGTGTCGGGCTGACCGGCGCGGACGGCGGTGAAGGAGTGACGTGGCGGACTGGCTGGCGGCGCTCGACCGCCGCGCGGATCTGCGGGCGAAGGCCGGGCTGACCCGGCGACTGCAGCCGCGTCCCGCCGCCGACGGGATGACCGATCTGGCCGGCAACGACTACCTCGGCCTGGCCACCCACCCGGAGGTCACCGCCGCCGCGGCGGCCGCGCTGTCGGCGTACGGGCTGGGGGCGACCGGGTCGCGCCTGGTGCGCGGCTCCACCGACGCGCACGAGGCGTTGGAGACCGAGCTGGCGCGGTGGCTGGGCACCGACCGTGCCCTCGTCTTCTCCTCCGGCTACCTGGCGAACCTCGGTGCGTTGCGGGCACTCGTCCAACCTCGGACGCTGCTCGTCTCGGACGCCCACAACCACGCGTCCCTGATCGACGGCTGCCGGATCTCCGGTGCGGAGACCGTGGTCACGCCACACGCCGACGTGGACGCGGTGGCCGCCGCGCTCGCCGCCGCTCCGGGTCGCCCGGCGGTGGTGGTGACCGAGTCGGTGTTCTCGGTCGACGGTGACCTCGCCCCACTGGCCCGGCTGCACGCCGTGGCCCGCCGGCACGGCGCTCTGCTGCTGGTCGACGACGCGCACGCGCTGGGTGTGACAGGTCCGGCCGGGGCGGGCGCGGTGGCGGCGGCGAAGCTGGCCGGTGAGCCGGACGTGGTGGTCACCGCCACCCTGTCCAAGGCGCTCGGCGGCGCGGGTGGCGTGGTGGCCGGGCCGGCCGAGTTCGTGCGGCACCTGGTCGAGACCAGCCGTACGTTCATCTTCGACACGGCCCTGCCCCCGGCGGTCGCCGCCGGGGTGCACGCCGCGCTGCGGCTGACCCGGGGCGGCGACGACCTGCGCTGGGAGTTGGCCGACCGGGTGGCGGTGGCGGTCGGCCGACTGCGGGCGGCCGGGTTGACCGTCTCCACGCCGGACGCGGCGGTGATCTCGGTGGCGGCTCCCAGCCCGGAGGCGGCGACCGCCTGGGCCGCCGACTGCCGGGACCGGGGCGTCGCGGTGGGGTGCTTCCGACCGCCGTCCACCCCGGACAGCCGGTCCCGCCTGCGCCTGACGGTCAGCGCGGGAGTGCCCCGGGCGACGTTCGAACGGGCCCTGGACGTCATCGTGGAGTCCGCCCCATGACCGGGTGGGAGGGGCCGGTTCTGGTCACCGGGACCGACACCGAGGTCGGTAAGACCGTGGTGACGGCGACGATCGCGGCCGCCGCGCAGGCTGCCGGGTTGCGGGTGGCCGTGCTCAAACCGGGTCAGACCGGTACGGCGGGTGGTGAGCCCGGCGACGTGGACGCGGTCAACCGGCTGGCTGCTCCGCTGACCGGCCGGACCCTGGCCAGTTATCCCGATCCGCTGGCTCCGTTGGCTGCCGCCCGGGTCGCCGATCTGCCGCCGTTGGAGCTGTACACGGCGGTGGACGCGGTGCGCGACGAGGTCGACAAGCACGACCTGGTGTTGATCGAGGGCGCGGGTGGTCTGCTGGTGCCGATGGGGCTGCGTCCGTCGGGGGAGCCGTGGACGATGGCGGACCTGGCGGTGTCGCTCGGCGCGCCGGCGGTGGTGGTCGCCCGTGCCGGGTTGGGCACGCTCAACCACACGGCGTTGACGCTGGAGGCGCTGGACCGGCGTGCCGTGCCGGCCGGTGTGGTGATCGGCGCGTGGCCGGCCCGGCCGGAGTTGGTGCACTGGACGAATCTCACCGATCTGGTGCCGAACCTGCTCGGTGCGGTGCCGGACGGCGCTGGTGCGATGGACCCGGGTGTGTTCCGGCGTTCCGCTCCGGGTTGGCTGACCCCGGCCTTGCACGGGGTGCTCGACGACTGGCGGGTGTGGGCCGAGGAGAGCGGCTGAACACCTGACTTTCGTCGGTGTCCGCGCAGGTCGGGCGTGGGTAGCCTGACCGCCGTGCGGATCCTCGACTCTTCGCCGTCGGGCCGGTCGGGCCGTTGGCGCGGTCTGGTGTCGGACGTGCTGCTCTGGGCGGTGGTGGCCGCCCCGGTCGGCTATGCCGGCTTCAGTCCGCCGTACGCGCCGTACGCGGTGCCGCTGGCGTTGGCCAAGGTGTTGCTGCTCGGCGTGGCGGTGGTGGCGAGTCGACGTCAGCCGTTGGTGGCCCTGGTGTTGGCGGTGCTGGGGTCGGTCGTCGACGGCAACTTCGTGTTCGCGATCCCGGTCTTCAGCTACCTCGCCGGACGGCGCACCGCGTCGGTGGGTCCGGCGGCCGGTGTCTTCGTGCTGATCGTGGCCGGCGGTACGGCGCTCAACCTGGGGTTGCTCGGCACCGGCGCGGCTACCTGGTTCCTGCTCGCCTCGGTGCTGCTCTTCGCGGCGGTGTTCCCCTGGCTGGTGGGCCGGTACCGGCGTCAGCAGCAGGAATTGGCCGACGCCGGTCGGCGGCACTTCGAGGCGTCGACCCGTGAGCAGCGCGGTGCCGCCGAGCGGATCCGGCTCCGCGAGCGGGCCCGGATCGCCGGGGAGATGCACGACTCACTCGGTCACGACCTCAGCCTGATCGCGTTGCGTGCCGCCGCTCTGGAGGTCGCCGCCGACCTCGACGACCGGCACCGGGCGGCGGCGGGGGAGTTGCGGGCCAGTGTCTCCGCCGCCACCGAGCGACTGCACGAGATCATCGGGGTGCTTCGTGAGGACGGGGGCGCGTCGGTGCGTCCGAGCGGGGAGACCGTCGCCGATCTGGTCGAGGGTGCCCGGGAGGCCGGCATGGCGGTACGGATGGAGGCGACCTCGGTGGTCGCGGAACTACCGGCGATGACCGGTCACGCCGCCCACCGGATCGTGCGGGAGGCGTTGACCAACGCCGCCCGGTACGCGCCCGGCGCTCCCGTCGACGTGTGCCTGACCCGCGAGGGTGACCGGGTCGAGGTGGCCGTCGTCAACGACGCACCGTCGGCTGGACCGCTGCCCGCCCCACCGTCGCAGGGCAGCGGGTTGCTCGCACTCGCCGAGCGCGTTCGTCTCGCCGGTGGAACGCTGCACGCCGGCCCCGACAGCGACGGCGGCTTCGCCGTACGGGCGGTGCTGCCGGCCACCGCGCCGGTGGACACCGCCGGGCTGGGCCTGGCGGCACCGTCCGACGCCGGGGAGCCCGACGCGGGGGATCCCGGTGCGGTCGAGCGGCCGGTGGACGCGGAGCGGCGGCTGCACGACGCTCGCCGACGGGTCCGGCGCAGTCTGCTCGTGGCCCTGGTGGCGCCGGCCGGGTTCGCCCTGGTGCTCTCCCTCGTCTACTACCCGGTGGCGACCGCCGGGACGGTGCTGGACCGGGCCACCTTCGACCAGATGCGCGTCGGTACGGCCCGGTCGGAGCTGACCGGGTTGCCCCGGCGGCCGTTGGAACGCCCGACGACGGCGGACCGGGACGGCTGCGAGTACTACACCGACGGCAACTTCCCCCTCGCGCAGCCGACCTGGCGGCTCTGCTTCACCGACGGCCGGTTGGCCAGCAAGGAGTGGATCGCGTAGTGAACACCGACACGGCCGGCGCGGAGCGGGTCCGGGTGGTCCTGGCCGACGACGAGGCGATGATCCGCGCCGGTGTCCGGGCGATCCTCGCCACCGATCCGGGCATCGAGGTGGTCGCCGAGGCCGCCGACGGGCACGAGGCGGTGGAGCTGGTCCGTGCGCACCGACCCCGGGTCGCGTTGCTGGACATCCGGATGCCTCGGCTGGACGGTCTGGCCGCGGCCGCCGAGATCCGTCGGGTCGTGCCGGACACCGCGACGATCATGCTGACCACGTTCGGCGAGGACGACCACGTGGCGCGGGCCCTCGGGCACGGCGCGAGCGGGTTTCTGCTCAAGGCCGGCGACCCACGTGAGTTGATCGCCGGGGTGCACGCGGTCGCCGACGGTGGGGCGTACCTGTCGCCGAGGGTGGCCCGTCGGGTGATCGAGCTGGGTGCCGGTCGGTTGGCCCGCCGGCCGGTGGCGCGGGACCGTACCGCCGGGTTGACCGAGCGGGAGCGGGAGGTGCTGGCCCTGGTGGGGGCGGGGTTGTCCAACGCCGAGATCGCCCGCCGGCTGCACCTGGTGGAGGGCACCGTGAAGAGCTACCTGACCAGCATCTTCACCCGGTTGGACGTGCGCAACCGGGTGCAGGCGGCGATCCTCGCGTACGAGGCGGGGCTGGTCGACGGCTGAGCGAGGGCCGGGGAGCCCTCGCCCAGCCGCAGGCGTCACGCGTCGCGGCGGCGCAGCGCGGCCCGGCCCAGCAGGAGCGCGGCGCCGGCCCACCCGGCGAGCAGCAGCAGCCCGACCAGGCTGGGGTACGGCTCGGTGTCGCCGGCCAGGAAGTGGCCGCCGGCCACGCCGGGGAACACGTCGGCGATCCGGGTCAGCACGTCGATGTCCGGCTCCTGGAGGGACAGCGGCACGATCATCAGGGTGGCCAGCAGCACGGTGATCGTCAGCACCGCGCTGCGCAGGGCGGCGCCGAGGCCCAGGGCGAGCACGCCGACCAACGCCAGGTACGCCGCCACCGCCACGATGTCGCCGATCGTGCCGGCGGCCGGGGCGCTGCCCCACTCGCCGAGCACCGGCCGGGCGACCAGGGCGCCGACGCCGCCGAGCAGCAGACCGAGGGCGAAGGTGACCGCTCCGGCGACGACGGCCTTGCCCAGCAGTACGCGACCACGCGACGGGGTGCACTGCAACGTGGTCCGGATGGTGCCGCTGGTGAACTCGGCGGTGATCGCCAGCAGGCCGAGCGCCAGCACCACGTACTGGGTCAGCTCGACCGAGTCGATCAGCACGCTGCCGACGGTGACGATTCCCCGGTCGTCGGCCGGGTCGTCGTTGGTGTTGGCGTTGGCGGCGTAGATGGCCAGTTGGCCGGCGCTCGCGGCCGTCACCAGCAGCCCGGCCAGAGCCGTCCACCAGGTGCTGCGCACCGAGGCGAGTTTGGTCCACTCGGCGGCCACGACGCCAGCACGGGTACGGGTGCTCATCGCGCGCCACCGCCGGTCGGTCCGCCGGCGTACTCGACGCTGTCGGCGGTGAGTTCCATGAACGCCTGTTCCAGTGACGCGCCGTGCGGGCTCAACTCGTGCAGTCGTACCCCCAGTTCGTGGGCCAGGTCCCCGACCCGGTCCACGGTGGTGCCGGTGACGGTCAGGTCGTGCCGGTCGGCGGCCGTGACGGTCGCGCCGGCGGCGGTGAGGCGCGCGGCGAGGGCGGCCAGGCCGTCCGGGTGCGGGCTGCGGACCCGCACCGCGACCGCGCTGCGGGCGACCACCTCGTCGGTCGGCGCGTCGGCGAGCAGCCGTCCCCGACCGATCACCACGAGCTGGTCGGCGGTGAGCTGCATCTCGCTCATCAGGTGGCTGGACACGAAGATCGTCCGTCCCTGGTCCGCCAGTGAGCGCATCAGGTGACGTACCCAGCGCACCCCGTCCGGGTCGAGGCCGTTCACCGGCTCGTCGAACATCAGCACCGGTGGGTCGCCGAGCAGCGCGCCGGCGATGCCGAGCCGCTGGCCCATGCCGAGGGAGAGGGTCCGCCCGGGTTTCCGGGCGGCCCGCTCGTCCAGGCCGACGGTGTCCAGCACCTCGTCCACCCGTCTGGTGGGGATGCCGTTGCTGCGGGCCATGCCCAGCAGGTGCGCCCGGCCGGATCGGGTCGGGTGGATGGCCCGGGCGTCGAGCAGCGCCCCCACCTCGTGCAGCGGCCGGCGCAACTCCCGGTACGCGCGCCCGCCGACCAGGGCCTGACCGGCGGTGGGGCGGTCCAGCCCGAGGACCATCCGCATGGTGGTGGACTTGCCGGCGCCGTTGGGGCCGAGGAACCCGGTGACCCGGCCGGGCGCGATGTCGACGGTCAACGCGTCGACCGCGACGGTCGCGCCGAAGCGTTTCGTCAACCCACGTAATGTGATCATGCGTTGACGCTAGGCGAGTGACCCGTTGCCGCACCGCGCCCGAACGGCACCTCCCGACCCTGACTTTCGTCAGGCTCCGGCGGGCTCAGAGCACGTAGTCCTCCAGCAGCGCCGGGGTGAGCCCGGCCCGGTGGATCGCCTTCAGCGCCGCGAGGAGGTCGTCCATCAGCGCCGGCCGGAAGTGCATGAGCAGCACGTCACCGGGTTGGACCACCTTCTCCGGGGTCTGGTAGCGCACCTTCCCCTCGTGGACGGTCTCGGTCCAGTGCACGACCGCCTTCGCGCCGCAGTCGTGCGCCGCTCTCAACGTGGTGCTGTCGTGTTCGCCGAACGGTGGACGGAACAGTGTCGCCCGCTTGCCGAACAGCGCCTCCAGCTTGTCCGCAGCTCCGCAGATCTCCCGCTTCTGGTAGTCGTACGACCGGCCGGCCAGCGAGGTGTGGTTGATGGTGTGGTTCTCGACGACCCCGCCCGCGACCTGGATCTGCCGGAAGTACTCGGGGTACTCCTCCGCCGCAGGCGAGTTCAGGAACATGGTGACCGGGATGTGCGCCCGCCAGACGAAGTCGGCCACCGCGCTCGGGCGGGCCAGCGCACCGTCGTCGATGGTGATGAAGGCGACCTTCTGGTCGGTCGGCAGGCGGTGCCAGAACGGGGCCGCGTCGGTCGCGGGCAGCGGCACCGGTTGCGGCGGTGGCGCTGCGGGGAAGGTCGGCACCTGGGACAGGTACCACTCCAGGCTCCCCGGAGTGGGCGTCGCCGTCGCGGACGGCGAGGTGGACGGTGTGGACGGCGAGGCCGACGGCGCGAACGGCGAGGCGGACGGGGACGGCTGGTGGGCGGTGATCCGTCGGGTGTGCACTGCCGGGCCGGCTGTGCAGCCACTCAGTACCAGCAGGGCCAGAACTGGTACGACGGCGAGGATCCGACGAGCAGGGGTCGCTGACACGCCCGGAAACCTACCGAAGCGAGGTCAGCATCCGGTCAGGCCGGTGCTGCCGGTGGGCGTCGGACGACGAAGGCGTCGGGCATCCGGAAGGTGAGATTGTCCGGGGACCAGGGCGGACGGACCACCCGCACCCCGTCCAGCAGTGGCGCGGCCTCGGCCACCACCACTGCCGCCTCCATCCGGGCCAGCACGTCACCGACGCAGCGGTGCGCGCCCGCCCCGAACGCCAGGTGCCGGCGTGACCCGCGTTGGCCCGGGCGGAACTCGTCGGGCGACTCGACGACCGCGGGGTCCCGGCCGGCGCGTCCCAACCACAGCACGAGGCTGGTGCCCGCCGGCACCGCCGTCGGGCCCAACGTGCTGTCCGTGGCCGCCACCCGCCGCCAGGTGACGATGGGCGGTTCCAGCCGTAGCCCCTCCTCCACGACGTCGGCGACGGCGACCTCGCCGGTGCGCAGACCGGCCCGTACCGCCGGCTCGCCCGCCAGCCGGTGCAGCAGCAGGGTGAGGAACTGGGAGGTGGTCTCCTGCCCGGCGACCAGCAGGAAGAAGAGCGCGCCGACCACCACGTCCGGCGGGTGCCCGGCCGCACGCAGCTCGGCCGCCAAGCCGCCGCCGGTGGCCGCGAAGTCGCGCAGGACGCGGTGGAACCGTCCCACCTGGGCGGCGAGTGTCACCTGCCGGTCGGCGTCCAGCGGTGCCCAGAACAACTCCAGCGCGGCACGGGCGAAGTCCTTGACCGCGCCGACCGGGGCGTCCGGCAACTCCACCAGCCGGGCCAGCACCAGCAGCGGCAGGTCGGCGGCGAGGTCTGCGTACAGGTCGACCGACTCGCCGGTGTCGAGCGTGGCGGCGAGCCGGGCGACCCGGTCCCGGACCAGCGCGGTGAGCCACTGCCGTTGCGCGGCGACCCGGGCGGGGTGCAACGCGTCCGCGACGATCGCCCGGATCTGCGGATGGCTGACGCCCGAGTTGTTCGCCAGGGTCGGCGGTAGCCGGAACCGGTGCCCGGCGAGCACCCGCAGGGCGGTCACCGGCATCGGCGTCACCGCGTCCAGCGCGTTGTCCGGCCGATAGGTGACCGGGTCGGCGAGGACCTGACGGACCAACGCGTGTCGGGTGACGACCAGGTGGGTGCCGCCGACGTGGTCCGGCACCCGGGCCACGTCCGGCCATGCGGGGTCGGCCACCTGCGCCCAGCTGCGGAACAGCACCCGGACACGCTAGCCGGACGCCCCCGGCAGCCCGGCCCGCAGTCGCCAGACGGTGGTGCGCTTCACCCGGACGCTCTCCAACGCCTCCGGCACCGGCACGTCGTACACGGCCAGCTCGTCGAAGCGGTCCCGGGGCAGGAACGCCCGGCCGGGGTCACCGACGAGCACCGGTGCGCCGGCCCGGGTGGCGCGGAGCAGGAACCGCAGGAACCGGCGAGCCATCGCGTCGCTGTAGAAGACGTCGCCGGCCAGCACCACCTCGGCGTCCCCGGCGTCGCCGTCGAGGATGTCGCCGAACTCGGCGTCGACGCGTACCCCGTTGGCCTCCGCGTTCAGCGCGACCGCCGCGACCGCCAGCTCGTCCACCTCGACGGCCCGTACGGACGCCGCGCCGGCCCGGGCGGCGGCGATGGCCACCAGGCCGGAGCCGGAGGCGAGGTCGAGCACCCGGCGGCCGGCCACCAGTTCCGGGTGGTCGGTCACGTAGCGGGCGAGCGCCTGCCCGCCCGCCCAGGCGAACGCCCAGAACGGCGGTGGCCGGTCGCTGGAGAACTGGCCCTCGGTCAGCTCCCACAGCCCGATCGGCTCGTCCGCCTGGTGCAGTCGCACCTCGGGGACGAACGCCACCGGGGTGAGCCGGGCGTGCAGCCGGACGAACGTGCTGGAGAGCTCGGACACGTCGCCGATTGTCCCAGCGGCTCGACTCCGGGCGTGTCGCGGGGGAGTGGTGACCGGTTCACCACGGTCGGTGAAAACCCCTCCCGTCCTTGCCGCCCGGTGCGAACACACCCGTCTGGTCGCGCCTACCCGCTGCTCCTAGCGTTGCCAGGTGGAGACGACCGAACGGAGGGCGGCGGTGGTGACGGTGCGGCGGTACGCGGTGCGGGTCGGGGTGGTGCTGGCCTGTCTGAGCGGGGTGGAGCTGGCATTGGCCGCCCCGGCGCAGGCGGCGTTCACCACCGAGTTGAGTGGGCTGCCGGCCCGGTTCACCGCCGGCGAGCAGGTGCGCACGGTGTCGGCCGTCGTCTCCCGGACCGACCGGCGCGGCGGCTGCGTGAAGGTGCGCTGGTCGATGGTGCTGAGCGTGCAGGGCCTCCGACTCGACCAGGTCAAGATGGACCGGGTGGAGGAGGCCGGCGACTTCCCCCTGGACATCCGGACCGACGGTGACGTGGCCCGGCTCACCGACCGGCAGTTCGACCCGGGCACCCTCTGCCCCGGCCGCACGGTCACCGCCCGCTACCGGGTGGCCTTCGCCGAGGACGTCACCCAGGGGCGGGTCACCCTCGCCGCCGAGGCGTATGACGCCAACTCGCGCCTGCTGGCCCGGCAGACCGCCACCCGTTCGGTGGTGGGTGCCGGCGGCACCCCGACCAGCACCCCGAAGCCGACCGCCACGCCCTCGGAGCCCAGCGAACCATCGAGCGCGCCGGCCGAGGAGGAGAGCACGACGGTGGAGGAGCCGGTCGGGGACTACCCGGTCGACGCCGCGCCACCGGCGGCCGGCCGCCCGGTCTCGCAGTCCGGCGGGTTCGGCGCGGTGCAGGCCGCGTTCCTGCTCGGCGGCCTGCTGCTGTTCCTCGGGATGGGGTTGCTGCTGCGGTTGCGGCAGCTGACCCGGTCCTCGGCCGACGGCGTCGACGAGACCGACGACCCGCCCGCGGACCGACGCTGGGAGCGGCCGATGCCCGTCGACCGGTGGCGAACGGCCCGCCGTTGACCGGAGGCCGGGGGAGCCGGCGGACCTGCCGCCGGCCCCACGGTGTCACTTCGAGAACGCCTGGAACTCGGCGATCCTGACCTGGGACCGGGCCGGGCTGGCGGTCGCGCAGTCCGTCGTCGTGGCCGGGTCGTCGTCCTGCTCGCCCGCGTACTGCGGACCACCCGTGCACTGGCTGGCCAGCACCTCCAGCCGCAGGTGGGTGGCGAGGGTGGTGGGCACCGCGAACGTCCGCAGGTTGATGTCCCGGACGCACGCGCGGTACGCCCCGCCGGGGAACGCGCCCGCCGCGCTGCCGGCCGGCCACCCCGTCCAGGCTGGCCCAGTTGGTCGCCTCGGTGTCGTCGGCGACCCGGTCCAGGTTGACCCCGTCGCCGGTGATCGTGGCCCCGGAGGCGGTGGAGGCGAGGTTACGGCTCATCCGCAGGTCGACGTACCCCTGCTTGCCGGCCGTGGCGACCACGCTGAGCCGCTGGTGCCCGAAGCCGGGCCCGACGGCCAGCAGGTCGTACGTGCCGGCCACCATCTCCACGGTGTCCGGGGTCGGCGTCGGCGGGCTCGTGGCCCTCGGCGAACGGTCCGGAACTGCGCTCGGCGGACGGGGTGCTGCCGCTGGGAGCTGCGGTGCTCACGCCGGTGGGGAGCAGCGCGGCGACCGTCGCCGTCGTCGCCAGGACGGCGATGAGCCGGCGTCGACGCCGGCTCATCGGGGATGACCCGTGAATATCAGTCGACGATGGCGGCGGCGAGGTGAACGAGCATCGATCGAGAAGTGTCAACTTTACAAAACACGCGGCCTTGTAAATTCGCCGGCCAGCTGCCACAGTCGGTGCAGGACGCGATACCGGAGGTTGGTCATGGCCGTCGATGCCGATCTGACCGTCGAACCCGCCGCCTGGCGGGACCGCCGTAAGCCGCTCTGGCCGCTGGCGTTGCTGGTACCGGCGTTGCCCTTCGCCGGCTTCGCCCTCTGGCGGGCCGGCGGTGGGGCCTGGGCCTGGTGGCTCACCCCGGTCGTCGTCTTCGGCCTGATCCCGGCGGTCGACCTGCTGCTCGGCGACGACCGGCGCAACCCACCCGAGGGGGCGGTGCCCCGGCTGTCCGCCGACGGGTACTACCGCTGGCTCACCTACCTCTACCTGCCGGCCCAGTACGCGGCCCTGGTGCTCTGCTGCGCGGTGTGGACGCGTGAGGCACTCACGGTGCCCGGTGCGGTCGGTCTGGTCGCCACGGTCGGCGTCGTGAACGGCATCGCCATCAACACCGCCCACGAGCTGGGCCACAAGCGGGAACGCGTGGAGCGCTGGCTGTCCAAGGTGGCCCTGGCACCCGCGGGGTACGGGCACTTCTTCGTCGAGCACAACCGGGGCCACCACGTGCGGGTCGCCACCCGGGAGGACCCGGCCAGTTCCCGGTTGGGGGAGAGTTTCTGGGCGTTCTGGCCGCGTACCGTCTTCGGTAGCCTGCGCTCGGCCTGGCGGCTGGAGACCAGCCGGTTCCGCATCCGTGGCCGGTCACCCTGGAACCACCGCAACGACGTGCTCAACGCCTGGGCCATGACCCTGGTCCTGTACGCGGCGCTGACAGTGGCCTTCGGCCCCGGGGTGTTGCTGTTCCTGGCCCTTCAGGCGGTGGTCGGCTTCTCGCTGCTGGAGGTGGTCAACTACCTGGAGCACTACGGGCTGGCGCGGCAACGCACCGTCGGCGGTCGCTACGAGAAGGTCGACGCGCGGCACAGCTGGAACAGCGACCGGACGGTGACCAACGTCTTCCTCTTCCAGCTCCAGCCGCACAGCGACCACCACGCCAACCCACTGCGCCGTTACCAGACGCTGCGCAGTTTCGACACCTCACCGCAGCTGCCGGCCGGTTACGCCACCATGGTGGTCGTCGCGCTGGTGCCGCCGCTGTGGCGGCGGGTGATGGACCCCCGGGTGCTCGCGCACTACGAGGGCGACCGCTCCCGCGCCAACGTCCACCGGCGGAGCTGACGCGTCGGCGTGGTCAATCGCTCGGCGCCCAGTCGGGGTCGCGGCCGAACGCGGCCAGCAGATGGTCCTGTTCGTCGGCGTCGTCGGGCACCCGTATCCCGGTCTGGACCAGGTTGTTGCGCTGATAGTCGTCGATCTGTCCGGCGAACCACTGGGCCGCGGCGCGCACGGCGTCCGGGTCGAGTCGAGGCTGCGCACCGATCGCCACCGCCACGTCCCAGCCGTGGATGAGGTGTTCGGCGAGGAGCTGTTGGAGATATTCCGCGGCCGGGGTGTCGCCACTGGAGAGGTGCACGGTGCGGTCGATCGTGCCGGGGTGGGTGGCGGCGATCTCGGCCTGCGCGGCGGCCTCCCGCGCCGTCTCGATCGGGTCGGTGCCGAGCTGGTCACCGTCGAACCGGTCGCCGACCTCGTCGATGGTCCGGCCGGCCAGCAGCGGAACGCTCCACCGGTCCTCGGTCACCACGTGGTTGACCAGCGTGCGGACGTCCCAGTCCGAGCAGGGTGTCGGGTCGGACCACTGGCCGGGTTCGACCTGGTCCACCCGGTCGACGAATTCGGCCAGGCTCCGGCGGTACGCCTCCAGAAGATCCATGCTGCCGATTGTTCCGGTCGGCGGGGCGGGATGAGCCGTTTTGCCCGGTCTGGTGAGGAATGGTGCCGGCTGCCGGGCTCAGTCCAGGTCGGCCGGGTCCAGGCCGAGCTCCCGGGCGGTGACCAGCCGGACCCACTCGCCGAACTGCCGACGGGAGATCACCCGGTCGTGCACGGCGAGTTGGACGGCGAGCCCGTCCATGACCGCGCTGATCCGCCAGGCGGCCCCGTCCGGGTCGGCGCACTGGAAGGTGCCGTCGGCCACCCCGGCGGAGATCACCGCGGCGAGGTCCTGGCGCCAGCGCAGGTCGAGCCGGCGGGAGACCTTCTCCAACTCCGGAGTGCGCAGCGACTCGGACCAGCCGTCGATCCACATCGACCAGGAGGTTGCCCGCCCGGCCGGGGTGTAGAGCTTGAGGATCCGGCGGAGCTTGGTCAGTGGCGGGGCCGAGGATCGGGTCACCGCGTCCAGTCGGGCCAGATCCTGCTCGACCGCGTACGCGAAAGCCTGTGCGAGCAACCGTTCCTTGGTGGCGAAGTGGTAGAAGACCAGGGCCTGGCTCACGCCGGCGGCATTCGCCACGTCCGCCGTCCGGGTGTTGGCCAGACCGCGCTCCACGATCACGTCGCAGGCGGTGCGCAGCAGGGCATCCAGGCGGATCTCGGCCGCACGTCTCGTCACGACCGTTACCGTAGCCCATCCGAGTGAACACGAACAGTTACCGCTGCGTGCTGAGCCCACGCTGTGTCAGTCGGAAGCCGGACACTTCCTCGGGGTGCCGTCGGTCGTTCTTTCGGGAAGCATTCACCGAGGTCTGCCGCCGGAATCCGGTGTGCGGGCGCGTCCGCCGGTCGATCTGCGACACGGTGATGACGATCGTTGCCTGCTGGTGCCGGAGTGTGACTGTCGACGGCAGGTCGGATCACCAGACCATCCTCCTAGGAAGCCCGCCTGGGATGGCGGTGATCTCGTCCGCGACAGGCAGGACGCGCCGAGGCGACCCCGAGTTGGCAGTCGTTCACCGGCTCGGCTAAAGTTCTCATCCGTCACCCGGGAACGTCCGGGGGCGTGCGGACGTAGCGCAGCTGGTAGCGCATCACCTTGCCAAGGTGAGGGTCGCGGGTTCGAATCCCGTCGTCCGCTCGGAGCTGCCGCCACGCATGACGGGGGCAACCTCGGTGGGGTGGCCGAGAGGCGAGGCAACGGCCTGCAAAGCCGTGTACGCGGGTTCAAATCCCGTCCCCACCTCGGCAACAAGCACGGGCGATTGGCGCAGTGGGAGCGCGCTTCCTTGACACGGAAGAGGTCACTGGTTCAAACCCAGTATCGCCCACCAGAGGAAAACGGCTCGTCACCGATCACCGGTGACGAGCCGTTTTGCTGTGTTGTGGGGTCATGCCCGGGCCCGTCAGTCGACGCTGAGTCGGTAGCCGATCCCACGCACGGTGTGCACGAGCAGGGTGTCGTCGGCGGCGCGCAGTTTGCGGCGTAACCGCTTCACCGCCGAGTGCAGGATCGACGTGTCGCCGAGGTACGCGCAGCCCCAGACCGACTCGAAGAGCCGCTCGTACGTCCAGACGCCGACCGGCGCGGTGGCCAGTTGGGTGAGCAGGTTGCGTTCGAGGCGGGTGAGGGCCAGCGGTTGTCCGCGCCACGTCACCAGGTGGTCGAGCGGGTCGATCGCCAGGTCGCCGAGGTCGATCCGGTTGGCGGCGGCGGCGGTCGGGGCGGTGGCGGCGGCCGGAGGGGTGGCAGCGACGGTGGACCCGGCCGTCGGGCTGACCAGCGGGGCCGGTCCGCCGATCACGGGCGGGCCGATCATCGCCTGCAATTCGGCGAGGTCGGTGCAGATCACCAGGGTGCCGAGCCCGTCGAGCCGCCGCACCATCCGCTCGCGTACCGACACGTCGGCGGTCACGCAGAACACGAGGGACACGCCATCGATCACTGTTGTACCTCCCCAGGTGCCAGTGAAAGACAACGCTGTCTGAACCCCATAGTCAATGGTTTCCGGCTGGTAGCCATCGTGATCCACTCGGATTCGCTGACGTCGCGCGTCCCGGCCCGGTCGGCGGGCAGGGCTCAGAACGTCAACACGCGGAACTCGCCCACCGGCCGGAACCCGAGGCGGCGGTAGACCGACTCGCCGATCGGCGACGAGGTGAGTGCGGCGGTGCGGGCGCCCCGCTCGCTGGCCAGACGCAGCGCCGCCCTGGTCATCGCCGCGCCGACGCCCCTGCGGCGCTGCTCGGGCTGCGTACCCACGAAGTAGAGCGTGACCAGGCCGTGGCTGAGCCAGGCGACGGCCGTTCCGACGACCTGGCCGTCGTCCAGGTGGCCAGCCAGTCTGATCACCGTGCCGTCGCCGGAGAACGCCTTCTCCCGCTCGATCGTCGCCGCCACGCCGTCCGTCGGGATTCCGGACACCCGGGCATAGGCCGCGACGAACGCGGCCAGGTCGGTGGTCTCGGCGATGTGCAGACCGGCCGGGGACGGGCCTTCCGCCGCCTCGTCGACCACCGCAGTCATGATCGGCAGGCGGGCGATCTCGGCGGCGCCGAGGGAGACCAGGCCGTCGGCCGCGCCGGGGTCGCTGTCCGGACCAACCCACCACACCCGGGGTACGCCGTGCAGGCGCTGCCGTGCCTCGGCGAGCGCGTCCTGCGGTGCGCGCCCGGCCACGCGCAGCACGCCGTTGAGAGTCGGGTGCGGCACGTCGCTGCGGTAGGTCGGGAGATCCGGACCGCCGACCGGACCGATGTTCCAACCGAGCAGGTACGCCCGGTGCGCGGCCAGCACCGTGTCCAGAGACGCCATGGTCTGGATCGTAACCGAGCCGGACATTCCTCGGCCGGCGAGAACAGGCTGTGACCAGCAGTACTTTGTCGATCGTTCCAGATCACGGGTAGCGTTCAGCCATGGCACGTACCCGTGAGTTCGACCTCGACACCGCCGTCGAGGCCGCCATGGACGTGTTCCGGCGCAAGGGCTACGAGGGCACCTCGATGCGCGACCTGTCGGAGGCGACCGGCCTGGGCAGCGGCTCGATCTACGCCGCGTTCGGCAGCAAGGACGGCCTCTACCTGGCGGTGCTGGACCTGTACCGGCAGCGGTACGCCGCGCCGATGGTCGACCTGCTGCGCTCCGGCAACGACGCGCGAGCGGTCATCCGGGAGGTGTTCATCGGCGCTGTCGACGACATCACCGGCGACGGCCGGCACCTCTCCTGTCTGATCGTCGGCGCGTCGATGGAACGGGCCCACCAGGACGTCCGGGTCGCCGACCGGCTCCGCTCGACCACCCAGTCCCTGGAGGCGGCGCTCTACGACCTGTTGGCCGAGGCGCAGTTGCGGGGCCAGATCACGTCCGGCCGCAGCGCCACGGATCTGGCCGGCTTCCTGGTGACCAGCCTCCAGGGCCTGCGGGTGATGGGCGCCATCAACCCGGATCGGGCGGCGCTGACGCGCTACGCCGAGGTCGCGCTCACCTGCTTGGACTGAGCCACCGGCCACGGTGGTCGGCCGTCACCCGAATGAGGAATCGAGCATTCGGGGCGGCCGCTTTCGACGAGGCGGCCGCCCCGGAATCACGTCGATCTGGCGGCTCTGCCAGCGGTGTTGTCACATCGGCGGGGCGATGTCCCGCCGCTCCTCGACCTGGCGGTACTCCACCGGCTGCTCGGTCGTGGTGACGACCTCGCGACGCCGGCCCCAGACCAGCGTGGTCATGATCAGGCCGAGCACACCGGCTCCCATCAGGATCCAGCCGACCACGTCGAGGTTGACGCCGCCGACGCTGGCGTCCAGTGCGAAAGTGAGGATCGCGCCGAGCGCGATCAGGAAGATGCTGGTGCCGATACCCACGACAGCCTCCTTAAGGGGGTGTGGTGCGCTGTCGGACCCTTCAGTACCCCGGAGGCGACCGGCGCAACCGCCGGCCGCCCAGGGTGCCGTGCCAGCCGATCTTGGCATCGGGTAGAGTCGCACCTGTCGCCGACGCGAGTCGGGGGCGCGCGGACGTAGCGCAGCTGGTAGCGCATCACCTTGCCAAGGTGAGGGTCGCGGGTTCGAATCCCGTCGTCCGCTCGCGATCTGCCCCATCGGGGCCTGACTGCCGGGTTCGGCGGTCGCCACGGGCGATTGGCGCAGTGGGAGCGCGCTTCCTTGACACGGAAGAGGTCACTGGTTCAAACCCAGTATCGCCCACCACGTATTGCTGATGCACACCAGATCGGACAAGATCGACGTCCGGTCTGGTGTGTTCGAGATTCGAGCGATCCCTGAATCTCTCGATCCGGATGGACATCATCGACTACGTCGATCTGTAGCACCATCTGGTTCATCACTACCCGAGCGGTATGCAACGCCTCTCCGGCAAGGGCCTCCTGGTCGGCGTACGTGCCGGCATCCGGTGACGCCGTCGTGCCCTCGCGCGTCGGCGGCGTCCCGGTACGGGTGAGGTACGGGAATCGGCGGCGCCAGCCGGATTCCTAGTCTCCCTGAAGTCCGATCAAAGTACGGACGAACCAAGGGAGAGAGTCGAATGCTCACGAAGACGCCCGGCCGGCGACGCCGGTCACTTCCCGCGCTGCTGCTTGCCGTACCGGTGTTCCTGGCCACCAGCGTCGCCATGGCCACGCCGGCTTCGGCCGCGCCGATCGACAACCCGAGCCTGGAGATCCCGGTCGGCTGCCCGGGCGCCCGCGCGGTCATCCAGGTCGAGTGGGAGGGTACCCGCACCGCCAAGGTGCACTGGGAACTCACCGACACCAGCTCGGACGGCAGGTCGCCATTGATCAAGATCGCCGCCCGGGATGACTCCGGCAACGGCCGGAGCTGGGTCTTCCGGAACGACGAGGTGGTGTTCGGGGTCGACGGCGGCTACGGCGCCTCTGCCAGCGGGGGCGGCATGTCCTGGGACCCGGCCGGGATCGCCCAGTTCAACCACCTGGAGGTGAAGGTCAGCAACGGTACGACCGAGCAGGGCACCGAGTGCTCGGTGACGAAGAAGACCTACAACTACACCCGGCTCGCCTACCAGTACGCCCTCAACCAGGACGGCAAGCCCTACGTCCTGGGCGCTGACGGTCCGGACGCGTTCGACTGCTCCGGCCTGGTCAAGTTCGCCTACGAGCGGGTGGTCAACTTCCCCGGCTGGGGCGGCGTCAGGTCGTCGGCGCAGCAGTACGACTGGGCGCGTTCGGAGGCCAACAACAACAATGCCGACCTCACCAACCTGAAGAGCCGCGACGCCATCCGGGTCAGCCGCAGCCAGCTCAAGGTCGGAGACCTGGTCTTCTACGACGGCCACGTCGGCCAGTACGCGGGCGGTGGGCAGTTGTACTCGGCCATGTCCCCGGCGTCGGGGATCGGCTACATGAGCGTCGACTACAAGTCCCCGCTGGGCTACTACCGGCTAGTCGGCGTCACCGGTTAGTCGGGAGCCGGCGGGTCCGCCCCGATCGCCCTCGCCTCTGTTGCGAGCGTTCCGAACCCCAGGTCGTGGGCGACCCGCTCGGCCCGGCCGGCCTCGTGCCGGGCCGCATCCGGCTCACCGGCCAGCGCCAGGGCACCGGCCAGGCCCACCCGTGCCCTGGTCTCCAGATAGCGGTACGAGTGCCGCCTCGCCATCGCAACCCCGTCCCGGAGTACGTCGAGCGCCTGTGCGATCTCGCCGTTCTCCCGGAGCGCGTTTCCGAGCGTGCCGGCGGTCATCGCCTGGGCCCGCCGGTCGTACGTCTTGCCCGCGAGATCGTGTGCCTGCCGGGCCAGGCTCAACCCGCTGGCGAGGTTCCGCCGGTCGATCTCCAGCCGACTCATCTCGTCCAGGGTGGACAGTTCGCCGCGCAGGTCGCCGCGCCGCCGGTAGCCGCGCAGGACGGTGTCGAGCTGCTCGGCCGCGTCGACGAGTTCACCACGCTGCCGGAGTACGCTCGCCAGGTTTCCCCGGTTGACAAGCGCGGAACGCGAGCGCCCCGTCGCCTTGTTGATCTCCAGCGCGGCGGTGAGGCTCGTCGCGGCGTCCTCGCAGCGACCACGGTCGAGCATGATCATGCCGATGCCGTTCAGGACCGCCGCGCGGATGTGCCCCAGGGGCTCGGACGCGGTCAGGTCGAGGGCTCGGCCGAACCACGTCTCGGCGTCGGCCAGCCGGCCGAACTCGTAGTACTGCCAGCCGACGTTGTGGGAGAGGTAGGCCGCCGCCGCGTCCCAGCCGCACTCCTGCGCCAGCCGCAGGGCGGTGAGCGCGTCCTCGAGACCTTCGAGGTCGCGACCGACCATGCTCCGGACCTGCCCCCTGGACATCAGCATCGCCGCCCGCGCCCGGCGGTCGGCCGAACGCTCCGCCGCCGACCAGCCGGCCCCGACGATCCGGGTCCAGCCGTCCACGTGCGGGTTGACCAGGAAGTAGCCGCGCAGCTGGTCGGCGATCCGCCAGGCGAAGTCGGCGAGCCCGTCGTCCCGGCCCGCCTGCTCGGCCAGCAGCACCAGCGCGCTCGTCTCGGCGGCGAGCCAGGCCGCCGCCCCCTTCTCGTCCGGGAACTGGTCCTCCGGCCGGGGATGGCCGGTGAGCCGGACCATCTGGGGTAGCACCCAGTCCATCGCGGCGGTCACCCGTTCGGCGTACGAGGCCAGCAGCCGTGCGAAGGCGTCGTGCCGGGACCGGCCGGTCTCCGCCTCGACCAGCTTGCCGGCGTAGAGCCGGAGCAGGTCGTGGAACCGGAACCGGTGCGCCGAGTACTGCAGCAGCATGTTGGCGTCGAGCAGTTCGTCCAGGATCCGCTCGGCCGTGGCGTCGTCCGTGTCGAGCAGGGCGCCGGTGGCGGTCACTCCGAAGTCCTGCGCGGGGTGCAGCGCGCAGAGCCGGAACGCGCGCCGGGCCGGTTCGCTGAGACTGTCGTAGCTGAGCTGGAAGCTGGCCAGTACGCTCGTCGACCCGTCGTCGAGCTGGGCGAGGCGGCCACTCTCGTCACGCAGCCGCTGCACCAGGTCGCCGATCGTCCACGACGGACGGCTCGCCAGCCGCGCCGCCGCGATCCGCAATGCGAGCGGAAGGTGACCGCAGACGCCCGTCAGCTCCTGCGCGGACCGGGGGTCGGCTGCGACCCGCTCGCCGCCGGCCGCGGCCGCGATCATCTCGAGCGACTCGGCCGCCGTCAGGGTGCCGAGCGGCACCGAGGCCGCGACCTCCAGCCCGCGCAGCAGCCGCCGGCTCGTGACCAGGACGTCACTTCGGCCGGTACCGGGCAGCAGTGGCAGCACCTGCGCCGCGTCGCTCGCGTTGTCGAGCACGACGAGCATCCGGCGCCCGGCCAACTCGGTACGCAACAGGGCCGAGTCCTCGACGAGGTCGCCACCGACGCGGTCGACGGGCACGCCGAGCGCCCGCAGGAACCGGCCGAGGACCGCCGTCGGGGGAACGGGCTCGGCTGAGGCGCCGCCCAGATCGGCATAGAGCTGGCCGCCGGGATACCGCGGGCGCAGCCGGTGCCCGGCGGTGTGCGCCAGGGCGGTCTTCCCCGATCCGGCCGCACCGTGTACGAGGACGACTCGCGACGACGCGTGCCGCAGCTCGTGCCCCGTACGCGCGACGGCGGCGACGATGCGGGCGAGCTCCGGCTCCCGGCCGACGAACCCGGCCGGGGCGGCCGGCAGCTGCTGGACCACGTTGCGGGCCGCCCTCCCGGGTACCCGCCCGCGCTGCTGGAGCACACCTACGTGGGCGTCCCGTAGCAGCTCCCCGGGATCGAGCCCGAGCTGTTCGCGCAGGTTGGCCCGAACGCGCTGGTAGGCCGCCAGCGCCTCCGCCTGCCGTCCGCTGGCCGCCAGCGTGACGATCAGTGCGGTGTGCAGCGGCTCGTGGAACTCCAACCGATCGGCCAGCTCACGCAGGTGCGGCAGCGGCCGCTCCGGCTCGCCGACGTCCCGGGCGACCTCGGCGAAGCGCCGCAGCAGGGTGGCGTACTCCTCGGTGACCGAGGCGAGCAGCGGGTCGCCGGCCAGCTCGTCCAGGTCGCACCCGCCCCGCCACAGCTCCGCCGCCCGGGCGAGGAGCGTGAGCGCGTACTCGGGCGACGCGTCGTGCGCCTGCGCAGCCAACTGCCGGAGTCGGGCCAGGTCGAGCTGTTCGGCGGTGGCGACGAGGCGGTAGCCCGACGGGGTCGGGACGATGAGGCGCTGGCCCGAGGGCTCGACCAGCCGGCGTAGTCGGGTGAGGTGCGTACGCAGTAGCTTCGTCGCGTCCTCCGACGAGTAACGGCCCCGCAGCAGTTCGCGGAGGGAGTCCCGGGGGACCGGTTCCGGGGCGCCGAGGGCGAGCTTCGCGAGCAGTACCCGTTGGGTGGCCGAGCCGACGGCGACGGTTTCGTTCCCGCGTCGAAGTTCGAGCGGCCCCAGCACCCGGATCTGTACGGGCGCACCGGGGTCGGCCACCCGGCCCGGCTCGTACGCCCGCGTCGCCGCGGCGGCCGAGGTGTGCAGCGCTTCCCTGGCCCCATCGTCGAGGCCGAGCGCTGCCGCGATAGCCATCACCGAAGCGTGTCTCGGCCTGGTGCTCCGGCCCTGTTCCAGGTCCCGGAGCGCGGCGATGCTGAGGCCGGCACGGACCGCCAGCTCGCGCTGGGTCAGCCCGCTGTGCAGGCGGTACGTCCGGAGCAGCCTGCCCACCGTGGGTCGGCCGGACGGCGGTTTCGGGGCATCCGCCGAGGCTGTGCCGTTGCCCATCCGGCGATGGTAGGACATCGATCCACGCCCGACCATGTGCCCTTGGTGAAGGCAGCGCTACCCGTCCGCCGCGCGGGTCGGGGCTGCTTGCGGCCGGCGAGCTGCGGCACCGCCGGCTCGCGGGTACCGCTCACTCGCCGGCGCGGAGTACCTCGCTCAGCCGGTCGCGTCGCCGCAGCGCCGACTCGACCGGTACGACAGTGACGGCCGCCGCCAGCAGGGCCACGCTCACCAGGCCGAGCAACCACCACGGCAGGACCGCCGCCGGGTCGGCGCCCTGGCCGGTGAGCAGTCGCACGTCGAGCGGGCCGAGCGTCAGGCGTGCGAGCAGGGCCCCGAGGAGCGGGCCGCACACCGCGGCGACCACGACCGGGGGTAGCACCTCTGCGGCGGCGACCCAACGGGCGTCGCGTGGCCGCAGGCCGAGGGTCCGCAGTCGGGTCAGGGTCTGCCACCGCTGCGACGCACCCGCGGCGGCGGCGAGCGCGAGGCCGAGCAGTCCCAGCGCCAGCAGCACCGCGGCGGCCGTCCACGCCAGCCCCAGCAGCCCTGCGGTCAGCGGAGCCGCTCGCTGCGCCCGCAGGACGTCCGCGCGCAGCACGACGTCGGCGGTGACGCCGCTGTTCGACACGGCCCGCGCCGCGCCGGGGCCGGTCACCCAGACCGTATCCGGGACGGCGGGCAGTCCGGCGGCGGCGAGGGCAGCGGCGTCCACGATGACGACGTCGCCGGCGCCGCCGACGGAGGGAGCGGTACCGACCGCAGCGAGATGGATCGCCGGAGCGCCGTCCCGGGGTAGTTGCAACTGCGTGCCGGTCCGCAGCTCGCCGTCGCTCGATCGGACCAGCGCGGGGACGATCCCGGGGCCAGGGCCGGGTGCCCTGAGCCGGGCCAGCGCTGGCGCGTCGGGCAGCGGGGTGGTGGCCAGCAGACGTTGGAACGCGGCGGTGTCCACGATGACCAGTCGTGGGGTGAGCGGCGTCGATTCGGTGAAGACGCGCGCCGAGTCGGTCACCTGCGCGACGACGACCTGTCCTACCCCTGGTGCGGCGGCGATGCGCTCGGCGAGTGCGGGCGTGGCGGTCTCGGCATCGGTGCCGATGTCGAGTCGGGCGTCGGCGCCGACGGTGCTCCACGAGCCGTCGGCCATCCCCCGGGTGATGGTGGTGCCGAGGATGAGCGCGAACGACGTGAGCGCCGTGGTGCTGACCAGAACCAGCAGCGGCAGCGCGCGCCCGGCCGTTGTGGCCGCCTGGGCGGCACCGAACACGGCCAACGGGCGGCGCGAGCGCAGGGCCTGTCGGAGCGCGAAGCGCGCCCCGACGGGCACCAGCCGGAGCAGGGCGAGCGCGCCGACGAGCGCGCCGAGAGAGAGGGCGCTGATCGGCAGGATCAGGTCGCCGGTCGGCTCACCGGTGTCGCCGGCGGGGGCCACGGGCAGGAGCCCGCGCTGGTGCAGTGTGATGAAGGCGGCGACCGCGGCGATCAGGACGGCGGCCTCCACGGCGGCGCGGCGCAGCTGGCCGGTGGCCCGGATCCAACGCCGAGCGGCCGGGTTGGCGGGTTGGCGCCGGTCGCGGCTGGCGCGGGCGGCGGCGAGGGTGCCGAATGCCGGCCCGGCGACGGCACCGGCCAGGACCACGGGAACGGCCCAGGTCCAGGAGACGCCCGGAGCGGCAGCGCGGGCGAGCGTGAGCCCGACGGCGGCGGCCGACAGGGACACCACCGTGGACTCGATGATCAGTTCCGCACCGAGGTCGGGTAGCGCCGCGCCGCGCTGCCGGGCGGCGCTCAGCGCCGGGGTACGGCGGCGGACCAGCAGGTCGGCGGCGAGTAGCAGGACCAGTGCCGTGGCGGTCAGCACCCCGGCGAGCAGGACGGCGGCCTGTGCGGAGGAGACGCTGATCTGGGTACGGGCGTCGCGCAGAGCGGTGTCGAGCTGCGATTCCCACCTCAGGGACTGGTCGCGGTCGTTCGATGAGCCGGAGGTCGCCTTGAGCGTGACCACCTGGCTGGCGAGCGGCGCGGTGGCGTCCCAGGTGAGCGCGTCGGGAAAGGGTGCGAAGTGGACGGTACGCCGCAGTTGGTCCTCGTTCACGGCGAGCCGGGCGTCCGGTAACGACGCGCGCGACAGCAGGCCGCCGAACCGGGTGATGCCCACGCCGTCGGCGCCGGGCACGGGGCTCAGCAGCGCCGGGGCGAGCCGCCAGGCGGGGTCGGCGCTGTCCGTGGGTCGGTAGACCCCGCTGATCCTTACGTCCGTCGCGCGGCCCTGGCCGTCCTTGGTCGGGATCCGATCGCCGGGGCCGAGGCCGAGTGCCGTGGCGTCCGCCTCGGAGAGGCCGACCTGCACTGGCCAGGGCGGTCCGTCGTAGGGGGTCTCGACGTACTCGTCGGAGGCGGTGGGGCCGGGCGCGCTGCCGGCGGTCCAGGTCACCTCGGGTCCGCCGAGGTCGTCGGACAGGTAGGTGAACTGGAAGGTACGCGGGACGCTGCCGTCGGTGATGCTGAGGATCGGGCCGTTGACAGCAGCGACGGGCGGGAGCAGCGCGGCGTCCAGGTCGGGTCCGAGCGCATAGGTCGCCCGGGCGCGGAAGTCGTCGACGTCGTCGGCGAGGCGGGGCATCCGGACCCGGCCGCCGGTCGGGCCGTTGTCGCGTTCCCAGTCGGCGTGTACGAGGACGTTCGCGTCGCGGCCGGCGCGGCGGACCGTGTCCTGGACGGCGTCGTCGGCGGCAGCGCGGAACAGCGCCGGCACGGCCCCGGCGAGCAGCGCGACGGCCGCGACGACGGCGGCGGTGAGCAGCAGCGGTCCGGCATCGGCGCGGCCACGGCCGCGGATGCTGGGCCAGTGCAGCACCGGCCACCGGCGGGTCAGCCACCGGTTCACGGCGCCACCCGCAGGTGCGCGGCGTCGGCCCGGCGGACCTGGACGGTGACCACGACGGCGACCGCCAGCATGCATCCGGTCAGCAGTACGGCGAGCAGTGCGGCCTCGGCTGGCCACGGCCAGTGCGGCTGGGCGGCCGGGACAGGCGCGGCACCGGTGTCGGAGCGTACGAGCAGCGGAGCGACGATCCGGGTGGCGAGCGCGCCGACGGCCGCGCCCGCCGTGAGCAGGGGCAGCAGAACGCCGACGTGCTGGCCGAGCAGCACGGCTCGGATGCCGCGCCGGGACATCCCCAGGCCCCGTAGCCGCGCCACCTCGACAGCGCGGACCTGTAGGTCGCAGCTGACGTGCAGGACGACGCCGGCGAGCAGCAGCAGGGCCGCGGCCGGGACGATGAGCCGGAGCGCGGCCGGCAGCCCGGCGCCCAGCGGGCCGCCGGTGAGGCGGGCGGTCTCCGCCTCGCGGGTCGTGACGGTGCCCAGGTGCAGGGCGGTGGCCCGCTCCGCGGCGTCGGGACCGGCTGGGTGGCCGACCCACCAGGCGTCGACCGGGAACGTCAGGTCACCGGTGACGACGCGTGCGCGGGACAGCGTGTCCAGGTCGGCCAGGACGGCGCCGGCGCCGGGGGCGGACGGTACGGTCGGCACGACCTCGGTGACGACGACCGGGACGGGCGTGGTGCCGACCGTGACGCTGAGTTGGCTGCCCCGGTGGGCACCGACCTCGCTGGCGAAGCGGGCGGACACGGCGACGGGCACCGGGCCGGGGTCGGCAAAGGCGGTGGCGACGAGGGTCCGGGCGGCGTCCTCGGCACCGCCGAGGTCGACGGTCGCCGCCATCCGCAGCGCGGTTCCCGTCGACGTGGCGGTCACCATGACGGTCGGGTCCCGCAACGTGCTCGGGACCGGCGGCGCGGACGTGGCGGTCCAATCCGATCCGTCAGTGGGCCTCTCCGCCGACCCGGCGGACGGCACGCTGAGCGTGACGGCTACGGCGACGGATCCGCCGACCGCGTCGGCGGTGACCGGCAGGGCGACCGCGACGAGGCGCAGCCCGTCGGCCGTCGCGCAGCCGGGCAGCCGAAACTCCCGGCCGTCGAGCGGTACGGCGGGACCGGTGCAGGACGTGCGTAGGCCGGTGGCGTCCTGCAGTAGCAGGCGGGGCGTCACGGCGAGCGAGGTGCCGCCGGCGGCGGTCCCACTCAGGACGAGCGGGGCGCCGGTCGGAACGGCGAGGCCGGTGACCGGCGTGCGCGGGGCCAGCGTGGCACCCACGTCCGCCCAGCCGCGGTCGCTGTCCAGCCGCCCGCGCAGCAGGGCGTCTGCGCGGGTGGTGTCGACGGCGACCAGGCGCGGCGCGTCGCCGGCGGTGCCGAGCCACTGACCGACGGCCGTACCACGGTCGAGGGCCGGACTCACCGCCCCCGCGGTGGCCGCGCTGACGACCGCGCCGTCTCCGGCCACCGGCGCCGTGCTGAGGGCGAGTGTCAGGTCGGTGCCGACGGAGAGCGCGGCCTGGTCGCGCTGCGACTGGTGCCACGTGGTGTCGAGGGCGAGGCCGAAGGTTCCGGCCGCGCAGGCAAGCCCGACGAGCAGCCCGGCGGCGACCGCCTGGGGCCGGCGGGCGGCCTCGGAGACCGCCAGCGGAAGCGCCAGCCCACGAGCGCGGTACGCCAGCCGGTCGGCGCCGCGCAGGGCGGGCAGTACCACCCGCAGCGCCAGGGCGGCGCCTGCGGTGAGCAGCAGCGCCGGCGCGAGCACCCGGACCGCGTCGGCGCGGGGGTTGGCGGCGGTGGGCTGTGCGTACAGCTGCCACCATCCGACGGCGGCGAAGAGCGCGAGCATCAGGTCGGCGCCGGATCGGGCCAGCAGTTCGCGGCGGGTGCGCCGGTCGCCGGCTGCCGGGACGGGCCGGATCGCCAGGACGGTGAGGACGACGGCGAGCACCAGCGCGCCGCCGGCAACCGCGAGGACCTGGGCACCGACGAGGGCCGGCCGGACGGTCAGGCCGGCGTCGTCCAGCGGCGGCAGGTGAGTCAGGCCGGCGTGCAGCGCCGACGAGGCCGGTATTCCGAGCGCGGCGGCGACGGCGGCGACGAGCCCGGCCTCGAGTGTCGCGGTGGCGGCGAGTTGGCGACGGCTGGTGCCCACGGCGGACCGCAGGGCGGTCTCGTCGGCGCGGATGCCCGCCGTCAGCCTGCCGGCGAGGACGAGTGCCGCCGCGGTCAGGACGCCGCCGAGGACGGCGATGGCGAGGACGACGGCGGCGGTGACGTGCCGTTGGTCGTCGGAGGCCCGCAGGGTCAGCGGAAGGTCGGAGGCGACACGGGCGAGCGTGACACGGTCGCCGAGGGTGCCGGCCAGCCGGCGGTCGGCATCGCGGACGCCCTCGGCCACGGCCTCCAGGTCGCGGCGGTTGGCGTGGGACAGGTCCGGATGGGCGGTGATCTCCATCCGGTCGACGGTGGCTCCGGTGCTGACCAGGTCGGCGAGGTCCACGAGGAACGGGCCGTAGGCGTTGACCGGCTGCATGAAGCGGCCGTCCCGGTAGCCGATGGCGGAGCCGGCCGCGTTCAGCGGGTCGCGCTCCCAGCCGCGCCCCGCCAGCGGGCGTACCACACCGACGACTGTCACGTCGACGGCCGGGACGGGCGGGTGGGCCAGCTCGGCGCCGAGGCGCACCCGGCTACCGGGGGTGAGGCCGAGCAGTTGGGCGGTGGACTCCAGCAGCACCGCGTCGCCGGGGTGCTGCGGCCAGCGCCCGGTGACCAGCTCGGCTCGGGCCGGCAGATCGTCCAGGCCCGACAGGTACGCCTGGGCCCCGACGGTGGTGCCCTTGCCGAGCGTGGGTGGCAGCGCCCGCAGCACCGTCGACGCCCGCGCGGTCGTCGTCACCGGGAACGGCGTGAGCGCGGAGGCCACCCCGGTGCGGGTGTCGGCGACGACCGACGGCGCGTCCGGGCCCTCGACGGTGCCGGTGTAGACGGTCACGTCGACGGCGGCGGGCTCGGCGCGGGCCATGGCGATCTCCAGCGCCCGCTCGGCGGTGCGGGTGACCAGCAGGGTGCAGGTGCCCAGCAGGGTCGCGCCGATCGTGACGACCCCGAGGAGGGCGGCGAGCAACGGCCACTGCGCGCGGGCGCGCCGGCTGACCAGCCTCATCGTCGCGTCACCCGACGTCCGGCGCGGGCGCGTACGGCTGCCCGGCCGCCTGTTCGTCGAGGTGCCCGTCGTGGATGCGGATGACCCGGTCGGCCAACGCCATCATCACCGCGTCGTGCGTCGACACCAGGACGGTGACACCTTCGGACTCCACGATCCCGCGCAGCAGGGCCATCACCGACAGGCCCGTCTCGGCGTCCAGTTGCCCGGTGGGTTCGTCGGCGAGCAGGAGGCGGGGCGAGGCGGCCAGTGCGCGGGCGATCGCCACCCGCTGCTGCTGGCCACCGGACAGCTCGGCCGGCCGCTGCCGGGCGTGGTCGGCCAGACCGACCAGTTCCAGCAGCAACTCGACCCGCCGCTCGCGATCGGCCGGGGCGACGCGGGCCAGCCGCAGCGGGGCGGCGACGTTCTCCGCGGCCGACAGCACCGGGATCAACCCGAAGCTCTGGAAGACGTAGGACACCTTTTCGCGGCGCAGCAGGGACAGCCCATCGTCGTCGAGCACTGTGACGTCGGTGCCGTTGACGTGCACGGTGCCGGCGTCCGGGCGGTCCAGGCCGCCGATGACGTTGAGCAGGGTGGTCTTGCCCGAGCCGGACCGGCCGACGAGCGCCACCATGGAACCGGCGGCCACGTCGAACGACACTCCGCGCAGGGCGTGTACGACGGTCGGCCCGGTGCGGAAGCGCCGGTGTACGCCGCGCACGCTGAGTAGCGGCTCGCTCCTCATTCGTCGCTTCCCGGATCGGGGCGGATCGTGATGTGGTCGGGTTCCAGGGCGAGCCGGACCCGTCGGGTCAGCGCCAGTGCCTGGCGGAACTCGCGGGGCACCTGGACCCGCCCGGCCCGGTCCATCACGGCGTACTCCTCGGCGATCAGGTGGGTGTCGCCCGCCGCGTCGGTGGTGGTGCGGCGCAGCACCTCGCTGCTGGTGCGCCCGTCCCGGATCGCGACGGTCCGTTCGACCTGGCTGCTGACCCCGGGGTCGTGGGTGACCACGACAACGGTGACGCCGTACCGCCGGTTGACGTCCCGCAGCACGCCGAAGACCTCCGCCGACGTGGCGGCGTCCAGCTCACCGGTCGGCTCGTCGGCGAGCAGGACCCGCGGCTGGTTGGCCAGCGCCACCGCGATCGCGACCCGCATCTGCTGCCCGCCGGAGAGTTGGCCGGGGCGGCGATCGGCGCAGTCGGCGACACCGAGGCTGTCCAGCAGTTCGGCCGCGCGCTCCCGGCGCTCCTGCTTCGCGGTGCGGGCCGCCGTCATCGGCAGGTCCACCATCTCCCGTGCGGTCAGGTAAGGGATCAGGTTGCTCGCCGTCTGCTGCCGTACGAACCCGACGGTGTGCCGCCGGTAGTCCACCCGGTCCGCGCGGGACATCGCGAGCAGATTCCACCGGTCGACCCGGACCCGTCCGGCGGTGGGGGCGTCGACGCCGGCCAGGATGGACAGCAGCGTCGACTTGCCCGACCCGGAGGCACCGACGACGGCGACCAGCTCACCGCTCTGCACGGCCAGGTCCAGCCCTTGCAGCGCCTGCACCTCGATCGAACCGGTCTGGTAGATCCGCACCAGGTTCTCGCAGACGATGAGCGCGTCCCGGCCGAACTCGGGTGCCCGCGCGGATGGCTGCGGCAGGGACAGCGGTGTGCTGGACATTCCCTTCTCCGTCCGGGTCGTGCCGACGTCGAGCCGGCCTCGGGTAGCGGTCGGGCCCACCGACCGGCCACGTGGTGTCACCTGGACGGCACGCATGGTTGCCAAATGCGTCAAGAGCCTTGATTGCCCGTGCTGACGCAGATTGAAGCAGTTTCGCAATCGGCGGCTCCGTTGACCATGCCCCTGGGCGGCTTTCCTGCATCCTGGACGAGGCCTGCGGTTCTGCCACGGGCAGATCCGCTACCGGTGAAACGGGGTGCCGTCGGCCGGCCCGCGCCGGCAGGGTGGCGTGCATGAGGCTGCTGGTGCTGGGCGGTACGGGATTCGTGGGCGGCGCGATGGTCACCGAGGGCGTACGCCGTGGTTGGTCGGTGACGGTGTTCAACCGAGGGCTGCACGGCGTGGTGCCGCGAGGCGTACACCGGTTGCGGGGTGACCGGACCGCGCCGGACGGCCTGGCGGCGCTGACCGGCGGTGGGTGGGACCTGGTGGTGGACACCTGGGACGGCGCACCGCGCGCAGCCCGCGACGCCGCCCGCGTTCTGGCCGACGTGGTCGGCCACTACGGGTACGTGTCCAGCGGGTCGGTCTACACCGACCACTCCACCGTCGGGTTGCATGAGGACTCCCCGGTGGTGGACGCCGACGCGGACTCGGTCGACGGCGACTATCCGCAGCTCAAGGCCGGTGCCGAACGTGCCGTACGGGAAGTGTTCGGCGACCGGGCGCTGGTCGCCCGGGCCGGTCTGATCCTGGGCCCGGGGGAGGACATCGGCCGGTTGCCCTGGTGGCTGCGGCGCATCGAGCGCGGCGGTGACGTGCTCGCGCCCGGGCCGGCCGACCTGCCGGTGCAGTACGTCGACGTCCGCGATCTGGCGGGATGGATGCTGGACGCCGGTGCCCGACGGTTGGGCGGCACGTTCAACGCCATCGGTCGTCCCGCGCAGACCACGATGGGTGAGCTTCTCGACGCGTGTGTGGCTGCCACCGGTGCGGATGCCCGGCTACGCTGGACCGATCCGACGCGGATCCTCGCCGCCGGTGTGCAGCCGTGGAGCGACCTACCGATCTGGCTGCCGATCGGTCACCCGAACCGGGGGTTGCTGGAACAGGACGTGACCCGCGTCCACGCCGCCGGGTTGACCTGCCGGCCAGTGACCGAGACCGTCGCCGACACCTGGCGGTGGCTGCGCGAGGTCGGTGCGGTGCCGCCGCGCGCCGGGCGACCGCAGCGCAGCTCGATCGGACTGGACCCGACCCGGGAGGCCGGGCTGCTCGCCGCGTGACCGCCTCCGCCGTCGCTCAGGCCGACACGGCCGGCAGGTCGAGCACCTCGTCGACAGCGCGGCGGGGGGTCGGTCGGCCCGGCTGGCCGTAGCCGATCCGCAGCACCATCTGCGGCGTGCCGAACCGCCCCAGCGACAGCCGCAGCTGCTCCCGTGCTGTCGGCACCTCGATCGGTTGGGAGAGCATCGACACACCGAGCCCGGCGTCGGTGGCGACGAGCAGCAACCGTTGCAGGGCCTGGCCGGCGATCACCTGGTCGACGGCCGTGTTGCCGACCGAGCCGAGCACCCCGACGAGGGGTTCCGGCTCGAAGTCGCGCCCCGGGGCACGGTCGCGCCCACCGAAGCCGCGCGTCGGCAGGACGTCCTGCGACTCGCCCTGCGGCCCCCCGGCCGAGGCGGGCACGCCATCCGGCGCCGGCTCCCGGCGCAACCACCGCTCGCTCTCCGCCCGGTACGCCGGGTCCCGCTCCAGCACCCGGTGCGCGCTGCGGGCGATCTCGCCGATCGCGGAGACCGCGCTCACCCCGATCAGCAACTCCAACCAGCACTGCTCGGCACGAGCCGCCTCGCCCAGGCGCCACCGGACGTCGGCCGGCACCCGGTCCGGCCAGAACGGCAGCCGGTTGCTGAAACGGCGGGGGATGGCCGCGTACAGGCTCTGCTCGGCGAGGGAGGGGCGACGTGGGGTGTCCGGCACCAGCCGGGCCAGCAGGTCCGGCTCGGCCGGGTCGGGCCGCAGCCGTACCCGCGCCGGAGTTCCGGTCACGGCCAGGGCCATCCGCAGGTTGAACAGCGCCGCGCCGCAGGCGATCCGGACACCCCAGCCGCTGGGGTCGGTCGCCGGCAGCCGACGGGTCGGGTCGGCCAGCACCTCGATGCCGCCGTCGCGCAGCCGCAGCCGCCACGGCTGGGTGTTGTGCAACGACGGTGCCCGGACCGCGTCCACGGCGACGGCCCGTAGCTGGGCCTCGGTGTAGCCGATGTCCATGGCGTTGCTCCTCCCGGCGGGCCGACGGCTGACGGGGCCGTGGCTGGCGTACCTCCACGCTGCACCGCCGGGTCGGCCGTAGAGCAGGGCCGGACGTCCCGACCGGTGGGGACCGAGCGCCCTCGAACGTCGGCCCGACCCGGTCGGGACTTTCGGCCCGTGCGGTGCGCGGGGTACGGGGGTAGAAACGAAGGATGATCCGCGTCTTCCTCCTCGACGACCACGAGGTCGTCCGCCGTGGCCTGGCCGACCTACTGCAGAGCGGCGGCGACATCGAGGTGGTCGGCGAGTCCGGCTCCGCGCGGGAGGCGGCGCGCCTCATCCCGGCGTTACGGCCCGACGTGGCGATCCTGGACGCGCGGCTGCCCGACGGCAACGGCATCGACGTGTGCCGGGACGTCCGCGCCGTCGACTCGTCCATCAGGGGCCTGATCCTCACCTCGTACGAGGACGACGAGGCGTTGTTCGCGGCGATCATGGCGGGCGCCGCCGGTTACGTACTCAAGCAGATCCGGGGCACCGACCTGGTGGACGCGGTGCGGCGGGTGGCGGCCGGGCAGTCGCTGCTGGACCCGGCGATCACCACCCGGGTGCTGGAGCGCATCCGCAACGGGGTCGAGCAGCCGCGCGAGCTGAAGTCGCTCACCGAGCAGGAGCGGCGGATCCTGGAGTACGTGGCGGAAGGGCTCACCAACCGGGAGATCGCGGCCCGGATGTTCCTGGCGGAGAAGACGGTGAAGAACTACGTCTCCAGCGTGCTGGCCAAACTGGGCCTGGAGCGTCGCACCCAGGCCGCCGTGCTGGCCACCCGGCTGCTCGGTAAGACTCCCTGACCCGGGTCGCGCCGGTCAGTCGCGCAGCGGCACGGACCAGCTCACCTCGGTGCCGTGCGGCTCGACCGGGCGGATCGTGAAGGTGCCGCCGAGGCGGTCGGCGCGTTCGCGCAGGTTGACCAGACCACCCCGGGCGGCGGCCGGGTCGCAGCCCACCCCGTCGTCGGTGACGGTCACGGCGACCTGGCCGGCGTCGACGCGTACGACGACGTCGACGCGGGTGCACTGCGCGTGGCGGACCACGTTCGACAGCGCCTCGCGCAGCACCGCGGTGAGGTCCGGGCGGATCGCGTCCGGCACGGCGCTGTCCACCGGCCCGGTCAGCTCCAGGTGCGGCTTGAAACCCAACGACTCGGCGGCCAGCTCGATCGCCTCGCGGATCTCGGTGCGCAGCTCCGAGGTCATCGGCGTCCGCAGCTCGAAGATGGTCCGGCGGATGTCCCGGATGGTGGCGTCCAGATCGTCGACGGCCGCGTTGATCCGCTTGGCCACCTCCGGGCGGCCCATCGGTGCGGCGCTCTGTAGTTGCAGGCCGGTGGCGAAGAGCCGTTGGATCACCACGTCGTGCAGGTCGCGGGCGATCCGCTCGCGGTCCTCCAGGACCACCAGCAGCTCCCGTTCCTCCTGGCCGCGCGCCCGTTCCATCGCCAGGGCGGCCTGCCCCGCGAAGCTGCCCAACAGCGCCAGATCCTCCTCGCTGGCACCACCGCCGCGCTCCGGCCGGTGTGCCACGATCAGCACGCCGTGCGGGGTCTCGGCGGTGGCCAGTGGTGAGATCATCGCCGGGCCGGTGTGCAGCAACGCCGGCCAGGGCGCGGCGTGCGCCAGATCGTCCACCTGATCGTGCCGGCCCTCGGCGACCGCCGCGCCGAAGCTGGTGTCGGCGGCGGGCAGGACGGTGCCGACGAGCGCACGGGCCTGCTCGTCGGCGCCGTCGACCACCTCCACGGAGAACTGGTCGGTGTCGCTGTCGTAGAGCAGCACCAGCGCCAGTTCGGCCTCGGCGACCTCCCGGGCTCGGCGGGCGACCAGCGCCAACGCGTCGGTACGGCGTACCTCGCCGAGCAGCACCGTGGTGATCTCGGCGGTGGCGGCGAGCCAGCGTTCCCGCCGGTGCGCCAGGGCGTAGAGGCGGGCGTTCTCGATGGCCACGCCGGCGGCGGCGGCGAGCGCGACGACGATCTCCTCGTCGTCCTCGGTGAACTGCGCACCGCCCTGCTTCTCCGCCAGGTAGAGGTTGCCGAAGACCTGGTCGCGGATCCGGACCGGCACGCCCAGGAAGCTGTGCATGGGCGGGTGGTTGGCCGGGAAGCCGTAGGAGCGGGGGTGCTGGGTGATGTCGGGCATCCGCAGCGGCCGGGGATCGTCGATGAGCAGACCGAGCACACCCCGCCCGTGTGGCAGGTCGCCGATCTGCTCGTGCTGCTCGGGGGTGATGCCGTAGACGATGAAGTCGTGCAGCAGCCGGTCCGGGCCGACCACGCCGAGCGCGCCGTACCGGGCGCCGACCAGCTCGCAGGCCGCCTGCACGATGCGTTGCAGGGTGGTACGCAGATCGAGGTTGGTGCCGATGCCGACCACCGCGTCGAGCAGCGCCCGTAGGCGCTCCCGGCTGGTGACCACCTCTCCGACCCGGACCAGCATCTCCTGCAGCAGCTCGTCGAGACGCACCCGGGACAGGGGGCTCAACCCGAGCGACGGACCCGCGGGCCCTTCCTGACGGGGCTGCGGTGCGCTACTGGTCACCGGGGGATGGTAACGCCGGTGACCCCGTCGCCCGAGCCCGTCAGCGGACGGCGGAGGTGTCGACCACCTGCGCGGTGGTCAACCGCGGCGTGTGCGGCGGGCCGGAATGTGCCGGATCCGCGATGCCCAACCGCAACACCAGGTACGGGAAGCCGATCCCGGAGAGCAGCTGACGCAGGGTCTGCCGGGTGCCCGGCACCTCCACCACCGCGCTGAGCGGCACCACCGACACGCCGAGCCGAGTGGCGGTCAACCAACCGGCGGAGAGCGCCTCGCCGGCGCGCAACCAGCTGTCCCGTTCGTCCTCGTCGCCGTGCAGCATCGCGTACACCGCCGCCTGGTCGTGGCCGGGACCCACCGGCAGGCTGCCGGGCCGACCGAAGTCGCGGCCCGGCACTGTGGTCTGCGCGGGCTGCTCCGGCAGCACCTCCGCCGGCAGGCCGGTGCCCGAGCCAGCGCGGCTCGTCCAGTACGCCAGCTCGGTGCGCAGCTCCGGGTCGTCGGACTCGACCGTGTCGGCGTGCCCGGCGGTGGCGGCCAGCTCCAGCACCTGGTCGCGGTCGAGGATCTGCAACCGGCACCCCTCGCCGGTCACGGCGCGGGTGATCTGCTCGATAGCGGCGGCCGGGACCGGCTCGTCGCTGACCGGCCGCCGGTCGGTGTGCCGTACCTGCATGCACTGGACCATGTGCATGGCGTCCGGGTCGGCCGTGGTGTGGCTGAGGTCGGTCAGCCGGGCCAGCAGCTCGCTGTCGTCCGGGTCGGGCAGCCGTTCCACCACGGCGCTCCACCCCTGCGCGGCCAGCGCCAGCCGGGCGTGGTGCAGGGCGGTGCCACAGCTGATCGCGAGCAGCCGGCCCTCCGGGTCGGAGGCGGCGAGCTGCCGGTCGGCGACGGAACGCAGTTCGAGCGCATCGGGTAGCACCCGCCAGCGCCACGGCTGGGTGTTGTGCACCGAGGGGGCGTGGCCGGCGGTGGCGGCGGCCTCCGCCAGCGCGGTGGTCAGTTGGCTCTCCTGACTCATGGTCACGACCTTTCCGTCTCTGCTCATCGTGCCTCACGATGCGGTGCCGCGCGGTGGGTTGCCGTTCCATCCTGGGGGTATCGGGTGTGGTGACGCAGGGGCCATAGGTCCCGGTCGCGCCGGGTCGTCCCGCCCTCCGGGCCGGCCCACGGCGGCAGCCTGACTCACCCGCCCCAGCCCGCCCGGCCACCAGCGCACCGGTCCGCCAGCCCGCACCCGGCCGTCGGACGGCGGGCGAATCGCGCGGTGTGGGGGCGGTGCGATCCTGTGGCCTGCGACGATGCGCGAATGGCAGCGGAGTCGACCGAGTGCGTCGACCAGCAGCCGGCGCGCGGCCGCGTCCGGCGGTGGTGGGCGTGGACGCCGCTCGTCGGGCTCGGCGTCGCGGTACTCGCCGGTGCCGCGCTGCGGGTCGCCGGGCAGCGGGGCGCGGCCGGGGCGATCTGGGCGGCCGTCACGGTGGCCGCGCTGCTTCCCGCCGCCTGGTCGATGCTGCGGGCGCTGTGGCACCGGCACTTCGGCGTGGACGTGATCGCTGTCCTGGCCCTGGCCGGCGCGCTCGCGGTCGGGGAGTACCTGGCCGGGGCGGTCATCGCGGTGATGGTGGCGACCGGACGCTCGCTGGAGGCGTACGCGCAGCGCCGCGCCACCCGGGACCTGCGGGCGCTGCTGGCCCGGGCACCGCGTACCGCCCGCCGGCGTGGACCGGACGGCGCGATCGAGGTGGTGCCGCTGGATCGGGTGGCGGCGGCGGACCGGCTGCTGGTCGGGCCCGGTGACGTGGTGCCGGTCGACGGGACCGTCGACGAGGCGGCCACCCTGGACGAGTCGGTGGTGACCGGCGAGTCGCAGCTGGTCCAGCGGGCGGCCGGGGAGACGGTGGTCAGCGGCGTGGTGAACGCAGGGGCCGCGTTCGGGATGCGGGCGACGAAGAACGCGGCGCAGAGCACGTACGCCGGGATCGTCCGACTGGCCGAGGAGGCGACCGCGCACAAGGCCCCGATGGTCCGGTTGGCCGACCGGTACGCCGCCGCGTTCGTGCCGTTCACGCTGGTCCTGGCCGGGCTGGCATGGCTGCTCTCCGGTGACGTGGTCCGGGCCGTGGCGGTGCTGGTGGTGGCCACCCCGTGCCCGCTGCTGCTGGCCACCCCGATCGCCATCGTCTCCGGTCTGTCCCGGGTGGCCCGGCGCGGGGTGCTGGTCCGCGACGGCGGCTCGCTGGAACTGCTCGGCCGGGCCCGCACCCTGCTGATGGACAAGACCGGCACGCTCACCGCCGGCCATCCACGTGCCGCCGAGACGGTCGTCGCCCCCGGCGGCGACCGGGACGAGGTGCTGCGGCTCGCGGCGTCGGTCGAACAGCTCTCCCCGCACGTGCTGGCCGCCGCGCTGGTCCGGCAGGCCCGGGAGCGTGGACTGGCGCTGACCGAGCCCACCGACGTCACCGAGGAACCGGGCCGGGGGGTCAGCGGCCGGGTCGACGGCCGGTTGGTCCGCGTCGGTCAGTTCGCCGGCGAACTGCCGCAGTGGGCGGACCGGGCGCGGGCCCGCACCGAGCTGGCCGGCTGGTCGGCGGTGTGGGTCAGCGACGACGACGGCCCGCTCGGCGCGATCCTGCTGGAGGACCCGGTACGCCCCGACGCCCGCCGAACCGTGCGCCGGCTGCGCGCGGCCGGGCTGCGGCGGATCGTGCTGGTCACCGGGGACCGGCCGAGCACCGCCGCGCAGGTGGCCGCGGCCGTCGGAGTGGATGACACGCTCGCCCGCTGCACTCCGCAGGAGAAGGCGGCCCGGGTCCGGCAGGAGGCCGACCGGGCGGTCACCGTGATGGTCGGCGACGGGGTGAACGACGCACCGGCGTTGGCCGAGGCGCAGGTGGGTGTGGCGATGGGCGCGACCGGGGCGACCGCCTCGGCGGACGTGGCCGACGCGGTGCTCACCGTGGACCGGCTGGACCGGCTCGCCGACGCGGTGGAGATCGCCCGGTACGCCCGCCGGATCGCCGTGCAGAGCGCCGCTGTCGGGATGGGGCTGGCCGTGCTGGCGATGCTCGCGGCGGCGGCCGGCCGGCTGCCCCCGGTGGTCGGCGCGTTCCTCCAGGAGGGCATCGACGTGCTGGTCATCCTCAACGCGTTGCGGGCCCTGCGGGGTGGACTGCGCCGCCGCGACGTCGCACCGCGTACCCGGGAACTGCTCGCCCGCGCCGCCGGGGAACACCGGGCGGTACGCGCCGTGCTGGCCGGGCTGCGCGACACCGCGGACCTGGTCGCCACCGACCCGGCGTCGCCGAGGTGCCTGCCGGCGGTACGCGAGACGCACCGCCGTCTCACCGAGCAGGTGCTGCCGCACGAGGCCGCCGAGGATCGGCAGCTCTACCCCGCGCTGGCCGAGCCGCTGGGCAGCGGTGCGGCCACCTCGACGATGAGCCGGGCGCACGTGGAGATCCGCCGTCAGATCGACCTGCTCGGTGTCCAGCTCGGGCAGACCGGCGACGGGCGGCTGCGCCCGGACCAGGTCCCCGACCTGCTCGCCACCCTCTACGGGTTGGACGCCGTGCTCCGCCTGCACCTGGCGCAGGAAGAGGAGGAGTTCTTCACCCTCGACCCGACCGACCCGGCGTCCGAGCGGAGCTGACCTCGGGCCGCACTCGACCCGGGTGCGCCTCAGCGTTCCCGGACCACCGCGACCGGGCAACGGCTGTGCTGGATCAGCTGCTGGCTCACCGAGCCGAGCAGCATGCCGGCCAGGCCGCCCCGCCCCCGGCTGCCGACCACCACCAGCCGCGCGTCGCGGCTCGCCTCGATCAGCATCGACGCCGGGCTGCCCCCGACCAGGTCGACGGTGATGTCCAGCTCGGGAAACGTCCGCCGCCAGGGCTCCAGCGCCGCCTCGACGGACGCCCGCTCGTCGGGCACCCCGGCGGCCCCACCGGGACCGGGTGTCCAGGCGTGCAGCACCCGCAGGGGCACCTGTCGTTGCGCGGCCCGTTCGGCCGCGAAACCGAGCGCCACCAGCGACGGGTCCGAGCCGTCCACGCCGACCGCCACCGGGCCGTCCGGCCCGCCGACCGTCGCGTCCCGGACCACCACGACCGGGCAGTGCGCGTGCGCCGCCACCGACACCGCCGTCGACCCGGCCAGCAGACCACCGAAGCCACCGTGCCCCCGGCTGCCGAGCACCAGCAGGCCCGCCTCGGCCGAGCGTTCCTGCAACACCAGGGCCGGCGGCCCGTCGTACACCTCGCCGGTGACGGTCAGGCCGGGGTTCGCGGCGGCGGCGTCGGCCGCTGCGGTGCGGACCAGGTCGTCGACCTGCCGGCGGGCGGTGTCGTCCGGCCAGACTCCGGGCGCCACGCCCGGACCGACCCAGCCGGCGACTGTCAACCACTCGAAGACGTACGCCAGCCGCACCGGTTGGCCGCTGTGCCGAGCTTCCTCCAACGCCCAGTCCAGGGCCACCGACGCGTCGGTGGAGCCGTCGTAGCCGACCAGGATCTCCGCGTCGCGCACGTCGTCCTCCTTCAGGGGTTGACCGGGTCGGTTTCGCGGACCCACCGCCACTCGGCGACCTGGGGGTCGTCCTCGCCGTACTGGCGGGTGTAGTCGCGGGCCGACTGCCGGGCGTCGACCATCTGCTGGCGCACGTGCGCGGCGCGGGCGGCCAGGCCGGGCACCCGGTCGATGACGTCGATGACCAGGTGGAAGCGGTCCAGGTCGTTGAGCATCACCATGTCGAACGGGGTGGTCGTGGTGCCCTCCTCCTTGTAGCCGCGCACGTGCAGGTTCTCGTGGTTGGTGCGGCGGTAGGTGAGCCGGTGGATCAGCCACGGGTAACCGTGGTACGCGAAGATGACCGGTCGATCCTCGGTGAAGATGGTGTCGAACTCCTTGTCGGTCAGGCCGTGCGGGTGCTCGGTGTCCGGCTGGAGTCGCATCAGGTCGACCACGTTGACCAGGCGCACCTTCAGCGTCGGGAGGTGCCGGCGCAGCAGCTCGACGGCTGCCAACGTCTCCAGGGTGGGCACGTCGCCGCAGCAGGCGAGCACCACGTCCGGCTCGCTGCCGCCGTCGTTGCTGGCCCACTCCCAGATGCCGAGGCCGCGTCGGGTGTGCTGGATCGCCTCGGTCATCGTCAACCAGTTCGGCGCGGGCTGCTTACCGGCGACCACCACGTTGATGTAGTGCCGGCTGCGCAGGCAGTGGTCCATCGTGGCGAGCAGGGTGTTGGCGTCCGGCGGCAGGTAGACGCGTACGACCTCGGCCTTCTTGTTGACCACGTGGTCGATGAAACCCGGGTCCTGGTGGGAGAAGCCGTTGTGGTCCTGACGCCACACGTGGCTGGACAGCAGGTAGTTCAGCGAGGCGAGCGGCTGCCGCCAGGGGATGGCCCGGGTCACCTTCAGCCACTTGGCGTGCTGGTTGAGCATCGAGTCGACGATGTGGATGAACGCCTCGTAGCTGGTGAACACGCCGTGCCGGCCGGTCAGCAGGTAGCCCTCCAGCCAGCCCTGGCACAGGTGCTCGGAGAGGACCTCCATGACCCGGCCGTCGGGGGAGAGGTGGTCGTCGCCGGGGACCGTCGCGGCCATCCACACCCGGTCGGTGGCCTCGAACGCGGCGCCCAGCCGGTTGGAGGCGACCTCGTCCGGGCCGAACAGCCGGAACGTCTGCGGGTTGGCGCTGATGACGTCTCGGATCCACGGGCCGAGCACACCGGTAGCGCCGGCCATCGGCTGGCCCGGCTCGGGGACCTCCACGGCGTAGTCGCGGAAGTCCGGCAGGGTCAGGTCGCGCAGCACCACACCGCCGTTGGTGACCGGGTTGGCGCTCATCCGCCGATCCCCGCGTGGCGGCAGCGTCCGCAACTCGTCGACCGGCGCTCCGGTCGCGTCGAACAGTTCCTCCGGCCGGTAGCTGCGCAGCCACCGCTCCAGCTCCGCCAGGTGGGCAGGGTTGTCGCGGACGCCCGACAGCGGCACCTGGTGGGCGTGGAAGGTGCCCTCCACCTGGGCGCCGTCGACCTCACGGGGGCCGGTCCAGCCCTTCGGCGTCCGCAAGATGATCATCGGCCAACGGGGGCGTTCGACAACGCCCCCGGAGCGGGCTCGCCGCTGGATCTCGGCGATCTCGTCCAGCGCGCGATCCATCGTCGCGGCGAGAACGCGGTGCACCTGGGCGGGGTCGTCACCGGCCACCACGTACGGCTCGTAGCCCGAGCCGCGCATCAGGTCGAGCAGGTCGGCCTCGGGGATCCGGGACAGCACGGTCGGGTTGGCGATCTTGTAGCCGTTGAGGTGCAGGATGGGCAGCACCGCGCCGTCGCGCGCCGGGTTGAGGAACACGTTGGAGAGCCAACTGCCGGCCAGCGGCCCGGTCTCCGCCTCACCGTCGCCGATCACGCAGGCCACCACCAGGTCCGGGTGGTCGAAGGCGGCGCCGTAGGCGTGGCTCAACGCGTACCCCAGTTCGCCGCCCTCGTGGATCGAACCCGGCACGTCCGCCGCCACGTGGCTCGGGATGCCGCCCGGGAAGGAGAACTGGCGGAAGAGCCGGGACATCCCGGCCTCGTCGCGCGCCACGTCGTGGTAGCGCTCCGACCAGGTGCCCTCCAACCAGGTGTTGGCCACGATGGCCGGGCCGCCGTGACCGGGGCCGGTGACCAGCATGGCGTTCAGGTCACGCGCCACGATCACCCGGTTGAGGTGGGCGTAGATCAGGTTGAGCCCGGGGCTGGTGCCCCAGTGCCCGAGCAGCCGCGGCTTGATGTCGTCGGCGGTCAACGGCTCGCGCAGTAGCGGGTTGTCGAGCAGGTAGATCTGCCCGACGGTCAGGTAGTTCGCCGCTCGCCAGTAGGCGTCGAGCCGGCGGAGCTCCTCGTCGGTCAGAACGCCGTGCGTGTCGAGAGCGGTATCCATGATGCTGCCTCTCGCGGGTAGGGGGCTTCCGGGCTTCAGCCTCGCTGCTGCGGATGCCCCGGGGTCAGGGCCGTTGGTCCTGGGTCGGGTGGGCGTCGGGCCCGGTCAGCGGTTCCTCGGCCAGGCCACGGACGACCACGACCGGGGCCGGAGAGTGGTAGAGCAGCGATTGGGCCACCGCCCCCAACATGGCTCGGCCCGGTTCGTCGCCACGGGCGGCGACGAGCGCCACCTGCGCCGATCGGGAGGCCTCGATCAGCACCTCGGCGGGATCACCTCGGACGACACGGCACTCGATGGGCACCGAGCTGTGGCGGCCGGCGTGCCGGTTCAGCGTCTCGCGGAGTTGCTCGGTGACCGCGTCGGTGTCTTCGTCGTACTCCACCGCCCGCAGGGCCAGCAGCCGGCTCTCCCTGCGGGCTGCGCACTGCAGGGCCCATTGCAGCGCGAGATGCGAGCTGGGTGAGCCGTCCACCCCGACCAGCACCGGGCCCTGCGGGGGCGGCTCGCGGCGTACCACGAGCAGGGGGCAGCCGGCCCGGGCGGCCAGCTGCACGGCGGGGGTGTCGGCGGGGACGCACTGACCGCTGCCGGCCATTCCGCTGTCGCCGACCGCCAGTAGGAAGGCCGTCTCCGACCGGCGGATCAGGGTGGGCAGCATGGCGCTCTCGACGATCTCGCTGCTGACGGTCAGCCCCGGCTCGGCCTGGTGGGCGAGTTGGGCCGCCGTGGTGATCAGCTTCTCGGCCTCGTCGCGGGGTGCGGCGACGGAGTTCGCGGCGAAGGCCGCCTGCCAGTCGAAGGTGTTCAGCAGATGCAGCGGCCGGTGGTGGCCGGCGGCCTCCTGCGCGGCCTGTTCGACGACCGGGAGGTCGAGGGTCGACCCGAGGCCGACCACCACCGCCGCGTCGGCGGGTACGGCCATCCGATATCACCTCCCGGGCGTCGCGCCCGGCACGACCACACTGTCCCTGACCGAGGGTAGTCGGGTGAGCACGGTGGCGGGCCGGATCGGCCGGCACCTCGGCCGCGTCAACTAGGGTTGACAATCGTTGTGATGTCAACGTATGTTGACGGCATGAGTCAGGCGACAGAACTCGCGGCGGCAGCCGGCAGCACCGACCCCCGGGTCGGGCTGCGCGCCGTCCGCGCGCTTCGCCGGCTGCTCGAGCGGCTCGAGGTGGTCCAGGTGGACAACGCCCGTCGACAGGGCTGGTCCTGGCAGGAGATCGCCGACGCGCTCGAGGTCAGCCGGCAGGCGGTGCACAAGAAGCACGCCGGGCGACCGGCGGTCAACTCATCGTGGGAGGCGTGATGTTCGAACGGTTCACCGACCGGGCGCGCGACGTGGTGCGGCGGGCGCTGGAGGAGGCACGGACCGAGGGCCGACGGCCGGTCGGCACCGAGCACCTGCTGCTCGCCCTGCTCGCCGACGACGTGGGCCTGGCCAGCCGGGTGCTCGCCGACGCCGGCGTGCGCGCCGACGACCTGCGCGAACGCGTGCGCCGGCACACCACCAGCGACGGCGCCGGCCTCGGCGACGCGGACGCAGCCGCCCTGCGGGAGATCGGCATCGACCTGGCCGCGATAGTGGCCCGCATCGAGCAGTCCTTCGGCCCGGACGCGCTACGCGAGGCCGTGCCGGCACCGCGCCGGCGCTGGGGGCGCAAGCGGTACCTCGGCGGCCCGTTCTCACCCCGGTCCAAGAAGGCGCTGGAGTTGTCCCTGCGGGAGGCGCTGCGTCTGCGTCACAAGCACATCGGCACCGAGCACATCCTGCTCGGCGTGCTCCGCGAGGGGCAGGGGCTGGGCGCGTTGGTGCTCACCGAGTCCGGGATCGACCTCGATGACCTACGCCGTCGGGTGGAGGCCGCGCTCCGGGCAGCCGCCTGACGGGTGTGCGCGCGTTGAAACCTGTCTGTGGCGCTTCCGACGGCGACGGGTCGTCGGGTCGCTGAAGCCGCCCGGTTGCTGCACACTGGCGCCCGTGGATGCTGGACAGGACAGGCGGCCCGCGGGCGGCGACGGCGGGCTGCGCTCCGCCGTGGTGGTCAACCCGGTGAAGGTCGACGATCTCGACGAGCTGCGCCGGACCGTCGACGACGCCCTGGCGGCCGCCGGCTGGCCGGCGCCGCAGTGGTACGAGACGACCCCCGACGACCCGGGCCGTGGCCAGACCGAACAGGCCGTCAAGGACGGCGTCGACCTGGTCTTCGCCTGCGGCGGCGACGGCACCGTGATGTCCTGCGTCAGCGGGCTGGTGGGCACGGACGTGGCCCTGGCCGTGCTGCCTCAGGGCACCGGCAACCTGCTCGCCGCCAACCTGGGCCTCTCCACCGACCTGGCCGCCGGGTTGCAGGTCGCCGTCGAGCGCGGCCGGCGACTGCTCGACGTCGGCGCCGTCGAGGACAAGTACTTCACCGTGATGGCGGGCATGGGCTTCGACGCGCAGATGCTCGAAGCCACCAACGAGACCACCAAGGCCCGCATCGGCTGGCCCGCGTACGTGATGGGTGCCGCCCGCCACCTCCGGGACCGGCCGATGCGGGTGCAGATCCGCATCGACGACCGCCCCCCGGTACGCCGCCGAGCACGCTCGGTGCTGATCGCCAACGTCGGCCGGCTCCAGGGCGGAGTAACCCTGCTCACCGAGGCCGAGCCGGACGACGGTTGGCTCGACGTCGCCGTGCTCACCCCGCACAGCCTGCGGCACTGGCTCGCGCTCGGCTGGGCGGTGATCCGTCGCCGCGGTGAGGTGCCGCGAATGGAGGTCTTCCGGGGCCGACGAGTGGTGATCACCAGCAACCGGGCCCAGCCGCGTGAGCTGGACGGTGACCTCATCCCCCCGGGCCGGCAGCTCCGGGCGGAGATCCGGCCGGAGGCGCTCTGGCTCTGCGTCCCCCAGCCGGAGGACGCCCCCGACCTGGCCGTCGACGCGCAGGGTGCCGGAGAGCGGGGCGAGCAGCTGATCGAGGAAGCGCGCCGTGAGTAGCACCCGCATCGTGCCGGAGACCCGGCTGATGGCCGACGAGGAGCTGTCCGCCGACGACGCCTGGCACACACTGCGCCGTCAGGGCGGCTGGCACCTGCTGCGCGACGCCTTCATCCGGTTCCGCTACGGCGACGGGTTCAGCCACGCCCGGGCCTTCGCACTGCAACTCTGTCTCGCCGTGGTGCCGTTCCTGATCGCCCTCACCGGGCTGATCAGCGAGCTGGGCGTCGAGGAGGGCGGCGAGGTGGTCGCCGACACCGTCCTGGCGCTCACCCCGGGCCAGAGTTCGCAGATGGTCGCCGAGCTACTCGGGGAAGGCGAGCGCGTCGAGGACGCCGGCGAGCTGGCGCTGACCCTCGGTCTGCTCACCGGGCTGTTCGCGCTGACCACCACGATGGCCCAGATCGAGCGGGGCGCCAACCGCATCTACGGCGTCGAACGGGACCGCCCGGCGCTGCGCAAGTACGTGCGTGCCGCCGTGCTGGCCGTCACCGCCGGCCTGCCCGCGCTCGCCGGCTTCCTCATCCTGGTCGGCGGCGGTGCGATGGGCGACTCGGTGCGCAGGCACTACGAGTGGGGTGGGCTCGCCCACGGCATCTGGGACGTCGTCCGTTTCCCGCTGAGCCTCGGGCTGACCGTCGCCGCCGTCGCCGTGCTGTTCCGGCACGCCCCGCGCCGCAACCAACCCGGCCTGTCCTGGCTGTTCTTCGGCGCCGGCATCGCCACCGCGCTGTGGTGGCTGGCCAGCCTGCTGCTCGCCGCGTACGTGCGATTCAGTGGCGGCTTCGGGCAGACCTACGGCGCGTTGACCGGCATGATGGCGCTGCTGCTCTGGGCCAACCTGACCGGCATGGCGCTCTTCGGTGGACTGGCGTTCGCCGCCCAACTGGAGGCGCTGCGCATCGGCGTGCAGGAGCCAGCCCAACCGGACCTGTGGGAGCCCGACACCGAGCGGGCCGAACTGCTCGACACCGGGGACATGACCGCCCTGTAGCAACGCCTCGCGTGTACGCGCGACGCAGATCGGGTAAAGCGCCTCGCCAGAGCCGACAAGGGAGGTGCGGGGTGACCGCGGTCAAAGAGGTGGCACGGCGCCCGGTCGGGCATTTCGCCGAACGGAGCATCGCCGGCCTGGTGGCCGTCACCGGCGCCGGGGTGGCCTTCGCGCTGCTGTTGATGCTCGTGCGGCTGCGCTGGAGCCCTCTGCAGGACGCCGACCACGCCGCCGCCGAGTGGTTCAACGGGCTCGTCGCCCCGCATCACGCACTCGTCACCGTCCTCCAGGCGGTGACCGACCTGGGTGGCCGGCCGATCCTCATCTGGTTGGTCACCATCGCCGTGGTCGGGCTGCTGATCCGGCGACAGCCTCGGCTCGCCGTCTACCTGATCATCACCGGGGTCGGTGGCCTGATCCTGGACCCGTCCCTGAAGACGTTGGTCGGCCGGCTCCGTCCGATCGTGGACATGCCGATCGCCAGCGCCCCCGGCAACAGCTTCCCGAGCGGGCACGCGCTCGGCTCGTTCGTCGCGTACGGAGCGCTCCTGTTGGTGTTCCTGCCGGCGATGGCGCCCCGTTGGCGTAAGCCGGCGATCGTCGGCGTCGGAGTCCTGGTGGCGCTGATCGGTCTGACCCGGATCGCGCTGGGCGTGCACTTCGTCTCGGACGTGCTGGGCGGTTGGCTGCTCGGCGCGGCCTGGCTGGGCGTCACCGCGTACGCCTTCCGGCTGTGGCGTCGCGAACGCGGCCGGCCCGTGCCGCCGCTCAGCGAGGGCCTGGAGCCGGAGGCGGGGCACGACATCGCCCCCGCCCCGGCCGAGGAGCACGTGCTGGCCCACCCCCGCTCCGCGGTCGCCGAGCTGCTGGTCGGCTGGGTGCTCGTGTTCGGCGCGTTGTACGGCTTCGGCATGTACGTCAGCTACTACGCCAAGGGCACCTTCCTCGACACCCTCGACACCGACGTGCCACAGTGGTTCGCCGAGCGGCACACCGAGGTGTTGACCGAGGTGAGCTGGTGGTGGAGCAAGTTCGGTGACACCCACGCCATCCTGCTGATCTCGCTGGTGTTCTGCCCGCTGGTGCTGGCGGTGTGGCGGCGCTGGAGGCCGGTGCTGTTCGTGGCGCTGGCGATGGTGGGCGAGCTGACCCTGTTCCTCGCGTCGGCCCGAGCCGTCGACCGGCCCCGTCCGGCGGTGGAGAACCTCGACGGGCAGATGCCCACCTCGTCGTTCCCGTCCGGGCACATCGCGGCCACGATCTGCGTCTGGCTGGCGATCACCCTGATCGTGTTCCCGCGTACCGACCGCTGGTGGCGTTGGATCTTCGTGGGTTTGGCCGTGCTCATGCCGGTCGGTGTGGCCACCTCCCGGATGTACCGGGGGATGCACCACCCGACCGACTTCATGGGAGCGATCCTGCTGTCCGCGCTCTGGATCGGGCTGCTCTACCTCGTGATCCGCCCCAACGCCGACCTGAAGGAAGGCAACCAGCCGACCATCGAGTCGGAGGACGTGGACACCCTCGACGACGAGCTGGCGCGGGCCGGCCGAGCGGACTGAGAGCCACCGTGCTGCGCGTGATGACCTGGAACATCCGCACCGGCGGTCGGGACCGCGGCGGCCCCGACCGGCTGGACCGGGTGGTGGAGGTCATCGACGAGCAGGCACCGGACGTGCTTGCCCTCCAGGAACTGCGCGGCTTCGACCGCGACGGGCTGATGTCAGGCGTGGCGGATCGGGTGGGGATGACACCCCACCTGGCGCGGTCCTGCTTCGGGCAGCCGGTCGCCGTGCTGGTCCGTCCGCCGTGCCAGGTCGTCGACGCGGGCTCCCTGCGCCGGCCCTTCCACCACGCCGCCGCCCGCGTCGTGGTGGGCACCTCCGCCGGTCCGTTCACCGTCATCGGCACCCACCTCTATCCGTACTCCGGGGGGCGGCGGCGGATGGAGGTCGACTGGCTGGTCGCCGCGATGCGACGCAGCCGCGGCCCGTTGACACTGCTCACCGGTGACCTCAACTCGCTCGACCCGACCGTCGACCACACCGCCCAGCTGGCCGGCATGCCGACCCTCTACCGGCGGCGGCACCTGCGTCGGGGCGGCGGTGCGGTGGACACCCGGGCGATCGCCCGGCTGCTCGCCGCCGGCCTGGTCGACCTGTGGCCGAGGTGCAACGTCGGGGCGCCGGAGGCCGACGGCCGCACCGTTCCCACCCGGTTCGGTGGGGCCGAGTTCGCCGGGATGCGCCTGGACTATCTGCTCGGCACCCGCGCTCTGGCGGAGCGGGTGCGTGACTGCCGGGTGATCCGCGGCGGAACGGCGGACACCGCCTCCGACCACTATCCACTCCTGGCGACCATCGACCTGTGACCGGTACGGCCCTCGGTGACGGTCGTGCCGACGGCGCGTGGCCTGCGCGCGGTCTGGCGGGCCACCGTCACGCCGGCGGCCCGCTGGATCCGCCGGGCGGTGCTCGACCCGGCCCGGGTGGCCTCCCGGGAGGTGCTCGGCGCCCTGGGTCTGCGCCGCTGACCGGAGCGGAGTGCGGGCCCTCAGAACACCAGGTTGACCAGGACGGTCAGCACCACCGACGCCACGATCGAGAAGAGGATCATCAGAAGGCAGCCGAAACCACCACCGAGTGGGCGGATCTCCGTGTTACCGAAACGCATGAGGTTGCCCAATCGTCGTCGGGTGGGTCACAGCTCGCGCAGCCGGGGCAGCAGCTGTTCCTGGGCCCAGTCCAGGAACATCGGCTGGGTCTCCCCGCCGACCTGGATGATCGCCACGTGGGTGAAGCCCGCGTCGACGAACTTACGGAACGCCTCGACGTGCACGTCCACGTCCGGGCCGCAGGAGATGCCGTCGGCGACGTCCTCCTCCCGGACGAACTGGGTGGCGGCGGCGAAGGACTCCGGCCCGGGCAGGTCGGCGTTCACCTTCCACCCCATCCCGAACCAGCGGAACTGGTCGTGCACGATCTTGCGGCACTCCGCCTCGTCGGGGCCGTAGCAGATGGCCACCTGCCCGTAGCGAGGCCGGCCGGCGCCCCCGGCGTCGTCGTACATCTCGATGATGTGCCGGTCCGGTTCGGTGGAGATGATGCCGCTGCCGTATTCGGCGGCCAACGTCGCGGACTGCCGACCGGACGCGGCGATGGCCATCGGCACCGGCCGCTCCGGCCGGTCCCAGACATAGGCGTCGGGCACGTCGAAGTGGTTGCCGGAGAACGTCAGCGTCTCGCCGTTGAGCAGTGGCCGGATGATCTGCAACGCCTCCTCGAACATCTCGTGTCGCTGCTGCACGTGGGGCCAGCTGCCGACCACGTGCTCGTTGAGGTTCTCGCCAGCCCCGAGGCCCAGGGTGAAACGGCCGTCCGACAGCGCCCCGATCGTGCTGGCCTTCTGCGCGACGACAGCCGGGTGGTAGCGCCGGATCGGGCAGGTCACGAACGACATCAGCTGCGCGCGGGAGGTGGCGTGGGCGACCGCGCCGAGCACCGACCAGGCGTACGGTGAGTGGCCCTGGGAGTCCAGCCAGGGGTAGTAGTGATCGGACACCACGAGTTGGTCGAAGCCGGCTGCTTCGGCTCGGATGGCGTGGTCCACCAGTTGCTTGGGACCGGCCTGCTCGCTCATCAGGGTGTAGCCGACGCTGACCATCCTGGTTTCTCCTCTCCACCGGCGGATCGTTCCCGGGATACCCAGGTCGGCAACCGTCAACCCTCCCGTCCGGTTCGGCTCCGGCGATGCTTGACGGATCGCGGCGACCTGCCTACCGTCGCTCTTAACCGGTTAAGACCCGGCTGTGGCGCACATCCTGTGGTGGGGATGATCGCCCCGTAACGGCCTGCGCCTGCGTGGGCCGTTGCGGCTGTTCGGGCCCCGGGCTCTCCTACTGAACCGGTTGCGACGGGCCAATCCATCGCCCTACGCTGATGCCTGCGTTCCGGGAGCCGGGCGCGGCTGCCGGGCTGCAGCCGCCTTCCCCTGTCTCGTCCCACCCCTGTCGGGCACCGGGGGTTCTCCCTGAGGAAGGCCATGAAGACTCGACTCTCCGCCGTCGGCGCGGCGCTGCTCGCGCTGCTCGTCGCCATGCTGGCGTTCGGCCAACCGGCGCACGCCGCCGCCGGCTTCTCCGTCGCGAACGGCAAGTTGTACGACGCCAACGGCAGCGAATTCGTCATGCGCGGCGTCAACCACGCGCACACCTGGTATCCACAGCAGACCAGCTCGTTCGCCGACGTCAAGGCGCTCGGCGCGAACACCGTGCGGGTGGTGCTCTCCAGCGGCGACCGGTGGACCCGCAACACCAACGCCGACGTCGCGAACGTCATCTCACTGTGCAAGGCCAACCGGCTGATCTGCGTGCTGGAGGTCCACGACACCACCGGGTACGGCGAGCAGAGCGGCGCCATCACCCTCGCCCGTGCGGTCGACTACTGGCTCAGCCTCGCCGACGTCCTCGCCGGCCAGGAGAGATACGTCATCGTCAACATCGGCAACGAGCCGTACGGCAACCAGAACTACGCCTCCTGGGCCACCGACAGCGCCAACGCGATCAAGCGCCTGCGTACCGGTGGGCTGACCCACACCATCATGGTGGACGCGCCGAACTGGGGGCAGGACTGGTCGTTCACGATGCGGGACAACGCCGCGTCGGTCTTCGCCGCGGACCCGGCCCGCAACACCGTCTTCTCGATCCACATGTACGGGGTGTTCGACACCGCCGCCGAGATCAGTGACTATCTGGGCCGTTTCCGCTCGGCGGGGCTGCCCATCGTGGTCGGTGAGTTCGGCTTCAACCACTCCGACGGGGACCCGGACGAGGACACCATCCTCGCGTACAGCCAGGCCAACGGGATCGGCTGGTTGGGCTGGTCGTGGAGCGGCAACGGTGGCGGCGTCGAGTATCTCGACCTGGCCACCTCCTTCAACCCGGCCAACCTGACCACCTGGGGTCAGCGGCTCTTCAACGGTGCCAACGGGATCCGGCAGACCGCTCGGGAGGCGAGCGTCTTCGGCGGCACCCCGCCGCCCACCACGCCGCCACCCACCACCCCGCCACCCACCACACCGCCACCCACCACGCCGCCGCCGACCACGCCGCCGCCGGCGGGGGGCTGCACGGCGACCTACACGGTGACCAACCAGTGGCAGGGTGGTTTCCAGGGCGAGGTTCGGGTGACCGCTGGTGCCGCCGCGATCACGGGCTGGACCACCCGCTGGACGTTCGCCAACGGCCAGAGCGTCACCCAGACCTGGAATGCGACGCTGACCAGCAGCGGACCCACGGTGACCGCGCGTAATGCGGACTACAACGGCCGGCTGGCCGCCGGTGCCAGCACCAGCTTCGGTTTCATCGGCGGCTGGACCGGCAGCAACGCCCGACCGGAGGTGAGCTGCGCGGCCGGCTGACCCGGAAGCGCGCGTGACGGTGGCCGGGTCCGGGTGGGCCCGGCCACTCCTGTTCCCCTTCGGGGACGTGCGCACATAGCGCATCGTGAATAAGTCATGCAAGAACGAATGCTGTGGGATTCCACACAACCAACGGGGGCGGTGGATGAATTCATTGATCCCTAAGGTGAGCCTGCGGTTGCTTTCCGGTAACCGTTCAGCCCGCAGGGGCCACGGGGGTCCTTCATGTACGACTGTGCACAGTCGTGCCCACGATCGACGGGCACGACTCGCTTCAACACGCCCGGAGCCAGCGCGCCGTGCTCGACAGCCGGCCAGGTGAGCGCGGTACGGCGTGTCCTCGCCGCGCTTCGGCGCACGTCGCCACTGGTGCGTGCCGCGCAGCGTCCCTGCCTTGTGATCCAGAAAGGATCATTAGTGTCATCGTCCTATCGACGGCGAGCGGCCCAGGCAGGCTTGCTCGCCGCAACACTGGTGGCGGGGCTCGTCAACGCCTCGCCCGCCCAAGCTGTAACCGGCGGGACCGCCGTCACCGACGCGTCGTTCGCCTTCGTCGCCAAGGTCGACGTGGGCTCCCTGGAGCGCTCGTGCAGCGGTTCGGTAGTCGACGCCTGGTGGGTGCTCACCGCCAAGAGCTGCTTCAGCTTCGACGGTCAGGCCGTGGTCGCGGGCAAGCCGCCCAAGCCGACGACGGTCACCGTCGGGCGACCCGACCTCACCGCCTCGACGGGCGCGGTCGTGTCCGCCTTCCGGATCGTGCCGCATCCCGATCGTGACCTCGCGCTCGTGCGGTTGGACAGCCGGGTCGACGTGGCCCCGGTGGCACTCGGCGCCGCACCCACAGCCGGTGAGCAGCTCACCGGCGCCGGCTTCGGTCGCACCGGCACCGCCTGGGTTCCCGACCAGTTGCACAGCGGCTCCTTCGCGGTCCAGGCGGTCGGGGCGTCCACCCTGAACATCCTGGGCAGCGGGCAGACCGGCATCTGCCGGGGTGACCTCGGCGGCCCCACCGTACGAGTGGTGAGCGGCAAGCCGCAGCTGGTCGGCGTGCACTACAGCTCGTGGCAGGGCGGCTGTTACGGCGAGACGGAAACCCGTCGCGACGCGGTGGACAGCCGGGTCGACGACCTCGCGTCCTGGTTCAGTGCCACCATGCCGCAGGGTGTGGCGACCGACAAGTACGAGGACGTGAACTTCCTGTACACGTACGACCCGGGAGAGGCCGCCCCGATCACCTTCCCGGCGACCTCGACCGGCGGGTTCGGCAGCCCGATCGGTTCGTGGAAGAGCACTGAGAAGCGGTACAACCGGGACCGGGTCAAGGTGTTCAACGACGACTTCGACGGCGACGGCATCAAGGACGTCGTGGCGTTGTCGACCGCTGCCGATGGCAGCTTCGCCATCGACACGTTCATCACCCAGGCCGACGGCAAGTACGGCGCGCCGCTCCGATCCTGGACCGCCGGGGCCGGCTGGGGTCACATCACCAGCATGAAGATGGCCTCCGGGGACTTCAACGGTGATGGCCGGGCCGACCTGACCGCCTTCTACGGATATGAGCTGGGCAACGGCGACGAAGCCTGGATCAACTGGATCGCCCGACCGGACGGCGGGTTCGACGCCCCGAGCTCGGTGTGGCGGGCGACCACCTTCGGCAACTGGAACAGCACCGCCGTCTTCGCCGGGGATGTCAACGGGGACGGCCGGGCCGACGCCTCCCTGTTCTACGCGTACAGCGGTTCCAACAGTGGAGCCATGTCGATCATTACCTGGCCTGGTCGGGCCGACGGCACGTTCGGCGCCCCGTACACCTCCTGGTCCACCCCGAAGGAGAAGCCGTTCGCCGCACTCGCCAACATGAAGCTGAGGGCCGGCGACTTCAACGGCGACGGTCGCGGTGACGTGGCGGTCCTCAAGTATCTCGGTTCCAGCAGCACCAGCCTGCACACCTTCACGGGCAAGGCGGACGGGACCTTCAACGCGCCCGTCCAATCCTGGTCGTCGACCAGTTTCGGGCACTTTGCGAGCATGAAGCTGGCTGCCGGTGACTACAACGGTGACAAGCGTGACGACCTGGCCGTGCTCTACGTGTACGCCGACGACGGCCTGAGCATGAACACCTTTATCTCGACCACGAGTGGAGGCTTCACCACGCCGTTCGGGTCGTGGGTGAACCGGCCGCGGACGTTCGGTTGGTGGCCCAACATGAGGTTCGACGGCGAGTAGTCGTTCCAGCGTGCCCCACGGGTCCCCCGCTTCCTGACCGGAGGCGGGGGACCTTCGCTCTGCTCAGTGCTCCCCGGTCAGGTTCACGATGACCACCCCGGCGATGATCAGTGCGATGCCGGTGAGCTTGGCCGGCCCGACCGACTCGTGCAGGAACAACGCCCCGATAGCCACGATGGCCGCGGTGCCCAGACCCGACCAGAGGGCGTACGCGACACCGACCGGGATCTCCTTGACCGCCTGTGCCAGCAGCAGGAACGCCAGCACGTACCCGGTAAGGCAGCCGACCGTCGGCCAGAGCCGGCTGAACCCCTCGGTGCTCTTGAGCAGGCTGGTCGCCAGCACCTCGGCGAGGATGGCGATCCCCAGCAGCACGTACGCCATGCGGTCCTCAGTCCTGACTTCTCGACGGCGGATGTCGCTGGTCAGGCTATCGTCGGCGTCCGGCGTCGTTCGACATCCAACAGGTACCGTCGTCGCGCGGCCCCCCATCGCCGGGCGGCGGACGACCCCGGCCACATCTCACTCGGCCCCTTTGGAGCTGATGTCGCAAACGATTCAGCCGTGCCCGGTCTCGTGGCGTGATCCCATTGCCGGTTTTTTGCCTGCGTGGCTGTCGGCCTGCCTGCCCGCGCGGCTGTCGGCCTGCGCGGCTGTCGGCCCGCGCGGCTGTCGGCCCGCGCGGCTGCCTGCTCGTTGGCCGCTTTCCGAGATCGCTTGCGCTGCCGTCGCGACTGGCCGGCGCTGGTGGGCTACCGGCCGCGAACGCCCAGGCCCGCCGGGTGACGCCTTCGGGCACCGACTGGTCGAGGCCGGCACCGACGCCGTCTCGGCCCTGCCCGGCGACCGCTGGGCTGTGCGGCCTGGAGAGTGTCTGCGCGCGGTGATCGGGAGTCCTGGTCGGGCGTGGATGTTCGTCGGGCGGATGAATCGTTTACGACATCAGCTCCATAGGCAGTCCTTGACGCGATGTTCCTCCCCGGGCGGACCGTGCGGACTGCGCCCGCCGTGCGGACTGCGCCCGCCGTGCGGACTGCGCCCGCCGTGCGGACTGCGCCCGCCGTGCGGACTGCGCCCGCCGTGCGGACTGCGCCCGCCGTTGGGATTGGGCCCCGTGCGGACTGCGTCCGCCCCACTGACCCTGCCGGGGGTCCGCAGGTCGGTCTCAGCCCTCGGGTTGCGCCGGTGCGGGCTCGGTGGCGAGCCGGGCGGCTCGCATGGTGAGGTAGCGCTGCTCGGGCAGGCTGTTCGTGCGCGCCGCGGCGGCCCGGTAGTCCAGGATCGCCCGTTCCCGGTCACCGGCCATCTCGTGCAGGTGCGCCCGGGCAGCGGGCAGCCGGTGGTGCCCGGCGAGCCGGGGGTCGTCGGCCAGCGCGTCGACGGCGGCGAGACCGGCTGCCGGCCCGTGCACCATGGCGGTTGCCACGGCCCGGTTGAGCGCTACGACCGGGCTGCCGGCGAGCCGTTCCAGCACCTCGTAGAGCGCCAGGATCTGCGGCCAGTCGGTCGCGTCGGTGCTCGGTGCCTCGTCGTGCAACGCGGCGATGGCGGCCTGCACCTGGTACGGGCCGACCGGCCCGCGCGGCAGCGCCCGGGTGACCAGGTCGACGCCCTCGGCGATCGCCGTTGCGTCCCAGCGGCTGCGGTCCTGGTCGGACAGGGAGATCAGCTCGCCGGAGGGCCCGGTCCGCGCCGGACCGCGTGCCTCGGTGAGGAGCATCAACGCCAGCAGCCCGGCCGACTCGCTGTCGTCGGGCAGCAGCGCGTGCAGCGCGCGGGTCAGCCGGATCGCCTCGGCCGCGAGGTCGATCCGGCGCAGGTCCGCGCCGGTGCTGCTGGTGTGCCCCTCGGTGAAGACCAGGTACAGCACCTGGCGGACGGCCGTCAACCGGTCGGCGCGCTCGGCCGGTTCGGGCATCCGGAACGGCAGCCCGGATGCGCGGATGCGCTGCTTGGCCCGGCTGATCCGCTGTGCCATTGTCGCCTCGGGCACCAGGAAGGCGCGGGCGATCTCGGCGGTGCCGAGTCCGCCGACGGCGCGCAGGGTCAGTGCCACCGCAGCCGTCGGGGCGAGTGCCGGGTGGCAGCAGAGCATCAGCAGGACCAGGGTGTCGTCCCGCTCGGCGGTCAACTCCTCGTCCGCGGCCGGCGCGTACCGCTGGTCGTCGGGGTTCCGGCGGGCGACCAGGTCCTCCCGGCGGCGTCGGGCCTGCTCGCCGCGGACCAGCTCGATCATCCTGCGGTAGCCGACCTGGATCAGCCAGCCGCGTGGATTGTCCGGCACCCCCTCGGTCGGCCACTGGGTCGCGGCGGCCAGCAGTGCCTCCTGCACCGCGTCCTCGGCGGTGGCGAAGTCACCGAAGCGGCGGGCGAGCACGCCGAGGACCTGCGGCGCAAGCTCGCGCAGCAGGTCCTCGACGCGAGGATCGATGGTCAGTTCACAGCTCCTGTGGTGGCGCCGACATCACCGGGTGCACCTCGATCGGCATGTTCAGCGGGCGGCCACCCGGACCGGGGGCGGTGGAGATGTGCGCAGCCAGCTCCACCGCCCGCTGCGGGGTGTCGCAGTCGACGATCCAGAAGCCCGCGAGGAACTCCTTCGTCTCGGCGAACGGCCCCTCGGTGACCACCGGCGTACCGCCCTCACCGGCGCGGACGATCCGGGCCTGCTGCGGACCGCCGAGGCCCTGCCCGTCGACCCACTCCCCGGCGGCGGTGAGCTTCTCGTTGACCTCGCCCATGAACGCGATGTGCGCCTGGACCTCCGCCGGGGTCCAGGTGTCGATGCTCGGGAAGTCGGTCCCGGCGGCGCTGAACTGCATCAGCAGCATGTACTTCATCGTCTCGCTCCTCACACCTGCGCACCATCTTCGGTGCTCTCACCCTGAGGTAGAAGCAGACGGCACCGTTCTCGACACCCTGACCGAAGATTTTCAGGCGGCCTCGGCCACCTCCAGCACCAGGCTCTGCTCCGGGTGCAGTGCGGGCATCTGCAAACCCACCCGGGCCAACGCCGCCCCGGTCAGCACGACACCGTCGGTCAACCAGGCCGGCGCGGACCGGTCGATGGTCGCCGGCAACGGCACGTCCGAGACCGGCCCCACCCGGTAACGGCGCTCCGGGTCCAGGCCGGGCAGCCGGACCGCGCCGGGGGACGGCGTGGCGGAGGTGGCCAGCCGCGCCACCGCGTACACCGCTCGGGTCTTGTCGCGGTCGACCACGCCGTGTGCCCAGACGGCCGGGTCCGGGTGGTCGACCCGGACCACCCGGCCGGCGTGCAGGAGCGGGCGCAGCCGTTTGTGCAGTGCCACCCAGGCGGCCAGTTCGGTCTGCTCGGCGGCGCTGATCGAGGCGATGTCCCACTCGATGCCGTGGTGGCCGAAGAGCGCGGTGGCCGCCCGGAAACCGAGGTCGTGCACCCGGTTGGTGGTGTGCGAGCGCTGCGGGCCGATGTGCGTGCCGACCAGCTCCGGCGGCAGCAGCAGCCCGGTCCACCGTTGGATGCTGAGCCGTTCCAGGGCGTCGTTGCAGTCGCTGGCCCAGACCCGGTCGGTGCGGGCCAGGATGGCCAGGTCCACCCGGGCACCGCCGGACGAGCAGCTCTCGATCTCCAGGCCCGGATGACGGCTGCGCAGCTCGTCGAGGAGCCGGTAGACGGCCAGGGTCTGCCTGTGCACACCGGGTCGGCCATGGTGCCCGGCCTCGGTGAGGTCCCGGTTGTGGTCCCACTTGAGGTAGCTGATGCCGGGGTGTTCGGTGAGCAGGGCGTCGAGACGTTCCAGCACGTAGGCGTACGCCTCGGGGCGGCCCAGGTCGAGCACCTGCTGGTTGCGCCACGCCGGCGGCAGCCGCCCCGGTACGGCCAACAGCCAGTCCGGGTGCGCGCGGAACAGGTCGGAGTCGGGGTTGACCATCTCCGGCTCCACCCAGAGTCCGAACCGGAGGCCCCGGTCGGTCACGTGGTCGATGAGCGGTTGCAGGCCGTCGGGCCAGACACCTTCGTCGACGTACCAGTCGCCGAGGCCGGCGGTGTCGTCGCGCCGACCGCGGAACCACCCGTCGTCGAGCACGAACCGCTCCACCCCGATCTGCGCGGCCCGGTCGGCGAGGGCCCGCAGCCGCTGCAGGTCGTGGTCGAAGTAGACCGCCTCCCAGACGTTGAGGGTGACCGGCCGGGGGGAACGCGGGTGCCCGGGGCGGGCGCGCAGATGGGTGTGCAGCACCTCGCTGAGCCCGTCCAGCCCGGTGTCGGACCAGACCGCGTAGAGCAGGGGAGTCTCGTACGACTCGCCGGGGCCGAGTCGGATCTCACCGGGCGCCAGCAACTCGCCGCCGCCGAGGGTCGACTCGCCGGTGGGCCGGCGCTCGGCGACGGTGACGTGATCACCGCTCCACGCCGTGTGCACCGCCCACACCTCGCCGTGGCCGAAGCCGAACCCGGGGGTGCCCGCGACCAGTAGCAGGGTGGCGTCGTGCCCGGTCCGCCCGTGCCGGCCCTCGCGGATCCAGGCGCCGTGCTGCCACGGGTGCCGTTGCGGGGAGCGTTCCCGGCACCACCGGCCGGTGAGGTCCAGCAGTTCGGTCGCGACCGGTGGCACCGGCAGGACCGGGGTCAGCTCCCGCAGCTCGTACGCCGTGTCGCCGTCGTTGCGCAGCCGGTGCCGGATGGTCAGCAGGCCGTGCGGGTCGAGCATGATCTCGATGGTCAGGGCCAGCCCGGCGGCCGGGTCCGACGCCCGCACGCTCAGCAACGCCGCGCCGGGCTCGTCGTGCCCACCGTCGGCCGGGAGTACGCCCACCACCTCGCCGCCCGCAGCCAGGTGACCCGGTTCCGGGGCGATGTCGTGCAGGTCCCACCCGTCGAGGCGGAAGGAGGTGGACCAGTCCCGTCCGTCGCGGTGCCCGGCCAAGCCTGGGCGACCACTCCAGCCGGCGCTCGCCTCCGGCAGCAGGGACAGCACGGGCGGCTCGTCGAAGCTGCTCGGCACCACCGGCGGTACTGTCGCGTCGGTGAGCTGGCGAAGGCCGGCGTCGTCGAGGTCGCCGACGTCGCCGCCCCAGTGCACGACCCGGGGCATTCCCGGGCCGCGCGCGTCGAGCACCAGGCTGGTCCGCGCGCGGCGCAGGTGCAGGATCGTCATCCCTTTGAGGCTCCCAAGGTCAGGCCCCGGACGAAGTGCCGCTGGAGCATGAAGAAGATCACGAGGGTGGGGATCGCGACGAGGACGCTGCCTGCCGAGACCAGGTTGTTGTCGGTGAAGAACTCGCCGCGCAGGTTGTTCAGCGAGCTGGTCACCGGGAACTTGTCGCCGGTGCGCATCAGGACGGTGGCCCAGAAGAACTCGTTGTAGATCCAGGTCACCTCCAGGGTCGCCAGCGCGGCCAGGGCCGGCCGGCACAGCGGCATGGTGACCTGCCAGTACTGCCGCCAGATGCTCGCTCCGTCGACCATTGCCGCCTCGTACAGGTCGCGGGGGAGCGCCTTCATGTAGTTGCTGAGCACGAAGACGCAGAACCCGCACTGGAAGGCGACGTTGATCAGGATCAGGCCCCAGTAGCTGTCGTAGAGCAACTCGGAGTCGCTCATGAACTCCGGCAGTGGCACCTCGGTGAACATCCGGAACAGCGGGATGAGCAGCGCCTGTTGGGGCAGCAGGTTGGCCGCCGTGAACACCCCGAGCAGGATGATGTTGAGCTTCCAACTGAACCGGGCGATCACGAACGCCACGCAGGACGCGAGGAAGAGGGTCAGCAGCACCGCCGGCACGGTGATGTAGAGCGAGTTGAGGAAGTGCTGGCCGAACTCGGCCGTGCGCCAGGCGGTGACGTAGTTGTCGAAGGTCCAGCCGCCGAACGACACGTAACCGTTGGCGGCGGTGTAGTCGTACGAGCGCAGCGACGTCAGGACCGCCCAGGCGATCGGGAAGAGCCAGGCCAGCGAGACGGCGATGAGGAAGCCGTGCAGCAGCAGCCGCAGCGGGGTCAGCTTGCGCCGGCGGACCGGAGTGTCGACGCTCATTCCCGGTTCTCCCTCATCACGGTCGCCAGGTAGATGGTGATGAAGACCAGCGAGACGACCAGCATGATCGTCGCCAGTGCCGAGCCGAACCCGATCCGGCTCGCCTCACCCACCACGTTCTGGGTGACCAGCGCGGAGATCAGCTCCAACCCGTTGCGGCCCTTGTTGACCACCCAGACCAGGTCGAACGCGCGCAGTGACTCGATCACGGTCACCACCAGCACGATGATGTTGATGGGTCGCAGCACCGGGAAGACCACCCGGAAGAAGGTGCGGGCCTCGGAGGCGCCGTCGACGGCCGCGGCCTCCCGTAGCGACGGGTCGACGCCCTTCAGCCCGGCCAGGTAGAGCAGCATGATGTATCCGACGTGCCGCCACCCGGAGGCGACCAGGACCGCCCAGATGTTGACGTTCGAGTCGCCGTACCAGTCGACGTTGCTGTTGAACACCGCGTTGATCAGGCCCTGGTCGCGGGAGTACAGCAGTTGCCAGACGAAGCCGATCAACGCCAGCGAGAGCACCACCGGCAGGTAGAGCGCGGTCTGGTAGAAGCGGCTGCCGCGCAACTCCTTGTCGAGCAGGACGGCCAGGAACATGCCGAACGGTGTGGCGACCACGAACAGCGCCGCCAACCAGAGCAGGTTGTGCTGGATCGCCGGCACGAACGGCGGGTAGATGTTCACCACGTCGTCGTAGTTGCGGGCGCCGACGAACTCGATCTCGTTGAGGGGGCCGATGCCGTCCCAGTTGGTGCCGGAGAGCAGCACGGTGGCCGCCGCCGGTAGCCAGACGAAGCCGGTGACGAGCAGCAGCGGCACGAGCACCATCAGCGTGATGACCACGCGGTCGGTGCGGGACAGGAGCCGTAGCCGCCGACGACGACCACCCGTGGAGGTGGTCGCGGCCGGCGGCGGCACGGCGCGATCCGTTTGGATCAGGGGCAGGTCGGACACGATGTCCTCCCCCTTCCGCCGTCAGTCAGTGAAGATCGACTTCTTCTGGTTCTCGATGGACGAGACGAGCCCGCTGATGTCCTTCGGGTTCTTGATGAACTGCTGGATCGCCGGGATGATCACCGTGGAGGCGAAGTCCGGCCGGGTGTCCCGGTCGAGGAACTGGGCGATCTCGGTGGCCGACCCGACCAGCTCGGCTGCCTTCTTCTGCAGCGCGGTGTAGCCGCCGACGTCCGCGCCGCTGTTGGCGACGAGGACGGCCGGGTCGTTCTTGAGGTTGATGTCCGCTGCGGCCTTGCCACCGAAGTACTCCAGCAGCTTGCGCGCGTTGTCCTCGTTCTTGGGCTTGCGGGCCATCATGTAGCCGTCGATCGGGGCGTCCAACGCCTTGGCGCCGATGGCCGGGTCAATCTCGGGGAAGGTGAAGAAGTCGAGGTCGTCCTGCTCGTCGTTGCTGAACTGCTGGCCGACGAAGAGGCCGAGCAGGTACATGCCGCTCTTCTTCTGCTGCAACGACTGCGCGGCCTCCTGCCAGGTGCGCCCGAGGCTGTCCGGCTGGTGCAGCGGGAGCAGGCCGGCCCAGGTGTCGAAGACCTTCTTGACCTTGTCGGAGGTCCAGGCCTCCTTGCCGGCCATCAGGTCGATGTGGAACTGGTAGCCGTTGATCCGCAGGTTGAGGATGTCGAACGTGCCCATCGCCGGCCAGCCGTCCTTGTCGGCGAAGGCGATCGGGGTGAGTCCGTCGTTCTTCATCTGCGCGCCGAGGGCGGTGAACTGGTCCAGGGTGGTGGGCACCTGGTAGCCGTACTGCTGCCAGACCGACTTGCGGTAGAAGACCGCCCACGGGTAGTACGTCGCCGGGACGAAGTACTGCTTGCCGTCGTCGCCGGTGGATGCCTTCTTGAAGGCGTCGGAGTAGCCGGAGAGCTTGCCCCACACGTCGCTGATGTCGCCGGCCAGGCCCTTCTGGGCGAAGAAGCGCATCCGGTAGCCGGCGAACCAGGTGAACACGTCGTCCGGCTTGCCCTGCAGGTAGTTGTTGATGTTCTCCTGGAACGTGTTGTGGTCGACCGTGTTGATGGCGACCTGGACCCCGGACGAGGTCTTGAACCCGTCGGTGACCTTGACCAGGACGTCCTTGGGCTTCGGGTCGGACTGGTTCGAGCCGAGCGACACGTCCTTCGTGGACCCGCCGGAGCCGGAGTCGTCGCCGCAGCCGGCGAGCAGACCGGTGCCGAGCAGGGCTCCGGTGCCGGCCGCGCCGGCCAGCAGCGAGCGTCGGTTGATGCCGGCAACGGAGGGCGGTACGAGCCGAGCCAGGTACTCGGCCTGGGATTGGGGACGGGACATCTGTGCCTCCTGCGGATGAAGAGGGGCTAGTCCAAGGGCCATCAGAGGGTGGTGAAGGCGAATCCGTCGTCGTGATCACACATCGGGATCCACCGAGAATCCACATTGGCAAACACGAACGGCCATTGGGGCATCAAGCTACCCGTCCGCAGGCCGCTGTCAAGAGGGATGTTCGCCTCTGATAACCCAGTCGTGACACGGCTGTTACGAGGTAAACGTTGGAAAGAAAGTCGATGTTGGAACCTGTTGACTTGCGTGCTCGACCGGGTGCACCCTCAGCTGTCATGCGACGATGGCACGGCGACAGCATCTCCTTCGGCGGCGACTACAACCCCGAGCAGTGGCCCGAGCAGACCTGGTCGGAAGACGTCGAGTTGATGCGCCGGGCCGGGGTCAACCTGGTCTCCGTCGGCATCTTCTCCTGGGCGCTGCTGGAGCCCACGCCGGGCCGGTTCGAGTTCGGTTGGCTGGACCGGGCGCTGGACCTGCTGCACGACGGCGGCATCCAGGTCGACCTGGCCACCGCCACCGCCAGCCCACCGCCCTGGCTGGCCCGCGCACACCCGGAGACCCTGCCCCGCCGCGCCGACGGCGCGATCCTCTGGCCGGGCGGACGACAGGCGTACTGCCCCAGCTCGCCGGTGTTCCGGGAGCGGTCGCTGGCGCTGGTGCGGGCGGTCGCCGGCCGGTACGCCGAGCACCCGGCCGTGGTGATGTGGCACGTCTCCAACGAGTTGGGCTGCCACAACGTGCACTGCTACTGCGACGTCAGCGCCGAGGCGTTCCGTGGTTGGCTGCGGGAGCGTTACGGCGACCTGGACCGGCTCAACGACGCCTGGGGCACCGCGTTCTGGAGCCAGCGCTACGGCGACTGGGCCGAGATCAACCCGCCGCGCGCCGCGCCGACCTTCGCCAACCCCACCCAGCAGTTGGACTTCCTGCGCTTCTCCTCCGACGAGCAGCGCGCCCTGCTGCGCGCCGAGCGCGAGCTGCTGAAGACGATGGTCCGCCAGCCGATCACCACGAACTTCATGATCGGCCTGGGCGTCAAGCACATGGACTACCACTCCTGGGCGTCCGACGTGGACCTCGTCTCCAACGACCACTACCTCACCGCAGCCGACCCGCAGGCGCACCTCGGGCTGGCGCTCGCCGCCGACCACACCCGCGGCGTCGCCGGCGGTGCGCCGTGGTTGCTCATGGAGCACTCCACCAGCGCGGTCAACTGGCAGCCGCGCAACGTGGCCAAGCTGCCCGGGCAACTGCGCCGCAACAGCCTGGCGCACGTCGCCCGGGGCGCGGACGGGGTGCTGTTCTTCCAGTGGCGGGCCTCCCGGGCCGGCGCCGAGAAGTTCCACTCCGCGCTGGTGCCGCACGCCGGGCCGGACACCAAGGTGTTCCGCGAGGTCTGTCAGCTCGGCGCGGACCTCAAGGCCCTCGCTGAGGTACGCGGCAGTCGGGTCGACGCCGACGTGGCGATCCTGTTCGACTGGGAGGCGTGGTGGGGGGTCGAGTTGGATTCGCACCCCAGCGTCGACGTCACCTACGCCGACCGGTTGAACGCCCTGTACGGCGCGCTCTGGCGGGCCGGCGTGACGGCCGACGTCGTCCACCCGTCGGCCGACCTCAGCGGTTACCGGCTGGTCCTGGTGCCCACCCTCTACCTGGTCCGGGACGCCGACGTGGAGGCCCTGCACCGCTGGGTCGAGGGCGGTGGCACCGCGGCCGTCACCTACTTCAGCGGCATCGTGGACGCCAACGACCACATCCGGCTGGGCGGCTACCCCGGCGCGTTCCGTGAGCTGCTCGGCGTACGGACCGAAGAGTTCTTCCCGCTGCGCGAGGGCGAACAGGTCCGACTGGACGACGGGAGCACCGCCGACGTGTGGACCGAGTGGCTGCACGCCGAGGGCGCGCAGGTGCTCGCGTCGTACACCGATGGGCCGTTGCCGGGTGTGCCGGCGCTGACCCGGCACCGGGTCGGCGACGGCGCCGCCTGGTACGTCGGCACCCGCCTGGACGAGCCGGCCACCGACCGGCTGGTCGCCCGGCTCGTCGACGAGGCCGGAGTCCGCCCGGCCGCGCCGGCACCGACGGGCGTGGAGGTGGTACGCCGCCGTGACGGCGACCGCACCTGGCTGTTCGCGATCAACCACACCGACGCCGAGGTACGGCTACCGGTGCACGGCGTCGAGTTGTTGACTGGCGCACCGTGTGCCGGTGAGCTGACGGTGCCCGCCGGTGAGGTGGCTGTCATCCGTGAGGATCGGGCCTGATCCGCACGACGGGCACGGCGTGAAGGAGGTTCCCCAGATGCTCGCCCAGCAGCGGCAGACCGCCATCCTCGATCTGATCCGCCAGCGTGGCGGTGTGCGGGTGAGTCACCTGGTCAGCCGGTTCGGCGTGTCCGACATGACCATCCGGCGTGACCTGGAGGTGCTCGCCGAGCGCGGCCTGGTGGACAAGGTGCACGGCGGCGCGACGCTCGCCGGGCCGGGTTCGGCCGAGGAGCCTGGTTTCGCGGCGAAGTCGATCCGGCAGCAGGTGGAGAAGCGGGCCATCGCCGAGCGGGCCGCGCTGATGGTGGAGCCGGGGATGGCGATCGCCCTGTCCGCCGGCACCACCACCGCCGCGCTGGCGACGCTGCTCTCCGACGTACGCGGGCTGACCGTGGTGACGAACTCGATCCCGGTGGCCGACGCGCTCTACCAGAACCCGCGTGCCGACCAGACCGTCGTGTTGACCGGCGGCATCCGCACCCCGTCGGACGCGTTGACCGGGCCGGTCGCCGAGGCGGCGATCAGCGCACTCAACGTCGACCTGCTCTTCCTCGGCGTGCACGGGCTCAGCCCGCGCACCGGTTTCACCACCCCGAACCTGCTGGAGGCCGGCGTCAACCGGTGCCTGATCGGCGCCGCCCGGCGGCTCGTGGTGCTCGCCGACCACACCAAGTGGGAGACCATCGGCATCGCCACCATCGCCCCGTTGGAAGCCGCCGACGTCCTGATCACCGACGCCGGGCTGCCCGCCGAAGCCCGCACCACGATCGGCGAACAGGTCGGCGAGCTGGTCGTCGTGGAACCCGACTGACCGCACTCCCGCGCCTGTGCGTTTGCGTCGATCATGGAGTTGTGGTGCCCGAAAGGGGAGGCCTTTTGGACTTTGTCCAGCACCACAACTCCATGATCGATCTGGGATGGTCGACAGGGGTGCTGCTGGCCGCGCCCGTCTGGTTGATCACCGCGACGGTCTACGCACGGAGGCCGGCGCCGAGCGCGCCGGCCGAGTCGAGCGCCCCGCCCGCCTGACAGCAGCCGGCCACTCGCCTTTCGGCCACCACCTCTACCGGCGCTAGTGGTCGTTCAGCATGAACAGGAGCGTTCGATGCTCCAGATCCAGGAACACCACCCGCCACCGTGTCGACGGCGCTGTCTCGTTGTAGATCTCGCTGTGCAGCCAACGGGGCCTGGTCGGGAGGAACGGCACGAGGTCCGGTCGCACGTCCGTCGGCGTGTGTGAGTGGAGCAGTTCGGCCGGGTCGATGGAGGCGAACGGAACGAAGTCGAACTGCTCGGCCAACCTGTGCGCGTCCTCGGGACGCAGAACGATGACGCCCTGGTATTCCCAGTCCGTCGGGCCCGGAACCCGTGAGCACGGATTGCCCAACGCGCGCGCCTGCCAATGGATCTCCGAATACTCACCGACGAACGGAAGCTCCTCCGGCGACTCCCAGCGACTGACCCGTACCTTCGCCTCGTCGGCCTGCCGTTGCTCCCGGCAGCCACGCGTCTCGTCCACGGCAGCCGTGTCGCATCCGAGCACCATCAGCAGCACGACTGCCGCAGCGAGCGCGGCCGCACGTGCCCGATTCCCCGTCTTCATCGTCTACGAGGGTAGATGTCGATCTAGGGGTCGTCGACAGGCGAGCAGGCGTCGTCGTGGTCGGCCTGCCGCGCGCACCGGCGGCGGTCGGGCATGACCCGGTCGCAGAAAACCCAATGTCGTACGTGCTGCGCGTCCTCGGCCGAGACGGTGCTACCGCCGACGTCGACCTGCGGCATCGAGGCCAGCTCGCGAGCGAGCGTCCGGGCCAGGTCCAAGGCCCCGGCCAGGTCGGCGACCACCACCGGCAGATGAATCACGTACCGGGGCGTCGGCTCCACCATTTCGGTGTACGCCTCGACGGCGAAGCGCGGCAGCGGCGTGAAGAGCCCGCTGTACTGGTGCTCCCAGCCCGGGCTCATGCCTGACGCCGGTCGGACCAGGCGCTCTGCCAGTCGCGTAGCGCCCGCTTGATCCGCGCGTTCTCCTCGCCGAGCCGAGCGACATCGTGATGCAGCGTCGCCAGTTCCAACGCGACGCGGTGCAGAAACCGCCGTACCTCCCGGGGGTCGAGACCCCGGCGGCCGAAGCCGACAGTGGAGAACTGCCGGTCGCGCACCTGACTCGGGTGCAGCCGCGCCAGCCGCGTGCCGTCGTAGAGCGTGCCTCGGGTCATTCGTCACCTCGCGCGTCGTGAATCGGCGGGCGGGTCAGGGTCGCGGGAGCGCCCTTTCCCGTGGTAGTTATTCGTCAAGTCGGTTCGGAGCCGGGAATCGCACATCCCGACGCTCCAGTTGAGACCCGACGAGAGCCGGTATGCGACTGCCACTCGCGAAGCCGTCTCTCGTCACCTTCTCGGCTGTTGGCACAGCCGCGGTTGCCGTGTTAGCACCGGGCGTCCCCGGGGGCCGGCGATCACCCTCACCCGCAGGCCACGTTTCCAGTGGCTTCGGCATTGGTGCAACGACACCAACAGATTCCCTGACGGGATACTCCGAGAGGTGGTCATGGTCGCGAACAGGGAGCCGTTCGTCCGTACGCTTCGAGCTCAGTGGCTGGGCCAGCAGATGCGCGAGCTGCGCGAGCAGCGTGGGCTGACCCTCAAGTACGTCGCCCAGTACCTTGAGCGTGACTTCTCGTCGCTGGCCCGTTACGAGAGGGCAGAGTGGCCGTTCCGGCGGGATCTGGTCATCGCGTTACTCGACCTCTACGGCGTCTATGACGAGGGCGAGCGGGAGCGGATGATCCAGCTCGCCCAGGATGCCTGGCGCGTGGACCGCTGGGACAGCGGCTTCGACAAGACGATCTACGACACCTCGTTCATCGACTTCCCCTGGCTGGAGTCGAGAGCTGAACAGGTCTGCACCTATGCGTCACTGCTGATACCCGGCCTGCTTCAGACGCGTGACTACGCCGAGGCGGTCATCAGAAACGCGGAGCCAAGTTCAGCCGGCGAGGTGGAAATCCGAAGGTGGGTTCAACTACGGATCGACCGGCAGCGGCTCCTGGACGGGCCGTCACCGACCAGGCTGGCCGTCATCATCGAGGAGTCGGCGTTACGGCGGCCGGTGATGAGCAGGAGCGTGATGGCCGCGCAACTGAGCCACCTGGCGAGGTCGACGGCGAGACCAACGATCGAGATCCGCATCGTCCCACTGACCCTCGGGCTGCACGCCGGGTTGGACGGGACGTTCTGGCTCTTCAAAATGCCAGCTCCGTATCCCGATGTAGCCCATGCCGAAACGCTCGGTGGGCGCCTGTTCCTCGAATCGGGCAATGCTTTGCGATACGTCCGCGCGTACGATCGCCTGAGGGAGGCCGCACTCAGCGTGAGCGAGTCGGCGAAGCTGATAACAGCACTCGCGGAGGAGCTGTCATGAGCGAGTCCATGCCGAACGTGGCCTGGCACGTCAGCACCAGAAGTCCGGACAACGGCGGCAACTGTGTCGAGGCGGGGCCGGTGCTGGATGGGTCCGGTCGGGTGGCGGTACGCGACAGCAAGGATCGGGCGGCGGCCACCCTCGTCTACAGCGCCGATCGATGGACCGCGTTCGTCACCGGGGTGAAAGACGGCGTATTCGCCCGCACCCACCCCTGATCGACTCGGCTTCCTGGAAACCGGGGTGTCCCGGTCGCTCGGACACCGCAGTTCTCGGGAACCCGAGTTGATCACGGCGAGAACGGCCCAGCCGTCGATCATCTGGTGTGGCACCATCCGGCGGTGAAGTCGCACGAGGTGGCGGAGTTGTTCGACCAGGCGGTGCAGCGCCTACGTGGCGTCGTCGAGTCGGGCGACTCCGACGACGGGTCCGACCTGCTTCGTCGCGCCGCCGACTCGGGCGCGGAGGCCGTCGGGCTGGCTGTCGGCAAACTCTCGGATCCTGACCGTGTGGTTCGCGCGGCGGCCTGCGACCTGCTCGGCGCGACGAGTAGCCGGCACATGGACCTGCGCGAAGAGGTCGCTACCGCCCTGATCCGGTTGGCGGCGCACGAGTCCGACCCCGAGGTGCACTGGTCGATCGCGCGTGCCCTCGGCGACACCTTCGACGGCCGAGCTCTGCCGACCCTGGTGGCCCTCGCGGGCAGCCCCGACGCTGACGTGCGTTTCCAGGTCGCGGTGGCGGTGCCATCGGTGCTCGACGATCCGCCGGTGGCGGCCGGCGAGGCGGTGTTGATCACCCTCTGCACCGACTCCGATCCGCAGGTTCGGGAGTGGGCCACGTTCGGCCTGGGTTTCGTGAGCACCGCCGACGGGGCAGCCGTCCGCCAGGCGCTCTGGGACCGTACCCAGGACACCCACCCTGAGGTACGCGCGGAGGGCGCGCGGGGTCTGGCGCGGCGGCGGGACCCCCGGGCGCTTCCCCTGGTACGCGACCTGCTCGCCCAGGACGAGGTCCACCCGCTCACCTTCCGGGCCGCCGCGTACCTGGGCGACCCGTCGCTGGTACCACTGCTGGACGGCTTCGATCCCGGCGTGGACGCTGTCGCCGAGGCGCTGCGCGAGTGTGACCCGCTGCTGCGCGCCCGGCGTGACGAGTCGGCGTGGTTGCTTCTGCACGCCGTCCACCGGCGTCGGTCCGACCTGGAGGTCGCGGTCTTCGGTGAACGGTGCGACCTCGGCCTCTACCTCGACGTCACCGACGGAGCGGACCTCTCCGGCCACTGCTGGGTCGACGGGTTGCTCAGGCGGGCCGAGTACGACCCCGAGCGTGCGGCCGACCTGCTGATCGCAGACGTCACCTCGCCGATCCGGCGCGCTTCACAGCCATCTCACAGGGGTGCTGGATAGGGTGCGCGGTGAGTGAACGTCCGACTCCATCCTGGATCGGTCGGCTGTCGCACAGGAGTTCCGATGGTCTTCAAGAAGATGTTGAGCGCGTTCGGCGTGGGCGGTCCCAGCGTGGACACCGTGCTGACCAACCCCAACACCCGGCCCGGCCTGACCCTCGACGGGCAGGTCAACCTCGTCGGTGGCGATGCCGAGGCCGCCATCGAGCAGGTGGTGATCGGCCTGGTCACCCGGGTCGAGGTCGAAGGACACGACACCGAGTACGCGGGCACGATGGAGTTCCACCGGATGGTGGTCAGCGGCCCGTTGCAGCTCGCCCCGAAGCAGCAGCTCTCGATCCCGTTTCAGCTGCCGATTCCGTGGGAGACCCCGATCACCGACGTGTACGGGCAGCGCCTGCGCGGCATGACGATGGGCCTGCGTACCGAGTTGGCGGTGGCCCGCGCCGTCGACAAGAGCGACCTGGACCAGGTGGCGGTGCACCCGCTGCCGGTGCACGAGCGGATCCTGGAGGCGTTCCAGCGCCTCGGTTTCCGGTTCAAGAACGCTGACCTGGAGCGCGGTCACATCCGGGGCGTGCAGCAGACGCTGCCGTTCTACCAGGAGATCGAGTTCTTCGCCTCCCCGCAGTACGCGAGCACGATCAACGAGGTCGAGTTGACCTTCGTGACCAACCAGTACGGCGTCGAGGTCATCCTGGAGTGCGACAAGCGCGGTGGGTTCCTCAGCGCCGGGCACGACGCGTTCGGTCGCTACCAGGTGTCGCACGCCGACGTCGACCGTGTCGACTGGGCGCAGGTCGTCGACGGCTGGCTGCGTGAGACCACGTCCCGCTACGGCAGCCTCCGTTCGCAGTACGGCCCGAGCCACGGCCACGGCCACGGCCGGGGCGGCATGGGCATGGGCGGCATGGTGGCCGGCGCGGCGCTCGGCGTCGCGGGCGGCATGATCGCCGGCGAGATGATCGAGGACGCGTTCGAGGGCGACTTCGGCGACTTCGGCGGCGACGAGTAACAGCTCCACAAGCGACGACAGTGGCCTCCGGGCGTCCTCCCGGAGGCCACTGTCCTACGCGTGGCGCGTCAGTGCATGCTGCGCTCCCTGCCGGAGCGGCGCGCGGAGCCGGCCTTCGACAGACCACGGCTGACCAGGTAACCACCGGTCAGGATGGTCAGGAACAGCCACGCCTGGCTCGGGTTGTTGATGTTCAGCCCGTTGGCGGTGGTGCCCTTCCAGAACGCGGCGATGACCACGAGCGCGACCGCGGCGGCGTAGACCCAGAATTCCGTCGTCAGGAACGCCTGCTTGGTCTCCGTGCCCGGCGACGGCATCGGGTCTCGGTGCCCGTCCCGCATGGACGGCATCTGCTGGGTCTGCATGTCCCGCATCGAGGCGGGGTTCTGCGGGTCGTTCATGGGCCGGTTCATCGGCCGGGTGGAAGCAGCCTGCGTGCTCATCTGGTCCTCCTCAGGATGCGATGAGTCGTACCTGCCTTCCCTCGCCCCGCTACCGCGTTTCGGCCACGGCACGGTTCGCTTTCGTGGCGGGGACAACCCCCGACTACCCGAGGCCCCGGAGCAGGTAACACCGATCGCCGGCCGGAAAAATCCGGCCGGCGATCGGTTGTCGGGCAGGTCAGCGCAGGCCGTTGCGGATGGCCACGCTCACCAACAGGTCCGGGTCGTCGGTGATGATGCCGTCGACGCCGAGGTCGATGACCCGCTGCATCACCGTGGCGTCGTCGACGGTGTACGGGATCACCTTCAGGTCGTCCCGCGTCTGGAGGGTCTGGACGTCCGGTCCGTGGAAGTATGCCGGGTCCTCCCGCAGGTACCAGTCGGCCGAGGCGACAGTGCCCTGCTTCGGGTCGTGCACCTGCCAGTTGGCCGACACCGTGCCAGCGCCGGCGGCCCGGGTCAGCTTGCCCAGGTCCCGGTACTTCCACCAGTCCAGCCCGCCGGTCCACGGGCTCTTCACCGACGGGTTGCCGTACGCCGCCTGCAACGAGCACTCGTCGGCGACGGTCGCGCACTCGGCCGGGCCGTACTGCCAGACCAGCGCGACGGTGCCGATCCGCCGGTCGAGCTGGCGGGCGTAGGTGATGGTGCGCCAGTCGAACGACTGGATGGTGGCGCGGTTGGTGAAACCGGCGCGCTGGATCGCGTCGACCAGCTTGCGGGTGAAGCTGCGGTACGGCTCGGTGTCGTCCACCACCGGGCTGATCTTCGTCTCGATGTTCATCCCGATGTCACTGCGGCCACTGGCCTTCACCAGGGCGAAGACCTCGTCCAGGGTCGGGATCCGGGCACCCGGAGCGGGCACCTGCGCGGGCAGTTCCGGCAGCGTCTTCGTGCCGCAGTCGACGGTCTTGAGCTGCGCCAGGGTCAGCTCGTGCACGGGCTTGCCCACGTACGGGAACTTCGGGTCGTTGCGGCGCACCGGCTTGGTGTCGACGCAGTGCGAACCGTTGACCGTGCGGTCGTGCAGCACCACGAGCTTGCCGTCGGCGGTCACACCGGTGTCCAGCTCCAACGTCGAGATGGCCCGGTTGGACAGCGCGTTCGCGAACGCCGGCAGGGTGTTCTCCGGCCGGGTGGCCCGACCGCCCCGGTGCGCCTGGATGTCGAACGGTGACGCGTACGCCTTCGGCAGCCGGTAGCCGCGCTGCGCAAGCAGGCCGCGCAACCGGTCCGGGTAGTCGGTGATGATGCCGTCCACACCGTCGTCGATGAGCTTGGCCATGGTCGGCACGTCGTCGACGGTCCACGGGATCACCTTGATCCCGTAGCGGTGCGCCTGGGCGACCATCTCCTTGGTGACGTACGGCTGGTAGCCGGGGTCGGTGACAGTGCCGTTCTGCGGCATCCCGTGCACCGGCGAGAAGGCGCTGGCGCCGAAGCTGCGGATCGCCGTGATCGGGTCGCCGCCGAAGTCGTCGATGTCCAGCCCGCCCAGCCACGGCGAGGCGCCGGGCTTGCCGGTCTGCAGGAAGTCGTAGTTGGTCAGGGCGACCAGCGGCAGCTTCGGCTCGACCTGACGCATGCGCATCAGCGCACCCCAGTCGAAGCTCTGGATGGTGACCTGCTTGAGCAGGCCGGCGGCGCGGATCTCGGCCGCGGTGACCTGGACGAACTGCTCGCGGGGCGCGGTCTCGGTGGGCGCCCCGGCCTCGACCTTGGTCTCGACGTTGAGCTTCACGTCCTTCGCCCGGTAGCGGTTGACCAGCGCGAAGACCTCACGCAGCATCGGCATCCGGGCACCCGGGGCGGCAACCTGCCCCGGCTTGTCCGCGAGCGTCTTCGACCCGCAGTCCATCGTGCGCACCTGGGCCAGTGTGAGCGTGTTGATGTACTTCCCGACGTACGGGAACTCCGGGTCGCCGGGCGTCACCGGGGTGGTGTCGACGCACTTGGCGCCGCCGATCTTCCGGTCGTGGGTGACGACGGCCTGACCGTCCTCGGTGATCTGCACGTCCAGTTCGAGGGTGCTCACCCCGAGTTGGAGGGCGTTGCCGAAGGAGGCCAGGGTGTTCTCCACCCGCAGCCCGAGGCCGCCCCGGTGGGCCTGCACGTCGAATGTCCGGTCCGGCCGCGGCTTCGCCTGGGCGGGCACCGCGAGCCCGGTTGTCACCGTCGCGGCCACCAAAGCCGCGACGGCGGTACGGCGTACTGTGCGCACGCTGTCATCCCCTCCTGCCGGCGGGCATCTCCCACCGGTCGCCGGACAGCATGGACATCTCGCGCGGCGGGAAGGCGGCCAGCGGACGGCGCGACGGTGAACCGCCGTGGACGACCGCCGCTCACGTCGGGTTTGGCCGGCCGGTGGCCGGGCACGCAGTCAGTTCCACAGCTTCTGCGAGGTGATGGACGTGCGTGAGGACGACATGCGGCAGGACGCCGCCCGCGAGGCCGAGGATCGGATCGCCGGTGGCGTGTACGGCAAGGGCGCCCTCGACGAGGTGACAGTGCCCCGCACCGATGTGGAGAGCCAGATCCAGCGCGACGACCCGCTCGACCCGGCGAACGAGTGGATCGACCCACAGGTGTTGCGCGACGGTGGCCCCGTCGGCGGGCAGGGCGCGGTGACCACCACCGGTGGCACCGCCGGGCCGGCGAGCGTACGCCGGGTGGCCCGCCAACCCGAGCGGCATCCGGGCAAGGTCGCCCCGACGACCACCGGCGACGCCACCACCGGCGGCCTGAGCACTCCGATGGGTGGCGGCACCAGCGACCAGTCCACCTCGGCGACCGGCCCGGCGAAGTCCATCCGGGACAGGTCCCCGGACTGACCCGGCACAGCCCGACCAGCTGCGAATGATCATGGGGTTGACCTGGCCGTAGGAGATCGAAGGCCAGGTCAACCCCATGATCACCACAGGTGGGGTTGAAGGTCAGGCTGTTGGGCGGAGGATGCCCAGGCGTTGGGTGGCGCGGGTCAGGGCGACGTACAGGTCGCTGCGGCCCCGGGGCGACTCGGCCACCATCCGGTCCGGGTCGACGACGAGCACCGAGTCGAACTCCAGCCCCTTGGCCTGCGCGACGGTCAGCACCACCACCCGGCTCTCCAGCTCCGGATGCTCGCCGACGGCGGCCTCCGGCAGCGCAGCGGTGAGGGCCGAGCCCAACTCGCCCACCCGCCCGGCCGGCACGAGCACGCCGAGCCGGCCGTCGGTCAGCCCGGCGGCCTCGCGGGCGGCCTCGGCGACCAACTCGGCCGCCAACCGCTCGTCGGGCACCGTCCGGTCCCACGGGGGTACGCCGCTCTCGCGCACCGAGCGCGGTGGACGCAGCGCCGGGTCGATCTCGGCCAACACGTCAGCGGCGACCGCCATGATCTCGGCGGGGGTGCGGTAGCTGACGGTCAACTCGGTCAGCCGCCACCGCTGCGCCACGTACGGGGCGAGGGCGTCCGCCCAGGAGGGCGTACCGCTGAGCGCGCCGGTCTGCGCGACATCGCCGACGATCGTCATCGACCGGCTCGGGCAGCGGCGCATCAGCAGCCGCCACGCCATCGGCGACAACTCCTGCGCCTCGTCCACGATCACGTGGCCGAACGCCCAGGTCCGGTCGGCGGCGGCCCGCTGCGCGGTGGTCAGCCGGTCGGCCTCCTCCTGCCGTTCCAGCAGCCGGTCGGCGTCGATGAGGTCGGTCACGCCGAGGATCTCACCGCCCTCGGCCTCGTCCTCGACGTCAATCGAGCGGGAACCCCGGGCGATTTCCAGCACACCCTCGGCGTACTCCCGTTCCATCATCCGGATGCGGTCGCGCCGGGCGGCGGCGGCCCGTTCGTCCTCGCCGAGCAGTTCGGCGGCCTCGTCGAGCAGCGGCACGTCGGCCGGCGTCCAGCCACCCGGCTCGCGCCGCAGCAGCGCGCGCTCGTCCTCGCTCAGCATCGGCGCGGCGGTGGCGATCCGGTCCGGGTCGGCGTACAGGTCGGCGAGCAGCCGCTGCGGGGTGAGCACCGGCCACAGCCGGTCGAGGGCGGCCCGGATCTCCGACTCCTGCCGCAGTTCCCGCCGGATCTCGGCCCGGTCCGCCTCGTCGAGGAGGTTGTCCCCGCCCAGCGGGTCGGCGCCGATCCGCTCGGCGACCTGCTCGGCGAGCGCGTGCACGATCTCCACGTCGAACAGCGCGCGGGCCAGGTTGTGCGGCCGGTCGGTCCGGCGTACCCGATCCCGGGCGGCACGCACCGTCTCCGGGTCCAGGGTCAGCGTCTCCCGCTCGACCTCGATCTCCAGCGGCTCGTCCGGCACCCACTGCCGGTCCCGCACCGCCAGCGCCAGCACCTCGGCCAGCACCGCCCGCCCCTTCAGCGCTGCCGTCTCGGCGGGCTCGACGCGTTGGGCGCTCACCCCCGGAAAGAGATCGCCCTGGGTACGCAGCAGCACGCCGGTCTCGGCCAACGTCGGCAGCACCTGGGAGATGTAGCGCAGGAAGGTCGCGTTCGGGCCGACCAGCAGCACGCCCCGGCTGGAGAGTTCACGACGGTGCGTGTAGAGCAGGTACGCCGCCCGGTGCAGCGCGACAGCGGTCTTGCCGGTGCCCGGCCCGCCCTGGACCACCATGACGCCCGGCAGTTCCGCGCGGATGATCTCGTCCTGTTCGGCCTGGATGGTCTCGACGATGTCGCGCATCCGGCCGGTGCGGCCCGCGTTGAGCGCGGCGAGCAGTGACGCCTCACCGGTCAGCTCCTCGTGGCCGCCGGGGGAGGCGGTGTCGATGTCGAGCACCTCGTCGTTGAGCCCGGTGACCTTGCGCTGCCGGGTGCGCAGGTGCCGGCGTCGGCGTACGCCCTGCGGGTTCGCGGCAGTGGCGAGGTAGAACGGGCGGGCGGCGGGGGCCCGCCAGTCCATCAGCAGCGGATCGTAGTCGCCACTGGTGTCGAAGATGCCGATCCTGCCAATGTAGTGGCGGGAGTCGTCGTCGCCGTCGAGGCGGCCGAAACACAGCCCGTTCTCCACGGCGGAGAACTGTTCGACCTGGTCGGCGTACATCGCTACCGAGCTGTCGCGCTGCGAGCGGTCCTGAAGGGTGCCGCCGGTGTTGCGCAGCTCGGCCGTGAGCCGGTGAGCGGCCTGCTCACGCAGCCCGTCCAGCCGGTCGTAGAGCATCGAGACGTACTCCTGCTCGCGACCGATCTCGTCGTCGAGCGGCAATTCGCCGGAACCGCCGGAGTGCCTTGACAAGCCGTCTCCCTAAAGATTAGAATCCTTTGCAGGAACGGCTTTCAGCCGTTCTTTTTTGTGCCCTCGAACTGTTGAAGATAGCGCGCCCCGCCGGTTCGCACCAAGCCGGTCGGGTTGGCGCGCCGGTGATCGCGAGGTGGCGGCGGATGATCCTGCGGACCGGTCAACGGGTGGTCTTCATCGGCGACAGCATCACCGATTGTGGTCGACGCGACAACTACGCGCCCTACGGAAACGGCTATGTCAGCCTCGTGCGCGCCCTGGTCGACGCACGGCACCCCGAGCTGCGGCTGGAATGGGTCAACCGGGGTGTGAACGGCGACACCGTACGGGACCTGGCCGCCCGCTGGGATGACGACGCCATCGCCGAGCGCCCCGACTGGCTCGCAGTGCTGATCGGCATCAACGACATCTGGCGCCACTACGGTGACCGGCCGGATGAGGCCGTCGGCATCGAGGAGTACGAGCGCACCCTGCGCGACCTGCTCCGTCGGGCGGTCGACGCCACCGGATGCCGACTGATCCTCGGTGACCCGTTCTTCATCGAGGCCGATCGCAACGTCCCGCAGCGCGCCGACACCGACCGGTACGCGGCGGTGGTGGCCAGGCTGGCCGTCGAGTTCGACGCGGTGCACGTGGCCAACCAGGCGGCGTTCGACCGGGTGCTGGCGGTGAGCCCGGCAAAGCGCTGGGCCGACGACCGCGTACACCCGCACCTGCCCGGCCACGCGGTCCTCGCCGACGCCTACCTCGACGCCCTCGGCGCGCCCACCGCCTCCTGACCCGGGCAGCGGAACGCCGGGCCGACTGTCAGGTCGACCCGGCGTTGACACCGCAGGATCAGCTGCGGGCGGCCTCGTACAGCCGTTCCGGAGTGACAGCGCCGGCAAGCACCCGGCCGTCGTCGGTGAGCAGCACGCTGAACAGCTTGCTGGTGAGGAGCCGGCCGCTGCCCCAGTCCCCGTTGACGGCCGCCAGCCCACCGAGGAACTTCGACACGTCCACGTCCGGCGCCGAGCCGGCGGCCGGTGCCGCTGGCTTCACCGGGGCCTTCCCACCCGCGAGGGGCCCGTCGAGGCGGGCGACCAGCACTGTCGTCCAGCCGGAGCCCACCGCGCGGACCTTCGGGTCACCCGCCGGGTCGGCGCGACCGGGCTTGCCGGCCGTCGGCGGTACGGCGTGACCGGGCTTACCGGCAGTCGGCGCCTCGGCCTTCTCCTCGGTGACCGTCACGCCGGGCGGCGGGTTGAAGGTGAACTGGTCGGCGTCCGGGCGGCGGTAGTCGACCTCGGTGAAGGCCACCTCGAACGCCGGCCGGTCACTGCCCTTCGCGAGCACCTCGAAGCGCAGCGGCACGTGGCGCTTGGCGTCGATGGCGATCCGCAGCTGGTGCACCAGTGATGCCCCGTCCCGCGGTTGGAGCACCAGCTCGTACGCGTCCTGGCCGGCGACGGTGGCCGACCGGCCGACGCTGACCTCGGTGCTCGGGTCGACCGCGCCCAACGCCAGGTCGGCGGCCTGCTGCGGGGTGGCCGGCAGGTTGGCTGCCGCCTCGGGAGCCGGCTCTGCGGCCCCGGCGTCCCCGTTCAGGGTGCGGTGGGTGGCGGTGTTGGTGCGGCTCTGCCAGGTCCACAGGTCCCGGCCGTTGCGGATCACGTCCTGCTCGCCCAGGGTGTCCAGGAGCGCGACCCGTTGCCGATCCGGGCCGGAATACCACACCCGCAGGGTGTGCGTTCCGGTCAGCATGGTGGTCAGCTCGTTGCCGGGGACCAGACCGACGAGGGGCGGTAGGCCGAGGTCGGCGCGTTGCACGACGGTCCCGGACAGCCCCTCCAGCCGGGAGGTCTGCAGGTCGACCAGGAGCTGGGCTGCGGTGCGTGGTGGCAGGCTCGGCTCGGCTTCGGCGGCGAACGTGCCGATCGCCGCGCCACCGCCGATCACGGCAACGGCCGCGGTGGCCGGGACCAGCCAACGAAGGACGGGACGGCTCCTCAGGGCGGACATGGTGACACCTCCTGTACAACATCCTGCCTCCTTGGTGCTGTGAGCGTGCTGAGGAAGCCGGATCGTCCCGATTGACCCGGGTGGCACTCTTGGGTGGTGCGCTTGCTGGTGGTGGAGGACGAGGCCCGGTTGGCGGCTGCCCTGCAACGTGGGCTGCAGGCCGAGGGGTTCGCGGTGGACGTGGCGGGGACCGGCCCCGCCGGCCTGGACGCGGCCCGGTACGGCGGGTACGACGCGATGATCCTCGACGTGATGTTGCCCGGCCTCTCCGGCTACGAGCTGGTCCGGCGGCTGCGGGCGGAGCAGCACTGGTTGCCGGTGCTGATGCTCTCCGCCAAGGACGGCGAGTACGACCAGGCCGACGGCCTGGACTGCGGCGCCGACGACTACCTGACCAAACCCTTCTCGTACGTGGTGCTGCTGGCCCGACTGCGAGCGCTGCTGCGCCGAGGCGCGCCGGAGCGCCCGACGGTGCTCGCCGTCGGTGACCTGCGGCTGGACCCGGCCCGTCGACAGGTGACCCGGGCCGACGCCGAGGTGACGCTGACCGGGCGGGAGTTCGCGCTGCTGGACTACCTGATGCGCCGGCCGGGCCAGGTCGTCTCCAAGACCGAGTTGCTGGACCACGTCTGGGACGCGAGCGTGGAGACCGCGCCGAACGCCGTCGAGGTGTACATCGGCTATCTGCGCCGCAAGCTCGGCCGGGACCGGCTGGAGACGATCCGGGGTGCCGGCTACCGGCTGGCGACGTGACCGCCGACGGCCCGGCATCCACACGTCGGGCCAGGCTCGGCCGGATGCCGGTCCTCGGGCTGCGCGGGCGGCTCATGGCGATCGGAGTGCTCGGCCTCACCGTCGGGCTCGCCCTGGGTGGGGTGGTACTGCTCGGCGCGCTCGGCTTCGTGCTCCAGCGAACCGTCGACACCGAGGCGTTCCGGACCGCCGACGCGGTCGCCCTGCTCGCCGCCGAGGACGCGTTACCCGACCCGCTGCCGGTGGCCGGCGGTCAGGTGCGCGTCCAGGTCGTCGACGCGCAGGGGCGGATCAGGGCCGCCTCGATCGACGCCGACCGGCTGGTGCCGATGGTCCGCCCGGAGCGGCTGGACCACGACCGTCGGCAGCGACTGGAGGTGCCGGCCGAGCGGGTGGGGCTGGCCGGCCCGGTCCGGGTGGTCGCCGTACCCGTCGGCACGGCGGCGGACCCGCTCACCGTGCTGGTCGCCCGCTCGATGGCCGACGTGCGGCACAGCACCCACGTGGTGCGGACCATCCTGCTGGTCGCGTTCCCGCTGCTGGTGGCGGTGCTGGCCGCGGTGGCGTGGCGGGTGGTCGGCGCGACTCTGCGGCCGGTCGAGGCGCTGCGCCGAGGCGCGGAGGAGATCACTGGTCGGGCGTCCGCCGGCAGGTTGCCGGTGCCCGCGTCCGCCGACGAGATCCACCGGTTGGCGGTCACCCTCAACGGCATGCTGGACCGGCTGGAATCCGCCCGGATCCGGCAGCGGGCATTCGTCTCCGACGCCGCACACGAGCTGCGCAGCCCGTTGACCAACATCCGGACCGAGCTGGAGGTGGCCCAGCGCCTCGCCGACCGGACGGACTGGACAGCGGTGACCGCCAACCTGCTCGTCGACACCGACCGGTTGAGCCGGCTGGTCGACGACCTCCTGCTGCTGGCCCGCCTGGACGAAGCTCCACCGAGCCGAGGGGTCGACCCGGTGGAGTTGGGCGCGCTTCTGGCCGAGGTCGCCGCCCGCTACCCGTCACCACCGGTCCGGGTGGAGTCGCCGCCGGACCCGCTGTGGACGACCGGCAACACCGACGAGCTGCGTCGTGTGCTGGCCAACCTGGTCGACAACGCGGTCCGGCACGCGTACGGCAGTGTCGTGCTCGCGGCCGAGGCGACCTCTACGGCGGTGGGGCGTGTGGTCGGGCCGGGCGTCGGGGCGTACCACCTGGTGACGGTGACCGACGACGGCCCGGGGATCCCGGTCGCGGACCGGGAGCGGGTCTTCGATCGGTTCACCCGCCTGGACGACGGACGGGCCCGCGACGACGGGGGCGCCGGCCTGGGGCTGGCCATCGTCCGGGAGTTGGTGCGACGTGCGGGCGGCGGCATCGCCCTGACCGACGGGCCCGAGCAGCGTGGGCTGCGGGTGCGCCTGCTGCTGCCGGCGGCAGCCACCGAGGACCGCCGTGGGTCACATCCGGACGGACCGTGACGACATTGACAGTCCGTGACGGCGACGGACCCCCCCATCCACCCCACGACGATCCTTTGCTGTGCACCCGCGGATGCGACAGCTACGTAGTGTGATGCTTGCCGCGCGTCTGCCGGAACGCCCATCGCGACGTCTCACCTGTTCAACCGTGGTGGTGCGTATTGGTAAGCACAGCAAAGGCGGGTTGAGGCGTGCGATGGGGGTGCGTTGGGTGTGACGGGGCGTGACTGTGTGTTCGCCGGCAGGTGCGCCACGCTGAGTGAGGGCGGCAGGGGCGTGGTCGCAGGGCGCGGCTGGCAGGGCGTCGCTGGCAGGGCCGGCTGGTGAGGGCCCGGCGGCCGGGTCGGAGGTGGCCGGTCGGCGGCCGCCGGTGAGTGCGGCGGGGTCAGCGGCGGCGGGTGCAGACCTGCTCGGAGCTCGCGACGGTGTCGGTGGACCAGACGACCGCGACGGTGAAGCAGTAGTCGTTGGTGCGGTTGAGCGCGTAGATGACGTAGGTGGTGGTGCCGGCGGGCAGGGTCGCGAAGACGTTGCGGTCCTGGCCGGTGCGGCCACCCGCGATGACCACCGGGCCCTCGCTGCCGGCGGGGTAGGTCCAGTTCAGGGCGATGCTGTCCCGGGTGTCGCGCAACGTCACCGTGCCGGGTGGACTGCCTGGCGGCGCCGCGATACCGCCCGGCGTGGGCGGGGCACCGGTCGAGGCGGGTGCGGTGCTGGTCGGAGGTGCGGCGGTGGGGGAGCCGCTGGCCGGCGGCGGGGTCGGCTCGTCGCCGCCGACCCGGGCCACCCCGGCGATCACCGCGGCCGCGCCGAGTAGCACCACGACCACGCCGGCCACCAGCACCGGCACCAGCCGGTTGCGCTGCGTCGGCGGCGCCCGGTGCACCGGTACCGGCAGCAACCGGGACGGCGTGTACGGCTCGAGCGGCGCGTACGGCTCGGGCGGCCGGCGCAGCCGGTACACCCCGGACTGCTCCTCCGTGCCGCCGGCCAGCCCGACCACCGACGGGGGCACCGGAGCATCCGTGGGGTACGGCGTGGACTCGCTCGCCGGCTCCGGCGGCCACCCCGCCGACCCGACGGGTTCGTCGGCCGGCGTTCGGGGATTGGGAACGGACCCGCCCGCCGCCGTCGCGGTGTGCTGCGGCGGAGGTGTCGATGGCTGGTAGCCGGCCTCCGCCGGGCCGCTCTCGTGCGGTGGGACGCGGGCGGCCGGCACGACCGGGCTGTCCCGCGCGGTGGGTGGGTTGTGGGTGCAGGCGTGGTCGGGATTGGCCGCCGCCCGGGCCAGGGTCGCCACCTGCGCCGCCAACGGGTCGTCGGCCGGCAGGTGCTGCCGGCACAGTTCGCGGGCCAACGCCAGGTTGTCGTGTGCCTCGGCGAACTGCCCGCAGTCACGCTGCATCGCCCCGAGCCGCGCCAGCATCTTGATGCCGCTCGGATGCCCGTCGCCGTACACCTCGCGGTGCAGCTCCCAGGCGTCCTGGAGCCGGTCACGGGCCACCGTGCACTGGCCGCGGGCGTACTCGACGGTGGCCAGGTCGGCGTGCGCGGCGAGCACCCGCAGGGACTCGGGACCGTCCTGCGCGGTCAGCTCGATGATGACTTCCTGGTAGAGCCGGGCGGCGCGGGAGTGGCTGCCGACCCGGTGCAGCACCGCGGCCAGGGTCGCCGCGGCGGCCACCGTGCGCGGGTCGGAGCGGCCGTGCAGCCGGGTGGTGGCCGCGTACGCGAAGGCGGCCCAGCCTCGGGCCGAATGCGGCTCACCGAGGGCGACCAGCACCCGCGCCTGAAGGCTGGCCGCCTCGGCCAGTTCGGCGGTGGCGTTGGCCGGGCGGGGGTCGGCGTCGGTGAGCGCGTCGGCGAGAAGCTGCTGCGCGCCGGCCAGATCGCCAGCCGACACGAGGTCGTGCGCCTGATCAGTCAGTTCACCGAAGCCGGAAGACACGCCCCATCGTGCTCATTTGACGACGGTAAGTACAAGACCCGCGCCGGTGTCGATTGGTCAGGATCCGGTCAGGTGCTCGGCCAGCGTCTCGCTGATCCGCCGGAGCTGGTCCACCTGGGCAGGGCTCAACGCGTCGAACAGGTGCCGGCGTACCCCCTCGACGTGGCCGGGGGCGGCGGCCGCGAGGGTGGCGAAACCCTCGTCGGTGAGCAGCGCGATCTGCCCGCGCCGGTCGGTGGGGCAGTCCTCCCGGCGCACCCAGCCGGCAGCCTCGAGTCGGGCCACGGCGTGCGAGAGCCGGCTGCGTGACGACCCGGCGGCCTGGGCCAACTCGCTCATCCGTAGTTGGCGACCAGGCGCTTCGGAGAGCTGGACCAGGATCTCGTAGTACGCGTGCGGCATGCCCGCGTCGCGTTGCAGCTCGCGGTCGAGCGTGTCCATCAGCACCCGCGACGCGGTGAGGTACGCGCGCCACGTGCGCTGCTCGTCGGAGTCCAGCCAGCGGGTCATGACCGTCATCATAACCCAATTAGTTGAACGCTCAACAAACCCGCGCTAGCATCGGGCCATGGGTATCCACAGGCTCAACCACGCGGTCCTCTACGTCAGTGACCTCGCCCGCAGCGTCGCGTTCTACCGTGACGTGCTGGGCTTCCGGCCGGTGGCGATGACCCCGGACGGCTTCCGCGGCGCGACCTTCCTCCAGGCCCCCGACTCCACCAACGACCACGACCTCGGCCTGTTCGAGATCGGCGCCGGTGCCGGGCGGTCCACCGCAGGCCGGGCCACCGTCGGCCTCTACCACCTCGCCTGGGAGGTGGACACCCTCGACGAGCTGGCCGCCACCGCCGAGCGGCTCGCCGCCGCCGGGGCGCTGGCCGGCACCTCCGACCACGGCACGACCAAGAGCCTCTACGGCAAGGACCCGGACGGGCTGGAGTTCGAGATCGTCTGGCTGGTCCCCGCCGACCTGCTCGACGACGACGCCCTCGCTGCCCGCAAGCAGATCGGTCGGCTCCACCTGGACGCCGAGCGGCAGCGCTACGGCGGGCAGACCAGGGGCGGGGTGGGGATCTCCGTCCCGGTCTGATCGGCCTTAGGGTAGAACGGACCGATGCCGACCGACCGGACCACCGATTTCCTCCGCGAGCTGCTGGTCCGCCAGTTGACGACCTGGCTGCCCGCAGCCCTGCACCGCTCCCGGCGGGCCACCGTCGCGGTCGCGGGCGCGGACGTGGGCAGTGTGGAAGCCGCGCTGCGGCTGGTCGCCGCGCACGGCGACCAGGTGCGCGGCCGGCAGGTGACGGTGCTGGTGCTGGCCGACAACGCCGCCCTGCCGGCCCGACTCGGCCCGATCGAGGCGGAGTTGCCCGCCGAGGTCACCGTGCACCTGTTGTCCGGTGACCCCGACCGGCTTCCGGTCGCGGTGAAGGCCGCCGGGGCGGCCGGCGCCCCCCTGTTCTCCTTCGTGGACCTGCCCGGCGTGGTGACGCCGAAGCTGGTCACCGCCGCTACCAACGGCCGTGCCGGAGAGCTGCTGTTGCACGCCGGTGACAGCGCTCGCGAGGCGCTCGTCTCTGCCGGCTTCCCGCTGGTCGCCGAGGTGGCGCCGGTGCTGCCGGACGGGGAGGCGGCCGGTGTGGTCGCGTTCGGCAGCCGCTCCGACCGGAGCCTGGAGGCGGTCCGCGACGTGCTCTGGGCGGTCGGCGCGGATCTCGACGTGCACTACCGCGACCCGGCCGACCCGATGGGCGCGACTGTCGACGTGGCCGCCGAGCCCGAACTCGAACCGCTGGCCCGCGAGCTGCTTGCCGAACTGCGCCGGGGCGGTTCACGGCCGGTCACCGAGCTGCGCCGGCACACCCTCACCGCGACCGTCTACCGTGCCGCCGACGCCAACCGGGCACTCGCCGACCTGCTCGACGCCGGTGACGTGCGACGTGAACGCGAGTCCGGGCGGCTGGCCGGCGACGAGATCATCTCCCTGGCGCGCTGAGCGTCCCGCCCCACAGACGCCGAGCGGGGTGCCGGTGAATCACCGGCACCCCGCTCGACCCCCGGGATGTCTACGACCGGGACTTGTCCTGCTTCCAGGACAGCGGACCCGGCAGGTCGACCCGGTGCGCACGCGCCCTGGAGTTCCAGGACCAGCGCCCGATCTTGATGCTCCACGAGGAGAAGCCGTTCTCGGTGAAGTTCAGGATGATCGGACCGTACTTCTTGCGCTTACGAAACATGAGGCCCATCGGAGGTCTCCCCTCGTCACCGTTCCCTGCCGTGTCGCGATCGAACTTGCCCGAACGGGCAACTCTTGAAACCCTCTCGCCGTCCGCCCTGGACAGTGCCGACCCGGCATCCACAGTCCCTGTTGACCAGACGGGTGTCGCGGCACGTTCAGCGCCCCGGCGGTGGTCGCGACGTCGTGACGCGCGACGGTCAGCGGGGCTCCCAGGCGTCGGGCAACGCGGTGAGCTTGCGGACGTGGGCGGGCAGCCGACCGCTGACGATCTCGGCGAGGCTCACCTCGTCGACGACCCGCCGCACCGCGGCGCGCACTGCCACCCACAGGCCGGGCAGGTTCTCCGCCGAACCCTCGTAGCGGGTCTCCTCGGGGCGCAGCCCGCGTACCCCGGCCAGGGGGCCCTCCACGGCGCGCAGCACCGCGCCGACGGTCACCTCGCGCGGCGGACGCGCGAGGGTGTAGCCGCCCTCGGCGCCGCGCTGGGCCCGCACGATGCCAGCCCGGCGCAGGTCCGCCAGGACCGCCTCCAGGAACTTGCGGGGCATGTCCTGCTCGGCGGCGATGGCCTGGGTGGACAGCAGCGAAGGGTACGCGGTGGCGAGGCTCAGCGCTGCCCGTACCGCATAGTCGCCGCGCGCGGAGATCTGCACCCTGCCATCATGCCCGGCCGGCACCGCCTGCCGGCGCGGTGGGCGACCCGGGTCGCATGGCGTGACCGCCGTTCGTCGAGCCTCCGGCGCCGAACCGGCCTCCGTTGGCACCCGTGGGCTCGGTCGGCGGCCGGGGCCGGACCACCCGGGCGGCGGGTTGATCCCGCGCGGTGCGGAACGCGCCGGGGCTGACCCCGACCTCGCGGGTGAAGAAGCGGCCGAAGTTCGTGGGCTCGGAGAAGCCGAGATGCCGGCCGATCTGGGCGATCGGCTGGTCGGTCGCGGCGAGGAGTCGGCCGGCCTGCAACGCCACCCGCTCGTCGATGACCTGCTTGGCGCTGCGACCCCTGACGGCCAGGCAGGCGCGGGTCAGGGTCCGTACCGAGCAACGGAGGCGGGCGGCGTAGTCCTCCACCCGGCGGGTGTGCGGGTAGCCGTGCTCCACCTCCCGGCGGAACCGGTGGAACGTCTCGTCCTCGGGTCGAGGCGTCGACCGGTCGGCGTTCGCCAGGGCCAGCCGCAGCAGCAGCACGGCGAGTTGGTGGCGGAGCAGCGCACGGGCGGTGGGGCTGTGGGAGTGCCGTTGGCAGTCCACCGCCAGCTGGCTCACCTCGCTGATCACCGCGTCCTCGTCCTCACCGGCCAACTGCCGCCAGGTCACCGGTGTGTCCAACTCGACGCCGAAGCCGCGCAGCGCCTCTGGTTCCCAGGCGACCACGCTGGCGTCGAACTGTCGACCGGCGCAGCGCAGCACCTGGCCGGCGCGGACCCGCAGCAGCGTGCCGGGCCGGCAGGGCAACGGCTGGAAGTCGAGTTCCGCGTCGCCGTGCCCGCGCGTGGTGAGGATCAACAGCTCCCGCTCGACGATCACCGGCCGACGCCAGCGCGGGTCGGTGGAGAGGTCGGCCAACGCGAACGTGGCAATCTCGTCGGGGACGGGTGACGCCGTTCCGATCGGTGGCGCGGGGGAGGGACCGGTGGAGACCATCGCCTGCGACGGTAGCCCGAACCGCAGGTCATCGCATCCCGATCGACGCGCGCGGCGAAACCCGCGCGTCGATCCGGGCTTGTCGCGGTCCTGGTGACCGGGCTACGTTACCCGGCGGTAGCGCCGTCCGGTCCGCGGTCCGTCCGGCGCACCGTCGGCCACCCGAGCGGCCGGCGGCCCCGCCGACTCGCGATGGGATGGGCATGACTCAACTGTTCTCGGTCGAAGGCAAGACGGTCCTGGTCACCGGCGGTTCGCGAGGGATCGGCCTGATGATCGCCCAAGGCTTCGTCCGGGCCGGAGCGCACGTGATCATCTCGTCCCGCAAGGCCGACGTCTGCGAGGCGGTCGCCAAGGAACTCTCCGCCGAGGGGCGCTGCGAGGCCATGCCCGCCGACCTCGGCACCGATGCCGGCGCCGAGGCGCTGGCCGCCGCCGTGCGCGAGCGCTGCGACCGGCTCGACGTGCTGGTCAACAACGCGGGCGCCACCTGGGGCGCGCCGCTGGAAGACTATCCGGAGGCCGCGTTCGACAAGCTCTGGGCGGTCAACGTCAAGGCCGTCTTCCGGCTCACCACCGCGCTGCTGCCGGCGCTACGCGCCGCCGCCACCGCCGACGACCCGGCCCGCGTCATCAACATCGGGTCGATCGACGGCGTCCGGGTGCCGTTCATGGAGGTGTACGCGTACTCGGCCACCAAGGCCGCCGTGCACATGCTCACCCGCAGCCTCGCCCACCAACTGGCCAGCGAGCAGATCACCGTCAACGCGATCGCCCCCGGCCCGTTCGAGAGCAAGATGATGGCGTTCGCACTGGACGACCCGGCGAGCCGGGCCGCCATCGAACAGCAGGTGCCGCTGGGCCGCATCGGACGCCCCGAGGACATGGCCGGCACCGCCATCTACCTCGCGTCGCGCGCCGGCGCGTACCTCACCGGCGCGGTCATTCCCGTCGACGGCGGCATCACCACGCACGGCTGAACACCGGCCGGCCCGGGGCGGGCTGTCCGCGTACCCCCTGGATGTGTGCCGGGGCCGCGCGGACTCGGCAGATCCGCGCGGCCCCAGGGTTGGCCGGTGTTGCTCGTTCGGGCGGTCAGCGACCGGCGAGCAGCCGGTTCACCGCCGTGTCGACGTCCAGGTGCTCGGCCTCGCGACCGCGCGGAACGACGACGTAGGTCCGTCGAAGGAAACGCACCAGGACGCTGCGCGGCACCTCGAAGAGGGCGTTGCCGTCCGGTGACGAGAGGGCCAGCGCGACGAAGTCGCCACGCGGTGTGGCCCAGGGCCAGACCCGCACGTCCCCGATGCCGGCCGGCTCGTCCAGGCCGGTGACCAGAAGTTCGCGAGCGAACGACCAACTCACCGCCTCGCCCCCGGCCGATTCGGCATGGAACAGGACATGGACCGCATACGGGTCAGCAGGGTCGTAACGCAGACTGGCACGCACCGGCAAGGCGGTGGCGTCAGGTGCGACGAGCCTTAGCGACGTCTCGACCTCTACGGTCGTCGGTCGGATGACACTCATGGACGTTCTCCCCCCGGCACCGCTGCGGAACGCGCGTGTCCCGCTTTTCCCATACTCAGGTGCTACTCCTGGCTACGCTCCGCCATACGCTGACTTCACCCAGTGGTGGGAAGGGGGACGGAAAGGCCACGTGAATGTGAGGATTCATGTAGGATTTCCGGTTCTGCCCAGTGCGTGATCCCACCCGGTATCGGGTGGCTCAGTCGTCGACTTACTCCGGTAACGTCCAGTCGGGCGTTGCAGTGACGGGCCCGAGCGACACTGGGGGGTGAAATGGTGGCGAAGCGATCCTCAGTGGATCCGGCGACAGCGCCCGGCCCGCCGAACGTCGCGGTCCGAGTAGCCGAAAAGCGGGGGTACGAAGTGCCGATGGAGCAGCCCGAACGGGCCGATCGGCCGGGGCCCGATGCCGGCCGTGCCGGTGGGATCCTGGTCGTCGCGGACCGGTCACGCCGCCCGCGCTGGCGTGAACGGATCTCGATGACCCTCGACCTGATCCGCGCCAACCCCACCGGCCGCATCGCACTCAAGATCTTCATTGCGATCGCCGGGGCGCTCGTGGTGACCATCGGTATCGCTCTCATCCCGCTACCCGGCCCGGGTTGGCTCCTGGTGATCGCCGGGCTGGGCATCTGGGCCGTCGAATACCACTGGGCACGCCGGCTGCTCGGCTTCACCCGCCGACACGTCCACGGCTGGACGCAGTGGGTGACGCGACAGTCACTCGCGGTGCGAATCGTGCTCGGCTCCGTCGGTCTCGTCTTCGTGGCCACCGTGGTCTGGCTGTCCCTCAAGTACAGCCTCGGCATCGACGTGATCGCCGCCGCGATGCACTACCTCGCGACGCACTGACCCCCGGATTTCCGGTCCGGTTCCACGATCGGGTAGAGTCAGTGGCGCTGAGGGCGATTAGCTCAGTGGGAGAGCGCTTCGTTCACACCGAAGAGGTCGCTGGTTCGATACCAGCATCGCCCACTCTCAGTCTCTGCAGGTCAGAAGCCCGTTGCCGGAGTAGCCGGTAACGGGCTTCGCCGTATGCGCCGCTTACATTGGGAGCAGATTGGGAGCAGCGGTGTGCGGTGCTCGCGGCGATGACCCGAGGCAGGCGTGTTCTGACGCTGACCCCTTTCCGGACTGGATCGGGTCGGCGGCTTCTTGGGTTGCGGCGATGCAGGGTTTGGGGACGGTGTGGTCCGGCGGGCGGGCGGTCGCGGACCCTTGCTGGCTTTGGCCAAGGGCAGCCTCCCGGCAGAAACCACTCGATACGCCTACGTGGCGGACCTCAGTCTGGTCAAGTCGTTCAGTGGTCTCGCGGGCTACGTCTACGAAATCTCCTACGACGCCTACAGCCGGGTGCAACTGCAGACCCTGGGCGCAGGCTCGAACAGGGCCACCGTCACCAACATCTTCGACGACCACACGTCGCGGCTGAAGAACCAACTGGTGAATCGATCCACGACCCTGCCGAAGGAGGTCGACGAGCAGGCGTACGACTACGACCTCGTCGGGAACATCACCCGCAAGACCAGCAAGCGACTCGGCGCCACGACCCCGGCGGAGACGCAGTGCTACCGCTACGACGGCCTAGCCCGACTCACCGAAGCCTGGACCGGCACCGACGCCTGCGCGACCGCACCCACCGACGCCAACAAGTCAATGGTCGGCAATACCATCGGCGCGGGCAGCGCCTACTGGACCAGCTGGCAAATCGACCTCATCGGCAACCGCAGCCAGCAGATCCAGCACAACCTGACCGCCGGCGGCGCCGACACCAAAACCATCTACACCTACAACGGCAACGGACAGAACAAGCCCCACACCCTGACCTCCACCACCACGACCGGCGCGACCACCGCCACCACGTCGTACGCCTATGACAACGCCGGCAACACCACCGGACGCAACGCCGCCCAGGGCAACCAAACCCTCACCTGGGACGACGCCGGCAAACTCACCACGGTCACCGGCGGCACCAGCGGCAACAACACCTTCATCTACGACGCCGACGGCAACCTGCTGCTACAGAAGGAACCCGGCAAGAACACCCTCTACCTACCCGGGCAGCAACTCACCCTCAACACCGCCACCAACGTCGTCACCGGTAGCCGCTCCTTGGCGCTGCCCGGCGGTGGCACCGCCATCCGCACCGGCAGCGGCACGGCATATACCTTCGCCATCGCCGACCACCAGGGCACCCCGACCCTCTACCTCGACAGCACCGCCCAGAACCCCACCTGGCGGCAATACACCCCCTACGGCGCACCCCGAGGCGCCACCGTCGCCACACCCGACAACCGCGGCTTCCTCAACAAACCAATGAGCCCAACCGGACTCACCACCGTCGGCGCCCGCTCCTACGACCCCACCCTCGGCCGCTTCATATCCGTCGACCCACTCCAGGACGCTGCCCAACCACAACAGTGGAACGGCTACTCGTACGCCAACAACACACCCGTCACCTCCAGCGACCCCACCGGGCTGATCCCTGCAGACTGCTTGGAATTCGATTGCAGAGGCTACGACCCACGACCAATCGCGCCGGATGACAAGACTCGCGGTGCAGGCGGTTGCCCGCGCGGCTGCGGCACGACTGCCAACATCAACTGGGGGCGGATGAACGGGAAATCCTCCACCAAGAGTGGGCGTAGCAAGACAACGGACGCAGAAGATCTCGTGACTGCCTTCGCTGCTGGGAAGGGCGGCGAATACAGGTTCACCGACGACGACTTCTTCGCGGAGCAGTTGCGTAAGGACCGGTTCCTTCAGGACGGGTTGTCGTTGATTAGGGGTCAGATCGAGGCGGGCAAGACTGAAGGGGATTTCTATAAGAGTCTTGGCGAGTCGGATCAAATTCCAGGCGCGGTGATAGACTATTTCATTATCGCCGAGTACCTAATGGTGGGGGAGACTTCCGCGAATCTTGAACGTGCAATGGTTGGTTCCTATTACGTTACATGGACAACAAGTGGTGTCGGGTCGGATGGTCAGTTCGATGTTGAGCTTGTGATTACGAACCGCACTAGCGTAGCGTCGGGGACGCGCATTCCATACTTTGGTTACCAGGATTGGTATAATAAATACTTCTCCAACCCCATCCTTCCGATGCTTGCTAAGCACTACCGAACGCAAACCCAGACGGTCGTGCTTCACGAACGGGTGTGACCGGAATTCTGCCCAATATCGAATTGTTTGCAATCGGGAAATATTCAGAAGCGGGTCCTTAATGAGTAAGAGAGTAGTTTTCGCGCTCGCTGGCGGAACTCTGTTAATTGCGGCCACTTTTGGGATTCTTGGTCGGAACGTCTGGCAGCCCATTCGAGAAGACTCCCTGTGCGGTGTCTTTAAGTCTCCGCAGGGTGGTGCAGTGGAAATTTCCTCCAGCGGAGACGCTACGGTATCGAATGCAGTTTCCGGCCCGAGTGTCAATGGAGTCGCGAAGAGCGTTTCAGGTCGTGGGACTATCAAATTGGGAGAAAGTCCAGCTGCGGAGGGTCAACTGGCCATCGATATGGTAGATGCCAGAATGACGCTGGTGCTGAATGCTCACCGGACCTGGCGGGGTGACGTCGTTCTTTGGCATTATATCGACGATCCAGACATCAACAAGAGAGAGAATTTTTATAGGGTTTCGACATGTTGAATGACGTATTGGGTGATGAATTCTTTACACCCGCTTGCCTGAGTCGTAGTGTCGCCGCATTCACGACTAGCCTGGGAATTCGTATTCCGCATATCGCGCCGGACTGCCATTGAGGCGCGGTCTGGCGCCTTGCGCTTCTAACGCGCCAGCGGGGAAATTCTGGCGGGTGCCACGGTTGCCGGGTCAGGAAGTGTGCTGAGAGTCATGACACGGCTGACCTTCGCCTGGGAGTCGCCCGGCTCGTCAGGCTCGCGCTGACATAGCCGGTTTCCAATTCAGCAGCAGGAGCCTGATGTCGCTCTCGGGCAACGGCAGGGCCCATTTACGATGAACCTATTTGCGCACCGACCGGCCCCGGTCCGTGGATTGTCAATCCCTCGAGCGCCTCACCAATTGCTGTCGAAAGTGAGCCCCTGGCACGTTGCCCGAACGCGCGCCGACCCTCCTGTCTCCGACGCGGTGGAGGTTGCAGGGGCCTGCCGCTCTTGCCGGGAGCTGCGGCGCATCCTCGCACTGATCCTGCGTCGTCGAGGTCAACGTCGGTGCTGGCCTCGAAGACGTCCGGCGGCCATGCTGCATGGGCGTCGATCGCCGCCAGCGCCGCCCGCTCGTCCTCACTGGCCCCGTGGACCTCGAAGGACAGCGCGTCCGATCGGTCATAGCTCAGCGCGACGCAGGCGGCGGGGCCGTCGACCGCCAGCCGCGCCACGGCGTCCGAGATCAGCGTGAGGAATGCGTCCTCGATGGCCCGGCACGCTGCTCCGAGGTCGAACCCGGCCGGGGGCCGCTCATAGCGCACCTCGGACCTCCCGCCCGCGACCTCGACGACGCGGACCAGGCCGCGGTCGTCGTGCTCGGCCGTCAGGACCGAAGGTGCCCGGCCGTCGTGCTCGATTTCGACGCGGCTGATCCGCCCATCGGTGTATGCGTATGACTCCCGTCCCGAACCGTCCCGCGCGACCGTGTCGGCCGAGCGCATCAATCCTTCCGCGAGGCGGTACTCGTGCAGGTATATGGGCCCGTCCGTATCGAAGTGCGCCGCCTCGACCACGTCGCCGTCGTGGCTGACGAACGTCTCGTAGTACAGGCGACCGTGAAGAAAGCTGCTGTACTCCTCGATCACCACCGCGCGGCCCTCGGCGTCGAACCCGGTGCGCAGAACATCCCGATCCACCGGCGGCCTGGCGTGCAACCGGCGACCAGCCTTGAGCAGGTCCCGTTCGAAGTGCAACGGACGAAGATCAAGGCTCGGCCAGGTGTGCCAGTCCCAGCGCCCGACGAGCGCGGTCGCCGTGCTCTTTCGGGAGTCGTACTCGCCAGCGAGCTGGGCGAACCGCGCAGCAAGATCGGACATGTCCGGGATGCTGCTGGTCGCCTCGCCCGACTGGCTGCCGCGGACATCCGGATCTGCCGCAGGTCGCGCGCTTGCGGTGACCGTACGCTGGCCCCCGAGCGGGCCAGGCGGAAGCTCGAGGGTTGATGATCTGGCCTCGCTATCGGCCACCGCGCATCTCTGCCCAGTAGTGCCTGCGTCAGATGTAGTCCTCATCTTCGACGAAGTGCATGTCGGCGCCCGTCCCCACGTGCTTCAGGGCGGCAAACGAACTTGGTCAAGGGAGTTGGGTGCGTGCGGCGAGGGCGGGGTGCCGTTCGAAGCCGTGGACCGGGGGCAGGGGCAGCAGGCGGGCGACTTCGTCGTTCTTACGGCGGCTGCCCAATCCGGCGCTGAGCTGTTGGAGGGTGGGATGTGCTGCCAGCACGGCGACGTCGGACGGCTGCAGCTGCGGCATGTCGGCGATGGTCAGCTGAGTCAGGGCGGGTGCGGTCAGCAGCGGGGTCAGGTCGCTCAGGCCGTTCATGGTTTCCAGGTGCACCCGCGTCAGGTGCGTGCAGTTGCCGAACGACGGCAGGGCGGCGACCTGCTTGAGCGCCTGGAGGAACAGGTACTCCAACGTCGGGATGTCCGCGATGGGGGTGAGGTCGTGCAGGCCGCGAACCATCCACAGCTCCAGGTACTGCAAGGCCCCCACTTCGGGCAGCAGCGCAAGGTCGCGGGTTCCGCCGAGCTTGAGGTCCAGCGCCCGCAGCCGGGTCAACGGCACCAGCAGCGACAGGTTGGGCAGGGTGATCGAGCGTAGGGTCAGGCTGGTGATGGTGCGCAGGTGGCCGATGACTTCGATGTCCTTGCTCTGCCCCTCGAGGTAGAGGCGCTGCAGTTCGGTGAAGCGGGCCAGCGGAGCCAGCGACAGACGTTTCTTGGTCTGACCCAGTCCGAGGTACGTCAGGTCGGCGGGTAGGTGGTTCAGGCCAGCCAAGCTGACCAGGGTTCGGTAGCTGCGGTCGGCGTGGAACGCGCGGAGCGTGGGGAAGAAGCGAAGGAAGTCCAAGTCCGCCCCGGTGCCGTCAGCGAACGCCCGCAAGGTGACCGCGGGGTAATCACGCAGCCAATCCCCCAGGGTCTGGAAGTCAGCATCCGACAGAGGATGACCGAACTGCACCACTTCGCACCGTGGATCCAGCGGACGCAGCATCTCCTCGGTCAGCGGTGATTCGACCTCGCGGATCATCGGCTCAAACAAGCGGACCACGCCGACATCATGCCGCACCTGTTCCGGCCGGCTCCTGCGCACCCTCGCTCCAGACGGGCCGGCGCATATCCCCTACTGCCGCGAAGCGGATGCCATTCGTGCGCGGAAGCGACGTTGTCGGCTCCTCGTTCCGGTGTGGTCGGGATCTTGGGGTAGGTTCCGACGCCATGACAGAGGATCAACATGTACGCCGGGCCCGTCCGTTCTATTGGGGGGCCATCTACATCAGCGACGCCGATTGCGAGGCGGACTTTGATATTGATTTCCACAACGGCGAGGGCCCGGTGCTCTCAACGGCTTCCCATGTTGCTGTTGTGGTCGTTCATGCCGGGTCGGTCGACGAGGGGGAGGCTGACGTCATCCTTGATGTCCGGGTGACGTCTCTGCGGGTTAACGATTTGCCGTACGAAGTCGCCTTCGAGGTTCCGTCGGGACGGCTCTATATCGGTGATGCTGACGACAGCGACGAAATTGCGCTTCAGCCGGGTCGCTGGTTGCTGCAGTTCCAAGTAGACGACGCGGCTGAAGCGCAACACGTGGAGCTGGTGATGTCACCGCTCTGACCAGGCGTCGTCGGTTTGCAGTGCACAGATCTTGGCCCCGTGCTTCCTGATCGACCGATGCGGCTGCGGAAGCAAGCGCTGGTGCCAATCAAGGCACTGGACGGGTAACTCGCGATTGGTCGCCGGTCGCCGGTCGGTGGTCGGGTGCGGGCCCGGTTTTGGGGGAGCAGGTTGGGAGCAGCGGGGTGCCCTGAGCGGCCTTGAACTGCGCCCAACGGTGCCGAAGGGCGCTCAACCGCACCCACCGCTGCCTGCGGCTCTACGTTGCAGCAGGTCAGAACGGGTGCGGCGTCCTGTTTCACACCGAAGAGGTCGCTGGTTCGATACCAGCATCGCCCACTCTCAGTTTGTGCAGGTCAGAAGCCCGTTGCCGAGATAGTCGGTAACGGGCTTTGCCGCATGTGCCGCTTACATTGGGAGCAGATTGGGAGCAGCGGGTCTGGTCTCGGTAGTCCTACGGGGTTCACAGGGGGCAGTCCGATGCCCCGGTCGTTCGATCACTCCGTCCAGATGCCAGCTCCCGCCGCATCATGAGGGTTGCGAGTAACAGCAGCTTCGCGGCTGCACTGCAGCCAGGTGATCTGCGGCGCGCCCTGGCCGCGCGGTGCCACCGAAGTCGGCCGGGCGGAGGTCCAAGACGGGCCCGGCGCAAGGTATGGCGAAGCAGGGGCTGGCGTGCTCTGGTTGATCAGCAGGACACCCGCTGATTCGTATTGTGCATCGTGGTCATCACCTTCTCGATGTGCTGTGCGTTCGAGGATGAGGGTCCAGAGTGCGAGCGTCACAGCGTGAACCGTCCATGGTGTCTAGAAAGAAGGTGAGCCATCAGGTCCGGCCATTAGACGGGAAGTTGTGGTCCGGGCGGCGGGCGTAGATCGTGTCGGCCGTGTGCGCCAGCGTCAGTCTGCTGGCCTGACTGCACGCTCGCGGTACGACCCTCGAAGCTGGCCGGTAAGCCGACATCGACGACTGGACAACCGGCGGTCCCAGCGGCCGCCACAACGCAGCCGCGATCGTAAGCTGGGCCGTGCGCCGCCGTCATGCCCAGGGAATCGCATGGCCTTTCGAAGTGATCACCGTGCGGGTGTTGTCCGCGGCAGCTCACGAAGTTCGCGGAGGATGTCGCGGACCGCTAGTAAGCGCGGTGCGGCAGGGGCGAGTTCGTCGTGAAGTCGGTGTAGCAGAGCGACGCTGCGCACGGAGCTGACGGCGGGTAGGCGGCCAAGGGCGAGGCGGGCTGTGCTGACCGCGAGGTCGAGGTCACCGGCGGCGTTGTGGGCGAGGCTGAGCCAGGCGCCGTGGCGTAGCGCGGAGCGTTGCGGGGAGTCGGTGGGACTGGTGTGCGCGCGGGGGTAAAGCAGCCGTTCAGCTTGGCGAAGGAGTCTTGGCCGTTGAATCGGTACCCGCTCGGCCAGTACGACGAGGCCGCGACCGGTGATCGCGTCCAGTTCGACCCGATCGATGTACGACGCCCACCGGGGTAGCGGGGCGTCGGGGGCGGTGCCGAGGAGTGCGAGGGTGTTCTCGCGCATGTGGAAGAAGCTGGTGAGGTCGCCGGCGACGGCGTGGGCGAGGCTGCTGCGGGCGGCTACCAGTGAGCGGACGGCCGGCGGGGTCTTTGCCGCTGATTCTTGGGCTGCTGAGGCGAGTTGCAGGGCGTCGAGGGCGTGGCCTCGGTCTGCAGCTTGGTTGGACATGAGGGCCAAGATGCTGGCGGCGAGGCCGGGATCCCGAGCGGCGTGCGCGGCGCGTAGAGCGGTGAGGTACCAGCGTTGGGCGAGGCCATCCTCGTTGGCATCGAACGCCATGAACCCGGCGGTCTGGGCGAGCTGCGCTAGTGCGGAGGCGAGGCGGCGGCCGGCCTCCGCGTTGTAGGACGCGCGGCGCAGGAGCCGGGCTACGGCGCTGAATTGGTCACTGACGAATTCGCGGGCGGCGCCGCCCTGGTGGTCGTCGAGCTGTTGTGCGTGGGCGACGACGGTGTCGATCATGTCCAGTAGCGGCGGCGTGACGGGTCCGCCGTCTCCGGCAGCCGCGATCAGGTTTGGGTTTGGCTGGTGAAGCGCGCTCCAGGCGTGGGCGGTGAGCGCGGCGCCGGTGACAGCGATGACGGTGCAGATTGGGGGCAGGTTGGCGAAGAGGTCGCCTCGACCGAAGTGCTCACCGACGCCGGAAAGAGACGAGGACTCTGACCTGCCGTGATGAAGTTGAGCGGTGCGACGTGACCTCCCAGTAGAGGTCGAATTGGTCAGGCATGTCGTTCCGGGATCGCTGGCGTCGGCCGGTATCTCGAGTCGCCTAACGCTGTGCCTGTAGGTCTGCTGTAGATCGATCTGCGGCATTGTGGCGAGCCTGCTGGAGTCCGTCACGGTTCCGTCATCTGAGACGCCGATCCCACGGGCAGCGACGTGACGAGGCCCTTCAGTCTGGAGACCTCTTCGGCGAGTCCGAAGGCGTCAGCGCGCTGGCGCCGGCAGAGGTGGTAGAGCCGCGTCCGCTCATGTCGAAGAGCGGTCATCGACTGGAAGTCCAGCGCATGCCCCGGATACCTAAATGCTGTAGCGGCCGCCGGTGCTGCCCCGGTGGATGTGAGGGCCCGGCGTGGCCAGCCGTCGGCCTGCGGACCGGAGCCCGCGTGAGATCCACATTTGCGATAGGTACCTGGCTGTGCCAAGGTAGCAGCATGCAGTCCGATCCAAAGCTCGTTGCGTTGCGGCGCGGCCTGCTCGAACCACTCGTACTAGCTGCCGTCGAGTCCGAGCAGCGGTACGCGGCGGAGATCCTCGCCGCGCTACAGGAGGCAGGCTTCCCCGCCCAGGAGGGGACGCTGTATCCGCTGCTGAGCAAACTCCGGCGAGACGGGCTTGTGCACCACGAGTGGCGTGAGTCGCCGTCAGGGCCGCCCCGGAAGTACTTCTCCCTCACCGATACCGGCAGCGGCCAGCTCGCCGCGTTCCGCGAGTACTGGACCGAGCTGACCCGCATGATCAACACGATTGGACGATGACCCATGGACGAGCGGATATCCATCCGCCTCACCGGGCATGTCGCGGCCTTTCCAGCCACCAGCGAAGCACGCGACGCCCTGCGGCAGTACCTCGATGATGCGCGACGCGCGCTGCGATCCGACCCGGACGCTGACGAGATCGTCCGAGACCTCGAGTCCGCGATTGGCGACCGTTTGAGCACTCTCACGGGCTCGGGCGACGACTCGCTGACCGGTACCCAGATGGCAGAGATCCTGGCTGAGCTCGGGCCGGTGAGCCCAGCACGCCCCTCGCCGCCTTCCGCCGAGGGGAGGCCGCGTGGCCGGTTCTGGTGCCGGATCAACGAGGGCAAATGGTTCGGCGGCGTCTGCCTCGGCATCGCGGCATACGGCGGGTTCCGCGTCGACTGGGTACGAACCGTCGTGCTGCTGCTGACCATGCTCACCGGTGGACTACTCGCCGTGGTGTACCTGGTCCTGCTGCTCGTGCTCCCCGTCGTCCCGACGGTCACCGACTATGAGCGCCAACGGGACGCACTGCGATAGACCTGAACCGAAGCGCATGGCGAAGCGGGACTCCAAGCTCCGCTGTTGTCGATCAGCAAGCCACCTTGCCACACCCCACCAGGCCTGCCAGCGGAGCTCACCACTACCGAACATGCACTCTTCTGCCGCAGTGTGCGCGCGGATCTGCTGCAAAGCGTTCACGGGGAGGTCAGTCGAACCAGTTGAACAGCAGGTCACCAAGCCGACCCGGACGGTGGTAGGCGACATCGCGGCGTTCTTCGTCGGTAAGCAGCCGGAGGGACCGATCCTCGATCGGTTGCTCCAGCTCCGCCGGGGTGGCGACCCGCAACCCCGCTCGGCGATAGATCTCCCGGCCTGGGACGGCGGCGAACACCAGATTGATCAGATAAGGATCTCGCTGTTGAGCTGCAGCGGCCAGGGCGACGGTGGCGTTGAGAAGAACGCGCGACGGTTGGTGGTCACCGAGTCGCACACCGATCCGGTAGTAGTTCCGGCCGACTGTTGGATCCTCGACGAGGTGGTGACTGCGCCACCTGCTCCTCTGATGCTCTCGTACACCGGGGCCAGCCAGGTGGCACACAGCGCCGGGTCAGGCCGCGGTGTGGTCACTCCGGCTCTCAGCAGATCGACGATGGGCACGCAGGGCATCATCCCGCATCGCAGCCGTGTCTCCACAGCGAAGCCCGCAGACGAGCGCCTCCGGTTGGCGCCCGCTGCCGGGCATTCGGATCTGCCACAAATCGTTCGGTACCCAAGGTGAGGCGGCTACCCGGCAACCTGGGCGTCACTCGGCCCGGCGTTGACGCGGAACTGGAGTACGTCCATGGCCCGGGGCAACAGGATCGGTGGATCCGCTTCTCGCATCGTGAGGAGAGCAGAAATCGCGCCACGAGTGAGGGCCGCATCGATCGCCCGCTGCGTCTCGGGCGGAAGTGACTCCCAGGTGGCCTTGGCGGCACAGAGGTAGCAGCGCTCATCGGCATGTTCCGGGAGACAATTCGCATAGGGTTGGCCGCAGCCCGAGCATCGGTAGTCGATCATGAAGCAATTATCGTCCTGCGGGCGCGTCGAGTCGGGCTCCAGTCGCACTCGGCGCCCCGCCTGGTCCGCCTTCACGGTGGCGACCTCTTCTAACGCTGGCCCCCTAGTCAGGCTGAATCGTGAAGTAGTCACTCGATGCCCGGAGCGACGCGGACGAACGCACCAAACGGCACCACTCCGACGACCGGCCCGCACAGCACCTCGCCGACCCGCTCCGCGAACTGGACCAGAGGATCCTCCTGCAACGCCTTCAGGGACAGCCGCACCTGTCCACGGGTGGCGTCGAAGTCGAGCCCCTCGGCGGAAACCTGCCTGCGTGCACACCACCGGCGGAGGATTTGAGAAGCAGTCCCAGGTCAGCTCCGGGATCCTGATGAACCCTGTGCCAGGCGAATTGGCCGGATCTCCTTCGAGGCGGACGATGACGCTGAAGTGATGGATCTTTGAGATGACTCCCCGCACTGCCGTGCCGCGCTCCGGCTCACGTACAGACACGGCAGAGTTATAAGGCCGAGGTAGCGGTCTGCGGCGGCCCGGTGCGATCCCGGTTTGGGGGAGCAGGTTGGGAGCAGCGGGCTGCCCTGAACAGCCTTGAACTGCGTGCAACAGCTGATCGTCGTCGGACCGCCGGGGTCGGGAAAGACCGCGTGAACGGTCCTCAACTACGCCCACCACTACCTGCGGATTCTCGTTCCCGCAGGTCAGAGTCGGTGCGGCGTCCTGTTGCCCGCGGAGTGCTCCGCGGTTTTATGCAGCAGTCGGCAACGTTCTATGTCACCTGGTGGGGGTGTGCGCAGGTCAAGGCGGTAAGGAGCTGCCAGTTGCTCCGGCATTGCATGTGGGAGCAGATTGGGTGCAGGCTGGCGAAGGGGTCTCCACGCCCGAAGTGCTCACCGATGCCGGACAGAGATGAGGCGCTTTCACCTGTGGTGATTGAGATCGAGCGGTGCGGCGTGACCTCCCAGAGAAGACCGAAGTGGTCAGGGTTCGCTGCTTCCCGCCTGGCTGGTGCCAGCTGCCGTCGGGGACTCGCTGACGTCGGTCAAGAGGGGTGCCGCCGTAACGACGCATGGCTTTGACTCCCGCCGTGGTGGCGTCGATGTGGTTCCGAGGGATGAGACTCGAATCCCACCAGCAGCGCGATGACCAGTGCTTCCTGCTCGGTGACCTCTTCGGCGGATCCGAAGGCGTCAGCGTTGACGCCTCGCGGCGGCAGCAGAACGGTGTCCACACATTCCGATGAGCGTACATCGGCGCGCACGGTCAGGCAGTCGTTGCCGGCCACTGGGCGACGAATGCTGCGCCGGGAATCCTGGCGCCGATGAGCAGACCGATGAACTCGTCGAGCGTTACTTCGAGATCGTCGTGGCCGGTAAGTTCGTAGTGCTTGTTGACGATCCTGTCGTCAGCCAGGCGGACCGTGTCCAAGTCCGCCTCGCCGCTGAGCCAGATCGTGACCTGAGCGAGCCACGCCGAAGACCCGTTGTCGTCAGCGATGAGTGCCCGGATGGCGAGCGGGCGCCAGGAGATGTTCAGCAACATGGTTGCGAGCAGGTCGTCGAGGGTCAGCACACCAGGGGGATTCTCGCCGACCAAGTCGAATGACGTACCGGCGAACGGCCCGTCGGGGCTGAAGTAGGCGGCGACGAGCCCGTCGACGCCGGGAACGGCGAGCGCTTCACGGATCCGGGCTCGGACTAGATCCTCAGCCTGTACCGCGAAAGCATGCCACGTCGGAGTTCGTGGAGCAGATCACGTTCGACCGGTGATGAGGTTCGCGTAGGGTTCAACCCCTTTGTCACCGCCAGCCTCATGATCAACAGAAAAACCTTCCGTGGGGGTAAATGGATTGGGGCGCTGATGCGTAAACCCCGTGTGGAACGAGAACGGACGGACTTCGCAGACTTCTATCAGCGGTCCCGAGACAACTGCCTGCGCGCCGTACTAGCTGGTACGGGCGATCGCGCGCTGGCCGAGGATCTGGTCGCTGAGGCGTTCGCGCGAGCCTGGGCCTCCTGGCCGAAGCTGAGCCAGCATCCGGCACCGGCGGCGTGGGTGGTGCGCACCGCCCTCAACATCCGGGTGTCCTGGTGGCGGCGACGCCGGCGGGAGGTGGCCCTCGACGGCCACGAGCGACCGTCTCTCATCGAGGACGATCTCGACACGGATGACGCCCTGCTGGCGGCCGTTCGCCGGTTGCCGCGGCGGCAGCGTGAGGTGGTCGTGTTACGTATCTGGCTCGACCTGGACACCAGGTCCGTGGCTGCGGTGTTGGGCATCTCCGCCCAAACCGTAGCCGTCCATCTGTCCCGTGCCACCGCAACCCTGCGGGCGCAGCTCGCGCCCGCAGCCCGTGAGGAGATTCGATCATGAACGACGATGAGGTGTGGGACGCGGTGAAACAGACCCTTTCCGACGTAAAGATGGATCGCCCGGTCGAGGCGATCGAGCAGCGCGGCCGGGCCCGGCGACGCAAGCGCCAGGTGCTTGGCCTGGCCGCTGGCGGCGGCGTCGCGGCCGTGGCCGCCCTCGCGCTGGCCCTGCCGATGGCCACGGGATCCGGTACGGCCCCGGCTTCGACCGGCCAGGACAATCACGCCGGGGCCGCCTCCCTGGCACCGGCAGGCAACACCAAGCTCGTGTCCCTGGCAGCCAACCTCACCGCAGACAGCGCCTCACTGCCGGGCGACGCGTCGCTGATCATCGAGAAGGTCGATGTCCGTCGGGGCACCGTGCCGTCTCGTACCCGGTACCACCTGTACACCGACAGCGGCGAGTACTACTACACCGAGGTCAGGAGCGAACTCCCGCGGGTGATCGCTCGTGGCGAGAACCTCGGCAACGGCTTCCACACCCGGGGGGTGGCGGCGGCGCGGTACGCGGTAACCGGTGACCTCGCCGAGGCCCGGGAGCAAATGATCAACTCGGTGTACGACGAGGGAAAGCCCCCTGCCGACGCCGAGCAGGACCGAATGGAGATCCTTCGGCAGAAGGGGGTCGTAAACCCGTCTCCGCTTACCGATGAGGACCGGGAGAGCATCGCCGCCAACCACCTCTGGGTTAACAGCGTTGACGTGCTCTCCGCAGGGGGAGGCGACCCGAAGGTACGGGCTGGCGTGCTTCGCCTGATCTCCACTATCCCCGGTGTCACCGTCGTGGATTCGACGACCGGCGGGCAGCCCACCCTGACCATCACCGCGAGCGTGTTTGGGGACGACACCCAACAGGTGCTGACCATCAACGCCGAGAACGGGGTACCGATCAGTTCCACGATGGACTCCCCGGAGACGGGAACCTCCTTCGCGGGAACCTTCAAGGTCTCCCGCGTGACGGTGGCCGACATCAAGGCCGGCAGGTTCTGACCCTCGGTCCTGCACCGTGCGCGCCGTCCGCCCCTCTTGGACGGCGCGCACGGACCGCGCCTATCCGGGCGGCGCCGCTTGGTCGCGCTACATCTGGGCGATCAGTGGCTGTGCCTGCGCTTCGAGGCTGTACCCGTTCTCCCAGGGGAACCGGTCCTGCTGGTCGGGCCAGACGAGCTCCGCGGCGACCCGGCGCCGCGTCTTGCCGACCGTGTCACGGGGTCGGACCGTGGCCAGCAGTGCCTTGGCCTGGGCGGCGGACAGGCTCTTCTTCGCTCCACCGGGGATCAGTTCCAGCAGCAGTTGGTGCAGCTGGGACACCATCCGGGTGTGATCCTCACCAAGTGAGCGGCACCGGTCGACAAGGATCCGCAGCAGTGCCAGCTGCTCATCGTTGACCACTGGGCGCAGCCCGGCCATGCGGGTGCCGACCAGCGCGATGGAGTGGGCGTCGGTGGCATCAGTCTTGCGGCCCTGACCGGTCGCGAACACCCGCGCCCTGGCGGACAGCTTCGGTGGGACGTCGAGGACCTGTTCGCCGTCGACGAGGAGCCGGTTGGCGACGTGTCGGCCGATGCCCTGGCAGCCCTCGATCGCCCACCCGATTCGGCCATTGCCTGGCGTACTTTCTCATCGCCGCGTAACCGTCAATGCCGGTGTCGAAACGGCCACCACCGACGATGGTCTCGTCGCCGGCCATGACCTTGAACGTGGCGGAGCGCTTGTGCGGCTCCATCCCGATGACCACACGATCTGAAGTGCCACTCACCGCGTCCTCCGATGCTCGATCAGCAGTTGTCGAGCCGGGAGGGCAACGCTACTTCGAGCAGAGCAAACCCCTCTTGAGCCTCTCCCCGCCCGGGGGCGACGCCCGGGCCGCGCAGGCCAAATGAGAGCCACACGACCAGCGTGGGCAGCCGATGAGAGAGCGACAGCCCGGACGCCTGAACCGAAGCCTGGCCGGGCCACGGTCGAAGGTCAATGAAACAAGTAGCCGATGAGCGTGCGTTTCACCACGATCATTTCGGGCCGACCTGACGGCCGAGGGGAAGCGAAAAGTGCTGGCGCCCGGGCTCAGGCCCTAGTCGAGGCATCGGACGCGGACGGCGATGTGCTGTGGCTGACCGCCCGTGTCTCGGTGTATGACCTCAAGCTCGACTCGGTGCCGGTCCATTGAGACGGGGTCGTCCTTCTCGCCGGCCAGGCAGGTTGGATAGGTGCCGTCGTGGTGCGATGTCCCGTTCACGTCCTGCCAGCTTTCGGCGATCACTGAGTAGATCGTGTCGCCATCGAAAGGGCCCCGCGGGGCCCCGTCAGCCTCGAAGGCGATGAACTTGGTCTGGTCATTCGACCAGGTGACCGTCCCAGCGAGCAGCTCCGGCTTGGCGGTGTGCGGATCGTCGGCAAGCTGGGCTGCCCCGAAGCCGCCGATCAGCCCTATGGCGATCAGCGCTAGACACCAAGGGCGCCTGCGCGGTGATCTGGTTCCGGCTGGTCGACCAGCGTGGTTACGTAGCCTCGTTCTGCGAGGACGAGATCCGGCTTGGGGTCGACGAGAGCTCGGGGAATGGCTTCAACTCGGAGCAGCGGGTCGCCTCGAGCGCGTTCCAGGTCGGGCAGACGCACCGGACCGGCATCACCGTGCACAACGGCACGGCCCAGGTGACGGTCGACGGCACGCCCGCTGTGAGCATGCCTGTCACCGACCCGCAGTTGGTCGCGGGCCGGGTCGTGCTCGGAGTGCTGAACGATGCGACCGAAGGGGACGCCACAGTGGCCTTCGCGAACGTCGATCTTCGGTCACCGGTGGTGGGTCAACCGGCGCACTTCACTGATCCGACGAATGGCTCCAGCCAGTCGATGGTGGAGCTTTACTCGTACGATCCGGTCGCGCGTTCCGCGGTGGCTCAGCCGGTGCTCGTGATGGCCAGTGCGGACTACTGCAAGCAGTTCAAGATTGACGCGAGCGATATCAGGTGCAGCGACCCGTACCAGATCGTCGAGAGCCACACGAAGGTGACGATCCCGGTCCGGTCCGCGCCGAAGCTGACGTCGTGGGAGAACGTCGGCGGCGGGGACGGCATCGTCTCGGTGCACGCCGGCGCCGGTCACTCCATCTCTGCGTCCAAGTTCACCGAGTGGCTGGCCGGGAAGCAAGGTGGCCTGGTCGCGATCACGACCACCAATGGCGAGGTCACCACGCTGACCAAGATTGACAACACCTGACCCGGTTGCGTCGCGGTCCCGGTGACCGGCGTGTCTGGGTCGCCGACCCGCCCCCGTGCAGGCCACCGAACCGATCCCGCAGGAATCACCCGGCAGCGCACTCCTCGGCCCTCGCCTGGTCCTCCCGTTAGCGCGGTCGCCGTTATGGCGGCGTCAAAAGGCGGGCGGTGGCCGTAGCGGCTGCGTGAATTCGTCGATGGTGGGCAGCGGATCGGGGTTGGTATGGGCGTCGAGGGTTCGAGATGCGAGCCCTCAACGTCGCAGGAGGCGCGTGGTGACTGCCGATGGGGAATCATCGACCGCGGTAACGCGGGCACGGACACCGACCGGCGTCAGTGTCGCCGGGGGGTGGGCGGTGATGATCGCCGCAGCTCTGCTGGCCGCGGCGGCGTTCCCACCGGCCGACCTGCCGGGGCGGGCGTTCGTCATGGCCATCGCCGCCGGCGGCTTCGCGACGGTGGTGGCCGACCTGCGCGCGGTGGCGGCGGTGACCGGGCTCGGTATGGCGACGTTCGTCGGCTTCCTGGCCAACCGATTCGGCGATCTGACCGGCGCCGCCGACGGCTGGTCGTACGCCGCGGTGATTGTCTTTGCCAGCGTGCTCGGTGTCGGTTACCGGGTCATGCGGTCGGTGCCGCCGGCAACCGCCCGTGATGCGGCGGACGGCGCCGTTACGCCCGGCCCTCGGCCGCCGTACGCTGCCGTGCCGGTCGGGTCCGATCCGCGGGAGGGTGATTTCCGGATGTGACCGTGGCCGGTGACCGATGCCACGGTCACGCCGGCCTGTCAGCGGCTTGACCTTGACGCAGCGTCAACCCCGCATGCTGGTCGTCATGAGCACTCCGGTACCAACCAGCGGCATCGAGCAATCCGCGATACACGTTCACGGCCTGGAAAAGGCTTTCGGGCAGGTGACGGTGCTGCGCGGCGTGGGCTTAGACGTGGCGCGGGGCAGCATCTTCGCCCTGCTCGGCTCCAACGGGGCGGGCAAGACCACGGTGGTGAAGATCCTGTCCACGCTACTCAGGGCGGACGCCGGGACCGCCCGGGTCAACGGCTTCGACGTCGCGGCGCAGGCTGCCGAGGTGCGCGAGTCGATCAGTCTCACCGGGCAGTTCGCGGCGGTCGACGAGATCCTCACCGGACGCGAGAACCTCGTCCTGGTCGCCAAGCTCAGGCACCGCAAGAGCCCGGGCGCCATCGCGGACGACCTACTGCGCCGCTTCTCGTTGACCGAGGCGGGCAGCCGGCGGGTGGCGACGTACTCCGGTGGCATGCGCCGCCGTTTGGACATCGCGATGAGTCTCATCGGCAACCCACCGGTGATCTTCCTCGACGAGCCGACAACCGGGCTGGACCCGGAGGCACGCATCGAGGTGTGGCGGGCCGTCAAGGACTTGGCCGAGGACGGTACGACCGTACTACTCACCACCCAGTACCTCGACGAGGCGGAGCACCTCGCCGACCGGATCGCGATCCTGCACGAGGGCCGCATCATCGTGAACGGCACCCTCGACGAACTCAAGCAACTCCTCCCACCCGCGACGATCGAGTACGTCGAGAAGCAGCCGAGCCTGGAGGACGTCTTCCTCACCCTCGTAGGTGCAAAGAAGGACAAGGAACAGCGATGAACAAGCACTTTTTCGGCGACACCGTCGTTCTCCTGGGACGCTCGCTGCGCCACATCGCCCGCAGCCCGGACACCATCATCACCACCGCGATCATGCCGATCGCCTTCATGCTGCTCTTCGTCTACGTCTTCGGGGGCGCGATCGAGACCGGCACCGACTCGTACGTGAACTACCTGCTGCCCGGAATTATGGTCATCACGATCGCCTCAGGCATCTCCTATACCGCGTTCCGGCTCTTCCAGGACATGCAGGGCGGCATCTTCGAACGGTTCCAGTCCATGCCGATCGCCCGTTCGTCCGTGCTGTGGGCGCACGTCCTGACCTCACTGGTCGCCAACCTGATCTCGCTCGTCGTCGTCATCGGCGTCGCCCTGATCATGGGCTTTCGCGCGGGGGTGGGCGTGCTGGGGTGGTTGGCGGTCGCCGGCATTCTGCTTCTGCTCACCCTGGCGCTGACCTGGGTCGCCGTGATCCCCGGGCTCACCGCGAAGACGGTGGACGGAGCGGGCGCGTTCTCGTACCCGCTGATCTTCCTGCCGTTCGTCAGCTCGGCCTTCGTGCCCACCGAGTCCATGCCCGGCCCGGTGCGTGCCTTCGCCGAACACCAGCCGGTGACCTCCATCGTCAACGCGATCCGGGACCTGTTCGCGCGACAGCCGGTCGGCACCGACATCTGGATCGCCCTCGCCTGGTGCGTCGGCATCCTCGTCCTCGCGTATCTGTTCGCCAACGTCACCTACCGTCGCAGGATCTCGTGAGCTGGCGTACCGGACAGGGTGGGTGAGAGCAGGATTCAGGGCATGCTGACGATCAGTCAACTGGCCGCGTACGCGGGCGTCACGGTGCGAGCCGTGCGGCACTATCACCAGATCGGGCTTCTACGCGAGCCGGAGCGCGACGCGTCGGGCTACCGCCGCTACGGTGCCTCGGCGGTCGTGTCCCTGATCAAGATCCGCACTCTCGCCGACGCTGGCGTGCCGCTGTCGAAGATCAGCCAGTTGCTCGACGCCGATGCGGCGGCCTTCTCCGAGGCGGTGCAGCGGATCGACCAGCGCCTGTGCGAGGACATCGAGCGGCTGGAGGCCAGTCGCCGGCAGATCGCGCAGCTCAGCGCCGGGGACAGTCTGTCGCTGCCCTCGGAGGTGGTCGGGTACCTCGATCGGCTTCGGGCCATCGGGGTGTCGGAGCGGCTGGTGGAGGCCGAACGGGACGGGTGGATCCTGGTCGCGGCGCGCTGGCCCGATCAGCTCGTCGAGTGGATGCCCGCGAAACTCGCGCAACTTGACGATCCGCAGGTCGTGCGGCTTTACCTGGTCCTGTCGGAGATCTTCGACAGTGACCCGGGCGAGGAGGCGTTGTTGGAGGAGGCTGCCGACATCATGGCCGCACTGGCCGAGCAGGCGTACCGCTCCGGTGACATTCCCGCCGACGAGGACATGCAGGGCGACCTGCCGGACTTGCTCGACGCGCTCGCTGTCGAGACCGATCCACGGGCGGAGCGACTGCGGGACCTGATGCGCGCCCGCGGCTGGTCCGGGTGGACCCGGATGGAGCGGCTGACTGAGCCATCCGGCTGACCTTGCGAACAGCTTCTTCCAACGCCTCGGCCAATTCACCGGCCGCCGACCCGCGGTCGTTGCCCTGGCCGCGGGTGGAGTCATGATCGCATTGGCGCTGGGCGTGTTGGGCCTGAAGATCGACTACGACCAGGTCGCGCAGTTGCCCGCCAACACGGAGTCGGCACGCGCCCTGGACGACCTGAAGGCTGGTTTCCCCGCCGGGCCCTCAACCCGACCACCGTCTGTGTTCGCGCCGACAACAACCAGCGCCTCGGCCCAACGGCACTCACCGGCTACGCACAAGCACTGGCACAGGTGCGCGGGGTCGGGAGCCTGATGCCCGCACCCGACGGCAGTCCCGCCACTGTCAGCTCGGACGGCGCCGTCGCTCAGATCAACCTGCTGCTGAACACCAGCCCGTACTCCAATGCCGCTCTCGACCTGGCCGGTGACGACCTCCGGCGGGTGGCCCACGCCGAGGCCCCGGACGGGACGACCGCGCTGGTCACGCGCCGGCAACGACCCCCGTACCTCGGCAGCCTTGGCGGACGGAAGACCCGGGCTGGCGCAGCTTGGCGGGCCGGGCAAGGATGATCACTCGGGAAGGAGTGGGTAGGTGCTGCATCTGAGGGTGATCGTTCCGGTCGAACTGAGTGACATGGTGGTCGACCTGTTGTCGGGTGATCCCGCGGTCACGCACGTCGTCGTGCTTCCCGCGGCGGCGAAGATCCCGCCCGGTGACGTGGTGCTGTGTGACGTCGTACGGGAGGGCGCCGACCGGGTCCTGGTCGCGCTGCGAAAGCTGGGCGTCGACCGCAGCGGTGCGATAGCCGTCGAGAACGTCGACGCGGTGCTCTCCACCGCGGCCGAGCGCGCGGACCTCGCCGCCCCCGGCCTGGGCACCGACGCGGTGGTGTGGGACGAGGTCGCCCGCAAGACCGGCGAGGAGACCCGCCTGTCCGCCACCTACCTGCTCCTGATCACGCTGGCCACCGCCATCGCCGGGATCGGTGTGCTGCTGGACCAGCCGATCCTGATCGTCGGTGCCATGGTCGTCGGCCCGGAGTTCGGTCCACTCGCCGCGCTCAGCGTAGCGCTGGTCCGGTGGCGGATCGCGATCATCCGACAGTCCGCTGCGGCGCTGGTGACCGGCTTCCTGGTCGCGATGACGGCGACGGTGCTGAGCACCTGGGCGCTGACCGCCGCCGGACTGGTGAATCGGCAGACGCTGCTGGTCGAGCGCCCGATGACCGACTTCATCTGGCGGCCCGACGCGCTGTCGTGGGTGGTGGGTTTCCTGGCGGGGATCGCCGGGATTTTGTCGGTGACCTCGAACAAGTCCGGCTCGCTGGTCGGCGTCCTGATCTCGGTGACGACTGTTCCGGCCGCGGCGAACGTAGCCGTCGCGTTGGCCTACGATGTGCCGAACGAGGCGGCCGGTTCGGCTCTCCAACTGTTGATCAACCTAGCCGCGATCGTGCTCGCCGGTGTGCTGACCCTCAGCATTCAGCGGGTGTGGTGGGCGCGCGCCGCCGCACGGCGCGGCACCCCACCCGCAGACGGGCTCACGTCGGGTTGACAGAACCAGGGCATGTCGTCGCTCTGCTTCCCCACGAGCGGGTTCTCAGACTGGCCTCGCCCTGCGGTTCTGGGACTACTGGAGCATCCTGCTCTGCCGGCCGGACCCGCACGTCTGTCGCCGGACCGTCGTCTGTCGGGGTGCGGGGTATGGACCGTGAGCACAGGTTGAGGAGGTGGGGTCCCCGGGTGGCCGGGCGCCCACCATCACGGGGTACGCCCTGACCGCAGTGTGCGTGCGGTTGCTCGCGGTCGCCCCGCTACTCGGCGGAGCGGGCCTCGCGGTGGCGTGCGTGCTGATCGCGCCCGAGCGGGTCGGACAGGCGGTGCGCAGCCCGGCGAAGTCCGCGCTGCTGACGCACGCCGCCGATGCGGTCGGCCGGGGACGCGGCTTCGCCGTCCACAAGGCGCTGGATCAGCTCGGTGCCTTCACCGGACCGTTGCTGGTCGCCGCGCTGATCACCACGTCAGGAGTGGTGTGGCCGGCGCTGGCCGTGCCGGGCGCCGCGGCACTGGCGCTGTTGGTAGGGATCAGGACCAGGGTTCCCGACCCGGGCGTCTACGACCGTGGCGGCCCGACCGGAGAGCCGGCCCGCGCGGCCCGGCCCGGTGGGCGACTGCCGAGCGGCTTCTTCTGGTTCGCGGCCGCGGCGGGCGCCGCCACCGCCGGCCCGGCCACCTTCGGGCTGCTCTCCTTTCAGGCCAGCCAGAATGGGCGAGTTCGCCCAGACCAGGACCAGCACCGCCGCGCCCAACAGCAGCGCCCCGCCGACGGGCGTGAGGCCAGCGTGAAAACGGGACCAGCAGGCGTACAAGCCGCGTGAAGACCGTTGCGCCCGATCACCGGCAGGGCGTCTGCTGGTGCCAGCCGGGGTGGAGAAGCCCCGGCCTCATGGAGAAGGACGACGGTGGCCAGGTCGACGTGGCGCATCCCCGCGGGCGTGTACGCGCCTCCACCGGTTCGGTGGGCGGTCGGTGCGGTCCGGCGGCGGGGCAGGACCACCCTCCGCATCCCGGTCACGGACGCTGCTGACCCCGTTGCCTTCTCCGTCACGCGGCGGGCCTGTGACCGGTTCCGTCCCAGGCCCGCCGCGTGCACCTCATTCCAAGGACGCAGCCATGTACGACGACACCGTCGCCGGCACTGTCACTGTCACTGACCCCCGCAGATACGTCGAGGTCACCATGCGCAGCGACGGGAGCCTGAGCGCACTACGGATCGACCCCCACGCCATGTACGACCTGACCGCCCCGGAATTGGCCGACGCGTGCCTCGCCGCAATCGAGCGGGCTGACTCCATGCGCTCGCATCCGGGCCGCACCGGCCGGATCTGAGCGAGGAGTCAGATGTCCCAGCGATGCAGCAGCGAGGAGGCCGACCATGCCAAGCGCCTCAGCAGATGAGTCCCTTGCCCGTTCGAGAGGAAATGTGATGCCCGAGACCACCAGGACTGCCCTCGTCACCGGGGCCACCACCGGCATCGGCCGGGAGGTCGCCCGGCGTCTGGCCGCCGACGGCTGGCGAGTCCTGCTGCACGGCCGGACCGCTGCCGACGCGAGTGACGCCCTCGACGGCCTTGCCCAGGACGGGACCGACCCGGGACGGGTGGAGACGGTGTCCGCCGACTTCGCCGACCTGGCGACGGTCCGTGACCTGGCCGGCGTCGTCTCACCCATCCCCGGCGGACTGGATCTGCTGGTCAACAACGCCGCCCTGGTGGGCGTGGCCCGGCGTGCCGAGACCGTCGACGGCAACGAGATGTCCTGGCAGGTCAACTATGTTGCGCACTACCTGCTGACCCGACTGCTGATGCCGGCTCTCACCCGTCGCCCCGGTGCCCGGGTGGTGAACCTGTCGTCGAGCCTGCACCGCATGGGCAACCTCGACTGGGCCGACCTCAATCGCGCCGCCCGATACGCGGCGGTGCCCGCCTACGCGCAGAGCAAGCTCGGTATGACGATGCTCGCCACGGGGCTGGCCCGGCACGCCGATGCGGACCTGACAGCGGTCAGTGTCCACCCCGGAGTGGTTCGCACCCGGCTGATGTCGACGTACAGCCGCAGCGGCGCCCCCGTGGCCGACGGGGCCGAGGCGGTGCTGCACGCGGTGCGCATGGAAAATCCGGTCAACGGCGGCTATTACGAGGGCAGCCTGCCCGCCGCGCCGGCGCCGCTCGCCGCCAACCCGTCCGCGGTGCAGCGGCTGTGGCGGCTGACCGAACGGTCGCTCGACCTGGAGGTGCTCGATCGTGCGGCGTGAACCGGCTCACCTCCCCGAACGTCGATGCGGGTGCTGGCCACCGGCGCGCCCGGCGTGGCCGGCACCACGTCCGGGCGCACGACGGCGTCGCCGGTGCGCCTCTGGCCGGAGCCGGCAGTGACCCGGATGCCGTTCAGCCCTCCGTACCCGCCGGTCGAACACGTGCTTTCCCGGGAGCCGGGTACGGGTCCGACCCGGCCCGGTGCCCGGTCGACCCCGCCGGTCGGGTCCGCGCCGAACCGCGGCAGGCTCGCGACCGGTGGCTGGGGTGGCCCGGTCGGCCGGGAGTGGAGGGGCGGAGCTGTCGGCGGCTGGCCAGCGCTCGTCCCGGTCCTCGCCGTCCCGCCATTGCTGGTAGGTGTTGTGGCCTGCACGTCGATGGCCGCGACGTCGGAGCTTGCCGCCGGTGTGACGGCGGTAGCGGCGGCCGTCGTCCTCCTGGCCGCCGCCGGTGTCGCCGGCCTCTGGGCGCTGGCGATGGCGCGACTGTCCGTGCACGTCAACACCTACCAGGTAGCAGTCCGGCACCCCCTGCTGCCGGGCCCCAGCGCGACGGTGCCGCTGCGCCAGGTCCGCCGGATGTCCGCTGTTCACGTGTCGGCCCGGCCGTGGACCGTCTGGTGGTGCCCGTGGCCGGGCGGCTGGGGGAGGACGGCGGTGATCCGCACCGGGTCTGCGCTCCGGTTGGAGCTGACGTCCGGCCGCGCCTTCGTGGTCAGCGTCGACGAACCGGAGAAAGCGGTTCGGGCCTTTCGCAGGCTTCGCTGACCACCGCTGGCGCATCGGGTCCAACGACCCGACCACTCGACGGCGCGACGCTCGGGAAGGGCGTCGCGCCGTTGCGCGTGTGGCCCACGACGCGGTCACCGGCGAGGCTGACCCGGGACTGCGGCGAGGTCCGCGCGCCGCTCGCGCGCGACCCGGACGACCTCAATCTGCGCGTACGCGGGAGACGTGCGGGTCGAGGCGTGCACGCGGTGTCTCACGACACGAGCTCCGGGTCCGGCTGGTTGGTCACCTCCGCCCTGGGCAACCGCAAGGTCGAACCTCTGAGCTGACGCCAGTTCGGCAGGTGACCAGCCGTCGCCTGCCGAGCTGTACCACACGTCACGCAGCTCGGTCGGCGAGAACTGCAAATGGGGGAGCAGGTGGGGAGCAACACCGCGCCCTGAACGGCCTTGAACTGCACCCCCGCCGTCAAACGTCGCTCACCTGCACCCGCCCCTACCGGCCGCTCCACGTCTGCACAATTCAGAGAAGGTGCGACGTCCTGATGGTTCCGAGGTGGTCAGGGTTCGATCCCCCGGACGCCAACCCGTGTTGTGGATCGACCAGGACGAGTGCGGGCTGGGGCCAGAGCACGAGCGGATGAGCGAGACGCTGACGAACGCCCATCGCACGACCCTGAGCACCAGCTTGAAGCCGAGCACCTTGAGATCGTCACCGCAGGATCGACGCCGCTGCCGTGGGAACTGCGGCCCTGGCCGAATGACTCGACGCGCTTCTTCCTCGTGCCGGGCATGATCGCCGAAGTGACCGACTCCTGGCAGGGGAGGTTCTCGATGTCGATAGGGCACCGTGCACCGTGGTCTGTTACGCCCACTGAGCGGGCTCGCAATCCCGTGGATGCGGTTTGACGGCTGAGCCGACCCATCATGCGGACGTCGCCACCGTGGTGGTGGTCCGCGGACCTGCTGCGTGAGGGTCGTGTGCTTCTCCTGGGCCCCGCCGACCGCGCGGAGGTCCGCGACGCCGCGCCCGCGTGGACCGGACGGGTCAACATCGTCACCGCCCGCACGGACCGGGTGGACGTCTACGCGTAGCTGATCCGGCCCGACGGCTGCGTCGCCTGGGCCTTCCCCACGGCGCAGGATCTGGACACCACCGCGCTGGTGCGTGCGCTCGGCACCTGGTTCGGCCACCCGGCCTGAGCGGCGCATTAACGGTCGTCTCAGATTCGCTCGGTACGAAGTCGGCATCAGATAAGCGAGCTAACCCGTATGGAGGAAGCTAGTGATGGCAGTCAAGGCAGCGCCGCCGGGGGAAGCGCCGGCCGGTCGCTTGGCAGGCCGGTGGGTGCCATGGTTGGTGATCGGGTTGTGGGTGGCGCTGGCGGCGGTCATGGTGCCGCTGAGCGGGAAGTTGAGCTCGGTAACCACCGACAGAGCCGTGGATACCCTGCCGGCCAGCGCCGAGTCCACCAAGGTGGCGGTGCTGGAGGACAGCCTCCCCGGCGGTGAGGACAACACGTTCGTCTTCGTGTACCACCGCGCCGGCGGCATGACCGACGCCGACCGCGCGTCGGTCGAGCGCCACTACAACACACTTGCCAAGCGGTACCCGCCGAAGGCGGCAGCGGGCGGCGAGGACGACGAGGGCCCAGCGACGAGACCCTCCACCGACGGCGAGGCGATGATGTTCACCCTCGACGTGAGCACGACCTACGGCCCACCGGAGACCATCGTCGGCCCATTGCGTGAGGCTGCGAAGGACCGCCCTGCCGGCCTGGGACTCGACGTCACCGGACCCGCCGCGATCGACGGCGACATGGACGCCGTCTTCGACGGCATCGACCTGCAGGTCTTCCTCACCACGGTCGTCGTCGTCACGCTGCTGCTCATCCTCACCTACCGCAGCCCGGTGTTGTGGTTCATCCCGCTGATGGCTGTGGGCGCGGCCGCACTGACCGCGATGGCGACCGTCTACCTGCTCGTCAAGGGCTTCGGCATCGTGATCAACGACCAGAACTCGGCGCTGCTGACGATCCTGGTATTCGGCGTCGGCACGGACTACGCGCTGTTGCTCATCGCCCGGTACCGGGAGACCCTGCACCACCACGAGAACGTCCGGGTCGCGATGGTCCACGCGCTACGCGGCGCGGCGCCGGCCATCGTCGCGTCCGCGGCCACCGTGATCGCTGGCCTGCTCTGCCTGCTCGTCGCCGACCTGAACAGCACCAGCGGGTTGGGCCCGATCGGCGCGGCCGGCATCCTGTGCGCGCTGGTGGCCATGCTGACGCTGTTCCCGGCGGTGCTCGTGGTGCTCGGCAGGCGGATCTTCTGGCCGGCCATCCCGCGGTTCGACACGGCTGTCCAGGAGAAGCCGGGGCTGTGGGGACGGCTCGGCACCGCCATCAGTCGCCGCCGGTGGGTGGCGACGGTTGGCTCGCTCGGAGTCCTCGGCGTGCTCGCCATCGGGCTGGCGGGCAACACCGGCGCCCTGCGGGAGCAGGACCAGTTCCTGTCCGCGCCGGAGTCGGTCACCGGCTTCACCGTCCTCCGCCAGCACTTCCCGGAGCTCGGCGGTCAGCCGATGACGATCTTTACGCGGCCGGCGCACCAGGAGCGGGTGCTCGACATCGTCCAGGGCACCCGCGGTGTGGCCCTGGCCGTCCCGGGTCAGACCAGCGGAGGCTGGGCCGACATCTCCGTGTTCCCGACCGACGCGCCGGACACCGCCGCGGAGTATGACACGATCAAGCGGGTGCGCGCCGCCGTGCACGCGGTGGACGGGGCGGAGGCGATCGTCGGCGGACCGAGCGCGGAGAACCTCGACACCGAGGTCACCACAACCCGCGACGAGAAGCTGGTGATCCCGCTGGTGCTCACCGTCGTTCTGATCGTCCTCGGGCTACTGCTCCGAGCGATCGTGGCCCCGCTGGTCCTGATGGCGACCGTGATCGTCTCATTCGCCGCAGCCTTCGGCGGCAGCGTGTTCGTCTTCGACACGATCCTCGGGTTCGAGGGCGTCGACTATTCGGTGCCGCTGCTGGCATTCCTGTTCCTGGTGGCGCTCGGCATCGACTACAACATTTTCCTGGTCAGTCGGGCCCGGGAGGAGGCCGTGCGTCTCGGCACCGGAGAGGGCATGCTCAAAGCCCTCTCCGCCACCGGTGGCGTCATCACCTCGGCGGGCCTGGTCCTAGCGGCCACGTTCGCGGTCCTCGCCTCACTTCCGCTGGTGATGCTGATCGAGGTCGGGTTCCTGGTCGCCTTCGGCGTGCTGCTCGACGCATTGCTGGTGCGGTCGGTCCTGGTGCCCGCCCTCACCCTGCTGATCGGCCGGCGGATGTGGTGGCCGAGCCGGTTGTCCCGACCGGTGGAGCTGCCGGACGATCAACGGCCGCTCGTGAAGGGGCCTGCGCCGCAACGGTGAACGCGGCGGCACAGCCGAGATCCGGGACGGGCTCTTGCCCTTCCCGGATCTCGGTCGTGGCGCGGCGGCCGTCACCGTGTCTGCCGCCCTTTTTCTGCGCCGCCCGCTGCGGCGGGGCTTTGCACCGCGCGCCGTGGCGGTCCCGGCGCCGTGGCGCAGCGGGTCAGCGTGCCACCGTGTCAATCCCCGCGGTGAGCCGCGTGATCCGAGCGGGCGGGGCGGTGGCCGGAAGGATGATCCGCAGCAGCGCGCCACCGCGTGCGGACCGGGCGACGGTGACCCGGCCGGCGTGGGCGTCGACGACCCGCTGCACGATCGACAGCCCCAGACCTGATCCCGGCAGTGCCCGGGCGCTGTCGGCACGGTAGAACCGGTCGAACACCCGCGGTACGTCAGCGGCGTCGATGCCTGGCCCGGCGTCGTCGACCTCGAGGACCGCCCACACGCCCTCGGCACGGAGCCGGACCTGGACCGGCTGGTCAGCCGGCGACCACTTGCCGGCGTTGTCGATGAGGTTGAGCACCGCCCGCTGGAGCGCAGCGGGACGCCCGCTCACCCACACGGAGGTCACGTCGAGCGCGACCTCGATGTCGGGCACGCGGGAACGAGCCCGGGCCGCAGCGGCCACCACCACGTCGGCCACATCGAGGAGCTCGGTGCTCTCGTCGCTGACGTCGCCGCGCGCCAGGTCGGTCAGCTCGGCGGCAAGGGTGCTCAACTCGGCCACCTGGGCGCCGAGGTCGTTGAGCAGCCGGGTCCGGCTCTCCGCCGGCAGTGCGCTGTCCAGGGTGCCGCGACGATCGAGCCGGATCAGCAGCTCCACATTGAGGCGCAGGCTGGTGAGCGGGGTCTTGAGTTCGTGGGCGGCGTCCTCGGCGAGCAGCCGCTGGGCCCGCCGGGAGTCCCGGAGCGCGGCGAGCATGTCGTTGATTGACTGGATCAGCCGCCGGATCTCCCCGCCGCCCTCGTCCGGGATGTCGGCGTCGAGGTCCCGGGTCTGCGCGACACGAACCGCGGCGGCAGTCAGCCGGTCGATCGGTGCCAGCCCGGTCCGTGCCACGGTCCGCCCGACAAGGGCGCCCCCGGCCACGCAGAGCAGCCCGATCAGCAGCATGCCGAACCCGAACTGGTTGATCGGGCTGTCGTCGGCGACGCGTGCCACCTGAACCGCCCCGTCGCCCGCCCGAAGCGTATAGATGAGGTAGCCGTCGTCGTCGCTGTCGTTCGACTCCATCAGGTCGGCCGACGCGCCCTGCGCCACGCGCCCGGCGTGCCCGCTGACGGGGGGCAGCGCGGGTTGGCCGGCCGGCGTCCGGGTCGAACCGTCGGGCAGGATGACCCGCACCAGCCGACCGGATCCGGGATACGACGGTAGCGGGACCTGCGCCAGACCGGTCTGCTCCACGGTCGTCGCCAGGATGCGGGCGTCCGCGCGTAGCTGATTCTCGGCGTTGTCCCGCAGCTCCGAGTCCAGTAGCTCGCTGGCCACCTGGAAGGCCACGAACACGCTGACCGCGATGGCCGTCGCCGCGATCACCGTCAGCCGGGCCCGCAGGGACCGCCGACGCCACCATCGGATCAGCCGACGCGGTTCCCGGCCGGCGGGCCAGCTCACGGAGGAGTCTCCCGCAGCGTGTACCCCAGGCCGCGCAGCGTGTAGATCAATCGCGGCTCACCCCCGGCCTCCATCTTGCGGCGCAGATAGCTCACGTACACCTGAAGGTTGTTGGCGGTGGTGCTCATGTCGAAGCCCCAGATCGCCTCGAAGAGCGCGTCGCGGGTCAACACCCGGGTAGCGTTGCGCACGAGAACCTGGAGCAGGGAGAACTCGGTGCGCGTCAGATACAGCGGCCGCACACCCCGCCACGCCTCGAACCTGTCGGGATCGATCCGGACGTCGGCGAACGACAGGATCTGCGACTCGTCGTCGCCCGGCGCGCGGCGGCGCAGCAGAGCCCGGACCCGGGCCAGCAACTCCTCGGTGGCGAACGGCTTGGGCAGGTAGTCGTCGGCGCCCGCGTCCAGCCCCGCGACCCGGTCGGAGACCTGATCCCGGGCGGTCAGCATCAACACCGGCAGATCCCGACCCGCCGCCCGCAACCGCCGGCAGGTCTCCAACCCGCCGAGGCGGGGCATCATCACGTCGAGGATCAGCAGATCCGGCGCGTCTGCACCGATCCCGTCGAGCACGGCGAGACCGTTGGCGACGGTGCTAGTGCCATAACCCTCGACCTGGAGCACCCGCTCCAGCGACTCACGGATGGCCGCCTCGTCGTCGGCGATCATGATCTGCACGTCAGCCCGCCCCTCGAGGTCGATGCTTTTCGCTCATCCTCCCCGATCAACCTGAGGGCAGTATTAAAACCGCAACGTCAGTAGCTGACCGTGACTGCTTCTACCGATCATGATCCCCGGGAGGATGCCGAAGCACAGGGCGAAGGCCAGCGGGAGGAACAAGTCCCGCTGGGGCGGCCGGAATGCGGCAGACAGAGGCCGTGAGGGCGAACGACGCCTGGGCGATGCCCGCTTCGCGGATCTCGACCCTTAGGTGTCGGAGCGGGCGGTGGCGTGCCGCGCGCAGGGACCTGAGCGAGAATGGGCCAGTTCGGACTCTGCGCAACCCTGGAAGGATCCTCCCTTGGCCGGTGGACTCGTAGCCCTGCTGGATGACGTGGCGGTGCTGGCTCGCGCCGCTGCCGCGTCGATCGATGACATCGGGGCGGGTGCCGCGAAGGCCGGCGCCAAGGCCGCGGGCGTCGTCGTCGACGATGCTGCCGTCACGCCGCAGTACGTGCGGAGCCTGGCGGCCGAGCGCGAGTTGCCGATTATCAAGCGCATTGCCCTGGGGTCGCTGCGCAACAAGTTCTTCATCATCCTGCCGGCGGTGCTGCTGCTCAGTCAGTTCGTGCCCTGGCTGCTTACTCCGATCCTCATGCTCGGCGGCGCCTACCTCTGTTATGAGGGCGCGGAGAAGGTGTGGGCCAAGATCGCCCATCACGATGCCCACGGCGCGGGCGAGGAGAAGGTGCAGGACGAGACGACGCTGGTGTCCGGGGCGATACGAACCGACCTGATCCTCTCGGCGGAGATCATGGTCATCACTCTTAACGAGGTGATCGATGAGGCGTTCTGGTCCCGCCTGGCGATCCTGGCTGTCGTCGCCGTCGTCATAACCGCCCTGGTGTACGGCGTGGTGGCCCTGATCGTGAAGATGGACGACGCCGGGCTGCGCCTGTCGCAACGTTCCGGTGCCGTCGCCACGTTCGGCCGCGGTCTGGTGAGGGCGATGCCGGTGGTCCTCACCGTGCTGACGGTGGTCGGCACCGCGGCGATGCTGTGGGTGGGCGGGCACATCCTGCTGCTAGGCACGAACGAGCTGAACCTGCACTTCCTGTACGAGGCCGTGCACCACGTGGAGGTCGCCGCCCACGACGCCACGGGTGTTCTCGGCGGGCTCGTCGGCTGGCTCGTCAACACGGTGGCCAGCGCGATCCTCGGGTTGATCGTCGGAGCGCTGGTCGTGCTGGTCATGACTCTCACGCTGCACCGCCGCAAATCCACGGCTGCGGCTGCGTCTGCGACTACGACTGCGGCGGGCCCGACTCGTGCTGACGGCACCATCCCCGCGCCGCCGAGCCGTGCAGCTCGGCGGCGCGACGCTCCTGCGGACCAATCGCCGCGCGGATGACCGGAAAATCATCGCAACTCGACCACGGGGGTCAGGCGTTCTGGTGCTGAACCGCAGCGTGGAGCGCGGTGAGCCGCTGCGCGACGACGACTTGGTTGGCGGCTTCGTGTTGCGGCGCTTCGAGCGGTTTGCCTCCGCCGAGGCGCGCACATGGTGGGTCGGCGGCGTGTTCGTTCTGATCGGAGCGCATCCGGACAGCCAGACGATTCTGCCGCACCGGTCGAAATGATCCGGCCCCGATCGCACCGATGATCGCCGGGCTCGAAGAGCCGAACCTCACGGACGCGGAGTGCGCGAAAAGGGTGGCGCGGGTAGGGCGGTGATTGGGTAGCGTCCCGGGCGTGATCGAGCTTGTCGAGCGGCATACGGTTCTCGCCGTTGTGGTCGGGTCGCGGGCGTACGGGCTGCATGAACTGGCCTCCGACTACGACCGGCGCGGTGTGTATGTGGCGCCCACACGGGCGTTCTGGCACCTCGACAAGCCGCCCACTCACCTCGACGGTCCGGCGGTGGAGCAGTTCTCCTGGGAGTTCGAACGCTTCTGCGTCCTGGCCCTGCAGGGCAACCCGACAGTCCTGGAGGTGCTCTGGTCCCCGATGGTCGAGACGATCACCGTCGACGGGGAGTGGTTGCTGGCAGCACGGCAGGCGTTCCTGTCGAGGCGGGTGGCTGAGACCTACGGCAACTACGCCCGGGACCAGCTCAACCGAGTGGCGGCCCGCCGCGAGCGCACCGGCGAGACGAATCACAAGCAGTCCATGCATATGATCCGGCTGCTGGTCGCCGGGGCGCATGTGCTGCGTACCGGGGAAGTGCTGGTCGACGTTCGTCACCTGCGCGACCGGCTGCTCGCGGTGCGGCGCGGCGAGCTGCCCTGGGATGAGGTCGCCGCCTGGGCGGCGGACCTACTGGTCGAGCTTGCCGACGCGGCCGCCAGCACCGCGCTGCCTGATCAGCCCGACCGGGTTGACGTGGATCGGCTGCTCGCGGCTGTACGGGAAAGGAACCTGTAGTGACCACCGAAGTGCCGCCCTGGGCTGCCGAGGTGGCCTGCGCCCTGCCCCGTCCGCTGCTGTTCGCCACCGTTAGCGGTGCGCATCTCTACGGATTCGCGTCCATCGACTCCGATCTGGATCTGCGGGCCGTGCACCTCCTCTCGCCCGAGGAAGTCGTCGGGTTGCGCACCGGGCCGCAGACGTTGCAGCACATGGGCGTGCGCGACGACGTCGAGTTGGATGTGGTCAGCCACGATCTGCTGAAGTTCGTCAAGCTGTTGAACAGCCGCAACGGGTACGTTCTGGAGCAGCTGTTGTCACCGCTGGTGGTGGTGACCACTGTGGTGCACGCCGAACTCATTTCCCTGGCCTCGCGGCTGGTCACCCGTCACCATGCGCACCACTACCTCGGATTCGCGGCCACCCAGGAGAAGTTGTACGCCAAAACCGGGCAGCTCAAGCCTGCGCTGTACACACTGCGGGTCCTGCTCACCGGGATCCACCTGATGCGGACCGGCCGCATAGAGACGAACCTTGCCGTGCTCGGAACGAGGTTGTCGTACGTACCGGATCTCATTGCCGCCAAACGGGAGGCCGAGCATGGCGCGCTCCCCGCGGGCGTTGCAGGGTGGCTCGCCACCGACGTGTCGCGGCTGCGCGCCGAGTTGGAGACGGCCCGGGACATCTCGGTGTTGCCCGAGCGCGTAGATCCGGCAGCCGTGGACGCCCTGCACGACCTGGTGGTGCGCACCCGGCTGCACGGGCTCCCCAACCAGTGTCGTGAGTCAGCGGGCTGAGGTCCGCCGCAGGTCCGTCATCTGGGAGATCGATCCCACGGGCGACGTCCTGAGCGGGCACTTCAGGCTGGAGACTTCTTCGGCGGACCCGAAGGCGTCAGCGTTGGCGTCCCGCAGAGGCGGTAGGGCGGCTTCCGCTCGTAGCCGGTGAGCGGTTGCTCCGTGGTGTGAAGTGAACCGCCGAGGTGGCCCGGGCCTTGGTCGATGACCTCAGCCCGGGCTTTGTGTCGGACCTCAGTTAATGGCGATGTAGAGCCGCTGACCGGCAGGTCGGTAGCCGGCGCGCTCGTATATCCACCACGATTCCTCGCCAGAGGCCTCCAGCCAGGCGATTTCCGCGCCTGCGGTGAACAGCCTCCGGGTTGCCTCGGCGGTGATCGCGCCCGCCAGTCCCTGGCGGCGGTAGGGTTTGCGAACGGCGATGCCGGCCACCTCGCTTACCGCGCCGGTGGGCGGGACCGCCCCGCCACCTCCGGCGCAGGTGCCGTCGTCAGTGACGGCCATGACGGCCACGCCTCCGGCGCCCTGCTGGCGCCGGAGGCGAGCTACGTCAGCCTCGGTGGCCACCGGGTCGCCGCCGAAGGCTTCGTTCTGCGCGCTAATCAGCGCGGCGCGCTGAGAATCGGTGTCCGGTTCGTGCAGACCGAGGTGGTCGAGCGTGGGTGGTGTCTTCAACGTGTCGGGCATACAGAGCAGGTAAGTGTGCCGGGCTTCGACGCTGAAACCGGCGGCAGTCAAGAGTGCTTCCAGTCTTGGGGCGCAGCTGGTGACGTACTCCAATCGGGGTTTGCGGCCAGCCGCGTGGAAGGCTGCGACCAGGGCGGTGACATCGGCAGCTGTGATGGCAGTACCGGGACGTGGCGTCGCGTAATTGACGTAGGGACTGGTCGTTGTCGGATCCATCCCAATGACGAACGGCCCCACCTCTACGGGCGCGGGTCGGTTGGACAGGTTGGCGACGACGGACTGCTGAATGCGGACATCCATGATCAACGTGAACCTCGATGCATGAGGGAAGCTGCGGTGCGCGGAAAGAATCGTTGGACCGCTCAACCGTGATAGAGCCTCGCGACGATCATTCGTCGCGTGGTCAACACTCAGGCGGCCGCTCGGCCTACCCGGATCACAGGCGTCATTCCCTCATGCAGAGTGCCCACGCCGATCGCGTGGTCGGCTGCAAGGTTGCCGCAGCTGGCCTGAGCTTGTCAACCTTGATTACTGCCGCATCCGCAGTGCCGACGCTGAACTGATACGCGCGTTAGCTCGGCGAGAACGAGCTCCCACCTCCATCTCCGCCTCTAGCTGGTGAACGCTCGCTCTGCACTGTCCTCATCTGCCGCTGTCGCGCGTGGTAGCGCCTGGCGCGCCGTGCGCTGTCATGTCGAGAACAATCCACTAGGGCCTGTTTCATAAGGGCGGTCGAGCCGAGGCGGAGTCCGGACGGCGATCCGGCAAGGCGCGGTTTCGTCCGGATACCGGTGTTGTATCCGGACGAAACCGCAACGCCGCCGGGCGTCGTCCGGGCCCGCCGCAGGCCGGCCAGTTCTTATGAAACAGGCCCTAGATCATGTTTCTGATGCCAAGTTCGCAGACCGGCCTCAGCCGCGTCGTACACCTCAGGCTGGCGCACCGGCCGGCCGTCCTCCGCGGTCTCGCGGCAGTACGCCGCGTAGCCTCGGAGGTCGAACTTGTCACCTCGTGATGTGTTCCACCGACGACGGAAGTAAGGGTTCACTACAAAGGACCCTGTCCTGTCCTGACTTGGCCGCGCCGTCTCTGAGCGTCGAGGCTCAGCTACTGGGATCAATCCTCGCTGGGGTTGAGGAAAAGCTCGGCCAGCCGCGGCAGCCGACGTCGCATCTGGTCGTCGTTGTCGAAGTCGAAGTCCTCACCCATGTCGGGCTCGCGGGTCTCGTCGAGGCTGCCCGCAGCGTGTTGGCGGGCCTTCATCGCTTCGTAGAAGGCGTCGTCGTTACCACCCGTGACCTGCTCGTAGGCCTCGCTGGCTACGTAGTTCACCGACTCGGCGAACAGCGCGCCGTCGTCTTCCTCGGCTGCTGCTTGTCGTACCACGGGATGGTCAGCCAGTCCGTCGGGGGAGGCCAGGACACGGTCGTACCACTCGCGCCCGAGCGCGATGACTCCCGCCCGGAAATCGATGAAACTGTCGTCCGAGCATCCACCGCCGATCAGGTACGCAGCCGCCCACACGTCCCAGCGGTAGAGGGCGTCATGGAGCTGATCGAACAGCTCCTGGAACTCGAGGATGCCCTCCGGTGATGTCGCGGCCAAACGCGTCACCAGTGCCGCGGCAACGGCCTCACCGTCGTCGCCGGTCCGCCCGTCGAGACCCGCCCCGGCCGACTCCACGACCGCCCAAAACTCGTCAACGTCCACGGCGCGAGAGTCTCCCACGGCCAACCGACACAATTCATGCCCGTCGGCCCGGGCACCAGTCGCGAGCAGCCGCTGGCTTCCCGCACACGGTGACTGTTCACGTTTTCCGCGGCAGGACCGGTGCTCGGCAGCAAGATGTGGTGGTCGGTGAGGGCTGCGCGATGGTGTTCGTTCCGCCGGATGAGGTTCTCGACCGCGACCTGGCCGTGACGACCGCCGCAGTCCTGCCGCTCCACCTTGGCAGCGCCGGCGAGACGCACCGATCTGCCGCGGACGAGGTGCGGCGTTTGTGAGCGTGCTGCCCGATCGAGCGAAGTGGCCGCGGAAGCCGACACCGGTCAGGTGGCGGCGGACGGGCGGGGCTCGTCGAGGCGGGTGAGCAGGACGCGGCCGCCCTCGTAGACGCCGCCGTCGATGGCGAGGACGCGGCCGTCGGCGTACCGCAGCGCCTCGCGTACGTCGCCGGGGGCCACCCCGAAGTGCTTGGTGAGGGTGCTGTGCCCGTGCACCAGCACCTCGCCCCCGTACGTGTCGAGCATGGTGGCCACGGCGTCGTCCGGGCTGGCCGGCTCGCTGTCGCGGAACGCGCCACGGTCACTGATCAGTTGGCAGAAGGCGAGCCAGCCGGCGGCGTCCCGGCTGGTGAGCGCCGCCGCGATCCCCGCGTTGACGGCGGCGACGCTGTCGCCGAACTCCCGGTAGCGGGTGGTGTCGGAGTGCACCAGCAGGTAGCCGTCGACCACCGCCATGGCCGGCCGGGAGACGATCCACGAGATGTGCTCGTCACCGAGCCGGCGTAGGTCGTCCTCCCGGCCGCCGAAGCGCGCCCAGGCGCCCCGGAAGCCGTCCTGCTGCGGCCAACCGGGCACGGTGGTGGTGCCGAGGAGGTGCGCCGCGAGCAACTGCACCTCGTGGTTGCCCAGCAGCGCCTGCACCTCGCCGCCGGCCGAGGCGGCCTGCCCGGCCAGTCGGCGTACGTCGTCGATGACCCCGATGCCGTCGGGACCGCGGTCGACGTAGTCACCGAGCAGCCACAGCCGCGCGTCCGCGCCGGACCAGCGCCCGTCCGCGTCGGTGAGGCCGGCCCCGTGCAGCGCGTCGCGCAGCTCGGCGCGGTGGCCGTGCACGTCGGCGACCACGAAGAGCGGCGTCTGGTCCACAGTCACTCGGCGGATCCTACCCGCCACCCATCGACCGGGGTGTCCGCGCGCGGGCGAGGCGCGCCGCCTCGGGTGACGTTAGGTTGTGCGGATGACACGCATCGGATTTCTTGGTCTCGGTCGGATGGGCTCCCTGATGGCCGGCCGGCTGGTCGCCGCCGGCCACGAGGTGACGGTCTGGAACCGTACCGTCCACAAGGCGGCGCCGTTGGTGCAGGCGGGGGCCCGGGCAGCGGCGACCCCGGCCGAGGCGGTCGCCGACGCCGACGTGGTGATCACCATGCTGACCGGGCCGGCCGCCGTGGACGCGGTGCTCTTCGGCGAGCACGGTGCCGCGGCGGCGCTCGGGCCGGCCACGACGCTGGTCGAGATGTCGACCATCGGCCCCGATCACGTCGCCTCGCTGCACGACCGGCTGCCCGACGTCGACCTCGCCGACGCGCCGGTCAAGGGCAGCCTGCCGGCAGCCGCCGCCGGCGAACTGGCGATCCTCTTCGGGGGCGACAGCCAGACGCTGGCCCGGGTGCGCGAGGTGCTGGAGGTGCTCGGGAAGGTCCAGCACGTCGGGCCGCTGGGTGCCGGCGCGGCGGTCAAGCTGGTCGTCAACGTGGCCCTGTGCGGCTCGTTCGTGCTGGTCGGTGAGGCGTTGGCGCTGGGCGACCGGCTCGGGCTCTCCACCGACACCACCATGACGGCGCTGAGCGGCACCGCGCTCGGCTCACTGGTGCCGCGGGTACGGGCCAGGCTGGACGATCCGCAGGCACCCACCCAGTTCTCGTACGGGCTGGCCGCGAAGGATCTGAAGCTCGCGATCGAGGCCGGCGCGCCGGCGGAGGGCGTCATCGCCGCCGCGCACCAGCAGTTCGCCACCGAACTGCCGCGGCTCTCCGAGAGCGACATCGGGGAGATCGTCGCGGTGTTGCGGCGGGCCGCGGCCCGCTGAGGCCCGCGGGGCGGGCACGGCGGGATCATCCACGACGAGCGCTGCGACGGCGACCCCCTCGGGGGTCGCCGTCGTCGTCTCTCCCGGTCCACGGCGTTAAGTCATTGTCTAGCGAGGGTGGCCATCGTATGAATCGAAGGTGAACAACGGGGGGAAGAATCGTGGCACGGGTGCGTCTGGACGAATCCATCATCTCGCGATCGGCGCATGAACTCGTCGGCGCCTGGCTGCGCCGGAGCCCGGACGCGACCGCCGTGCGCGAGGCGGTCACCGGCCGGGAGCTGACCTACCGCGAGCTGTGGCAGGAGTCCACCCGGCTGGCCACCGAGCTCACCCGGCACGGTGCCCGCCGTGGCGACACCGTCGCGCTGGCGCTGGGGCGTTCCGCCGAGCTGATCGTCGCGATCCTCGCCGTCGCCCGCTGCGGGGCCGCCTACCTGCCCCTGGACGCCGGCAACCCGGCCGACCGCACCGCCGCCATCATCACTGAGGCCGAGGCACGCCTGGTCGTCACGGCCACCCACGGCGAGCCGACCGGCTGGACGCTGACGGCCGACCTCACCCGTGTGCCCGCCGGCGGTGCCGGAGCGACACCGACCACGTCGGGCGAGCCCACCTTCGACGAGGGGGCCCACGGCGACGAGGCGCTCTACGTGGCGTACACCTCCGGTTCCACCGGTCGCCCCAAGGGAGTGGTGGTGCCGCACCGCGCGGTGGTGGGGCTGGTCGACGGTGCCGAATACTGTCCGGTGGCGCCAGGCGACCGGGTGGTCAACCTCTCGAACCCGGCATTCGACGCGACCACCTTCGAGGTGTGGAGCACCCTGACCGCCGGCGGCACGCTGGTGGTCCTGCCCGCCGTGACCGAGGTGACCCTGGACGAGTGGGTGGAGCTGCTGCGCGCCGAGCGCATCACCACCATGTTCCTGACCACCTCGCTGTTCCACATGGTCGCGCGGGAACGCCCGGCCGCCTTCGGCACCGTGCGGAACCTGCTCGTCGGCGGGGAGCAGATGCAGCTCGCCGCCGCGCGCGCCGTGCTCGCGGCGACGCCGCCACGACGGCTGGTCAACGCGTACGGCCCGACCGAAACCACCACCTTCGCCGCGTACCACGAGGTGACCGCGGCCAACCTCGCCGACGTGGACCGGGTGCCGATCGGCCGGGCGTTGCAGCACACCACCCTGCACCTGCTCGACGACCAGCAGCGCCCGGTCGCCGCCGGAGCGACGGGCGAGTTGTGCATCGGCGGCCCGAAGGTGGCGCTGGGCTACCTCGGGCAGCCCGAACTGACCGCGCAGCGGTTCGTCCGGCTGCCCGACGGTGAGGTGGTCTACCGCTCCGGCGACCTGGCCCGCCGCACCGCCGACGGCGATGTCGAGCTGCTCGGCCGCCGCGACCGGCAGGTGAAACTTCGCGGGTTCCGCATCGAGCTGGAGGAGATCGAGCGGGCGGCCATGGCCACTGGGCTGGCCGACGTCGCCATCGTGGAGAAGGTCGGGGAGGGCCCGCAGGCTCTCCTGGTCGGCTTCGTGCTGCCCGCGCCGGGCACGGCACCGACCGCGTCGCAGTTGTCGGCGGCCCTGCTGGCCCGCGTGCCCCGCTACATGGTGCCGGCCCGGTGGATCGTCCTGGACGCCCTGCCGGTCGGCCAGACCGGCAAGGCCGATCGCGACGCGCTGCTCGCCCTCGTCAACGACGACGGCTTCGGCGGGGACGACAGCGGGGACCCGGTGCTGGCCGGGGTCACGGAAACCTGGCGTGACGTGTTGAGCCTCGGTTCGGTCTCCCGCACCGACACGTTCCTCGACCTCGGTGGCAACTCGATCCTGGCCATCCAGGCGGCGTCGCGCCTTTCCGAACGGCTCGGCGTCGAGGTGGAACCGCACGACGTGCTCCTCGCGACCTCGGCCGCCGACCTCGGCGACCGGCTGCGCGACCGTCAGCCCGTCGCCATCTGAGCGGCCCACTCCCAGCCACCGCCGTCACAAGCTCCGTCCGCGAGGCATCGCCGCGCACCGCTCCACTGTCTGTTTCCGCACCGGGGGGATGTCGTGACACCAACCACCCTGGCCCGAACCGACTCGTCGGTCGCGCCGCTGTCGTACGCGCAGGAACGCCTCTGGTACATCGAGACCGCCGCGCCGGGCACGCCCACCTACAACGTGCCGCTGCTGGTGCGCTGGACCCAGGCCGCCGACGCCGACGCCCTGGCCGAGGCGCTCGCCGCCGTCGCGGACCGGCACGAGGTGCTGCGCACCACCTACCGGCTGCACGAGGACCGGCCGGTCCAGGTCGTCGGCGACCCCGGTTCGGTGCCGTTGGAGGTCGTCGACCTGGCCGACCACCCCGAGGCCGGGAGCGCTGCCCGGCGGCAGGCCGACGAGCGGGCACGCGTCCCGTTCGACCTGGCCGGCGAGGCGCCCTGGCGGTGCACGCTGTGGCGCGGCGTGCCCGGTGGCGACCTGCTACTCATCACCATCCACCACATCGCCGTGGACGGATGGTCGCTGGCTCCGCTCTTCGAGGACCTGGCCGCCGCGTACGAGGCGGCGGTGGCCGGTGCGTCGCCCGCCTTCGAGCCGCTGCCGGTGCGGTACGCCGACTTCGCCGTCGCCGACCGCGCCGCCTTCGACGCCCGCGGCACCCGCGCGGTGCTCGCCGAGCGGGTGGCCGAGCTGACCGCCGTCCCCGGTGGACTGGTCTTGGGTAACCGCCGTGCCGGCGGTCGGGCCGGGCCGACGCGGGCCGGCGCAGAGCACCGCTTCACCCTGCCGGCGACGACCTGGGCAGCCACCTGTGAGCTGGCCGGCGCCCTGGGGGCCACGCCGTACGTCGTGCTGCTGGCGGCCTTTCAGACGGTGCTCGCCCGCTGGTCCGGGCGCGACGACTTCCTGATCGGCACGGTCGCCGCCAACCGACCCCGGTCCGAGCTGGAGCGGCTCGTCGGTTTCTTCGCCAACACCGTGCCGGTCCGCTGCCGCCCGGGTGCCGACCGCACGTTCGCCGAGCTGTGCACGGCGGTACGCACCGAGGCGTTCCGCGCCCTCAGCTATCAGCGCGTCCCGTACGACCAGCTGGTGGCGGCCCTGCCGGCCGGCTACGGCGACCCGGTGGACGTGGCGTTCGTCCTGCAGAACGCCCCCACCGCGCAGGGCCCCGCCAGGTGGGCGGCACCGCAGCAGCTCGCCACCGGGACCGCCAAGTTCGACGTGGCATTCGTGCTGGAGGAGGGCGAGGAGGGGCTGACCGGCCTCGTCGAGTACGACGTGGACCGTTACCGGCCCGACGTCGCCACGGCGCTGGCCGAGGGGTTCGTCAACCTGCTCGGTGCCGCCGTCACCGATCCGGGCCGGCCGGTGAGCGGGTTGCCGCTCTCCACTCCGGCGGCGGGGATGCCGGCCGGCACGTTGGTCGGCGAGTCCCGCACCCCGGCACACCGGACGGTGCTGGAGGCGATCGACACGCGGCTCACCGGGCTGGACCCGGACGCCTGCGCGGTCACGTGCGCCGGGGTGGACACCAGCTGGCGGGAACTCGACGGCACCTCCTGGTGGCTCGCGGACCGGCTCGCCGCGGCCGGCGTACCGGTGGGCGGCCGGGTGCCCGTCGTCGCCGACCGCGGTGGCGCGCTCGTCGCCGGCTGGTTGGGGGTGCTGCGTGCCGGTGCCGCGTACACGCCGCTCAACCCGGACACTCCCGTCGACAAGCTGGAGCACATCGTCACCGAACTCGGTGCCGCGGCGATCGTGCTCGACGCCACCGGCCGCCGCCTGGTCGACGCCGACCTGCTGGATCGGCTCGGGGTGCCGGTCGTACGCCTCGACGAGGCCACGGTCGCCGAGCCGCCGCCCGGGCGGCGCCCGGCACCGGTCGACGGCGACGACCCGGCGGTCATCATCTACACCTCCGGCACCACCGGCCGGCCGAAGGGCGCGGTCGTGCCGCACCGCAGCCTGCTCAACACCATCGCCTGGTGGAACGCCGAAACCGGGCTGGACAGCACGGACCGGCTGCTCTGCGCATTCTCGGTCTCGTTCGACCCGGCCAGCTTCGAGACCTTCCGGGCACTGGTCGCCGGGGCGCAGCTGATCATGGCCGACGAGGAGACCCGCCGCGACCCGCGCCTGCTGGCCCGGCTGCTGCACGGGCCGCACGGCGCGACCACGATGTCGCTGACGCCCAGCCTCTGCCGCGCCGTGCTGGACGCCGACGAGGAGACCGGCACCAGCCTGCGCCGGCTCTACATCGGTGGCGAGGCGTTGCCCCGGCACACCGTGGAGCGGTGCGCCCGGCAGTGGGGCGTGCCGGTGGTCAACGTGTACGGCCCGACCGAGGCCTCCTGCATCAGCACGTTCGCCCTCACCGATCCCGCCGACCCGCGACCGCCCGCGATCGGCCGGCCGTTGCCCAACACCCGCGCCTACGTGCTCGGGCCGCACCTGGAGGAGCTGCCGGCCGGGGTGGCGGGCGAGCTGTGCCTTGCCGGGGCCGGGGTGTCGTTGGGCTACCTCGGCGACCCCGAGCGGACCGCCGTCGCCTTCCCGGTGGATCCGTGGGACCCCGGTCGAAATCGGCGGATCTACCGCACCGGCGACCGGGTGGCGCTGCGCCGCGACGGTCTGCTGGAGTACCTGGGCAGGGTCGACGAGCAGGTGAAGATCCTCGGGCACCGGATCGAGCCCGGTGAGGTGGCCCGGCTGATGGAGGACCAGCCGGGGGTGCGGGCCGCCGCCGTCCATCCGGTCGGCGACCCGCCGCGGCTGGTCGCGTACGTCCAGCTCGACACCGACGGCATGGCGCTGCCCGGCCGGGACGACCTGGTCCGGCCGTTGCAGCGCTGGCTGCCACCGGCGGTGCTGCCGACCGATGTGTACGCGGTCGACGCCCTGCCGCGCACCGGTAACGACAAGGTCGACTTCGCGGCCCTCGCCGCCCTGCCGTCGACGCGGCTGGCCCACACGACAGTGGCGGCCCGCCGGCTGACCGCCGCCGAGGCGGCCGTGGCCGCGCTCTTCGGCGACGTGCTCAGCGAGAGGGGGGAGCACACCGACCCGCTCGGCCCGGACGACAGCTTCTTCACCCTCGGCGGTCACTCGCTGCTGGCGGTGCGCCTGCTCGCCGAGGCGCAGCGGCGTACCGGCCGGGCCGTGCCGCTGCGGGACTTCCTCACCGAGCCGACCGTCGCCGGCCTCGCCCGCCTGCTCGCCGCCGACGACACCGCCGTCGAGGAGGATGACGCCGAGACGAGCGGCGGCCCGGCACCCGACGAGGGCGGCTCGTACCCGGCGACGCCCATCCAGCAGCGGCTCTGGGCGATCAGCCGGTTGCCCGCGCTGGGAGCGGCGTACCTGTCGCCGCTGGTCGTACGCCTCACCGGTGCCGTCGACCGGGACCGCCTGGCGGCGGCGGTACGCGACGTGCTGGGCCGCCATCCCGCCCTGCGCTCCCGGTTCCGGCTGGTCCGCACCGAGCGGCGGGTGCGCTACCGCACCGACGGACCGCCGCCCGCCGTCATCCGCGTCGACGACGTGCCACCGGCCGAACTCGCCGCGCGGGTGCAGGACGCCTGCTGGGCCCCGTTCGACCTGGCTGTCGACGCCCCGGCCCGCGCGTACCTGCTCGGGTCCGGGCCGCGGACACTGCTGGTGCTCACCGTGCACCACATCGCCGCCGACGGCTGGTCCATGCAACTGCTGCTCGACCAGATCGGCGAGTCGTACCGGGCCGGCGTCGAAGGGCGCGCCCCGGTGCTTCCCCCACCGGTGCATCCGGCGGCGCTCGCCGGCGCGGTGGTCGGCGCCGAAGCCGACGGCCGGGTGGCCGCGGTGGTCGAGCGCCTGCGCGGCGCGCCCACCGACATCCATCTGCCACACGACCGGCCCCGGCCGTCCGTGCAGCCGGTCACCGGCGCCACCGTGTCCCGCCGGCTGACGGCGGAGCTCACCGAGCGGATCCGTGCGGCGACCCGCCCGCTCGGCGCGACCACCTTCATGACCACCGCGGCGGTGCTCGCCGTGGCGCTGGCCCACCGCGGCGACCAGCGGGACTTCCTCTTCGCCTACCCGTGGGGCGGTCGGGAGGCCCGCGAGGCCGCCGACGCCGTCGCCATGCTGGTCAACACGGCGGTGCTCCGCGTCGACCTGACCGGCGCGCCGACGTGGCGGGAAGTGTTGCGCCGGGTCCAGGAGGAGAGCCTCGCCGGCTACCGGGACGCCGATGCGCCGTTCGACGCCGTCGCCGCCGCCCTGCATCCCGACCGCGACCTGAGCCGCCCGCCGATCACCCCGGTCTACCTCGCCGCGGGCGACGTCACCCCGGCCCCGCCGTCGTTCGGCCCGGACGTCACCGCCGACGCCGTGCCACTGACCGCGACCCGGGTCAAGTTCGAGCTGGAGGTGGGCGCCGACGCCCTGCCGGACGGGCTCGTGCTGACCGCGGCGTACGCGACCGAGCTGTTCGACGAACGCTCGGTCGCCGATCTGCTGGACGACTGCGCCCGGTGTGCGTCCGATCTCGCCGCCGACCTGGATTCACCCGCACTGAAGGGAAACCCGCTGTGAACGACGAGAAGCCGGACCTGATGACCCAGGTGACCGCCGCCTGGGCGAACGCCCTGGACGTCCCGGTCGCCGACGTGCCGCTGGACACCAACTTCTTCGAGGCCGGAGGCGATTCGCTGCTGCTGATCGTCGTGCTCGAGGAACTGGAGGGGCTGACCGACCGCCCGCTGGAGGCGGCCGACCTCTTCCAGCACAACACCGTACGGGCCCAGACGGAACTGCTCGCCGACGAGGGCGGGGAACGGAAGCTGACCCTGCTCGGGGCACGCAACCGCGGCAGCCTGCTGGGCCGGCGTCAGGGCGCGGTCCACACCGACGCCGTCGCGGACCGTTGAGGGGGGACGACTGTCATGAGCGCAGACACCGATATCGCGATCGTCGGAGTGGGGTGCCGCTTCCCGGACGCCTGGACTCCCGGCGAGTTCTGGGGCAACCTCCGCAGCGGACACGTGTCCACCCGTGAGTTGAGCGACGAGCAACTGCGTGCGGCCGGTGTCGACGAGGCGACCCGGGCCGATCCCGACTTCGTCAGCGTCGGCGCGGCCCTGCCCGGCGCCGCCGACTTCGCCGCCGAATTCTTCGGCTACCTGCCGTCCGAGGCGGAGACGACCGATCCGCAGCAGCGGCTCTTCCTGGAGGTGTGCTGGGAGGCGCTGGAGTCGGCCGGGCACCCGGCCCGCCCGGACGGACCCGTCGTCGGCGTCTTCGCCGGTGCGAGCCCGAGCGCCTACATGCAGGCGTTGTTCGCGGCCAAGGCCGCCCGGGAAGGGTTGGCCGCCGCCGTCGACGACTTCGACCTGCACCTGGGCGGTCAGGTCGACTTTCTCACCTCCCGGGTGGCGTACAAGCTGGGCCTGCGCGGTCCCGCTGTCGGCGTACAGACCGCCTGCTCCTCGGCGCTGTACGCGGTGCACTACGCGGTCCTCAGCCTGCTGTCCGGGGAGTGCGACATCGCCCTGGCCGGTGGCGCGTCGGTCTCCGAGCCGGTGGCCGGCTACCGGTACGTGCCCGGTGGCCTGATGTCCGCCGACGGGATGTGCCGGGCGTTCGACGCCCGCTCCACCGGCACTTCGTTCACCTCCGGCGTCGGCGCGGTCGTGCTACGTCGGCTCGCCGACGCGCAGGCGGACGGCGACACCGTGCTCGCGGTCGTGCGGGGCAGCGCCGTCGGCAACGACGGTGGCGACCGCTCCGGCTTCACCGCGCCGAGCCCGTCCGGCGTGGCCGACGTGGTCGCCGCCGCCCTGAGCGTCGCCGGGGTCTCCGGTGACCAGCTCCGTTACGTCGAGGCGCACGGTTCCGGCACCTCACTCGGCGACCAGATCGAGCTGCGCGGGCTGGCCGACGGCATCCGTGCCACCACCACCCGCACCGGCTTCTGCGCCCTCGGCTCGGTGAAGGTCAACATCGGGCACTGCGGGTCCGCCGCCGGCATCGCCGGGCTGATCCAGGCCGTGCAGGTCGCCCACACCGGCGTGCTGCCCCCGCACCCGCTCTTCGAACAGCCGCGCAACCCGGGCACCCTCGCAGACAGCCCGCTGTACCTGTCCCGCGAGGCGGACGTGTGCGCCGATCCGGACCGGCACGTGCTGGTCAACTCGATGGGGCTGGGCGGCACCAACGTGGCGGTCGTGCTCGGGGCGCCGCCCGCGCCGACCCGCCCGGCGGCATCGGCCGGAGACGCGGTCCGTCTGCTGCTCTCCGCCCGTAACCGCACCGAACTCGACGCGATGTCGCGCCGGCTGGCCGACGCGCTGGACACCGGCGAACTGGCCGCCGCGGACGTGGCGTACACGCTGCGGGTGGGCCGGCCGGCGTTCACCGAACGCCGGGTCGTCACCGCCCCCGCCGAGCGGCTCGCCGCCGCGCTGCGGCTGCCCCGTCCGCCGGCCGTGCGTACCGTGCGGGCCGAGCGGCGTCGTCCGGTGCTGGTGCTGCCGCCCGACAACACCGCCGAGGCGGTGGTGCTCGACCGGCTCCGGGCCGCCCTCGGGTCCGCCCTGGAGATCACCGACCAGGCGGTCGTGCCGCCCCCGCCGGGACGCTTCACGCTGCTGCTCGGCGACGGCACGCCGGGCCGGGAGGGCCATCTGCTGCCCGACCGGCCGAGCGTCGACGACGTCGACGAGGCGCTCGCCGTTGCCTGGCTGCACGGGGTCGACGTCGACTGGGCGGCGGTGCCCGACCCGGCGGGCCGCCGGTTGCCGCTGCCCACGTACCCCTTCCGGCGCCGCCGCTACTGGGCGCTGGACCGCATCGGCCCGATGAACGCGCCGGCCGCGCCGGTGCCCGCGGCGGTGCCGGCCGACGGCGGCGACGCCGATCCGGTCGAGACGGAGCTGGTCCGCATCTGGCGTGAGCTGTTCGGCGTGGACGGCATCGGCCCCGACGACGAGTTCGGCGTGCTGGGCGGTTCCTCACTGCTGTCGGTGCGGATGGCGCTGGAGATCCAGCGCTCGCAGGGCGTCCTGGTCAACGTGCACCGCGCCGGCGGCAGCCAGGCGACCATCCGCCGGCTCGCGAGGATGGTCCGCGCGCTGCAGGGTGCCGGCGGCGCCGGCCGCGGGCCGGAGGAGATCGACGAGGTTGCCGACGGCGACGGTGCCCTCGTCGACACCGACCTCGAGATCGACCTCGGCCCGCTGGCCCCGGAGCCCGCCGAGCCGGGCACCGACGTGCTGCTCACCGGGGCGACGGGCTTCCTCGGCGCGTTCCTGCTGCACGAGCTGCTGGCCACCACCACCGGCCGGGTCTACTGCACAGTACGGGCCGCCGACGAGGAGTCGGCCCGCGAACGGTTGGCCGCCGCGGCGGAGAAGTTCGCCCTGCCGGTCCCGGATCCCCAGCGGGTGCACATCGTGCTCGGTGACCTGACCGACATCGCCACGACCTGTGCGAACTACCGCGACGGCCAGCTGGCCCGCCGTATCGGCTCGATCCTGCACTGCGCCGCGAAGGTGGTCTTCACCGAGCCGTACCGGGCGCTGCGCCAGGACAACGTGCTGAGCGTGGTGGACCTGGTGCGCTGGGCCCGCCGGCACGGCATCCGCGACGTCGGTTTCGTCTCGACGGTCGCCGCCACCCACTACGCCCTCGGTGCCGACGGTCGCATCCTGGAGACCCGCGAGCAGCCGCTGGACCCGCTGCAGGGCGGGTACGGCGTCACCAAGTGGGTGGCGGAGCGGATCCTCGAACGCGCCGAGCGCGACGGCATGCGGATCCGGGTGTTCCGGCCCGGCTTCATCCTCGGCTCCACCCGCACCGGCGCGTGCAACGACAAGGACCTCATCTGGGCCATTCTCGCCAGCGGCCTGGCCGTCGGCACGCACCCGCTCGACGACCGTGCGCTGCCGATGGCGCCGGTGGACCATGTCGCCCGCGCCATGGCCGAACTCACCGTCAGCAGGGGCGCGGCCGGTCGGGCCTTCCACCTGGTCGACCGGTACGCGGTCAGCCCGCGTCGCATGTTCCAGCTGCTGGCCGAGGCGGGGCTGCCGACCGCGGTGGCGCCGGCCGACGACTGGCAGCAGCAGGTCTCCGCGCAGGCCCTGGAGACGGGCAACAAGCTGCTGTCCACGGTGGCGCTCTACGAGCAGGAGGGCCACGAGCTGGGCGAGACGGGGCTCGAGGCGGAGGCCTGGCAGCCCTGGCTGGCCGAGCGTGGCCTGCGCCCCGCACCGTCGGGTGCGCTGCTGCGTACCTGCCTGACCTACCTCGCCGACCGTGACCCGGCCTTCGGCGAACTTCTGAACGACCTGCTCAAGAGGACGAACGACGGGGTGGAGGTGCGGTGACCATGACGCAGCGGGAACACCGGCTGGCGGTGCTCGGAGCCGGCACGATGGGAGTCGGCATCGCGACGCTGGCCGTCGGCTACGGCGTGCCGGTCGTGCTGGTCGACATCGGCGCGGACCGGCGGGCCGAGGCGCCCGCAAGGGTGAGCCAGCAGCTGCGGATGGCGCAGTTGATGGGGGGCCTGCGCCGCGACACGCCGACCGGTGAACTCACCGTCACCGACTCGCTCGACGCGGTGGCCGACGCGACCGTCGTGGTCGAGTCCATCACCGAGCGGCCGGAGTGGAAGGCCAAGCTGGTGGGGGAGGTCACCGCCGTTCTGCCCGCCGGTACGCCGGTGCTGACCAACACCTCCGGCATTCCCGTCGACGAACTGGCCGGGGCGGCGGCCCGCCCGGGCGACGTGCTGGGCGCGCACTTCATGAATCCGCCGTACCTGATCCGGGCCATCGAGGTGGTTCGTGGCCCGCGTACCACGCAGGCCGGCCTCGACACCGCGCTGGACCTGCTGGCCCGGTTGGAACGCGAACCGGTGGTCGTCGGTGACGGCCCCGGCTTCGTGATCAACCGGGTGTTGCAGCGAATGATCAACGAGGCGTCCCGGATCGTCCAGGACGGCATCGCCGATCCGGCGGCCGTCGACGCTCTCTTCACCGGCTGTCTCGGGCACCGCACCGGCCCGCTGGCCACCGGCGACCTCATCGGCCTGGACAACGTCGTCGACAGCCTGCAGGTCCTGTTGGACCGTACCGGCGACGAGGGCTACCGACCCAGCGAACTGTTGGTCGGCAAGGTGCGGGCGGGCGATCTCGGCCGGAAGACCGGCCGCGGCTTCCACGACTACCAAGGAGCGCGACGATGACCACCTCGACCGGGGACCGGACCACGGAGGCCGTGCAGCAGGAACTGCTGAAGTTCCTGGCCGAGCACACCCGCACCGACTGGGCGCCCGACACCGACCTCTTCGCCAAGGGTGGCGTCTCGTCGCTCTTCGCCATGCAGTTGCTGGTGCACATCGAGAGCACCTACGGCATCAGCATCACCGGCGACGACCTCAACCTGGACAACTTCCGCACCGTGCACCGGATGGCCGCCCTGGTTCATCGGCTTTGCGGGGAGGGCAGCGATGGCTGACGTACGCGCCGATCTGGAGGTCCTGGTCGCCGACCTGATCGCCGACCACGCCGGTGAGTGGGACCGGCGCGGTGAGATCCCGCTGGAGGTGATCCGCAAGGCCGGCGCCGCTGGTGTGCTCTGCGCCCAGGTCGGCGCCGAGCACGGCGGCCCGGGCCTGCGCAGCGTGGACAACGGCGAGCTGACCGCGTACGCCGGTGCCCTGTGCAGCTCGTTCCGGAGCCTGATGACCTCGCAGGGCATGGCCGCGTGGACCATCTCCCGGCTCGGGGACGCCGCTCAGCGCGGGACGTGGCTGTCCAGACTGTCCGGTGGGGAGCTGGCCGCGGTCGCCTTCACCGAGCCGAACGCCGGCAGCGACCTGTCCGCCATGGAGACGCTGATCGAGCTCGACGGCGACCAGGTCACCGTGACCGGCGCGAAGCGGTGGATCACCGGTGCCGCCTACGCCGACGTGGTGCTCGTCTTCGGCCGGTATGGAGCCGGCGCCGCCGCGGTCCTCGTCCCGACGACGGCCCCCGGGGTGACCGTGACCCGGGTGGCCCAGCCGCTGGGGTGCCGGGCCGCCGGGCACGCCGACGTGCGCCTCGACGCGGTGCGGCTCCCGGCCGCGCTGCTGCTGCGCGGCGCCGGCCAGCCGCTGTCGCTGCTGGTGACCACCGCGCTGACGTACGGCCGGATCTCCGTGGCCTGGGGATGCGTCGGCATCATGCGGGCCTGCCTGGCGGCGAGCGCCGCGCACGCCTCCGGTCGGCAGCAGTTCGGTGTCGTGCTGGCCGGGCACCAGCTCATCGCCCGGCACCTGGCGGAGCAGTACGTGGCCGAGCAGGTCGGCACCGGACTCTGCGCGCACGCCAGCGCTGCCTGGGACGCCAGTTCACCGGAGCTGGTCACCGCCGCGGTCGTCGCCAAGCACCGGACCGCCGGTGACGCGACCCGGGTGGCGTCCAGCGCCGTGCAGGTGCTCGCCTCGGCCGGCGCGCAGGACGGTCACGTCGTGGCCCGGGCGCACCGCGACGCCAAGTTGATGGAGGTCATCGAGGGCACCAGCGAGATCTGCCAGTTGATCCTCGCCGAGCACGTCCTCGCGACGAGCGGGGGTGGACGGTGACGACCGGCGACATCGGCATCGGCGCGATCCGCTGCCTGCTTCCCGAGGAGCGGACGGCGGTCACGGAGCTGCCCGAGCATGCCGCCCTGGGCGTGGCTGAGCAGGAGTTCGTCGCCACCAGCGGCGTGCGTACGGTCAGTGTCTTCCCCGACAGCGACCAGGGCGCCCATGCCGCCCGGGCGTGCCGGGAACTGGCCGCCGACCAGCCGGTCGACCCCGATGTGCTGATCCTGGTCACCGGCCGGGCCCCGGACGTGCTGCTGGGCTCGGACGCCTGCCGGGTGCAGCAGGACAGCGGTGTGCGCGCGCCGTTGGCCTTCGCCGTGGACGGGCTGGGCTGCGCGGGCTCCAGCGCGGCCTGGGCGATCGCCCGGGACCTGCTGGTCGCGGACCCGTCCCGGCAGTCCGTGCTGATCACGCACGCCAGCCTGCCGACCGGTGTCGACCGGATCCGCTACCCGGTCACCGTGATCGGCGACGGCGCGTACGCGATGACCATGGTCCGGGGTGGCCGCCCGGTGCTGCGGGCGCACCGGATGGAGACCGACGGAGCCTTCCACGACCTGTTCACTGTCGACTACAAGAGTGCGCCCTGGTACGAGTGGCGCGAGGAGTGCGCCTCGCCGGACCGGTACCGCTTCGAGCTGGCCATGCACAGCCGGGTACGGCTCGGCCGGCTGGTCGAGCAGGTGCTCGCGGACGCGGGCGTCGACCGGGGGCAGGTGGCGGCGACGGTGATGCAGAACGTGACCGCCAGCGCGTACGACTTCTACGCCGCGTTGTTGGGCCTGCCCATCCACCCGGTGTGCCGCCAGCACCTGACTGGGTTGGGTCATCTCGGTGCCATGGACGTGGTGCTCAACCTCGACCGCCTGCTCATGACCAAGGAACTCGGTGAGGGCGACCTCGTCCTGGTCTTGAACAACAGTCCCGTGGCCGCCTGGACGGCCACGCTGTGGGAAGTGTGAGGAACGCTCGTGAGCGACGTGATCAAGTGCCTCGTCTGGGACCTGGACAACACGCTGTGGCAGGGAACCCTGCTGGAGGACGGTGAGGTCGTGCTCGCCGACGAGATCCGCGATCTCGTCGTGGAACTCGACGCCCGCGGAATCCTGCAGTCGGTGTGCAGCAAGAACGATCATGACCAGGCGTGGGAACGACTGGAGAAGCTGGGCGTGGCCGAATACTTCGTCCTGCCGCAGATCGGCTGGGGACCGAAGTCCGAGGCGGTACGGTCGATCGCCGACCGGCTCCAGTTCGCGTACCGCACCATCGCGTTCATCGACGACCAGCCCACCGAGCGGGCAGAGGTCAACTACCACCTGCCCGAGGTGCGCTGCTACCCGGCGGAGCAGGCGCTGGCGCTGACCGGTCTCCCCGAGTTCACCCCCGCGGTGGTCACCGAGGACTCGCGCGGCCGCCGGGCGATGTACCAGGCGAACTTCCGCCGCGACGCCGAGCGGGCCGACTTCACCGGCCCGGACGACGAGTTCCTGCGTACGCTCGACCTGGCCCTGGAGATCCAACGGGCCCGCCCGCAGGATCTGGCCCGCGTCGCGGAGCTGACCGAGCGGACGAGCCAGATGAACGCCACCGGGGTGCACTACAGCGAGGAGGCGTTGCGGGACCTGATCGGCGAACCCGGGCACGAGGTGCTCGTCGTCTCGCTGAGCGACCGGTTCGGCTCGCACGGCGCGGTCGGGGTCATCCTGCTGGCCCGCCGGCCGCACGCCTGGCATCTCAGGTTGCTGGCCACCTCCTGCCGGGTGGTGTCGTTCGGCACGGGTTCGGTGATCCTGCGCTGGTTGACCGACGCCGCTGCCAGGGCCGGGGTGCACCTGGTCGCCGACTTCCGACCCACCGGACGCAACCGGATGATGGAGGTGGCTTACCGGTTCGCCGGCTTCACCACCGACTCGTGCGACTGCGCCGACGTGCCAGCCGCCGCCGACGTGCAGCTGCTGCACCTGCCGCCCGCCCCGCAGTCCCCACCGGGCACCATGCGGGTACGCGTCCCGGTGCCGTTCTCGACGGCCGCCGACACCGAGTGGGTGCGCGTCGATGGTTGAGCCGGGCAGGACGTTGTACGAGTGGTTCGTCGACTCGGTGCGGCGCGTGCCGGACGAGTGCGCGATCGAGGTCGGCGAGCGGCGGCTGACGTACCGGCAGCTGCGCGACGAGGCCGAGCTGGTGGCGGGCGCCATGCTCGCCCGGCACGGACGGGCGCCGGCCCGCGTCGCGCTGCTGGCCACGAGGGAGCTGTCCGCGTACGTGGGCTACCTCGCGGCCCTGCGGCTCGGGGCGGTGGTGACGCCGTTGAATCCGACCTTCCCGGCGCAGCGCAACCGCACCGTGTGCGAGCTGTCCGGGGCCGAACTGGTGCTGTCCGACGCCGAGGCCGCAGCCCGGCTCAGCGGCCTGCTGCCGGTGCCGGTGCTGCCGGTCGACCTGGCGCGCCCGGCCGGGCCGGCGCCGGTGGACCTGCCCGCCTACGACGTCTCCCCGGACGCCGTGGCGTACGTCCTGTTCACGTCCGGCTCCACCGGCCGGCCCAAGGGCGTACCGATCCGGCACCGGAACCTCGCGCCGTACATCGGCCACAACATCACCCGGTACGAGGTGGGGCCGGGGTGCCGGATGTCGCACACCTTCGACCTGACCTTCGACCCCTCGGTGTTCGACCTCTTCGTCACGTGGGGTGGTGGGGCCACCCTGGTGGTGCCGCAGCGCACCGAGCTGCTGACGCCGGTCGACTATCTGGTGGACAACCGGATCACGCACTGGTTCTCGGTGCCGTCGGTCGTCTCGGTCACCGCGGGGCTGGGCAACCTGCCGGCCGGGCGGGCCACCGAGCTGCGCTACAGCCTGTTCATCGGAGAGCAGCTCACGCTGCGGCAGGCCGAGCTGTGGCGGGCCGCCGCGCCGCACGCCGTGCTGGAGAACGTGTACGGCCCGACCGAGCTGACCGTCGCCTGTACCGAGTACCGGCTTCCCGACGCCCAGCGGGCGTGGCCGACGGTCTCCAACGACACCATCCCGATCGGGCCGGTGTACGGCTTCCTCGACCACCTGATCCTGGACCCGGACGGCCGTCCGGCCGACGACGGTGAGCTGGTCGTACGCGGTTCGCAGCGCTTCGACGGCTATCTCGACCCGGCCGACAACGTGGGCCGGTTCCTGCTGCACGACGCCGCCGGCACCCGGGTGTACGACGGCACCGGCCCGCTCACCGCGGCGCACTACTACCGCACGGGGGACCGGGTGCGCTGGGAAGGCGGTGAGCTGGTGCACCTGGGCCGGCTCGACAACCAGGTCAAGATCCGGGGCTACCGGATCGAGCTGGGTGAGATCGAGACCGCCCTGCGGCGGCATCCGGAGGTGAGCGAAGCCGTCGTGGTCGCCGAGACCCGCGACGGCGACAGCCGACTGGTGGCGTTCTACACCGGCGTCGGCGCCGAGCCACGCCAGCTACGGAGCTGGCTGCGCCAGCACGTGCCCACTCACATGATCCCGTCCCGTTTCGAGCCGCGGGCGTCGCTGCCGTTGAACGCGAACGGGAAAATCGATAGAAGTCAACTTGTGAGTGTCACCCCCGCGGCATAGGGCCACGTCACCTCACATCCGCTCCGAAAGGTGAGTTCGATGAACCTCCTGCGCCATGTCGTCCCCCCACCGGGTCCGATCCGGCGGCTGGTCAGCAGCAGCTTCGCGCGCAGCATCGGGCACGGCATCCTGCTCTCGGTCAGCGTGCTCTTCTTCCTGCGCTCGGTCGAGATTCCCGCTGCCCAGGTCGGCCTCGGCCTGACCATCGCCGCCATCGTGGGCATGCTGGCCAGCGTGCCGGCCGGACACGCGGCGGACGTGCTCGGCGCCCGCAACACGGCGGCCTTCTTCGTGGTGCTCCAGGGCGCGCTGATCTTCACGTACGCGCTGGTCGGCTCGTTCCCGGCGTTCGTGGTGGCGAGCAGTCTGGTGGTGCTCGCCGAGGCGTCGTCCAGCGCCTCCCGGGGCGCGCTGGTGGCGAAGGTGGTGCCGGCGGGTGAGCGCGTCGCGGCCCGCGCCTTCATGCGCTCGACCAACAACCTGGGCGTCTCGATCGGCGCGGTGGCCGGTGGGGTCGCCCTGCACTTCGACACCCGACCGGTCTATCTGGGGATGCTCTTCCTCAGCGGTGTGCTCTTCGTGGGCGCCGGCCTGGTCTACCTGACCTTCCCGCCCGTGCCCGGCGTCACCAAGCCGGCCGGCGGGGCGCGGCTGCCGGTGCTGCGCGACCGGCCGTTCGTGGTGATCTCGCTGCTGAACACGGTGCTGATGATGAACTCCGGCATCCTCACCGTCGGAGTGCCGATCTGGATCACGGAGCGGACCGCCGCCCCCACCTGGACCTTCTCCGTGATGCTCGTGCTGAACACGGCCATGGTCGTGCTGTTCCAGGTGCGGGTCAGCCAGGGCGCCGACGACGTCGTGGGTGGCGCCCGCGCGTTGCAGCGCTCTGGGGTGGCGCTGGCCGCCTGTTGTGCCTTCTTCGCGCTCGCCGCCGGCCGGGCGCCGTGGCTCGCGGTCGCCATCCTGATCGTCGGTGCCGTGGTGCACGTGCTGGGCGAGTTGCTCTGTGCCGCGGGCGGCTGGGCGCTGGCCTACGAACTCGCTCCCGAGCACGCCATCGGGCAGTACCAGGGGCTGTTCGCCACCACCACGCAGCTGTCGGCGGCGATCACGCCGGCCCTGGTGACCGCGCTGGTGATCGGCTTCGGCTGGCCCGGCTGGCTGGTGCTGGGTGGGCTGATGCTCGCCGCCGGCGCCCTGGTGCCCGCGGTGGCCCGATGGGGGCTGCGCACCCGACAGCGGTACGGCGTCGCTGCCGAGCCGGTCACCCCCACGCCGGCCACGTCCTGACCCGTCGCCCGGACGAGGAGTACGACCCGATGACGAGGAGTACGACGCGATGAACAACGAGTACTGGTACGAGTGTTACGGCTTCCCCGTGCGCGTCACCGCCGACCCGGCCGTCACGGCGGTGCTGGCGGACGCCTTCGGGCCGGTGCTGGCCGACCCGGACCGTCACCGGCACGCGGCCGGCCCGGTGGTCCGCCTGTCCGTGGCCGTGGTGAACAGCGACGCTCCCGCAGTGGAGCCGCCGCACAACCCGGGGGTGCTCAAGGCCGACATCATCACGATCGACGCCGGGGCCTCCCGCGCGACCGTCGACCCGGCGCGATGGACCGTCGAGCTGACCCTGGCCCGCCGGGATCTGGCGGACCCGGTCGTCTGGGGTCGCTGGATGCTGGAGCGGATCTTCCTCTACCTGGTGTGCCGGTCACCGCGGCACTACCCGATGCACGCCGGTGGCCTCCAGGTGGGTGGGCGTACGGCGTTGGTCTGCGGGCCGACCGGGATGGGCAAGTCGACGTTCACCACCTGGGCCATGCGGCGCGGCGCCACGCTGCTCGGCGAGGACATCATGGTCCGGCACCTGGACGACCCACCCGGTGTCTTCTGGGGATACCCGTACGCCGTCTATCTCGCGCCAGAGCTGCTCGACGGGCACCCGCAGCTCGCGCAGGCGCCCCGGGCCGCCGTCGACGGTGGCGCCAAGTACCGGGTCACCGTGCCGGCGGCGGTTCACCAGCGGACCGGCTCGGTGGCCGAGGTCGACGCGACCGTGGTGCTGAACCGGGGGGCCGACGAAATCCGCCGCCGGGAGTTCGACGACGTCGTCGAGCAGTGGCGCGACGACTACGCCGCGGGCAAGGACGACCCGGATGTGATCGCCGAGATCGAGGCCGACCTGCGTCGGTGCCTGGCCGACCGGCCGATCTGGGAGTTGTCGGCCTCGGCCGACCTGGACGCGGCGCACGACCTGGTCCTGAAGACCGTCTTCACGGGGAGCTGAGATGGATCTGAGCCTCTTCTACTTCGCCAACGACAGTTGTGCGGCCGACGCCGACCGCTACGAGATGCTGCGTGAGGGCGCCCGGTTCGGCGACGCCAACGGGTTCTCCGCGGTGTGGATGCCGGAGCGGCACTTCCACCCGTTCGGTGGGATCTATCCCAACCCCAGTGTCACGGCCGCCGCCGTCGCGGCGATCACGACGCGTATCGGCATCCGGGCGGGCAGTGTGGTGGCGCCGCTGCACCACCCGCTGCGCATCGCCGAGGAGTGGTCGGTGGTCGACAACCTGTCGGGCGGACGGGTCGGGTTGTCCTTCGCCTCCGGCTGGCACGCCCGGGACTTCGCGCTCCGGCCGGAGAACTACGACAACCGCCGCCAACTCATGATCGATTATCTGGAGCAGGTACGCCGGCTGTGGCGGGGCGAGGCGATCACCGCCCCCGACGGTGTCGGCAAGGAGCAGGAGCTGCGGATCTACCCGCCGCCCGTGCAGCGGGAACTGCCGGTGTGGGTGACCAGCGCCGGCGGGGTCGAGACGTTCCGTGCCGCCGGACGCAGCGGCGCGGGGCTGCTCACCCACCTGCTCGGTCAGAGCGTTCCCGAACTCGCCGACAAGATCGCCGCCTATCGGCAAGCGGCGGCCGAGCACGCCGAGCCGGGGCAGCGCCCCGGACACGTGGCGCTCATGGTGCACACCTTCGTGGGTGAGCGCGAAGACGAGGTTCGGGAGCTGGTCCGCGAGCCGCTGACCGCCTATCTGCGCAGCTCACTCGGCCTGGTGCTGGGCTCGCAGGCCGGCAGCGCCCGCAAGATCGACCCGGCGAAGCTGCGCCCGTCCGATCTCGACTTCCTGATCGACCGCTCGTTCGACCGGTACGTCGACGACGGCGGCCTGCTCGGGGCGCCGGAGAAGGCGCGCAAGGTCCTCGACCGGCTGGCGGAGGCGGGTGTCGACGAGGTGGCCTGCCTCATCGACTTCGGGGTGCCGACCCCGCAGGTCCTGAAGGGCCTGCAGTACCTGGGAGAGCTGTGTCCGTACGCGGCCGGCTTGAAGTCAGCCCTGCGATGACCGGACCGACGGCTGCGGCAACGTCCAGTGAGAGCCGGTTGAGCCCGACCCGTTTCCGGCAGGTGGCCGGGCACTTCGCCACCGGCGTGACGGTGCTGACCACCGGCTACCCCGGCGAGCTGCACGGCACCACCGTCAACTCGTTCGTCACGGTGTCGACCGATCCGCTCCTCGTGCTCGTCTCCCTCGTCACCGAGGGGCGGGCCCGGATGAGCGTCGGCAGGGCGGACGGCTTCGTGGTCAACATTCTCGGCGCGGATCAGGCCGAGACGGCCCGCCGATTCGCCCGTAGCGACCGGCCGACCGGGGCGGCGGCCTTCGCCGACCTGCGCTGGCGACCCGCTGCGGAGGGAGGAGCACCGATCCTGCTGGACGGCATCGGCTACTTCGCGTGCACCGTGACCGAGACCGCACCGGCCGGCGACCACACGCTGTACATCGCCGCGGTGCGGGACTTCGATCTGTTGTCCGACGCGGAGCCGCTGCTCTTCGTACGGAGCCGGTTGACCACATGTTGACGACACACTGTGGCCCGTCGATCGGGCACCGACCCCGTGTGGCACGGGTGTTCGGTGCCCGATCGGCGGTGCACACACCAACTGGAGGCGAAGGGCTACCGCGCCCTCAGCCGGCGAGCAGCATCGAGTTGTACGGGGCGGCGGGCCGCGTACCGTCGAGGTCGAGCGAGCTGTCGTCCCGGATGATCGCGTGGTGGAGCGCCCGCAGGTGCGGACTCGGGTCGAGACCGATTTCGTCCGCTAGGCGTGACCGGAACTGCTGGTAATTGTGGATGGCGGCGACCTTGTCGCCGACCCGGAACTGCGCGAGCATTAGTTGTGCCCGCAGTCTTTCCCGAAACGGAAATTCTTCGATCACGGAGGAGAAACGGTCGACGACGTGCGTGTATCGGCCGGCCCGCATCTCTAGTGCGATGAGATCCTCGATCGCGCCGGCCCGCTGCTGGTCGAGCCGTTGACGAGTTCCGGCCACGAATGCGCCGGCGGCGTCGACGAGCGCTGGGCCGCGCCACAGGGCCAGCCCCTCGTCGAGGAGCATCGCGGCCTCGCGGTGGTCGCCGGTGGCGGAGGCCGCCCGCGCCCGGTCGACCTTCCGCTCGAACAGGTTCGCGTCCACCTGGTCCGGGTCGAGCCGCAGTGCGTAGCCACAGGAGTTGCTGGTCAGCAGGCCCTCTGCTGACAGGGCGCGCAGGGTCCGTCGGATTGCGTGCACTCCGGTGTGGATCTGGGTCCGGGCACTGGACGGAGGCCGGCCACCCCAGAGTGCATCGATGGCCGAGTCGTACGTCACAAAAATGTTTGCATTGAGCGCAAGAAATGTTATTAGGCCCCGATTCTGAGCGCGGGTGATCCCGCCGCTTTCCTGTCCGTTTTGCAGAGATAGGGTGCCCAAGAGTGAAATACGCAACTAACCCCCCGATTCGTGGCGTCGATTCGCGTCAATCCTAGTTAAGCGCGATCGGAGTGTCGAGCGTCAGTCCTATTTCTGGCACAAGGGTGTAGCGCGGCGAAAGTCGCGGTTGGCCGATCTGTCGTGCGGGAGACGCCGCGCTGGCCGGACTCGCCTGACGGGTCGCCACGTGACCGACGAGATCGCGCCCCTCGACCGGCAGCTGGCACCGCTGGTCCGTCAGGCCGCACCCCCACCGGCGCCCTGTTCGGCGTCGGTACCGACGCCGCAGCCCAACTGCTCACGGCCGTCGGTGACAACCGGGAACGAGGCAGCCCTCCTGGTTGCGCAATCTCACTCACGTGCCGTTGGAATTCTGGCGACGCTACCGGGCGCTCGCCAGAGTCCGAGCTGCCGGGCAATCCGGCTCACCAACTCGGTGGCGACCACGTAGGCGGGGATGGACGCCTGTGGAAGGCAACGGACATCCTGCCCGGCGCAGCTGGCCGCTTGCGAAGTTCGGGAATCGACTGCCATCTGTCCAAGGCGACGGGGTCGGGTTCCGCCAGCGAGACGGCGCGGGAGGGCTGAGCCGCGCCAGGGGTTGTCCGCCGAGGGCGGCGTCGGCAAGGCGGTGGGCGCTGGCGGTGGCTTAGCCGTCGGGCCCGATGAAGCACCACGATCTGCGACCAGGCCCCGCTACAGCACTTGAGTTCAACCAACATTGAGGTCCTAGCGTCGTTGACACCAGTTCTCCAGGCGGATCCGAAGATCGGACCGCAGTCGACAGGAGTCATGCGTGCGTGCGATTCAGGTTGCCGAGTACGGAGGCCCGGAAGTCTTGATCTTGAAGGACCTGCCCGACCCGCAAGCCGGGAGGGGAGAGGTCATCGTCCGGGCGGAGGCCGTGGACACGATCTACCTGGAAACTCAGATCCGCGCTGGCTGGGGTGCGATGTTCGGTGTTACCCCGCCGTACGTACCGGGTGGCGCAGCGGCGGGAACGGTGGTCTCCGCCGGTCCGGGCGTCTCTGCGTCCTGGCGTGGCCGCCGGGTCGTTGCTGGTGCCGGGACGCGAGGCTCCTACGCTGAACTGGTTCGGACCGGCGTCGACCGGCTGGTGCCGATCCCGGACGGCCTGGGCGTGCGGGAAGCGGCTGGTCTCGCACACGACGGCGTGACCGCTCTGGGCCTGATCGACGGTGTCGGCGTCAAGCCGGGCGATCGGGTGCTGATCCTGGGGGCTGCGGGCGGCATGGGAACGCTACTCGTTCAGCTCGCACACCGTCTCGGTGCGCAGGTCGTGGGGGCGGCCCGTGGCGCGGACAAGCTCACGCTGGTTCGACGGCTCGGTGCCGACGCCGTCGTCGACTACGCCGGGGACGGCTGGACCGACGCGGTACGCGGAGCCCTCGGTGGTCTGCCTGTCGATGTGCTGCTGGACGGTGTCGGGGGAAAATTGGGCAGCGACGCCTTTCGGCTGGTGGCCGACGGCGGACGGGTCTCGTCCCATGGGGCGGCGAGTGGCGACTTCGCCACGATCGACCTTCACAGTGCACAGCTGCGCGGCATCCGTACATTCGGCATCGCGGACGTTCAGTTCGAGGCACCGCAGAAGGTGCAGCTTGCGAGCAAGGCCCTGACCGAGGCGGCAGAGGGGTGGATACGCCCGGTGATCGCACGCGAGTATCCACTGTCCTCCGCGGCTGAAGCGCACCGCGCGATGGAGGCGCGCTCGATCCCCGGCAAGGCCCTCCTCATTCCGTGAGGCGAGTAGCGGAGCACTGCCGTGGCCCTCGGCGAGCGGCACCGTGTGACTGGCTTCGATGCCGCAGCGAGGCGTTCCAGACGTCCGTGGGCCTGGGGCAGTTCCGCGCGGCGGGGAATCACCCGTTCAACGCGGGCCGGCCCGTCGCCAGCGAGCTCGCCGTACCACGTACCAGCCGCCGCTGAGGAGGAAGAGCGTGACGCTGAGTGCCAGCCAACGGGCCAGGTACGGATGTTGGTTCTGGCCGGTGGCGGCGAGATAGGTTTCGCGACCCTGCCGCAGGATGCCGGGGAGGTAGACCAGGAACAGCAGCCCGGTGGCGAGTGCCGGTACCCGGATGTGGTTCAGCGGTGATGGTCGGGCTGGCGCACGCCCGGTTCGGGGCGGCATCGGGTGGTGACGATCGGGCGGCCGGCCATCCGTACCGGTGCGGTCGGAGCGCCCGAGCGCACCGCGCAGCACCCGGTCGGCCGACGCGTAGACCGGAAAGAGGACGAGGTCGTGGGCGACGGCCGCCCCGACGAACCAGAGCAGCATCCGGCCAGCCGTGGCCTCTTCGGCGATTCGGAGTGCGACCCAGCCGGTAAGGGTGAAGCAGCCGATCATGGCGGCCAGGTGCAGTGGTGACGATCCGTAGGCCGCCCGGAATCGGGGAACGGTGTTACCCATTCACGCCGGTCCGAAAGGTGATGTCGGCGACCCATTTCGTGCAGTGCACACCGGGCAGAGCAGGGACGATCACCCGGGCGGGAAAGCCGTGGTCGGCCGAGAGATCGGCACCGTTGACCCGCAGAGCGAGCAGAGAGTCGCCGTCGAGCACCTGGTTGGCCTGGAGGATCGCCTGGTTGAACAACCCAGTCTTCTCCAGCGACCGGATCTGCGCCGACGCCGGATCGTCCACACCGACCAGGGCGGCGAGGTCGCGCAGTCGTACGCCTGACCAGGTTTGTCGCGTCGACCACCCCTCCACGCAGGCGATCGGCAGGCGGGCGGTGTGCTGGCCCATGGCCAGCAGACGGGGGCGGTCGAGGGTGACGAGGCGGTCGCCGCCCCGCACGGTCAACCGCCACCGTTGCCCGGTCTCCTCAGGCTGGATGCCCGCCGCGGCGGCGGTGCGGTTGATCGGGAAACCGTTCGGTCCGGTGCCGGGCTCACGTCCGCGGGGCAGCAGCAGCGCGGTGCGGCGCCAGCGACCGTCGAGGGTCTGCCCGATCGTGAGGGCGCCGAGAAGCACGGACAGGCCACCGACCAGGGCAACCGCGCCGCGTCGGCTCATCGTCGGTGCGCCGGGTGCGGTGGCCACCAGGTCGTCCGGATCGGGTGGCTCGGGCCGGGTCGCGGCCAGCGGGGTACGCAGCTCGGCCCACAGTGGCCCGCGCTGCCCCCGTCGGCGGCGGTCGCGCGGGGCCGGCCGGGATCGCAGTGCGCTGAGCATCCGGGGCAGCTTCAGCGTCACGTGCACCACGAACGCTGCGATGAAGACCCAGGCGCCGAAGTAGTGCGCGGTGTAGAAGTCGAAGCCGAACAGGTACGCATACTGGATGTTGAGCAGGCCGGTCGCGATCTCGAAGAGGATGCCGCCGACCAGCAGCAGCAGGGACAGCCGTTCGAGCACCTGGGCCAGGGAGCGGGCCGGCGGCCAGATGAAGAGCTTCGGGATCACCGACCAGAGCTTCGCCAGCACCACGGGGATCAGGATGATGCCGAGCGTCACGTGCAGCCCTTGGGTCACCCGGAACAGCCAGGACGGCCGGGTCGGCCAGTCGAACGGCGGCAGCCGTAACCAGCCCACCTCACGGGGCAGAGCCTGATCGAACTGAGGGCCGTAGGCGGCGTAATCGAGCAGCCCGGTGACGATCACCAGCGGCAACCCGATGAGGAGCACGGCGCCGTAGACGGCGGTGAGCCACGGACCCCGCAGCGGGCTGCGCCAGCGGTCCCCAGTCAGACCCGGGACCGGTGGGGGGTGCCGTTCCAGGGCCCGCCACCACCGCTGAGGGAAACCCGTCTGCCGGTCTGTCACACCCATACCCCGCGACGCTAGACGTGCCGGACACCCAATTTGGTGCATACGGTGATACCGATGGCCTGGCAGGCGGGCGAACCGGCCCCGCTCCGGCCGGGCGCGGTCTACGGTCACCGGGGTGCGGGTACTACTCACCGGCGCGGCCGGTTTCATCGGATCGCAGATCGCCGACCTGCTGGTCGCCGAGGGCCACGACCTGGTGGCGCTCGACGCGTTGCTGCCTCAGGCGCACGGCGGGGAACTCCCCGAGTGGTCCCGGCGGCACGACCCGGTGGTCGGTGACGTCCGGAATGCCAACCTGCTGGACCGGCTTCTGCCCGGTGTGGACGCGGTGTGCCACCAGGCGGCGATGGTGGGACACGGGCTGGATCCGTCCGACGCCCCCGACTACGTCAGCCACAACGACTACGCCACTGTGGTGCTGCTCGCCGCGATGCACCGGGCCCGTGTGACCCGGCTGGTGCTGGCCAGCTCGATGGTCGTCTACGGCGAGGGTCGGTACGTCTGCGCGACGCACGGCACCGTACGGCCCGGCTCCCGCAGCGTCGCCGACCTGGCCGCCGGCCGGTACGAGCCAACCTGCCCGGACTGCGCGGGCGCCCTCTCGCCGGCTCTGGTGCCCGAGGACGCGCTACTCGAGCCGCGAAGCACGTACGCGGCCACCAAGCTTGCCCAGGAACACCTGGCCGCCGCGTGGGCGCGGCAGACCGGCGGGAGCGTCTGGGCGCTGCGCTACCACAACGTCTACGGCCCTCGGATGCCGCGGGACACCCCGTACGCGGGGGTGGCCTCGATCTTCCGGTCCGCACTGGCGGCGGGCCTGCCGCCGAGGGTGCTGGAGGATGGCCGGCAGCGCCGCGACTTCGTCCACGTCACCGACGTCGCCCGGGCCAACCTGCTGGCGTTGACCGCCCCGCCACCGCAGGGCCTCGTACCCGTCAACGTCTGCTCCGGCGAGCCGCACACGGTCGGCGAACTGGCCGCCGCCCTCGCCGAAGCGATGGCGGGGCCGGCGCCGCTGATTCACGGTGGCGGCCGGGCGGCGGACGTCCGACACGTGGTCGCCGATCCCCGGCGGGCGGCGAAGCTGCTCGGCTACACCGCCCGGGTCGGGTTCGCCGAGGGGGTGACCGCCTTCGCCACCGATCCGCTACGGGAACCGGCCGCCCTCAGCGCTTGAGACCCGCAGTGCCGCCGGCGAGTCAGGACACCGTCCAGAGCAGGTGACTGACCGCGAGAGCGGTGACCACCTGCCCGGCCAACCAGACCCGTCGGGCGGGCGATGGAAGGTGGGCGGCGGCCACCAGCAGCCAGACCACGAACGGTAGCCAGATCCGTTCCACCTCGGCCTTGCTCAGTCCGGACAGATCAGCCGCGCCGACCGCCAGCACGGCGGCCAGCGGCAGCAGCACCGTGGGCCCGGCGCCCCGCAGGGCGTCAAGCCGGGCGATCATCCCGGCTCGGTCCGGCCCGCGCCATCGCATCGCAACGGTTCGCGCCGGACCGGCCGACGCGAGCGCGGTCCGAAGCAGTGCGGGCCCGAGCACCGGGCCCGCAGAAAGTAGAAGCGCCGCCATGTTCGCCCACACCCAGTACCCGTATGGGCGATCCGCGGCCCAGCCCTGGTGATACCGCTCAACCACCAGGTCGTACCCGTCCAGCCACCAGAAACCGGCCAGCGTGAACGTGGCCACCACCGTGCCGGCCCCGGCCAGTGCCGCGAGCGCCGCCGGCCACCGGTCCCGGGGCCGCAGCGCCACCACCGCCAGGGCCAGGACGCCGACCAGTACGAAGCCGTACGACAGGTAGAGGGCGAAGCCGAGCAACAGGCCCCCGACTGCGGCGGCGGCCGGTCCGCGCACCGCCAGCAGGGCCAGCCCCGCGGCGACCACCCCGGTGAAGATGCCATCGGCCGAGACTCCCACCCAGATCGCGCCGGGCAGCAGCACCAGAAACGGCAGCACCTGGCGGGCGGCCTCTTCCGCACCGAGGGCCCGCAGCGTCACCGGCACCGACACGGTGACGGTGGCTCCCACCAGTACGCATGCCAGGGCGGCGACGGTGGGGCCGCCGAGGCCGATCCGGTCCAACCCGACGAAGAGCAGCAGCGCCCCCGGTGGATGGCCGGCGGTGTGGGTGGACCACGCATCCGGCTGGAAATCGAGGATCCGGGCGCTGAAACCAGACAGCATGGCCGTGACGTCGGTGACCCGGGGCACCTCGTGCAGGTATTCGGCCTGCGGGGTGAGTCGCCGGGTGAAACCGGCCGACCAGCCGTCCACCAGCGCCAACGACATCGTCCACGCTACCGCCGCGAGGTAGGCCGCCATCAGTAGCCGGCCCCACCCGGCGGTGCGGGCCCATTGGACGCCCCAGCCGAGCACCCCGACGGCGACCAGCAGCGCGGCCGGTGTGCCCCAACCCAGGTGCGGACGCCAGGTGGCGTAGAGCGGCGCGGCGTCGGCATGCAGACCGACACCACGCGCGTTGAGCAGCACGCCCACCGCCACCGCGGCAGCGACCAACGCCACCTCGACGCCGAGCACCACCAGGTCGGCGTCGACGCGTCGGGCGGGCAGTTCCGGTCCCCGCCGCACGGGCGCGAGCACTTTCATGACGACCGGACGGTACGGCCACCTCCGGCCCGGTGGTGCGGGAACGGGCAGGACACCACCGTTCGAGAAGGGAGCGACGCCAGCAAGGATGCCGATGGTGTTATTTCGCCCATCTCGGGCGCCTTGGCGTCCTAGCGTTTCTGGTATGCCATCACCGATCGACGTGGTACTGCCGTGTCTTGACGAAGCCGCTGCGCTACCCGGCGTACTGACCGCACTGCCCCCCGGTTACCGGGCGATCGTGGTGGACAACGGCTCCCGGGACGGCTCACCGGAGATCGCTGCCCGGCACGGCGCCCGGGTCGTCCACGAAGCGCGCCGGGGCTACGGCGCGGCCGTACACACCGGTCTGGAGGCGGCCGAGGCCGCGCTGGTCTGTGTGCTCGACGCCGACGGCTCCTTCGACCCGAGACAACTCCCGGCGCTGGTCGCGCCGGTGGCCGGCGGATCGGCCGATCTGGTGGTCGGTCGTCGTCGGCCCGTCGCGGCCGGCGTCTGGCCATGGCATGCCCGAGCCGGCACCGCACTGGTCGCGGCGCTGCTGCGACACCGAGGCATACCGCTACGCGATCTCAGCCCGATTCGGGTGGCCCGCCGTGAAGCGCTGCTCGGCCTCGGAGTCACCGACCGCGCCTTCGGATACCCGTTGGAACTGCTCATCCGCGCCGCTGCCGCGGGCTGGAGGATCTGGGAACTCGACGTACGGTACTCGCACCGCGCCGCCGGCACCCGGAGCAAGGTCTCCGGCTCGGTGCGCGGCACGCTGCGCGCGACCCGGGACTTCGCCGGGGTCCTGCGCACGGTGGAGCGGTCGCGATGACCGTCCTGTTGGTGATGGCGAAGGCACCCGTGCCCGGGGCGGTGAAGACTCGTCTCTGTCCACCGGCCAGCCACCTGCAGGCGGCCCGGATCGCCGCTGCGGCACTGCTGGACAGCCTGGACACGGTACGCGCAACGCCCGGCGTGACACCCGTTCTCGCCCTCCAGGGTCGGCTGGCCGACGCCGAAGAGGCCGCCGAACTGACCGCGGCGATCGCCGGCTGGCAGATCCTGCCGCAGCGCGGCACCGACCTCGGCGACCGTCTCGCCAACGCCCACGCCGATGTGGCTGACGCCTACCCGGGTCGACCCGTGCTCCAGATCGGCATGGACACACCACAGCTGACCCCCGCGCAACTCGACGCGGCCGTCCACCGCCTCACCCTGACCGACGCCGTGCTCGGCCCTGCCATCGACGGCGGTTGGTGGGCGCTGGGTCTGCGCGACCCTCGGCACGCCGCCGCGCTGAGGACCGTGCCGATGTCCACCGCACTGACCGGACATCACACCATCGTGGCCTTGCGCAAGCAGGGTCTGCGCGTAGCTCGCCTACCCCTACTCCAAGACGTCGACGAGTGGCCCGACGCGCTGGCGGTGGCCGCAGGCGCTGCCCAACCGGAGAGCCGTTCAGAGCGGCACGCTACCTGCGACCGGTTCGCGCGCCAGGTCGCGGCGGTCCAGCGCAGCCTGACGCCCGGAATCCCACGATGAGCCGCAGCGTACGGGCCAGGCCGATCGAGGCATTCGGCAGCGCGTTGCGGCGCCGCACCGGCGACCACTGGCTGGTGCACGGCGACAACGGCTGGCGATGCCGCCTCCCGGTACGCCGGTGGCACGGCCCAGCCGAACCGGCGGTGGCCGCACTCGTAGCCCGGTGCACCGGCCCGGCGCTCGACCTGGGCTGCGGTCCAGGCCGACTCACACTGGCCCTCACCCACGCCGGGCTGACAGCGGTGGGAGTCGACATCTCCGCGCAGGCGGTCCGCCTGACCCGGGCCCGAGGCGCGATCGCTCTCCACGGGGACGTCTTCGCCCCGCTGCCCGCCGAGGGACGCTGGGCACACGTGCTCCTGATCGACGGGAACATCGGCATCGGCGGCGACCCCCTCACCCTGCTCGGCCGATGCCATGACCTGCTGCGCCCAGGTGGCACCGTGCTCGTCGAACTCGAACCCCCCGGTCCGGGACTGTGGCGCGGTGAGGCCCAACTGGCCCTCCAGGTCCCCGGCGATGGATCGCGCCTCGGGCCACCCTTCCGGTGGGCGCGGCTCGACACGATGGCGGTCGCCGGAGTGGCGTCGGCGGCCGGACTCACGGTCCGCGAGGTGTTCCGCCTCGATTGCCGCTGGTTCGGCGAGTTGACCGCGGACAGCCCTGGCGCGGTCGGCCCAGTTGATTGAAGTCAGTGCGGCGGCGCCCTGGCCGTGCGCATCGTTGACCTGGGCTTCTATCAGCCGCAGACATATTTCCCACGATCATCATCGGCGCTCACGCGGTGACGTGGCGGTGGAGGCGCAGAAGTCCGGTGCGGCGTCGCGACAGGCACGCCGCCATGAACCTGCGGCGATCCCGTCGAGGCCGCGCCGGCACGCCATCACATCGAGGTCGCGCGGCCGCACTACGGCAAGGACGACAAGGAATCGGCAGTGATGGCCCTCCGGCAGGCGTACGAGTCGGCCCCGGAGACATTCCGCTTCAACGGGTACGCCCGCCAGGTCACCTCGGACCTGCTCGATCGGCCCGCGTTCCAGTCGTGACGACGCCCGTGGCCCCGTGGTCAAGTCATCCGCCGGTGCGGTCGTGGCGGCTGGTGGTGATGACCGCCGCGGCGAAGCGCGACCCGATCGTGTGGGCCCTGTCCTCCTCCGGGTTCGGGTCGTGGGAGCCCCGACGGCTCGGCCATTGCTGACTCCGACGCCTCCGTGCGACCATTCATCGATGTATGTGGAACTCTCGCGCCGCGACAGATCCCGCCTATTGCTGATGGCGGCGGCTGCCATGGTCATCGCATCCCTGGGTTTCGCCGCCCCGGCGTCCGCCACGGTTCCCGACGGTCATTACTGCGGGTGGGTCACGCCGGACAGCCCACCGGGCAAGACCGACGCCAAGACCGTCGTGTACAGCGCAAGTGTCCAGTGCGACGGTCCAGTGCGTCGCGTGGACCTCACCGTGGAGTTGCTGTACCACGGGCTGGTCGGCGGCCCTGGCCAAACAGTGAACGGCCGGACAGAGGTTTGGCAGGACACCAACGTAACCCTGTTCGGTCTTGGCGTCGCCAACCCGGGCACGCTCTGCGAGTCGGGCTACTACTCGGGTCGAGCGACCGCCACCGTCCAGTTCCTCTCGGGGACTCCGGAGTTCATCACCAGAACGGCAGGGTCTCAGCCGGTATCGCTGACGTGCCCGCCACCGGATATCCCCATAACTCCGCCGAGCGGGGCGGTGACGGTCACCAACCCCGGCACCCAGAGCATGCTCAAGCCGGACACCGTGGCGTTGCAGATGCAGGCCACCGGCGGGAGCGGCTCGTACACCTGGTCGGCGACCGGCTTGCCTCCTGGGCTGGCCATCAACGCCTCGACCGGCCGGATCAGCGGCACACTCACCACCATAGGCAGCTACACCGTCACGGTCACGGCCGTCGGAGGCGGACAGGGCAGTACCACCTTCAGCTGGATCGTCAGAAAAGACTCCCCCTGCACGCGCTGCTGACCAGCTGCCGCTATCGCACCCGGCAGTCACCTCCGTCGTCGGTATCGGGCCGGTCCTGACCGTCGTTCACGCGTCCTGAGCGACCGCGTGCGGGCCGCCGCGTGATGCAGTCCCGGGCGGGGCCAGCGTTGCTCTCGCCTCGACGGCGGCCGACGGTCCGAGGATCTGTCGGAACGGCCCGTCACGAGGGCCGGGTGCACATGCTGACCCAGAAATCGACTGCTGACGATGATCGTGTTGGTGTGTTCGCTGGCGGCGTAGGCGACCAGGGGCCTGGTGGTGAGAAGCTCGCCGACGGCGATGACGCGGAACGCCCGGTCGCCGATGTCGGAAGCGCAATGGACGCAGCCCAATGCGAGCAGGGGAAGGCGCATGCGCCCGACGGGCCAGGGCAGCGCGATAGAAGGACGCGTAGACATGATCTCTCCAATGATCTGACAGAAGGCATGGGAACGAACCGACGGCGACGTCGGCAGCCCAGGCGCGGGGGAGGTGTCAGGTCTAGAGAGCAGGCGGTGTCACGCGGGGTGAGGTCCTCTCGTGAATGCGTCGGAGATGCGAACCTCGTTGCACGGTAGGCCGGAACGGGTCGGCGAGGCCATTCATTTTGGTGCGGTGTCGGGGCGGTGGCCGTCCACCGCCAGGCGGAGATGGTCGCACGCGTGCTGAAAGCGTCGCGGACGCCGACCGCGGCGGCTGAAAAATCGCGCCCAACTCGGTAACCAAATCGGTTCCCCAACCCGTCAGGTAGGTGACGGATCGCCACGGTGGGCGGTCGACCGACGAGGGGTACGGGACATGGGTGAGGTCCGTGGACGTTTCAGGGACGATCTGGCCCGCCACCCCGCGCCACCGTTGGGTGACCTGATCCAGCAGTCAGTGGTGCAGGGTCGCCGACTGCGCCGCCAGCGCCGCCTGGCGCAGTTCGGCGCCGGCGGATCGGCACTGGCGATGCTGCTGGTGATCGGCCTGGTCGCCGGGCCGCTCGGCGTCGGTACCGATGACGCCGGCCAGCCCGGCGGGCCGAACGTCGGCTCGCCGGGTGGGCTGGTCGACACCGCCACACCGCCCCCGACTGACGCCCCAGCCGGTGCCCGGCGCGGGTTTGCCGAGGGCACCGACGACGGGCAGGGGAACGTGCCCCGCCTCTCCAACCCGCCGAACCCCTTCACCAAGGTGATCGACACCGTGAGGATCGGGCCCGGGCCGGACGGTGAGCTGCGGACCACCACACCGCAGGGCGCTATGGAACTGTTGACCCGGCTTCTCCCCGAAGGGAAGACCGGCGGATACCGGAGCCTCCAGAGCAGCGGCGCAGGCCCCGGAATGCCATACATACAGCTCTTCCTCGATCGAGGCGAAGGGCTGGGCATGCTGCGGCTCTCGATCTACCAGGACAACCTCGGCGGCGACCCGCCTCCGGGGACGGTGGAGCTGACCGAGATTCCCGACAACTGCGTGCAGAACAAGATGGTTACGGTGTACCACCGCAGCGGACTCCAGATCGCTCTGGCGATCTCCACCTGTCTGGCCTGGGACGGCAAGGGATCCTCGCCGGCACCGCCCGCCCTCTCCGTGAGCGAGGCGATCGAGATCGCCGCCAACCCGAACTGGGGGACGAGACTGCCGGTCGAGTTCGTCACCAGTGGTGCCAAGAGGTTCGCGACGCTGGCCCGGTCGAATGGCTGACGAAGACTTCGTGGAGTTCGCGCAGGCGGCGGCGGGCCGGCTGCGCGACGCCGCGTTTCTGATGTGCCGCGACTGGCATCTCGCCCAGGACCTCACCCAGACGACGCTGGCCAAGGTGTACGCCAACTGGAGGCGGGTCCGTCGGGCCGACGACCCGCATGCGTACGCCCGCAAGGTTCTGCTGCGCTGCATGATCGACCAGCAGCGGCGTCGCTCCAGCCGCGAGTTGGCGATGTCGGCGCCGCCGGATCGGGGCGAGGAACATCCGGCCGAGCTGCGCATGACGTTGCTGGATGCGGTCGCCACCCTGCCGTTGCGGGACCGGGCGATCATCGTCCTGCGCTACTGGGATGACCTGAGCGTGGAGAAGACCGCCGAGGTTGTGGGCGTATCCACCGCCGTCGTCAAGAGCCAGAGCATGCGCTCCCTCGGCCGCCTGCGCGAGTTGCTCCGCGATACCCGTTCGGAGCTGTTCGCCGAGGAATGCCATTGACCGGCCGCGTCTGAGGTCGAGGTGCGGCGGATCCCGGTGGGTGTCGGGCCGCCGAGCGGCAACCATCGTGCCCGTGCTGCGGCGACGACGAGCGTGCCCCCACGCGTCGTCGCCCGAGGTGCGACCTGCGGTGGCAACTATCTGCGTCTGGAGGTTCCCGTGTCCGTGTCGAGCAGACCGTGCCACGGCCGGATTCGCGGCCGAGGCCGAGGCCCGATCGCTGTCGTGCCTGCGGTCCTGTCGGTGTTGGTGGTGATGGCCGGAGGGTGTCATCGGGCGGAACCCGGAGTCGGCCCCGGCGAGCGACACACGGCGAGCGCCGAGCCGGGCGGTTCGCACATGCTGTTGGGCGCGGGCGACCTGGGCTCGGACTGGCACCAGGACGACGCTCGAACCGGTCCGCCGCTCTGGCCGTGGGAGCAGGATGACTGCCCCGGCTATCAGAGCAGCGACTACGCGGCGAAGTCGCACAGGCGTGCTGCCACGGAGCGTCACTTCCGGCCGTCTGACGGCTCGCCGTCGGCCCACCACATCGTGGAGACGTACGAACCTGGGTGGGCGGAGCGGAGTGTCGAAGACGTCCGTCGGGTTCTCCTACGGTGCTCGAGCTACCTGGTCCACGCCTCGCGGGTGTCCTTCGACGTCGTCGATCCACGTTATCTGGGCGGCGTCGGCATCCTCGTCAGAGGCCGCATCGAGCGTGCCGGCATCACGAGTACCACCCGCTACTTCGTGATACTGAAACGAGGCGAGACGGTCTCGACGGTCAGCCTGCCCGACCCGGGCAGCCAGGCCGTGGTGGACTCGATCGCGACGAAGGCGGTGGCCCGTCTTGGCTGAGCGGGCAGGTCGGCAGCTGCCACGCCGCTGGGTCGTCTCCGCGGTCACCATGTCTCTCGCCGGCGTCGCGACCGCCGCCTTCGGTGCCACTCGCGGTCGCAACGGCGACGAAGCCGGCCCGGCGCAGCGTCCTTCTCCGGCCAGTCCGATTCCCACGACGCCGGCCGTCGACCGGATCGATGGGGCGAGAAGGCGCATCGAGGCCTACGTGGAGCGGTACGACGGCCACCTGGCGGTCGCGGCACTGGATCGACAAGGAACGGCTGCGGTGACCGTCGGTGCCAAACGGTTCGAGACGGCCAGCATCGTCAAGGTCAACATCCTCGCGGCCCTTCTGCTGCGGCAGAAACCGCCGGGCAAGGCCCTGAGTTCTGACACCAGACGGTTGGCCGAAGCCATGATCGTGTCCAGTGACAACGCCGCGGCGGTGACCCTGTGGCAGCGGATCGACGGCGCGCGTGGCCTCACCGCCGCGAACCGGTCACTGGGTCTGCGGGAGACCAAGCCCAACGCGCACTGGGGGCTCACCACGACCACTGCCGCCGACCAGCTTCGTCTGCTGACCGCGCTGACCTCGCCCACGGGACCGTTGACCCCGCAGGACCGTACCTTCGTCATGGGCCTCATGAAGAAGGTGATCCCCGAGCAACGATGGGGAGTCACCGACGCGCGGGAGCCGGGCAATCCTTCCGTCTATGTCAAGAACGGATGGGACACCGCTGACGTCGACGGTGGCCGCTGGCTCGTCAACAGCATCGGACGGATCGTCGAGGCCCGTCATGACTGGCTGATCGCCGTGCTCTCCGACCATCACGTGAGCCAGGAGGAGGGCGTCCGCGTCGTCGAGAAGGCCGCCACGTACGTACTCAAGGAGATGCGCGCCGCCACTGCGGCCGACCGTTGATCCCGGACGACGGATCAGCGACGACGGCGGGCCATCCACTGCCAGATGTGGGTGCCGTCGCGGCTCGGGTCGTTGCGGGCCACGTAGATCCAGGACCAGTGACCGGGAAACTGGTAGCCGTTCCACACGACGTGGTCGTACAGGGTGACCAGTGATCCCGGGATGAGGTTGTGGGCGTGGATCGTGTTGGTCTCGGGTGGCACGGTGTCGTCGTCGCGCGAGGTGACCAGCCAGGTCGGGGTGCGGATCGCCGCCAGCTCCGCGTCGGTGAGCAGCGGCGGGCCGTCCCCGCCGAGCGGCTCGACGACGCCGCAGATCGGCACTGACGCGGCGAACAGGTCGGGATAGGCGACTGTCATCTCCATCGACATGTAGCCGCCGTTGCTGCAACCGACCACATAGATCCGGTCGGGGTCGACCCGCTTGCGGCGTACGAGGTCCTGGACGATCTCGCGGATCAGCGGGGCGAACCGCGGGCCGTCCTCCATCCAGTACGAAGTGCTCTGCGGAGCGACGACGTACGCGCCGGAGAAGATCCGTTGAGCCTCCGGGGTGGCGAAGCCCAGCGCGCCACGGTTGGCGCGCAGCGTGGTCTCGTTGTCGTAGTAGTCGTCGGGCAGTGACGCACCCTCGCCGCCGCCGTGCAGCCAGAGGATCAACGGCAGTCGACCGAGGCGGGGTGATCGCTCGGGGGAGTACAGCCGGTACTTCATACCCGAGCGCGAGACGTGGTGGCTGAAGGCGTCCACTTCGGGGTTGGACAGCCGCCCCTGCACGAAGCGCGTGATGGTGACCGGCGAGCCGTGGCGCCGCACGAGCGGGGTGTTCTGCGTGATGGTGTAGACGAGGTCCAGCTGGACGTTGCGGCCCCTGCTGAGGATGTAGCCGAGGGTGCCACCGCCCGGTTGACCTTCGGCGTGGCTCAGCTCCAGCACGATGTTTCCGTGCCGGTCGAGCCGGGCTGCGGTCACCGTGCGGTCCAGGTCGTACTCGCTGAAGATCAGATCGTCGGGGGCGATCGGGATCGGGCTGGTGGCCTTGGCGTGCACGCTGAACGTGCCGGGGGTGAGCCCGGCGGGGTCGATCGGCCCGAGGCCGCCGGTGTCGAGGGTGACCGAGGTGACCTGCTCACCACCGTCGAGCGTCTTCGCGTCGAGGGTGAACCTCACGCTGGTGGGGTGGTGGACACCGGCGTGGGCGGCGGAGGCGGGCAGCGCCAGGCCGACAGCGGCACCGGCGCCACCGGCCAGGACGGTGCGGCGAGTGACAGACGCGGACATGCGGGCCCCCGACCTTGCGATGTCGATGTTCATCGATGGCATTTCAACCTAGCGCCGTAGAGATCCGCTGGCAACCGGCGCCACCACGGGGTGATTACGGCTTCACCGTCATTGCGGTCACTGGTCGCCTCCGTGGGGGCGGCTGCGGTAGTGAGCGGTATACCTCAGCGTCACATTCATGACTCTGAGGTATGCCGCTCAACCGCACATCGACCTTGCAGGCAGCCAATTCGGGTGGCGAGCGTGCTGCGCTGTGCCCGCAGCCCGTCTTGAGTGAGGACTTACTCGTCTAGTAGGTCGCCGTTACTGCTCGGCACGGACAAGGCTGGGCGAGTCGCCCTCTCCCGACACCTTCGCACTCACCAGCGAGGTGAGCACCGACAGCACCGCCGCACCGGATGCGATGCCACCGGCCGCAGCCCAGTCCGCCTGCCAGGCGTTGAACACGACGTCGGCGCCCCAGTAGAGCAGCAGACCCTGCGCGGCACTCTTCACCGCGCGCTCGGCGGTGGCCTTCCAGAACTTCGTGGTGAACATTGTGGTACCTCCATGGGTAGGTTCCTCGGCTGGTCCATAAGCCAAGAATGCCTGCTCAGGAGGGGTAAGTGCTTGTCGCCTTCCGGGCTCGCCGCCCTCGCCGAGGGCGGGGGTGACTCCCGTCCCGGACCGAGCGCGACCCACCGGTGGAGATCCGACGTGACGCGCCCCATCGGCGGGGCACATCTGCCGACGGACGTCACCGGAACGCGGAGCGCCTACGGTTTGCGGGCGAGGAGCCCGACGAAGGTGTGATAGGTGTCGGTCTGCGTCGGAGCGGGTGCATCCGGCTCCGGACGCCACTCGGCCAGCGGCACCAGCCCTGGCTCCAGCACCGTCAGCCCTTCGGCGAACGAGAGGATCTCCTCGTCCGTGCGCCAGCGGCCGGTGCCCAACGACTCGTTGAAGACCCGCTCGACCTCGCGGGCCTTGCGGGAGCCCTCCGGGTCCCGCTCACCCGGGTCGCGGAAGTGCGAGATCGCTACGTAGCTGCCGGAGGGCAGCGCGTCGATCAATTCCGCTGCCACCGCTCGCGGGTCCTCGTCGTCACCGAGGTGGTGCAGGATCGCGAAGAGCAGCAACCCGATCGGCCGCTCGAAGTCGAGAAACCGACGTACGTCCGGGTGATTGAGGATCTCCTGCGGCGCCCGGATGTCTGCCTGGATCACCGTTGCGGTGCCCTCCGCGGCCAGCAGAGCCCGCCCGTGCGTCAGGACGATCGGGTCATTGTCCACGTAGACCACCTGGGCCTTCGGGTTCTGCTCGGTGGCGACCTCGTGCACGTTGCCCTGGGTGGGCAGCCCTGATCCGATGTCGAGGAACTGGTCGATGCCCGCCTCGCCGACCAGGAAGCGAATCACGCGACGGAGGAAGGCCCGGTTGGCCTGGCCGGCTGCCGGCCCGTCCGGTGTGATCCGCAGCGCGTGCTCGGCGACCTTCCGGTCGACCTCGAAGTTGTCCTTGCCGCCCAGGAAGAAGTCGTAGACCCGCGCCACGCTGGGAACGCGAGGGTCGATGCCAGGGGGGACGGCATTGTCGCGGGTCACGGGCTTCTCCATTCACTTCGGATCGGCGCCGGCCGAGGTCTGTCGGCGGCGATGCCGGCGCTGCGGCGAGTGTAGCGATCGGGACGGTTGAATTTCCGCCCCGACTGGTACCGCTCCCAGCGAACCGTCCCCTCACCAGCGCACTCTTCGCGCGAAACGCTGAGCAGGCGTTCCAGCACGCATCGATCCGGTGGTGGGATGCCCGCCTCCCGGCGGACCCAGGGCTGAGCGTCACGCACGCGGTGGGGTGAGTCTGGTCGCCACGGCGTCGAGCACCCAGTCCAGGCCGGTCGCGAAGGACGTCTCGGAATCCACGTCCGTGCCGTGGTGCACCGCCTTGGCCAGTGCCGGGAAGCGGCCCGTGGCGAGCATTCTCGTCACGTGCGGGCCGGAGGCGCGCTGCCAGTCGTGCCTCGACAGGCCGGTGGCGCGCTCGGCTCGTAGGTTCGCGATTTCGCGCCTGATCGCGCCGGTGAAGTAGGCGCTGACAGTCTCCACGGCGCGCATGACGGTGTCGATGTCGGCCAGGCCGTCGAGGGTGGCAAGCGTTGCCTCGGCCACGGCCAGCCCGTTCGGTCCCAGCGTCGGGCGGCCGCCGAGCAGGTCGGCCAACCAGTTGTGCCGGAGTGCGGTCTGCCTGGTGCGGTGGGCGAGGATGCCCAGCGCCTCCCGCCAGTCACCGGGTTGCTCGCGGGGGAGGATCTCGGCGTAGATCTCGTCCACCATGAGGTCCAACAGCTCGCTCTTGGTGGCGATGTATCCGTACAGCCGCATGGGGCCGGCGTTCAGCCGGGCGGCGACCTTGCGCAACGACACCGCGTCGAGGCCGCCCTCGTCGGCCAGCGCGATGGCGGCGGCGACGATGCGTTCGCGGTCGAGCGGCACGAGGCGATTCGGCGGCTCCGGCCGGTCCCACACCGTCATGATCACATCCGTTCTCTTTGCCAGGCATCGTATGGGCCGATACGGTGTATCGCCATGAGGCACCGTATCGCCGTCGTCGGTGGGGGCCCTGGCGGCCTCACCTTCGCCCGTGTCCTGCACCGCCACGGCTTCCCCGTCACGATCCTCGAACGCGATCCCGCCCCCGACGCCCGCCCTCCGGGCGGCACCCTGGACCTGCACGAAGGGCTGGGCCAATCCGCGTTGGACAAGGCGGGGCTGCTGGCCGAGTTCCACGTGCTGTCTCGCCCCGAGGGGCAGGCCATGCGCATCCTGGACACGACCGGCACCGTCCTACGCGACTGGCGACCACGTCCCGACGACCGGGCCAATCCCGAGATCGACCGCGGACAACTCCGCGATCTGTTGCTCGGTCGTCTGGACGTCCAGTGGGGGCGGGGCGTGTGACCCAGGTGGTGCCGGGAACCCGAGACGGCGTGCTGGTGCAATTCGCCGACGGGCGAGAGGAGACGTTCGACCTCGTGGTCGGAGCGGACGGCGCCTGGTCCCGGGTCCGCCCGGCGGTCTCACCGGTGACGCCGCACTACACCGGCGTCGCCTCTGTCGAAACCTTCCTCGACGAGGTCGACATCCGCCACCCCGACCTGGCCCGACTGATCGGCGACGGCTCCGTGGCTGTGTACGGCGTGAACCGCGCCCTCGTCGCCCAGCGCAACAGCGGCGGCCACGTCAGGGTGTACGCCCAGTTCCGCGCGCCGATGGACTGGCACGCGAACCTGGACCTGGCCGACGTCGAGGCCGTGCGATCAAGCCTGCTGGCTCTGTTCGACGGCTGGGCCGATCCCGTACTCGACCTCCTCCGCCACGGCTCGGCGTTCGTCCACCGACCCCTCTACGTCCTGCCCGTGTCCCACACCTGGGCACACACCTGCGGGGTGACGCTGCTGGGGGACGCCGCCCACCTGATGCCCCCGTTGGGGGCGGGTGCGAACCTCGCGATGTGGGAAGGCGCCGAACTCGCCGAGTCCATCGCCACCGGGTCTGAAGACCTGGACGAGGTTGTCCGCGCCTTCGAGGGGCGGATGTGGGAGCGGGCCGCCAGGTGGGCGGCGATCACGACGGCCGGGCTGGAACGCCTCGTGAGCCCGGACCCGGCCGAAGCGCTCGCCCTGTTCGACCAGGTCCAGCCAGACTGACGGCCGCCCGTGCGCTCTGTCGGCTGCACCTGGACGCCGCCGGACACTATGGCGGCATGGGTAGATGGCAGCGCCCGTACTCTCTGGACGCCGCGACCGGCTTCGCGATGGTGGGCCTGGTCGGGCAGGCCGCTTTCGGCACGATCCTGTCGATCATGTACGTACGCGAGCGGCCGTTCCCCCTGCCCGTCGCGATCCTGGTCGGGGCGTGGCTGGCCGTCTGCTTCGCCGTCGGCGTACGGCAGGCGATGCTCGGGGTCTACGTCAGTGCGTTCGGTATCCGGTCCAGGACCATGCTGCGGACGACCACGGTCCCCTGGGCGTCGGTCGCGTCCATACACAGCGGTATCGCCACCATCGCGGGTCTGGACATGGGCCGCTCCGCGATCATCATCGAGCGGACCGACGGGGTGTCGGTTCAGACCGCGCTCCAGCGGGGTGACCTGCTGCGGCCGTTCACGTTCCGGCCCGAGGTGGGGCGGCTGGCCACCTGGCCCGAGCACTACGACGAGATCCTGACGACGTTGCGGGCGCACCAGCGTGACGCGCAGCCCGGACGCACCGCGCAGGCCAGTGGGCCGACTCGGTCGCTCACCGGCGGGGCCGGCACGACGAGCGCGTCCGCCCCGGTGGGTCGATCCCGCGCCGCCCGCGGTGGGCCCGGGGTCGATCGGCGGCGGGACATCCACGCGCTGGCTCGGCAACATCAGCGTGGCGCGCTCACCGACGCCGAGTACGCCGCGGCGCTGGCAAAGATCGAGGACGCAGGCGGTGCACAGTAGGCTGCCCGTCGAGGTCCGCCCCTGCCGGGTGCGCATGCCGGGGTGGCGTGAGTAGCCGCACCGCGCGGACCGTGATCGGCGTTCCGGCGATGGTAGTCACTGCGCCAGCCCGACCGGCTCTGCCCGGCGTTGTCCTTCCAGCGGGCCGGGCGCGGGTCGGATGCGTCGTTCTCCGACGGCCAGCACCAGCGCGACGACGCCGAGCAGGGCGCCGATGAGCACCGTGGCGCGCACACCGTGGTTCGGCAGCGCGAGCCCGCCAACGAACGCGCCGGCCGTGATGCCGACGTTGACCGCAGCGGAGACCGCGGCGGCGGCGAGGTCGGAGCGCCCGGGCGCCACCTGCAGCACGAGGCCGCCGAGCGCTGCGGTGAACGCGGCGAACGCCAGCCCGGCCAGCGCGATCAGGCCGACCGACACCAACGGCTGTCGGCCGAACGTGTAGAGCCCGAGCAGTGCCGCTGATTGCAGTGCGACGGTCGTGAGCAGAGCGAGCCACGGGCTGCGGTCCAGTAGTGCGCCGACGGCGAGGATGCCGAGCACGCTGGCGATGCCGCGCGCAAACAGGATGGCCCCGACTGACGAGGCGGAGAATCCGCTGACCTCGGTGACGAAGAGGGCGACGTAGGTGTAGGCGGCGATGGCCCCGGCGGTCGCCAGGATGGCCACCACCACCAGCAACCAGAAGCGTCGGACGTCGGGCGTCGCACCTCGGGCGGCGTGCCCCTCTTCCGGCCGTGTCGAGGGCAGCAGCGCGGCCACCACGACGAGCACGACTGCGCCGAGCCCGGCCACCCCCAGGAACGAGGCTCGCCACCCGGCGCGCTCACCCAGCCAGGTGCCGGCGGGCACCCCCAGGGCCAACGCGACGGTGCCGCCGGCGAACACGACAGCGACCACCCGCCCTCGTAGTGCGGGCCGGAACAGCTCGGCTGCGGCCGGCACCACCACGGCCCAGAACAGCGCGTGGGTCGCTGCGGTGACCATCCTGGCCGCCAGGAGCAGCGTGAAGGTGCTCGTCAGCACCGTGACCGCCGTGCTGAGGACGAAGCCGGCCAGGAGTGCCGACAGCAGCCACCGGCGAGGGACCCGGCGGACCAGCGCCGTCAACGGGACCGAGGCGACCATCACCACCGCGCCGTACGCGGTGACGAGCATGCCCACCTGCGACGGCGAGACGGCCAGATCCGCCGCCATCGGGAGCAGCAGCCCGATCGGCAGCGCCTCGGCGGTGGTGTAGAGGAACGTCCCTCCGGACAAGCCGATCAACGCCCCCACTGCCCGCCCACGATCCATCAGACCCTCCCGATGTTACCGGCTAAACCATCTATGATGGAAACAGGCTAGTGGTGTCCTTCGACGACGGTCAACTGGTAAAGTGGGTTTCGATGGAAACACTTGCGGGCGTCACGCGGATGCGCCTGGTGGGCGGCAACCTCGCCCTGGACTACCTCAACACCCGTACCGGGCCGCCCGTCGGGGCCCCGGACGACGACGTGCTGGCCGGCTACCCGGAGCTGGTCGCCTGGGGCTCGTACGCGGGCGGGCTCAGCGAGCCGGAGGCGAAGGTGTTGCGCCGGCTGTCCCACGACGATCCGGACGGCGCTCAGGTCGCCTTCACCCGAGCGCTGCGCCTGCGCGACGACCTCGACGAGGTGTTCCGGGCCGTGGCCTCCGACCGCAGCCCGAGCGCGTCCGTGCTGGCCCGGCTGCGAGACGACGAAGCGGACGCGCTCCGCCACGCACGTCTCGATCGAGGACGCACGTTCAGTTGGACCTGGCGAGACGACGCGTCGCTTGCCCGGCCGACGCGGCCGGTGGTGCACGCGGCCGTCCAGCTTCTCACCACCGGCGCACTGGATCGGATCAAGGGATGCGGAGGCTGCCGCTTCCTCTTCTACGACGAGAGCAAGAACCGCAGTCGCCGTTGGTGCAGCATGGACGACTGCGGAACGTCCGAGAAGATTCGCCGCTACGTCGCCGCGCGGCGTACCCGCGCGGCGGGCTGAGCTCTGCCAGACGTGGATCTCCAGGACTGGGACCAGGTGCTCGTCCTACCTGCCGTGACCGGCACGCCCCGCACATGCTGAGCGGTGCTACGCGCCGCCGACCTGCTGGGCCAGCTCTGCGCCGGGTGAGACCGGTGCGAGCTGGGGTTGCTGCCAGGGGTCTCCGGAGGCCCCGGCGGCGAGGTGACGCTCGTAGCTGGCCACCTTGAGGTCGATGAGATCGAGGCAGTCGCGCAGCTGCGCCAGCTGCTCGGTGATGCGGCACTGGTGCTCGCGTAGCAGATCGAGTCGTTCGGCCTCGTTGCCGCTGCCCTCGCGGACGAGTTGGGCCAAGCGGCTGATCGTCGCGAGTGGCATCCCGGAGTTCCGGAACTTCACGCAGTTCGTCAGCCACTCGACGTCCCAGGCGCTGTAGACGCGCCTGCCGGACGCGTCGCGCTGCACCTCGCCGGCCAGCAGACCCGCACGCTCGTAGAGCCGTAGCGTGTGCACGCTCAACCCGGTGCGCTGCGCCACCTGCCCGATGCTCAGCCCCTGGCCCACCATGGCGTCGACCGTATCTGCTTGACCTAGACCTCGGTATAGCACCTAGCGTCCGCAGCATGACCAGCGACACGGCCCACACCATGTTCGGTGCCCACAGCACGACCGGAGACGTCCTCGCCGGGATCGACCTCAGCGGCAGGACCGCCGTCGTCACGGGTGGCTACTCCGGCCTCGGTCTCGCCACGACCCTCGCGCTCACCCGGGCCGGGGCTCGGGTCGTCGTCCCGGCCCGCAGGCCGGAGGCGGCGCGGCGCGCGCTTGCCGGCGTCGCCGGGGTCGAGGTCGACCACCTCGATCTCGCCGACCTCGCCTCGGTCCGCGCGTTCGCCGAACGCTTCCTGCACCACCATTCCGTCCTCGACATCCTGATCGCCAGTGCGGGGATCATGGCCTGCGCGGAAACCCGGGTGGGACCCGGCTGGGAAGCGCAGTTCGCGACCAACCACCTCGGCCACTACGCGCTGGTGAACCTGCTGTGGCCCGCGCTCACCGCGTCCGGCCCGGCTCGCGTCGTCTCGGTCACCTCCGGGCACAACCCGACCTGGCGCATCCGGTGGGACGACGTGCAGTTCGAGCAGGGCTACGAAAAGTGGGACGCCTACACCCAGTCCAAGCTGGCGAACATCCTGTTCGCTCGCCACCTCGACCTGCTCGGCCGACCGCACGGTGTCCACGCCTTCTCGGTCAACCCGGGCTGGATCCTCACACCCCTGCAACGACACCTTCCCGTCGAGGAGATGGTCGCCGCCGGCTGGATCGACGCGGACGGGACCCCGACGCCAGGTCTGTTCAAGACCGCCGACCAGGGCGCGGCGACCCAGGTCTGGGCTGCCACGTCACCGCACCTCGACGGGTTCGGCGGCGACTACTGCGTGGACTGCGGGATCGTCGACGGCAGCCCCACCGACAGCAGCGAGGCAGCCCGACTCTGGGCGCTGTCGGCCGACCTGACCGGCCTCGACCTCGTGCACTGAGTCTCGGCCGTTCCGCCCGCTCCGCACCGGCGCACGACACTGCATGATGGCGTCCATGAACGATGGCGTACGCCGTGCCGTGGTCGCGGCGCTCCTACAGTTGGCTGACAGCACCGACTACCAGGACCGCGCCGACGCCGGCCAGGCCATGGCGAGCTTTGTGGATGTGGCCGGGACGCGCGAGCACTCCAGCGGCTTCTCCTCGACGCCGCCGACACGTTCGTCACCCACGTGACCGCGGAAGCCCTGCTGCGGCGGATGGATGTGGTCGGTCTGGAGGCGGTGGCGCGAGCCTTGGCCACCGCCGATGACAGTCACGCCCACTGGTTGGACGCCGCAGTCCGTGGGGTTTTCCTGGTCTACGCCACCCAGCGCGACACTGCGGTACAGATGTGCGGCGTGATGGTCGAGAGCGCCGACCCGGTGCTCCGCAAGGGCGCCGCTGAACTGCGTGACATCCTGACCGAGATCGACCCGATTCTCCACCCCGCAGGTGAGAACTGACCGCGAAGAGACCGACGGCGGACCATCAGGTGCGTGCCGCGCACGTTTTGCGGTCAGGCGCTCGCCGGTTGCTCGTCGGCCAGGTCGTGAACGGCGAGTTCCCGTCGGGCCGCCGCGACGAACCGCCGCTCTGCCGCCCAGAGTTCGTTGAAGCGCTCGGCGGGCAACGCGTCGGCGTCATGGGTGGCGCGGGCCGCGGCGAGCAGCCGCGCCTGCTGCACCATCGTGCGCGACGCCGCCACGATCTCCGGTCGTCCCGCGATCAGCCGAAGTTCCGTCTTGGTCGCCTCCAACTGCTCCTTGTAGCGGGTGCCCTGCTCGTCGAAGAACGGCATGAGGTCGTGCGGGCTGTGGGGGCGGGGCACGGCGGTGATTCGAGCGGAAGGCAGGAGTACGTAGGCCACGTACTCCCGGAATGCGGTCAGGAACGTGGTGTACGCGGTGAGCCTGATGTCCCGCCACTGCCGCTGATCGTCGCGGCGCCACAGCCGGTCCTGAGCGCGGGTGGTGAGCCAGCCGCCGAGGAGGACGGCGAGCAGCGTCGTCCCGGCGGCGAGACCGGCTTGAGTGAAGTCCACGAAACCTCCCCATCGACTGAGGTTCCTCACTGTCACACGCGGTGCCAAATCGCGAGGGGCCTGGCGCGTGGGGCGCGGCCTACTGCGCCGTGCCGGCGAGCAGCCACCGCCGGACGGGGATCTCCAGCAGCACGCGCTCGCCTCCGGGGCTGACCTGCCGGCCGACGTCCCATCCGTCGTACTTGCCGGCGAACGCTTCCACGACCGTGTTCGGGAATCCGTCTCGGTGCACCCGGGCGGTGCCCTCTGCCACCACCGGGGCGTTGCCGCCTTCCAGGGCCAGGGACACCCGTGGGTCGGCCGCGACGTTGCGGACCTTGACGCTGCGGCCGTCGCAGCCGACCCACCAGGTGCCGGCGACGTAGACGAACCAGACCGGCGTCAGGTGTGGGGAGCCGTCACGCCGCAACGTGCACAGCCAGACGTTCGACTCCCGGGCCAGGCGTGCCTGGACGTCCGTCGGTGGGGTGGCGAGTGGTTCGGTCACCCCATCAGTCGATCACGACCGGAGTGGGTGGGCCAGCGAAGGCGACGATCGAGGCTGCGGACGCTTGATTTGATAGAAGCCTGTGAATAGATTGGGTGCGGGCACCGCCGGGGTCCGGGTGATCGTTCCGCCGGCGGCTGACAGGTCCACCCCGAGCCGGGCACTTCGGTCGTACGCGCCGACCAGCCGCTGTGGTGCACCGCTGCGCCGCACCCACGGTGCGTTGCCGCGTCGCGTCCGTCCAGGATGCGCACTGCCGCGCCGCCTTTCCCACAGCTCGATGGCAGAAGGACCTTTCTCATGACGATTCTCCGTGCGCGCCCCGCCCTGACCCTGGCGGTCGTCGCCGGGCTGGCCGCCGCCGTGACCGTGACCGGCTCGGCCCTGCTCACCGGTCCGGCGACGGCCGCCCAGGGTTGCCGGGTCGACTACACGCCCAACCAGTGGCCCGGCGGATTCACCGCCACCGTCAAGATCGCCCCGGGGGACACGGCCGTCTCCGGTTGGACCGCCACCTGGACGTACGCCGGGGACGAGCGCGTCACGAACGGCTGGAACGCCACCGTCAGTCAGTCCGGACCGACGGTGACCGCCCACAGCCTGTCGTACAACGGCAGCATCCCGGCCGGCGGCTCGACCGAGTTCGGTGTGCAGGGCACGTTCGGATCGAGCGGCGGCGCGCCGACCGGCTTCACACTGAACGGCGTACCGTGCAACGGCGCCACGCCGCCTCCGACGACGCCGCCTCCGACGACGCCGCCTCCGACGACGCCGCCTCCGACGACGCCGCCTCCGACGACGCCGCCTCCGACCACGCCGCCTCCGACCACGCCGCCTCCGACCACGCCGCCCCCGGCCGGGTGTGCCGGCGCTGTGCTCTGTGACGGCTTCGAGAACCAGATCGGGTCGACGCCCTCCGGCGACTGGGCGGTGGTGAGCCCGGACTGTTCCGGTGCCGGCACGGCCAGCATCGACACGGCCACGACGCACAGCGGCAACCGCGCGATCCGGATCAACGGCGCGGCCGGCTACTGCAACCATGTCTTCGTCAGGTCCACCAAGAACCTCGGCAGCGTGGGCAGTGTGAGGTACGGCCGGATCTGGATGCGGCACACCACCGCCCAGCCCACCGAGCACACCACGATGGTGGCGATGGCGGACTCCGCCGACGGCAACAAGGACCTGCGGTTGGGCGGCCAGAACGGCGCGCTGCAGTGGAACCGCGCCTCCGACGACGCGACCCTGCCCGAGCAGAGCCCGGCCGGGGTGGCGCAGAGCCTGCCGCTTCCCACCAACCGGTGGGTGTGCGTGGAGTTCATGGTGGACGGGTCGGCCGGTCAGCTGCGTACCTGGGTGGACGGCGCCGCCGTCACCGGGCTGACCGCTGACGGCGCACCGACGCACGACATCGACGGCCAGTGGTACAACCGCACCTGGCGTCCGCAGCTCACCGACCTGAAGCTTGGCTGGGAGAGCTACGGCGGCGGAGCCGACACCCTCTGGTATGACGACGTAGCGCTCGGGTCCAGCCGGATCGGCTGCTGATCCGCTGACCGAGCCGGTCGAGCGTCGCGGCCCACTCGCGAGGCGTCGCGAGCGTAGGTCCGCGTCACCCGCTTGCGCGTGGTGTTGGGCTGAGTCATGCCAGGTGCGAACTCCGTCTCGGCTCGACCGTGGGCTTCGGCAGGCGGCCTAGTCGAAGCGGTCCGCCAGCTTGGTCAGCCTGCTGACGTACGCCGGCCAGTCGTAGCCGTCGGGGACGCTGGCGCTGTCGCGCCGCCGGCCGATCACCGTGTCGTGCTGCTCGCGCATCACGTCCATGTGGCCGGCGTGGCGGGCGAGATCGCACGTCACGTGGATGATGATCTGGTACAGCGTCGTGGCCTGCTTGCCGGGCTGCCACCAGGGCACGTGTCCCGGCGCGTGGAGTGGCAGCTCGTCGATCGTCTGGTCGGCGAAGACCCCGACCCGGCGATACAGGTCGATGAGCCCGTCCTTCGTCTCGTCCTCGCGGGCGTACCAGTCCGCCTGCGGGTCCTCGTCGAACGCCGACATCGGCACGAGGTCCTCGGGTGTCGGGAACTCGCGCCCGAAGGCGAGCCCGAAGTAGCCGGCTTCGACGTTGAGGCAGTGTTTGAGGGCACCGAGCAGGTTGTTGCCGGTCGCGGTGCGGGGGAGCCGGGCATCGCGTTCGCTCAGCCCGTCCAGCTTCCAGATCAGGGCCTCGCGTGTCTCCTTGAGGTAGTGGTGCAGCGCAGCCTTCACATCGCCCGGGTCAGCCATGCCGGCCAGTCTCTCGCAAGAAGGGCCAGCCCGTTGACCCGTGATCGACTCGCAAATGCGTTGGTGGCGTGCCGGGGCGGTGCCTACCATCCGGTGATGCGTTCGCACCTGCTGGCAGTGACACTCGAGGCCGCCGATCCGGTTCCTGCGGCGCGGTTCTGGGCCGCGCTGCTGAATCGGGACGTCGTCGACGACGCCGGTGCCGCCTTCCTTCCCGGCGACGACGCCCAGCTCGGTCTCCGGTTCGTCGCGGGCCGCGCGGGTCAGCTCGGCGCCAACCGGATGCACCTGCACCTGACCAGCGTCGATGTCGACGAGCGGCAGCACACGGTGGCGACCGCGTTGAAGCTGGGTGGCGACCACCTCGACGTCGGGCAGCTGCCCGAGGAGGGGCACACAGTTCTGGCCGACCCGGCGGGTTACGCGTTCTGCGTGATCGAGCCCGGCAACGCGTACCTCGCCGGCACCGGCTTCCTCGGCGAGTTGACCTGTGACGGCACGCGGGACGTGGGCCTGTTCTGGAGCCGGGCGCTGGGCTGGCCGCTGGTGTGGGACCAGGACGAGGAGACCGCGATCCAGTCACCGCGTGGCGGCACCAAGATCGCCTGGGGCGGCCCGCCCGTGGCGCCGAAGGAGGAGCCGAACCGGCAACGCTTCGAACTCGTTCCGGCCGCGGGCGACCAGCAGGCGGCGGTCGACGAGTTGGTCTCCCTCGGCGCCGCCCGACTCGACGTCGCCGAGGACGGCGCGGTCGTGCTGGCCGACCCGGACGGCAACGAGTTCCGGGTGAGGTCCCCGGCGGCGCCACGCTAGCGTCAACTCCCGCTGCGACGACCCGGACTGCGTGCGCAAGACCCTCCCCGGTTTCCCCCACACGCTGGCCGGGCTTCAGGAGGCCTGGCAGCGCCGCTGATCCGGCCTTACGCGTCTCCCGCCACGGCCGCGATCGCGGCGTGCGGGCGGACGTCGCCCTCCCCGGGCCGTCGGAGGCGTTCGACCTCCACGAAACCGGCCCGGCTGAGCCGTTCCGAGATCTCGTCGACCGGCCAGCGATAGGCGGTCACGACCTTGTGGTCGAAGGGGCCGACCTCGTCGTGGTCGAACATGCCCAGTACCAACGCTCCGCCCGGGGCCAGTGCTCGCCGGAACTCGGCGAGCACCCCGTCCAGTTCCTCGGGCGGCAGGTGGATCAGCGAGTACCAGGCCAGGATGCCGCCGACCGAGCCGTCGACGACGTCGAGGCTCTCCAACGACCCGAGGCGGAACTCGACGTCCGGGTGGGCCGCCCGCGCGTGGGCGATGAACTCCGGGACCAGGTCGATCCCCGACGCGTCGACGCCCAGCGAACACAGGTAGCCGGTGAGATGGCCGGGGCCGCAGCCCAGGTCGAGCACCGGCCCCGTCCGGGTCGCCAGGTGCCGCGCGACGAAGGCGAGGTCGTCCGCGTCGACCTGCTCGCGTGCGCCGAACAGCCCGATGTACAGATCAGCTACGGACGCGTACGCCTGCCGGACCTTCGCCTGCCGGACCTTGCCCCTGTCCACGCCCGGCACTATACGAGTCGCGCACGGCCGCCGTGCCCGACGCTCACCGTCCGGGAGTCGGGGCCGGTTCGCCTCGTCGAGCCGGCGCTTCGTCGGCGGTGCGCCACCAGCGCCGTGACGCCAGCGCGGCCAGCCCCGCCCCGGCGGCGTTGAGGAGGACGTCGTCCACCGAGGACACCCGGTCCAGCCGCAGCACGTACTGGGCGGCCTCGACCAGGACCGAGCCGGCCGCCGCGAGCGCCAGGATCCGCGGCACCGATGCCAGCGCCGCGAACCGCAGCGGGGCGAGGAATCCCAGCGCCGCGAACACCAGCAGATTGCCGACGACCTGGACCGTAGCGGTCAACGGCCCGCCGTCGGCGACGATCGTGAGCAGGTCCCGCAAGGGCACCAGGCTCATCCGACCGGGGACGACGCCGGCCTGGTCACCCGGCAGCATGATCATCCAGATCCACGGCACCGTGCCGTAGACGATGCCGACCTCGGCCAGCGACATCCGCAACGCCGCGACACCGGTGCCACGGCGACGGTAAGTCAGCGCCCACACCGTCAGCGCGGCCAACGGCAGCACGGCCATCGTGATGAGGACGACGCCGTTGAACGTACCGAACCAGCCGTGCCACCCCTCGACCATGCGGCACCCCCTTCCCCCGACCGGTGAAAGCTACCGCCCCGGATCAGGACGCGGGGCAGCGCGCCGGTGGCCCGTTTGCCGACACCGCACCGTGGGCAGAGAACCACCATGACGAATGAACGGGGCAAGGCTGTTGGCGGCTACTTCCTGCGACTTCTCGGCGGCGTGCTGGTCATCCTCGGCATACTGGGGATCTTCAGCAGTCTGGCCGAGGGCAATCCGGTGGGGTTGATCATCGCCGGCGCCTTCGTCGTCGGTGGAGCGGTCATGCTCAAGCGTTCCGGTGGGGCCACCCGGCCGGCCTCCACGACACCGGGCACCCGTTGAGACCAACTGCTAGCTCGTCATGCCGGCACGTACACCGGCGTCATCCAGCAGGCGCGGCGGCATCGGCTGCCCGGACGCGACCACCAGCTGAACAACGACCTGAGCGAGGTGGCGACCGTCATCGGGGGCGACGCCCCCGGGTCGGCTGACCGGCGCGGTCGCTGACGGCGGCCGGTCTCCGCCTCGCCCGCCCGGCTCGACAGGTGGCGAGCTCACTGTGGATATGCTCGTCGGCAGAGCCTGGTGTGTCCCGGGTGCCGGGGCGGGAGCTGATTCGAGGGCGGTCCATGAACATCGGCGAGATCGCCCGCCGGGCGGGGGTGTCCCGCAGCACCGTGTCGTACGTGTTGAGCGGGAAACGGGTCGTGTCGGAGGCGACCCGGCAGCGGATCCAGGCGGTCATCGACGAGCTGGACTACCGGCCGAACGCCAGCGCGCGGGCGTTGAAGGAGGGCCGCACCCGCACCCTCGGGTTGGTGATCCCTCCGGCGAGCCAGCGGCTGACCGACATGCAGTTGGGCTTCGTCGCCAGTGTGGTGGAGGCGGCCGCCCGCCACGACCTCGATGTGCTGCTGTCCCCGTCCGGTGGCGATCACGACCGGTCGTTCGAGCGGATCGTCACGGGTCGTCGGGTCGACGGCGTGATCCTGATGGAGATCCGACTGGAGGACGACCGGGTGACTCGGTTGTCCAAGGCCGGCCTGCCGTTCGTCACGATCGGTCGGACGGCCGAGCCGCACGGCATGAGCTGGATCGACATCGACTACGCCGGCCTGATCGCCCGGTGCGTGCACCACCTGGCCGATCTGGGGCACCGGCAGGTGGCGCTCGTGAACCGCTCCGCCGAGTTGGTGACCGCGGGTTACGGCCCCAGCCACCGCGCGCTGGCCGGTTTCCGGGCGGCTGCGGCGGAACGGGGCCTGACCGGCGTGGAGGTCTGCTGCGGCGACGACACCGCCTCCGGCGAGGCGTGCGTCGAACAGTTGCTCGCGACGCATCCGGACGTCACCGCGGTGGCGACCATCAACGAGGCCGCACTGCCCGGGATGCAGCGTGCGTTGACCAGCGCCGGGATGTCGGTGCCGGGTGACTTCTCGGTCACCGGGGTCGCCGCCCAGCACTGGGCGGAGGATTTCCGTCCCCCGCTGACCGCTGCGGACGTACCGATGGTCGAGATGGGTGCCGAGGCGGTGTCGCTGCTGCTGGAGACCATCGCCGAACGTGGAGGCGTACCCCGACACCGTCTCTACAACCCGCCCATCTCGTTGCGTTCCAGCACCGGGCCGGTCCCGGCCCGCTGAGTCCGTCCGGCCTACCCGACGGTGCTTCGCCGCTGCTCCTGCCCGGCGGCCAGGATGAGATAACTGCTGGCCGTCCAGGTGTACGCGCGGTCCCGGAGCCCGGCACCGGTCTCGGCGTCGAAGTTCTCCGCGAACCCGGACTTCTCGCACAGTGCGAGGAACCGTCGACTGATGTCGTCGGCGATCCTGGTCTGCCCGGCCCGCCGCAGGCCATCCTCGACCAGGACGGTGGAGGGCGCCCAGATCGGGCCACGCCAGTAGCCGTCGGCGACGTAGTGGGCCGAGTCGGTCGGCTCGGTGGCCAGCCCGTGCGTGGTGAGGTGGGTTTCGACGCCTCGCGCCAGGGCGGCGGCGACCGGCGCGGGCAGGTCGGCTCCGAGTGCGATGGGCATCAGGTCGAGCAGACTGCGGCTCGCCCGCCGATGGCCCGTGTGCGGGCTGCGGGCCATGAACCGTTCGCCGTCCCAGAGGTCGTGGAGCATGGCCGCGCAGATCCGGTCGGCCTCCCGGGACCACTGCTCGGCGGGCTCACCCAGCTCGGCGGCGAGGTCGGCCAGGCAGCGAAGCTGCGAGACCAGGAACGCGGCGAGGTCGGCCGTCTGCAGGACCCGGCCGTCGTCGAAGGTGGTCGCGTTGTCCCAGCCGCTGTCGTTGCCGTGCTGGTAGTGGGGCAGGTCCTGGCCGGGCGCTCGACGCGCGTCGAGCCAGAACCGGGTCCACCGGGCCAGCCGGTCGTACGTCTGGGCCAGCGCCGCCCGGTCCGGCGGCCGGGGCAGGCGTCGACGCAGGTGTCGCAGCGCCCAGCCGTGGATGGGGGGCTTGACGAAGTTGTGCAGGACCTCGGAGTGGGTGACCGAGTCGGGTAGGGCGCCTGCCTCGTCCTGGTGGTCGAAGGGCAGCTGGAACTGGTGCCAGGCCAGCTCCGGCTCCCCGGCGGCCAGGGCGATCGCGTTGAAGCAGTGGTCCCAGCTCCACACCTTGTCCATCCAGTGCTTGGACATCAGGACGGCCGGGCGGCCGACGAAGCCCGCCGGGGCGACGGTGGCCGACCACAGGACGTACGCGGCCAGTTCGGCGGCCGGCGTGTCCGGGCCACGCCATGGGGCGATCGCGTCGACGAACGCGGCGAACTCCGCGCTCCGGTCGCGACACAACTGCTCGAAGGGGACGGACCCGTCGTACGGGCGGCGGGCGGTCGCGTACTCCTCGATCGCGATCTCCCACTGTTGGTCGGCGGCGAGGTCCAGGGACCGGTCGGCGGTGCCGAGCGTCTCCACGCCGTCGGTGCGCGCGAGGGCGCCGGAGAGCACGGTGACCCGGTAGCGGCGACCGGTCTCGTACGAGGTGAACACGTGTGACCCGTCGACCGGGTCGAGGTACAGGTAGGTACCGCTGAACGGGGTCAGGGTGCCGGCGGCCGCGGCCACCCGCAGACCGAGCCGTCGCCCCCGGATCCGCAGGGTGTCCGGCCCGTCGTAGACGGCCTCGATCCGGTCGGCGCCGAGGCGCCAGGTCAGCAGCGCGGGTGTGGCGACGATCGTGGTGTCGGCGACCGTGGGGGCGAGACGCAGCACGGGGTGCAGCCCGGTCTGGTGGGAGACCAGGTGCAGATCGTCGGCGTACGTCTTCTCGGCTACCACCGGGGAGATGTTGAACCAGGATCCTCGGTAGCTGAACGGGATGTCCTGGATTCCGAACTCCGGACCGGACGGGGCGACGGTCATGGGTGGCGGGTGCCTTTCTGTGGTGCGGGTGGTCAGTCCTTGACGGCGCCGGCGGTCACGCCCATCGAGACGTAGCGCTGGGCCAGGACCAGCAGTACGGCGGCGGGGACGGAGGCGACGACGGCGGTGGCCATGATGGCGTTCCACTGCTGGTTGTTGTTGCCGATGTAGTGGTAGATGCCGAGGGTGATCGGCTGGTGGTCGCCGCCGCCGGTGAGGGTCGAGGCGAAGACGAAGTCCGACCAGGACCACAGGAACGCGAACAGCGACACCGTGACGATCGAGTTGCGGCTGACCGGCAGGACGACGGACCAGAAGGTCCGCAGTCGGCTGGCGCCGTCGACCACGGCGGCCTGGAGCAGTTCGTCGGGGATGCCGGACATGAAGGCGGTGAAGATCAGAACGGCGAACGGCACCGCGAGTGTCGTGTCGGCCAGGATCAGGCCGGGCACCGTGTTCAGGACCCCGAGACTGAGGTAGATGGCGTAGAAGCCCATCGCCATGATGATGCCGGGGATCATCTGCGCGATCAGCAGCACGAAGCTCAGCGCCGGGCCGCCGGGCGGTCGGAGCTTCGCCAGCGCGTACCCGGCGGGGGCGGCCAGCGCCACGGTCAGCGCGACAGTGCCGAGACCGACCAGGAAGCTGGTGCCGAGGTACGGCAGCTGTTGGTCGAGCACGGCCCGGTAGCCGTCCAGGGTGCCGTCGGTGGGGAACAGGTGCGGGGGACTGGCCCGCATGTCCTGGTCCCGGGTGAACGACACGTTGATCATCCAGTAGACGGGGAAGAGCATCAGCCCGGTCAGCACCAGGCCGACAGCGGTCTTCCACCAGGTCCGAGGCGTCGAGGTGGTCATCGCAGCTGCTGCCTCCGCTCGATCCGGACGTAGACGAGCCCGGCGATCAGGGCCATCACGATGAGCAGGTTGCCGACGGCCGCGCCCGGCCCGAACTCGGGCAGCAGATTGCCGAAGCCGAGCCGGTACGACCAGGTGGCGAGCGTCGCCGAGGATCCGGTCGGCCCGCCTCTGGTCATGATCCAGATGATGTCGAAGACCTTCAGCGTGTAGATCAACCCGAGCAGCAGCGTGATCGCGGAGACGGGTCGCAGCAACGGGAAGGTGATCGACCAGAACCGCTGCCACCCGGTCGCGCCGTCGAGGGCGGACGCCTCGTACACCTCGGTGGGGATGGCCTGTAGGCCGCTGTGGAGCAGCACCAGGTTGAACGGGATGCCGATCCAGATGTTCGCGATGATCACCGAGGTGAGCGACCAGCCCGGCGAGGTGAGCCAGTTGACCGGGTCGACGCCGACTACGCCGAGTGCGGAATTGACCAACCCCGAGTCGCTGTTGAGCAGCCACGACCAGGTCGACGCCGAGACGATCAACGGCAGCAGCCACGGTACGAGGAACAGCGCCCGCAGGGTGCGCGACAGCGGGAAGTGTTGGTGGAAGAAGAGCGCCAGAGCCATACCGATGGCGAACTGGAAGACGAGTGACGCGCCGGTGAAGACCACTGTGTGCGTCAGCGTCGGCACGAAGGCCGGGTCGGTCAGCACGGTCCGGTAGTTGTCCAGCCCGGCGAAGGGCGCGTCGCCCTGCACGAACGAGCGGACGGTGTACTCCCGCAGGCTCAGCTCGACGTTGCGGTAGAGCGGGTAGGCGTAGAAGGCCACCAGGTAAAGGGTCACCGGTGCCAGGAAGCCCCACGCGAGCCATCGGCCGGACCGGCGCTGTCGGGACGGGGTAGAGCCGGGTGGGGCGGCGGTCGCCGCCTCACCCTGGCCTCGTACGGCGGTGAAAGTCTCTGTCGTGGGGACCATGGGGTCGCTTCGGCTCGCCTACTTGCTCGTGGCGGCGGCCTGCGCGGCGGTCAGCGCCTCGGCCGGCGACTTCCCGCCGCTGAGCGCCGCCTGCACGGCGGTCCACAGTGATTCGGAGATCTTCGGGTACTTCGTGCCGAGGTTGTCGCCGGTGCGGCCCTTGGCCGCCCGGACCGCCTCGACCCAGACCCTGAGCTTGGGGTCCGCGGTCGCCTGCCGCTCCTGGACGTCGGCGACGGGTGCGACGTAGGAGAGGGTGGTGTCGGTGGTGAGGAGGTTGTCCGCACTGGTCAGGCAGGTGACGAGTTTCTGCGACGTGTCGTACCGTGCGGTGTTCTTCTGCACCGGGATGGAGACGAACTCGCCGCCGGTGGGCGCCGGGGCCGGCCCGCCCGCGCTGGCCGGGATCGCGATGGTGCCGTACGCGAAGCCGAGCTTCTCCGCGTTGGCGAGCTGCCAGGTGCCGTTCTCGGCGAAGGCGTAGTCGCCGGTGGCGAACTCCTGCCAACTCGTGGTCTGGGTGTTGTTGATGACCGAGTTCGGGGCGTGGCCCTGCTTGAGCCAGTCCGTCCAGAGGGTCAGCGCGGCCACCGCCTGCGGTGAGTCCAGACTGGTCAGTTGCGCGCCGGATCCCCAGAACCAGGGCAGGAACTGGAAGCTGCCCTCCTCGGTGCCGATCGCGGAGAAGGTGATGCCCTTCTTTCCCTTGGCCTTGACCTTGCCCAGCGCCTCGTTCAGCGACGTCCAGTCCTTGACGGAGGTGGGGTCGACACCGGCGGCGGTGAGCACGTTCTTGTTGTAGTAGAGAGCGAGGGTGTTCGCACCGATCGGCACTCCGTACGTCTTGCCCTCGCTCTGGCCCGCGCCGAGGAGGTTCTTCTCCATGGCCGAGACGTCCAGCTTGTTGTCGTCGGTGGTGGTGAGCGCGCCGGCCTCGGCCAGCGTCGAGATGACCGGGTTGTCGACGATCAGCACGTCCGGGGAGTTTCCCTGCTGGGCGGCGAGCAACGCCTTGTTGGTCAGATCGGTGGTGTCGTAGCCGGTCCGCTCGACCGTCACGCCCGCGGACGTGCCGCACTTCTTGAGCAGTGCGACCCACTCGGAGTCGTCGGCGAACTGGGGATACGGATCCCAGACGAGGTAGGCGCCGCCGTCGGCGGGCTTGTCCGAGGACGACGAGCAGGCGCTGCCGGTCGCTGCGGCCAGGGCTATCACGGCGACGGCGGCCAGGCGCCGCCGGCGGCTGAGTCCGGTCATGTGGTGCCTCACTTCGAGTCGATCGTCGGGGGTGGGGTGGTGTGACAGTCGCGGACCGGGCGGAGCCGGGCCATGAGGCGAATCGATTCGACGAATCGGTTCGCACGAAGATAAGGCGGTCCGTAACCGGTGGTCAAGAGACAGGCGGCCGGACGGGGAAACACAGTCTTCATCGAGCTGTCAATTCATTGACACGGTTCAGTGCCCGGTTCTACGATCCGTGCGAATCGATTCGCAAGTGCTGCCTCCGGAGAGCGTCCCCCACGCCCCACCAAGGAGCCGCCCGTGAAAACCCCGTCCCGCGGCAGGTCAGGACGAGCCGGTGCGATCGTCGCCCGACTCGTGGTCGGCCTTCTCGCCGCCACGACCGCCGTAACCGTCGTCCCATCCCCGGCCCAGGCTGCCAACGAGTCGATCAGTGTCGACTTCTCCTCGACCAGCGGTGCGCCGACCTACCGCGCCTCCGGCTGGATCTACGGCATGACCGAGAACGCCAGCGGTCCGGCCGACCACTTCTACCGCGACGTCAAGTTCCAGTACATGCGTGCCGGCGGCGCACAGCTGCCGGGGAGCGGCTGGGTCGGCGGAACCTACGACCGCCGCTGGAACTCCACGCTCGCCCAGGCGCGTCGGACCAACGCCCTCGGCGGGCAGTTCATCATCCTGCCGCACGACCTGTGGGGTGCAGACGGCGCGGGCATCTCCCGCTTCCCCGGTGACAACGGCAACTGGACCGACTACGACAACTTCCTGACCCGCCTGATCGGCGACGTCCGGGCGTCCGGCCTGTCGGTGCAGTGGGACATCTGGAACGAACCCAACATCACCATCTTCTGGAACCGCCCGATCTCCCAGTACCTCGAACTGTGGCGCCGGACCTACCAGCGCATCCGGGCGGAGTTCCCGAGCCAGCTCATCGTCGGGCCGAGCTGTGCCTGCGTACCGTCGACCACGCACACCTTCTGGAACCAGTACCTGGACTTCGTCCGCTCGACCAACACGGTGCCGGACATCGTCAGCTGGCACTCGCTGCCCGGTGACCCGGTCGCCAACGTCGCCGCCGCCAACGCCACCCTCGACCCGCGCGGCATCGCCCACCCGCGTCCGTACCAGATCAACGAATACGGCGCCCCCGACGAGCAGAACCCGGCCGACGGCGCCTGGTACATCGCCCGTCTGGAGCGGGCCAGGGCCGACGGCCTGCGGGCGAACTGGGCCAGCGGCGGCAGCCTGCACAACGACCTCGGCAACCTGTTGATCCGCAACTCGGCCGGGCAGCACCAGCCCAAGGGTGAGTGGTGGAACTACCGCTTCTACGCCTCCCAGACCGGGCAGATCGTCGGGGTGACCCCGAGTCAGTCGTACGACGCGTACGCCACGAAGGCCGCCGGCTCGGCGAAGGTGCTGATCGGTGCTGGTCGTACCACCGGGAACCTGACCGTCAACCTGCAACGCCTCGACACCACCGACGGCATCGTGCAGAACAACCAGGTCCGGGTGCTCACCCAGCGCATCCCGCACAACAACGGCGGTGCGGTGCAGGGGCCGGTGACGGTCTCGAACAGCGTGGTGAACGTGTCCGGCAACAACGCCACGGTGACACTGCCGTACACCAACCAGACCGACACCTACACGCTGACCCTGCTGCCTCCCGCCGACGGTGGCTTCCAGTCGGTGGCCGTGGCGCAGCACTCCCAGCAGTGCCTGAACAACGCCGGCCTGAGCACCGCCGACGGCAACGTCCAACAGCAGAACCACTGCGACGGCGGTGACCAGCAGCTCTGGAACTTCCGCCCGGTAGCCGGTGTGGCGAACACGTACACCGTGGTCAACCAGCAGAGTGGCAAGTGCCTCGACGTCAGCGGCGTGTCCACCGCCGACGGCGCGGCCGTGCACCAGTGGACCTGCCTGAACGGCCTCAACCAGCAGTTCAGTCTGCGCAAGGTGACCTACTCGGGCAACGACTCGCACGACTACCAACTGGTCGCCCGGCACAGTGGCAAGTGCGTCGACGTCAGCACGGTCTCCACGGCACCCGGTGCGCCGGTCCACCAGTGGCCCTGCAGGGCGGTCAGCGTGGGCAGCCCGTTGAACCAGACGTGGCGGGTCCTGGGGCGGTAGATGCCCTCGGCGGGGTGATGCGCTGACCGCGCGCCCGGCGGTCGGCGCACCTCCCACCCATGGCATTCATTGACATGAATAAAGCAAAGATCCTACCATTCGTTGCGAATCGATTCGCCGACTCCACCGCCGCCCGTCGCGTGTCGATCATCCCCCGCCTCTGCGACTCCGAGGAGCCACCTCGTGCGAACCCCGTCCCCCGGTGGGCCAGGAAAGGCCCCCGATCCCGTCCCGAGACGCCGTCGCGTCCGACGTCTGAGCGTTCTGGCCGCAGCCCTGGTCGGCGTGCTCGTCGGTTACGGCGTCACACCCGCCACCTCACCTTTCGCCACCGAAGCCGCCGCAGCCGTGTCCGCGGCGATCGAGCCGGGGCAGGCCACCACGATCGTCGGCACCCAGTCCGGTCGCTGCGTCGAGGTGCCGAACTCCAGCACCACCAACGGCACCCAGACCCAACTGTGGGACTGCAACGGCAGCGCCGGTCAGACCTGGACCTGGACGTCGAGCAGACAGCTCACTGTGTACGGCAACAAGTGCCTGGACGCCTCGGGCCGAGGCACCACCAACGGCACTCAGGCGATCATCTGGGACTGCAACGGCCAGAACAACCAACAGTGGAACGTCAACAGCAACGGCACCATCACCGGTGTGCAGTCCGGGCTCTGTCTGGACGCCAACGCCGCCGCCACCGCGAACGGCACCAAGCTGATCCTCTGGGCCTGCAACGGCGGCACCAACCAGCAGTGGACCTCGCCGAGCACGCCACCGCCCACCACCCCACCGCCGAGCGGCGCGCGCCCGTGCGACATCTACGCCTCCGGCGGCACCCCGTGCATCGCCGCACACAGCACGACGCGTGCTCTCTACGCGGCGTACGCCGGCAACCTCTACCAGGTGCGACGCTCGTCGGACAACACGACCCGCAACATTGCGGTGTCCGGCGCGGGCGGCACCGCCGTCGCGGCGACGCAGGACTCCTTCTGCTCCGGCACGACCTGCGTGATCACCGTCGTCTTCGACCAGTCCGGTCGCGGGAACGACCTCTGGTACCAGGGCTCCAGCGTCGTGCCGGGCTCGCCGCAGAGCAAGCCGGCGATCGCGACGTCGGAGTCGCTGACCGTGGGCGGAGCCAAGGCGTACTCGCTCTACATCAACCCGGGTAACAGCTACTGGCGCGACGGGCACCTCACCGGCGTGCCGACCGGCGCTGCTCCTGAGGGCATGTACATGGTCACCAGCGGCACCCACGTCAACAGCGGCTGCTGCTTCGACTACGGCAACAGCGAGACGACCAGGAAGGCCGACGCCGCCGGGGCGATGGACGCCATCAACTTCAGCAAGCAGTGCTGGTTCGGCGGCTGCTCCGGCAGCGGGCCCTGGGTGCAGGCGGACCTGGAGTGGGGCCTCTTCCCGGGCGGCAGCCAGACCTGGAACCCGAACCAGCGCGCGTTCACCAGCAAGTTCGTCACCGCGACGCTGAAGAACAACGGTACGACCCGCTTCGCCATCAAGGGCAGCGACGCCCAGTCCGGCAGTCTCTACACGCTGTACGACGGCTCGCTCCCGCCCGGATACAGCCCGATGAAGAAGCAGGGCGCGATCATCCTGGGCAGTGGTGGTGACTGCTGCAAGCCCGACGGCGGCGCGAACCTGAGCGCCGGCACCTTCTACGAGGGGGCCATGGTCGCCGGCTACCCGTCCGACGCGACCGAGAACGCGGTGCAGGCCAGCGTGGTGAGCGCCGGTTACCGCTGACCCCGGCGACGTCCGAACGAGTCGTGCGCCGGTCACCAGATGTCGTGGTGACCGGCGCACGGTGTCGACGCGGGCCCGGTCTCAGGCGATGGTGCAGGACGCGCCGTTGAGGGTGAACGAGGACGGTCTGGCGTTGTTGCCGCTGTGGGTGGCCTGGAAGCCGATGGTCACCGAGCCGTTGGCGGGGATGCCGCCGTTGTAGGAGACGTTCCGGGCCGTCACCTGCCCGGAGCTGGGCGAGTAGGTGGCGTTCCAGCCCGAGGTGATGGTCTGCCCGCTCGGCAGGGTGAAGACCAGGGACCAGCCGTTGACGGCGCTGGTGCCGGTGTTGGTGATGGTGATGTTCTCGGTCAGGCCGTTGTTCCAGGCGTTGACGGCGACGGCCACCCGGCAGGCGCCGTTGGTCGGCGGCGGCGTGGTCGGGGGCGGCGTGGTGGGCGGGGGCGTGGTGGGCGGCGGCGTGGTGGGCGGCGGCGTGGTCGGGGGTGGGGTGGTCGGCGGCGGCGTCGTGGGGTTGGTCAGACCGAAGAACTGCACGGCAGCGGCGGCCATACCGCCGGAGGGCAGGCTGTGCCCGGCGCCCTGGATGCTGTACGCCTCGACCTGGACGGTGCCGCTGGAGTCGGCGTACCGACGCCGGTTCCAGTTGGCCTGGGGTGTGTCGGTGGAGGTCGGCGTCTGGCTCAGGCCGAACACGTTCGTCCACTGCTCGATCGTCTCCTGCAGCAGTGAGTACGGGACGAGCGTGTCGCTGGTGCCGTGCCAGAGCTGCACGCGCGGGCGGGGCCCGGAGTAGCCCGGGTACGCCTGACGGACCGCGTCACCCCACTGCTGCGGAGTGCGGTTCATGTTTCCGCCGGTGCACTGGCTGCTGCCGGGCGGGTAGTCGGCCGCGTTGGCGAAGCAGTTGAACGGCACGCCCATGAACGCGGCGCCGGCCTTGAACACGTCAGGGTAGAGCGCCAGCATGTGGTTGGTCATCATGCCGCCGGACGAGCTGCCGGTGGCGTAGACCCGGTCCGGGTCGGCCGCGTACTGCTGTTGCACGTACCGGATCATCGAGATGATCGACACCGGGTCACTGCCCCCACCACGCCGCTTGGCGGCGTCCGACCAGGTGTCGAAGCAGTTGCCGAAGCCGGCCTGCTGGGTGGCGGACGGGTAGATCACGATGTAGCCGTAGCGGTCGGCGAGGCTGGCGAACTCGCTTCCGGAGTAGAAGCCGGGGCCAGATCCTCCGCAGCCGTGCATGGCCACCACCGTCGCCGGCTTGGCCGGGCGGTTGTCCGGTACGTAGACGTGCATGCGCATCCGCCCCGGGTTGTCCCCGAAGCTGGTCACCTCGGTCAGCGACGCCGCGTACGCGGGCCGGAGCGCGGGGACCACCAGGCCGGCTGTCACCAGCGGCAAGGCGAGGGCGAGCAGCAGTTTTCTCTTGATTCTCAACGGACGACTCCTTCGATTGCCGGTTCGGCTGGGATTGGTCGCGCGATCCGTCAGCGGGTGCGCCCGGTTCCCGCGTGATCGCGCCTGCCCGCTACCTGTGGCTTGCCCTGCCCGGCTCCGGACGGCATTGCGTGGCAATTAGTGTTCCCCTCGGGCCGACAAGTGTCAATCGAAACAACTCGATCGATAGCCGGTCCCGGGGGCGGGCGGGGCGGCAATCCGTCTACAGTCGTCACACCGTCCCTGAAGAGCACGGAGCGCCTGTGGCAAGCCCGTTCGACATCGACGAGATATATCCGGACGACGGAGACCACGAGCTCCGGCTGCCCCGACGACAGGTGGGCAACTCGCCCCAGGGGGTCGCCGTGACCCTGTTGGCGGACTACACGCTGCGGACTCGTGTCTCCCTCCCGTCCGCCGCCATCGTGGCGCTGCTCGGAGAGACCGGCGTGACGACGGCCGGGGCGCGCACCGCGATCAGCCGGCTGGCCCGCCGTGGCGTCCTGGAGGGCAGCCGACTGGGACGGCGCAGCTCGTACCGGCTCAGCCCCGCCGCGGCCGCCAGCCTCTCCGCCGGCGCCCACTGGATCCTCACCTCCACCACCTCGACGGTGCGATGGGACGGGTGCTGGACGGTCGTCGCCTTCTCGCTGCCGCAGGAGTTGAGTACGCAGCGCCGAGCCCTGCGGGCTCAGCTGCGGTGGCTCGGCTACGCGCCGTTGTACGACGGGCTGTGGATCTCGCCGCGCGAACTGAACGCCCCGGCCCGGGCTCGTCTCGAACAGCTCACCCTCGGTGCCGTGACGGTGTTTCGCGGCCGGCAGGCCCCGCTCGCGTCGGCTATTCATCGTGCCCCGATCGAGGCCTGGGACATCGAGGCGATCAGCCGGAGTTACGACGCGTTCCTCCGGCGCTGGACGCCGCTGCTGCCCGCTGTGGTGTCCGGGGAGGTCGACGGTGCCGCCGCGGTGCGGGCACGTACCGAGGTGATGGACACCTTCCGGCGGTTCCCCGCACTTGATCCGCAGTTGCCTGTGGAACTCCTCCCGAAGGGGTGGCTCCGGGGGGCGGCGCAGGAGTTGTTCGCGGCTGTCTACGACGGCCTCGCCGCGCCCGCCGAGCGACACGTTCGGGCGGTCGTCGCGCGGTTCGCCGACGGTACACAGCCCGACATCCGGGCACACACCACCGCCGACATGCTTGCCGGAGTACGTGTCGAGGCGAGCCTGGCGGAGCGGGGGCGCGGCGGGTCTGCTGGCTGACGACCGCCCGCTGCTGCGGCCGGTACGCGTCGTCGTCGCCCAGTCTCTCCTAGCTGTGAGCGATAACAGGACCACCGTCAGGCGTCTCCCGGTGGTCCGACGGTCCGGCCCGTCCGCAGGTGGCGCGACGAAAGGCAGAGATCCCCGCAGGCGGCCGGTGGTGGGCGATTCGAGGTGTTCCGGCGGAATGGCGTGAACGGCTCGTTACGACTTGACGAACGGCATGTTATCGCTCACTCTCGACATAGAGAGCGATCGCTGTGTTGGGTTCACCGGGCGAACCCTGCGGGTCGTGCCTCGGCTCCCGACGTCCCCTCCGGGCAGGCGGACGTCACCTCAGGGCTCCCGGCAGTGCCGGCGAACGCCTTCCCCAGCTGCGTGCGCCGGCACCAGGCGGCCGTCCTGACTGAAGTGGCACATCACCACCACCGATGCAACCACTGAGAAGGAACGACATGAAACCACGGAGAACGTTGCTGGCGGCGGCGACCCTCGCCGTCGCCCTCACCACCGGTATGACCGTGGCGCTGACTCCCGCAGCCGGCGCCGGCACGACGTTGAAGGCGGCGGCTGCGGAGAAGGGCCGTTACTTCGGTGCCGCCGTCGCTGTCAACAAGTTGTCCACCAGCGCGTACACGACGATCCTGAACCGTGAGTTCAACAGTGTCGTGGCTGAGAACGAGATGAAGTGGGCCTCCAACGAGCCGCAGCAGGGGGTGTTCAATCACTCCAGTGGTGATCGTCTGGTCAGTCACGCGCAGGCCAACGGGATGAGCGTGCGGGGTCACACCCTGCTGTGGCATGCGCAGCAGCCGGGTTGGGCGCAGGGCATGTCGGGTAGTGCGTTGCGCAACGCGGCGATCAACCACGTCACGCAGGTGGCGACGCATTACCGGGGGAAGATCCACTCGTGGGATGTGGTGAACGAGGCGTTCGCCGATGGTGGTTCGGGTGGGCGGCGTGACTCGAATCTGCAGCGGACGGGTAATGACTGGATCGAGGCGGCGTTCCGGGCGGCGCGGGCGGCGGATCCGGGTGCGAAGTTGTGTTACAACGACTACAACACCGACGGGATCAACGCGAAGTCGACGGGGATCTACAACATGGTGCGGGACTTCAAGTCCCGTGGTGTGCCGATCGACTGTGTGGGGTTCCAGTCGCACCTGGGTACGTCGTTGGCCTCTGACTACCAGGCGAATCTGCAGCGTTTCGCCGATCTCGGTGTGGATGTGCAGATCACCGAGTTGGACGTGATGACCGGTGGCAACCAGGCGAACATCTTCGGTGCGGTCACCCGCGCCTGCCTGGCCGTCTCCCGCTGCACCGGCATCACCACCTGGGGTGTGCGTGACTGTGACTCGTGGCGTGGCTCGGACAACGCGCTGCTGTTCGACTGCAACGGCAACAAGAAGGCCGCGTACACCGCCGTCCTGGACGCGCTCAACGGCGGCTCGACCCCGCCCACCACGCCTCCGCCGGGTTCCGGCGTGGACACCAGCGCCTGGTACGTCCTGCTGAACCGGAACAGCGGCAAGGCCCTGGACCTGTACGCCTCGGCGACCAACGACGGTGCGCGGATCAGCCAGTGGTCGCGGAACAACGGCAACAACCAGCAGTGGCAGTTCGTTGACTCGGGAGGCGGCTACTACCGGCTGAAGTCCCGACACTCCGGCAAGGTGCTCGACGTCAGCGGCTTCTCGACCGCCGACGGCGGCGCGATCGTCCAGTGGTCCGACCTCAACGGCACGAACCAGCAGTTCCGGATCGCCAACTCGTCCGACGGGTACCTGCGGCTGATCAACCGCAACAGCGGCAAGGCGGTCGAGGTGCAGGGCGCGTCCACCGCGGACGGAGGAAACGTCGTCCAGTACGCCGACTGGGGCGGCAACAACCAGCAGTGGCAGTTGGTCCGGATCGGATAGCGACCGGACAAGGTTGGTGCAAGGACAGCGGCCCGCCCCCACCCGGGGCGGGCCGCTGTTCGTGCCCGCTGAGGAGGTGCCGCTCGCCCGATCGGCGCCGCCCCATCGTCCATCGACTGTGAGCGATAACAACGGTGACGTCAAGTCACTGCTGCGTCCAGGCCCGAAGACCCGAGGGGCGTTGCCAGAGCCCATACCGCCAGCCGTGGGATCCCAAAGCGAATCGATGTCAATCGTTTGACGTATGACGTCGTTAGCGCTAATTTCACCCGCGGGCCAGGTGGCTGCCGGGAGCCAGATGGGCACCGCACACCCGGCGCGGGCCTGATCCCCGGTCGGTCCGTGGCCCGGGTCCAAGGTCGCTCGGCGGCGGCCAGATCCCATACCCCAGACGTGCTGACGCCACCACCAGTCGCCGGCACGCACGCCAGGGCACCCGCTTGCGTTCTGATCGTGGGTGACCCCGATCGAAGGAGTGCACCATGAAGGTCATCGGTGAGGCTCGTCCCGCCTCTCCACCAAGACGTCGCTGGCGGTCCGGGTTGGCTGCGGCGGCGGCCGCGGTCATGGCGGCCGGCGCGCTCGTCGCGGTCAACCCGGCGCCCGCGGCGGCGGCGACCGTGGACACCAACGCCTGGTACGTCCTGGTCAACCGCAACAGCGGCAAGGCGCTGGACCTGTACGCCTCGGCCACCAACGACGGCGCGCGAATCAGCCAGTGGACCCGCAACAACGGCGCCAACCAGCAGTGGCAGTTCGTGGACTCGGGGGGTGGCTACTACCGGGTGAAGTCCCGGCACTCCGGCAAGGTGCTCGACGTCAGCGGCTTCTCGACCGCCGACGGCGGCGCGATCGTCCAGTGGTCCGACCTCAACGGCACGAACCAGCAGTTCCGCCTGGCCGACTCGGACGGCGGCCACGTCCGACTGATCAGCCGGCACAGCAGCAAGGCGATGGAGGTGCAGGGAGCGTCCACGGCCGACGGTGGCAACATCGTGCAGTACGCCGACTGGAACGGCGCCAACCAGCAGTGGCAGCTCGTCCGTACCGACGGCGGCACGAACCCGCCACCGTCCGGTGGCAGCGGCTGTGGCAAGGCGCCGACGCTGTCCAGCGGCATCCACACGATCCAGAGCAACGGCAAGAGCCGAACCTTCACCCTGCGGGTACCGGCCAACTACAACAACAGCAACCCCTACCGGCTGATCTTCGCCTTCCACTGGCGGGGCGGCACCATGCAGGACGTCTCCTCCGGCGGCACCAGCGGAACGCCGTGGTCCTACTACGGGCAGCAGGAACAGTCGAACAACAGCGCGATCCTGGTCGCCCCGCAGGGGTTCGGCAATGGTTGGGGCAATTCCGGCGGTGAGGACATCACTTTCGTCGATGACATGATCAGCCGGATCGAGAGCAGTCTCTGTGTCAACCCGCGGCAGCGGTTCGCCCTCGGCTTCAGCTGGGGTGGCGGCATGAGCTACGCCATCGCCTGCGCCCGGGCCACCGTCTTCCGGGCCGTCGCGGTCATCTCCGGTGGACAGATCAGCGGGTGCAGCGGCGGGACGCAGCCCATCGCGTACTTCGGCCTGCACGGCATCTCGGACAACGTCCTGAGCATCTCCCAGGGGCGGTCGCTGCGCGACACGTTCGTCCGGAACAACGGGTGCACCGCCCAGAACCCGCCCGAGCCGGGCGCGGGTAGCCGCACCCACATCACCACCACCTACTCGGGCTGCCGGTCTGGGTACCCGGTGCAGTGGGCCGCGTACGACAACGGCCACATGCCCGGCCCGGTGGACGGCACCTACGCCGAGAGTGGCATCACGACCTGGACCAAGGGTGAGATCTGGAGGTTCTTCGCGCAGTTCTCCTGACCCTGGTCGCCGGCGAGGCCGGCGCTGACGTCGGCGGCAGCGTCCGCTCCCGTGCGGGGAGTGTGGCGCTGCCGCTCAGCGTTGCAGACGAACCGGCTTGCCCGAGCCGCTGCGGCGGACCAGCCAGGCCTCGGTGATGTGGGTGAACATCGCCTCGGCGGCACCCTCGGAGTCGTGGGCGGCGATGCGCTCGTAGATCCGCCGGTGGCCCTGGTTGGACGCCACGCACAGGGCGCGCTCGGTGCGGCCCATGTAGCTGGCGGTGTTGATGACCTGGCTCTCCAGCGCGCGTACGACACCGCGAGCGATGCGGTTGCCGGAGGCCTGCATGATCGTGTCGTGGAAGGCCCGGTCATGCTCGTGGTACGTCACGTGGTCGTCGACCAGTTCGTCCATCCCGTCGACCATGGCACGCAGCCGGTCGATGGTCTCCGCGTCGGCGAGCCGGGCGGCGACGTTCGCCATGTCGGACTCGAGCACCCGTCGGGTGACGACCAGGTCGTCGAGGATCGCGAGGCTGTCGTCCTCGGCGATGGTGGCCGCGAGGACCAGTTCGTCGAGCATGTCCCACTGTGAGGCCGGGGTGACCATGGTGCCGGCGCCCTGGCGGACCTGCACCAGCCCCTTCTCCTGAAGGATCTTGACTGCTTCTCGGACGACGGTCCGGCTCACCGAGAAGGTCTCGCAGAGGATGGGCTCAGGAGGCAGGGACGTACCCGACGGGTGTACGCCACGGACGATGCGCTGCACGAGTTCGGCGGTGACCGCCCGGGCGAGGTTTGTCGGTCGACGTACCCACGCCGGGCTTGCCGGATTGTTCAGCGCTGTCTCCTGAGCTGGCGTCATGTCCCCTCCGAATGACTCGCCGTGGCACGACGTCCCGGCCAGTCTACGGCCGAGTATTGACGTCACACGTCATACGAGTTACTTTCCGATCAACGATGGCAGACGGCAGGGTCGTCGGCCACCCCACTTTCAGAGGTGACAACTCATGAGACAGCGCGCAATATGGTCGGCCGTCTTCGTTGTTGGACTGGCCCTGACCGGCTGTGGAAGTGCTAGCGACTCGAGCTCGTCCAAGAGTTCCGAGGGCAAGTTGGTGGTGTGGGACTGGAAGTCCGGCGAGCCGTTCGCCAAATCGTATCTGGACAAGGCGAAGGCCGACTTCAAGCAGAAGCACGCGGACGTCGAGGTCGAATTCGTCGCGCAGCCCTTCGACCAGTACTACACGTTGCTCGGTGCGGCGATCCAGTCCGGTAAGGGCCCGGACGTCATGATGTTCAACGGCGGCGGCCAGATCCGCGACCGGGTGGACGCGTTGGTGCCGCTCACCGACTACGTGGCCGAGGACAAGCAGCGACTGGCCGGCTGGGAGGCGTTCACCAAGGACGGCAAGGTCTACGGCGGCCCGGTGACGCTGCAGGGTTACCCGATCTACTACAACAAGACGATCTACCAGAAGGCCGGACTCGACCCGGCCAGCCCGGCGACCACCTGGGACAAGTTCGTCGCGGACTGCGCCGCCGTCGCCAAGGCCGGCTCCAAGTGCTTCGCCCTCGGCAACAAGGAGGGCGTCGGCATCCAGTTCTGGCTCTCCAGCATGGGGTCGGTCACCCTCACCGCGGCGGAGTACGACGCCTGGATCACCGGCAAGCGCGACTGGAACTCGCCGAACGTGAAGCGGATCTTCGAGCTCTGGAAGGAGACCGGGGACAGGAAGATGAACACGGACGGGGCCAACTCCACCGCCATGTTCAACGACTCCTTCGCGGCCTTCCAGTCCGGCAAGGCCGCCCACGTCATGGGCCTCATGTCGGACGTCGGGCACTGGCAGGACTTCAACGAGTTCCTGACCCCGGAGAAGCTCGGCGTGATGAAGGCTCCGGTCGTCACCGCCGGCACCACCCCGAGTCTTCCGTACGACGGTGGCATCGGCTACGCGGTCGCCAAGTGGACCAAGGACCCGAAGGTGGCCGCCGACCTGGTGCGCTCCCTGACCTCGGCCGAGGCGCTGAAGGCCTTCTACGCCGACGCCGGGGCGATCGTCGCCGACACCACGATCGACGTGTCGCAGGCCGGCCCGGCCGCCGCCACCATCGTCGGCGAGCTGAAGACCGGTAAGCCGGCTCTGCACGTCGCGCTCTCCTCGAAGACGATCGACCTGATGGGGCGCCTGTCCCAGCAGCTGCTCAGCGGTTCGATCACCGTCGACGAGGTGGTGAAGCAGTTGGCCGCTTCCGACCAGGCCGGCTGACCCCGTGTCGATCGGAAACACGCAACCGTCGGTCCGCCTGGCTTCGGCCGGGCGGGCCGGCAGCCCGGCGCCCACACCCTCCGCACGCCGGGGTGGCACCCGTCCCCGTCGCACCCGCGGCGGTTCGGGGGCCGAGCGCTTCGCTCCCTACATCCTGGTCGCTCCGGCTGTCCTGATCATCGTGGCGCTGCGGCTCTACCCGCTGATCCTCGGCGTCAACTTCTCCTTCACCGGTGACGGTGAACAGAACGGGGAAGCGGTCGGGTTCGGCAACTACCAAGAGCTGTTCGGTGACCCGCTGTTCCGTACCGCGCTGGGCAACGTCGGTCTGCTGGTGTTGCTGCTTCCGGTGGCGGTGGCGATCCCCGGTCTCCTCGCCACGTTCATCTACCTTCGGGTGCCGGGCCACCGTCTCTACCGCAGCGTCTACTTCTTCCCCGCGGTGCTCTCACCGGTCATCGTCGGGGCGATCTTCAACCTGCTGCTCGCCTTCGACGGCCCGGTCAACGCCGTCCTCGGCTCGGCCGGGGTCAGCCCGGTGGACTGGCTCGGCGACCCGGACGTCGCGATGTTCGTGGTGGTGGGCGTACACATCTGGGCCACCTTCGGTATGGCCCTGGTGGTCTTCCTCGCCGGCTTCGCCACGCTCGACGCCGCGCTGCTGGACGCCGCCCGGGTCGACGGCGCGTCACTGCGCCAGGTCGTCTGGCACGTGATCATCCCGAGCCTCTCGCGGACCATCCAGTTCGTCTTCGTGACCACGATGATCGGGATGCTGACCTCCATGTTCGGGCTGCTGTTCGTCATGACCAGCGGTGGTCCGGAGGGCTCGACGTACCTGCCGGAGTACTACATCTGGATCCAGCAGGGCCAGATGAACCGGCCGGCGCTCGCGTCCGCCGCGTCCACGATCCTCTTCGCGATCATGCTCGTGGTGGGTCTGTTGCAGATCAAGCTGCTCGAACGATCGGGAAAGGTGGACTGATGTCCCGCGTCCGTCTGGGACGGTGGATGATCGCCATCCCGATGTCACTGCTCGCGGTGGCGACGATCTACCCGCTGCTCTTCACCGCCAACGTCGCGTTGAAGACCCGCCGGGACTACATCCTGGACCGGTTCTCCCTGACCAGCACCCTGCAGTGGGAGAACATCAGCACGGCGTGGACCAGCGTCGGCATGGGCCGATACTTCGTCAACTCGCTGGTCGTGGTGACGTCGTCGGTGCTACTGCTCCTCCTGCTCGGGTCGATGGCCGGCTTCGCGCTGAGCCAGTTGCGGTTCCGTGGCTCGTCGGCGTTGTTCCTGGGCTGCCTCGCGGGGCTCTTCATCCCGTTCCAGGTGATCATGGTGCCGCTCGCCCGGATCATGGCCGACACCGCACTGATCGACACGTATCCGGGTCTGATCCTCGTCTACGTGGCCCAGTTCCTGCCCTTCACCGTCTTCCTGATGACGAGCTACTACAAGGGCATCCCACCGGAGATCATCGACGCCGCCCGGATCGACGGCAACACCCTCTACGGCGTGTATCGCCGGATCATGCTGCCCCTGGGCACCCCGGCGCTGCTGTCGGTCGGCATCCTCAACGCCCTGTTCTGCTGGAACGACGTCCTCATGGCGCTGGTGATGATGCCGTCGGCGGAGAACCGGACGCTCATGATCGGGGTGACCTCGTTGCGAGGGCAGTACTCCGACAACATCCCGACCTTCGCCTCCGGGGTGCTGATCGCCGCGATACCCGTCCTTTTGGTCTACCTGTTCCTCCAGCGCCAAATTGCCGACGGCGTAGCCGCCGGTTCCACGAAGGGTTGACATGCGGATCACGGGATTTCGGACGCTCACCACGGTCCAGGAATGGGGGCGCCCCGTCGGCGACGCCAACGGCGTGTTCGCCGACGGGGTGGTCCCGGTCTCGATCGTCCTCGTCGACACCGACGAGGGCATCACGGGCGTCGGCCTCGGGCCGCACGTCGAGATCGAGCGGATCTTCGCTGCGATCGAGGGCGAAGACCCCCGTGCGGTGACGGCCCTGTACGACCGCATGCTGCGGCACACCTTCAAGGCCGGGCACGCGGGACCGGTGTTCGGCACCATCGGCGCCCTCGACACCGCACTGTGGGACATCAAGGCGCAGGCTGCCGGCGAGCCACTGTGGCGGCTGCTGGGCGGACGCGACCGGCGGGTCAACGCCTACGCCTCCGGCCTGGACATCGGGTTGACCGACGACGAACTCGTCGCGGCGTACGAGGTCTACGCCAGCCACGGCCTGCGGGCCGCCAAGCTCAAGGGTGGCCTCGACATCGAGCGGGACCGGCACCGGCTCGGCCTGGTCGGAGACGTCCTGACCGAGGCCGGGCACGGCCGGCGGCCAGGTCTGATGCTCGACGTCAACGAGGCATGGACCCGCAAGCAGGCCGTGCGGCACGTCTGCGAACTCGAACGCGCCCTCGACCTCATCTGGATCGAGGAGCCCGTCCGGCGTTGGGACGCCGAGGGGCACGCCGCCGTCAGCCGAGGAGTGTCCGCGTCGGTCGCCACCGGCGAGAACCTCACCGGGCTCGAACAGTACCGCCCGCTGATCGCCGCCGGCGCTGTCGACATCGTCCAGATGGCCGCCGTCTGGGGGGTCACCCACTTCCTGCGGGTGTCCGCCCTCGCCCACGCCCACGACCTGCCGGTCAGCCCGATCGGCAACAGCCCGGTCGGGCTGCTGCACGCGGCGACCTCGGTGCCGAACCACCTGACCAGCGAGCTGCAGGACCTGCACCGGCCGGCCGGTGTCTCCATCGACCTGCACGTCGAGGACGGCGCCTTCATCCTCGGCGATTCACCCGGGCTCGGTGTCCGCGTCGACGAGGAGCTGATCCGGGCCGGCAACCGCCGTCCGCAGGCGCAGACGGCCGACAGTCCCAACGTCCGGCCGGAGCGCGCCGGCCGCCGGCTGCTGGCCGGTGTCGACGGTATCGTCGCGGGCCGGCAGGTGCCCGTCGTGTCGCTGAACTCGCACAACGAGGTGGCGCCCACCGGGCGGTAGTGAGCTGAGCACCACGTCAGGAGGAGCGTGGGTGCACCGTCGCGGCGGTGCACCCACGACCATGCTCGGTCGGCACGACCGACGTACCGACCGTCGAGACGGAGGATCGATGAAGGCAGTCGTCTACCGGGGGGCGCGTGACCTCGGAATCGAAGACCGCGAACCGGTGCCACCCGGTCCCGGAGAGGTGCGGATCGACGTGGCCTACACCGGAATCTGTGGCACCGACCTGCACATCTACCACGGCGACATGGACACCCGGGTCGGTGACTCCGCGATCATCGGGCACGAGATGTCCGGGCGAGTCGCGGCGGTCGGCGCTGACGTCGACGGCGTGACCGTCGGCCAGCCCGTCACCGTGATGCCGACCCGCCCGTGCGGACAGTGCGCGGCCTGCCAGCGCGGCACGTCGCACATCTGCCACGCCATGAACTTCCTCGGTATCGACTCGGCAGGCGCCATGCAGTCGTCCTGGAACGTGCCGGCGGAGCTGGTCCTGCCACTGCCAGAGGAACTACCGCTCGACCACGCGGCGCTCGTGGAACCGGTCGCGGTCGCCGTGCACGACGTCCGGCGGGGACGTGTGTCCGCCGACGACCAGGTGGTCGTGGTCGGCGGTGGGCCGGTGGGGGTGCTCATCGCGACCGTCGCGCAGAGCCGTGGTGCGCGGGTGCTCCTGGTCGAGCCGGACCCTTACCGGCGTGAGGTGGCCGGCGGCGTCGGGATCGAGGCCGTCGACCCCGGTTCGACCGACGTCGTGGCACTCGTCAACGACCGCACCGACGGGGCGGGCGCCGACATCGCCTTCGAAGTGTCCGGTGCTGCCGCCGGTGTCACCACGGCGGTCGACGTCCTCACCACCCGGGGCCGGTTGGTGATGGTGGCGATCCACCCCAAGCCCCGCGAGGTCAACCTGCACCGGTTCTTCTGGCGCGAGCTGGAACTCCTCGGTGCCCGGCTCTACCAGCGAGACGACATGGTGGAGGCGATCCGGTTGGTCGCCTCGGGCGCGATCCCGGCACGACAGCTCATCTCCCGGGTCGAGCCGATCGACGCGGCCGCCGCCGCCTTCACGGCGCTCGAAGGCGGCGGCGTCATGAAGGTGCTGCTCGATCTACAGGGAGGTAGCAAATGACGGCGCTGTTCGACCTGTCCGGTAAGACCGCAGTGGTGACCGGGGCCCGGCGCGGCATCGGCCTCGCCATGGCCGAGGCCCTGGCCCTGGCCGGTGCTGACATCGTCGGCGTCTCCGCCCAGCTCGAAGCGAGCGGCAGCGAGGTCGAACGCCTGGTGCGGGCCGCCGGCCGCCGGTTCACCGCGCTGCGGGTCGACCTCGGTGACCGGGCCGCCGTGCACGGCTTGGCCCGGGACCTCACGGCTCTCGGGCCCGTGGACATCCTGGTCAACAACGGTGGCACGATCGCCCGCACTCCGGCCGCGGAGCACCCGGACGAGATGTGGGACCAGGTGATCGAGGTGAACCTCAGCAGCCAGTTCGTCCTGAGCCGGGAGATCGGCCGGACGATGGTCGAGCGCGGCCGAGGGAAGATCATCTTCACGGCGTCGCTGCTGAGCTTCCAGGGCGGCATCACCGTCCCCGGCTACGCCGCGTCGAAGTCGGGCGTGGCCGGCCTCACCAAGGCGTTGGCGAACGAGTGGGCGGCCCACGGGGTGAACGTCAACGCGATCGCCCCCGGCTACATCGCGACCGACAACACCCAGGCGCTGCGCGACGACCCCGACCGTAACCAGGCGATCCTCGCCCGGATCCCGGCCGCCCGGTGGGGCCGCGCCGACGATCTCGGGGGCGCCACCGTCTTCCTGGCGTCGGCCGCATCCGACTACGTCAACGGGATCGTGCTGCCCGTCGACGGCGGTTGGCTGGGCCGATGACCGGCGGGCCGGGGCCTCGGCGGGCCGGGATCGTCGACGCGCACCACCACCTCTGGGTCCGCGCCCGGCACCCCCAGTCGTGGATCGACCCGGTGACGATGGCGGCCATCGACGCCGACTTCGAGCCCGCCGACCTCGCGCCGCTGGCCCGGGCGGCCGGGGTCACCGCGACCGTGGTGGTGCAGTCCATCGCGTCGGAGGCGGAGACGGTGGACCTGCTGGGCATCGCGGCCGAGGACACCCTCGTCCGTGGAGTCGTCGGCTGGGTGGACCTGACCGCCGCCGACGTCGCCGCCCGCATCGACCGCCTGCGGGCGGCGCCCGGCGGGGAACGCCTCGTCGGCATCCGTCACCTCGTGCAGAGCGAGACCGACCCGGCGTACCTGGACCGTCCGGACGTCCGGCGGGGGATCGCCGCGGTGGGTGCGGCGGGGCTGGTGTTCGACCTGCTGGTCCGCCAGCACCAGCTACCCATGGCCACGCGCCTGGCGCACGACCTGCCGGAGGTGAGTTTCGTCCTCGACCACCTGGGCAAGCCCGCGCTGGACCGTCCGGAGATGACGGAGTGGACCCGCGACCTGCGGGCGTTGGCGGATGCGCCCAACACGACGGCGAAGATCTCCGGGCTGGTGACGGAGGTGGATCGGCCGTCCTGGACACCGGGAGACCTCCGACCGGCCGTCGAGGACGCGCTCGACGCGTTCGGGCCGGGCCGACTGATGTACGGCTCGGACTGGCCGGTCTGCCTGCTCGCCAGCTCGTACGCTCGCTGGGTCGAGGCGCTGGCGGAGCTGCTGGGAGACCACGACGCGGCCGACCAGGCGGCAGTCTGGGGCGGCACGGCACGCCGGGTCTACGGGCTGGAGGCGGCGTGAGGGCGCGGGCACTACCGCTCCGGCCGGAGGTACGCCTCACCGAGCTGGGCTTCGGCGCGGCCCAGGGCGGCAACCTGTACCGGACGACGACGGACGAGGAGTTCGCGTCGGCGGTCGACACGGCCTGGGAGGCGGGCGTCCGGTACTACGACACCGCGCCGCACTACGGGCTGGGGTTGTCCGAGCGCCGGCTCGGCGCCGCGTTGCGAGAGCGGCCACGTGACGAGTACGTGGTGTCGACGAAGGTCGGCCGAATCCTGGTGCCGTCGCCGCAGGACGCGCACCTGCGCGACTCCGACGGGTTCGACGTGCCGGCCAGCCACCGGCGGGTCTGGGACTTCAGCCGCGACGGTGTCCTCCGCTCGATCGAGGCCAGCCTGGTCCGTACCGGGCTGGACCGGGTGGACGTGGTCTACCTGCACGACCCGGACGACCACTGGGAGCAGGCGGCGCACGAGGCCGTACCCGCCCTGGTCGAGCTGCGTGACCAGGGCGTCGTGGGCGCGATCGGCGCGGGCATGAACCAGTCGGCGATGCTGGCGCGGTTCGTGCGGGAGACCGACGTCGACGTGCTGATGTGCGCCGGGCGGTACACCCTGCTGGAGCAGGGCGCGGCGGACGACCTGTTGCCGGCCGCCGAGAGCCGGGGGGTGGGCGTCGTCATCGCGGGCGTCTACAACTCGGGGCTGCTGGCACGGGAGCGGCCACCGGCCGACGCCGTCTACAACTACCGGCAGGCGCCGGCGGAGGTGATCGAGCGGGCGCGGCGGATCGCGGCGGTCTGCGAGACGTACGGGGTGACCCTGCCGCAGGCGGCGCTCGCCTTCGTACGCAGGCATCCGACAGTGGTGTCGACGGTCGTCGGGGTGCGCGACGGCGCGCAGGTGACCGAGACGGTGCGACGGTCCGAGACCGCCGTGCCCGACGAACTCTGGGGCGCGTTGGTGACGGCGGGGCTGCTCGCCGCGTCGCCAGGCCAGGACGACGCCTCCGGACGCGGCTGACAGGAAGACGTCCCGGTCGGGAGCGGCGCCGTTCATCGGACACCGGTCCCGACCGGGACGTCATTCGTTACCGCGACAAGCCGCAGCTCACAGCGCGGTGAAGCGCCACTGTTGGTTGGCGGCGCTGTGGCAGGTCCACTGCAACAGACGGGCACCGTCCGCGGTGGCGGCACCGTTGACGTCCACGCAGAGGCCGCTCAGCACGTTGCGCACCGTGTACACGCCGGAGGTTCCGGTCGCGGTCGCGGTGAACTTCTGCTGGTTGCCGTTGTTGCAGGTGGCCTGCTGGAGGAAGGCACCCGCCGCGGTCGAGCTGCCGATCACCTCGACGCACTTGCCGCTGTGCACCGCCTTGAGGTAGACCGCACCGCTACCGGCGTCGACGGCCTGCCACTTCTGGTTGTTGCCGCCGGTGGCAGCCCACTGGGTGATCTGGGCGCCGTCGGCGGTGGAGACCCCGCTGACGTCCATCAGCTTGCCGCTGTGCTGCGCCGTGAGCGTGTAGGTCTTGCCAGCCAGACCGCCGCCACCGTTGGTGGGTGTGCCGACGCCGTTGCCGCCGAACGTGTGCGAGTCCAGATCGAACGAGTTGTTGCTGTTCTTGAACACCATGTAGAGCGTGTGCGTCCCGCCGAGGGCGGCGACGCTCACCGGTGTCGTGGACTGGTAGTTGTCCCAGCCACCCGTGCTGGGCACCGTGGTGGTGGCCAGCAGGGTGCCGGTCGGCGAGTCGGCCCGCAGCTCGATCGAGCCGCCACCCGACGGCGACGACAACCGGTAGCTGACCGTCGAGATGCCGGACAGGCTCATCGGGCTGAACGAGATCCAGTCGTTGCTGGAGATGTCACCGATGCGCTTGGTGCTCTCCGCGGCGGCCTGGTCGACGACCCGGATGCCGGACTGGCCGCTGAAGTACTCGGACTGCTTGTGCTTCGGCTGCAGGATCGTCTGCGCGGTGCCGGTGAGCGGAGCCGCGCCCCCCGCACCTCCGCTGTCGGTGTAGCGGGCGTTCAGTACGTAGAACAGGTTGGCGCCGTCGGGGTGCCCACCGAGCAGGTCGGTGGAGATGGTGCCCGAGCAGCCCGGGTACTCGGTGGTCTCGTGGGCGTGGTCGTCGTGACCGAGCGCCGGGTTGAGGAACACCTTCGAGCAGTCGACGGTGCCGCCGTCCGGATCGGTCACGGTGATCTGGTACGGCACCCGGTCACCGAAGGTGAGCATGCCCCCGTTGGGCGGGGTGGTGATGGTGACCACCGGCGCGCTGTTGCCGACGGTGATCTGGACGTTGGCGAAGCCGGTCTTACCGGTGTTGTCGGTGACCTTCAGCTGCGCCGTGTAGTTGCCGTTGGCGGTGTACACCTTCGACGGGTTGGCCGCGGTGGAGGTGGTGCCGTCACCGAACGTCCACTGGTAGCTCAGCGTGTTGCCCGGGTCCGGGTCGGCCGTGCCGGCGCTGCTGAACTGGACGGTGAGCGGCGCGCTACCACTGGTCGGCGTGCCGGTGGCCTTGGCGATCGGCGACCGGCCGCCCTGGATGTAGTCGATCCGGTAGAGCCCGGAGTCGCTGTTGCCGCCACCGAAGTTGGTGCCCCACTCCAGCAGGTAGAGCGAGCCGTCCTTGCCGAACTCCATGTCCATCGGCTTGTTGAACCGCGTGTTGGGCAGGAACGGGTTGGTGCGGGTCACCGCCGAGGAGGAGTCGAAGTGCACCTCCTTGATGTAGTTCCGCGCCCACTCGTAGAAGAAGTGCACGCCGTCGTAGTAGGGCGGGAACTTCGTCGCGGACGGGTTCGACGCGTCGTACCGGTAGATCGGCCCACCCATCGGAGCGGAGCCACCGGAGCCCAGCTCCGGGAACGTCGGCGAGGTGCCGTAGCCGTACCAGATGTTGGGTGCGACGACCGGCTTCAGGCTGGTCAGGCCGGTGTTGTTGGGTGAGTTGTTGACCGGCGAGTTGCAGTTGAACTTCGAGCCGACGACGCCGGTGTCCGGGTTGAACGGCGCGTACGGCTGGTTGTCGCCGTGGCAGAACGGCCAGCCGTAGTTACCGGCCTGCTTGATCACGTTGAGCTCGACCAGGCCCTCGGGGCCCCGGTTGGTGGTGGGCGGGTTCCGGTCCGGCCCGTAGTCGGCGAGGTAGACCCAGCCGTTGGCCGGGTCGATCGAGAAGCGGAACGGGTTGCGGAAGCCCATCGCGTAGACCTCGGGCTTGGTCTGCGCGGTGCCCTGGGGGTAGAGGTTGCCGGTCGGGATGGTGTAGCCGCCGCTGGCCGAGGGCCGGATGCGCAGCAGCTTGCCGCGCAGGTCGTTGGTGTTGCCGGCGCTGCGGGCGGCGTCCAGGTTGGACTTGCCCGAGCGCCAGTCCAGCGGGGCGTAACCCTGCCAGTTGGGGTCGAGGTTCGGCGGCGTGTCGTCGCCGGTGCCGATGTAGAGGTTGCCGTCCGGACCGAACTTGATGTACCCGCCGGTGTGGCCGGGTTCGGGGAAGGTGCGGTCCCGGTACGCCGGGATGTCGATGATCGTCACACCGCTGGACGTGTTCAGCGTGTCACCGCTGACCGTGTAGCGGGAGACCCGGTTGACGTCGGTGCTGCTGCTGGCCGGCGAGTGGTACAGGTAGATGTACCCGTTGCTGGCGAAGTTGGGGTCCAGCGCCATGCCGGTGAGGCCGTCCTCGCCGCCGGTGTAGACGCTGAGCGTGCCGGCGGTGACCGTGCTGTTGGTGGAGGGCTTGAAGATCTTCACCTGGCCGCCGCGCTGGACGTAGAAGACCCGCCCGTCCGGTGCCACACCCATCGCCATCGGGTCGACGGTGTTGTCGTCCAGGGTGCGCTTCTCGAAGTTGCCCCAGACGGTGCCGCCGCAGTCCCCGGGCGCGTTGCCGGCCGCCCACTTGACACCACCGAGGACGTGGTTCTGGAAGTTCGTCTCGCTGTAGGAGGCGATGGCGTGGCCCATCGCGGTGGCCCACACCCGCCCGCCGCCGGCGTTGCGGCACCAGGAGATCGGATGATCCGGGCCCATCGCCCGGGATCCGGGGTTGTAGGTGCGCTCGTCGGCGGTCACCAGTACGTGCACGTTGCCGCGCGGGTTGGTGTCGAAGTTGTACCACTCCTCACTTCGGGTCCACCGGTCCGGCAGGCTGGTCGTCGACGGGTGCTTCTTGTCGGCGACGATGGCGGTGCCCTGCAGCACGCCGGGGGAGTGTTCGGGCATGTGGGCGCCGCCGTTGATGGTCTGGTCCCACCACGGGTACTCGGACTCGATGCCCATGTCGGTGGCGTTGTGGATGCCGACGATGCCCTTGCCGCTGGCGAGGTAACCCTCCACGGCCTGGCGCTGGGCCGCCGAGGTCCAGACCATGCCGGAGGTCTGGAACATGATGATGACGTCGAAGGTCGCCAGGTTGGCGGCGGTGAAGACGCTGGAATCCTCGGAGTGCACCACCTCGAAGTTGTTCGCGGCGGCCTGCTGCTGGAACATGCTGATCCCGGCGGGGATCGAGTCGTGCCGGTAGCCGGCGGTCTTGGTGAACAACAGTGCGCGGAAGGCCGGGGCCGCCGAGGCGGGTGGAGCGAGTCCGAGCGCCAGCAACAGGCCGGCGATCACTGAGATGAGCAATGTGTTGCGACGCATGCCGTCTCCTAGGTTGGGCGGGCGTGGGGGTGTGACCACGAGCACCACGCTGCGTCAGGTTGTGCCTCGACGCGTGGGTGGGCACGACGGTTCTGGCCTGTCCTCATGCCGTTCGCCGAAACGGCAGTCAGAGCCGCAGGACGTCACCCAGCGTGACGGTGGCGGTGGTTCTCGTCCCGTGGTCCACGAGGTCAGGATGAGCTAGAGATCCATGACTGTCAATGAATGGAGTGACGTCCGACGTCCTGCCCGGTTGGCGACGGATGCCATCGACTTCCTCGCTGCGGCATCGCTGCCGATCTGGCTGCCGGCCTTGGCGATCGGCCCCGGTCGAGGATTGCGGACCGGCATCCAAACATCTATCTTCATACGTGTGATGTTTCGTCGATGTCAAGAGAATGTTCGCGATAGAAGAACGTAAGCATCCGCCGCTACCTACGAAAGTTCGATGGCTGGCACCTCGAAGCCGCCGTAGCGTTTGATCGAACCTTATTGATGACTACTGTCTGTGAGGGCTTTCGGAATGTCAGACCCGCGGCCGGTGCCGTTACTCACCCTCCGGGGCATCGGCAAGTCCTTCCTCGGCGTACGCGTGCTCGACGGCGTCGACCTCGACGTGGCCCCCGGTGAGGTGCACGCCGTCGTCGGCGAGAACGGTGCCGGGAAGTCGACCCTGATGAAGATCGTCTCGGGCGGCTACACCCCGGACGAGGGCACCCTCGAGTTCGCCGGCGAGTCGCGCACGTTCCGTGGCCCGCGCGACGCGCAGCGCGCCGGCGTCGGCATCATCCACCAGGAGTTCAACCTTCTCCCGGAGCGCACCGTCGCCGAGAACGTCTACCTGGGCCACGAGCCGGTCCGCCGCGGTCTGGTCGACCGTCGGGCGATGCTCGACCGCACCACCCGACTACTCGCCTCGATCGGGGAGACCACGTTGCCGGCCGACGCCCGGGTGGGGCAGCTCGGCGTCGCCCAGCAGCAGGTCGTCGAGATCGCCAAGGCGCTCGCCCTGGACGCCCGACTCCTCATCATGGACGAGCCGACCGCCGCGCTGGCCGACCACGAGGTGGAGCTGCTCTACGGGTTGGTGCGGCGACTGCAGGAACGAGGCATCGGCCTGCTCTACGTCTCGCACCGGCTCGCCGAGGTCTTCGACCTGTCCAGTCGGATCACCGTCCTCAAGGACGGCCGGCGGGTGACCACCGTAGACACCGTGGACACCACCGCGGACCAGTTGGTGCGGCACATGGTCGGGCGGGAACTGTCCAGCTACTACCCGGACCGGGCCGCCTCCGAGGAGCGCGGCCCGGTGCGGCTCAACCTTCGCGATGCGGGAAACCGGAAGCTGCGTGACGTCAACCTGCAACTGCGCGCCGGTGAGGTGCTCGGCATCGGCGGCCTCCAGGGCTCCGGCCGTTCGGCGCTGGCCCGGGCGATCTTCGGGGTGTCCCCGTTCACCACCGGTGACGTGACGCTCGACGACCGGCCGGTCCGGCTGCGCTCACCGCGTACCGCGATGCGGGCCGGCATCGCCTACGTCACCGAGGACCGCAAGGGTGAGGGGATCGTCCCCCGGCAGTCGGTGCTCGACAACGCGCTGCTCGCCAGCCGCGCCGTGTTCGCGATTCGATCCGGGCATGCCGCCCGTACCGTCCGGGCGCGCGAGCTGCTCGCCGCCGTGGAGGTTCGCTCCGCCGGCGACGACCAGGAGATCCGCTTCCTGTCCGGAGGAAACCAGCAGAAGGTCGTGCTGGCCCGGTGGCTGGCGCTCAACCCGCGGATCCTGCTCTTCGACGAGCCGACCCGGGGCATCGACGTGGGTGCGAAGTCAGCCATCCACGACCTCGTCCGCCGCCTCGCCCGGGACGGTGCCGCCGTACTGATGATCTCGTCCGACCTGCCGGAGCTGCTGGGGATGAGCGACCGGATCGTGGTCATGCGCGACGGCCGTGTCGCGGGCGAACTGCCCGCCGGCGCGAGCGAGGAGGACGTCGTCGCCCTGGCGGTCGGGACCACGCGGCAGGCTGCCGCATGAGTGCCCTGTCGCTCCTGCCGGCCCGGCGTTCCGTACCGGGCGTCTTCGTGGCCCTGACCCTCACCCTGGCGATCGGCTGGCTGGTCGTCCTCGTCGACGGCGGTCAGCTCTTCAACCAGTCCACGACGGTGAGTCTGCTGCACGTCGCCGCCGGGCTCGGGCTCGTCGCCGTCGGTCAGACCCTGGTCATCCTGGGCGGTTCGCTCGACCTGTCGGTGGCGTACGTGATCAGTCTCAGCACCCTCGTCGCGGCCGAGACGATGAACGGCAGCGACGGCGCGCTGGTGCCGGCCATCGGGCTCGCGCTTGTCGTGAGCGCGGGCATCGGGCTGCTCAACGGGCTGCTCGTCACCAAGTTCCGGGTCAACGCGTTCATCGCGACGCTCGGCGTCGGGCTGCTGCTCAAGGGATACCTCGACAACGGCTACGACGGCCCGGCCGGCACCACCTCGCCCACGCTCGTGCAGTCCCTCGGCTACCAGCGCATCGGTCCGGTTCCGGTGTCGTTCCTGCTGCTCATCGCGGTGACCGCGGCGGCCTGGTTCGCGCTCTCGCGGACCCGCTTCGGGCACCACCTGGTCGCCGTCGGCGGCGACCCGGAGGTGGCCCGGCTCTCCGGCGTCCGCAACGACCGGATCCTGGTCACCGCACACGTGCTCTGCTCGATGTGCGCGGGGCTGGCCGGCATCTACCTCGCCAGTCGGCTCGGCTCCGGCGCCCCCCGGGTGGGCACCGAGGGCCTCTACGACCTGGAGTCGATCGCCGCGGTGGTGATCGGCGGGACCGCCCTCGCCGGTGGCCGCGGCGGCGTGATCGGCACCGTCGGCGGGGTGCTGCTGCTCGCCAGCATCGACGCCATCTTCAACCAGCTCGAAGTCGACGCCTTCTTCAAGCAGGTGATCCGGGGCGTCATCATCATCGCCGCGGTCGCCGTCTACGCCCGCCGGGCCATGCGAAAGGCGGCCTAGCATGCAGACCCTCCAGACCCGTTCGCTGCCGCTGCGGCTGCCCCGGGTGCGTCCCGGTGGCGTGCTGCCGATCCTCGCGATCCTCGCGGTGCTGTTGGTGCTCGTCGGCATCCGACAGCCCGACTTCCTGTCCCCGCCGTCGCTGATGTCGTTCCTCGGCCGTTCCGCGCCGATCATCCTGCTCGCCGCCGGCCAGTACTTCGTCATCGTCGCCGGTGAGTTCGACCTCTCCGTCGGCTCCCTGGTCACCGCGCAGGTCGTCATCGCCGCCCGGCTGATCGACAGCGACCCGGCTCGCACCTGGCCGGTGGTGCTGCTCCTGCTCGCCTTCGGAGCACTCGTCGGGTTGGTCAACGGCCTCGTCACGACCCGGCTGCGGGTGCCGTCGTTCATCACCACGCTCGGCATGTTCCTGATCCTGGTCGGAGCGGTCTACCTCTGGTCCGACGGTGCCCCGAAGGGCGGCCTCTCCGAGGAGTTCCGCCGGTTCGGCCGCCGCGCCTTCGAGGACGTGCCGCTGCTCGGCCGCGTGCCGTACGCGCTGCTGGTCCTGCTGGTCCTGGCGGTGGTGGCCGTGCTGCTGATGCGTTCCGACTTCGGGCGGACCCTGGTCGCCGTCGGCGACAACCCGCGCACCGCGGAGCTGAGCGGCGTACGCGTCTGGCGTACCCGGACGATCGCCTTCGTGCTCAGCGGCCTCGCGGCGGCGGTCGCGGCGATCCTCCTGGGCGGCTACAGCGGGGTGTCGTTCCAGGCCGGGGCCGGCCTGGAGTTCGGTGCCATCACCGCCGTCGTCCTCGGCGGGGTCGCGTTGGGCGGTGGGCGCGGCGCGGTCGTCGGCGCGATGCTCGGCGCGCTCACCCTCGAACTGCTGTTCGCCCTGATGAATTTCTACGGCGTCTCCGGCGCCCTCAGGTCGGCCGTCCAGGGCGGGATCATCCTGCTCGCCGTGGCGGTCTCCGCAACGCGTTCTTCGTCGAGATAAAGAGGAGCCATAGTGCGACGTTCCCTAGCGGCGCTGGCCGCTGTCACCCTGCTGTCCCTCACCGCCTGCGCCACCGACGAGCCCGCCGCCGGCCCGTCCGGCAGCGCCTCCGCCGCCGGCTCTGGCACCGGGGAGCAGTCGAAGTTCTTCGTGCAGGCCGACTACGACGCCGAGCTCGCGTTGCTCGACGCGGCACCGACGGGCCCGGCCGACAAGCCGTGGGAGCAGGTGCTCAACCCGAAGATGGTGGACACCGCCAAGTTCAAGAAGAACGGCCCGCACAAGATCTGCTTCTCCAACGCGGCCCTGAACAACCCGTGGCGGCAGGTCGGGTTCAAGACCATGCAGGCCGAGGTCGAGGCGCAGAAGAGCCGCATCGCGGAGTTCGTGCACGTCGACGCCGAAGGCAAGGACCAGAAGCAGATCGCGGACATCAACGACCTGCTCGGCAAGGACTGCGACGCGCTCATCGTCTCGCCGAACACCACCGCCACGCTCACCCCGGCCGTCGAGGCGGCCTGCCAGGCCGGGCTGCCGGTCGTCGTCTTCGACCGCGGTGTCAACACGAAGTGCCCGGTGACGTTCATCAACCCGATCGGCGGTTACGGGTTCGGCCACGTCGGCGCCGAGTTCGTCAGTCAGAAGATGAAGCCCGGTGGCGAGGTTCTGGCCCTGCGGATCCTGCCCGGCGTCGACGTCCTGGAGACCCGCTGGTCGGCGGCGAAGGTTTCGTTCGACAAGGCGAAGGTAGACGTCGTGGGTGTCGAGTTCACCGACGGCGACCCGGCCAAGACCAAGAAGATCGTCGACGACTACATCCAGCGGTACGGCACGATCGACGGGGTCTGGATGGACGCCGGCGCGGTGGCCGTCGCGGCGGTCGAGGCGTTCCAGGACGCGGGGAAGCCCGTCCCGCCGATGAACGGCGAGGACCAACTCGACTTCCTGAAGATCTGGAAGGACAAGAACCTCACCGCGATCGCGCCGACCTACCCGACCTACCAGTGGCGTACGCCGATCATCGCGGCGCTGCGGATCCTCGACGGCGAGCAGGTGTCCAACCCGTGGAAGCTGCCGCAGCCGACCGTCACGCAGGACAACCTGGACACGTACCTCGACGCGAGCATGCCGCCCCTGCACTACGCGATGTGCGGCTGCACCGACCTGCCCGGCTACCCGCAGCGCTGGAAGTAGGTTCCGATGTACGCCATCGGCGTCAACCCGTGGGTCTGGGCCTCGCCGGTCGACGACAAGGCCCTGGCCGAGCTGATCCCGCGGATCGCGTCGTTCGGCTTCGACGCGGTCGAGTTGCCGATCGAACAGCCCGGTGACTGGGACCCGGTCCGCACCCGGGACCTGCTGGCGGAGCACGGTCTCGTCGCCGCCGGCGTCTGCGCGGTCACCCCGCCCGGGCGGGACCTGGTGGACGCCCCGGCGGCGGTCGTCGAGTCGACGGTGGCGTACCTCAAGGAGTGCGTGGCGAACGCGGCGGCCGTCGGCGCGGGATGCGTCGGCGGTCCCGTGTACGCCTCGGTGGGTCGCACCTGGCGGATGTCGCCGACGGCTCGCGCCGCCTGTTACGCGGATTTCCGGCGGGCCCTGGCGCCGGTCGCCGAGCAGGCGGGCGAGTACGGGGTGAGCATCGGTGTCGAGGCGTTGAACCGCTACGAGACGAGCGTCGTCAACACGATCGAGCAGACGGTCGAGCTGATCGACGGTCTACCACCGAGTGTCGGCATCATGATCGACACCTACCACATGAACATCGAGGAGGCCGACCCCTACGCGGCCCTCGCCGCTGCCGGCCGGCACATCAAGCATGTCCAGGTCAGCGGCACCAACCGGGGCGCCCCCGGGGCCGACCACTTCGACTGGCCCCGGTTCTTCACCGTGCTGCGGGACACCGGCTACCAGGGCGCGATCTGCATCGAGTCGTTCACCGCGGAGAACGAGACCATCGCCACCGCCGCGGCGATCTGGCGTCCGCTGGCACCGTCGCAGGACCGCCTCGCCACGGACGGCCTGCGATACCTCCGGGAGATCCTCGGATAACGGCCCGGGCCCGCGTCCGTCGAGGCACAGCGCCCCCACCCCCACCACCACCCCTCACGTCAGGAGCACCGTCCCGTGTCCTCGTCCCCTCCGTCGCTACGCCGGCTGCTGGCCGGTGCCGCCGCGACAGCGTTGACGGCGCTGGTCGCGGTCGCCGTCTCGGCGTCCCCGGCCGCCGCGGCCACCACCACCCTCTACGCGTCGCCCTCGGGCACCGGCAGCAGTTGCACGGCCAGCCAACCGTGTTCGCTGACCGCCGCCCAGGCTGCGGTGCGGTCGCAGAACACCTCCATGTCCGGTGACATCGTCGTGGAGTTGGCCAACGGCACCTACCGGCTCACGTCGCCGATGCGACTCACCGCTGCCGACTCGGGCACCAACGGCTACCAGGTGATCTGGCGGGCCGCCGCCTCCGCCCGGCCGACGATCACCGGCGCCCGGTCGGTCACCGGGTGGTCGCTCGTCGACTCCGGAAAGAACATCTGGCGGGCCAACGTCGGCGCCGGCCTCGACTCCCGTCAGCTCTACGTCAACGGTGCCGTCGCCACGCGGGCTCGCACCGCGGTGAACCGCGCCGACTTCACCTTCACCACGAGCGGCATGCGGTTCAGCAACAGCGCGCTCAACTACCTCAACAACCTCGGCAACCAGAACCGGGTCGAGGTGGAGAGCGTCGGCTCGTTCACCGACCGGTACTCGCCGGTGCAGAGCATCAGCGGGAACTTCCTGACCATGCAGCAGCCCGCGTGGAACAACAACACCTTCGGGTTCGACACCCTCTCCAGCCCGCACCGCGCCGGCCCCTTCTACCTGACCAACGCGTACGAGTTCCTGGACTCACCGGGGGAGTGGTACCTCAACCCGGGCAACGGCCAGCTCAACTACATCCCGCTCGCCGGGCAGAACATGAGCTCCGTCAGCGTGGAGTTGCCGCAGCTCCAGTCCCTGGTCAACGTCGGCGGCACCTATGACGCGCCGGCCCACCACATCTCGTTCAGCGGGATCACCTTCACCGGCACCAGTTGGCTCGGCCCGAGCAGCAGCAACGGCTTCGCGGACCAGCAGACCGGGGCGCACATCACCGGTACGTGGTCCCGTCCGTCCGACGCGTTGACCTCCTGCCAGGCCGGCTGCCCCCAGTTCGAGGCCACCCGGCCGAACTGGAACCAGATGCCCGCCGCCGTGCAGGTCTCGGCCGCGAACACCATCACCTTCAGCGACTCCCAGTTCGTCAACCTCGGGCAGACGGCCATCGGCATCGGCAACGACGCCAACGCCCACGCCAGCGGTGTCGGCCTGGGCGCCAGCAACATCACCGTGACCCGCTCCGAGATCGCCCGCAACTCCGCCGGGGGCATCGTGGTCGGCGGCGTACGCGCCGACGCCCACCATCCCAGCGACCAGCGGATGGTCAACCGCAACATCACCATCAGCAACAACCGGGTGCACGACCTCGGCCTGGAGTACCGGGGTGTGGTCTCGATCCTGACCACCTACGTGAACACCGCGCTGATCTCGCACAACGAGGTCTACAACATGCCGTACACCGGTCTGTCGGTCGGCTACGGCTGGGGCGCCAACGACGCCGGCGGCAGCCAGCACTACGCGAACCGGGGCCTCTACAACTACCAGCCGCGTTACACGACGGCGACCACCGCCGCGAACAACCAGGTCATCGGCAACTACGTGCACGACGTGATGCAGCAGATGACCGACGGCGGGTGCATCTACACGCTGTCGGCGAACCCGGGCGGGACCATCAACGAGAACTACTGCCTGCGGACCAACGGCTGGTTCGGGCTCTACTTCGACGAGGGTTCGCGCTACTACACCGCCCGCAACAACGTGTTCTCCTCCACCGGCACCTGGGCCACCGCCAACTACTGGTACGCGGAGAACATGGGCAACTTCACCGTCACCAACAACTGGTCGACGAACAACAGCACGAACGTGACCAACGGTGATCGCGGCAACGTGGTCAACGGCAACGTCACGGTCTCCGGAGGCAACTGGCCGTCCGGCGCGCAGACGGTGATCAACGCCGCCGGCGTGCAGAGCGGCGGCGGCACCAACCCGCAGAACGTGCAGATCGTGGGTGTCCAGTCGGGCCGCTGCGCCGAGATCGGCAACTCCAGCACGACCAACGGCACGCAGGCCCAGATCTGGGACTGCATCGGTGGCGCCACCAACCAGCGGTGGACCCACACCGCCAGCCGGCAGCTCATGGTGTACGGCACCAAGTGCCTGGACGCCTCCGGGCAGGGGACCGCCAACGGCACCACGGTGGTGATCTGGGACTGCAACGGTCAGGCCAACCAGCAGTGGAACATCAACGCCAACGGCACGATCACGGGCGTGCAGTCGGGTCTCTGCCTGGACGCGAACGGGGCCGCGACGGCGAACGGCACGAAGTTGATCCTCTGGTCCTGCAACGGTGGTACCAACCAGCAGTGGCAGGTGCGGAGCTGAGGTAACGCGCTGTCCACGGTCCGGGCTGGGGGCCGTACCGCCCCGGCCCGGACCTGCGCGGGTCACCGCTCGTCGACCGACCCCACCGGGCGCGGGGGACGGGGCCGGAGCACGGCGTTCTCCACGCGCGGGATCGCCGTCACGTCGCGGTGAGCGTCCGCGCCGGGTCCACGACCAGCCCGGTCGAGGCGTCGTACCGTACCGGAATGGGGTCGGTGAGTTCCCCGACGAACGTCTCGTCGACGTGGTCGAGGAAACCGATGAGTGACCAGCCGTCGCCGGGTCCGGGGACCAGCCGCGGCGCGTACAGGTGCGGGTGCGTGAACGGGCGGGCGGACGCAATGTCCCACGGGCCGCGGACGGTCTCGCCGGTCGCCGCCCAGATCCGGTGGTCGTCGCGGCGAGCGCTGCTGGTGGCGTCGGTGGAGAACAACAGCAGGGGCTGCCCGTCGACGACAGCGACCTGGGGCACCTCCAGGTGGCCGAAGCCGGCCGGTGTCGACAGCGGCGGCTGGACGGTCCAGGTGACGAGGTCGGTGGAGGTGGCGTGGCCGACGACGCCACGGGTGTTCGTCGGTCCCGTGTTGGCCCGCGCGGTGATGAGCATGTGCCAGCCCTCCCCGTCCGGGTCGGGGAAGACCCACGGGTCACGCCAGGCCTGCTCGTACCACAGGTCTGTGTCGAGCAGTTCGTACCAGGTCGGGTCGGCCTGGACGACGGGTTCGGTGCCGTGCCGGTGCCAGGTGGTCAGGTCGTCGGAGACGGCCAGGCCGATGCGTTGGACGAGGCCGTCCTCGCCGCGGCTGACCCCGGTGTAGAACAGGTACCAGCGCCCGTCCGGGCCGCGGACCGTGCAGCCGGTCCAGGTCGCCAGATCGTCCCAACCGGGAGTGTCGGCGGGGACCACGGCATCGGCGACCAGGCGCCACGAGTGCAGGTCCGCGGAGACGGCGTGGCCGATCGTGGCACGGCGGTGGCGGCGGTGCGGGTCGTGCAGGGCACGGGAGGCGCGGAGGAAGAACACGTGCCAGAGGCCGTTGTCGTCCCGCGCGTACCAGCTGTCCCACACCCAGTGGTCGGGTAGACGAAGCATGGCGGGAAACCTAGCACTAAACCGTTTTAGCGTCGGCCTGGGCAGGTCCAGTGCGGTGGTCCGTGGCTGCGCGGACGATGACTCGGCGGGACCTGCGGTCATTCCGCCGGAGGGGCGAGGGACTTACGGCGGCGCAGGGGCATCGGCACGAGCGACGGCTCGGTGTCGCCGCCGTCCAGGAGCAGTTCGACCGCGCGTCGCCCCATCTGCTCGTGCGGCAGTGCCGTGGTGGCGAGACCGGGACGCAGCCATGCGGCGATCGGGTCGTCGTCGAACGAGATCACCGAGATGTCCTCCGGGACCGTCAGTCCGGCCTCGCCGAGCGCCTGGTAGGCGCCGAAGGCCAGGCGGTCGTTCATGCAGATGACCGCGCTGGGTCGGGTGGACCGGCCCAGTAGCCCGCGCATCGCGGCGTACCCGTGCTCGGGCAGCCACTCGGTGCAGAAGCACTCGGCCAGTAGTGAGACGTCGGCGTCGCCGAGCGCCTGCCGGATACCGTGCAGGCGCGCCCGGGCGGCGAGCGAGACCTCGGGGTCGTCCTCCTTGAGTCGGTTACGGCCGATGAGCGCGATCGCGTCGCGGTGGCCGAGTTCGAGCAGGGCGTTGGCGGCGGTGCGGCCGGCCCGGTCGTCGTCCGGGAGGACGCTGGGCAGGCCGTCGGAGCTGGTGGCGTTGAGCAGCACGACCGGACCGCCGAGGATGGCCGGGGGCACCGTCAGCCGCCGGGTGGCCATCGCCGCGTAGATCACCCCGTCGACCTGCCGGTCGAGCACGGCCTCGATGGCGTACTGCTCGAAGGTGGCGTCGCCCTGCGTCTCGGTGATGAGCAGTACGTGGTCCCGCTCGCGGGCCGCGTCGAGGGCGCCACGGATGAGGTCGCCGGCGAACCGGGTGGTGGCGACGATGTCGGAGACGAACGCGATGGTGGCGGTCTTGCGAGTGCGCAGGCTGCGCGCGGCGAGGTTGGGTCGGTAGCCGAGTTCCTCCGCGGCGGCGAACACGCGCTGGTGCGCCTCGGCCGAGAGTCGGGTGCCCTCCCGGCCGTTGAGCACCATCGACGCGGCGGTCTTGGACAGCCCGGCTCTCCGCGCGACGTCGGCGAGTGTTGCTCTGTTGCTGCCCATCAGTCCTCCGAATCAGGCGCGGTGCCATAGGCGCTGCTCCTGCCCATCATGATGCGTCGTCGCCCGAGATCTCGCGTCGGTCACGCCGGGAGTGGTGTGAACCCGACGTTTCCGCCCTGTTGCCAGGTTGTCCTTGACAGCTTCCCGTGCCACGCGCATGCTCTGCTAAATCAGTTTAGCGACCACTTCTGGTGCATCCAGAAGCGCCTTCGGTGGCCGTGCCGGGACCTCGTGGTGGCAGGTACGGGTGTCGTGCTCGGTCCACCGGCCGCGACGTACGCGTGGCGGCCGTCAGTCCGGCGCGGTGGTTCCGGTGGGGCCGTCGCGCGGTCGTGGGCCGCGGGGCGGGTGAATAGTCGAGGAGTCATGAAATGGCAGAACTGCTGACAAGTTTCCCGCGACGGAGAACTGTGCTCCTCGCGTCGCTGCTGTCGGTCGGGATGGCCGCGACGGCCTGCAGCGCGCCAGGGGAGGACCGGTCGTCGACCCCGAAGTCCGACGCCGCCGTCAAGACCGATCTCGGAACCGCGCCGATCACCCTGGAGATGTACGCGGAGACCGGCTTCCCCCTGGCCAAGGCGCTGGCCGACGAGTTCTCCAAGCAACACTCCAACGTCACGTTCAACATCCGCGAGGACCAGTTCACGGTGATCGTGGAGAACGCGCCGCGGGTGATGGCGTCGGACAACTCGCCCGACATCATCCGGCTCCCGACGATGGTCGACCTGGTCAAGGACGACCTGCTCAAGAACCTCGACCCGTACTTCACCGCGTACGGCTGGGACAAGTTTCCCGCCTCGCAGCTCATCCAGTTGCGCGTCGGCGAGAACACCCGGGGAACCGGGTCGCTGTACGGCATGGGGCTCGGCTACAGCGTCACCGGCGTCTTCTACAACAAGAAGCTGGCCACCCAGATCGGCATGACCCAGCCGCCGGCCACCGTCGCCGATTTCGAGCAGCTGTTGGCCAAGGCGAAGACCGCCGGGGTCCAGCCGATCATGCAGTTCAACAAGAACACGGCGGGCATCAACTTCCCGCACCAGGCGTTGCAGAACCAGTTCGGCGACCCGACCCAGGTCGCTGACTGGATCTTCCAGAAGCCGGGGGCCACGTTCGACACTCCGGCCGCGCTGAAGGCCACCCAGACCATCCAGAAGTGGGCGCAGGCCGGCTACTTCCCCAAGGACGCCAACGCCATCGACTACGCGGGGATGGTGGGGGAGTTCCAGAAGGGCAACGGCCTGTTCATGTTCAACGGCGACTGGGAGTCGGCCAACCTGGACAAGGGGATGCCCGGAAACGTGGGCTTCTTCCTGTTCCCGACGGAGGCCCCCGGTGGCAAGCACGTCGCCATGTCCGCCCCGAACACCTTCGGCGTCTCCGCCAAGGCCAAGAACCCCGACGCCGCCGCCTTCTTCCTGAACTGGGTCCACACCAACGCGAAGGCGCGCGAGATCGCGGTCACGGTCGGGGGCTCCAGCCCCGGCGGCCCGAGTGATCTTCCGGTGCCGGCCGCCGCCCCGAACACGGTGCTGGCCGAGACCCTGAAGGCGTCGCAGCAACTCGGCGCGGAGAACGGCGCGGTGGACTTCACCGCGAACGCCACCGGTGGCATCTTCGCCGCCGCGATCACCCCGGAGATGCAGAAGCTGATCGCCGGACAGCAGACTCCCGAGGGGTACGTGAAGGCCGTCCAGGCCGAGTACGCGAAGGAACTGTCCCGATGACGTCTGCCCTCGGCAGCGCACCAACCGGGCGGGACGACCGTCGCGCCCGTCCGACCCCCAAGCGGGCCCACCGACTCCGGTGGGCCCGCGCGGCCGGGACCGGCTGGTTGTACGTCCTGCCCGCCCTGGTGATGTACGCGGTGTTCGTCCTCCGCCCGCTCGTCCTGACGTTGCAGTACTCGCTCTACGACTGGAACGGGATCGGGGTGGCCCGCTGGGCGGGTCTGGACAACTACGTCACCGTGTTCACCGACAGCGACCTGCTCAAAATCATCGGCAACGCCGTCATCCTGATCGTCTTCTTCAGCTTCATCCCCGTCGCGCTCGGTCTGCTGGTGGCGAGCATGGTGCGTCGGATCACCACCGGCGCGTTCGGCACTGTCGTGCGGACCATCCTGTTCCTGCCACAGGTCATTCCCCTGGTGGCGGCCGGCATCGCGTGGAGTTGGCTGCTCTCGTCGAACGGTCTGGTCAACCAGGCGCTGCGCGCGGTCGGCCTGGGTGGCGTCGCCCGCGCGTGGCTCGGCGACTTCGACACGGCGCTGCCCGCCGTGGGCGTGATCGGGGCCTGGGTCCTGCTCGGCCTCTGCACGATCCTGTTGGTCACCGGCATGAGCAAGATCGATCCAGCGCTCTACGAGGCCGCCCGGCTGGACGGCGCGGGCCCGGTCCGTGAGTTCCTCGCCGTGACCCTGCCCAGCCTGCGCCAGGAGATCGGTGTCTGCCTCACCGTGACGGTCATCGCCGCCCTGGCCAGCTTCGACATCGTCTACATCTCCACCAGTGGCGGTCCCGGCCTGCAGACCACAGTGCCGGGCCTGGAGATCTACCGGCTGGCCTTCTCGCAGCGTCAGGTCGGGCTGGCCTCTGCGCTCGCCGTCGTGCTCATGCTGCTGGTGCTGGCCTGTGTGCTGCCGATCCAGCGACTGACCCGAGGGGAGAAGCCGTGAACCTGAGCCGCCGTGAACAGGTGACCGGTCGTGTCTTCCTGATCGCGCTGATCCTCGTCACCCTGTTGCCGTTCGTGAGCATGCTCTCGGCGGCGTTGCAGCCACGCGGCACGGTGCCCACCGGTCTGGCCTGGCCGTCCGACCCGCAGTGGGGGAACTTCGCCGACGCCTTCACCGCCGCCAACATGGGTGCTCTGCTGCGTTCCAGCCTGATCATCGTGGCCGGTGTCGTGCCGGTGTCCGTGCTCATCGCCACCATGGCCGGGTTCGGGCTTGGCCAGTTGCGGGTGCCCGGCGGTCGACTCGTCTTCGGTCTCTTCCTGCTCGGGCTGACGTTGCCGTTCGAGGCCGTGGTCACCCCGCTCTACTATCAGATGCAGGATCTCGGCCTGCTCAACACCCGTTGGGCCATCATCCTGCCGCTGATCGGCCTCTACATGCCGTTCGCGGTGTTCTGGATGCGGGCGCACTTCACCAACGTGCCGGTCGAGCTGTCCGAGGCGGCCCGGGTGGACGGCAGCAGCACGTGGCAGATGTTCTGGCGGGTCCAGATGCCGCTGGCCCGGCCGGCCATCGCCTCGCTGACGATCCTGATGTTCCTCTGGACCTGGAACCAGTTCCTCCTGGCCATCGTCCTCGTCGACGATGCCACCAAACGCACCATGGCCGGAGCGCTCGGCGCGTTCCAGGGTCAGTGGGGCACCGACCTGGTACTGCTGTGCGCCGGATCGCTGCTGATCCTCACGCCCACGCTGATCGTGTTCCTGATCTTCCAGCGACAGTTCATCAAGGCCCTGATCCAGGGGTCAGTGAAGGGGTAGGCAGTGGACACACAGCCGAAGATCCACGGCCATGTCGACGAAGGCTACGGCCGCGTCGCCGACGTGTTCAGCGACAACTTCGCCTCCCACGGCGAGGTCGGTGCCGCGGCAACCGTCTACGTGCGGGGTCGCAAGGTCGTCGACCTGTACGGCGGGGTGGCCGACACCCGCACCGGGCGGCCCTGGGACGCGCACACGCCGGTCGTCGTCTTCTCCTGCACCAAGGGAATCCTGGCGATCTGCGCCTACCTGCTGGTCCAGCAGGGCCGGCTCGACCTCGATGCTCCGGTGACGCGCTACTGGCCGGAGTTCGGGCAGCACGGCAAGGCGGACATCCCCGTGCGTTGGCTGCTCACGCACCAGGCCGGCCTGCCCGCGTTGGACCGGCCCATGACCCTGGACGAGGTTCTGGCGTGGGATCCGGTCATCGAGGCGATCGAGGCGCAGCCCCCGTTGTGGCAGCCGGGCACCGCGCACGGCTACCACTCGATGACCTACGGCTGGCTGGTCGGCGAGGTGATTCGCCGCATCACCGGTCGGCTCCCCGGCGCGTACTTCCATGACACCGTCGCGGAGCCGCTCGGTCTGCACACCTGGCTCGGGCTTCCCGCCGCCGAGAGCGACACCGTCGCCTGGGGGCTGGCACCCCCTCCGGATGCCGACCCGTTCGTGGATCCGGTCGCCGAACGCGGAATCACCATGGGAGGCGCCTTCGCCTTCCCCGCCGACGACGACGGTCTGGTCAGCTTCAACGACCCGTCCATCCGGGCCGCCGGCATTCCCGGCGCGGGCGCGGTGAGCACCGCGGACGGCCTGGCGCGCCTCTACGCGGCCTGCGTGTCGGACGTCCAGCCTGGACCCCTGCTGACGGCCGCGTCGGTGGACGACGCGGTCGTCGTCCGGTCGCGGGGCCAGCAGCGGCACGGCCCGCCGGACACCGGGCAGCGCTGGGGGACCGGCTTCCTGCTGCACTCGCCACCGGCCCGGCCACTGCTGGGCGAGCGCAGCTTCGGCCACGACGGCGCGGGCGGCAACCTGGCCTTCGCCGACGCGCAGCACCAGGTCGGGTTCGGGTACGTGGTCAACCAGATGCGCGGGATGGGCGACGAGCGGGCCAATCGACTGACCGCAGCCCTCCGCGCCTGCCTGAACTGATCCCCGGACCCCCTCCGGCCGGTCGCCGGGCGACGCCTCGCGATGATCACCGGGCGCTGGATCAGCGCTGCCGGATCAGCGGCGAGACGTCGCCCGGCTCCGCACTGTCAGTTGCCAGAGGTGGCGGGCTTTGCCTGGCCGAGGAGCCACCGCAGGATGCTGCTGTCCTCGTAGGTCGGGCCGAACGCCGCGTGGTAGTCCGGCAACGAGAACGCGGAGTCGGCGTACTCGGTGTAGCGCACGAGGTCGGCGGCCTGCTCGGGGCTCTTGCCCCGGGCCTCGTACGCCTGCCGCAGCAACGTGGTGGAGTTGCGCGCGCCCGACACGTTGAGCAGGTGGTCGTGCTCGCCGTGCGTGATCCAGACCGGCACCTCGGCGGTCGCGATGGCGGTCGCCTGTGTGGCGTTGACCGGGAAGCCGCCGGTCACCAGACCGCCGGCGAACAGGTCCGGCCGCTTGGCGAACGCCGCCCAGAGCAGTTGGGAGCCGTACGAGACAGTGGTCGCGTACACACGGCGGGTGTCCACCGCGAACTGGCCGACGAACTGGTCGAGCAGTTTGATCAGCAGATCCGCCTCGGCGGCCCCGCCGACCCGCTGGTGCTGGGGTGCCAGGACGATGACGTCCTCGGAGGTGCCGGTCCACTCCGGTTGCAGCCAGGCGGTGGCCGGGATGTCGGCGGCGAGCTGGACACCGAGGTTGTCACCGTCCCAGCCCATCCCGTGACCGGGCAGGACGACCATCAGCGGGTACGTGCGGCCGGGCTGGTAGTTCTTCGGCAGGTGGTAGTGGTACGGCAGCACCATTCCGCCACTGAGGTACGAGCCGTAGGTGAACTGGTCGACCAATTGGTTGACCGGCTTCTCGGTGACCGGCCGGGACTCGCGCGGGGTGGCCCGGGCGAGCACCGGGCCCTTGCCGGCGCCTCGGCCGGGCTGGGCGTGCACGTCCTTGCGTTGTACGACCCTGGTGGGCAGCTCGGGGTTCACCTTCACCGTGCAGAGGAAGGTCGGGCACTTGGAGACGATGACCGTCGAGCCGCCGGTGTCGGCGGGGTCGAGCTCGACGATGACGTACCTGCCCGGCGCCGACCGGCGATCGGTGCGCGTGTCGGGCACCCCGTTGGTGTAGGTGCGGGTGACGGTTCGGTCGGCGAGCTTTGGCAGGTCCTCGATGGGGTTGAAGCGGAAGTTGTAGACGGTGTCGCTCACCGAGAACGTGCCGGTGTCGAGGGTGCGGGGGTTGACCGTCGCCGCGTACTCGATCGCGACCGCGGAGACCTTCTGGCCGTACGTGTGGACGGTGGTGATCGGGGTGATGCTGCGGATTCCGTCATCGGTGCCGGGCTTGCCGCTCGCGCTGCCGTACGCCGTGCCGGAGGCGCTGGCCAGCACGAGGGTGGCGGCGAGCGGGATCAGTCCGTTTCGGAGTCTCATGCGAGTCCTTTCTCGGTGGTGGTGCGCTCAGCCGACGACCGTCGCGATGCGGCGGAGGGGATCGAGACCGTCGCTAAACTGATTTAGCAGAGCATCGATGGCGCGCCGCGCGGTGTCAATACTCGAAAGGCGCAGGGCTCGCCGCCGGGGCTGGGGCGGTCTGGGCTCCGGCACTGCAACAAACCTGCAAGCGCCAACCCTTGCCTTTGCGGAAACCGCTTTCCTACGATTGCATTACATCGATGTTTCCGTTGGAGGCCGGGCGGTCAGTGCCGAAAGTGGTGCTGCGAGCGCTCGGTGAAACCCTGATTCCACCAGGGCTTATGCGACTTCGATGAATTCTTCTGTGATTCACATCCGCCTATTCGTAAAGGTTTGGCGGTGTGGTCGCGACGACCGTCGAGGCGACGCCGTGGGCGGAACGATTGCGAAGGTGAGGCGAGATGAGACGACCAGTCGCGTTGCGACTTCAGGTGGCGCTGGCCACGGCAGCCGTGGGGATCGCGGTCGGGGTGGCCCTGCCCACCCCCCAGGCGTCGGCGGCGGTCGGCAGCGCCACCGGTTACGCCACCCAGAACGGCGGGACGACCGGCGGCGCGGGCGGTCAGACCGTGCGGGCCACCACGGGGACGGCGATCCACGCCGCCCTGTGCGGCCGGGCCAGTAGCAGCACCCCGATCGTCATCGAGGTGTCCGGGACGATCAACCACGGCAACACCAGCAAGGTCTCCGGGTCGAGCTGCAACACCGCGGCGGGCGTGATCGAGCTCAAGCAGATCAGCAATGTCACCATCCTCGGGGTCGGCAGCGGAGCCGTCTTCGACCAGCTCGGCATCCACATCCGCGACTCCAGCAACATCATCATCCAGAACGTGACCATCCGGAACGTCAAGAAGTCGGGCTCACCCACCTCGAACGGTGGGGACGCCATCGGCATGGAGAGCACCGTCCGCAACATCTGGGTCGACCACGTGACCCTGGAAGCCTCGGGTGGCGAGTCGGAGGGGTACGACGGACTCTTCGACATGAAGGACAACACCCAGTACGTGACGCTGTCCTACAGCATCCTGCGTAACTCCGGTCGGGGTGGCCTCGTCGGGTCCAGCGAGAGCGATCTGTCGAACGGCTTCATCACCTACCACCACAACCTGTACGAGAACATCGACTCCCGCACGCCGCTGCTGCGTGGTGGCACCGCCCACATCTACAACAACCACTACGTGAGCCTGCACGAGTCCGGGATCAACTCCCGGGCCGGTGCCAAGGCCAAGGTGGAGAACAACTACTTCCGCGACTCCAAGGACGTCCTCGGCACCTTCTACACCAACGAGCGCGGCTACTGGCAGGTCAGCGGCAACATCCTCGACAACGTGACCTGGTCCGGCGCCGGCAGCGACACGTACCCGGCGGGCCCCGACCTGACGTCCACCACCACCGTCAACATCCCGTACCCGTACAGCCTCGACGGAGCGAGTTGTGTGCCGGAGATCGTCCGGCAGACGGTGGGCGCCAACACGGGCCTGCGGGTGTCGAACGGCAGCTGCTCTCCGCAGACCCCACCGCCGACCACGCCTGCGCCGACCACGCCTCCGCCCACGACGCCCCCGCCGACCACCCCACCGCCGTCCGGCGGGACCAACCTGAGCCTCGGCGCCGGTGCTGACGGTTCCAGCAAGGCCAGCGGGACGAGCTACGGCAACGTGCGCGATGGCGACATCAACACCTACTGGTCGCCGGCCGGATCGACCGGCACGATCTCGATCAAGTGGGGCTCGGCCACCCGGGTGTCCCGGGTGGTCATCCGGGAGCCGTCCGGCACGCAGGGCTCGATCGGGTCCTGGCAACTGGTCAACAACGACAACGGGGCCGTGCTGGCCTCCGGTAGCGGGGCGGGCTCGATCACCTTCTCCGCGACGACGTTGAGCAAGGTCAATTTCAAGATCAACAGCTCCGGTGGTACGCCCCGAGTCGCCGAATTCGAGACGTACGCCAGCTAGGTCCCCCTTCGAACGGGGCTGGTCTGTGTTGAGCGGTATACCGCAGAGGTATGAATATGACTCTGCGGTATACCGCTCACCGCCGGCGGCCGCTCGCGCCTGCCTGCCCGTCAGGAAGCCTCGACCGAGAGGGTGTCCATGAAGGAGCTGACCGAGAAGACGGCTCGGCCGGGCCCCGCCGGGCCGTACCCGGGTGGGCTGGACAGCCCGTGGGCGTCCATCGTCGCCCGGTAGGCCTCCAACAGGCGGACGTGGTATTCGAGCGGTGCGCCTTCGGGGTTGGTCCGGCCGAGCGGTGTGGTGGGCTCCGGGCACCAGGTGGTGAACCTCGGAGTGATCCCGCGCGACATGAAGTAGTCGAGCCCTTCGGTGGTGGAGTCGATCGCCTCGCCCACGCTCGTGAAGCCGTGCGGGGCGGCCATCTCGACGCCCGCCACGAAGTTCGGGATCACGTTGCGTGGACCGAACACCTCGGCGGAGTCGAGGATGCGACGGTGCCACTCCTCCCGGCCGACGTAGCGCTCCTTGCCCGGGCAGTACAACTCGAACAGCCGCTTGTCCCACACCTCGTAGTTGGGGTGGTAGATGCGGATCCCGTAGTCGCGGAAGCGCTGCACGTCGGCTCGGGGCAGGGCCTGGGCGACGACCTTGCCGATCCACCGCCCCGGGAACCGCTCCTCGATGGCCTGCGCGTACCGGCCGTAGAAGTCCGCCTCGGCCAGCCCGTCGACCTGCGACGTGATGCTGCCGCCGGTCAACGTGTACGCCTGCGAGGCACGTTCGGTGTCGTACCGGTCGATGATCTCCAAGGCTTCCAGCACCTCGTCGACGGGTTTGACACCGGTGTACGGCCGACCGGCCTGTTTGTGCTGCCGCCAGTTGTGGTTGATGTCGCAGTACTGGCACTCCTCCTTCGCGCCGAAGTACTGGCAGACCCGGAACGCGGTGAGATAGATCAGATAGCCCCACTGGATCGTCGGGGCGACCTCCATCACCGACTTTCCGTTGGCGAGCGTGTGGCGGTAGTAGGCCGGCATCGGGGGCAGCCCGACGTCGGCGATCGCCCGCCCGTCCAGGAACAGGCGCAGCCGGCCGTCGCTGTCGGTTCCGACGCGGTACGGCGAGCTGGGGTTGGTGCGGACCGACACGACGGTACGACGAAGCTCGTACGGGCCGCCGGTGAGCACGATCTCCTCGGGCGGTCGGCGCAGCGCGGCCGTCCCCAACTCCGGGAGCGTCCGATGGTCGAAGGAGAAGATGAAGTACGACTTCGGTTTGACGCTGCCGTTCTCGTTGTCGGTCAGCGCCGCGTCGTCGAAGGCGAGCCCGCCGCGCAGCAGGTCCTCCTTGATGACCGCCTCTCGCGGCACCTGCGGAAAACGGCTCATCAACTCTTCGACGAGATCGGTGCGCGACGCCATGCGGTCCTCCTGAAGCGTGGTGCGCCGAACCGGGTGGCCGACGCCACCCGGTTCCGCCGGGTCAGCTCTGCTTGGTCTCCCAGAAGATCTTCGAGATCTCCTCGATCTTGCCGAGGAGCCGCTCGGCGACCTCCGGGTCGGCGGCGCCCTTCGCGCCCCCGGCGCCGGCCAGTTTGGTGGCCTCGTTGAAGAGGTCGTGCAGCTGGGGGTACTTCTCGAAGTGCGGTGCCTTGAAGTAGTCGGTCCAGAGGACCCAGAGGTGGTGCTTGACCAGCTCGGCGCGCTGCTCCTTGATGACCAACGCGCGGGTGCGGAACTCCGGATCGTCGCTGGCCTGGTATTTCTGCGAGATCGCCTTGACCGACTCGGCCTCGATCCGAGCCTGGGCCGGGTCGTAGACGCCGCAGGGCAGGTCGCAGTGCGCGCTCGCGACGGTGCGCGGGCGGAGAAGGCGTGGCAGGTGCATCAGATTCCCTCCGACAACAGGCTGAGGCGACGGACGGGAGGCTAAGACCTCAACCGTACTTCATGTCAAACGTCACGTCGTCGCGGTGCGTTGTCTCCGGACGAGGGTCAGCAGGGCGGCGTGGGTCCGCTCGTCGGCGGCGACGACCAGACCGTTCCCACCGGTGTGCAGCGGCTCGCCGTCGAGCCCGGTGACCACGCAACCGGCCGCCCGGCACGCGTCACTCCGGCAGTTCGGTGATCGCGGACCGACTGACCACCGCTGTCATGATCATCGGGGCGTCGCCGTCGCACTGGTTGACCGAGACCGCGACCCATCGACCATCGGCCGGTGTCGGCCCCCAGACCGTCAGGTCGCCGTAGCAGTCCATGTCGGACAGCGATTGGAAGAGAACCGGCATCGGTGTGCCGGCCTGCTTCCGGAACATGGGTACGTGCATGGACACCCTGCGGTGCGGGCCCCACCGGCGGTCCAGCTCACCCGTGACGAGGGCGAGGTTCGCCATCGCGGCATCCTCGGCCTCGTTCCAGTCGGCGCCGTACACACCGACGAGGTCGTCGCTCTCCCAGAGCGGAACGATCCGGAAGCCCGCCCCCCGGGTGCCGGTCCACTCCCCGGTGGCCGGGTCTCCCTCGCTGGCAGGGTCGCCGTCCGTGGGCAGCTCGGCGGCGAGCAGCGACTCGATGTCGGACACCGCCCGACCGACGTCGAACGCCTGGCCTGCCTTCGCCGTCATCGGGCGACTCGTCTCACCGCTCGCCCGTGCCCCGTTGTCCGCACTGTCCGCCTCCCCCAGCTCCGATCTCGGTCATCGCGCACCGCAGGCCGACCGTGCCAGGGCGGTTGCCCCTCTGCGCGCAGAGATCAGGAGACCGCCGCCCGCACCAGAGCGGTGATCTTCTTCTCCACCTCGGGGCTCCAGTTCTGCAGCGCGTACGCCACCGGCCACAGGTCTCCGTCGTCGAGGTTGGCGGAGTCCTGGAAGCCCAGGGTCGAGTACCGGTAGTTGAACTTCCCGGAGTCCTGGAAGAAGACCACGATCTTGCCGTCCTCGTTCGCGTAGGCGGGCATCCCGTACCAGGTCTTGGGCGACAGCTCCGGGGCGGCGGCGGTCACCGTCACGTGGACGCGCTCGGCGAGCACGCGATCTTCCGGCTCCATCTGTGCGATCCGGTCGAGGACCGCCTGCAACCCGTCGGCCTTCTTGGCGCCCTTCCTGCCCTCGGCGCGCAGCTCGGCGGCGCGCTCCTTCATCGCGGCGCGCTCCTCGGCGGTGAAGCCGTCGGAATCGGTGGTGGTGGTCTTCGCGGCCATGCTCGGGCTCCCTCTCGTCGGCCGGCTCGATGTGCTGCCGGCTGCCTGGGAAAAGGCTAGGCCGGACGTGCGTCCCAGGGCTTCTTGATTCCTGATCGGTGCGGCGCGTCGCGAACTGCCCGGATCGTCACGTTTGCTCACGTAAGAGGGCGCTGGCTAGGTTGGCGCTTTGCAGGACGAGCGTTCTACGGGGAGAGCAGGCATGAGCACCACCGCCGACCGGTTGGCGACCGCGTACTTCGACGCCATCGCGGCCCTCTGCCAGGTGACCCCGAAGGGCTGGTACGCCGAGCGGGGCACCGCCCGTGCGGGGATCACCCACGCCGGTCTCGCGTCGCTCAACGGCGTCTTCGACCTGACCACCGACCCGGATCTCGAGTCGCTCGACGAGTTGGCGACCGAGGTCGCCAGGCAGATTCCGCACTGGTCGATCATGGTTCGGGGTGAGGCGAGCACGGCAGTCGTCGACCTGGCGGCCCGGCACGGGCTGCGCGGACGCAGCGTCATGCCCTTCCTGGCCTGCGCCACTGACGACATCGCGTTCCGGCCTGACCCGCCGCAGCGGACTCCGGTGCGTCGGGTTGGCGCCGCCGAGAACGACAGGTACACCGACGCTCTCACCGAGAGCTTCGAGGCGCCCGAAGGCGCCTTCGGCTCGTTGATGGGCGGGGCGGTCCTCGACACCGACGGCATCACCGGCTACCTGGCCGAGGAGTCCGACCGGCCCGTCGGCACCGCCCTCGGAATGCTGACCTCCGGCGTGATCGGCGTGTTCAACATCGGCGTCGTACCGTCCGCCCGGGGTCGTGGCCTTGGCCGCACGCTCACCGAAACGGTGCTGCGCGATGGCATCGCGGCCGGCGCGGACGCCGCCTACCTGCACACCAGTCCGATGGGCCGGCCGCTCTACGAGTCGATGGGGTTCGTGCTCGTGGAGGACTGGACGATGTTCGCGACGCAGTGACGGCGCGATCGAACTGTTTCCTGATGGGGGAGAAGGCCATGAGCTTCAGCGAGAACGTGCGTTCGGCCTTCCGCCGGGGCGAGACCGACGCGGTGGTGCGGATGAGCGAGGCCGAGATCGAGCGGGCGCAGGCGGTCGGCGACCCGGCAGGTGAGGTGGAGGCCCGTTACAGCCTGGCCCGGGTCGCCATCCGCGGAGGCGACCTGCCGGGAGGGGAAGCCCGCGCGCGGGAGGCCCTGGAGGTGGCGCTGCGCTCCGGCGACCGCAGCCTCGAGGAACGGCCGAGGCACGTGCTGGCCGGCGTCGCGCGGATGTCCGGCGACCTGGCCCGCGCTCGGGACCTGTATCGGGAGAGCATCGCGCTCAACGAGGCGCTCGGCCAACCCCAGACGGTCAACTCCGAGTATCACAACCTGGCGTTCTGCGAGCTGGGGCTGGGCAACCTCGACGCGGCGCGGACCCTGTTCGCCGAGAACCGCGAGCGGGTGTTCCGCAACGGCTGGGCCGACTTCGTGCCGTACGTCTGCGTCGCCGGGGCCGCGCTCGCGTCGGCCGAGGGCGACCACTCGCGGGCGGCGCGGACGATCGGTGTCACGGACGCGGCGTTCGCGGCGATCGGCCAGGTGCCGGACCCGGACGACGCGGCCGACCTCGCCAGGATGCGCTCCGCCGCGATCGAGGCCCTCGGCGCCGCCGCGTTCGAGAAGGAGTACGCCGAGGGCCAGCGGCTCGAACCGCAAACAGCCTTCGGGTACGACAAGCGCTGACGCGAGCGATCCCGGCCGCGCCCCTATGACGCGTTCCGGGCGGCGGCGATGATCCGCCCACGCTCCGACTCGGGGAAGCGGTCGAGCATGGTCCGCGCGTCGTCGGCGCTCACGTTCGCGCCGAACAACTCGCTACCGGGTTCGAGGCGTACCCCCTCGCCCAGCCGGCCGGCGACGACCGGGTCGAAGCCGAGTGCGTCCACCAGGGACGCGACGGCGCTGACGTCGGTGGTGTCGTCACCGGCGATCACGATGGCCTTGCGGTCGGTCGTGCCCGCCGGCCGGGCCTCGTCCTCGAGATCGTGGTAGCCCATGTGGTTGAACGCCTTGACGACGCGTGAGCCGGACAGGAAGGCCTGCACTGTCTCACTCGACGAGGTACGCGGGTCGGTGAGGTCGTCGCGGATGCCGTCGATCTCCCACCAGTAGTTCATGGCGTCGACGACGAGCTTGCCGCGCAGAGCGTCGACGGGGACGCTGCGGTACTTACCCAGGGGCAGGGCCAGGATGACGACGTCGGCACGTGCCGCCGCGTCCACCGCCGTGGTGGCCTCCGCCCCCGGGGCGAGGACCTCGACGGTGAGCGCGATCTTCGCCGGGTCGCCGGAGCCGGCCACCAACACCCGGTAGCCGGCGGCGACGGCGAGGCGGGCCAGCACCGTTCCCACCTTGCCGGCCCCGAGGATGCCAAGGGTCGCGGGCCGGCTCCGGTCGTTGTCGTTCATGTCGTCCTCTCGGTGCTGATTGGTCTGATCAGGCCAGGATGTCGCGGACCATGGGGATCACCCTGGAGCCGTACAGTTCGACGGCGCGCATCCGGGCGCTCGCCGGTTGCGCTCCGGCCGAGTAGATGAGGTCGAACCGGCCGACACCGAGGCTGCGGATCGCACGGGCCATCCGGCGGGCCACGGTCTCCGGGGAACCGATGTAGAGGGAACCGTTCTCCACTTCGGAGTCGAACTCCTGCCGGCGGATCGGCGGCCACCCCCGCAGTTTGCCGATCCGGTCCCGCATGACGCGGTAGTGCGGCCAGAAGATCTCCTTGGCCTCCTCGTCGGTGTCGGCGATGAAGCCGGGCGAGTGCATCCCGACCGGGTGCGCGGTCGTGCCGAGTTGGTCGGCCGCCCGGCGGTACAGGTCGATGTAGGGCGCGAACCGTTCCGGGGCGCCACCGATGATGGCGAGCATGAGCGGGAGGCCGTACTGGGCGGTGCGGACGACCGACTGCGGCGAGCCGCCGACGCCGACCCAGGTGCTCAGGTGACCCGACTCGGTCTTCGGGAAGACGTCGGCGTTGTCCAGCGGTGCCCGCAGGGTGCCGCTCCAGGTCACCGGCTTCTCGTCCAGCAACTTCACGAACAGTTCGATCTTCTCCTCGAACAGCGTGTCGTAGTCGCGCAGGTCGTAACCGAAGAGGGGGAACGACTCGGTGAACGAGCCGCGACCGAGGATGACCTCGGCCCGACCGTTCGACAGCGCGTCGACGGTGGCGAAGCGCTGGAACACGCGGACCGGATCGTCCGAACTCAGCACTGTCACGCCGGAGGCCAGCCGGATCCGGGAGGTACGGGTGGCGATGCCGGCCAGGACCGTCTCCGGCGTCGACACCGAGTACTCCGGCCGGTGGTGCTCGCCCAGGGCGATGACGTCGACGCCGAGTTCGTCGGCGAGCACCGCCTCGTCGACGACCTGCCGGATCGCCGCGGCGTGGGAGACGAGCTTGCCGGAGTCGTCCTGCGGTACGTCGCCGAACGTGTCGAGGCCGAACAGAACGTCAGACATTGGTGGGCTCCTTTGCCAACAACTCGCGGACCCGCGGAGCGACCTCGCTGCCGAGCAGTTCGATGGTGCGCGCGCGTGCGTCGCGGGGGAGGTGCATGATGTCGTACTTCAGGTCGAAGCGGCTCAGCCGCAGGTCGCGGGCGACTCTGGCGATCTTCTGCGCCACCGTCTCGGGCGATCCGACGAAGAGCGCCCCGTTGTCGATTTCCGCCTCGTAGCGTGCGCGGTCCGGTTTGTAGAAGCCACGCTCCCGGGCGAGCGCCGCCGCGACCGGCTGCCAGTACCGCCACCACGTCTCCACCGCCTCCTCGTCGGTGTCGGCGACAAGGCCGAGAGAGTGCTGCCCGATTGGCTGCGGGGTATGCCCGAACTGTGCGAGCGCCTTGGTGTAGAGGTCCACGTGGCCGGCGAACCGCTGGGGTCGCCCGCCGATGATCGCGAGCATGAGCGGGAGGCCGTGCCGGGCGGCGCGGATCACCGAGTTCGGGCTGCCCCCGACGCCGATCCAGGTCGGGATGCCGCCGGGCCGCATCCGGGGATGCAGGCGCTGCTCGACCAGAGGGGTCCGCACGGTCCCGGACCAGGTGACCGGTTCGTCCCGCTGAAGTCGTAGGAAGAGATCAAGCTTCTCCTCGAACAACCGCTCGTAGTCGGCCAGGTCGTAACCGAACAGCGGGAACGACTCGGTCGCCGAGGCGCGGCCGAGGACCATCTGGGCGCGGCCGTTCGAGACGGCGTCGAGGGTCGCGAACTCGTGGTACAGGCGTACCGGATCGTTCGTGCTGAGCACCGTGACCGAGGTGCCGAGGCGGATCCGCTCGGTCGCCGTCGCGGCTGCCGCGAGCAACACGGGTGTCGCGGAGTCGTTGTGACCCTCCCGGTAGTGCTCACCCACGCTGAACACGTCGAGTCCGACCGACTCGGCGAGTCGGGCCTCGGTCACGAGCAGCCGTACGGTTTCGGCGTCGCTCAGGACGCGGTCGCCGTCGGTGGCCACCTCGCCGAACGAGTTGAGCCCCAGCTCGAAGTCCGCAGCTGCCATCGTCTCCTCCTCGGTGCAATCCGCCGGTGATCCACGAAGCGGACCTACCGGTTGACGTGTCAATGATGCTAACTTGGCGATTGACGCGTCAATTCCCGGGAGGGTGAGATGACGGACACCACACCGGGTCGGCGGGGCGGACGCCAACTCCCGACCGCGGAGGAGTTGCGGATCTGGCGGGACTTCATCGAGACGACGGCAGCGCTGAGCTCCCGACTCGAATCCCGTCTCCAGGGTGACTCCTCGCTCTCGACAGGGGACTACGCCGTGCTCCTCGCTCTCAGTGAGGCGGAGGGCCAGGCGATGCGCTCCTCCGAACTCGCCGCACACATCGGCTGGGAGCGCAGCCGCCTGTCTCACCACCTGGGGCGGATGGAACGACGCGGTCTCATCCGTCGCCAGGAGTGCGCGACAGTGCCCCGCGGGGCGGAGGTGCTGCTCACCAAGGCCGGCGCCGAGGCGTTCGGAGGGGCCACCTTTCCGCACCTGCGCGCCATCCGCGAGCTGTTCGTCGACGCCCTCACGCCGGATCAGATCGTCGCGGCGGGCGAGATCGCGGCAGCGCTCAAGAGGAATCTGGACGCCTTGAACGGGCTCACTGGAAACCGCAACCCTCAATAACTGCCAGTGATCGTAGGATTGCCTACAGCAACATCAGGGTGGTCCAATCCTCCAGAAACCCGCCACTCCGACTGACCGGCGGACTGGCGACGGCTGCGCCGCTCGGGAGGTACGCCCATGATCGAGACCGCCACCGCAGGAACCCGACCGACCCCACCGAACCAGCGGGCGGAGTCGGTGTTGCCGGAGCTGCGCGAGATGTGGTGGGAGACGGGGGTGCGGGCGCGGGCGGAGGCCGGTGTCTTCGCCGTGTTCGCGGAACTGCCCAGGCTGGTCCGGACAGCGCTGGGCATCAGCTGGCGCGCGGACCGACTCCGCACCGGCGTGGTGGCCGCCGCGACGGTCGGCGCGGGGGTGATGGCGGCCTTCGGGTTGTTGGCCACGCAGCGGGTGCTGGTGGAGTTGTTCGCCGGCGGACCGACCGCCGACAAGGTGCGGGCGGCGTTACCCGCACTGGCCGTGCTGGCGGCGACCGTCGCGCTCCGCGCCGGCATGGGCATCGCCACCGGGTACGCGCAGAACGGGCTGACGCCCCGGGTGAGCCGCGAGGTGGAGCGGGGCCTGTTCGAGGTGTCGACGGCAGTCCGGCTGGAGGCGTTCGACGCCGACGCGTTCGCCGACGACATGGAACGGGCCTCCCGGGGGACCGAGTCGACGATCGAGCTGGTGCAGGCTTCGATGAACCTGCTCGCCGGGTTGGCCGGGCTGCTCGCCGTGGCGGCCGCCGTCGTCATCATCCACCCGTTGCTGCTGCTGGCGCTGGTGGTCGCCACGATGCCCAACGCCTGGGCGTCGTTACGGTCCGGACACCTGCGGTACCAGACGTACACCGCCGGATCGGTGCGCCGGCGTCGACTGTGGTTGCTGCACAAGCTGATGGCCGAACGCGCCTCGGCCCCGGAACTGCGCTCGTACGGGCTGCGCGGGTTCCTGCTCGACCAGTACGACCGGGTGATGCGGGTGGAGACCGACATCCAACTCGCCCTCGCCCGCCGGGTCACCACGACCACCACCGTCGGGGCGATCATCGGCGGTCTCGCCACCGGCACCGTCTACGTCCTGCTGGGGTTGCTGCTCCTGGACGGGCAGATCCCACTCGCCGCCGCGGCGACCTGCGTCATCGCGGTGCAGTCCGCCCAGCGGTCCCTGGCCATCGCCACCTTCCAGGTCGACCACGTCTACACCCAGGGGCAGCACTTCGGTGACTACACGGGCTTCATGGCGCGGGCCGCCGCGTACCTACCACCGACCAGCACCGGACCCGTAGCCGCAGCCGACCCGGATCGGCTGCGGGAGTTGACCGTCAACGAGGTGAGTCTGCGCTACCCCGACCGGGACACCCCGGCCGTGGACGGCGTCACGTTGACGGTCATCGCCGGGCAGACGGTGGCGTTCGTGGGGGAGAACGGCTCGGGCAAGACGACCCTCGCCGCGATGATCGCCGGCCTCCGCGCCCCCAGCGAGGGCACCATCGAGTGGAACGGCCGACAGTTGTCGGACTGGGACGTCGGCGGGCTACGCGCCCGGATCGCCGTGGTGACGCAGGAATACCACAAGTGGCCGTTCACCGCCGCCACCAACATCGCCATCGGCGACGTCGACACCGAGGCCCGGCAGGACCGCATCGAGGCCGCCGCCGCACGCGCGGTGGCCCATCAGATGATCAACGAACTGCCCCACGGGTACGAGACACTGCTCGACCGCACCTTCGCGCGTGGCCAGGACCTCTCCGGTGGGCAGTGGCAGCGGATCACCGCGGCACGCGGGTTCCTGCGCGACGCCGAACTGCTGATCATGGACGAGCCGTCCTCAGCGCTCGACCCCCGCGCGGAGGACGCCCTTTTCCAGGCCATCCGGGACCGGAGAGGTCGTGCCACCACGATCCTCATCACGCACCGGCTCGCCAACGTCCGGCACGCTGACCGGATCTTCGTCCTGCACCACGGCCGGCTGGTCGAGGCCGGCACACACGACGATCTCGTCGCCACCGGCGGCAGGTACGCCGAACTGTTCGCACTCCAGGCCGCCGGCTACGACACCAACCCGGCCGAGGATTCCCGGCCGCCGTCGGCCTCCCGCTGACCACCAACGCCAGGACGGGCGGGCCGTCGCACCGGCCCGCTCCCCAGCGGTTGGTGGCTCGCCGTGACGGGCTGATCCCGCCGTCGGTCACCGACGGCGGGCAGCCCGGCGAACCCGTGGGGAACGGGCTCCCGAGGTGCGCCATCAACCCCCGGAGTCGCCATCCGATCTCAACTCCAGCACCACCACTGTGGTTTCGGACGATCGCCGTGCCGCGTGGGCCTCGAAGTTCTTGTCGGCCTCGCGAAAGCGTGGCCACAGTCGTGACCGCTCGTCGGCGGTGGCGGGCCGACCACGGACCAGCCGCTGCCCGTCGGCCAGCTCGACGGACGCGTCCGGGTGGGCCTGGAGGTTGAGCCACCAGGCGGGGGCACCCTCACCCCACCCGTTCATCGCCACCCCGACCAGATTCGGGCCATCCTCGAAGTACGCGATGATGACGCTGCGCTGCTGACCGGTGCGGCGGCCGGTCGTGCTCAGCCGCAGCATGCCCCAGCGGTGCTCGCGTGGTCGCCACAGCCCGACCCGGCGGCCGGTGAACCGGTACAGGCCCCGGTGCACCGACCAGGCCAGCCGGATGAACCACCGCGGCGGAAGCCACGGAGCCTTCGTGCCCTGGCCATCGGACATGACGACCTCCTCCGCCGACCGACGCTGATGGCCCGCAGGCATGCCGCGTGCGATTGATGACCACCACTGTGGACCGGGATCCTAAGTCTCCCGGCGCGAGCGCGGCTTGCGTCCTGTTGTCCGTGATCCGACCAAGGATCGAACCGATCGGTGCAAGCCTGGCCTCGGCGGCCGGGTGAGCTACCGCTGCCAGGCGTCGACGGTGCGTACGCCGTCGCGGACGACCCGGTCCAGGGTGGTGGGGTTGCCGCTGGTGCCCTCCCACCCCTGGTCGTTGAAGACCGTCACCGCCTTGTCGACCCGCGCGACGGCAATCTGGCTGGTCGCGGTCCTGCCGGTGCGGTCTCCGTTCAGGTTCGTCTCGGCCCACGTCCGGGTCAGCAGCAGCGCCTCGTCACCCACGCCGGGCAGGGCCTCGTTCTTGACGGTGCCCGGGCTCCCGGAGTGGTCGTAGGAGGGACACGCCTGCACCGCGGTGCGCAGACGGCTCATGTACGCCGAGGCGCCATCGCCGTCGAAGGTGAAGATGACCTGGTGGATCATCCCCTGCGGCGTGTTGCTGGTCGGCGCGCCGGCCTTCTGGTAGGTGACGGTCATCGCGGCGCTCGCGGTGACCTGCCGGCCCCCGGTGCCGAACTCGTTGCCGCACAGCTTCGGCAGGGCCTCCTCGACGGGCGTCGTCCGCCGGGGAGACTTCTGCAACTCGGTCGGCAACTCGACGAACGCCGACGTCGGGATCGTCACCGGAGTGCTGGCGCTCGGCGCGGGTGCGTCGGTCGGGTTCGCCGATGCCGAGGTGATCGTCGGTGCCGCCATCGACGGGGTCGAGTCCGGCGGGTCCTCGGTGGACGTGCAGGCAGCGGCGAGTGCGACACCACCCAGCAGCGGGATCAGCGCCAGGACGCTGCTCGTACGGGTGGTCGGTATCGATCGGAATCGGCTCATGATCCTCCCTCGGCTGTCCCTGGGCAGTTCCCGGCGACGAGCCGTCCGAAACGACCACACACCGCCATCGGACGCTAACCGGCCCGGCGGAAATCGGGGTGTCGCCACACCGGTCCGGCCGCTAGTCTGCCGCCATGACCAGCGTGATCGTCCTCTGCACCGGATCGTCGTGCGACGTCCAGGTTGGTGCACGGCGACGCCGGCGATCCGTCGCCCGCCCGCGCTGACCTGTTCTGCTGCGACCGGCGGATCGAGCCGCCGGTCATCAACTGGTCGCTCCCGGTCCGCCCGCATCTCCCCGTTCAACGGCTCGCGTGACAGCGCGGGTCCGAGGAGATCGGCGTACTCATGGATCTTGAAAGGTTGTTGTCCGACCGGCTGGCACCGGCGTTCGCGGAGGTGGCCGGTGCTCCGGTCGACCCGCTCGTGCGGCGGTCTCCGCGCGCGGACTTCCAGTCCGACGCGGCGCTGGCGCTGGCGCGGCGGCTCGGCCGCCCGCCGCGCGACATCGCCGCCGCGGTCCTGGAGCGCGCGGTGCTCGACGACGTCTGCGCGTCGGCGGAGGTCTCCGGGCCGGGTTTCCTCAATCTGACCATCGCCGACCGGGCGCTGGCCGACCTGGCCGCCGGGCTGGCCGGCGACGCCCGGCTCGGGGTGCCGTCCACGACCGCGCCGCAGACCGTGGTGGTCGACTACTCGGCGCCGAACGTGGCCAAGGAGATGCACGTGGGGCATCTGCGGTCGACGGTCATCGGCGACGCGGCGGTACGGCTGCTGGAGTGGCTGGGGCACCGGGTGGTGCGGGTCAACCACCTGGGGGACTGGGGTACGCCGTTCGGCATGCCACCGATCGGACGAAGGACTACGTCCTGGACTGGGAGCGGATGCTGTCGCTGGAGGGCAACACCGCGCCCTACCTTCAGTACGTTTACGCCCGAGTCCGGTCGTTGTTCCGGCGGACCGGAACGGACGCCCGGCTGGACGCGCCGGTCGTGCTCGCCTTGCCGGCGGAGCGGGCGCTGACGGTCGAGTTGCTCGGTTTCGCCGGGGTGGTCACCGAGGTGGAGCGGAGCCTCGAATTCCACCAACTCGCCGGTTACCTGCACCGACTCGCCACGGCGTTCAACGCGTTCTACGCGCACTGCCCGGTGCTGCACGCGCCCGACGAGCTGCGGGAGAGCCGGCTGCTGCTGGCCGAGCTGACCGCGCGGACGCTTCGGCAGGGGTTGCACCTGCTCGGCATCCGGACCCTGGAGCGGATGTGACGAGGCGGCCCGGTCAGCGGGCCCTCTTCGTCGCCCGTTTCCGGGGCGGCGTCAACAGGTCGGCGATCTGCGCGATGGCGGAGGGCACCAGGCGGTAGTACGCCCAGACCCCGCGCTTGTCGCGCTCCAGCAGGCCGGCCTCGGTGAGGATCCGAAGGTGATGACTCACGGTCGGCTGGGAGAGGTTGAGCGCCGCGGTGAGGTCGCTGACGGAGGCTTCACCGTCCGGTGCCGACTGGATCAGGCTGAGCAGCCGGAGTCGCGCCGGATCGGCGAATGCCTTCAGCACCCCGGCGAGGCGCTCGGCATCGGCCCGCTTGATCGGGTCGCCGGCGAGCGGCGAGATGGCAGGCATGGCAGTTTTCGCAGTTCCCACGCCTGCCATAGTGACACCAACACCATCGATAAGCCGGTAGAACCGACACCAGTACTCCGATGGCGTCCAGATGGCTGAACGGACCAGCCGAACGTGAGTCGAATCTCGACGTCCGTGGTGACGTAGGGACCGTGTGGGGCTCCGCCGCGCCCCACACGGTCCCTACGCCGGCGTACGCGTCGCCGGATCAGCCGGGCCGTCGGGTCAGCGGCGCGGCTTGGGTGCGATCCGAGGCAGCACGTACGGCGGCCCAGCAAAGATCAGATCGGACTTCAACTCGTTGTACGCCCGCTTGGGCTGGTAGTTCTCGTCGTAGATGGTGGCCAGGCCCTCCGGCGGGTCGTTGAACCAGTCCGGCACCCAGGAGTACTTGTCGCTGAAACCCCAGACCGTGTACGAAAGGCAGCTCCGCACGGCGAGGCAGGCCTTCATCAGCACGCTGAAGTTGGCGGCCGACGCCTGCAACCGGGGGTTGATCTCCTCCGAGTTGCCGGCCCGGACGGCCTCCGTCATCTGACTACGGACGTCGACCTCGGTGAACGCGGTGGCGACTCCGAGCCCGCTGAACTTCTTCAACGCGGCGGTCACCTGGAGGGTGTCGAAGTTGCCGTACTGGGTGCCCAGGTGACCCTGGGCGCCGACGCCGTCGATCGGGACACCCTGGGCGCGCAGGCCCTTGGTCATGTCGTAGACGAACTGCGTCTTGTCGTCGGCCGGGTTGCCGGAGCCGAAGGCCTCGATGTTGTAGTCGTTGTAGAACAGCAGGGCCTTGGGGTCGGCCGCCCGCGCCCAGCGGAACGAGTCGGCGATGTAGCCGGGCCCGAGGTTCTGCGCCCAGAAGCCCTTGTAGTGCAGGGTCGACGGGGTGTCCCACGGGTCGCTGACGGCCTCGTTGACCACGTCCCACTGCCAGATCTTGCCCTTGTAGCGGTTGACGACCGTGGTGATGTGCTTGCGCAGCAGCTCGCGCAGCTCCTGCTTGCTGATCGAGCCGTCGGCGACGCCGCTGGTCAACCAGGCGGGCAACTGGTTGTGCCAGACCAGCACGTGACCGCGCACGCTCTGCCGGTTGCGCTTGGCGAACTCCACGAACTGGTCGGCCGCAGCCCAGTTGTAGGTGCCGCGGGTGGGCTCCAGCACCTCCCACTTCATCACGTTCTCGGCGGTGACCGAGGCGAACTCGGAGGAGGCCAGCGCCCGGTACTGCGGGTCACCGGCGTCGTTGAGGGCATCCATGTTCACCGCGGTGCCGACGTGCAGGCCGTGGCGGAGACCCAGGGCGCCGAGGCTCTGCGCCGTCGGGTCGTACGGCCGACCGGCGGTGGCCGGCACGGTGTTCAACGCCGCGACGGTCGCGACGGCGACCACTCCGACGGTGGTCCACTGTCTCAGCTTCATGTGCCTTCCCTTCCAGACCCTTGATCGACAAATGTCGATCAATAAGGTGCGGGTCCGGTCTTGGCGGATGGGGGAGCGGGTTCAGGGTGGAGCGGCGGATGCGGGCCGGAGGGCCGGTAGTTCCGGCCGGTGACCGGAAACCTGCTCGAAACGTTAAGGCCGTCTATGTCCGGGCGTCAACGCTGAAAACTTCCGGAAATTCGTCATATGACCTGGGCGGGCTTGCGTGACAGCGCCGCGAAACTTTCGGCGGCCGGAGACGCGCTGCTCTCGGCGCCTTATCGGTCGGTCCGATGCCGTCGTCGAGCGGCGCACGCAGGCGTGCCGGCCGGGTGGCCGACGACGCCTGACGTCGCTACCGGGAGTTGATCGCTAGTCAGCGCAGGCCGGCGAAGAGGTCGTCCTCGGGCGTCGGCGCGCCCGTCCGGTCGCGGACCCGCAGGAAGGTCTCCACGCCCATCAGCTCGGTGAACCGGTCGCGGCCCAGTTGCAGGAAGAAGATGTTCTCGGTCTGACTGGCGTGGGCGGCCAGCGCGTCGAACTTCTGCCCGCCGTAGCTGTTCGCATCGACCCAGGTGGTGATCTCGTCGTCCGGCAGGCCGAGCTGCGGCATCGGCTCCGCCGCCTCGTCCGGCTCGGCCCAGTCGACGCCGAGCTCCCGCATGATCCGGCCGAACTGCTCGAACGCCGTACGCGGCACGGTGGTCCAGTAGACCTTCGCCGGACTGTCGGTCAGCTCGACGGCGGCCATGGTGATCCGGTGGGCCTGGATGTGGTCCGGGTGGCCGTAGAAGCCGTTCTCGTCGTACGTGACGATGACATCTGGTTGGTACTGCCGGATCAACTCGGCGAGCCGGCCCGCCGCCTCCGCCACCGGCGTCGTCCAGAACGCGCCGGGCTGGTCGTTGGTCGACCACCCCATCATCCCCGAGTCGGCGTAGTCGAGCGTCTCCAGGTGGCTGACCTTCAACACCGCGCAGCTGGCCTCCAGCTCGGCCCGACGCATCGCCACCACGGCGGCCGGGTCGTGCCCCGGGTCGCCCGGCTTCACCCCGCCGGGGCCGTCGCCGCACCGCCCGTCGGTGCAGGTCACGAGCACGGTCGTGATCCCCTCGTCGGCGTAGCGGGCCAGCACGCCGCCGGTGCTCGTCGCCTCGTCGTCGGGGTGGGCGTGCACCGCCATCAGGGTCAGAGGTCGCTCAGCCATGCCATCACCCTACGGTCAGGCACCCACGGCCCGCCGGGCCCTCTCGGACCTGACCGGGGAAGCGGGCCCGCATCCTATCCAGCTCGGCATCGGTCCAGCGAAGCTTGGGCAATCCGCCGTCCGGTACGGCACCGGCTCCTACATTCGACAGGACCAGCAGGTCGCAACAGTTCGGGACGTGGGAAAGGGGTCGATGACGGTGGCCGGTGCGGGATCGTTCACCGACGTGCGGCAGATCGATGCCGGGGTCCTGAACGTGGGGTACGTGGACGCCGGGCCGCCCGACGGCCCCGCCGCGATCCTGCTGCACGGCTGGCCGTACGACATCCACAGTTTCGTCGACGTCGTGCCGCTGCTCACGGCCGCCGGTTACCGGGTCGTCGTGCCGTACCTGCGAGGCTACGGCAGCACCCGGTTCCTCTCCGACGACACCAGGCGCAACGGCGAACCGGGTGCCATGGGGCTCGACCTCATCGCACTCATGGACGCCCTGCACATCGACAGCGCGAAGCTGGCCGGGTTCGACTGGGGTGCGCGTACGGCGGACGTCGTGGCCGCGTTGTGGCCCGAACGTTGCCGGGGGCTGGTCTCGGTGAGCGGTTACCTGATCGCCGGCCAGGAGTCGGGCCGGGCGCCGTTGCCGCCGAAGGCGGAACTGGCGTGGTGGTACCAGTACTACTTCGCCACCGAGCGTGGCCGGGAAGGCTACGACAAGAACCGTCGTGACTTCAACAGGTTGATCTGGCACACCGCCTCACCACAGTGGACCTTCGACGACGCGACGTTCGACCGCAGCGCCCCGGCGTTCGACAACCCCGACCACGTCGACATCGTGGTGCACAACTACCGGTGGCGGTTGGCCCTCGTCGACGGCGAGCCACAGTACGACGAGGTGGAGAAACGCCTGGCCGCCCAACCCAAGATCACCGTACCCAGCATTTCCATGGAGGGGGACGCCAACGGAGCGCCGCACGTGGAGCCCAGCGTCTACGCCAAGCAGTTCACCGGGCGCTACGAGCACCGGACCGTCGGCGGCGGCGTCGGACACAACCTGCCGCAGGAGGCGCCGCACGCCTTCGCGGACGCCGTACTGGACGTCTGACGGAGCCCGTCAACCTGGGCGGCCCGGCCGCTGCGGTTCCGGACGCTCCACGCGGACGGGATCGCCGCGAACGAGGTCGTCGTGGATGCGCCAGCGGGCGGTGGTGACGGCACGTCGTGCCACCTCGTCGCTGTGCTCGACGCGTTGCCGCAGCAGGTTCAGCGCGAGCCGCCGGTTGAGGCTGAACTGCCGGTGCTCGTCCGGTAAGGGCTGGGGGCCCGCCAGCAGAGCGTGCCGGTCCACGAGGCTCACGACCGCTCCCGCCCACCACGGTGGCCCCGCCGGTCGGTCCGGGTCGCGGGCCCGAGGTCGGCCGTCTTGTAGGTGACCAGCGGAATCGTGCTGGCGACCGGCGTGGCCAGTCGGTGCTCGACGAGGTCGGCGATCACCTGCTCGATACGCTTGTACGCGGTCGGCGCCTCCTCGAAGAGGAGTTGACGGTCACCACACACCACGAGTGAACCCAGCGGCGTGCGGCGTAGCTCCTCGACAGTGTGCTTGGCCCGACCCCGCCGCAGCGCGTCCGAGCGCGACATCTTGCGGCCGGCGCCATGCGCGACCGAGTGGTTGGCGTCCGGTCCGGCATGGGCGGCCACCAGGTAGGACGGCGTTCCCCGGGTACCGGCGACCAGGACGTCGCGGCCGTCACCCGGCGCTGCGCCCTTGCGGTGCAGGTAGACCCCGTCGCGGATCTCGACCAGGTTGTGGCACTGGTCGACGACCGGATCGGAGGGTTCGGCACCCAGCGCGTACGCGACCCGGGCGGCCAGGACCCGGCGGTTGAGCGAACCCCAGCGCACGGCGTCGTCGTGCATCGCCAGGTAGGCGGCGGGATCGGGAGCGGCACCGGCGCCATGGGCCTCGGTGTGCGTCCGCAGGATCCGCTCGCCCAGACCACGGGAACCGCTGTGCACGACGAGCACCAGATCGCCGGCGTCGAGCCCGAGACGACCCGCGTGATCCGGGTCGAGGACGGTGCCGACCCGGGCCAGCTCCACGAAGTGGTTACCTCGACCGACCGTACCGAGACCGTCGAGGTGACCGGCCGGGACGTCGCCGTCGACCAGTGCCCAGGCCGGGTCGTCGGCGTCGGGCATGCGATCGAGGTCGGGAAACCGTGCGGCCAGCCGCTCCGGTACGGCCCGCTTGAGCTTGATCGGAAACACGGCGATGCCGCAGCCGATGTCGGACCCCACCAGGAACGGGTACAGCACCGTCGACGCCATGGCCGCACCGATGGGAGCGCCCTTGCCCGGGTGCAGGTCCGGCATCCCGGCGACGTGGACCATGCCGGCGAGGGCGGCCACCTGCTGGCACTGGTCGAGTGCGTCGGACTCGATCCAGCTCGTGGGGGAGGCGAACACCGTGACGGTGGCGGGGTTGGACGAGGGCAGAGACTGGTGCTGGATCAAGGAGAGCTCACTTCTGACGGAGAGAACGTGGCAACGGACGAGTCACGCCGCCCGGGAAGGCGTCACCGGGGGCGGAGGGGGAGTGGTCCGTCAGTACGTCATGGGAGTCACTCTCGCGGAGCGCGCCGCGTACGACAAACGACTTTTCCTCGCGTCGTACGCTGCCGCGATGAGCGCACCGCGTCGCATCCTGATCTACGGCGTGTACGGCTCCGGCAAGTCCACCCTCGCCGCGCGGATGGCCGAACACCTCGGGCTGCCCTGGTACCCGGTGGACGACCTGCTCTGGGAGCCGGGCTGGGTCGAGGTGCCCGTCGCGCGGCAACGCAGCCGGATCGAGGAGATCTGCCGGCGGGACCGCTGGATCGTCGACGGGGCTTACCACGGCTGGCGGGATGTGCCGTTGGCTCGCGCGGACCTGGTCGTCGGCCTGGACTTCCCCCGGTGGTGTTCGTTCGGGCGGTTGCTGCGGCGCACCGTCCGCCGGGTGCTGACGGGCGAGCAGATCTGCAACGGCAACCGCGAGACGCTGGGCAGCGTGCTGTCTCCGGACTCGATCCTGGTGTGGCACGTCACCGCGTTCGGCCGGGCGCGGCGACGGATGCGCGCCTGGCGATCCGATCCGTCCGCGCCGCCGGTGGTGTTGCTGCGCTCCCCGGCGGAGCTGGACGACTGGCTGGCCGGTCTGCCTCGCCGATGAAGCCGGGTGGCACGGCACCCGCGATCAGGCGTCCTGGCCGTGCTTCGGGCCGGCCATCCCCGGCCAGGTCGCGCGCCCGTGGACGCAGGGCGAGGACGGGCTGTTGCTGGTGGCCGGGAAGCGGAAACGGCGCAGTTCCTCGATGACGAACCCCGAGGACGTGATGGCGGCGACGGTGTCGCGGTTGGTGTGGCACCCGGCGAACAGCTTCGGCCACAGTGTCGCGTCGACCAGTCGCTGCGTCCGGTGTAATCTGCCGGGCTTGTCGGCGGCGACGTGCTCGAAGAACCGCAACCCGCCGCCGGGGCGCAGCACCCGGCCGACCTCGGTCAACGCGCTCGCCTGGTCGGGCACTGTGCACAGCACCAACGCGACCACGGCGGCGTCGAACTCGCCGTCCCCGCCGGGCAGCCGGTCGGCCAACCCGTCGACGACAGTGACCGGAACCGGTGCGGTCGACGCCGCGCGTTCGGCGGCGGCCCGCAGACGCCGTTCCGGTTCGACAGCGAGGACCTGGGTCACCCCCGGCGGGTAGTGCGGGAACATCCGCCCGTTGCCCGCACCGATCTCGATCACCCGGCCGGACAGACCGGCGACCAGGTCCCGCCGGTAGGCCGCCGTGCCGGCCCGGTCCATGGCGGCGCTCAGCCGTTCGTAGACCCGGGCGAACACCGGGTGCGACACCTCGGCCACGGCCACCTCCAGGTCTCCGTCGAACTGTTCTCCGGCGATTGTCCTGCACCGGCGCACGCTTTCCGTCTTACTGGGTGGTGGTGGTGGTACGACCCAAACCCAGGGCAGACAGGACGTGGTTCGACCATGAAGATCGTCGTCATCGGGGGCAGTGGCCTCATCGGTTCCACGCTCGTGGACAGCCTCGGCGCCCAGGGCCACGAGGTGGTGCCGGCATCACCGAAGACCGGCGTGAACACCCTGACCGGTGAAGGGGTGGCCGACGCGCTCACCGGTGCCGACGTCGTCGTCGACGTGTCGAACTCGCCGTCGTTCGAGGACAAGGCCGTGCTGGAGTTCTTCGAGACGTCCACCCGGACGCTCCTCGCCGCCGCGTCCGACGCCGGGGTGGGCCACTACGTGGTGCTCTCCATCGTGGGTTGCGACCGGATCCCGGACAGCGGCTACATGCGGGCTAAGGTCAGCCAGGAGAAGCTCGTCGTCGCGTCCGGAACCCCGTACTCGATCGTGCACGCCACCCAGTTCTTCGAGTTCCTCCAGGGCATCGTCGACGCCGGCACGGACGGCGACACCGTGCACCTCGCGCCGGTGCTCATCCAGCCGATGGCCGCCGCCGACGTCGCGGCCGCGGTGGCCGGGGTCGTGGTCGGCGCGCCGACCAATGCCGTGGTCGAGGTCGCCGGCCCGGAGCAGTTCCGTCTGGACGAACTGGGCCGAGACCTCCTCGCCGCCCAGCAGGACCCTCGACCGGTGGTGGCCGACCCGGACGCGCGGTACTTCGGTGCCAAGCTGGGCGAACGTTCCCTCGTCCCCGCCGGCGGCGCCCGCCTCGCCGATACCCGGCTCGACGACTGGCGTACCCGGGCGTCCGGTGGCCGGTGACGTCACGTCGGTGTGACGGGCGGGTCGACCCGCCCACCGAGGCGCTGCACCAACTCCCGGGCCGCCTCGGTGAACGGCTCGTCGGATTCGCCCGGCAGATGCCCGCGGATGGGCGGGGGAACGCTGTCACTGGGCGGCGTCACCACGTCGCGGGGATCACGGTATCGGCGATCGACCCGGGCGGCCGGGCAGTCGACGTCGTCCGGAACCGACGGCCGGTGTGCGGAGAAGATCCAACCGCCGATGGGGTCGGTGTCGCTCCACAGGTTCACCCACCGCCAACCGACCCGGTGGCCGATCTCGTGTAGCGCCACGTCGTCCACGTACGCGGGGAAGAGCCGCGCGTAGAGGCGACGCAGCGGCGACCCGTGGGTGAGGAGGGCGATCTGGTCGCCGACCTGCGGAGGCAACTGGAGCACCGTCGCGGCGAGCAGAACCGAACCGTGGCTGTGCCCGGTGAGCAGCACCGCGTCGCCGCGCTCGACGAGGTACGTGATGCGACGGGCCAACTCCGGCACGGCTCGTTCGGAGTAGCAGGGCGGCGCGAACGGGTGGGCGGCCCGGGGCCAGAAGGTGCCGAGGTCCCAGAGGACGCCGATGTGCCGGCGGAACGGGGCGGTCCGGTAGGCGAAGATCCCCCCGATGATCAGGCCGAGGATGACCGCTGCGATCACCCAGCTCCCGAACGCGATGCCGAAGGTGATCGCGTCCGCCGGCAGCCCGAGGTTCCGTTCGAGAACGTCACTGGGGAACTGTCCCAGCAGGCCGATGGTGGTGGTGGCAGTGGTGAGTCCGGCGAGGCACCCGTAGAACACGGCCAGCGGCACCAGTTCCTCGGTGAAGCGGGCCCGGGCCATCGCGTCGCGGACCTGCCGCAGTCGGGGTCCGGCCTCGGCCGGGGCCTCCGGATAGTCGCGTGCCACGATCGCCGCCGCGGCGCGACGCCGGCTGCGGCGCGTGATCAGGATGACGAGGCCGGCGACGACCAGCGTGGCCAGCAGCGCACGGAGGAAGCCGTAGATCACCCAGGTGTACGCCCGGGGCGGGCCGGTGGCGATGCCCTCGCCGGTCGGCACGTCGCGGTCGAGGAAGTCGGCCACCCGGTAGACCAATTCGGCGGAGTACGCCACGGCCAGGCTGATCCCGGTGGCCGCAACCACGAGGGCACCCAGCCCGAACATCGGGGTGCCACCGCGCTTCCGATGGAGGAGCAGCACCACGCCCAGTGCGAGCAGCAACGCCGTCTGTACGCCGAACAGGCCGGCCAGGGTCGCCTCGTACCCGGGAAGCCCGTGTCCGTCGTCCCACCGGCGTGGCCCGGTCGGCAGGTGGGCCACGACGGCGATGGTGACGACGATGGCGACGGTTCGCAGCGCACGGGTGACCCGGTCGAGTCGCCGGTCGTCGGCGGCCCGGTCGATCACCGGCGGCGTGCACAGCAGGACCGCACAGCCCGCCAGGATCACCCCGGTAGCCACGGTCAGCGTGACCGTGATCGCGGTGGCGCCGCTCGCGGACCGGGCCAGCAGCAGGGTGAGGTCCAGCGTCGCGAACGCGGCAGCGACGTGGATGGCGCGCAACCGTCCTACCAGCGGCTCGGCATCCCACTGGCCGACCGTGCCGAGCCGCGATCCGCCGATCCCTTGATCGGGTGCGCGAAACCCTTCGAAGGTCCGCCCCGGGCGGTTGCTGATCCGCCAGATCAAGCCGATCGCGGCGACCGGTACCAACGCGAGCAACGCCAGTTGCGCCCCGACCGGCCGTCCTCCCAGCCACGACAACCAGCTGCGCCCCGCGAGGCAGCGCGTCGAGGGCAGGCACTTCCAGCCGACCAGATCCAGGGCGACGCCGGCCACGGCGAGCACATACAGCACGGTGAGGGTCAGCGCCAGCAACCGGCACAGGGACTTGACCAACGCCTCGGATCCTGGCCCCGCCGGGCGCATCCAGGTCGCGAGGTTGACCAGCATGAACGGCAGCAGGAAAACCACGGCGAGGGTACGGGCGACAGTTCCGGAGGGCAGGTCACCCCAGCGGTACGCCTCCAGGGTCACGCCGCGCGGGGCGGTGCTGTCCGAGCCCTGTGGTCGCGGCCGGTAGAAGCCACCGCTCTGGTCACCCGCCACCTGCGCGGTCTGCTGCAGGTCGAGCACCTGCGCGGCGCTCGCGCCGGAGACTCCGTGCACCCGCAGCTCCACCACGTCGCGGGGATTGTCCGGCCCGCTCAACCGTGCTGATCCATGCGACGTCCCCCCGGAGGCGCTCGGCCGCTGTTTGCCCCCGCGACCCGACCGGGGTGCGCCCCGCTGTCGGATGCCGGTGCCGCCGCCCGAACGACGGCGGACCGGTCTACCCGATCCGGACGGACTCAACCGCGGTGGGCGAAGAGGAGCTAGCGTTCAGGCACCTCGACCGGTCGCCGCCGCTTCGCGTCCGCCGGTCTGGGCCGTCCTCGCCACCTCGGTGCGGTAGGCACGTGGCGACAAGCCGGTGGCGCGCTTGAATGCCACGCTGAGGGCGCTCTCGGAGCCGTAGCCGACAACCTGGGCGATGCGGGCGACAGTGTCGGAGCTGTGCCGGATGCGATCCGCCGCCAGTTCGATCCGCCAGCCGGTCAGGTATTCCAGCGGTCCCACGCCGACCACCCTCTTGAAGCGGGCGGCCAGTGTCGACCGGGAGACGGCGGCCGCCCGCGCGATGGCGTCCACCGTCCACGCCTGCGCGGGCCGCGCGTGCAGCGCCCGCAGTGCGGGGGCGATCACCGGGTCGGCGAGGCCGGCCAGCCAGCCGGAGGTGAGCTGGGGGTCGCGGGCCAGGTGCAACCGCAGGACCCGGATCAGCAGGACGAGCGCCAGGTGCTCGGCGACGAGCGTGGATCCGAGTCGCGTCTGCCGTAGTTCGGCGTCGATCTCGCTGAGCGCCCACTGGACGGTGCTGGCCTCCGGGGTGTCGGCGGGCACGTGGATGACCGTCGGGAGGTTGTCCAACAGGAGGCTGCGCGCCCGTTCGCCCAGGGAGAAGGCACCGCCGATGAGGAAGACATCGTCGCCGTCACCGACGTGCGCCACACGGCCGTCGGCGGCGGCGAAGAACGGGTACGCAGGCTCGACGGGTACGTCGGGATCGCTGAAGAGGGTGTAGGCCACCGGCCGGGTCAGCAGGAAGCAGTCCCCCTCGCGGAGGCTGATCGACTCGACGTCGCCGGCGACCCGCAGCGAGCAGCGGCCGCGCCGGACGGCGTTGAACTTGGCCCCGGCCGGTGCCTCGAATGCGACGGCCCAGCGGCCGCCCGCGGCCAGGCCGGCGGACAGCTGACTCGTGGTGCCCAGTAGCGCCAGGACGTCTTCGAGGGGATCCATCCCTGCCTCCTGGACGTTCTCAAAAGTATGAAGGACTCTAGGCTATAGGCAGTCCGAGTCGGATGTTCCTAGCCTGGATTCCATGACAGCGAACCCACGCCTCACCACCCCGTTCACCGCCCGCAGCACCGCCGCCGAGATCCTCGACGACGTCGACCTGGCCGGGCGTCGGATGATCGTCACCGGGGGAGCTTCCGGCATCGGTGTCGAGACGGTGCGCGCGCTGGCCAGGGCCGGGGCCGAGGTCACCATCGCGACCCGTGATCCCCGACGTGCCGACGCGCTCGTCGAGGAGTTCGCCACAGCTGCCACCCGGGGCGTGGTCAGCGCCTCCGCGCTCGACCTCGCCGACCTGGCATCGGTCGACGCCTTCGTCGCGGGCTGGCAGGGTCCGCTCGACGTGCTGGTCGCCAACGCGGGGATCATGGCGATCCCGACCCGTCAACTCACCGCCCAGGGCTGGGAGCTTCAGCTCGCGACCAACTACCTCGGTCACTTCGCGCTCGCCCGGGGGCTGCACGACAACCTGCGGGCCGCCGGGGCGGCACGGGTCGTCGTGGTCAGCTCCGGCGCACACCTGGCCGCACCGTTCGACTTCGACGACCCGCAGTTCGAGCGGCGTCCCTACGACCCGTGGTCGGCGTACGGCCAGTCGAAGACCGCCGAGGTCCTGCTCGCGGTCGGCGTCAGCCGGCAGTGGGCGAAGGACGGGATCACCGCCAACGCCCTCAACCCCGGGTACATCTTCACCAACCTCCAGCGCCACATCGACGACGACACGATGCGCGCGATGGGCGCCATGGACGAGGCGGGGAACCTCATCGAGGCGGACTACTACAAGAAGGCCGACCAGGGGGCGTCGACCACGGTGCTGCTCGCCGGCTCGCCCCTGCTCGACGGCATCACCGGCCGGTACTTCGACGACAACCAGGAGGCGGAGGTCGTCCCCGGGGGCCCCGACGCCACCGGTGGGGTGGCCGCCCACGCGGTGGACCCGGCCGCCGCCGACCGGCTGTGGGCGTACGCCGAGAAGACGCTCGCCTCGCGCTGAGCACTGCATCGGCAGGATTGATCCGGCCAGGGCGGGGTAGGCGCCGCCATGGTCGCTGCCGGTCGGCGCGGGGCGGACGCGGGCGCTCCGGCCCGTGGCGGCGACGCCCGCGGGGGTGGTCTGGCGGGCAGGGCGGCCGGTCTGCGGGATCGTGCGGTGGACACGGTGCGGGAACGGTTCCGTCGGGTACGGGCCATCGGCGGCCTCGCTGTGCAGGCCGGGCTGGCGGCGGCGCTGTCCTGGTTCGTGGCGCACGAGCTGCTGCACATCTCGCAGCCGGTGTTCGCGCCGCTCTCCGCCGTCTCGACCCTTGCCGCGTCGGTCGGTCAACGGCTGCGTCGGACCGTCGAGCTGATCCTCGGTGTCACCGTCGGGGTGCTGATCGGCGATCTGCTGCTCGTGGTGATCGGCACCGGGTGGTGGCAACTCTCCCTGATCGTCCTGCTGGCGATCGTGGTGGCGCTGTTCCTCTCCGGCAGTGCTGCGGTGGTGATCCAAGCCGGGGCGACGGCGGTGCTCATCGTCACGTTCAGCCCGTCGATCCGCGACCTGGAGATTCCCCGGTTCGTGGATGCGCTCGTCGGGGGCGGGGTGGCGCTGCTGGTCACCGCCGTGCTCCTGCCGTTGAACCCGCTGCGGGTGCTCAACCGCGCCGCGCGGCCGGCGTTGGATCTCCTGGTCACCCAGCTCGACGCCACCGCCGGCGCGTTGGCCGAGCGGGATGCCGCTCGTGCCCGTGTCGCCCGGGGCAGGCTACGGCAGAACAAGGGCCAGCTGAGCGCGTTCGTGGAGGCGACCCAGGGTGCCCGGGAGGCCAGCACCCTGTCGCCGGTGCGTTGGCACCACCGGCACGGGCCGGTGGGTCTCTACGCGCAGGCGGCGGAGCCGATCGACCGGGCGATGCGCAACAGCGGAACGTTGATCCGCCGGGCGGTGACGTTGATCGAGGACGGCGAACCGGTTCCGGAGCCGCTGCCGAAAGCGGTGGCGGATCTCGCCGAGGCCGTCCGCGTGCTGAAGCGGCAGTTCGCCGCCGGTGCCGAGCCGGAACGTGCGCGGGAGCAGTCGCTGCGGGCGGTGCAGATGGCCGGGCGGGCCTACCGGGAGGGAGTCGGCTTCTCCGGCGCGGTCGTGGTGGCGCAGATCCGCACCACTGTCAGCGACCTCCTGGTGGCCACCGGGCTGACCCAGGAGGAGGCGAATCGCCTGGTCAGGCGCACGTTCGGTGAGCTGTGAGAGTCGGCGTCGACCTCGCTTGTGCCATCCTGAGCCATTAAGGGTTGCGCGCTGAGCCAAAGTGATGCCATCATGGTGTCATGGAGCTGAGGTCATACGTCGAGAACCTGCGTAACGAGTTCGCCGTGGCCGCGGAGGGCGTCGATGCGGACGGCCGCGCGCTGGCCGAGCGGCTTTTCGCCCAACTGGAGGCGGCCACCCGTCTCACCCTGCTGGAGGCGCTGTCCGACGCGGCCGACGAGATCACCCGCGACCTCGCGCCGGGCTCGGTGCACGTCCGACTGCGCGGGCGCGAGCCCGACTTCGTGGTGACCCCGGCCAGCCCGCCGGTCGACGAGGTGCGCGAGGTCAGCGCTCCGCCGACGCTCTCGGCGCCACCGCCCGCGCCGGACGGCGAGGACGGCGGCACCTCGCGGATCAACCTCCGGCTTCCTGACCACCTGAAGGCCAGCGTCGAGGAGGCCGCCGGGCGCGCCGGGCTCTCGGTCAACGCCTGGCTGGTGCGCGCCGTTGCCGGTGCCGTCGGGGCGGGCGACACCGAACGTCGTCCCTCCCGCCGGGTGGAGCCGCGCTCCGGCCAGCACTTCACCGGCTGGGCGCGCTAACTCCCCGTACCTCTTCCTTCTCCGCGCCGCCGACCAGCGGCGACATTCACCGACCACCTTTCGGGAGACCACCATGCCTGTTTTCGAGACGCCAGAGCCCATCTCCGTCCAGATCGAGGTGCCCGTCGGGGACGTCTGGATCAGCGCTACCGACCGCACCGACACGGTGGTGACGGTCCGGCCCCGGGACCCGTCGAGCAAGACCGACGTGAGCACCGCCGAACAGGCCACCGTCCAGTACGCCGCCGGAAAACTGCTGATCAGGGTGCCGAAGACGTGGCGGCGCTACGGCTTCGGGCCGGGGCCGTCGGTCGACGTCCTGATCGAGCTACCGACCGGGTCGCGGGTGCACGCCGAGTCGTCGTGGGCGGCATTCCGCTGCGAGGGCCAACTGGGCGAGTGCCGGATCAAAACCGGAAGCGGGATCCGGCTCGACGAGACCGGTCCGCTGGACATCGACAGCAGCCACGGTGAGGTCGCGGTGGAGCGGGTCGCCGGCTCCGCGCGGGTGAAGGCGTCGTCCGGCAAGGTGCGCATCGGCGCGGTCGACGGACCCGTCGAGATCAAGAACTCCTCCGGCGACTGCTGGGTCGGCCGAAGCGGCGGCGACGTCCGGGTCAACACCGCGTACGGCGACATCACCCTCGACATGACGACGGCCTCGGTGACGGCACGCACCGCCTACGGCAACCTCCGGCTGGGCGAGGTCGTCCGGGGAGCGATCGACCTGAACACCTCGTACGGGGCCATCGAGGTCGGCATCCGTCGCGGGACCGCTGCCTGGCTCGACGTCAGTTCCAAGCACGGCCGCGTGCACAACGCCCTGGAGAGCACCGACAGCCCGGCGCAGACCGACGAGACGGTCGAGGTCAGGGCGAACACCGCCTACGGCGACATCATGATCTGCCGCGCCTGACCCGCCATCACACCGACCGCGAAAGAGGAGACCATGACCAGCTCCACGAAGCCCGCGATCGTCGCGACCGACCTGCGGAAGTCCTACGGTCACAAGGTCGTGCTGGACGGTATCGACCTGATGATCACCGAGGGGACCATCTTCGCGTTGCTCGGCCCCAACGGCGCCGGCAAGACCACCACCGTGCAGATCCTCTCCACACTGGTCCACGCCGACGGTGGGCAGGCCCGTGTCTTCGGCCACGACCTGAACCGAGAGCCCGACGCGGTACGCGAACTGATCGGTGTCACGGGCCAGTTCTCCGCCGTCGACAACCTGCTCACCGGCCGGGAGAACCTGAGCCTGATGGCCGACCTGTGCCACCTGGACAGGGCGTCCGGCCGACGGCGGACCGACGAGTTGCTCGACCAGTTCGACCTGGCCGACGCGGCGGGCAAGCCGGTGTCCACGTACTCCGGCGGCATGCGCCGACGACTCGACCTCGCCATGACGCTGGTCGGTGACCCCCGCGTCATCTTCCTCGACGAGCCGACCACCGGCCTCGACCCGCGTAGCCGCCGGGCCATGTGGGAGATCATCCGCAACCTCGTCGCCGAGGGCGTCACCATCCTGCTCACCACGCAGTACCTGGAGGAGGCCGACCAGCTCGCCGACCGCGTCGCCTTCCTCGACCATGGCCGGCTGATCGCCGAGGGCACGCCGCGCGAGCTCAAGCGGCTCATCCCGGGAGGTCACGTCGTGCTGCAGTTCGCCGACCAGGACGGCCTCGACTCGGCCGCCCGTGCGCTGCCGGCCGCCAACCGGGACGACGCCGCGCTCACCCTCCAGGTGCCGAGCGACGGTGGGGTGGGGGCGCTGCGCTCCCTGCTCGACCAGCTCGACCGCGCCTCGATAACGGTGGCCGGGCTCTCCGTGCACACGCCCGACCTCGACGACGTCTTCCTCACCCTCACCGGTCAGCCCGACACCCGCGCCGGCCGACCCGACCACGAAAGGGCCTCCGCGCGATGAGCACCATCTCCCTCGCCGTCCGTGACTCGAGCACCATGCTGCGGCGCAACCTCCTGCACATGCGGCGTTACCCGTCGATGACCTTCCTGCTCATGGGCATCCCGGTCATCATCCTGCTGCTCTTCGTCTACGTCTTCGGCGGCACGCTCGGCGCCGGACTCGGGCCGTCCGGCGGCAGGTCCGAGTACGCCAACTACGTCACCCCGGGCATCCTGCTCATCACCGTGGTCAGCGCGGCGCAGGGCACCGCCATCTCGGTCGCGATGGACATGACCGAGGGCATCATCGCCCGCTTCCGGACGATGGCGATCTTCCGGCCGTCGGTCCTCACCGGTCACGTCCTGGGCAGCCTCGTGCAGACCCTGCTCAGCCTCGCGGCCGTCATCGGCGTGGCGCTGCTCGTCGGCTTCCGACCCACCGCGAACCCTGTCGAGTGGCTGGCCGCCGTCGGTGTCCTCGCCATGGTCACCTTTGCGCTCACCTGGTTGTCGGTCGCCCTCGGCCTGGTCAGTGACAGCGTCGAGACGGCCAGCAACCTGCCCATGCCACTGATCCTCCTGCCCTTCCTCGGCAGCGGGTTCGTGCCGACCGACTCCATGCCCACCGTGGTCCGGTGGTTCGCCGACTACCAGCCCTTCACCCCCGTCATGGAGACCCTTCGCGGTCTGCTCCTCGGCACCGGGATCGGTGCCAACGGGATCATCGCGGTCGTCTGGTGTTCCGTCATCACCGTCGTGTGCTTCCTCTGGGCCAAGACCCTCTACAACCGCAACCGGGCCGTCTGACCCGAGCGGCGCTCGACGTCCCGCCACCGCGCCAGCGCCGGCGGTTCGGCCCACCCGGGCCGGGCCGCCGGCTCTGCGTGTTCGGGCGATGCCCGCCGGTCGGCGGTGCGAGCGCGCGACCGACCCGGATTGCCGGAGATCGGTGTCCAGGTGCCTCGGAGCCGGCGACGTCACGGGACACGAGTGGATCGACCAGACGTGGGGCCGCACGAGCGAGCGGCGGGCCGGCAACGTCGAAACGTCGAATGTTATCGATAACACGGCTGCTGTGCCCAGTCGCGAGATCCGCCGGAATGCTCAGCTATGAGCTGTCGCGGTCGCCTGCGGCCGTTTCGCGGATCTGACCGTCGAAGCGGGGTGGCCCGATGATGTTATCGCTGACATCATGATCGAACGCGACACGGTCGCGGTCGGATGATCGTCTCGCGGCGTCCGATGCGTTGTGCCTGTCGCCCGGCCTGCCGAGGTTCCTCTGTTCGACGCCGGATCCGCGCGGCACTCCGTCCGGGGCCTTCGTGCCCTGGTCGAGGCCGCATTTGCGCGTTTTACCCCGGTCCGTTATCGACGCGCCCGAGTCGGCCCGCCTTCGCTGTTCCGTTACGGAGCTGTTGCGGGGGGATGTCTTGACGAGGATATATGTGAGCGTTAACACTATCCCCGTTAACGGTGGAGGTGAACATGAACCGTGTGGACGGAGCAGGCGACCGCTATGTCGTCGGTGTCGACTATGGCACCCTGTCCGGGCGAGCTCTGGTGGTCCGTGTCGGTGATGGTGCCGAGTTGGGGACCGCGGTGCACGAGTACGGCGACGGAGTTATCAGCACGGCGCTTCCGGGAGGTCGACAGCTACCTCCCGACTGGGCCCTGCAGAACCCGGAGGACTACCGCGACGTGCTGCGGTACGCCGTCCCGGCGGCGTTGTCCGCCGCCGGGGTGGATCCTGCCGCGGTCGTCGGCATCGGCATCGACTTCACCGCCTGCACGGTGCTGCCGACCAGCGCCGACGGCACCCCGCTCTGCGAGGACCCCGAGCTGCGCGATCGACCGCACGCCTGGGTGAAGCTGTGGAAGCACCACGCCGCGCAGCCGCACGCCGACCGGATCAACGCGTTGGCCCACGAGCGGGCAGAGCCGTGGATCGGCCGGTACGGCGGCAAGATCTCCGCCGAGTGGCAGTTCGCCAAGGGGCTCCAGATCCTGGAGGAGGACCCCGAGGTCTACCACCGTGCCGAGCGCTTCATCGAGGCGGCCGACTGGATCGTCTGGCAGCTCTGTGGCACCGAGACCCGCAACGTCTGCACGGCCGGTTACAAGGGCATCCTGCAGGACGGTCAGTACCCTTCCGAGGGCTTCCTGACCGCGCTCAACCCCGACTTCGGCGACTTCGTGGCCAAACTGGACGGTCCCCTGCTGCCTCTGGGCGCACGGGCCGGCTCGCTCACCGGGCGCGCCGCCGCCTGGACCGGCCTGCCGGAGGGGATCGCGGTGGCCGTCGGCAACGTCGACGCGCACGTCACCGCGGCGTCGGCGCAGGCCGTGGAGCCGGGCCGACTCGTCGCCATCATGGGCACCTCGACCTGCCACGTGGTCAACGGCGCGGAGGTCGCCGAGGTGGCCGGGATGTGCGGTGTCGTGGACGGCGGCATCAGCCCCGGCGCATGGGGTTACGAGGCCGGGCAGAGCGGTGTCGGCGACATCTTCGGCTGGTTCGTCGAGCACGGCGTCCCGGCCGGCCTCGCCTCGCACGAACGCCTCACCGAGCTGGCCGCGAGCCAGCCCGTCGGCGCGCACGGCCTCATCGCGCTGGACTGGTGGAACGGCAACCGGTCGCTGCTGGTCAACCACGACCTGAGCGGAATGATCGTCGGGATGACCCTGGCCACCCGGCCCCCGGACATCTACCGGGCTCTGTTGGAGTCCACCGCGTACGGCACCCGAATGATCATCGAGGCGTTCGTCGAGGCCGGAGTTCCGGTGAACGACCTGGTGATCGCCGGCGGTCTCACCAACAACGCGCTGCTGATGCAGATCTACGCCGACGTGACCAGGCGACCGCTGAACATCATCGCCTCGGCGCAGGGCCCGGCGCTGGGGTCGGCGATCCACGCCGCCGTCGCCGCCGGCGAGTTCCCCTCGGTCCACGAGGCGTCGCAGGCGATGGGCCGGGTGCACGAGGCCGTCTACCGCCCCGACCCCGACCGGGCACGTGCCTACGACGCCCTCTACGCCGAGTACCGGGCACTGCACGACCACTTCGGTCGCGGGGGCAACGACGTCATGCTCCGCCTGCGGGCGATCCGCAACGCGGCGGTCGACAGCGCCGTGGCCACACCCGAGACCGCGTTGGAGGTGGTCGCGTGAACGCCGAGGTGACCCGACAGATCCGTGAGCTGCGCGAGACCGTCGCCCGCCTGCACGCCGAGCTGACCCGTTACAACCTGGTCGCCTGGACGTCCGGCAACGTCTCCGCCCGGGTTCCCGGCCAGGACCTGCTGGTGATCAAGCCGAGTGGGGTGAGCTACGACGACCTCACCGCCGACACGATGGTGGTGTGCGACCTCGACGGCGTTCTCGTCGAGGGTGACTTCGCCCCGTCCAGCGACACCGCCGCCCATGCCTACGTCTACCGGGCCATGCCCGAGGTCGGCGGTGTGGTGCACACGCACAGCTCGTACGCCACCGCCTGGGCCGCCTGCGGGGAGTCGATCCCCTGCCACCTCACCGCGCAGGCCGACGAGTTCGGCGGGGAGATCCCGATCGGTCCGTTCGCGCTGATCGGCGGTGACGACATCGGCAAGGGCATCGTCGCCACGCTCTCCGGGCACCGCTCGCCCGCGGTGCTGATGCGCAACCACGGCGTGTTCACCATCGGCCGGGACGCCCGCGCGGCGGTCAAGGCGGCGGTCATGTGCGAGGACGTGGCCCGCACCGCGCATCTGGCGCACACCCTCGGGCAGCCGGTGCCGATGGCCCAGGCGGACATCGACGCCCTCTACGACCGTTACCAGAACGTCTACGGTCAACAACCAGTCGCACCGGCGGGTTCCTGACTCTTCCCCGATCACCGGGACCCGTCGGTCTGCACCACGACGCACCAGCACGCACCACCCGCGTACGCCGCTCTTCGGGCACCTTCGGCGGTCGACGCGGTTACCCACCACATCCAGCCAAGGAGATTCGATGGGAAAGATGCGAACGCAGTCCGTCCGGTGGCGCGCTGTCGCGGTCCTCGCCAGCGCGTTGCTGGTCGGCGGCGTGGCGGCCTGTGGCAACAGTGACACCGGTGGCGGCGGGTCCACGGACGATGGCAAGATCACGATGGGCTTCTCGCAGGTCGGTGCGGAGAGCGGGTGGCGTACCGCGAACACCACCTCGATCAAGGATGCCGCCGCCGCGGCCGGGATCGAGCTGAAGTTCGACGACGCGCAGCAGAAGCAGGAAAACCAGATCAAGGCGATCCGTAACTACATCCAGCAGAAGGTCGACGTGATCGCCTTCTCGCCGGTGGTGGAGTCCGGTTGGGACACCGTGCTCAAGGAGGCCAAGGACGCCGGCATCCCGGTCATCCTGACCGACCGCGCGGTCGACTCGGCCGACAAGTCGCTCTACAAGACCTTCCTCGGCTCGGACTTCGTCAAGGAGGGCCGGCTCGCCGGTGAGTGGCTGGTCGAGCAGAAGAAGACCGCTTCGGGCCCGGTGAACATCGTCGAGTTGCAGGGCACCACCGGCGCGGCACCCGCCAACGATCGCAAGCAGGGCTTCGCCGAGGCGATCGCTGCCAACCCGAACCTGAAGGTCATCGCTTCCCAGACGGGCGACTTCACCCGGGCCGGCGGCAAGCAGGTCATGGAGCAGTTCCTCAAGGCCAACCCGAAGATCGACGTGCTGTTCGCGCACAACGACGACATGGGTCTGGGTGCGCTCGAGGCGATCACCGCCGCGGGCAAGGTGCCGGGCAAGGACATCACCATCATCACTGTCGACGCCGTCAAGGACGGCATGCAGGCTCTCGCCGACGGGAAGTTCAACTTCATCGCGGAGTGCAGCCCGCTGCTCGGCCCACAGCTGATGGACCTGGCCAAGAAGGTCCACGCTGGCGAGGAGGTGCCTGCTCGGATCGAGACCGAGGAGACCACCTTCACCCAGGAGCAGGCGAAGGAAGCGCTGCCCAACCGTAAGTACTGATCGACGCCGGGGTCGCCGCGTTCGCGTGGCGGCCCCGCCGCGTCGCCCCCCAGCCGCAACGGACCGGGCCTGGCCCGCGACCCCGTGCCACGCCCGCCCGGACGACCGGGCGGGCGCACGGGAGCGTAGCGGCCCTTCCGTGTCGACAACCCAGAAGAGGTCTGATGGGATGACGGATAGCCCTCCGGTCCTGACGATGACCGGGATCAGCAAGTCCTTCCCCGGGGTGCGCGCACTCCATGACGTCAACTTCCGGCTCTTTCCCGGCGAGGTGCACGCCCTGATGGGCGAGAACGGCGCCGGCAAGTCGACCCTCATCAAGGTGCTGACCGGCGTCTACGACACCGATGAGGGCACGATCACCCTCGACGGCGAGCCGGTGTCCTTCACCGGCCCGATGCAGGCGACCGCCGCCGGGGTGAGCACCGTCTACCAGGAGGTCAACCTCTGCACCAACCTCTCGGTGGCGGAGAACATCTTCATCGGCCGCGAACCCCGGCTCCTCGGCGCCGTCCGATGGGGTGAGGTTCGCCGTCGCGCCCGAGCGTTGCTGACCCGCCTCGACCTCGATCTCGACGTCAGTGCGCCGCTCGGCTCGTACTCCCTGGCGATCCAGCAGATGGTCGCCATCGCCCGTGCGATCGACATCCAGGCCCGGGTGCTGATTCTGGACGAGCCGACGTCCAGCCTCGACGCCGGCGAGGTGGCGCAGTTGTTCCGCATCATGCGGCAACTACGCGACGAGGGCATCGCCATCCTGTTCGTGACCCACTTCCTCGACCAGGTCTACGAGATCGCCGACCGCATCACCGTGCTGCGCAACGGCGGGCTCGTCGGTGAGTACCTGACCACCGAGCTGCCCCAGCTCACCCTCGTCGAGAAGATGATCGGCAAGGAACTCGACGTGCTCGAGGGGCTGGAGGAGCACTCGCGACGGGACTTGGCCGCGCTGGAGGAGGGCACTCCGCTGCTGGCGGTGTCGAAGCTCGGCCGGGCGGGTGCGGTCGCGCCGTTCAGCCTCACCATCCACGCCGGCGAGGTGGTGGGCCTGGCCGGCCTGCTGGGCTCTGGGCGTACCGAGGTGGCGCGGTTGCTGTTCGGCGCCGACCGGGCAGACGGTGGTCAGGTCGCTGTCGACGGCACCTCGGGCAACCTGCGTACCCCCGCGCGGGCCATCGACCAGGGCGTCGGCTTCTGTTCGGAGAACCGCCGCGCCGAGGGCATCGTCCCCGACCTGTCGGTCCGCGAGAACATGATCCTCGCCATGCAGGCCGCTCGCGGCTGGATGCGGCCCATTCCGCGTCGTCGCCAGGACGAGCTGGTCGAGAAGTACATCAAGGCACTCAACATCCGGCCCGCGGACCCGGAGGTGCCGGTACGCAACCTCTCCGGCGGCAACCAGCAGAAGGTGCTCCTGGCCCGGTGGTTGATTACCGAGCCACGGCTGCTGATCCTTGATGAACCGACCCGAGGCATCGACATCGGCGCGAAGGCCGAGATCCAGAAGCTGGTGGCCCAGTTGTCCGACGGCGGCATGGCGGTGCTGTTCATCTCCGCCGAGCTGGAAGAGGTGCTGCGCCTGAGCCACAAGGTGGCCGTCATGCGGGACCGGCAGATGGTCGCGCAGCTCGCCAACGACGAGAGCCTGGACGCCGATCGCATCATGCAGACCATCGCCAGCGGATCCCACCGGGAGGAGGCAGACCGATGAACGCCACCATGGGCCGCTACCGGGCGGTGACCGGTCACCGCCTGTTCTGGCCCGTCGCCGTGCTCGTCGTCATGCTCGCCGCGAACACGATCTACCGGCCCGGGTTCCTGTCCATCGAGCTCAAGGACGGGCACCTGTACGGCTCACCGATCGACATCCTGCGGCTGAGCGCGCCGCTGATCCTCGTCGCGCTGGGGATGACCCTGGTCATCTCGACCGGGGGCATCGACCTGTCGGTGGGGTCGATCTGCGCGATCAGCGGCGCGATCGCCTGCATGTACATCAGTCAGCAGCCCGACCAGAACAGCCTCGCCGTGGTGCTGACCGCCCTCGCGATGGCGATGGGGGTCTCGCTCGTGCTCGGCGCCTGGAACGGGGTGCTGGTGGCCGTGATCGGGATCCAACCGATCATCGCCACGCTGATCCTCATGGTGGCTGGCCGGGGCCTCGCCCAGCTGATCACCCAGGGCCAGATCATCACCATCAACTCCGGGCCGTTCCGGGCGATCGGGTTGGGCCACCTGTTGACCCTGCCGCTGGCCATCTTCATCGCCCTCGCCGCGGCTCTGCTCGTCGCCGCGTTCACCCGCCGCACCGCGCTCGGCATGATCGTCGAATCGGTGGGCGGCAACGCGGAGGCGAGTCGACTCGCCGGCATCCGCTCCGGCCGGGTCATCTTCCTCGCGTACGTGATCAGCGCCGCCTGCGCGGCGGTCGCCGGTTTCATGATGACGGCCAACGTCTCCAGTGCCGACGGCAACGCGGTCGGCCTCTGGGTGGAACTGGACGCCATCCTCGCGGTGGTCATCGGCGGCACGTCCCTCGCGGGAGGCCGGTTCTTCCTCAGCGGCACGATTCTCGGCGCGTTGATCATCCAGACCCTTACCACTTCGGTGTACGCCATGAACATCTCGCCGCAGACCTCGCTGCTGTTCAAGGCGGTCGTCGTCATCGCCGTCTGCCTCATCCAGGCGCCGGCCTTCCGGGCCCGGTTCTCCCGCCGTCGGCGCCACGCCCCGCCGCCCACCAGCATCGCCGACAAGCCGAAGGAGCAGGTGCCGGCATGACCACTGGATCGCTCACCGCTGGGCGTACCCGGTTCCGCCTGCCACGGCGGCAGATACCGGTCCTGGCCACGCTCGCCCTCCTGCTGGTCATGTACGGCATCGGCGTATCGCAGTACACGGCGTTCTCGAACGTCCAGGTCATCTTCAACGTCTTCATCGACAACAGCTTCCTGCTGGTGGTCGCGATCGGAATGACCTTCGTGATCCTCACCGGCGGCATCGACCTGTCGGTCGGGTCCGTCGTCGCGATGACGGCGATGGTGTCGGCCTGGCTGCTCCAGGAGGGCCTGCCGGCGGCGCTGGTGCTCGTCATCGCCCTGCTCATCGGGCCGACACTCGGCCTGCTGATGGGTTGCGTCATCCACTTCTTCGAGATCCAGCCGTTCATCGTCACACTCGCCGGGATGTTCTTCGCCCGCGGCATGTGCACGTTCATCTCGGGCTCGTCCATCCCGATCACCGACGGGTTCTGGACCAGGATGTCGCAGGAGCGCATCGGCGACCCTCGGGGCAACTTCGTGTCGATCAGCGTGCTGATCGCCTTCGTCGTCGTCGCCGTCGCCGCGTACACGCTGGCCTACACCCGGCTGGGACGCAACGTGTACGCCATCGGCGGCAACCCCCAGTCGGCCCTGCTGATGGGCCTGCCGGTGGGGCGGACCCGGATCGCCGTCTACACGATCAGTGGCCTGTGCTCGGCGATCGGCGGGATCCTGTTGTCCTTCTACACCCTCTCCGGCGCGCCGTTGATCGCCGTGGGGATGGAGTTGGACGTCATCGCCGCCGTCGTCATCGGTGGCACGGTGCTGACCGGGGGCGGTGGCTACGTCTTCGGCACGGTGCTCGGCGTGCTCGTCCTGGGCGTGATCCAGACCCTCATCACCTTCGATGGGAGCCTCAACTCCTGGTGGACCAAGATCGTGATTGGCGGTCTGCTCTTCGCGTTCATCCTCCTCCAGCGCCTCATCGGCATTCGTTACAAGTGACCGTTCCTCTCCCGGAAGGCAACCCCATGGCACCACACAACGCACCCGAGATCTGGTTCCTCACCGGCAGCCAAGGCATGTACGGCGAGGAGACGCTCCGGCAGGTGGCCGAGCAGTCTCGCCAGATCGCGGCCGCGCTCGACGACTCGCCGCAGATTCCCGCCCGGGTGGTCTGGAAGCCCGTCCTGACCAACAGCGGCGAGATCCTGCAGGTCTGCCGGGACGCCGCCGCTCAGGGCGCCATCGGGGTCATCGCGTGGATGCACACCTTCTCGCCGGCGAAGATGTGGATCTCCGGCCTCGACGCGTTGCAGACGCCGCTGCTGCACCTGCACACGCAGGCCAACGTCCTGTTGCCGTGGAACGACATCGACATGGACTTCATGAACCTGAACCAGGCCGCCCACGGCGACCGTGAGTTCGGGTACATCCAGACCCGTCTCGGTGTGGCCCGCAAGACGGTGGCCGGACACGTCAGCGACCCTCGGGTGAGTGCCCGGGTCGGGGCGTGGGCCCGCGCCGCGCTCGGCTGGTCGGCGATGCGGTCGTTGCGCCTGGCCCGCTTCGGCGACAACATGCGCGACGTGGCGGTGACCGAGGGTGACAAGGTCGAGGCGGAGCTGCGGTTCGGGGTGTCGGTCAACACCTACGGCGTCAACGACCTGGTCGAGGTGGTCGACCAGGTCACCGACGCGCAGGTGGACGAGCTGGTCAAGGAGTACGAGGGCACGTACCGCGTCGTCGGGGAGCTGCTGTCCGGGGGCGAGCGACACGACTCCCTGCGGTACGCGGCCCGGCTGGAGCTGGGTATGCGTGCCTTCCTGGACGAGGGTGGGTTCCGGGCCTTCACGACGAACTTCGAGGACCTCGGGGGCCTGCGTCAGCTGCCCGGCATCGCCGTACAGCGGCTGATGGCCGATGGTTACGGCTTCGGTGGCGAGGGTGACTGGAAGACCTCGGTGCTGGTCCGGACGCTCAAGGCGATGTCGGTGGGTGTGGACGGCGGCACGTCGTTCATGGAGGACTACACCTACGACCTCACCCCGGGCGAGGAGTTGGTGCTCGGTGCGCACATGCTGGAGGTCTGCCCGACGATCGCCTCCGACGTGCCGAACGTGGAGATCCACCCGCTGAGCATCGGCGGGCGGGAGGACCCGGTCCGTATGGTCTTCGACGCCGCGCCCGGCCCGGCGGTCGTGCTCGGCCTGGCCGACATGGGGGAGCGCTTCCGGCTCGTGGCCAACGAGATCGACGTGGTCACCCCGCCGCAGCCGCTGCGCCGGTTGCCGGTGGCCCGCGCCGTCTGGCGCCCGCGCCCGGACCTGCCCGGCTCGGCCGAGGCGTGGATCACCGCCGGAGCGCCGCACCACACGGTGCTGTCCCAGGCGGTGGGGGTGGAGGAGTTGCACGACCTGGCGGAGATGAGCCGCACGGAGTTGGTCGTCATCGACGCCGACACGCAGACCCGCCGCTTCGCTGACGAGCTGCGCTGGAACCAGGCCTACTACCGGTTGGCACGCGGCTTCTGACCCATTCGCTTGGAGCGTCCGGAAACGGGTGGTCCATCCCTGCCGGCGGGCGGGGGTGGACCACCCGTTCGCGCGTGGCCCTGATGGGGAACGCGCGTCGGCCGTGTTACGCCTTGACTAACAGCATGTTATCGCTCACAGTCTATAGCCAAGATGGTCGATGTCTTGACTGTCCGGCCAGGCGCGCGTTCCACCCCCTCGGTTGCGGCACCTCGTCGCCGCGATGGTCGGGCTGGCGGTGTTAGCGATCACAAGGTCGGACGCGAGTCAGCTCGGTGCCCCGCCCGGTGCCGCGGACGCCGACCCAGACCGCTCGATTCGCGTCAGCAGAGGAGGATCATGCTTTCCATCGGTCGGGTTCCCCGGGGTGCGCCACGTCGACGCGGGTGGCTGTCGAGACTCGCTGTCGTCGCCATGACACTGGTGGTCGGTGGCGCGGCCGTGGCCGTCGCCGCGGCGCCCGCGTCAGCGGCGACTGTCGACACCAGCGCGTGGTACGTGTTGGTGAACCGCAACAGCGGCAAGGCCCTGGACGTGTACAACCTGGCGACGAACGACGGCGCGCGGATCACCCAGTGGGCGCGCAACAACGGTAACCAGCAGCAGTGGCAGTTCGTGGACTCCGGCGGTGGCTATTACCGGTTGAAGTCGCGGCTGTCGGGCAAGGTGCTGGACGTCTACCAGCGCTCGACCGCCAACGGTGCGGCGATCGTGCAGTGGTCCGACAACAACGGCACCAACCAGCAGTTCCGGCTTGCCGACTCCGACGGTGGCTACGTCCGGCTGATCAACCGCAACAGCAACAAGGTGATGGAGGTGCAGGGCGCCTCGACCGCCGACGGCGGCAACATCGTGCAGTACGACGACTGGAACGGCGCCAACCAGCAGTGGCAGCTCGTCCGCGTCGACGGCGGCACCGACCCCACCACGCCGCCGCCGACCACGCCGCCGCCGTCGAACGGCACGTACTCGAACCCGGTCGTCTGGCAGGACTTCGCCGACGTCGACATCATCCGGGTGGACAACGCCTACTACATGTCGGCGTCCACCATGCACTACTCACCAGGAGCACCGGTGCTGCGCTCCTACGACCTGGTCAACTGGGAGTTCGCCGGTCACTCCGTACCCCGCCTGGAGTTCGGCTCGAAGTACGACATGAGTGGCGGTAACGCGTACGTCGACGGGATCTGGGCGTCGACGTTGAACTACCGGCCCAGCAACCGGACGTACTACTGGGCCGGGTGCATCGACTTCGCGCAGACGCACATCTACACCGCGTCCGCCGTCGACGGCACCTGGAGCAAGCACACCACCATCCCGAACTGCTACTACGACGCCGGCCTGCTGTTCGACGACAACGACACCCCGTACATCGCGTACGGCAACGGCACGATCAGCGTGGCCCAGCTGTCCGCCGACGGGAAGTCCCAGGTCCGTGCCCAGCAGGTGTACCAGACGCCGTCGAGCATCGGGACGCTGGAAGGCGCCCGCTTCTACAAGCGCAACGGCGCCTACTACATCTGGCTCACCCGCCCGGCCAACGGCCAGTACGTGCTGAAGTCGACGAACGGCCCGTTCGGCCCGTACGAGCAACGTCAGGTGCTGCTCAACCTGCCCGGCCCGATCTCGGGTGGCGGTGTGCCGCACCAGGGCGGGCTGGTGCAGACCCAGAACGGCGACTGGTACTACATGTCCTTCGTCGACGCGTACCCCGGTGGTCGCATGCCGGCCCTGGCGCCGATCACCTGGACCGGCGACGGTTGGCCGGTCCTGCAGACCGTGAACGGCACGTGGGGCAGCTCGTACCCGAAGCCGAACCTGCCCGCGCCGCCCCGCGCGGTCAAGCCGCTCACCGGCACCGACACGTTCGCCGGCACCACCCTCGGCCCACAGTGGGAGTGGAACCACAACCCCGACAACAACAGGTGGTCGGTCAACAACGGGCTGAACCTGCAGACCGCGACCGTCACCGGCGACCTGTACGCCGCCCGCAACACGTTGACCCACCGGATCCAGGGGCCAACCTCGACCGCCACCATCGAGCTGGACTACTCCACCATGCGCGACGGTGACCGCACCGGCCTGGCGGTGCTGCGCAACTCGTCGGCCTGGATCGGAATCAAGCGGGACAACGGGTCCACCCGACTGGTCATGCAGAACGGCCTGACGATGGACGGCAACTGGAACACCACCAGCACCGGCAGCGAGGTGGCGAGCACCGCCGTCTCGGGTGGCCGGATCTGGTTGCGCGCCAACGCCGACATCAGACCCGGCTCCGGCCGGCAGGCCCGCTTCTCCTACAGCACGGACGGGGTCAACTTCACCTCGTTCGGCAACGCCCTGACCCTGGCGAACAACTGGCAGTTCTTCATGGGCTACCGGTTCGCCATCTTCAACCACGCGACCCAGGCGCTCGGCGGCGCGGTCACCGTGCGCCGGTTCGACCTGACGACACCGTGACACCACTCACACAACGAATGGTCTGACCAGCGGCGCTGGCAGACACGTGCCCGCCGGCACGTCGAGTCGGCGCCACCGCTGGTCCTCGCCGGCCTGCTCCACGCTCTGTCCAAGGGCGTAGGGCAGGCCGGCGTGCCATCGGGCATCGGCGCAGGACGACGGCCGGCGGCGTACCCCAGACAGGGGTTCGGTCGGGTGTCTCTGGTGCGTCGCGCGGTCCACCGACAGGCATGCCGTGTCCGGGGCGGTGGCTGGCGTAGACTGTCGGCGATCCAGCGCTGGTCACCTGGGATTCAGCACCGGCGTGGTGGCTGAGCGAGGGGGATCGGTCCGGGCCGCTCCAGTCGACGTCGACGAGCTGCGGCCCGGAGATGTAGCGGGGGGAGCGAAATGGCCGTCCACGGTCCCGCGATGACGGATGTTGCTCGTCTCGCCGGTGTCTCCCATCAGACGGTGTCGCGGGTGCTCAACGGGCACCCCAACGTCCGTGAGCAGACCCGGCTACGGGTGCGGGCGGCGATCGCCGAACTCGGCTACCGCCCCAACGGCGCGGCGCGCGCGTTGGTGACCGGTCGATCACAGGTCATCGGCGTGGTCGCACAGAACACCACGCTCTATGGTCCGGCGTCCCTGCTGGCCGCGTTGGAGCAGACCGCCGCCGAGGAGGGGTTCGCGGTCAGTGTCGGCAGCGTCCGCAACCTCGACCATCGGTCCATCTCGGCGGCCGTCGAGCGGCACCTGTCGCACCGGGTCGCCGGCATCGTGGTCATCGCGCCCGTGGAGTCGGCGGGTGAGGCGCTGGAGCGTCTGCCGAAGGACGTCCCGTTGGTCACCGTCGACGGTGACCCGAGCCGACCGGTGCCGTTGGTGACCGTCGACCAGGTGGCGGGCGCCCGTGCGGCGACCCAACACCTGCTCGACGCGGGGCACCGCACCGTCTGGCACGTCTCGGGGCCGTCCGACTGGTTCGACAGCGTCGGTCGGATCGACGGCTGGCGGGAGGCGCTGCTGGGCGCCGGCCTGGTGCCGCCGCCGCTGATGCCGGGGGACTGGTCCGCGTCCTCCGGTTACCGGTGCGGGCAGATGTTGGCGCGGATGCCGGAGGTCACCGCGGTCTTCACCGCCAACGACCACCTCGCGCTGGGCGTGCTGCGGGCATTGCACGAGTTCGGCCGGCGGGTGCCCGACGACATCAGCGTGGTCGGCTTCGACGACGTGCCGGAGGCGGCGTACTTCATCCCGCCGCTGACCACCGTCCGTCCGGACTTCGACGCCGTCGCGCGGGCGAGTCTGCAGATGCTGCTGGCCCAGATCGAGTCGGGCACCGGCGGCGCGTTGCGGCAGACGGTCGCCCCGACCCTGGTCGCCCGCGAGAGCGTCGCCCCACCGCGGCGCTGACGTCCGGCCGTGCCGCGGCGCTGACGACGTCCGGCCGTACCGCGCCGCATCCCTCCGGTCCGACGGCCGCCGTGGCTCGGGCCCGGCCGCAGTTGGGTGGCTCGCCCTGTCCCAGTGCGCCGCAGTCGGGCCTGCCCGCTGCCCGCCGGGTGCGGCCGATAAGACCCGGCTCAATCGCTCCGCAATCTCATCTATCGATGAGTAGCAATGCGATGCGGGTCAGGTATTGAACCTCGTGAAATGTGACCGTAACATGATGGACGTCTCTGTTAACGCTAACAACAATTGGCGTCCAGCTATCGGTCCACCGACCGGAGATCGTAGTCAGGGGCGGACGCCACCGACAAGGAGGTTCGATGAACCGCATCACACGAGGTCGACGCTGGGGGAGCGTACTGGCGGCCGGCCTGCTCCTCGCCGGCACCCTGGTCGGCCTCCGCGCCCCAGCGGCGCAGGCGCTGGACAATGGCGTGGCGCGTACTCCCCCCATGGGTTGGAATTCGTGGAACTCGTTCGGCTGCAACATCAACGAGGCGCTGATCCGGAGCACGGCGGATGCGATCGTCAGCAGCGGGATGCGGGACCTGGGCTACGAGTACGTCGTGGTCGACGACTGCTGGTTCAACCCGAACCGGGACTCTTCCGGCAACATCCAGGGCGACCCGACCCGGTTCCCCAGCGGAATGAAGGCGCTCGGCGACTACCTGCACGCCCGGGGCCTGAAGTTCGGTCTCTACCAGGTGCCGGTCGACAAGACCTGCGCGCAGTACTTCGGGTCCTACCCCGGAGCCACCGGCAGCCGGGGTCACGAGGTGCAGGACGCCCGCCAGTTCGCCGCCTGGGGTGTCGACTTCCTCAAGTACGACTGGTGCTCGCCGGAGGGCAGCATCAACGACCAGGTGACCACCTTCGCCAAGATGCGGGACGCGCTGGCCGCCACCGGCCGACCCATCGTCTACAGCATCAACCCGAACAGCATCCACGCCAAGACCGGCCCGCAGCGCAACTGGGGCGACGTGGCCAACATGTGGCGGACCACCGAGGACATCACCAACGCGTGGGACACCGGTCAGAGCAACGGCTACCCGATGGGCATCCAGAACATCATCAACGTGACCGTTCCGCTGGCCTCCTACGCGCGCCCGGGTGGGTTCAACGACCCGGACATGATGGAGGTCGGCCGCGGCGGCATGAACGACACGGAGATGCGCAGCCACTTCGCGATGTGGGCGATCATGGCGTCGCCGTTGATCGCCGGCAACGACGTCCGGAACATGAACGCCGCGACGCAGACCATCCTCAAGAACGCCAACCTGATCGCGATCAACCAGGACTCGCTCGGGTTGCAGGGGACGCAGGTGTCGTTCGACGGTACGCGTCGGGTGCTGGCCAAGCGGCTCGCCAACGGGGACGTCGCCGTCGCCCTCTTCAACCAGGGCGGCTCGACGACGACGATCTCGACCACGGCTTCCGCCATCGGTAAGTCCGGCTCGTCCTTCACGCTGGTGGACGCGTGGACCGGTGGCACCAGCTCCAGCAGCGGCACGATCAGTGCCAGCGTCCCGGCGCACGGCACGGTCGTGTACCGGGTCAGCGGTGGCGGGACGACTCCTCCGACGACTCCGCCGCCGACCACGTCGAGCGCGTACGCCAGCGCCGCCTCCGGCCGCTGCCTCGACGTGCCGAACAGCAACACCGCCAACGGCACCCAGCCGGTCATCTGGGACTGCAACGGCGCCGCCAACCAGCGCTGGACCAGGACCGGTCAGACCCTGCAGGCGCTGGGTAAGTGCCTGGACGCCCCCCTCAACGCCACGGCCGGCGCCAAGGTGCAGATCTGGGACTGCAACGGTGGGACCAACCAGCAGTGGACCCTCAACGCCAACGGGACGATCAGCGGGGTCCAGTCCGGGCTCTGCCTGGACGTCAACAACAACGGCACGGCCAACGGCACCACGGTGATCCTCTGGACCTGCACCGCGGCGGCCAACCAGCGGTGGTCGCAGCGGTAGCTCACCGAACCGGCGCTTCTACCGGTGCCCGCGGACGACTACGGTCGTCCGCGGGCATCAGCGTGTGAGGCGCCAGGCTGACCTCGGAGAGTGGTCGAGCGCTCACTCCCGGGAGATTGACTGCATGGCTACGCTCGCCTGGATGCTCCGTTACGAGACCGTGACACCGGTATTTCGAACCAGGTGTTGACGCAACCTATGTGAGCGCTAACACTACCCGAAAGATGACAGTTGGCCCCGGCAGTCGGCGGGGGAGTCCAGAGAGGAGAACCCCGTGCGCAGGAAATTCCTGGTTGCTCTCGGCAGCGCGGCGCTGGCGCTGAGCCTTGCGGCGTGCAGTGGCGAGGGCGCGGGCAGCGACGGCGACAAGAGCGGTGAGAAGCCCAGCGACCTCACCATTGGCGTGTCGATGCCGACCCAGACCTCGGAGCGGTGGATCGCCGACGGCAACGCGGTGAAGTCCAAGCTTGAGGCGAAGGGCTACAAGGTCGACCTCCAGTACGCCGGCGACGACATCCCCACGCAGTCGCAGCAGGTCGACCAGATGATCACCCAGGGTGCGGATGTCCTGGTGATCGCGGCGATCGACGGTACGGCGCTCAACAGCCAGCTGCAGGCCGCCGCGGCCGCGAAGATCCCGGTCATCTCCTACGACCGGCTGATCCGCGGCAGCAAGGACGTCGACTTCTACGTCAGCTTCGACAACTACAAGGTCGGCGTCGCCCAGGGCACCGCGCTGCTCGTCGGTCTCGGGCTGCTGAACAAGGACGGCTCGAAGGGCACTGCCAAGGGTCCGCTGAACGTCGAGCTCTTCGCCGGGTCGCTCGACGACAACAACACCCAGTACTTCTACGGCGGTGCGATGGACACGCTGAAGCCGTTCATCGAGGACGGCACGCTGGTCGTCAAGTCCAAGCAGACCACCCCCGAGCAGATCGCCATCCTGCGGTGGCAGCAGGAGACCGCGCAGAAGCGGATGGAGAACCTGCTCACCTCCAGCTACAACGACGGCTCGAAGGTCGACGGGGTGCTGTCCCCGTACGACGGCATCTCCCGTGGCATCATCACCGCCCTGCAGAACGCCGGCTACGGCAGCGGCGCGAAGAAGCTCCCGGTGGTGACCGGCCAGGACGCGGAGATCGCCTCGATCAAGCTGATCAACGACGGCGTGCAGAACTCGACCGTCTTCAAGGACACCCGACTGCTGGCCGAGCAGGCCGTCAACGCGTCTGAGGCGTTCCTCCAGAAGAAGCAGCCGCAGGCCAACGACACCCAGACGTACAACAACGGCGTCAAGGTCGTCCCGGCGTACCTGCTGCCGATCGCCACCGTCTACAAGGACGACATCAAGGCGACGCTGATCGACTCGGGCTACTGGACGGCGGAAGAGGTCGCCGCCGGCCAGGCCAAGAAGTAAAGCCAGTCGTCGGGCCCGGCGGTCTCCGCCGGGCCCGACGCCGTGGCGTACCACGTCCGACCTGACAGAGGACAGTGACCATGGACGACACCATCCTTGAGATGCGCCGCATCACGAAGACCTTCCCCGGCGTGACCGCGCTGGAGGACGTCACCCTCTCCGTCCGTCGCGGGGAGATCCACGCCATCTGCGGGGAGAACGGCGCCGGAAAGTCAACCCTGATGAAGGTGCTGTCCGGCGTCCACCCGTCCGGCTCGTACGACGGCGAGATCCTCTTCGACGGCAAACCGATGCAGTTCCGGGGCATCCGCGACAGCGAGGCCAACGGCATCGTCATCATCCACCAGGAGCTCGCCCTGGTGCCGTACCTGTCGATCGCGGAGAACATCTTCCTCGGCAACGAGCGGCGTGGCCGCAGCCGGCTCATCGACTGGAACCTGGCCAACGCCGAGGCGACGAAGCTGCTGGAGTCCGTCGGGCTGCACGAGAACCCCGTCACCCCGGTCATCCAGCTCGGCGTCGGCAAGCAGCAGCTGGTGGAGATCGCCAAGGCGCTGTCGAAGCAGGTGAAGCTGCTCATCCTCGACGAGCCGACCGCCGCGCTCAACGACGTCGACTCCGCGCACCTGCTCGACCTGCTACGGGCACTTAGGGACCAGGGCATCACCTGCATCATGATCTCGCACAAGCTCAACGAGATCATGGCGATCGCCGACGCGACGACCGTCATCCGGGACGGGCGCACGGTGGAGACCCTCGACATGAAGTCCGACGACGTGACCCAGCAGCGGATCATCCGGGGCATGGTCGGACGTGACCTGGACAGCTTCTACCCCGACCGTGAGTCGTCGCCCGGCGAGGAGGTCCTCCGCGTCGAGGACTGGACGGTGCGGCACCCGGTCCAGGACCGGATGGTCGTCGAGGGCGTCAACCTGTCCGTGCGCGCCGGTGAGGTCGTCGGCATCGCGGGCCTGATGGGCGCCGGGCGCACCGAACTGGCGATGAGCGTGTTCGGTCGGTCGTACGGGCGGGACATCAGCGGCCGGCTGTTCGTGCGCGGGCGCGAGGTGCAGGCACGTACGGTGGCCGAGGCGATCGACAACGGCATCGCGTACGTCACCGAGGACCGCAAGCACTATGGCCTCAACCTCATCGACGACGTCCGGCGCAACGTCTCCGCCGCCGCGTTGGACCGCCTGTCCCGCCTGGGCTGGGTGAACGGCAACGAGGAGATCAAGGTTGCCGAGGCGAGCCGCCAGGAGATGAACATCCGGACGCCCAGCGTCATGGCGGTGGTCGGCAAGCTCTCCGGCGGCAACCAGCAGAAGGTCGTGCTGTCGAAGTGGCTCTTCACCGACCCCGACGTGCTGATCCTGGACGAACCCACCCGCGGGATCGACGTCGGGGCCAAGTACGAGATCTACACGATCATCAACCGGCTGGTGGCCGCCGGCAAAGCAGTGATCGTCATCTCCTCCGAGCTGCCGGAGCTGCTCGGGATGTGCGACCGCATCTACACCCTCGCCGCCGGCCGGATCACCGGTGAGATGCCGGTGGCCGAGGCGACTCAGGAGAGCCTCATGGAGCTGATGACCAAGGACAAGGAGCTCGTCGGATGACCGACATCAAGACCCCTTCGACGGAGCGCCCGACGCCCCCGGACAGCGCGCCCGGCGCCGCCCTGCGCAGCGGGACGAGCGACCTGCGGGCGTTGGTGTTGAACAACCTGCGGCAGAGCGGGATCTACGTCGCCCTGGTCGTCATCGTCGCGCTCTTCGCGATCCTGACCGACGGGGTGCTGCTGAGCCCCGGCAACATCACCAACATCGTCCTCCAGTACTCGTACATCCTGGTGCTCGCGATCGGGATGGTCATCCTGATCATCGGCGGGCACATCGACCTGTCGGTCGGATCGGTCGTCGCGCTGACCGGAGCGGTCTCCGCCGTGCTGGTGATCCAGCAGGGCCATCCCTGGTGGGTGGGTGTCCTGGCGGCACTCGCCGTCGGCGTCGCGGTCGGTGCCTGGCACGGCTTCTGGGTGGCGTACGCCGGTATTCCGGCCTTCATCGTGACCCTGGCGGGCATGCTGCTGTTCCGGGGCCTCACCCTGCGGGTGCTCGACAACATCTCGCTGTCGCCGTTCCCGGCCGAATACCAGAAGGTCGCGGCGGGCTTCCTCAACGGCCTGCTCGGCGGGAACGGCTTCGACGCCTTCACGTTGCTGATCGGCGCCGTCGCCGTGGCGGGCTACGCGGTGAGCGGTTTCCGCACCCGCGTGGCGCGCATCCGCTACCAGCAGCACGTCGAGTCGTTCCCGCTGTTCGTCGCCCGGGTCGTGCTGGTCGGCGCGGTCATCATGTACTTCGCCTGGCAGTTGGCGCACGCCCGCGGTCTGCCGATCGTGCTGATCATCCTCGCGGTCCTCGTGCTGATCTACGGCCTGGTCACCCGGCGCACCGTCTTCGGTCGCCAGGTCTACGCGATCGGCGGCAACCTGTCGGCGGCGGCGCTGTCCGGCGTGAAGGTCCGGACCGTCAACTTCTGGATGTTCGTCAACATGGGCTTCCTGGCCGCGGTGGCTGGCGTCATCTACTCCTCGCGGTCGAACGGCGCCCAACCCGCCGCCGGCAACATGTTCGAGCTGGACGCGATCGCCGCGGCCTTCATCGGCGGCGCGGCGGTCACCGGTGGCGTGGGCACCGTGGTGGGCGCGATGGTCGGTGGTCTGATCATGGCGGTGATGAGCAACGGCATGCAGCTGATGGGCATCGACCAGTCGACCCAGTCGGTGGTGAAGGGCCTCGTCCTGCTCGTCGCGGTCGCCTTCGACGTCTACAACAAGCGTCGGGCCGGCACCGCCCGCTGACGCCTGGACCGTACGCACGTGTGCCCCCGCCCGTGATCCGGGCGGGGGCACAGTCGCTTGGCGGGGTGCCGTCCCTTGCGGTGCCGTTCCTCCAGCGGTGCCGAGGCCGACCGTCCGAACCGTTTCGACCGAGGGCGTCGCAGGCGGCCGGATGCTGGTCGGGGGGATGCCGCAACTGGCTCGCCGGGCTCGGGTACACCCTTCCCGGTGCGGCCCTGTAGAGCTGCCCCATATCTGGGCCGCGACCCCGCGAAGGGCTTGACCGGGACCGGCCCTGCGTTGGCCCGGGGGCCGGCCCGCCATGCGGGCGTCCAGAGCCGGCCCGCCATGCGGGCGTCCAGAGCCGGCCCGCCATGCGGGCGTCCATCGCCGGCCCGCCGTGCGTCCGCCGGGGGTGACCCAACGCGGGGCCGGCGCGCCGACCCGCCGTCGGGTATCCGTGGACGGGCCCACCGTCCGCCCGCCTGGGGAGCGGTCGGCGTCGTTGGGCGTGGCAGTTTCCGTAGATCTTGGACAGTTCCCGTTCGGGCTGAACGGAAACTGTCCAAGATCTCGCCCTGAGTGGCGCGGATGACCGTGATCGAGTGGGCCGTTTCGATTGACTGCCTGGTATATCCCTTTCCGGAGCGACCGGCAGTTGAACCGCGACCGCCCCACGAGTGGGGCAGGTCTACAGCGAGCCGCGCACGTCATCACCGCCCACCGCTACCCCGGTGTGGGGCGCTCGCCGGACTTCCGCGCTGGGGCTCGAGGTCGTCAGGCCCGAGGGCACGTCGTGGGCGCAGAGCCATGTGGTTACGGGGCCCTGGGGTCACAGTGTCGCAGGGCCGCGGGCCCCGGGCCCCGGGCCTCGGGCCCGAGATCGTGGGCCGGGGCCGGGGCCGGGGCCGGGGCCGGGGCCGGAGCGGGAGCCCGGGACGCGGGCGTCCGCGTGGAGCGGAGGCGTGTGGTGCGGTGTCCAGGGTCGGCGTGGGTCGTGGCGGGAGGGGATCCCGCTGCACCGCGAACGACGCAGCGGGATCACCCGGTCAGTGGCAGTTGCCGGTGCCGCTGTCGTTGTAGGTCTGCCCGGCCACCGGCACGAACTGCCAGTCGTAGCTGCCGGAGTGCAGGGTGAACTTCAGGACGCCCCACGCCGAGCTGTTACGTGCCTCGCTGTTGGGCTGGATGGTGCCGAAGCTGTAGTGTCCGGCGCCACCCATGCCGGCGACGAAGCTGCGCAGACCCCGGCTGGAATCTGCGCCGCCGGAGGGGTTCATCGGCGCGAACCGCTCGTACACGTGGTTGTGCCCCCACACCACGACGTCCGCGTTGTAGTCGTAGAGCGCCTGGTACAGCGGGCGCGTCGACGTCGACGGCGCGTGGTTGGAGCTGGACGTGAACAGCGGGTGGTGCCAGTACGCCAGCGTGCACGGCTTGCTGCTGGCGGCCAGGTCCGCGCGCAGCCACTGCTCCTGCGTCGATCCGGCCGACATGCTGATGTTCGAGTTCAGTGAGACGATGTGCCAGTTGCCGAGGTCGAATGAGTAGTAGCCGCGACCGCTCGGGCCGGCGGACGTACCGAAGTAGTTGTAGTAGCCGGTCGCGCCCGACGTGTTGTAGTCGTGGTTGCCCGGTGACGGCCGGGTGCGCGACTTGTGCCGGCCCCAGGTGGGCGCGTAGTAGTTGGTGAACTGCGACGCGGTGCCGCTGTCGTAGACGTTGTCGCCGGTGGTGAAGACCGTGCCGGAGATGGTGTCGAGCAACGCGGCGGTAGCGCTGTCGCCGGAGCCGGAGTCGGCGATGTCGCCCGCGCCGACGAACACCGGGTCGCCGGACGGAGGCGTCGTGGTCCCGGTGGTGACCACCAGTTGCGGGGCGTCCGCGCCACTCTCGCGGGTGTCGTAGTACGCGCCGTCGCCGCTGGCGGAGGTCGCACCGAAGCTGTACGTGCCGTTGCCGGTCACCGCCGAGGTGACGTCGACCTCGTACCAGGTGTTGCTGCCGACCGCACCGATCGTGCCGAGCGTGGCTCCGTCGATGGCCGGTTGGTTGTTCCAGGTCGTGCCGGTCTCCGACCAGGTCGTGTTGGACATCCGGCGGAACGTGCCACCCGCGTCGCTGCCGCTGTTGCCGCTGATCGTGCGCAGCCGCAGCTTGGCGGTGGTCACCGTGCCGCTGACGCCGCTCACCGTGAAGCGCAGGAACGAGCGCCGCACGGGCGAGTTGTCGACCACGATCTGCGTGGACGTGCCATAGCTGGTGGAGGCCGTGTCGCTCTGGACGTAGGTGTCGGCGACCGGCGTGAACGTCACGCTCGCTGCCGACGCAGCGCCAGCGCCGGTCACGACGACGGCGGCGGTCGCGGCGAGGACCACCGTGACCACCCCCAGCGTCACCGGCGGACGGGGGAATCGAATGTCCATCCAGGACTCCTTACCTCGTGGGAAGAGCGCAAGGAATGTAGGAATATCGATCGGCTGGCGGGCGACGGGCGGATGAACAGTACGTCCCGACAGGCGAACACCTCGCTGTTGGGAGCTCGTTCATCCGTCGCTCGCCCGGATGCCACCCGCGGTCCGTTGTGTCCTCTGCACCGAGTACGGACGATGGCTGCCCGTCGACCGTCGATCCGAGGAGATGCTCGTGTACCTGTCGACCGTCTCCCGGCCGGCCGCCGACCCACCGGAGTCGGGGCCACGGCGTCGACGGTTGGCGATGGTCAGCGGCAACGTCGTCGCCCTCGGTACGGTCAGTTTGATCACCGACGTCTCGGCCGAGATGGTGGCCGCCGTCCTGCCCCTCTATCTGGTGCTGGGTCTGCAACTCAGCCCGGTGGCGTTCGGCGTGCTCGACGGCCTGCACACCGGAGCGACGGCGCTCCTGCGGGTCGTCGGTGGCTACGCCGCCGACCGGTTCCAGCGACGCAAGCTGATCGCGGGTGTCGGCTACACGCTCTCGGCCGTCGCGAAGCTCGGGCTGCTGCTCGCCGGCCGGTCGATACCGGCGATCGGCGCCGTCATCGCCGTCGACCGGCTCGGCAAGGGTGTCCGCAGCGCTCCGCGCGACGCCCTGATCACGCTCTCCACCCCACCGGAGGCGCTGGGTAGGGCGTTCGGGGTGCACCGGGCGATGGACAGCGTCGGCGCCTTCCTCGGGCCCCTCGCCGCGTTCGCGGTTCTGCTGGTCGTCGGGCAGTCGTACGACGCGGTGTTCGTGACCAGCTTCTGCATCGCGGCCCTGGCGGTCGTGGTGCTCGTGCTCTTCGTCCGGGAGCGGCCACCGGGCGACGTGAAGGACGAGCCGAAGGTCTCCGTCCGGGAGGCTCTCGGGCTGTTCCGTGGCGGACCCGCCCGTCGGCTCGTGCTGGCCGCGGCGATGCTCGGGCTGGCCACCGTCGGCGACGGATTCGTCTACCTGTTGCTGCAGCGTCGGGAGGACCTCGGCCTGCGCTGGTTCCCGCTGCTCGCGGTGGGCACCAGCCTGGCCTACCTGCTGCTCGCCGCGCCGCTCGGCGTACTCGCCGACCGGATCGGTCGACTGCCCGTGGTGCTCGGCGGCTACACCGCCCTCGGTGCGACGTACCTGCTGCTGGCCGGTCCGGTCGACGGTTGGCCGCTGATCGTGCTGACGCTGACGCTCTACGGCGCGTTCTACGCGGCCACCGACGGCGTGCTCATCGCGCTCGCCGGTCCGGTCCTGCCGGCGCGGCTGCGGACCACCGGGATCGCGCTCGTGCAGACCGGGCAGGCACTGGCGTACCTCGTCTCCTCGGTCCTGTTCGGTCTTGCCTGGCAGGCGTTCGGCCCGGAGACCGCGATCCGCGCGGCGGCCGTCGCCGTCGCCGGAGTCCTGGTCCTCACGCTGCTCCTGCTGGTCTCCCCGTCCCGCCTGAACACCCGGAAGGTGCTCCGATGACCGCGATGTCGAGCCGGGCGAAACTCGCCGTGCTGACCGCCTCGGCCGTGCTGCTGGGCAGTGTGGCGGCCGGCTACGTGGCCATGGCGGCGGAAACCACCCCGACGCCGCCATCCGCCACCGGCGCCCAGACGGTCACCCTCACACCCGGACCGCGCCTGCTGGCGATCACCGACCGGCACCTGTCCACCGTCGCGACGGCCGATCCCGCGGGGTCGCGTACGGTCTCCGGCCTGGAATGCCTGCGGGTGTACGCCGCCGCCGGCACCGGTGTCTGTCTGAAGCCGGAGACCGCGTGGTCGTACCAGATGGTCGTGCTGGACGCCGCGCTGCGCGAGACCCGGGCGATCAGCGTGCCGGGCCTGCCGAACCGGGCCCGGGTCTCGTCCTCCGGACGGATGGTCTCGTGGACGACGTTCGTCGGCGGCGACTCCTACACCTCCAGCGGCTTCTCCACCCGCACCGGAATCCTCGACACCGCCAGCGGTGCCACGGTCGCCTCGCTGGAGGAGTTCGCGATCACGAAGGACGGTCGGAGCTACCGCCACCCGGACGTCAACTACTGGGGTGTCACCTTCACCGCCGACGACAACCGCTTCTACGCGACCATGTCGACCGGGGGTAAGAGGTACCTCGTCCGGGGTGACCTCGCCGCCCGTACGGTCGAGACGCTGAAGGAGAACGTCGAGTGCCCGTCGCTGTCACCGGACGGCACCCGGCTCGCGTTCAAGGAGGCGGTAGACGTCGACCCGGCGAAGGGCTGGCGGCTCTCGGTCCTCGACCTGGCGACCATGCGGGTCACCGCGACGGCCGAGACGACGAGCGTCGACGACCAGGCCGCCTGGCTGGACGGCGGCACGCTGGCCTACACGCTGCGGCAGGACGACGGTCGGCCGGACGTGTGGAGCGTCCCGGCGGACGGGTCCGGCGCGCCGAAACTCGTGATCCCCGGCGCCGAGTCGCCGTCCCCGCTGACCTGACGGTCCGGCCTCGTCGGGTGGTCAGGACACCTGAACGCCTTGGCGCGGACAGCATTCCGTCATGTCGGATTCCGCCTCGCAGCCATCGCCGTTCATCGACGTTACCGAGGCTCTTGACCATGACAAGGCTCAGCCGTCGCATCTTCGTCCTCAGTGGACTGGTCACCGCCGGAGTCGCGGTGACACCCCGCCAGGGTGCCCGCGCCGCGGCGCCGTACCCCTTCAAACTCGGTGTGGCGTCCGGTGATCCGGCGCCCGACAGCGTGGTCCTCTGGACTCGCCTGGCACCCTCCCCGCTCAACGCCGACGGGCAGGGCGGCATGGCCAACGCCGACGTGACAGTCGAGTGGCAGGTGTCCACCACCGACCGGTTCACCTCGCTGGTCGCCTCCGGCTCGGTGGTCGCCCGGTACGCCGACGCGCACTCGGTGCACGCGATCGCCGGTGGCCTCGCGGCGGACTCCGACTACTACTACCGGTTCCGGGCCCAGGGCCAGATCTCCCCGGTCGGGCGGACCCGGACCGCCCCGGCACCCAGCGCCTTCGGCCGCGACCTGGTGATGGCGTTCGCTTCGTGCGCGCACTACGAGGCCGGTTACTACACCGCGTACCGGCGGATGGCCGAGGACAATCCAGGGCTGATCCTGCACCTCGGGGACTACATCTACGAGGGAGGTGTCAACACCTCCGCGGTGCGCCAGCACGTCGGCGCCGAGATCGTGTCGCTGGCCGACTACCGCCGCCGGTACGCGCTGTACAAGTCCGACCCGGACCTGCAGGCAGCGCACGCGGCGGCACCCTGGCTGGTGGTGCCGGACGACCACGAGGTGGAGAACAACTACGCCAACATGGTCCGCAACGACAGCAGCCCCACGCTGACCGCCGCGCAGTGGACCGCCCGGCGGACCGCCGCGTACCGGGCGTACTACGAGAACATGCCGCTGCGCCCGGCCTCGGCCGCGAACGGCAACAGCATCCCGCTGTACCGGCGCGTCCGGTGGGGCCAGCTCGCCACCTTCCACATGCTCGACACCCGGCAGTTCCGCGACGACCAGGCGTGCGGGGACGGCTGGAAGGTCTGCGCCGACGCCGACCTGGCCTCCCGGTCGCTGACCGGGGCGACCCAGGAGGCGTGGCTGCTCGACGGGCTGGCCCAGCGCTACGGCACCTGGGACATCCTCGGCCAGCAGGTCTTCTTCGCCCAGCAGCTCGACGCGAACGGGGCGGCGAGCATGGACGCCTGGGACGGCTACCGGGCCTCCCGCAGCCGCATCCAGACCGGTTGGCAGCAGCGCGGGGTGCGCAACCCGCTGGTGCTCACCGGCGACGTGCACCGGTCGTGGGCCAACGACCTCAAGGCCGACTACGCCAACCTCTCCTCGGCCACCATCGGCACCGAACTGGTCTGCACCTCGATCAGCTCGACCGGCAACGGCAGCGGCAGCACCACGGTCCCGAACGCGGCGGCCAACCCGCACCTGAAGTTCTACTCGGACCGGCGCGGCTACGTCCGTACCACCATCAGCCGCAGCCAGGTCCGGGCCGACTTCCGCGCGGTTAACACGGTGACCGAGCACGGCGCGCCGGCCTCCACAGTGCGTTCGTTCGTCATCCTCGACGGCCAGCCCGGCCTGCAGGCCGGGTAAGAGAGAGAGCCACAATGAGCGCGATCACCGCACTGCTCACCGCGTCCCTGCTGATCCCGATCGTGGTTCCCGGACCGACCGCGATGACCGCCGAGGCGGTCACCTGGACCACCGCGAACAGCGTCGCCACCGGCGACCAGGACCTGCCCTCCATCGCCATGAACCGCAACGGTCAGGTCGCCGTGGTGTGGGAGGACGACCGGGACAGCAGCGCACCGGAGGACGACACCCACAGCGAGATCTACCTGCGACTGTTCCGCGACGGAACGCCCGCGTACGAGCTGAAGCTCTCCAACGCCGGCACCAGCGGGGCCGCCTGGCGGCACATCAGCCCGGACGTCGGGCTCGACGACAAGGGCAACGCCGTGGTGGTCTGGGCCGCCGACGGCGACGGCAACGGCTACTACAACATCCAGTACCGGGTGGTCTCGCCGACCGGCGCGGTGCTCGGCTCGGGCCAGGCCAACGCCTCCGACGCCGGGCAGCAGATCTGGCCGAAGGTCGCCGTCGACCCGGACGGCGCACCGACCACGGGCGCGGTCGGCTTCGCCGTGGTGTGGGAGGACGTGCAGGGGACCGCGCCGGCCACCGTCAAGGCCGCCGGCTTCACCGCGCCCACCACCAAGGGGTACGAGGTGACGGCCTCGCAGACGACGGGCAGCCACCATCGCCCCGACGTGGCGGTGTCCGCCTCCGGAGAGGCACTTGTGGTCTGGGACGAGGACGCCGACGCGAACGGGTCGTACAACATCGGGCTGACCCGGCTGGCCCGGTCCACCGGCGCGGTGGTGCTGTCCCGGCGGACGGCCAACGCGCAGAGCGGCGGCCAGCAGCGGCGTGCCTCGGTGGCGGCGAACTTCGCCGGTGACTTCACCGTCGGCTGGGAATCCGACCACACCGGCACCCGGGGGGTCTGGGCCCGGTCGTTCACCGCGGCCGGCACGGCCCGGCACGGGGAGGTCGAGGTCTCCACCGGGTCTGGTGCCATCGTGCCCAGCGTGGGCATCGACGACCAGGACAACGCCGTGGTGGGCTGGACGCTGTCCGGCACCAACCTGGACGTCTGGGCCCGGGGCCTCAACCCGGACGGCACGGCCGACGGTCGGCTGCCGGCCCAGGCGCTGAGCCAGACCACGACGGGTCGCCAGGAGCACTTCGCGCTCGCCGCGTCCCCCTGGGGAGAGGTGAGCGTCTGCTACACCGACGACAACGACGGGAACACCTTCGACCAGGTGCTCCTCGGCCTGGGTACGACGAACTCCACCTGGCTGATGTCCGCCGACGAACTGCGTCAACTGAAGGCGCGGGCGGGCGTCACGACGCACTGAGCCGACGGGCTCGATCGGTCCGGCTCAGTCGCTCGTACAGCACCAGGGCGGCGAGGGAGGCCGCCAGCAGCCCGAGTGCGGCCAGCGCGGGCAGGATCCGGGCCACCGGCAGCAACAGGAGGACGACGCCGATCGGGACCAGCTGACCCGGCGAGCCTCCGACGGTCAGCCGGAGGAACAGCAGACGGCCGACGAGGTAGAGCGCGGTTCCGCCGTAGAGCGCAGCAGTCGCCGGCCACCCCATCGGCTCCCCGCTGGGGTGGCCCGGCTGATCGGTCAGGCTCGCGAGGACCAGGTGGATGCCCAGGGCGAAGTAGACGACGCCGGCGACCAGCGGCAGGTGCGCCAGCGTGTACGCGTCCGACGCCAGCTGTTGGCGGCGTCGGGAGCGCGGCGACGCCGAGGTCAGCACCTTCGCGGCAGCCGGGGCGACGCCCACGAAGTAGAGCCACCACAGGGACACCGTCGCGGCGAAGCCGAACACCGCGGCCAGCAGCACCGGCCAGGCGATCATGGCCAGGCCCGTGCCGGCCCCGGCCGACAGCAGGGACTCGCCGAGCACGATGATCAGCACCAGGCCGTGGCGTTCGGCGAAGTGGGCCCCGCTGCGGACCTCCCCGGAACTGGCGGCGGTGACGATCCGGCCGCCGCCGTAGTCGACGACGAACGCCACGGTCCACAGCACGGTCTGCGCGGTCCCGCCGAGGACGGCTCCCAGCAGCAGCGGGATCCAGGCGAGGGTGGTCGTCGCGGCGAAGCGCCAGGCCTGCCGGCGGTACTGCGGGTTGCCGGACGAGGCGTAGAACATCAGGGTGAGGTGCAGCCCGCGGACCACGATGTAGGCGACGGCCAGGGTGAGCGGCGGGCTCAGCGCGCCGTCGTGGCGCTCCCACGCCTGCGGTATCACCAGCGCGGCCACGAAGATGGCGGCCATCGCCACGAGCATCCCGGCCAGCACTGGCTCGTTGTCCGCGCGGACCTGATTGCCGAGCCAGGCGTAGCAGCTCCACGCGTACCAGAACCAGAGCAGGAGCAGCAGCCCCTGGTAGAGGGTGAGCGGATCCAGCGACTCCGCCATGAAGCCGATGAGCCGCGTCAGCGCGAAGACCAGCACCAGGTCGAAGAAGATCTCGAAGGTGGTGGCCCGGTGTGCCTCCTCGACCAGCACCGGCCGGGACCGGTGGACGCGGCTCATCCGCTCATCCTGGTCTGCTGACCACCGTGTCCGGGGGCCAACGGCCAGCTACGACCGGATCAGCCGAAGAGCAGGTCGAGGTGCGCGTCCAGCGCGTCCAGCGCCTGCTCGGCCGTGTACTGCCCGCCGAGCAGGTAGACACCCAGCCCTTCCATCAGCGCCAGCAGGCCGGCCGCGGCGGCGTCGCCCCGGCCGGCGGGCAGGACGCCGGCGACGAACTCGGTGAGCTGTCGAGTCCCCTCGCGAAGGCCGGTCGCGGCGGCCGGACGCACCGCCGTGTAGGCGAGGAACGCGAGTGCCACCCGCCCGTCGTCGCGGGTGTGCTCGTCCAGCGGCAGCAGCGCGGCGAGCATCGTGCGCAGCAGCAGCCGGGGCGGCGGGTTCTCGCCCAGCCGGGCCACCGCCTCGGTGACCCGGATCTGGCTGCGCTCGCGCACCACGCTCAACGCGAACGCCATCATCTCGTCCTTGGTCCGGAAGTAGTGCTGGACCATCCCGGCGGACACGCCGGCCGCCGCGGCCACGTGTCGGAGGCTGACGGCCTCCAGGCCCTGATCGGCGGCGACCCGCATCAACGCGTCCGCGATGAGGGTGCGTCGCTCCTGGTGGTCGACCTTCTTCGGCATGGCCTCGATCGTCTCAGAGTGGGTGGCCCGGACACCCCGCCGGCGCGGCGGTCACCGGCTGGCGGTGGTGCTCGCCGGGGTGCCCCGGGCGCTGCGCAGCAGGCCGTCCGGGTCGTCGGCGTACAGTCGCAGCTCGTTCATCGGCATGGACCCGGTCTTCGGCAGGTCGAAGGTGAGCGGGCGACGCAGCAGGACGTCGATGCTGGTCTGGCTGCCGACCGAGATGGACACCACCCGCCGGTCGCCCTCCTGTTCGACCTGCACCGACCTGCTCGACGGCAGCGAGCGGTAGCGCTTGCGCAGGGCCTCGACGTCCTTCCATGGGATCCAGATGTCGATGCCCGAGCTGAGCCGCACCCGCAGGCCACGGTCGCCCACGACGTGCGGGTGGATCGTCATGCTGGCGTACAGGCCGATCATCCAGAGCAGACCCCAGATGCCGAGGCCCAGCACGATCCAGCGGGCGGGCCGCCAGGGCACCACATGGGTGACCACCACGTCGAAGATCGGGATCTCCACGACCGACAGGCCGATGAAGATGCCCAGGATCGGCTTGACCACGCCGAGGTAGCCGAACGGTTCGTCGCCGGGCCCCAGCGGCAGTGGGCGGCGTCGCGCCCACACGTACAGGCTGCGCCACGTCGCGGCCTCGGCCTTGGCCGCACGGCGCAGCAGCTGGCCCACCCGCGCCCTGGTCGGGGCCTTCGTGTCGCTCATCGTCGTCCTTCTCGATAGCTGTCGACGGTCAGTGGAGCGTGACGGTGCCGGCGCCGCCGTCCACTGTGACGACCTGCCCCGTGGAGATCGTCCGGGTGGCGTGGGGGACGCAGATGACGGCGGGAATGCCGTACTCGCGGGCCACCGTCGGACCGTGCGCCATGATCGCGCCGGTCTCGGTGACCAGCGCCGCGGTGGTGAGGAACAGCGGGGTCCAGCCGGGGTCCGTGGTCGCGGCCACCAGGACGTCACCGGGCTCGACGTGGGCGGTGCGCGGGTCGTGGACGACCCGGGCGGGTCCGGTCACCCGGCCCGCCGACGCGCCGACGCCGGCCAGCGTCCCGTCGCCGGCGGGCGCAGCCGGCAGGACCGCCTCGACATCGGTGCCGTCGGAGAGCAGCGCCACGGGCACCGTCCGGCGCCGTAGCTCCCGGCGGTGGGCGGCCCGCCGGGACGCGACGGTCGCACGCGGATCGACCCCCTGGTGTACGGCGGTGTGCACCTCGTCGAGGGTCAGGAACATGATGTCGTCGGGCTGGTCCAGCAACCCGGAGTCGTGCAGATCGGCCCCGATGAGCAGCAGTTGACGGCGCGTCTCGCGCAGGGGGTAGAGCCCGGCGAACTTGCCGGCCTCGCGCAGGCCGGCCAGGGACCGTGCCCGGCGCAGCAGGAAGGCGGCGATGGTGCCCCGCACCGGCCGCCGGCGGCGGGCCCGCCGGGTCAACTCCTCCAGCGCTGTCTGCGCTGCGGAGGCGGCCCGTTGGAAGCGTCGGTCGGGGCCCTGCTGTGCATCGGTGACCCGGAGGTAGTTCGCTACCGCCGCGAAGACCGGAGTGGGGTCTTCCTCCCAGCGCGGTACGCCGAGGTCGACCTCGGCGACGCCCCGGTGACCGTAGACGTCCAGGAAGGCGGTCATGCCGATGTCGGGCAGGGTTCCGCGCAGGTGGCGCGCGGCCAAATCGGCCGGCGGGGTGTCGAGGAGGAGTTGCCGGTGGTCGCCCGCGTGCTGGGCGAGCCGCCACAGTGCCAGGTCCATCTCGATGGTGACGTTGTGCGGCATGCCGCCCAGCACGGTGTGGATCTCGTCCGGGCCGGCGAGACCCTTGAGCAGCGCGGCCGGTAGCGCGGCGGCGAGCATGCCCGCGACGATCGGCCACATGATCGCGTCAGCGCTGTCGTCGGCGTCCTGCGCCTGCACGAAGCGCAGCCGATCGGCGGCGGTCCGCAGGTCGGCGGGGGCGGCCGATCGTGTTCTCAGCTGCTCGATCGCCTCGAACATCCGAATCCGCGCGGTGTCCGGGCGGGCCAGGGCCCGCACGATCCCCACCACCGCGCGCCGGGCCGTCCGCAGCGACCCGGCGCCCGACGCCCCGCCGCTCCTGGTGCCGCCGCTGGTCGGGGCGAAGCGGGGGTCGGCCAGTACGTGCTGCATCACCGCCTGGGCGCGCGGCCCGAAGTCGACCGCCATGAGCTTGACCAGCCGCCTGCGGGACGACCGGTCCCGAGCCAGGTCGGTCAGGTCGCCGTAGAGCCGGCCACCGATGTCGACGATCTCGACCCGCACACCCAGCGAGGCCAGCATGGCGGCGATCTGTGTCCGCAGGGTCGACATCCCCATCGGGGTGACCGGTTGCACCATGCCCTGGACGTGACCGAACTCCAGGTAGACCCGGGGGAGAGGTTTGTCGGTGGCCGGCGGTTGCGGAAACAGGCTGGTGATCGGACGGGACTGGAGGAGCCACTGGACGTCGTGCGCGTCGATCGCCCACTCGATGTCCTGCGGGCGGCCGAAGTGGGCCCGCAGCCGCTCGCCGGTGGCTCGCAGGTCGGCCAGGTGCGCGGACGTCAGGCACCCGGTGTCGTCCCGGGTCACGCCGTCGAGGACGTAGTGGTCCACGCTCGCCGCGCCGTCCACCACTGCCGTGCCGAGACCCGGCGCGGCGTCGACAGCCATCTCGTCGCGCCGGCCGGTCAGCGGGTTCGCGGTGAACAGCACCCCGGCCACCTTGGGTGTGATCATGCGTTGCACGACGACGGCCATCCGCGCCTGCCGATGGTCCATCTGCCGGGCGTCGCGGTAGGCGGTCGCGCGGTCGCTGTGCAGCGAATCCCAGCACTTTTCGATGGCGGCGATCAGTTCGGGGGTGCCGACGACGTCGAGCACGGTGTCCTGCTGCCCGGCGAAGCTCGCGTCGGGCAGGTCTTCCGTGGTGGCGCTGGAACGCACCGCGACCGGGCCCGCCCCGAGCCGCTCGTACGCGGCGGCGATCTCGGCGGTGGGTATCACGCCGAGCCGGTGTGCCTCGGTGGTGACGCAGAAACCTTCGGGGACCCGTTCGCCGCGCCGGATCAGCTCGCCCAGCCCGGCGGCCTTACCGCCGACCAGGTCGAGCAGTTCGGTGGTCGCCTCGGACAACGGGATCACGTGCATGGGCCCTACTCTCGTTGCAATACGACTGCATTGCATCTGACGGTACCCGGGTTGCGATGCGACTGCAATGCCACCCGTTCGGTGCCCGGTCCGCCGCCGAGACGTTGCCGGCGTCTGCCATGCTCGGGCCGGTGACGACCGGCCGCCCCGCCAGAGCCCGCACCCATCGCCGCCCGCGAAGCCGCATCCTCCTCGTCCTGCTCGCGCTCGTCGCGGTGGCAGCCGTCCTCGGCGTCGCGTTGGTCGTGGTGCCGATGCTGCGACCGGCGGGTCCGCGCCCGCTCTTCCAGATGCCCGTCGCCTGTGGCGAGACCTGGCAGCTCAGCACCTATCCCGGCCACGACGACTACGACGTCGACTTCTTCCCTGTCGAGGGCGAGGCGTGGGGGCGTCCGGTGCTCGCGTCCTATGCCGGAACGGTCACCGTGGCGGGCATCAACGGGTCGCTCGGTGGTCGTACGCCGGAGAACCCGGAGGGTCCGCGCGGGCGCGGCGGCGGTTACTGGGTGAAGATCGACCACGGCGGCAAGTGGGAGACGCAGTACCTGCACCTGCTCGAACCACCGCTGGTCGAGGTGGGTCAGAAGGTCGCCCAGGGCGAACAGATCGGGAAACTCGGCAGCACCGGCAACTCCGGTGCGCCGCACCTGCACTACGAGCAGCGGCGCGGCTGGGAGAAGGTCGAGACCCACTTCGACGGCACGCCGTCGGGGATCACCACCGACGACCGTGAACAGATCCTGCGGCGGGTGAGCAACAACTGCCCGGCCGTCTCGTGAGGACGGCGGTTTGCCCGGCGCGTCTCGGGGCACTGATTCGGGGAACAGTTCGGACGCAGGGAGGAGCTGGCCATGGCCAAGGGTGACGTCGACACGTACCACGAGGACGGGCAGTGGAAGAACAAGCCGGAAGGCAACGAGCGGGCCAGCAGCACGCATGACGTGAAGGCCGACGCGCAGGCCCAGGGCCGCGAGATGGCGGCCGACCGGGGCGTCGAACACGTGGTCAAGAAGCAGGACGGCACGATCGGGGAGAAGAACACCTACCCGCGCAGCCGCGACCCCCGGGACATCGAGGGCTGAGCGCCCTCGTCCCTCGTTTCTTCGGATCGACCCCCTCGGCAGGAGCCGACGGGGGTCGATCCGTTTCTGCTGGAGGCGTCGTCGCCTTCCGGCCGTTGTCCGCGTAGCGAGAAAATGGTCGTTTTGCGGGTTATAGTCCGAATCGGTACTGGAGTGAAGCCTGGGAGTGGTCATGTCGTTGTGGGGCCGGCACCGTCCGACCAGTGCCGGCGTGCTGCTCGTCGTTTTGATCGCGGGGGTGCTCGCGTTCGGACCACTGCCGGCGTCGGCGGCCGGCTCCGTCCTGTTCGACCAGCCGTTCCACAACAACACCGCGAACGGCATCGGCGCGGTGGCGGTGCCCGCCGTGCCCGGCACCGTCGCCACCAACGCCGCCTGCCTGAGCGCGGCTGGCAACCCCACCACCGGCCCGCTGCTGAGTTGCACCACCTCCACCGATCCGCAGGGGGCGGGCAAGCTGCGGCTCACCCCCGCGACGATCAACCGGCAGGGCGGGGTGTTCGGCGCGGTGAGCGTGCCCACCTCGCAGGGCCTGCACCTGACCTTCAACACCTACCAGTACGGCGGCAGCAACCCGGGTGCGGACGGCCTCGCCTTCGCGCTGGCCGCGGTGGACCCCGCCGACCCGAGGTCCCCGTCGACCCTCGGCCCGTCGGGCGGCTCGCTGGGCTACTCGGCGGCGTTCAACGGCGTGTCGGCAGGGCTCTCGAACGGCTACCTCGGTGTCGGCCTGGACGTCTTCGGCAACTTCAGCAACAGCACGTACCAGGGCACCGGCTGCACGAACCCGCCGTACATCTCCACCACGAACGGGCGCGTGCCCGGCCAGGTCGTGGTCCGTGGGCCGGGCCGAAACGGCGTCGGCTACTGCGCGCTGAACAGCACCGCCGGAAGCACCTCGGCTCCCGCCCTGCCGTTGCGGGCCAGCACCCGGGCCGCGTCAGTGGTGCCGGTCGAGGTCGTCATCAACACCACCTCGTCGCCATACACCACCGACTCCGGTATCACCACTCCCGCCGGCCAGTACCGGGTCAGGTTCACCCCGGTCGGAGGGCAGGCACGACTTCTGCAGGGCATGCTCCCGGTCGTGTCACCCAATCTGTATCCGTCGCCGACCTGGCTGAACGCCAGCGGCTACCCCCGGCAACTCGCCTTCGGCTGGGTGGGCTCCACCGGCTCGGTCACCGACTTCCACGAGGTCGACGAGGCCCGGGCGGTCAGCTTCAACCAGGTGCCGGACCTGAACGTCTCGCAGACCAGTGCCGTCGGGGCCACCCCGCAACCCGGCGATCCGGTCACCTACTCGATCACCGCGGGGGTCGACGCCGGGGCCACCGAGACGGCACCGATCTCGGTCACCCAGACCGTCCCCGCCGGTGTCGTACCGCGCGGCGCGTTCGGCTCCGGCTGGGTCTGCGCCGCGCCATCCGGGCAGACCATCACCTGCACCAACAGCAACGGCCCGTTCGCCGGCGGCACCTTCCTGCCGCCCATCACCGTCGTCGCGACCGTCACCGGCACCGGCGTGACCCCGGCGCAGATCCAGACCGCGACCGTGGCGACCTCGTCGTCGGTCGACGCGAACCCCGGGCTCGCCACCGGCACCACGCCGGTCGCCCCGGCGACCGCACCGACCGGCGTCACCGTCACCCCGGCCCAGAGTTCGGTCTCCGGTGGCCTCCCGGTCACCGTCGGCGGCAGCAATCTCACCGGCGCGACAGCGATCACCATCGGTACGGCCGCCGAGCAGCAGGCCGGCACGGCGGTGCTGCTGTTGCCGTGCACCTCCGGCCCGGCCGCCGGCTGCTTCACCGTGAACCCCGACGGCACGCTCGGCATCTCCGTCATGCCCGCCCGGTCCAGCCCGGCGACGGTCACGGTCAGCGTCGTCACCCGAGGTTCCGCCGGAGCGGCGAACTACGTCTACGCGTCCGCCCCGGGTACCCCAGCCACACCCACCGCCGTCGCGGGCGTCACCAGCGCGACCGTGAACTGGACCGCCCCGGCCAGCAACGGCAGCCCGATCACCGGGTACCTGATCACCCCGATCCGGGACGGCGTCACCCAGCCCACGCTCACCTTCGACGCCTCCACCACCAGCCGCACCCTGACCGCACTGACCGCCGGCTCGTCGTACGCCTTCCGGGTGGCGGCGGTGAACGCGTACGGCACCGGGGCGGCCAGCCCGGCCTCGGCGGCGGTGGTCCCGTACAGCCTGCCGGCGGCACCGACGATCACGTCGGTCAGCGCGGGGACCACCGCCGCCAGGTTGAGCTGGACCGCCCCGGCCAACGGCGGCTCGGCGATCACCGGGTACACCGTGACGCCCTACCTCGGCGGCGCGGCGCAGACCCCGCAGACCTTCAGCGGGACCGCCACGACCCAGACCGTCACCGGGCTCACCGGCGGCGCCACCTACACGTTCCGGGTGGCCGCGACCAACGCCGCCGGGACCGGCCCGCAGTCCGCCGCCTCCGCGTCGGTGACCGTCAACCCGGCACCGACGCTGACCTTCGCGCCACCACCGCCCGGCAAGGCGTACGACCCGTACGAGTACCAGTTCACCGTGACCGGCGGTACGGCTCCCTTCGCCTGGTCGGTCAGCGCCGGGAGCCTGCCCGCCGGGCTGACCCTCGACCCGGTCACCGGTCTACTCTCCGGCACGCCCACCGTGTCCGGGACCTTCCCGTTCACCGTGCGGGTGACCGACTCGTTCAACCAGTCCGCCACCCGAGGGGTCGAGCTGGTCATCAACCCACTCGGAGGGCTCTCCATCAGCGTCCCGGTGATCTCCACACTGGGCACCGTCGCCTCGGGTACGACAGGCGTCTCGGGCCAACTCGGCCCGGTGACCGTCACCGACGATCGAGGGCCGTTCTCCGGGAACTGGGTCAGCGTCGTCTCCAGCACCAGCTTCACCACGGGTTCCGGCTCGGGCGGCGAGACCATTCCCAACAGCAACATCACGTACGCCTCCGGAGCGGCCCTCGCCGCCACCGGGGTCGGCACCTTCGTCCCGCAACCCGGCGCGGTGCTGAACACCCCGCGTACGGCCGCCGGGTGGTCCGGCCAGAGCGGCGGGCCGAACTCCGCCACCTGGAACCCCACCCTGTTGCTGACGCTCCCGTCCGAGGTGGTGGTCGGCGACTACGTGGCGGTCGTGACCCATTCGGTCATCTAGGCCGTCGTGAAATCCGGTGGTGTCCGTCGTCGCCGCTTGCGGTGAAGTGGGCTTCAACAGCGATCCTTCATCAGGCGCCTGGCAGGCGGGAGATCCGCGAGCGCCTCGAAGGGGGACTCGAACGTGCTACCCGAACCACCGCGCACCGCTCAGCAACGGAAGCGGGACACGCTCGCCCGCTTCGACCACGACCTGGACGCGTGGGTCGCCTCGGCGGACCGGAGCGGCAACCCGTACCTGGTGCCGCTGTCCTTCCTCTGGGACGGTACGGCCTTCACCATGGCCACGGCCGAGTCTCGGCCGACAGCGCGCAACCTGCGGGCCTCCGGACAGGTGCGGATGTCGGTCGGTTCGACGCGGGACGTGGTCCTCATCGACGGCGTCGTGGAGACGTTCTCCAGCGAGACCGTGCCCGGCGAACTGGCCGACGCGTTCGCCGCGAAACTCTGGGATGCGCGGATCGGCCCGACCCCCTATGCGTACTTCCGGGTGACACCTCGTCGGATACAGGCGTGGCGGGAGGAGAACGAGATCGCCGGCCGTGAGTTGATGCGCGACGGTCGGTGGCTGGTCTGAGGGTGGCCGACGCGTCACCGCCCGGCCGTTCCGAGCGGAACGGCCGGGCGGTCTCCGAGGGCTCAGGCCGGCCGGCGCCGACGGACGAGATGCCGGCCACCGAGGGTGAGCAGCACCAGCGCGGCGAACCCGCCGACCGTGTAGACCAACCACCTCGGCCCTGCCGACGTCGCGACAGTCATCGGTGCCGCGACGGGCAAGCTGATCTTCCCGGTCGCGGTGCGCTCCACGATGCCGCTGGCGAGTTTCGCCTCCACGTCCCAGGTCCCCGCGGGCAGAGCCTGGTTGACCTCGATGCGGACCTGGCCGCTCTGGCCGGGCAGGATCGTCACACCGTTGGTCACCTTGAACGGGCCGGCCCGGACCGCGGCCTTGCTCAGCGACAGGGTGCCGGTCATGTCCAGCGCGCGTTGGCCGGTGTTGGTGACCTGCGCGGTGACCACCGGAAACTCGCCTGTTGCGGGCTCCGCGGCCAGCCCGTCGATGCGGAAGTCCGTCGGTGGCTCACCCCCCGGACCGACGTCCAGGTAGACGCGGATGCCCACCCGGTGGATCTGGGTGACATTGCCGGTGCGTTCCTTCGGGCTGGTGACCTGCGCCCAGATCGCCGCGTACCGCTCGCCCTTGGACGCCTTCTTCGGCACGGCGATCTCGACCGCGACCGGCCGTCGCTCGCCCGGGTCCAGCTCCATCGTGGCGGTGGTCAACCGGATCCATCCGCTGAGTTCGTTGCCGGTGCGTCCTTCGGGCACGGTGAAGGAGTTGTGCTCCACCGACGCCGCGCCGGAGTAGAACTCGATCTTCTGTGGCTCGCCGGAGGTGTTCCGCACCTCGACCCGGCGGTTGATCGTCGTGCCGGGGTTGAGGTGGTCGACGATGTAGACCTGGGCACGGGGGTCCTGCACCCGGCTCGCGGGGATGTCCAGCATGCGGATGCTGATCGCAGCTTCCTCGGCGGGTTCCTGTCGTTGCTCCCGCACGGCGACGGCCGGCGCCGCCGAAACCCCGAGCGCCACGACGGCGACCGAGGCCAGCAGCGCCAGCCGGCCGAGCGGCTCAGACCACCGAATGTGTCACCGTCCCGGTGTAGACACCCTGGACGGTGCCGACGGGCACGTTCACCACCAGGGTCGGGTTCCAGGTGGCGAAGTTGTTGCCGGTGCCGCCGGTGTGGGTCATCGCCGTCTGGGGCACGTTGATGATCACCTGTTGGGCCGCGGTCGGCTGGCCGGGCGTGAAGGTGCCGCCGCCGGCGGTCGCCGTCGGGGGACCGGACCAGTAGAGGACGTTGATGTTGGGGATCGTCTCTCCCGAGCTGCCGCCGCCGGTGGTGAAGTCTGTGGAGATGACGCTGGCGGTCCAGTTGGGGGTGAGCGACCCGCGCTGGTCGAGTACCGTGACCGGGCCGAGTTGCCCGGAGATGGTCGAGCCCTCGACACCGTGCCCGATGTTCGCCGTGGCCGGCACGGTGATGGACAGACCACCGGCGGCGTCGACGGTCAGGGTCACGATCGTGTCGCCGGTCGTGTCCGCGGCGGCCGGTCCGGCGAGCGCGACGACGGCGGCGACACCGGCCAAGCCCGCGAGAAGTTTCCTGCGCATCGAATCTCCTAATCCTCAAATCGCCCATACGGCTCTATTGAAGACTAACTACGCAGAACACGCATTAAGGGGCGAACTTCTCAGAGGTCACCCGGTGGCTTGGCGGTCATCGTCCGGGCGAGTGGACAAGCCGGCTTGCGGGGTCTCCGCGCACGGGTGCGGATGGGGCCAGGCGTCCGAGGTGCGCGACGCACCGGCGTGTCGCCGCCCGGGCGCGTGACAGTGGTCAGCCCGGCAGTGGACGGCGACGGGCGGTACGGTGCGGCGGACCGTCAGGCCGGCACGACGTAGGGGAAGGTGCTCGTACGGGCGGTCTTGGTGACCTCCGGGGTGAGGCCCGAGGTGGTGCCGGTGTTGAGGACCAGGGAGAACATCACCTCGGGCGCGTTGTCGGCCATGGCACGCCCGTTGCGGATCGCGAAACCGTAGTTCGCGGCCGTGCCGACCCGGTACGTCAGGAGGTCGGGATAGAGCTGCCGGGCGACGCTCCAGCCGTACGCCTGCGGGTCGGGTGCGGTGCCGTTCGCCGCGACGACACCCGCGACCGCATTGGCGATCTCCTCGCCGTCCTCGGCGAGGTCGCGACTGGGGTGGCGGACGTTGGCGGGGTCCGAGAAGTCGGTGTCGTGCGGCCAGAAGATCGGCCACATCATGGGGTGGCCGGCGCGGTTGATCTGGCGCCACCCCCCGGCGTCGGTGGCCAGGAGGGTCCGACACCACACGCCGATCTCGGTGCCGTCGCGCAGCAGTGGCTCGTCGTGGGACACCTCGAGGACGATCGACTCGACGGTCGTGCCGGCGAAGCTGTTCTTGGCCTGGTCGACGCGCCACGCCGAGTGGTTCACCCTCGACCCGTCCTTGACCGCGCCGTTGATGGTGGCGAGTTGGTCGAGGTCGACGTAGAACGGGTCGGTGATCCGCCCGGCCCAGATCCGGACGTTGCCACCGGTCGACACCTCGCCGGTCCGCCCCTCGGCGATGGGAGTGCCCATCGCGGCGTCGTCGCGGGCGTCCGATCCGGTCAGTTCGTACAGTTGGAAGGCCTGCTTGCCGTCGCCGTCGAGCTCACCAAAAGCGAACCGGTAGGTCAGGTCCTCCAGCTCCGTGCCGTTGATGTGGATCTTGAATTCGTAGCGGCCCTCGGCGTGGAAACCCCGCTTGATGTCAGCCCTGGTCACCGAGCTGTTGACGTCCATGACGAACACCGTGGCGCGGTCGCCGTTGAAGACGTAGAGGTCGTCGATGTACAGCTGGCCGCCCTGGGCGGCGAGCGGGGTGTCGAGGTGGTGCGACATGAACTCACTCCCGGAACGGCCGGACATCTGGTTTGTCCGAACGTAGCGGGCACAAGACTGACTGCGGCGACGGTTGGCCGCGCAGTCACCCGGGTGGCGGAGCGGCCCGGGCAGGGCGATGGGCCGCCCGAGACTGTGCTCGAACGGCCCACGTGGTGCCGGTGCCGTCAGATGCGAGACCACTTCTGGTTGGCTGCGCCGAGGCAGTCCCACAGGTGCAGCTTGCCGCCGTTGTTGGGGTTGGCCTCCCGCACGTCCACGCACTTGTTCGCGTTGAGGTTGACCAGGTCGCCGGCCCCGTTGAGGGTGAAGCGTTGGGCCGTGTTGCCGTTGCAACTGACCAGGTTCACCTCGGTGCCGTTGGCGGTGCCGGCCCAGGCCGGGTCCATGCACTTGCCCATCGCGCGGACCGTGCCGTCGGAGGCGAAGGTCCAGGCCTGCGCGGCGGTGGTGTTGCAGTCCCAGATCTGCAACTTGGCGCCCTCGACCGGGTTGGCGCTGGGGATGTCGATGCAGCGACCGCTCTGCGCGCCCCGGATCCGGCTGGTGCCGGGAGCGGGGTCGCCTCCGCCGGAGGTGTAGCTGGACACCCGGACGTAGTCGACGAGCATCTGCTGCGGGAACTGCGTGGAACCGTCCGGGTAGCCGGGCCAGTTACCGCCGACCGCCACGTTGAGGATCATGAAGAACGGGTGGTCGAACACCCACCGGTTGCCGCCGAGCCGCGCGGGGTCGACCCGGTGGTACTGCACCCCGTCCAGATACCAGGTGATGACGTTCGGCTCCCAGTCGACCCGGTAGGTGTGGAAGCCGTCGGCGAGGGGGCTGCCCAGCGTGCGGCTGCCGGTGATGCCGCCGCCGCCGGAGTAGCCGGGACCGTGCACGGTGCCGTAGACGGTGTTGGGTTCCCGGCCGATGTTCTCCATGATGTCGATCTCGCCGGCGTCGGGCCACCCGCCGCCGGTGCCGAGCATCCAGAACGCCGGCCAGATGCCCTGACCGCGCGGGATCTTGATCCGGGCCTCGAACCGTCCGTACGTCTGGGTGAAGGTGGCCGCCGACAGCAGTCGGGCCGACGTGTACTCGCAGCGCCCGTAGTGGCACTGGTAGTTGGCCGGGTTGTCCCGGCGGGCGGTGATGACCAGGTTGCCCTGGCCGTCGTGGACGGCGTTGCTGGTGCTGCTCGTGTAGTACTGCCGTTCGTTGTTGCCCCAACCGCCGCCGCCGATGTCGAACCGCCACTTGTTCTGGTCGACGGGCGTGCCGGCGGGCGAGTTGAACTCGTCCTGCCAGCTGATCGGGCCGATGGCCGCTTCGGCCCGATCGGGGTGCGGCGGGACGACGAGTGCCGTGGCGGTCGCGACCAGGGCGGCTGCCGCGAGTACGAGGGGGCGGAAGCGGAGTCTGGGGCGGGCTGTGAACACGGGAGGCTCCTCAGCGTGGGGGTGGTGGAGACGCGGAGAGCGCTCTCCATGCTGAAGCATGTCGATGCCCAATCCTTTCTGTCAAGAGTGTTTCCAATACGACGACCGTCCGTTACCGCCCGATGCCGCCCAGTGGGCGGCGGGATGTCGGAGTGCGGCGAGGACGCGAGGTCGATCGATGCCTCCGAGGTGGACGGCGGTGGCCCATCGATCGAGCTCGGCGAGGTCGACTGTTACTCGATGGCGGTCGAATCGACCTTTCCTATTGCCGTGGGGCGTCCAACCGGGACAGGATGGCGAGGCGTGCCGGAAACCTCCTCGTAACCTGCGCGCTGCTGGTCTCTGTCACAAGGAAGTGGGAGTCAGTCATGAGCGACGCTTCGACGGCGCTGGGTGTGCGCCTCTACCCGGACCTGGTCGAGCACGGTGGGCTGGCCCCCGCGCTCATCGAGACCGCCACCCGCCACGCGCTCGACATCGGCCGGGTGACCGCCCCCGAGCAGGGGCGCAGCCGGTTCACCTGCGCCGAACTGCACTCCGACCAGGGAGTGGTCTGCGTCAAGCTGGGCTCGCAGGCCCGATACTTCATGATCGACCTGCGGATCTCCGGCGAGGTCCTCGCCCGCGGCGACGTCATGGACCTGTTGCAGGTCGCCCAGGTGGCTGCGGCCTGGCGGGCCGGGCTGCCGTTCGCCGAGCTCACCGCCCGGTTCCCGTTCATGGAGGAGATCACGCAGCGCGCTGCCCCGGTGGCCCAGGTCAGCTGAACCCGCGCTGTCCTCAGCACCGCAGTCGGGGTGGCAGAGGTGACTCCACCCCGACGTCGGTCGCCGTACGCGGCTGAGCAGCTCCAGCAGGGTGGTCTTCCGGCACCGCTGGCAGCCTGGACGGTCGGCGCTGGTCGCCCAGTCAGTCGATCGTGGTCCGTGCCTCCACCGGCACCTGGAGGAGATCCAGGCAGTTGCGCCACAGCATCTCCAGCTGGGTCGGATCGTTGAGCAACTTCGCGAGCAGGACCCGCCCTTCGATCTGGGCCACGATGGACCGGGCGGCCTCCCGGACGTCGACCGACGGGCCGGCCAGGCCGCGATCCTTCGCCTCCACGACGACCTGCTCGATGAGGGTGATCTGCTCCTCGAAGATCTCCTGGAGCCGGCTGCGGATCTCCTCGGTCTGGTTGCTGAGTTCGAGGGCGAGGTTGCCGAACAGGCAGCCGGCGACCACGCCGGACTTCTGTTGGCCGACGCGCTGGATCTCCTCGGTCGCCACGAACAGGTCCCGTAGCCGCCGTAGTGGATCGTGTTCGGTGCCGAGCAGTTGCTCCCACTGGCGCCGTTGGGTGACCCAGTGCTCGTCGATGACGGCGCGGGCGAGGGCCTGCTTGGACTCGAAGAAGTAGTAGAAGCTGCCCTTCGGTACGCCGGCCGTTGCACAGATCTCGGCCACGCCCAGCGCCGAGTAGCCGCGCTGCTCGATCAGCGTGGCGGCAGCGTCGAGGATCTTGTTCCGCGCGTCACTGGTCCGTCCCATGCTTTGACGATACACGACCGGTCGGTTAGTTTTTAGTAGACCAGTCGCCTAGTTGGTCGTCCGGCCGGGCCTCCAGGTCCGGCCCCCAGGGCTTCGGCCAGTCAGGAAGGGCTTTCATGAGCACCAGTCAGGTACAGAAGGTCGTCGTGGTCACCGGTGCGTCCCAGGGCATCGGCGCGGGCCTCGTCGACGCCTACCGCAAGCTCGGATACGGCGTGGTCGCGACGTCGCGCTCGATCGGCCCGTCCGACGACCCGCAGGTCGTCACCGTCCGGGGAGACATCGCCGACGTGGACACCGCGCAGCGCGTGGTGGACGCCGCCCTCGACCGCTTCGGGCGTGTCGACACCCTGGTGAACAACGCGGGCGTCTTCGTCGCCAAACCGTTCACCGACTACACCGACGAGGATTTCGACCAGGTGACCGGGATCAACCTCGCCGGGTTCTTCCACCTCACCCGGCGCGTGATGCCGCACCTGCTGGCCAGCGGCGCCGGCCATATCGTCAGCATCACGACCAGCTTCGTCGACCAGCCCAACTCCAACGTGCCGTCGGTGCTCGCGTCGTTGACCAAGGGCGGGCTCAGCTCGGCCACCAAATCCCTGGCCATCGAGTACGCGGGTCGCGGCGTACGGGTCAACGCCGTCGCGCCCGGGGTCATCAAGACCCCGATGCACCCGGTCGAGACGCACGAGACGCTCGCCGGCCTGCACCCGGTGGGCCGGATGGGCGAGACCAGCGACGTGGTCGACGCCGTCGTCTACCTCGAGTCCGCCCCGTTTGTCACCGGCGAGATCCTGCACGTCGACGGCGGTCAGAACGCCGGTCACTGACCCGACACGATCCCAGAAAGGGGCAGACGATGCCGATCGTCACCATCCAGATCACCCGCGAGGGCAGCACGCCCGGCGCATCCGCGGCGACCGCCGAGGAGAAGGCCGCGCTGATCAAGGGCGTCAGCGAGTTGCTGCGCGACGTCCTGAACAAGCCGTTGACCTCGACCTTCGTAGTGATCGACGAGGTCGCGACCGAGAACTGGGGCCGCGGCGGCCTCCCGGTCGACCAGTTCCGGCAACAGCAGGGCGTCCAGGCGTCCGAGTAGCCCCGGCCCCTCGCCGGTGCGGCAGAGCTGCCCATCGGCGAGGGCGGGCCGCGTCGTCGGTGGACCGCACCGGCTGTTCGGAGGTGGTGAGCCAGCCACCCTTGATCACGATCCGCCGCCTCGGTGGCATGAACGGCGTGGTGCGGGGAAGGGTCACCCGTCACCGAACAGGAGGGCCGGGATGAGGGCCGTCGTCTACGCCGACGTTCGAACCGTCGCCGTGCGGGAGGTGCCCGACGCGACGCTGGAGGCGGAGACCGACGCCCTGGTGCGCATCACCTCCACCGCTCTCTGCGGCACCGACCTGCACATGTACGACGGACGAACCGGCGCGGACCCCGGGCTGGTGCTCGGTCACGAGCCGCTGGGCGTGGTGCAGGAGGTGGGCGGCGCGGTGCAGACCGTACGGCCGGGCAGCCGGGTGGTGATCCCCACGCACCTGTTCTGCGGAACGTGCGTGATGTGCGCGCGCGGATTCTCGGCGGCCTGCCTACGGGCCCGAGCCGAGGCGCCGGGCGCGGCCTACGGCTACGCCGGAATGGGCCCGTACCGGGGTGCCCAGGCAGACCTGCTGCGGGTGCCGTGGGCCGACGCGAACTGCGTACCGGTGCCCGGCGAGCCGGGAGACGCGTACGAGGACGACTTCGTGCTGCTCGCCGACGCGTTCGTCACCGGGTGGCACGCCGCCGCCACCCTGGCCGCGGTCGAGGCAGGGGACACCGTGGCCGTGTTCGGGGCCGGCACCATCGGTCTGTTGGGCGCCTACTCGGCGCTGCTGAGAGGCGCCCGCAGCGTCTACTGCGTCGACGGGATCGACGCCCGGCTCGACAAGGCGGGCGAGATCGGCGCCGTGCCGATCGACTTCCGCCGAGGTGACCCGGTCGAGCAGATCCGCGTCGACCGGGCCCGGGCCGGGTTGCCGCTCGGCGAGGAGAAACTGGGCGGAGTGGACAAGGTGATCGACGCGGTCGGGTTCCAGGCCCGCGACCGGGAACACCCCGAGCGGGAGCGCCCGGGTCAGGTCATCGCCGACGCGGCGCGGCTGGTCAACCCGGTCGGCGCGATCGGGGTCGCCGGCGTGTACCCGGACCGGGGCCTGCATCCCCGCCCCGGCGCGGACAGCCACGAAGACCTCGTCGCGCCGTGGGGGACGCTCTTCAGCAAGGGTGTCGCGGTGCGGTTCGGCCGCACCCACGACCGCCGCTACACGGTGCTGCTGCGCGACCTGGTCGTCGCCGGTCGTGCCCGGCCCAGCGTCGTCGTGACCCACCACGGCACTCTGGCCGACGCGCCGGAGCTGTACCGCCGCTTCGACCGCCGGGAGGACGGAGTGATCAAGGCGGTGCTACACCCGACCTGACCGCGCGGGTCGCCGCCGACTGCCGAACCTGACCGCGCGGGTCGCGGCCGACAGCCTGAGCTGACCGCGGGGGCGCGGGGCTCACTGTCCCAAATTCGCCCTGACGGGCGTTAAGTCGCGGCTCTCTCTCCTGGTGGCGGGCGTGTCGAGACGATCGCCGTCGATCCGGCTGTTCGGTAGAGGCGTGCGTCACATCGCGCGTCGAGGGGCGCGGCGGTGACCCGGAGTCGGAGCCGGGGCCGCCGCACGACCACGATCCTTCGATGGCGGCGAGCGCGCGGCTGCGTCATCATTGGCTCGGCCGGCGCGAATCGTCCCTGGTGGCGGGGCTCGTCAAGGCCGCTCGGCGGCCAGGACGCCCGGACCAGCATTTGACAACGTTGCCATCGGCGGGCGAAGGTGCCGTGAGTGGCTACGGGGGCGGCTGTGACGGGCGAATAGTGCGGCCCGTCTATATTTCCGGATTGTTACCTTTTCAACAGTCTCTCGCCTTGCGGATGACCCTCCGGCCGCAATACGTTGCCGTCAACAACAAAACCAAGTGAAGGTTCAACCTTCCGGAGGCAACCGATGACGTTGGCGAGGTGGTACGAGCTATGAGCGACGTGCCGATCCTCCTTGAGATGCGCTCCATCACCAAGGAGTTCCCCGGAGTCAAGGCCCTCTCCGACGTCAACCTGGTGGTGCGCGCCGGCGAGATCCATGCCATCTGCGGCGAGAACGGTGCGGGCAAGTCCACGTTGATGAAGGTGCTCAGCGGGGTCTACCCACACGGCAGCTACGACGGCAAGATCGTCTACCAGGGGTCGGAGAGCAAGTTCTCCGACATCCGGGCCAGCGAGAACGCCGGCATCGTGATCATCCACCAGGAGCTCGCGCTCATTCCAGGGATGTCGATCGCCGAGAACATCTTCCTCGGCAACGAACCGCGCAAGCGGGGCGCGATCGACTGGAAGGCCGCGAACCGGATGGCGCTGGACCTGATGGCCCGGGTCGGTCTGGAAGAGGACCCGGACACCCTGATCAAGGACATCGGGGTCGGCAAGCAGCAGCTCGTGGAGATCGCCAAGGCGTTCGCCAAGGACGTGAAGCTGCTCATCCTCGACGAGCCCACCGCGGCTCTCAACGAGGCCGACTCCCGGCACCTGCTGGACCTGCTGCGCGGGTTCCGCTCCCGCGGCATCACCTCGATCATGATCTCGCACAAGCTGAACGAGATCGAGGCGATCGCCGACCAGATCACCATCCTGCGCGACGGCCGGACCGTGGAGACCCTCGACGTCAAGGCGGACGGGGTCGACGAGGACCGGATCGTGCGGGGCATGGTCGGCCGCGAGCTGAGCAGTCGGTTCCCGGACCACACCCCGAAGATCGGCGACGTCTTCTTCGAGGTCCGCAACTGGAACGTCCGGCACCCGATCTCCGCTGAGCGACAGGTCTGCAAGAACGAGAGCTTCGTGGTGCGCCGCGGCGAGATCGTCGGCTTCGCCGGACTGATGGGCGCCGGCCGCACCGAACTCGCGATGAGTGTGTTCGGCCGCTCCTACGGGGTGTACGAGTCGGGCACCATCATCAAGGACGGCAAGGAGATCGTGCTGAAGTCGGTGGCGGACGCCATCGACAACGGGCTCGCGTACGTCAGCGAGGACCGCAAGGCGATCGGCCTCAACCTGCTCGACGACATCAAGTCGTCGACGGTGGCGGCCAAGCTGTCCAAGATCTCGCACCACGGTGTGCTGAGCGAGGTCGAGGAGTACCAGGCGGCCGAGGCGTACCGCAAGGAGTTGCGGACCAAGGCCCCGACGGTCGACGAGAGCGTCTCCAAGCTCTCCGGCGGCAACCAGCAGAAGGTCGTCCTGGCGAAGTGGATGTTCACCGACCCGGACCTGCTGATCCTCGACGAGCCGACCCGCGGCATCGACGTGGGCGCCAAGTACGAGATCTACGGCATCATCCAGCGGCTCGCCGACCAGGGGAAGGGCGTCATCGTCATCTCCTCGGAGCTGCCTGAGCTGATCGGGCTCTGCGACCGCATCTACACCGTGTTCGAAGGCGCCATCACGGGCGAGATCGCCCGGGCGGACGCGAACCCGGAGACCCTCATGAAGCAGATGACCTCGACCAAGAAGTTGGCTACCCGATGAGCCGTATCAAGGACCTTCAGAAGAACCTGTTCGGCGGCAGCAGCTCCAACGCCCGCCAGTTCGGGATGATCTTCACCCTGGTGGCGATCGTCGTCCTGTTCCAGATCCTGACCGATGGCCTGACCCTGCAGTCGAACAACCTGATCGCGCTGTTCCAGCAGAACTCGTACATTCTGATTCTGGCCATCGGCATGCTCATGGTGATCGTCGCCGGGCACATCGACCTCTCGGTCGGCTCGATCGCCGCCTTCGCGGGCATCCTGGTGGCCAAGTCGATGGCCGAGTGGTCGCTGCCCTGGCCCGCCGCCATCCTGTTCGGCCTCGTGATCGGCGCGATCATCGGCGCCTGGCAGGGCTTCTGGGTGGCCTATGTGGGGGTGCCGGCGTTCATCGTCACCCTGGCCGGCATGCTGCTCTTCCGCGGCGGCAACCAGTTCATCGGTAACGCCAGCACCATCCCGGTGCCCGAGGGCTTCCGGCAGATCGGCGCGGGCTTCCTGCCCGAATTCGGGCCGAACACCGGCTACAACAACGCGACGCTGCTGCTCGGCCTGGCCGCCGCGGTGGCGGTGGTGTGGCGGGAGCTCCAGGCCCGCAAGACCCGCCGGGAGATGGACGCCGACCCGGCCCCGATGTGGATCTCGATCCTGCGGATGGCCATCATGGTCGGGGTTATCGCCTTCGCGTCGCTGCGCTTCGCCAGCGGTCGGGTCGGCACCAGCTTCCCGATCTCCGGCATCATCCTGCTGGTCCTCGTGATCGCGTACTCCTTCTACACCCGCAACACGGCCGGTGGCCGGCACATCTACGCGGTGGGCGGCAACTCCCGGGCAGCCGAGCTGTCCGGCGTGAAGCTCAAGCGGGTCAACTTCTTCGTCATGATGAACATGTCCGTCCTGGCCGCCCTGGCCGGCATGATCTTCGTGGCCCGCTCGGCGGCCTCCGGTCCACAGGACGGCAACGGCTGGGAGTTGGACGCCATCGCCGCGGTCTTCATCGGTGGCGCGGCCGTCTCCGGCGGTATCGGCACCATCAGCGGCTCGATCGTCGGTGGTCTCGTCATGGCCGTGCTCAACAACGGCCTGCAGTTGATGGGTGTCGGCACCGACCGCGTCCAGATCATCAAGGGGCTGGTCCTGCTGCTGGCCGTCGCGATCGACGTCTACAACAAGAGCCAGGGGCGCTTCTCCGTCATCGGGAGCCTGATGCGACCGTTCCGTCGCGAGGACTCCGCCCCACCCGCCTCACCGCCGGACGCGGAGCGCGAGCCCGCCAAGGCAGCGGTGTCCGGCTGACGGCCACCGACCTCACCACCCGTCTCACCTCAAGAAAGGCAAGTCCTCACCATGCGTAAATTCTTTGGCACGTCGGTGGTCGCGGTCAGCGCCGCCGCCATGCTGGCCCTAGCGGGTTGCGGCTCCGGCCGCGACGGCGACAGCGGCTCCAACGGCGAGGCCGCCAAGGGCTTCGCGGCGAACTCGCTGATCGGCGTGGCCCTTCCGGCCAAGACCTCGGAGAACTGGGTCCTCGCCGGTGACCTGTTCACCAACGGCCTCAAGGAGGCCGGTTTCCAGGCTGACGTGCAGTACGCCGGCGCGTCGACCACGGTCGCCGACCAGCAGGCCCAGATCACCGCCATGACCACCAAGGGCGCCAAGGTCATCGTCATCGGCGCGACCGACGCCGCGCAGCTGTCGACCCAGGTCGCCGCGGCGCACGCCGCCGGCGCCAAGGTGATCGCGTACGACCGCCTGATCACCAACACGCCGGACCTCGACTACTACGTCGCGTTCGACAACTTCAAGGTCGGCCAGCTCCAGGGCCAGGCCCTGCTGGACGGCATGAAGGCCAAGAAGCCGAACGGCCCGTACAACATCGAGCTGTTCTCCGGCTCGCCGGACGACAACAACGCCGGTGTCTTCTTCAACGGCGCGATGGACGTGCTCAAGCCGGAGATCGACAAGGGTAACGTCGTCGTCGCCTCGGGCCAGAAGGACGTCAAGCAGACCGCCATCCAGGGCTGGAAGGCCGAGGGTGCGCAGGCCCGCATGGACCAGCTGCTGACCTCGACCTACGGCAACAAGGAGCTGGACGGCGTCCTCTCCCCGAACGACACCCTGGCCCGCGCGATCCTGACCTCGGTCAAGGGCGCTGGCAAGCCGATCCCGGTCGTCACCGGTCAGGACTCCGAGGTCGAGTCGGTCAAGTCGATCGTCGCTGGCGAGCAGTACATGACGATCAACAAGGACACCCGCAACCTGGTGAAGGAGACCATCAACATGGTCAAGGCTCTCCAGGCCGGTAACACCCCGCAGGTGAACGACACCAAGTCCTACAACAACGGCAGCAAGGTCGTCGACACGTACCTGCTCCCGCCGGTCGCCGTCACCAAGGCGAACGCGGCTGAGGCGTACGCCAACGACCCGAAGCTCGCGCCGCTCACCAAGTAATCACCGCACGGTAGGTAGCAACGCCGATGGGTCCCGGGTCTTCACGTCCGGGACCCATCGTCGTCCCTGCACCCCCGCACCAACCGGCATCGACCCGGAAGGAGGTCTGACCGTGGCGACACCAGTCCGGTCCAGGCCAACCGGCGTCGGCCGTAGCACCGACTCACCCTTGCCGTCGGTCCCCGGCGCCAGCCAGGAGGAGATCCGGCGGCAGAACCTCGGCGCTGTGCTGCGCTACGTCCACCTGCACGGGCCGACCTCCCGGGCCGAGCTGACCGGCCGCCTCGGCCTCAATCGCAGCACCATCGGCGCCCTCGCCGCCGACCTGGTCGCCAGTGGCCTGGTCACCGAGGACGTACCCACCACGGCCCGTCGCGCCGGCCGCCCCTCGCTGGTGGTCAGCCCTCGTTCCGACCGGGTCTACGCACACGCCCTGAGCATCGACGCGGACCGGCTGCGCGCAGCCCGGGTCGGCCTCGGCGGGCAGATCCTCGACCTGCGGGAGATCCCCCGACCCAGCGGCATGTCGGCGATCGACGCCGTCCGGCCGCTCGCCGACCTGGTCCGGGACATGGAACGCGCGATGGCCCCCGACGCGCTGCTGGTCGGCGGCGCGGTCGCGGTGACCGACACCACCCGCAACCCGGACGGCAGGATCAGGGTCGCGAGCGTCGAGGCGACCCTCGGGGCCGCACTCGAGGCCGAGCTGAGCACCTGCCCGAGCTTCGTGGCCGGCGACCTGGCCGACATCGCCGGCCTGGCCGAGCACGTACGGGGCGTGGCCGCCGGCGTCGACGATCTCATCTACCTGCACGGCGACGTCGGGATCAGCGCCGGCATCATCGTCGGCGGCCGGCTGATGATCGGCCACCGGGGCCACAGCGGCAAGGTCGGCCACATGGTCGTCAACCCGAATGGTCTGCCCTGCGGCTGCGGGTCACGTGGCTGCTGGGAGACCGAGATCTCCGAAGCCGCGTTGCTGCGGCACGCCGGCCGGGACCCGAGCGACCGCGCGGCGGTGGCCGAGGTGCTGCGCGCGGCGGCGGACGGCGACCGGACCGCCCGTGCGGCCGTCGCGCAGGTCGCCGACTGGCTCGGCTTCGGTGTGGCCAACCTGGTCAACGTGGTGAACCCCGACGCCGTGGTGTTCGGTGGGTCGCTTCGCGACATCTTCACCGCCGGCGCCGACGTGGTCCGCGAGCGACTGGACACCATGCCACTGCCGGCCTCCCGCGAGCACCTGCGGCTGCGCGCGGCGGCACTCGGCCGCGACGCCGTCCTGATCGGCGCCGCCGAGTTGGCCTTCGACAAGCTGTTGGCCGATCCGCTCAACGTCGGGGTCGCCGGTCAGCTGGATCCCGCCGACCGGGTCTGAACGGTTCCGACGGATGAGCGGCTGAGCCGCCGACGGACGCGCCCCCGGTGGCCGCAGCCACCGGGGGAGCGGTCGGTCAGCCGCCCGGACGCAGCACCCGGCCGGGGCCGGCGGCGTTGTCGGCGGCGGCCTGGGTGCGTTGCGCTCCGGTGACGCACACGTCGTCCCCGATGAACGCCTCGCGCCACACGTAGCCGGCGACGCAGGTGTGCGGGCCGTACGGGCCGCTGACCCAGCGACTCGCGGCGACCGCGTTGTCCGCGAGCACCTGGGATCGGGTCGTGCCGGTCACGCAGACGTAGTCGGACTGGTCGGCGTCGCGCCACACGTACCCGCTGACGCAGGTGTTGGGGCCGGACACCAGCCGGGCCGGGTTGCGACGGGACGCGGCGGCGGCGTTGTCGGAGGCGGCCTGGGTGCGCTGCGCTCCGGTGACACAGACGTCGTCCCCGGCGTACGCCTCGCGCCACACGTAGCCGGCGACGCAGGTGTGCGGGCCGTACGGGCCGTTCACCCAGCGGCTCGCCGCGGCGGCGTTGTCCGCCCACACCTGGCTGCGGGTGGCTCCGGTGACGCAGACCAGGTCGCCCGCGCGGGCCTCGCGCCAGACGTACCCCTGGAGGCAGCGGTTGACCACGTCGGTGGTCACCGTCACCGAGGCGGCGTTGCCGGAGAGCCAGTTCACGCCGATCTGCACGCCGCCCGCGTTGAGTGACTGGGCCGGACCGCCGCCGGGGCCGGTACGCAGCAGGGTGGGGGTGCCGTTGCGGACCTCGTGCAGCAGCACCGTGTCGGCCGGGATGCCGGCGCTCCAGCCGGTCTTCCGGCGGAACTCGACGGTGTAGTAGTGGAACAGGTCGGCCGGGTCGAACGGGATCCGGATCAGCTGCGGACCGCTCGCGGCGGGCACCTCCAACGGGGCCAGGGTGAGGGTGCGCGAGCCGACCCCGTCGGCGCCCATGGTGAAGATCCGGTTCTTCGGCAGCCAGCCCAACTCGTCACGGTTGGGTCCGTTGAGCCCGACCGCGCTGGTCCCGTAGTTCGCCGTCCCGAAGGCGTAGATGTGCATCGCGCTCATCTCGTCCCACGGGTCGTCGTACTCGCCCGGCTGGGACCACGGCGCGTTCTGGTAGGTGGTGTCGTTGGAGAACGAGTGGCCCAGGTTGTAGCCGTGCAGCATCTCGTGCGCGGCGAAGCCGACGTTCCAGGCGCCCGGGTCGAGCAGCACCCGACCGCCGGCCGCGCCGGAGTCCACCCAGTCGTTGAGCATGACCGCGATCCGGTTGCCGGCCGGCACCGCGTATCCGGCGGCCGCCGCGGTGTCCACGCAGCGCTGGGTCCGGGTCCACCTGTCGATCGACTGGAACTGCGCCAGGGTGTACGGCATCGTGTACCAGCCCCGGACCACCGAGCCGGCCAACGACACCCGACCGCCGGACTGGTCGGCCAGGTAGTCCGCCACCCCGCCGGTGCCGACGCCGGCCGCCGTGAGGAAGTTGGCGAAGTGCGACGGCGGCTGTGGCTGCGCCGGCTTGTCGCTGAACTTGCACAACAGCACCGACCAGGGTGTGGCGTTGCGGATCGGGCTGGCACTCGCCGGCGCGGCCGGCAGTGCCACCGCCCCCAGCACGGCGCAGGCGAGTGCCACGGCGGACGCGGCGACCCGACGGAGGACTCTGGACTTCACACGCACGCTCCTATCGCTACGGCCCACCGGACGTGGGCCCTGCGGTCCACATCGGAGCACTGTGGGTGAGTGGAACGGCACGTTGAGTCGCGTTGGCGACGGGCCGGAATCCGACTTCGCCGGCCGGCGTGGTGTCGGTGGTCGCCGTTAGGCTCGGCGACGTGGTGGTGCACCAACTCGATCGGGCCCAGGCGCGGCGGATCGCCATCCGTGCCCAACTGCTGGCCGCTCCGCGTCCGACCGACCTGTTGGCGGTGGTGCGGCAACTGACGTTGCTGCAGATCGACCCGACGGCTGCCGTGGCGCCGAGCGCGGACCTGGTCTGTTGGAGCCGGCTCGGCTCGTCGTACCAGCCCGCGCAATTACGTCAGGCCCTCGAACGGGACCGGACCCTCTTCGAGCACCAGGCCATGCTGCGACCGATGGAAGACCTGGGGCTCTACCTCGCGGCGATGGCCGCCTGGCCCGCTTACGAGCGGGCGCGCGAGTGGCTGCGCGCGAACGACTCGTTCCGGCGCGACGTGCTCGACCTGCTCGGTCGCTCCGGGCCTCTGCTGTCCCGCGACATCCCGGACACCTGCGTGGTGCCCTGGCCGTCGTCGGGCTGGACCAACAACCGCAACGTCACCCAGATGCTGGAGTTCCTGGTCGCCCGCGGCGAGGTCGCGATCTCCGGTCGTCAGGGCCGGCAACGGCTGTGGGACGTCGCCGAGCGGGTCTATCCGGCCGGCACCCCCGTCGTGGCGTTGGAGCAGGCGCTTCGGGTCCGTAACGAGCGCCGGCTACGCGCGTTGGGCATCGCCCGGGCGAAGACACCGATCCTTCCCGGGGAGCCGGCGGAGGTCGGCGACGCCGGTGAACCGGCGGTGGTCGAGGGAGTCCCGGGGGTCTGGCGGGTGGACCCGGCCGCGCTCGGGCAGCCGTTCACCGGGCGTACGGCGTTGTTGTCGCCGTTCGACAGGTTGGTGCACGACCGGGTCCGCCTCGAAGAGCTCTTCGAGTACGAGTACGTGCTGGAGATGTACAAGCCGAAGGCGAACCGCCGGTGGGGCTATTTCGCGTTGCCGATCCTGCACGGCGACCGGCTGGTCGGAAAGGTGGACGCCACGGCCGACCGCCGGCGTGGCACGTTCACCGTGCACGCCGTGCACGAGGACGTGCCGTTCACCGGGCAGGTGAGCCGCGCCGTGCACGACGAGCTGCGTGACCTGGCGTCCTGGCTGTCGCTGACTCCGGAGGGCCTGCCCTGACGGGTGATCGCCGAGGCCCCCGCGCCCCGACGAGCACCCGTCGTTGTCCACGCGGTCCGCGGTCGCCGCCTACGCGATCCGGCGGACCCGGCGCACGGCGAGATAGAGCAGCAGCAGGGCGAGGGCGACGAAGATGCCCGTCTCGATGCCCTGGAACAGCCAGAACCGGTCCGCAGGCTGGTACAGCTGCCAGTTGTACGCGCCCGGTTCGAGGCCCAGCTCGGCACCGCAGGCCCGACCGTCCGGGCCCTTGCCGCCCGGCGGGCACTGGATCCGGGTGTCCTCCGCGATCATCGTCCCGTCCGGGTTGCGGACGCCCTGGGTGAGGATCCAGTCTCCCCGGCTGATCTCTGGTGGTCCGTCCCCCTCGATCGGGAAGGTCTGGGTGCGGGCGGGCTGGTAGTGCGGCCGGGCCAGAAGCGCCACCGCCGCTCGTACACCGATGAACCCGGCGAGGGTGATGCCCATGGCGGGCAACATCCGCTTCCAGACGGTGCCGGCGAAGACGCCCAGCGCCACGGCGAAGAGCGTGTAGCCGATCGGGACGACGCCCTGGAGGTCGAAGACGATCATGCCGAGGCGACCTTCGTAAGCGGCCTGGGTCAGCGGCTCGACCCACCACGACATGCCCAGCCCGTAACCGATCGCGAGGAGCAGCACGGCGGCGGCGACCAGCCCGAACTTCGTCAGCGCCCAGCGGGTGCGGCCGACGCCCTGGGTCCAGACGAACCGGTGGGTGCCCTGCTCCACCTCCCGGGCGACCAGCGGGGCGCCCCAGAACAGGCCGACCAGCACCGGCAGGGTGATCAGCAGGACGGCCAGCAGGTTGAGGCTGCCGTACTGGTTGCTGAAGCGGTGGAAGCCCGCGTCGCATGCCTCGCGGGTCGTCACGGCCACGTCGGCGCGGGCAAGCTGGGCGACGCAGTCCGTCAGCCCGAGGTCGGCGAAGGTGTTCCGCATCGACAGGCCGATCGGCACCAGCGCGGCCGCTAACACGGCGAACGCCAGCAGTGTGAAGAGGGCCTGCTTGCGGTGTTGCCGCCAGGTCAACCAGATCATGCTGCCACCCCCCACGCGCTGTGACTGGTCTGCGCGGTGCCCTCGGCGAGATAGGCCAGGACGACGTCCTCCAGGCTCACGTCGCGCAGGGTCCAGGCCGGGTCGGTGACCGGCCCGTCGGTGCGCACCAGCAGTGTCGACTGCCGGTCGGTGTGGCTGGCCCGGACGACGGCGGCGACGCCCCCGATCGGGCCGCCGTCGTGCCGTGGCCCGACCAGTTGGCGGTGCTCGGCGACCAGGTCGTCGACCGCGCCGGTGAGCTGCACCTTGGCGGCGTTCAGCACGATCAGGTAGTCGCAGACGCGCTCCAGGTCGGCCAGCAGGTGCGAGGAGAGCAGGACGGTGGTGCCGGAATCCGCGACGCTGCCCATCAGCGACTGGAGGAACTCACGCCGGGCCAGCGGGTCGAGGCTGGCGACCGGCTCGTCGAGCAGCAGCAGCCGGGGCTGCTTGGCCAGCGCCAGGGCCAACGCCACCTGGGCCCGTTGCCCGCCGGAGAGCTTGCCGACGGGTCGGTCCGGTGGGATGCCGAGCTGCGCCAGCCGGGTGCGGGCCAGGTGCGCGTCCCACCGCTTGTTCAGCTTGCCGCCGGCGACGACCAGCTCGGATGCCGTGAAGTCCCGGTAGAGCGGGGTGTCCTGGGCGACGAAGCCGATGTCGGCGAGGCCGTCCGTGTCACCGTACGGGGATCTGCCGAAGACCCGGACCGCGCCCGCGTCGGGCTTGAGCAGGCCCACGGCCAGGTGTAACAGCGTGCTCTTGCCCGCACCGTTCGGCCCGACCAGCGCGGCGATCCGGCCGGCCGGCAGGTGCAGCGAGCAGTCCCGCAGCGCCCAGGTGCTGCCGTACCGCTTCCCCAGCCGGTCTGCCTCCAAGACATGGTCCATTCTCTGTCCTCTCGTTCCGCTCACGCGGGTTCCTTCTGCGGGGTGTCCTCGGCGAGGGTCGCGCGCAGCGTGGTCTCCACCAGGGCGATGACGTCCTCGGCGGTGAGGCCGGCGGCCTGCGCCCGGTGCAGCCAGGCGACCAGGTCGTCGCGTAGCTCGGCCTGGTTGGGCAGGGACGCGCCGGCCAGGGTGCGCTGGACGAACGTGCCCACCCCGGGTCGGCCACCGACCAGACCCTCGATCTCCAATTCCCGGTACGCCTTCAGCACCGTGTTCGGGTTGATCGCCAGGGATTGCGCGACGTCCCGGACCTTCGGCAGCTGGTCGCCCGGTGTCAGCAGGCCGACCCGCAGAGCCTGTTTCACCTGCTGCACGAGCTGCATGTAGGTGTTCACCTTCGACCGGCTGTCCAGTACGAACTCGATCACTCGCGCTGATCCTTCCTGTTGTCCTACGACAGTAGGACTAATAGACAGCTTCACCGGCGAGGTGGCCGCTGTCAAGGCCGGCGCGGCGCGCCCTGCCGGGACCGGCGCGACACCGGCGGCTGCCCGGCGTGCCGGCCGAGGTGGCACCGGTAGGCCACGAATTGGCACCGAGGGGTCAGCCGCCCCGGGGAAGGAACCGGCGGCAATTCAGGCGGAAAGGGGGAGGTGGGCGATGGTCACCAACGACCTGACGACGCCGGAGCCACTCCACTACGGGCACCCTGCGCCCGTGGGCGGGTGCGCCGCGTCCCTGGGGCGATGACGTCTCGGCCCGGTCCCGGAGCAGGCGTCCTCGTCAGCCCTGGCGCCGGGCGACCCGCAGCCGCATCACCGGCCGCCAACCCCCGAGGGATCTACGACCTCACGAACTAAGTCCGACGGCCCTCGTCGCGGGCGGGAATCTCCTGGCGTTGTTCGAGAGCGTCCGCCGGGTTGGCGTCGGCCGGCAGGGACGTCACTTCCTCCAGCGAGCCCGCCGGGAGTGCGCCCTGCTCGGCCAGGTCCGCCTCGGCCGCTTCGGGGTCGACGTCACCCGACACCCGGTCCGGCGGCCCGTCGTCGACGGCGCTCTGCCGTTGCTCCTGGGCATCCGCCTCCGGAGGAGGGAACGTGTCGCCCTGATCATCCCGGTACGTGCTCATCGGAGCCTCCTGCCCGGCGGGTGTCGACATGCCGCCGGGCTGCTGCCTACCCGCCGCGGCCGCCGACACGCGTAGCGGCTGCGTCATCTCAGCCGGCACCGGTCAGGCGGTCCCGAGCCACCGCGACCATCTGCGTACCGCGACTACCACCGTCGCCGGTCGGGATCGGACAAGATGGGCAGGCGGCCGGGGCGCGGCCGCGACGAGGAGGACGGGCGATGCGGGTACGCGGGCGGTTGAGCTGGGGGCGGCGTCCCCGGGTGGGGGCGGCGCTGGGGGCTCTGCTCACCGGCGTGGTCGCACCGGCGGTGGTGCTGACGCCGGCGGCGGGCGCAGCGGCGGTGGTGCTGACGCCGGCGGCGGGTGCACCGGCGATCGGTGCGCCGGTCTGCCAGATCCGCGACGACCGGCTCCGCGAGATCTCCGGAATGGTCGCCACCGACGACGGGTACGTGGTCGTCAACGACGGCGCCGACGACGAGGCCCGTCGCCGGATCTTCTTCCTCGACCAGCGGTGCGCTGTGGTCCGGGCGGTCTCCTACCCGTCCCGGCCCCGGGACACCGAGGACCTGGCCGTCGGCCGGGACGGCACCGTCTGGGTCGCCGACATCGGCGACAACGATCGTTCCCGTACGACGGTCGGGGTGTGGCGGCTGGCACCGGGGGCGGAGCAGCCGGTGCTGCACCGGATGACCTACCCGGATCGCCCGCACGACGCCGAGGCGGTGCTGCTCGACGCCGACGGCCAACCGCTGATCATCACCAAGGGTGGTAGCGGCACCGTCTTCCTGTACCGGCCGACCACCGCGCTGCGACCGGGGGCGACGACGCCGCTGGCCCCGGCCGGCCAGGTGGTCCTCCCGACGACCAGCACCAGCAACCCGTTCTCGTTCCTCGGGCGGGGTGTGGTGACCGGCGCGGCGACCGCGCCGGACGGGCGTCGGGTGGTGCTGCGCAGCTACGCCGACGCCTTCGAGTACGACGTCCCCGATGGCGACGTGGTCAAGGCGTTGACCTCCGGCACCCCCCGGACCACCCCGTTGCCGGACGAACCCCAAGGTGAGTCGATCACCTACAGCCGCGACGGTGGGTCACTGCTCACCGTCTCCGAATCCGCCGACCAACCCCCGGGAACCCGTCCGACGATCCTGCGCTACCCGGCCACGGCCGAGACGGCACCGGCCACGGCCCCGACGGGCTCCATCGGCCCGGTGTTGCCCACCAACGTCCGTCCGATCGCCGAGGACACCATCGGCCTGGGCGGCCGCACGTGGCCGCTGGTCGCCGTCGCCGGGACACTGCTCGCCCTGCTCGGGCTCGCGGGGGTGCTGCGGTGGAGGCACACCGCACGCCACTGAGCGGACGGGCCGGTGCGGCAGGATGATTCCCATGTCCACGCTGTCCGCGTTGCGTCACCCGATCATCGCCGCCCCGATGGCCGGCGGCCCGTCCACACCCGCGCTCGCGGCTGCCGTCTCCGCAGCCGGTGGGCTGGGCTTCCTGGCCGCCGGGATGATCGACACCGGCCGGCTGGTCGCCGACGTGGCCGAGGTCCGCGCCCGCACCGACCGGCCGTTCGGGGTCAACCTCTTCCTGCCCGACCCGGGCGGCGTCGACGAGGTCGCCATCCAGGCGTACGCCGAACGGCTCGCCCCGCAGGCCGCCCAGCGCGGGATCAGCCTGGGTGAACCGGTCGGCGGCGACGACGCGTACCCGGAGAAGCTGGCCGCCCTGCTCGCGGACCCGGTCCCGGTGGTGTCCTTCGTGTTCGGGCTGCCCGATCGGGCGGCGGTGGCCGCCCTGCGCGAACGGGGCACCGAGGTGTGGGCCACGGTCACCCGCCCGGACGCCGCGACGGCCGCCGCCGACCTCGGCGTGGACGCGGTCGTCGTGCAGGGCACCGAGGCCGGTGGGCATCGTGGCGGCCTGCCGGACGACGACGACTACGCGCTGCTGCCGTTGCTCCGGCTGACCGCCGCCCGCTGTGACCTGCCGTTGGTGGCGGCGGGGGGCATCGTCGACGGTCCCGCACTGGCCGCCGTGCTGGCTGCCGGCGCCACCGCCGCGCAGCTCGGCACGGCCTTCCTGCGGTGCCCGGAGGCGGGTAGTTCGCCGATGCACCGGGAGGCGGTGGCCGGCACCGCGCCGACCGCGTTGACCCGGTCGTTCACCGGCAAACGGGCCCGTGGCGTCGCCAACGACTTCCTGCGTCAGCACGACGCCGCGGCACCGAGCGGTTACCCGCAGGTGCTACATCTGACGCGTCCGCTGCTCGCCGCCGCCCGCCGCGACGGGGACGCGTCGGTCGCGAACGCGTGGGCCGGGCAGGCGCACGCGCTGGCCCGGGACCTGCCGGCGGCCGAGGTCGTCGCCGAGGTGAGCGCCGCTGCCCGGGCGGCGCTCGTCGGCCTGGTCGAGCGGTCGACCCGCTGGGGGTGACCAGCGCGCCGACAACCGGCCCGGGCGGGCGGGGCGGGACGGGCCGGAGACCCGTTAGAGTCTCGCCGTGATCGAGATCGGCGCGCAGGTCGACCTGTCCCACCCACCCGAGCGGGTCTGGCTCGCACTGACCGATCGGGAACTGCTCGGCCGGTGGTTCGCCGAGGCCGAGACGCTGGAGGGCATACCGGATCGGCTGCTGCTGCACACCGACGGGTTGCCCGGCTTCGAGGCGAACGTCGAGGTCGAGGTGACCGACCGGCAGGAGCCGGAACGTCTCGTGCTGGCCTGCGACGAGGCCGGCCGGCTCAGCGAGCTGACCTGCCTCGTCACGGCCACCACGCAGGGCTGCCGGCTGGAGGTGCGGGAGGTCACCACGCACGGCGGGTGGTCCGTCGAGCAGCAGAAGCCACGCGAGCAGCAACTCCGGCAGGCGCTCACCGTGCGACTGCCGGCCATCCTCGACTGGCTCGCCTTCCAGCAGGTCGACCTGCGGCGCGGCGACGGTGGGATGACCGCCGAACTGCCGCTGGTCGGCGCTTCCCGCAACGGGCCCGCCCGTGCCCGTCGGCGGACGGTGGTCGCCGTGCTGGTCGGGCTGGCCGTCCTCGGCGGGTCGGTGGCGTGGGTGGCGCTCCCGGTCGGCGGGAAGCAGAGCGCTGCGCCTCCCGCCCCCGCGTCCCCGTCGCCGTCCGTGACGGCCGTCGAAGTCGCCACCACCCCTCGCGCGACAGCCTCCGTGCGTCCGTCGCGGACGGCCACGTCGCCGACCGTCCGTCCGAGTCGGACCCCGTCGGTGAAGCCGACACCGACCGCCACGGCGGCGGTGCCACCACCACCCCCGCCGCCGTTGACCGCCCGCTACGAGACCGACTCCAGCCGGCTGTTCGGCTACACCGGCGAAGTGGTGGTCGGCAACCCCGCAGCCACTCCGGCGGCGAGTTGGGCCGTGGTGGTCACCTTCGCCGACGGCAGCATTGTCGACGACGTCGAGGGCGCGGAGGCGCGACAGGACGGCAGGACGATCACCTTCACCGGTGGGGCGCTGCCGGCGGGCGGAACGCAGACGTTCCGTTTCGACGTGCGCGACAACCGCCCCAAGGCCCGGGAGCCGGAGAGCTGCACGGTGGGTGGCAACCCGTGCGCCTAGGCTGCGGTCATGGCACTGCTGCACCGGGCCACACTGCGCCCCACGAAGCTCGACCTGCTGGCTGCCTGGCTGCCGGCCCAATCCTGGTTCGCCGGGCCGATCGGCGAACCCGCCGCGTTGACCGGCGCCGACCTCACCGGCCGGGGCGCATACCGCTTCGACGACCCGGCCGGTGAGGTCGGCATCGAGACGATGCTGGTCGGCACCGCCGACGGGCCGGTCCACCAGGTCCCGCTCACCTACCGCGCCGCGCCCCTGGACGGTGCCGAGGACTGGCTGGTCGGCACCACCGAGCACTCGGTGCTCGGCACCCGCTGGGTGTACGACGGCTGCGCCGACCCGGTGTACGTCACCGCGCTCGCCCACGCGATTCTCGCCGGCGGTGGCCAGGCGGAGCAGTACTTCGAGGTCGACGGCCGACGCGAGGTGCGCGAGCCGACGGTGACCATCGTGGTCAGCGGCGCCGGCGCGGCCGAGGTGCCCGCGATCGGCGCGGTGCGCCGGGTGGTCGACGAGGACCACACGCTCATCGACACCGAGGCCGTCGAGTTGGTCGTCGTCCGACGGCCGGGCACCGGGTCCGACGGGTCGGCCGGGGCCGTGCTGGCCGGTAGCTGGGACGGTCAGCCGACCACGGTGCCGCTGGCGTACGCCACGCTGCTCTGATCTGTCTTCGGGTGCGGTGGGCGGCCCGAGAGCGCCGGGCCGCCCACCGCGTTCACCACTGGGCCGGAGGCGGGGGCGGCGACACGGGTGGCCGGTCGTCGCAGGTGATGGTGTTGGGCAGCAGCCACGGTGCGAGCCAACCGCCGTCGTTGCCGCCGAGGTCGGTCACTGTGAACTCGGAACCGGCCGGGGTGAAGTGGAACGAACCGCAGTTGTTGACGCCGACCGCGCCGACGTTGCGGGCGTCCACGTTGGCGAACGAGGCGGACCCGGCCGTGCGGGCACTGACCACCGAGGTGCCGGTGCCGTCGACCCGGATGTCCCGGAACTGCACGTTGGTGATCGAGTAGAGGTCCTTCACCGGCCAGTCACTGACCAACATGATCGCGTTGTACGTGCTGTCGAGGTACGCGTCGCCGGTCACCTGGATGTTCGCGTCGATGCTGCGGTCCAGCGCGAAGATCCAGATCGCGCCCAGTCCGATGTTCCAGTTCAGCTCGTACGTGCCGGCGCGGGCGGTGGTGTTGTTGGTGATCCGCAGGTGCCCGGTGAACGGTTCCGCGCCGAAGCGGGAACCGGCGTGGATGCCGCTGCCCTCGCGGACCGGGTCGGCGACCAGGTTGTGCGAGACGGTGGTGTCGGTGCCGCCGTAGATGGCGATGCCGTTGGCCAGGGTCGGCGACTGCACGGTGTTGTGGTCGAAGGTGTTGCGCGCGTTCGCCGTCTTCTCCGACCACATCGCCAGGCCGTCGTCGCCGGTGTTGCGGACGAAGTTGTGTGCCACCACGGAATCGGTCACTCCGGTGTGGAAGTTGAGCGCGTCGGCGATCTGGTCGACGATGATGTTGTTGGTGATCCGGACGTTGCGCATCGGCCCGTCGAACCACACACCCACCTTCGTGTGGTGCAGGTAGAGCCCGTCGATGGTCGAGTCACTCATCGCGCCGCCGATGGCGTTGACCTGGTCGGTGTCGATGCGCTCCCGGACGTCGCCCTCGATGGCGAAGCCGGAGAGGTGGACGTTGCGGCTGCCGCCGTCGGCGGCGTCCCGGCCGTAGAACCCGACGCCGGTGTGCACCGAGCCGTCCGGGGCGGGCGTGGGCAGGGCGACCTCGCGGCCCTTGATGACGGTGTGCCAGTTGCCGGCGCCCTCGATGGTCACGTCGTCGACGATGACGTGCCGGTTGACCTGGTAGGTGCCGGGCGGGATGTAGACCTTGAGGTGGGTGCGCCGGGCGAAGGCGATGGCCTTGTCCAGGGCGTCGGCGGAGTCCCGTCGGCCGGTCGGGTCGGCCCCGAAGGCCAGCACGTTCGCCGCGAGCAGCCGGATACGCGGTGGGGCGACCAGTTCGGAGTCGAGCAGGTCGATGACCGTCCAGGCGGCGGCGGTGCCGGGTGGCGCGGTGAGCCGGATCCTGTCGCCGGCCCGGTAGGTGCGTCCGAGCAGGAGTCGCTGCTCGTCGTAGAAGTGGGTGGGCCTAAACGGCGTGCTGATGCTCGGGTACGGCGTGGTGGCCGCCGGCACGCACTGGCACTCGGTGATCCACCAGTCCGGGTGCAGCAGGCCGGCCTGCGGGTCGTTGGAGAACGGGTACTGGTTGTAGAGCCACGAGTACTGCGACGTGAGCGTCATGGTGCGCAGGTGCTTACCGTTCACGGCGACCCGTAGCGGCGCGGTGATCCCGCCGCCCTGCGGCGCGTCCGGGATGCTGTACCGCACGGTGATCCCGTTGGCCGCGCTGGGCAGGACGAACTCCACGTACTCCCCGGGGGTGAGCCGGACCGCCCGGCGGCCGGAGGCTTCCGCGGGCAGCGTGTAGGCGGACCGGTCGGGGCCGATGATCTCGCCGTTGGTGCGGGCGTTCTCGGCTTCCTGCTCGACGAAGCCGACGTTCGCGCCACGCCCGGCGACCAATGCCGGGTCGAGGGCGGCCCGGGTGACGACGGGCGTTGCGCCGGGCGAGACGGTCGGGCCGGCGACGGCCATGGTGGGTGTGACGACCAGCAGGGTGAGGCCGGCCGCGAGCGCGGCTGCGGTGGCGGCCGGACGGCCGGGGCGTCCCCGCGCCGGCATGATGGTCCGAAACATCGGTGACCCTCCTGGGTGGATGGTGGTGGGAGGTACGCCCGTGCGCCCCCGACGCCCGGCATTGATCGTCATGATGTCAGCACGAAACACCGTGCTGCAAGGTTGCAAGCGAACAACGAAAAGAAGCGACAATCAGGCCGCAAGAAATGGACGGTCGTCGAGTTGAGGTGTCGCGCGTCGTCTGCCTCGGCCAGCTCACGGCGGGCGTAGGCTGACCCCGTGGATCAAGAAGACCGGATCGCCCTGTTCCTCGACTACGAGAACCTCGCGCTGGGCGCGCGCGACCACCGTGGCGGCGCGGACTTCGACTTCCGGCCCATCGCCGACGCGCTGGCCGAACGAGGTCGGGTGGTGGTCCGTAGGGCGTACGCCGACTGGTCGTACTTCGACGAGGACCGTCGGATGCTCACCCGGTCGCACGTCGAGCTGATCGAGATCCCGCAACGGATGGGCGCGTCCCGAAAGAACGCCGCGGACATCAAGATGGCCGTCGACGCGATCGAGTTGGCGTTCGAGCGCGACTACATCTCCACCTTCGTGATCTGCAGTGGGGACAGCGACTTCACGCCGCTGGTCCACAAGCTGCGCGAGCTGAACAAGCGGGTCATCGGCGTCGGGGTCGAGGGGTCCACGTCGGCGCTGCTCCCGCCGGCCTGCGACGAGTTCCTCTACTACGACCGGCTGGAGGGTCTGGACATCCCGCCGACCCGCAGCCAGCGGGCCCGTCCCTCCCGGCAGGCCAGCGCGGACCAGCGCCCGCCCGAGCCCGAGCCCGAGGTGGACCGCCGTCCCGCCGGTGAGGAGCCCGGCCGGGACGTGGACACGCTCGCCGTGCTCGTCGCCCAGACGGTGGCCGGGTTGCAGGGCAGCGCCAACGGCGAGGTCACCGCGTCCCGGCTCAAGCGCACCCTGCTCCGTAAGGACCCGACGTTCAGCGAGTCCGACTACGGCTTCCGCACCTTCGGCGAACTGCTGCGCCACCTCGCCGAGCGCACCGTGATCGAGTTGGCCGAGGGGCCGGCGAAGGGCGACCCCGAGGTCTCGCTGCCCGAGCACGGCGACCGGGAGGTGGCGTTCGGTCTGCTCCGGGGCGTCGTGGCGGAACTGGGTAGTGGCGGTAACCCGGTGGCGTTGTCCGGGCTGAAGAACCAGGTGCGCCGGGCCCGCCCGGACTTCAGTGAGAAGAAGCTCGGCTATCGCAGCTTCCTGCAGTTCTGCAAGGCCGCCGCCACGGTTGGCGCGGTCGACCTGCGCTGGAGCCCGGAAGCCGACGACTACCTCCTGACCACGCAGACCTGACCGCCCACCGCCCTCTTCCGGCGGCCTTCGCGCGTTGATCAAGAAATGTGCGTCATCGGGAGCGCGGTTCGTGATGCGAACCTCTTGATCAGCGAGGTTCGGGGGTAAGGGTGGCGGGTAGGGACAGAGTGGGTTCCTGATTCGTTGGTCAGGAGCGGGAGAACCGCCCGTTATGGTCTCGAACCGTCAACACTTGGCCTGAAGTGCGCCTGAGTTGTCCCGCTTGCCCCGGTCCAGGCATACCTGCGCCGTACCCTCGGCGCGGGAATTGCTATACGGTCGGCGAATGAAGGTGGAGGAGCACTGGTGGAACGGAGACACGACCCCGCGCGGGCGCCGGGACGTGTACATCCGTACTGACGGGCAGGGTTGGGAGGTCCGCGCCCAGATCGGTGGGGCGTCGGGTCGTGAGCGGGTGCAGCAGTGCCCCAGCCGGGCCTCGGCGGCCATCCTCGCCGACGCCTGGCGCGGCACCCACCCATCCTGGCGCGAGCTGAAGCAGCGCTGATCCGGCACCGGGCCGGGTCGGCAACGCTCCCGGGCTTCAGCCCGGCGCGCCCGCCGACCGGCCCGGCGCTCGGTAACGTCGGTCCCGCAAGCGCTCAGCGGTAGCCGAGGATTTCTCATCTCCGTGATCAGGTGATGAGAAATAGGTCCCGGGGAGCGGATTCAGCTACTTTCCATCACTTGATCAAGGGCGACCGGCATGCCTCCGTGTCTCCGTCGACAGTCCGGGTACACGGAGGGCTGCCGGTCGCGCTCGATGGAGGTCGCCCATGTCGCAGGGCCCCGCTGAGGAGAACCCCAGGCTCGACGAGGAGTTCCGGGAGGCCGAGCGCCAGCTCGCCAACCTCACCACCACCTCGCCGGACGACGCGCTGACCGACGACGACGCGCGAGCACCGGACGACGCACCCTCCGAGGAAGACCCTCGCCCGGAGTGACTGCTCGCGACATCCTCGCGCTCAGGGGCGGGAGATCTCCCTGCGGCTGTGTGCGCCAGCGGTGGCCGGCTCCCGCCGGTGCGCGCCACGGGGGCGGGCGGACGAAGCCGTTTCCGGCCCGCGGCTCACCGACAACTCGTTGCCGCGCGACCCGAGGAACGGCCGTTCCAGCAGGTGGTAGCTGAGGGCGGTGCCGGCCAGGGCGATACCGATGCCGATCACGCCGACCGCGATGCTGGGCAGACCGAGCCAGTTGCTGCTCAGCAGCACGATGGGGAGGGTGTGCCAGAGGTAGAGGCTGTAGCTGATCCGCCCGGTCACCACCAGCGGTCGCCAGGACAGCAGCCGAGCCGGGCCCGGGCGGGCCTCGTAGCCAGAGATGATGAACAGCACGGCACACCCGACAGTCAGCGGGAGTGCGACGAGGCGGTAGGCCGGCGAGTAAGGATCACTGCCGAACACCGTCCACAGCGCGACGAACGTGAACGCGGCCACCAGGGCCGGGCGCCCACCGGTCCGGAGCCTCGGGATCGAGCCCCGGGCCAGCGGAAAGGCGATCGCGGCGCCGACCAGCAATTCACCGGTGTGGGCCAGCGGGCCGTAGTAGAACCACCAGGCGGGTTGGACAGCCGCGACGAGGTAGAGAGCCCCGGCGGCGAGCAGCGCGAGGTGTGCGGCGCGCGCCGCCGGCATGCGGCGGAGCCGCAGCACCGCCAGGGGCCAGAGCAGGTAGAAGTACCACTCCACCGAGAGAGACCACGTCATCGAGAAGGGGTCGATCGGGGTGCCCACCAGTGTGATCCACAGCGAGGACGCCTGGACCGCCGCCACGAGGGCGTGGCGCAGGGACGTCTCCGGCGAGAGGGCGCTGTCGGGTAGGAGCCAGGCCAGCGCGGTGATGCCCACCAGCGTCCCGACCAGCGGTGGGTAGAGCCGTCGTACGCGGTTCCGTAGGAAGCGCCCGTACGGCGGCACCCGCTTGACGAGCAGTGTGGTGATGATGAAGCCGCTGAGGACGAAGAAGAGGTCGACTCCGATGTAGCCACCCTCGAAGGCAGGGAATCGCTGCCCGATCCAGTGGACCGCACATACGGCCAGGATGGCGATGCCACGGATGCCGTCCAGGTGGTCCACGCGAGCCCGCACAGCAGGTGTGCTCCTCGGGGAGTCGAACCTGGTGACCCTGACATCGTTCACCGGAGGAGAATCGCACACTTTTCAGGCCCTATGGTGACTTATGCGTCCTTCTGTCCATTGGCGACCGCGCCTCACCTCACGCCGTGACACCGACGTCGACACCCGCCCCGTGGGCCTGCCCGGCCGGTACACGCCGGGCAGGCCCCCGGTCGCGAAGAGGGCTCAGCGCTTCAACGTGAAGGTGGAGTCGCCGGAGAGCCTGCCGCTCAACCGGGCCACCGAAACGATTTCCCCTCGGTGATCAGTCGGTCGACCTCAGCCCGCGCCAGACCGAAACCGTCAGCGATCAGTCGTGTCGGCCGGACCGGGATCCGTGCTCCGAAGCGGACCGCGACGTCGATCACGTCCCGGTCCAGGTGATCCGGTCCGCCGGTGTCGAGACGCCAGCGGTTGACGGCACGTCCTTGCCTAGACGACCTGGTTGGGCAGCACGCTAACGGCGCACGGCGGCACCGCTCCACTGGTTTTCGCGCGCACACCTCAGCAGCCCGGGTGGCGGGACACGCCTACCGGTCGGGTGTCAAGGCCCAGGTCAGGCGGCCGGGACCGGCAGCACCGCGCCCTCGGCCGCCGACCGGTGCGCCAGCTCGATCAATTCGACCGTGTAGACCGAGTCCCGGGGGTCCACCGGCATCGGCACACCGTCGCGCAGCGCCGCCGCCACCTGCGTGTAGAAGCTCTGGTACGACCCGGGCTCGGTGGTCACCTGCCGCAGATCACCGTCGACGCCGAGCATGCCGTACCGCTCCGGCGGGACCTCGCCCCAGCCCGGCTGGTCCGGCCGGCCGCCGTCGTGCAGCGCCGCCTCCTGCACGTCCAGCCCGTAACTGGTGTAGCCGGCCCGGTCGCCCAGCACCCGCAGACGGGGCCCGAGCTGGGCGGTCATCGCGCCCATCCACAGGTGCGAGTGCACCCCGTTGGCGTGGGTCAGGGCCACGAAGGCGTCGTCATCGACAGCCGCGCCCGCGCGGCGACGGTCCACCTCGGCGTAGACGCGGTCGACCCGACCGAAGAGCTGCACCGCCTGGTCGACGAGGTGGGCACCCAGGTCGAAGAGGGCGCCACCGGCCTCCTCGGGCCCGGCCAGCTCCCGCCAACCCGGCCTGATCGTCGGACGGAAGCGCTCGAACCGGGACTCGAAACGCAGCACCCGCCCCAACTCGCCCTTCTCCACCAGACGGCGGGCGGTCAGGAAGTCACCGTCCCAGCGCCGGTTCTGGAACACCGTCAGCGGCACCCCACGCTCGGTCGCCTCGTCGACCAGCGCGCGGCCCTCCGCGGCCGTCGCGGCCAACGGCTTGTCCACCACGACCGGCAGGCCGGCCGCGAGCGCCGCCCGCGCCATCGGCACATGCTGCCGGTTCGGTGTCGCCACCACGACCAGGTCCAGATCATCCGGCGTACGCCAGAACCCTTCGGCGTCGTCGACCAGGCGGGCGTCCGGGAAGAGCTGCCCGGCCTGCTCGCGCCGCTGCGGATCGCGGGTCACGATGGCGTCGAGCCGCAGCCCGGGCGTCGCGGCGATCAGCGGTGCGTGGAACACCCGACCCGCCAACCCGAACCCCAGCAGACCAACCCGCAGCTCCTCCGCCATGACCGTGCCCCCATCTCCCCGGCCCGCGCCCCGATGCGGCGGCGGTACCGCGCAGGAGAATCTACGCCCCGAGCGGGCCGGCCCGATCTCGGCCCGGTGCTGGTCAGGCCGGTGGGTCGGCCCGTAGGTAGGTGAGGACCGCGAGCACCCGGCGGTTGGTGTCGTCGCTGGGCGGTAGGTCGAGCTTCAGCAGGATGTTGCCGACGTGCTTGCCCACCGCCGCCTCGGTGACGTGCAGCCGGGCGGCGATCGACGCGTTCGACCGGCCCTCGGCCAGCAGCGCCAGCACCTCGCGTTCCCGGGCGGAGAGCGCGGCGAGCGGATCGCGCGGGCGGTGCAGAAGTTGCCGGACGACGTCCGGGTCGATGGCCGTGCCGCCGGTCGCGACCCGACGCAGCGTGTCGACGAACTCGGTGACCTCGGCCACCCGGTCCTTGAGCAGGTACCCCACCCGTTGGCCGTCGCCGCTGTCCAGCAGCGCCGCCGCGTACCCGGTCTGCACGTACTGGCTGAGCACCACGACCGGCAGGTGGGGTCGCTCGGCGCGTAACGCGACGGCGGCGCGCAACCCGTCGGCACGGCAGCCGGGTGGCATCCGGATGTCGGTCAGCACCAGGTCCGGTTCGTGCTCGCGGGCCGCATCCAGCAGCTCGGGCGCGGAGCCGACGGCGGCGCACACCGTGAAGTCGAAGCGGGTCAGCAGCGCGACCAGGCCCTCCCGCAGCAGCACCTCGTCCTCGGCGAGCACCACCCGGGTCAGCGACGGCACGGCAGCTCCACCCGGACCAGGGTAGGCCCGCCGGGCGGACTCGACAGCAGCAGCCGGCCGTCCACGGCGGCGACCCGGTCGGCGAGACCGGTCAGGCCCGTACCCAGGCTCGGGTCGGCGCCGCCACGGCCGTCGTCGGACACCTCGACCACCAGGTCACCGCCGCGCCGGCTGAGGCGTACGTCCGCGCGGGTCGCCCCGGAATGCCGGACCACGTTGCCCAGCGCCTCGGAGACCACGAAGTACGCGGTGGTCTCGACGATCTCCGGTAGCTCGGCGTCGAGGTCGGCGTGGACGGTGACCGCGACGGTGGACGCGTCGGCCAACTCCTGTGCGGCGCCGGCCAGACCGAGGTCGGTGAGGCTCTGCGGGCGGATGCCGTGCACCAGTTGCCGCAGCATCACCATCAGGCCCCGGGCCTGGTCGTGCGCCACCGCGAGGGGTCGGGCGGCGGGGGAGTCCTCGGGTACGTCCAACCGGGCCAGGCCGAGCTGGAGGGTGAGGCTGGTCAGCCGCGGCTGCGCCCCGTCGTGCAGGTCCCGCTCGATCCGGCGCCGTTCGGCCTCGTACGCGCCGACCAGGCGGGTACGGGAACGGGCGACCTCGCGCAACGCCGCCGCGTCGACCGGCCAGGCCAGCGCCCACCGGGCCGCGGTGGCCTGGACCGCGGCGATCAGACCGGCCGCGTAGCAGAGGACCGGCAGGAGCAGCACACCCACTATCGCGTACGGGACGGCTTCCCCGCTGGTCTCGATCGGCTGCCAGATCACCACCGGCTCGTTCGGGTCGCCGGCCAACCACGGGCTGGTGATCAGCCCGAGGTCGAACACCAGCAGCAACACGAAGACCCAGTACGTGATCGGGGTGACCCCGCCCAGCCAGAACAGGTACGCCACCTCCCGCCACCCGGCGGCCGTGCGGTACCGGGCGGCCAGGCCCGGCCACGGCGACGGGGGAAGTGGGCGGCCGTCCACGAGCCGCAGTCGCCACCGCTCGACGGCGGCCACCGGGAGGCTGACGATCGGCGCGAGCGCGAGCAGGCTGAGGCTGCCGACCGCCAGGAACAGCATGAGCGGAACGCCCGGCGGCCGGTCGTGCAGCAGCAGTCCGTTGACGGCGGCGAGCAGGGGTGCGCCGATGACGAGCAGCCCGACGGCGAGCACGCCCGCGATCGGCACCGTGCTGACCAGGTAGGCCAGCGCCCGCCAGGGCCAGGCACAGACCAGCCAGTCGCGGCGACGCAGCGCCTCGGACAGGTGCGAAGGACGTTCCGGGGTCATGCCACAGACGCTAATCGTGGGCGAGCGGCCACCCCAGCCGTCCAGATCCACTCTCCGAGGTATGCCCAGCACTACCGGCGAACGGTGGTGCCGGGTGTTCGGGAGACCGCTGGCGCGAATGCCGCGTCCGGCCGGCGTACGCCGTACGCCGGCGTTGTTAGGATGGCCGCACCATGGCGAGTGAGCGCAAGGCGACAGCGGACCCGGCCCGAAGTCTGGCCATCCTCTGGCGCACCAGGGAACCAGCCAGCCGCAGCGCCGGGCCCGGGCTCAGCGTCGACCGGATCGTCCGGACCGCGACCGACATCGCCGACGTGGAAGGGCTCGACGCGTTGACCATGCGTCGGGTCGGCGAGGCGTTGGGCGTCGGCACCATGTCGGTCTACACCTACGTGCCAGGCAAGGCCGAGCTCGTCGCCGTGATGATCGACAGCGCGTACGGCGAGATGCCGCGCCCTGCCGTCGAGGGCGACTGGCGGGCCCGGCTGGAACGGGTCGCCCGCGACAACCTGGCGCTCTACCAGCGGCATCCGTGGATGCTGCGGGCCGAGACGACCCGACCGGTGCTCGGCCCGCACCTGCTGGCGAAGTACGACCACGAGCTCGGCGCGGTCGCCGACATCGGGCTCACCGACGTCGAGATGGACGCGGTGCTCACCCTCGTGCTCGGCCACGTGAAGAGCGCGGCGCGGGCCGCCTCGGAGGTGGTCGACCTGGAGCGCGAGACCGGCATGACCGACGGTCAGTGGTGGCAGTCGCACGCGCCCTGGCTGGAGACCTTCATGACGGCCGACGCCTACCCGACCGCCTCCCGGGTCGGCACCGCGGCGGGCCAACAGCACGGTGCCGCGTACGGCCCGGAGTACGCCTTCGAGTTCGGTCTGCAACGCGTCCTCGACGGGATCTCGGTGGTGGTCGCCGAGCGGGCGACCGCCGGCTAGCGCGGCACCGCGGTCGGGGCCAGCCGGGCCAGGGTGCGCGCCGACGGGCTGCCCGGCTCGGCGTGGTAGACGACCAGCGACTGGGTGGTGCCGCTGATCGTGAACTTCTCGTAGCGCAGCTCCAACTCACCCACCTGTGGATGCTGGAACACCCGCAGTCCACCGCCCGCCCGGGCGCCGACGTCGTGCCGTGCCCACAACCGTCGAAACCGTTCGCTGCCGGCGGTCAGCTCGTCGACCAGCTCGGTGAGGCGTGGGTCGTCCATCTCGGGGCCGACCTGCGCACGCAGTCCGGCCACCGCGTTCGCCGCGACGGCCGTCAGGGCGGGGTAGAGCGCCGGCACGCTCGGGTCCAGGAAGACCGCGCGTAGCAGGTTCACCCCGCTCGTGAAGATGGGTGCCAACGCGGTCGCCAGCGGGTTGGCGAAGAGCACATCCAGATGCCGGCCGTGCACGAACGCCGGTGTCTCGGTCCACGACCCGACCAGTTGCCGGACTCCCGCCGGCACCCGCTCCGGCCGTCGCGCCGGACGGCGGGCCGGGGCCGGACCGCCCAGGCGGTGCAGATGGGCCGTGGCCTCCGCGTCCAGCAGCAGCGCCCGGGCCAGCGCGTCGAGCACCTGCGCCGACGGGTGCCGGTCCCGGCCCTGCTCCAACCGCAGGTAGTAGTCGGCGCTGATGCCGGCGAGCAGAGCCGCCTCCTCACGCCGCAGGCCGGGCACCCGCCGACGGCCGTGCGCGGGCAGCCCGACGTCGCCCGGCCCGATCAGCTCGCGCCGGGCACGCAGGTACTCGCCGAGCGGGCCGGCCGTGCTCATCAACCCATGGTAGGGGCGGGCCTCGGGGAACGCGCCCGCCCCCGGCTGCCAGGTGGTACGACTGGGGCGGCAGTTGACGTCAGGGAAGGCAGGCGATGACGAACGGGTTTGCCGGTCGGCTGCTCCAGCGACGCGAGAACCCCCGCCGGACGTCGTTCCTGGAACTCTTCTTCGACCTGGCGTCCATCTTCGCGCTGACCCGGCTGTCCCGGGCGTTGCTCGACGACGTCACCGTGGCTGGTGGCATCCAGACGCTGATCATGCTGGCGGCGCTCTGGTGGGTGTGGTTCGTGACGGCGTGGTCGGCGGACTGGTTCGACCCGCGTGCCCCGCTGATCGTCGTACTCCTGCTCTGGGTGATGTTCGGCGGCCTGCTGATGGCCTCCGCCGTGCCCACCGCGTTCGACTCGCACGCACTGGTGTTCGCCGTCGCCTACGTCGCCATCCACCTGGGCCGGGGCGCGCTGTTGCTCCCGGCGCTGCGGGGGCATCCGCTGCAGGTACGGAGCGCGCGGGTGGCGATCTGGTTCGCGATCTCCGGCGTGCTCTGGATCGTCGGGGCGGTCGTCGCCCCGGCCCGGGAGATCCTCTGGGCGCTCGCCCTGTTGCTGGAGTACGCCCTCGCACGACTGCGTTGGCCCTTGCCGTGGCTCGGGCGCAGCACCTGGCCCGACCTCCAGGTGAACGGGGAGCATCTCTCCGAGCGCTACCAACAGATCTTCATCATCGCGTTGGGTGAGCTGATCCTGATCGCCGGCGTGACGTACAGCGATTCTGGTCTGGACCGGGAGAGCACCCTGGCGTTCGCCCTGGCGTTCGTGACCGCGGTGGCTCTCGCCCGTCTCTACCTGGTGCCCGCCGGCACGCGGCTCGGGGCCGCCATCGTGGCGGCCGGGCCGCCCGGCAGCAAGCTGGCGCTGACGGCCGGCTACCTGCACCTGGTCATGATCGGAGGGGTCCTCGCCACCTCGGTCGCGATGGAGATGACGATCGACGATCCCGGCATCCGCGACCAGGGACAACTGGCCGTGGGCGTGATCGGTCCCGCGCTGTTCCTGACCGCCCGGATCCTGCTCGCGGCCGCGGTCGACAGCGGCCTGCCCTGGGCGCGCCTGATCGGCGTGCCGGCCCTCATCGTGGCCGGGCTGGCGACCTGGAACCTCCCGCAGCTGGTCAGCAGCGCGGTCGTCGCCGGGGTGTTGCTGCTGATCGTCCTGGTCGACGCGATGCCCATACCGTGGCGGGTTGCCGAACGGGCCGACGCGGCCAGCCGGCAGCAGGGGTAGCCGCCCCGATGTCGGAAGGAGCAGGACAGCACGGTGACGCACCGCGCGAGCACGACGTGGTGGAGTTGCGGGTGCACGGCGTCTCCGGGGCAGAGCCGAGAGTCATTCTGGACCAGGCACCGGTCCGGCAGGTCGCCGGCGACGACAGCGGGGGCTTCCACCGCGCCGAACGGTCCGACGGCGGCGGCCCGGACGGGGTGACGCTTGAGGCGTACCGCTGGGGTGACCTCCCCTCGGGCACCGTGGCCCGGACCGTCTCCCTGGTCTTCCTGCTGCCGTTCATGCTCAGCAACCTGGCGGTGTGGATGCGGCCCACGGCCCGCCACAGCGCCGCCGGGGTCACCGTGCTGTGCCGGCTCCTCGCGCTCGATCTCACCGTGCTGTACGTGGTGTCCGTCGCCGGGGTCGCTCTCGACCTGCTCGCCTGGCGGTGCCTCGGTCCGACCCGCTGCAGAGGCCCGTTCGACACGGTGTTCGGTCTCGACGGGCGACAGGTCGGGCTGCGGCTGGCCGTTCTGGCGCTCCTGCCGATCGCCGCCGTGGCGTTGCTCCGGCTGCTCGGCAGCCGTCGGCCCCGCCCGGCCGGCAAGCCCCTGTGGGTCGTCGAGCCACTGGTGGGGCGGCTGCGGGCGATCCACGTGGCCGCCGCGCTCGCCGTGCTCAGCCTGATACTGCTGGCGGCCCGTACGGCGGGCGGCGCGACGGCCATCACGACGGTGCTGCTGACGCTCAGCGTCGCGGTGCTGCTGGCCTGCGTCGGACTGGTCGTCGTCCCGGGCCTGCTGGACCGGGCGGCAACCATGTGGATGGTCACCCGCACCGCCAGCACCGTGCGCGCGGTGGCCGTCGGCCTGGTCGTGGCCACCCTGGCCACCGTCGCCCTGGACGAACGGGCCTGGCCCTCGTCGGTGGAACTGCCCGGCTACGACGGCATCGCGACCTGGGCGCTGCTCGGGGAGATGGCGCTGCTGGTGGCGCTGAGCGCGCTGGTGCTGTGGCATCACGGTCGCGGGGAACGCCGTAACGCGCTACCCCGAGGGCTGGGCGCCGCGGTGGTCGCGGCCTTCGCGGTCGGCCTGGGCGGAGCGTTCTCCGCCAACCTCGTCTACCAGAGCGGCAACGTGCTGGGCGGCTACCGCGGCGACGGCGGTCCGCCGCTGCCGTACCAGTGGACGATCTTGGCGTTCTTCCTGCACGTCATCGTCGGCGTGGTGGTGTGCGTCGCGTTGACCCTGCTGACCCGGCGACGGCGTCGGCGGGCGGCGGAGGCGATCACGGCCCGCGACTTCCCCACGGTGCCGCCGCGGGGTGTGGGGCGGCTGCGGCAGGTGACGGAGGCGGTCGCCCGGGCGAGGTTCGCCGACTGGGTGGGACTACTCGCCGTGGCGTGGGCCGCGCTCACCGTGATCGGCCTGGCCGCGGGTCTGTCGAGGCTGTTCGACCTGGCGCCGGACGAACTGGCGACGCGGATTCTCGGGCTTCCGGCCGGTGTGGTCGGCATGGGGCTCGCCCTGGGTAGCTACCTCGTGGTGGCCCTGGTGGTGGCCCTGCTCCTGGGTGGGGTGTTCGCCTACCGCACGACGTGGTTTCGCCGGCACGTCGGCATCCTGTGGGACCTGGGGACCTTCTGGCCCCGGGCGGCGCACCCGTTCGCGCCGCCGAGCTACGCCGACCGGGCGGTACCGGAGTTGGCGGACCGGATCACCCAGTTGACCGAGCGGCACGACGGGGTGCTGCTCTGTGGGCACAGCCACGGGTCGGCCCTGCTCGCCCTCGCGGTGCTGCGGCTGCCTCCGCGCGTCCGTGACCGGGTCGCGCTGCTCACCTACGGATCGCCGCTGGACCGCCTGTACGCCCGGCTCTTTCCCGCCTACCTCAACGAGGAGGTGCTACGGCAGGTCGGCAAGCGGGTCGAGTGGCGATGGCTCAACCTGTGGCGCGACACCGACCCCGTCGGCGGCTGGATCTTCGCCCCGCACCGGCCCGGTGATCCACTCCCGGACCCGACCGATCCGGCCGGCCGCGTCGACCGGCGGCTGCGGGACCCGACGGATCTGCTGCCAGCGCCGGGGGAGCGCCGTCCGCCGCCGATCCTGGGGCACCATCCGGGCGAGTCCGACCCGGAGTTCCGGGCGGCGGTGAGCGAGCTCGTGGGCCGCCTCCGTCGTTCTGGCTGAGGCTTCCTGACCAGAGGCCACAGCGCGTGGACTCGATGCGGCTCAGGGATTTTCGGGTGAGCGGTCGGTCTCCGCCACCGTCGCGCGCACCTTCCGCAGGGTGGCGTCCGGGGCGCGGATCGCGGCCCGCCAGCGGTCCAGCGTCCGGGTGAGCACCCGCACGACGAACTGCAACTGGTTGACCTGCTCGCGGAGCACGCCCAGCTCGGATCGGGCGCTCAACGCCTCGCCCTCCAACTGGGTGATCCGGGTCTGCAACGGCTGTACCAGGGTGAGGGCGGCCTCGGTGAGGGTGTCGGCGGCGTCGGCCTTGAACTTGCCGCGCTGCACCACCACGGTGGCGATCGCGGCGAGGCCGGTGCTTCCGCCGAGGATGCCGAGCACGCTGAGCGCCATCTGCACCCAGTGGGGTGCGGCTGGCGCCGGGGAGGCAATCACGTGACACCTGCCTGCAGGGATTCGCAACTTACGACTTCGCAGGCCCGGGCCAGGCGGCGCAGGTCGATGGCGATCTGCGTGGCCCGCCAGAGCGATCCGACCATCACCGCCATGACGAACGACGTCGCGACGAGGGATTGGCGACCCGACATGGCCACCAGGGCCACCGCGTACATGCCGGTGATCGTGCCGAGCACCAGCACCGACGCGAGTTCGAGGCCGAGCCCGGTGGAGAGCCGGCCGGGCCACAGGATGCCCAACATCCCGCCCACACCCACCGCGATCAGCCCGAGCTCCCAGGCCATCTGGATGGGCCCGGGCATGGCCGTCTGCACGGAGATCGGCCGAACGTCGAGGGTCATCATCAGAACGCCACAGACGGGCGCCGCGGCGAGGGCAGCGATCTCGTACGGTTCGTGTCGGGATCGGATACGGGAGATTCCCACGGCAACTCCTTGGTCGGGGACCGGCCTCTCGCGACGGCAACGGGCCCGTGCCGTCCGATCGCGACTGTGGAGCGGCATGCGGCGCTGGTGCGTTGCGGCTGGTCTGTCGTGAGGCGAGGAGGGAGCGACTCGACGTCGTTGGCTGCCGGTATCTGCCTGTTTAGCACCGATGACCAGTCATCGTCCACCATGGGTCAAGTCGCATTACCGCAGGTCAACCCCGCTCAGGCCCGGTTTCTGCGGATCGGGCCCGAGGGAGTGCGGCGACCCGGCCGCAGCACCAGCTCGGTAACCATGAGTGTCGTAAATTTTACCGAGGGTGATTGTGTTGCGGCCGGGTCGCCGATCGGTCAGCGGTCGAGCAGCGTCCGCAGCGCCTGGACCACCTCGGCCGGTGCCTCCTCCGCCATGAAGTGCCCGCAGGTGACCGTCCGGTGCTCCAGGTCGGGCGCCCAGGCCCGCCACACCCCGGCTGCGTCGTAGCCCAGCGCGGCACCCCAGTCCTGTTGGAGCACGGTCACCGGCATGCGCAGCTTGTTGCCGGCCTCGCGGTCAGCGGTGTCGTGGGCCACGTCGATGCCGGCCGACGCGCGATAGTCGGCGACGATCGAGGTGACCGCGTTACGGGACGCCCGCAGGTACGCCGCCCGCACGTCCGCCGGCAGGGACTCCGGATCGCGGGTCCAGGCGTCGAGGAAGTGGCCGAAGAAGGCGTCGGGGCTGCCACCGATCAACTCCTCGGGCAGTCCGGGTGGCTGCGCCATGAGGTACAGGTGGAACGCCACCGCCGCGGAGGCACCGTGCAGCACCTCCCACATGTCCAGGGTCGGCACCACGTCCAGCAACGCGAGCCGGCTGATCGCCGCCGGGTGGTCCAGGCCGGCGCGGAAAGCGACAAGCGCACCCCGGTCGTGGCCGGCCAGCGCGAACCGTTCGTGACCGAGCGCGCCGGCCAGTTTCACGACGTCGGCAGCCATGGTGCGCTTGGCGTACCCGGTGCCGTCGGTGTCGACGGGCTTGTCGCTGTCACCGTAGCCGCGCAGGTCGGGGCAGATGACCGTGTGGTCGGCGGCCAGGTCGGCCGCGACGTGCCGCCACATGAGGTGGGTCTGCGGGAAACCGTGCAGCAACACGACCGCTGGTCCGGACCCACCCACGGCGGCGTTGAGCGTCACACCGTCGGCGACGCTCACGCGCCGGTAGTCGAATCCGTTGATCTTGGGGTCCACGGGAGAACCTCTCTGCTGAGAAGTGCCGGCTGGGGCGGTGACCCCACGCCGTCGTACGTCGTCGAGCCTGCCCCGCGCTGATCAGCGGGCGGTCAGCGTCGGATCAGTGCGGGCCCGCCGCCGCGCCTAGATTGGTGCCATGACCAGGCAGCCGACGGCACCGGACGCCGTGACCTTCGGCGTCCTCGGGCCGGTGACCGCCGTGACCGGGCGTGGACCGGCAGCGCTGCGCGGGCACCGACACCGCCTGGTGCTGGCCCGGCTGTTGATCGCCCACGGGCGGGTGGTGCCGGTGCAGCGTCTGGTCGACGACCTGTGGGAGGTCGCGCCGGACGGCGCGGTGGGCGCGATCCGGACCTTCGTCGCCGACCTGCGCCGGGCCCTGGAGCCCGATCGGCCACCCCGACAGCCGCCCCGGACCCTGGTCACCGAACCACCGGGGTACGTGCTGCGGGTCGCCCCGGACGCGGTGGACGCCGGCCGGTTCGAGGCAGCCGTCGGCGAGGCGGGCACGCTGCTCACGGCGGGACGCCCCGCGCCGGCCCTGACCGCCCTGGACGAGGCACTGCGGCTCTGGCGAGGGCCGGCGTACGCGGACTGCGCGAACGAGGTCTGGGCGGCTGCGGAGATCAACCGACTGGACGAGTTGCGGATGCTGGCCGTCGAACGGCGGGCGGAGGCGCTGTTGGCGCTGGGTCGGCCGGACGAAGCCGCCGCTGACCTGCCGGCTCACCTGGCCAGCTATCCACTGCGAGAGGACGCCTGGCGGTTGCTCGCGGTCGCCCGGTACCGCGCCGGTCGGCAGGGGGACGCGCTGGCCGCACTGCGTGCGGCACGCAACGTCCTGGTGACCGAGCTGGGCGTGGACCCGGGGCCCGAGTTGCAGAGGCTGGAAGCCGACGTCCTGGCCCAGGCGCCGCATCTCACCCCGACCCTCGACAGCGTCGCCACTCCCCGGCTCCGACGGCCCGCTGGGCCGGCCCCGGCGCGGCAGCGCCCGTTCGTCGGCCGGGACGTGGAGCTGGACCGCCTGCGGCATGCCGCCGAGGCAGCGCTCCGACGGCGCAGGCCCACCCTCGCGCTCCTCAGCGGCGACCCGGGTGCCGGGAAGACCGCGATGGCCGAGACGTTGGCCCGGCGGCTCGCCGTCGAGGGCTGGACCACGGCATGGGGACGCAGCCCGGAGTACGAGGGTGGCCCGCCGGCCTGGCCGTGGACCCAGGTCACCGACGCGCTCACCGGGCTGACCGGCGAGGTGGCGGCCTCCGGGCCGGTCGACGAGTCGAGCGACCCCGCCGGCAGGCGGTTTCGTCGGCACCGGGCGGTGGCGTCGTTGGTTGCCGCGGTCGCCGACCGGGGGCCGGTGCTGGTGGTCCTCGACGACCTGCACCGCGCCGACGGTGACACCCTCGACCTGCTGACCGCCCTGCTCACCGGACCACATCCGACCACCGGACCGGTGCTCATCCTCGGCACCTACCGGGCCACCGAGATCAGTCCGGAGCTGACCGCCGCCCTGGCCCGCGTCGCCGGGCTGGAGCCGACCCGGGAGTATCTCGCCGGCCTGTCCGCGTCGGCGACGGGCGAGTTGGCCCGCGCCGTCGTCGGCGCGGCACTCGCCCCGGACTCCGCCCGGTTGATCCACGACCGCAGCGGCGGCAACCCGTTCTTCGTCCGCGAGCTGGCCCAGTTGTACGCGAGCGAGGGGGAGGCCGCGCTGGCCTCGGTGCCGCCCGGGGTACGCGACGTGATCCGGCACCGGCTGGCGCAGCTGCCCACGCCGACGCGCACCGTCCTGCGGCAGGCCTCCGTGCTCGGCCGGGATCTCGACCCGGAGGTTCTCACCTCCCTGGCGGGCGACTCCGCAGTCGTGCTGGACGCCGTCGACCGCGCCCTGCAGGCCGGTCTCCTCACCGAGCGGGAGCCCGACGGGCTGCTGCGCTTCACCCACATCCTGGTCCGCGACACGCTCTACGCCGACCTGTCCACGCCGCGCCGCGCCGCCTGGCACGCGGCCATCGCCGAAGGGCTGCGACAACGAACACCCGTCGAGCCCGCCGCGATCGCGCACCACCTGCTCCGCGCGGGCGGACGGGCCGCTGCCGCTCGTGCCGGGGTGTACGCCCGCACGGCTGCCGAGCAGGCCGAACGCGGCGGCAACCCGCACGAGGCGGCCCGCCTGTGGGGGCAGGTGATCGAGGCGTACGACCGCGCCGGCGACGTCGAGCAGCGCGAGCGGTTGACCGCACTGCTCGGTCTGGGGCGCGCGCTGGCCGTGACCGGGCGGCTTGCCGAGGCGCGAGGGCGACGTGCCGAGGCGATCACCGCCGCCGAGTCAGCCGGCGATCCGCTGCTGATCGAGGAGGTGCTGGCCGGCTTCGACGTACCCGCGATCTGGACGCGCAACGACGACGACAGGCTCTCCGGGCACATCGTCCGAGCCGCCGAGCAGGCCCTGACCGCTCTCGGCCCGACCGGCTCGGCGCGGCGCAGCCGACTGCTGAGCACCCTCGCGCTGGAGTTGCGGGGCACCCCCACCGACCGTGGTCGCCGGGCGGCGGACGAGGCCGAGACGATCGCCCGGACGGTCGACGACCCCGGGCTGCTGGCCTTCGCGCTCAACGCCCGCTTCCTGCACACCTTCCAGCACGTCGGCCTGGCCGCTGACCGGGCCCGCATCGGTGGTGAGCTGGTCGACCTGGCCGCCCGGCACCGGCTGGTGACCTTCGAGGTGCTCGGTCACCTCGTCCTGGTCCAGGCGTACTGCGCGCTGGCCGACCGGCCCGCCGCCGACGAGCACGCCCGCGCCGCCGACCGCCTCGCCGAGCGGTACGAGCTGCCGTTGGTCGCGGTCTTCACCAGGTGGTTCGCCGCACTGCGCCTGGCTCTCGACGGCGAGTCGGCCTCGGCGGCGGACGCCTACCGATCGGCGGCCGGCCACCTGCCCGCCGACGCCATGCCGGGCCTGACCCGTGGTCTGCTTCCGCTCGCGCTGCTCGGCCTGCGGTTGGCCGAGGCCGTCGACGACGACCGTCCGCGCTCCGAGGCCGACGGTCTCGACCGACCGGTTCCCAGCCTGGACGGGGCCGACTGGGCGGATGTGGACTGGGGGCCGCACGAGCCGTGGGTCCGGCCGTTGCTGCTGCTCGCCGACGACGACCGGGTTGCCGCGGCAGCGGCCGTGCGGGCCCTTCCGGACGGGCCGCACGATCTTCTCCGGGAGGTGCGTCTCTGCCTCGTCGGTCAGGCGGCGCGTGCCCTCGGTGACCGCCCCACGATGCAACGGGTCTACGCCGAGCTGCTGCCGGCGGCGGAGGAGGTGGCTGCGGGCAGCGGCGTGCTCACCTTCGGCCCGGTGGCCGGGCACCTCGCCGCCCTGGCTGGCGCGCTGGGCCGTGCGGAGGAGTCGGCCGCGCTTCGCCGGCGCGCCCGTGCGGTCACAGCTCGGGCCCGGGCCGCCAACCTCGCCCGATGATCGCCACCCGCCGCCGACCGTGACTTGCCGATTCTCCTCGGAACCCACCGGTGGGTGCGGTCAGATGGAACCACCGGCGCGTCCACCGCCGGGGGCGATCAAGGGGGGTACGCCGTGCAGGCGCTCGTCATGGTCGTGGTGCTGGGCGCGACTGTCCTGATCGGCACCACGCTCGGCGGACGGTACCGGGTGGCCCCGCCGATCCTGCTCATCGCGTTCGGGGTGCTGCTCGGCCTGACGCCTCCGCTGTCCGAGGTGACCCTGGAACCCGAGCTGGTACTGCTGATCTTCCTACCGGCGATCCTGTACCGGGAGAGCCTCACCCTCAGTCTGCGCGAGATCCGGGCGAACCTTCCGGTGATCGGGTCGCTCGCCGTGGTGCTGGTGCTGCTCACCATGGTCACGGTGTCGTTCACCGCGCAGGCGTTCGGGGTGAACCCCGCCGCCGCCTGGGTGCTCGGCGCGGTCCTCGCCCCGACCGACGCCGCGGCGGTCACCGGGCTCGCGAAACGGCTGCCCCGAAAGCTGCTCACCACCCTGCACGCCGAGAGTCTGATCAACGACGGCACCGCCCTGGTGATCTTCGCGGTGACCGTGGGTCTGCTCACCCAGAGGGCGGAGCCGGGCCCGCTGGGCATCGGTGAGGAGTTCGTCGGCGCCAGCCTCGGCGGCGTGCTGGCCGGTGTGCTGGTGGGGGCGGCCGTGGTGCTGGTCCGCAAACGGCTCGACGACCCGCTTCGGGAGGGCGCGCTGAGCGTGCTCACGCCGTTCGGCGCGTTCCTGCTGGCCGACTCGGTGCATGCCAGCGGTGTGCTGGCGGTGGTGGTCGCCGGGTTGGTGCTGTCCTACGCCGGTCCACGGGTGATCCGCGCCCGGTCGCGGGTCCTGGCGTTGGCGTTCTGGGACCTCTCCACGTTCCTGATCAACGGTGGGCTGTTCGTCCTTCTCGGCACCCAGATACCCCGCGCGGTGCGGGGCATCACCAGCACCTCGCCCGGTCGGGCACTGGTGGTCGTGCTCGTGGTCACGCTCGTCGTGATCAGCGTCCGCCTGTTCTTCGTCTACCTGATCTCGCAGGTCGCGAGGCTGCGGCGTCGCCGGCTCATGGACCCGAGCCAGGGGCCCTCGGCCTGGCGGGTGGGAACCGTGGCCGGCTGGTCCGGTTTCCGGGGTGCGGTGTCGCTCGCCGCCGCCCTGGCTGTCCCGACGGTGACGGTCGCCGGCCGACCGGTGGTCGAGCGCGACCTGATCATCTTCGTCACCGCGCTGGTGATCGTGCTGATCATGCTGCTCCAGGGCACCACCCTGCCGCTGGTCGTGCGCTGGGCGGGGCTGGTCGGCGACCCGGAACGCGCCCACGAGACCCGGCGCGCCCGGCGGCGGGCCACCGAGGCGGGTCTGGCCGCTCTGCCCCAGGTCGCCGCCGAGATCGGCGCCGGGGCGGAACAGGTCCGTCGGCTGCAAGCCGAATACCAGAGGCACCTTGCGGACGTCGACGAGAGCGGAGGGAGCACCGCCGAGGAGCGCCGACTGGAACGCCAACTGCGCCTGAAGGTCCTCGCCCACAAACGTCGGGAGGTCACCCGACTGCGCGACAACCGGGAGATCGACGACCTGGTGCTGCAGGAACTCCAGGCCGCCCTGGACAACGAGGAGATCCGGCTGCTGGGGCGCGGAGCCAACGAGTGAGCGTCAGCGGCTTCCGGCAGCAGCGGCTCAGAGCACCTGGGCGAGGAACCGACGGAGCCGAGGATGCTCGGCCCGTTCGAAGACCGCCTCGGGCGGGCCGGCCTCCAGCACCACGCCCCGGTCCATGAAGGCGACGGTGTCGGCGACCTGCCGGGCGAAGCCCATCTCGTGGGTGACCACCACCATGGTCATGCCCGCGGCGGAGAGGTCGGCCATCACCCCGAGCACGCCCTTGACCAGCTCCGGATCGAGCGCCGAGGTGGCCTCGTCGAAGAGCATCACCTCGGGCCGCAGCGCCAGCGCCCGGGCGATCGCCACCCGCTGCTGCTGACCGCCGGAGAGCTGCGCCGGTCGGGCGTCGGCCTTGGCGGCCAGACCCACCAGGTCCAGGTGGGCCCGGGCGGCGGCCTCCGCCTCGTCCTCGCCGAGTTTGCGGAGCCGGCGCAGCGCGAGGGTGACGTTGCGCAGCACGCTCATGTGCGGGAAGAGGTTGAACTGCTGGAAGACCATCCCCACCCGCTGCCGCAGGCCGTCCGGGTCGTCGCCCAGCACGCTGCGCCCGTCCAACAGCACGTCGCCACGGTCCGGCTCGATCAGCCGGTTGATGGTGCGCAGGAGGGTGGACTTGCCGGACCCGGACGGACCGATCACGCAGGCCGTCGCGCCCCGCGGCACCGTGAGGTCGACGCCGCGCAGTACCCGGTTCGGCCCGAAGGCGAGATGCACGTCGCGTACGTCGAGGCTGACCGAGGTGGTGGTGTCGGTGGTGGTGGTCATCGCCGGTCTCCCTGGATCGTGGCGGGCAACGGCAGTTCGTCGTCCTCGTCGTCCGGTGCGGTGGCTGGCCGGCCGTGGCGCAGCCGCCGGTCGATCCAGTTCACGACGTGCGTCAGCGGAACGGTCAGCGCCAGGTAGAAGAGCCCGGCCAGGAGCAGCGCGGACTCGTTGCCGGTGGTGGCCGCGTAGTCCTGCCCGATCCGGAACAGCTCCCGCTGGCTGGCCACCAGGCCGAGGAAGTAGACCAGGCTGGAGTCCTTGATCAGCGCGATGAGCTGGTTCACCCAGGCCGGCAGGACCCGCCGGATGCCCTGCGGAATGATCACCAGCCGCATCGCGTCGCTCCAGGAGAAGCCGAGCGCACGCGCGCCCTCCAACTGGGCGGCCTCCACCGACTGGATGCCGGAGCGGAAGATCTCCCCGATGTACGCGGCGGCGATGAGTGACAGCGCGAGGATCCCCAACGGATAGGGGTCCGGTCCCCAGACCTGCATGCCCAGCGGTGCCAGCCCGACGCCGATCAACAGGATCGTCGCCGCGGCCGGCAGCCCCCGGAACACGTCGGTGTAGACCCGCGCCGGCCAGCGCAACCACCGGCTGCGGGAGATCCCGGCGACGGCCAGCAGCAGGCCCAGCACCGAGCCGAGCAGGGCGGCGGAGACCGCCAGGATCAGCGTGTTCGGCAACCCGACGGTCACCATCTCGGGCAGCGCCTCGCCCATCGCGTCCCAGTCGAAGAACGTCTCCCACAGGGTGCTCAACGGATCCATCGGTCGTCTCTCCTACCGTCCTGCTCGCTCGTCACCGGGTACTCAGGAGGCGGGCGACGCGGACGCCACCGCCACCGTGCCGCTGCCCGGCGTGAAGTCCGCCGGGATCGGCCGGCCGGGGTAGTACTGGGCCTGCAACCGGCTCCAGGTGCCGTCCGCGATGACCTCGTCGAGGCCCTTGTTCAGTGCCTCGCGCAGCTTGTCGCCGCCCTTGGCGACGGCGTACGCGGTCGGTGCCGGGCTGAGCTGCTTGGCCGCCACGGTGATCTTGCCGTTGCTGTCCGCGGCAGACTTCTCGCCGATCTCCGCCGGGGCGATCCACGCGTCGGCGGTGCCGGCCTTGAGCTGGTTGATCGCGCCGTTGTAGTCCGGCACCCGCACCGGGTCGAGCTGCTTGCCGGTGGCGTAGTCGTCCTGCACGGTGCCCTGCACCACCACGACCCGCTTGCCGGCGAGCTGGTCGAAGCTGGTGATCGGCGAGCCGGCCGGGACGTCCAGGCCGAAGTAGCCGAAGTCGTAGCCGTTACCGAAGTCGACGGTCTTCTTCCGCGCCTCGGTGATCGTGATCGAGGAGCTGCCGACGTCGAACTTGTGGTTGTTGACCTGGGAGAGCAACGCGGAGAAGTCCGTGCCGACGAACTCGACGGTGAGGCCGAGCTTGCCGGCCACGGCGGTCAGCAGGTCGTTGTCGAAACCGGTGAACGTGCCGTCCTTGAGGTACACGTTCGGCGGGGCGTCGGTGAGGGTGCCGGCGCGCAGCACCCCCGGCCGTGCCAGGCCGTACGGGTTGGCGGTGGCGTCGGAAGAGTTGTCGTCGCCGCAGGCGGTGAGCGCGGTGGCGGCCAGGATCGTGGCCGCGCCCAGGGCGGTGGCACGGGTCAGGGCAGGAAGAAGTCGCACGGGTGTCTCCGAAAAGGTCGCGTCCCGGCGAGCACGGGTGTGCGTCGCCGACGGTGCGCCCGATGGGCGTACCGGTGGGGGAGGTTCGGGAAGAGCGCTGCGCTAGTGCGTGGTGCCGCGACGACACGCGGCGCTGCACATTCGCATCATGTCCACGTGCCGTCGCCGGGTCAGTGCCGGTGAGGGCCAACCGGCGTGGACATCCGCGACGTCGGTCGGTGGGGTGGTGTTGAGGATGCGCATGGCTCTCCCGGGTCTGTGCTGACCTGGGTGCCAGGCCACGCTTGCGCCGACGTCCTGTCGGTGCCTGGTCTTCACCCGGGGCACCCCACCGCGGAGGAGGGTTGCCGGCCAGCGAGCCGGGGCTTCGCGCTGGCACTCATGACCAGCGCCGAGGCTAGCAGCAGGCACGGGTGGGTCGTCCAGTCGTTATGACCACGCTCACCAGCGGAGACGGCCGACCGGCCCGCGCTGGTCGTCGTGAGTATCCGCACCGGCGGCGCGCCCGTCCGCCGGTGCGGCGAACCCACCCCGCGTCGGGACGGGTTTCGGGCCCGGAACAGGGGGGAAGCAGCGCCCCCGGGTTGGCGGGGGTGTGCCGGACCGGGCGTCACCGGGGGAGGGGACAGGGCATGGTCGGTGGCCGTCGCTTCCGCCCGGGTGGTGGCTTCGGTCGCCAACTCGACGAGTACGAGACCAGGGTCGGCGTGCCACCGTCCACGGAGTCACCCGCTCCACCCGCCGGCGGCCTGGTGGACAGCGCCGTCTACATCCGTGGGCACCGGTTCGCCTCGCCGTCCGGCCTCGCCGAGACGTACCGCTGCCTGCAGGAGCAGGACGGCGCGATGGCCTGGATCGGGTTGTACCGGCCCGACATCGAGCAGATCACCTCGCTGGCGCGGGAGTTCCGGCTGCACGACCTGGCGGTCGAGGACGCGATCAACGCGCACCAGCGGCCCAAGCTGGAACGCTACGGGGAGACCCTGTTCGTGGTGCTGCGCGCCGCTCGCTACGACGACCTTCGGGAGGAGGTCGAGTTCTCCGAGTTGCACCTGTTCATCGGGCCGGGCTTCGTGATCACCGTCCGGCACGGTGAGGCACCGGATCTGGCCGCCGTGCGGCGGCGCATGGAGGTCGAGGCGCAGGTGCTCGCCCGGGGGCCCGAGGCGGTGCTGTACGCGATCCTCGACCAGGTGGTCGACGGGTACGCGCCGGTCGTGGCCGGGCTGGAGAACGACATCGACGAGATCGAGACCCAGGTGTTCGGTGGCGACCCGAACGCGAGCCGGCGCATCTACGGCCTGAGCCGCGAGGTGATCCAGTTCCAGCGCGCCGCGCGACCCCTGCTCGCGGTGCTCGGCGCACTGGCCGACGGCGCGGGCAGTGCCGACACGGACGAGGAGCTACGCCGCTCGCTGCGGGACGTGACCGACCACCTGACCCAGGTGGTGGAGCGGGTGGACGGGTTCCGGCACCTTCTGCAGAACATCCTCACCGTCAACGCCACGCTCGTGTCGCAGCAGCAGAACGAGGAGATGCGGAGCCTCACGGCGGCCAGCTACGCGCAGAACGAGGAGCTGAAGAAGGTCTCGTCCTGGGCGGCGATCCTGTTCGCTCCCACGCTCATCGGCACCGTGTACGGGATGAACTTCGTGCACATGCCGGAGTTGAACTGGCGCTTCGGCTACCTGTTCGCGCTGCTGTTGATGCTGCTGGTCTGCGGCACCCTCTATCTGATCTTCAAGCGGCGCGGCTGGCTGTGAGCCGTCCGGCCGGGCTCACTCGATGCCGCGCAGGATGTGCCGTTCGTCCTCGACGTCGTCGTCGCCGGCACTGATCCGTCCGAGCAGGACGGCGGCGGCCCAGATCGTCAGGGGCGTGGCCGCCCCGGTCATGCCGCCGGCGGTCCGGTCGTCCCGGCTCTGGCTCCGCTCCGCTCGCGGTGGCCTGCGCTGAGCCTGCATAGGCACTGCCCCTCCTCGTCGAAGCCGCCGTGGGGCGGCGCGGCGTGAGCCCGCGCCGCCGGCCGGGCGAATCGCGCTCGGCAGGACGGCATCCATGTCGAACCATCCCACGTCAGAGCGCACAACCACCGCTTGTTTTCGGTTTCCCGACTGTCGCCCGCCAAACCGGACATTTTTGTCGAGGGTCAGGGCAGCGGGTGGGCGATGCCGCGGGCGTGGTCGGTGAGGGCCGCCCCGACCACGGTCGCGGCCAGCGGCAACACCTCCAGGCAGCGGCGCACCGCGGCGGCCATCAGCGCGTTCGGCACCCGCATGGAGAGCGTGCAGTGCGGCACCCAACGACCCGGCTGGTAGTGCTCGGTCAACGGGATGCCGGCGGCGGCGAGCCGGTCGTAGACCGTGCGGTGGTGGGCCAGCAGCTCCGGGGTGGGCGTCGGGCCGAGCCAGAGCACCCGACCGACGAACTGGCCGGCGTGTTGGAACTCGAGCCGCAGGGGAGCGGCCACCACCGTCCCGTGCAGGGCCGCGGCGACCTGTCCCGGGTCGAACCGGGGAGCCACCGCCAGCGAGACGTGCGGCCGGTGACGTTGCTCCAGCAGGGAACGCATGCTCTGCACGCCCTCGGTCTCCAGCGCGTCCCACAGCACCCGGATCCGGCGGGTGGCGTCCGGGTCCAGATACAACTCCACCGCCGCGACCATTCGATCACGGTAGCGGCCGAGGTTTGGGCGCCCGTCCGCGGCGGTATGTGTTCGGAAACCGACCAGGAGGCGTGCCCGGTGGACGTGAGTGATCTGTTGACCGAGACGTTCGACCGGCTGCCCGACCTCGTCCGCGCGGCGGTGGAGGGCCTCAGCCCGGAGCAACTGCGCCACCAGCCCGCACCGGGCCACAACTCGATCGGTTGGCTGGTCTGGCACCTCACCCGCGTGCAGGACCAGCACGTCGCCGAGGTGCTCGACGCCGAGCCCGTCTGGGTGAGCGGCGACTGGGCGGGTCGGTTCGGGCTCACCGCAGACCCCGCCAACACGGGCTACGGGCACTCGCCCGAGCAGGTCGCGGCGGTGCGGCCGGAGAGCGCAGCGGTGTTGATCGACTACTACGGGGCGGTCGCGTCGCGTACCGGCGAGTTCCTGGCCGGGCTGCGCCCGGCGGACCTGGACCGCATCGTCGACGAGGGGTGGGACCCGCCGGTCACCCTCGGCGTCCGGCTGGTCAGCGTCGCCGAGGACGACCTGCAACACGTGGGTCAGGCCGCCTACCTGCGCGGTCTGCTCGAGACCGGCTGACCGCACTGCGCCGGCTCACGGCACGATGACGGCCCGGCCCTCCAGCGTTCCGTCGCGCATCTGCTGGTACGCGTCGAGAGCGTCGTCCAGCGAGAACCGGGTGGTCTTCGGGCGGACCAGAGCACGGGCGCCCAGGTCCAGCACCTCGACCAGTTCCCCGCGACTACCCCAGTAGGTGGTCGCGATGCTCACCTCGTAGGGCACGGCGAAGAACGACACCGCCACGGTGCCCCCGCCGAGACCCACGATGGTCAGGTCGCCCACCGTGCGGGCCGTCGCCACGCCCAGGGCGAGGGTGGCGTCCGTACCGACGAAGTCCAGCACCACGTCGGCGCCGCGACCGCCGGTGGCCTGTCGGATCTCCTCCGCGGCGTCCGGACCGGACATGATCGCCCGGTCGGCACCGCACTCCTCGGCCAGCCGCAGCGCCTCGGCGCGGTTGTCCACCGCGAGCACGCGGGCGGCGGTGGTGGCCTTGAGGATCTGCACGCCCACGTGCCCCAGCCCGCCGACTCCGATCACCACGGCGGTGCTGCCGGGCGGCAACTTCGGCCAGGAGCGGCGGATCGCGTGGTACGGGGTGAGCCCGGCATCGGTCAGCGGTGCGGCGTCGGCCGGATCCAAACCCTCCGGCAGAGGTACGACGTGCCGCGCGTCCGGGACCAGCTCGAACTCGGCCATCCCGCCGTCCAGTCCGAGGCCCCCGCCTCCGCTCGGCACCGGCGCACCGGACGGGTTCTCGCAGTACGTGTCGACACCGACCCGGCACCGGGCGCAGGTGCCACAGCCCCACGCGCCGAAGACGGCCACCGGTTGCCCGACGGACAGCCCGGTGACCCCGTCGCCGAGGGCGTGCACCCAGCCGGCGTTCTCGTGGCCGAGGGTGAATGGTGGGTTCCAGGGCATGGTGCCGGGCTCGAACTCGTCCATCAGATGCAAGTCGGAATGGCAGGCGCCGGCGCCGCCGACGCGGATCACCACCTGACCCGGCCCGGGCGTCGGGTCGGGAACCTCGACCAACTCCGGCGTCGACTTCCAGTCCGGCAATCGCAGCGCGCGCATCCGGTGCTCCCTCGCTCGACGGCACCGTTGGCTGCCCACCCCACCGACGGCCAAACGGCCGGCGTCGTACACCCCCGGCACCTCACCCGTTTCGGGTGAACCGGCCTCACCCGGGCGCGGGTGATCCTGCGGAGAACCGTGGGGGAGGGGAACTGATGGGCGTGACGGCAGAGGAGTACCTGCAACAGTTGGACGCCGGCCGGCGCCCCGACCTGCCGGAGACGACAGCGGGCACGCTGCGGCTGGACGTGCGCGGCGACGGTTGCACCGACCACTGGTTTCTGACCGTCTCCGACCAGCACGTCCAGGTGAGCCGCTCAGCTGACGACGCCGACCTGGTGGTCCGTATGGACCGCTGGGTGTTCGACCGGATGGTCAAGGGTGAGCTGCATCCCGGCGCGGCCATGCTGCGCAACGAGCTGACCATGCAGGGCGACATGCGCCTGCTGCTGGTGCTACGGCGAATCTTCGCGGGGCCGGCCGACGCCCGCCATCCTCGGGAGCTGGGTCGGGCCGCCCTGGCGGCCCGGACCGCGCCTGCCGCTCGGGAGGGTAGGTCGTGAAGCAGGAGTTGCTGCACGTGATCGCCGGCAACGTGTTCGCGATCAGCGACGCCCAGGGCGACATCGAGGCCGACCCGCGAACACCCGTCGGCCTCTTCGCGTACGACACCCGTTTCCTGTCCCGCTGGGTGCTCAAGATCGACGGTGAACGGATCAACGCCCTGTCCCGTGACGACATGACGTACTTCGAGACCCGGTTCTTCCTGGTCCCCGGAGCGGCAAGCCACTACGTCGACGCCGACGTGTCGATCATCCGGCACCGTTCGATCCACGACTGTGCGCACGAGAGGATCACGGTGCTCAACCACTCGGCCGAGCCCGCCGAGTTCACCGTCCGGGTGGAGATGGGTAGCGACTTCACCGACATCGCCGAGATCGGCCACCTCCGGCGGCGGGTCGTCAAGGTCACGCCGGACTCGGCCAACCGCCGGTTGATACTGCGCTACCAGCGGCAACGGTTCGTCCGCCAGACCACCGTGCAGAGCACCGCCCCGGTCGAGGTGGACGAGGAGGGAATGACGTTCCGGATCCGGGTCGCCCCGGAGGGCACGTGGGAGACCGACCTGCACATCGCCATGACCATGGGCGGCGAAGGCGGCCAGGACGTCCGCGCCTCCCTGAAGTCGCACCAGCGGGCCGTGCGGGTGGGGATGCGCGAGGACCTGGCGGGCTGGATGGACCGGGCCCCGACGCTGGTCGCCGAACGCGACGGGCTGGAGGAGCTGTACCGGGGAACGTTGGCGGACCTCGCGGCACTGCGGTACAAGCCGTGGTCGTCGCGTGACCAGGTGCCGATCGCCGGTCTGCCGTGGACGATGTGGCTGTGTGGACGGCACAGCATCATCACCTGCCTGCAGACGATGGCGTTCACCCCCGAGCTGACCCCCGCGACGCTGCGGATGCTGGCGTTCCTGCAGGGTGCTCGCCTCGACGACGACCTGGACGAGGAGCCGGGCAAGATCCTGGCCCACCTCCGCTACGGCGAGTCCGGCGCGTTCGGCGAGCGGGCGAACGCGTTGTACTACGGCGCGGCGGACACCACCCCGCTCTTCGTGGTCCTGCTCGACGAGTACGAGCGCTGGTCCGGTGACGCGGACCTGGTGCGCGAGCTGCGCCAACCGGCCCGCATGGCGTTGGACTGGATCGACGAGTACGGCGACCTGACCGGGGACGGTTACGTGCGCTACCAGCGTCGCAACGAGCGCGACGGCGCGATCAACCAGTGTTGGAAGGACACGCCGGACGCGATCACCAGTGCGCGCGGCCAACAACCGGCCTTTCCCCGTGCCACCTGCGAGTTGCAGGGCTACGCGTACGACGCGAAGAGGCGCGGCGCCCGGCTGGCCCGGGAGTTCTGGGGCGAACCCGCGTACGCCGACCGGCTGGAGCGGGACGCCGCAGCTCTCAAGGAGCGCTTCAACCGGGACTTCTGGCTGCCCCACCAGGAGTACTACGCGTTGGCGCTCGACCCGTACGGCGAGCCCGTCGACGCGCTGGCGTCCAACATGGGGCACCTGCTGTGGAGCGGGATCGTCACGGACGACCGCGCCGGAGCCGTCGCCGAGCACCTCGTCGGGCCGCGGTTGTTCGGCGGTTGGGGGGTGCGAACCTTCGCCACCGGGCAGCGCCCATTCAACCCGATGGGCTCACATCTGGGCGCGGTGTGGCCGGCGGACAACGCCCTGATCGCCGCTGGGCTACGCCGCTACCGGTACGACGCGCAGGCGGCCACGATCACGGCCGGCATCTTCGACATGGCGCAGACCCTGGGTGGGGCCGTGCCGGAGATGGTTGCCGGACATGATCGCCGTCTGACGAAGTATCCCGTCCAGTTGCCGGCGGCCGGTCGTCCGCAGGCGTGGTCCTCCGGGGGGCTGCTGATGCTGCTGGCCACCATGCTGGGGCTGCGGCCCACCGGCGACAACCTGCTGGTCAACCCGGCCGTGCCCGAGGGATTCGGCCGGCTGGAACTGCTCGACATCCCGGGCCGTTGGGGTCACTCCGACGCCTACGCCAGGGACCGGACCACGGCGCACCGATCCGGCTCACGCGTGCACTGAGCGGCCGAGCAACGGCGCTCAGCCCATGGTCCGGGCGCCGTCGATCGACTCGCGCAGGATGTCGGCATGCCCTGCGTGTTGGGACGTCTCGGCGATCAGGTGCAGCAACACCCGGCGAACCGTCCAACTCGCGCCCGGCTCGAACCAGGGCGCCTGCGGCAGCGGGTGCGCCGCGTCCAGGTCGAGGGTGGCGAGCAGCTCGTCGGTGTGGTCAGCCACTTCCTGGAAGCGCTCGACCAGCCCGGCCAGGGTCTCGCCGGGCGCCATCCGGAACTGACCGACCCAGTCGATCTCGGCGCGCTCCATCGCCTCCGCGCCGCCCACCGCGAAGAGCATCCATCGGTGCTCGACGTTGGTCACGTGCTTGACGAGGCCACCGAGGCAGAGCTCGCTGGCGGTGGGGCGGGCTGCCGCCTGCTCGTCGGTGAGCCCGTTGACGGTGTGCAGGAGGAAACCCCGATGCTTACGCAGTGTCTCTAGCAGGTCGGCCCGCTCACCGGTGAGCTGCTCGGTGCTGGTCATGGCGCCACCCCTCGTCGCTGTGCGTTCGAACCTCGAAAGCCCGCTCGGTGTCACCGTAGGACGAGACACCGACACTTCCCGGCCCCGACACCCTCCGGTCCGACCGGAGGCGCACCAGCGGTTGCCGATCCACGTCCGTGGCTGTCCACTGAATGACATGGGTGTCATCAAGGTGGGCTCGTCGTCCTGGGCGGACCAGTCGTTGCTGCGGTCGGGGTGGTACCCGCGCTCGGCCAACACGCCGGCCCGCCGGCTCGGCTTCTACGCCGGCCGGTTCCCACTGGTCGAGGTGGACACGTCCTACTACGCGGTCCCCGTGCCCGAGACCACGCACGGGTGGGTCGACGCCACGCCTGACGACTTCACGTTCGACGTCAAGGCCTTCAGCCTCTTCACCGGCCACCCGACCCCGGTCGCCGCGCTGCCCCGGGACCTACGCCCGGCTGCCGGCCCGAGCCGGATCCGCCGACGCGACCTGCCGCCGCAGGCGTACGACGAGCTGTGGGCCCGTTTCCGCGCGGCTCTCGACCCGATCGCGGCGGCCGGCAAGCTCGGCGCGGTGATGTTGCAGTTCCCCCCGTGGCTGGTGCGCAGCGACGCCGCCGAGCGCCGGATCGTGGAGTTGGCGCAGCGCTGCCGGCCGTGGCGGGTCGGCGTGGAGGTGCGGCACCGGTCCTGGTTCGACGGCCCGGCGGCACCGGACACCCTGGATCTGCTGCGTGCGCACGACCTGTCCCTGGTCTGCGTGGACATGCCGCAGGGGCACCCGTCGTCGGTGCCACCGATCCTGACCGCGACGGCGCAGCCGGCGATCGTCCGGTTCCACGGCCACAGCGGGGCCTGGGGAGGCGGCGACAAGCAGGAGAAGTTCCGCTACGCGTACGCCGATGACGAGCTTCGGCACTGGGCCGGGCTGCTGGCCGAGTTGGCCACCGAGGCCGACGACCTGCACGTGCTGTTCAACAACTGCTGTGCCGGGCAGGCCCAACGCGACGCCACCCGGCTGGCGCAACTGCTCACCGAGACGATGATCGGTGACCGCGCCCGGGCCACGTCGGCCACCGGCTGACTGCCCCGGCGGTCAGGTCAGGAGCGCCGGCCCCGGGTGCGCAACGCGTCCTGCGTCGACTCTTCGATGTCGGCGTCGTCCGGGAAGGTCCTCCCGCTGGGCGCCGGATCGGGTGGCGCGCCCGGTCCGGCCATCGGCGTACGGGTTGGTTCCACCGGGCCGAAGCCGTGCCGTCCGGCGGGGTCGGTACGGCCCGTCGGGGCACCCGCGCGTCGCTCGCCGCGCCGGCCCTCGGGCACCGCGGTCTCCTCGCTGCCCTCGTCCATCGGCGAGTCCTCGTCCGTGCCCCAGGGCGCGTCGGCGGCGAAGCCGTCGCCGGTGCCCCACGGATGCACCGCCTCCGGTTCCAGCCGGTCGTTGTCGCCGCTGCGTCCCCTGTCCGCCGCCATGGCCACCCCGCTCGTCGGTCCGCCGCCGTCGGCGGACGGTGTGCCGTGCCTGTGCGCCCGCGCGTCGCCGCAGGCCGTCGTCGTCAGGCCGATGGCCCGCACGCTGCCGGAGAGCGCCCCGCCGTCGAGGTGGCGGCGGGACGCCCACCGGCCCGACGTTCAGCGTCCGGCCATCGCCATCGGCCGCTTGCCGTTGCTCATCCCGGCCATCTTGATCATGGTCTTCGAGGCGCCCCTCATCCCACCGGCCCGGCCGAGCATCCCCCGGAACACCTGTCCCGGCTTCTGCTGCTCGCCCATGTACGCGGTGACCACCACCAGGGTCCCGGTCAACGCCGGAATGGCCCACTGGAGCAGCTTCATCTGCCGCTGCGAGGAGGCCACGCTGGCCGGCGTCTGGTGGTTCGGCTCGGTGGCGCCGCTCACCGACGGGCCGCCCGCCTTCTCCAACCGCATGCCGACCAACCGGCTGTAGCCGGTCACCGCCAGCGCGCCGATCGTCAACGCGGTCTTGAGGGCGCTGACCCGGCCGACGCCGGCCTGGGCCGCCACCCGTGGGCTCTCGGTCACCAGTTCACCGACCGCGCCGGCCAGGTGAGCGCCGATCGCCGCCGCGTTGACCGGGGTCCACTTGGACCATCCCGCCGACGCGACCGGGAGTCGCTGAGTCGAGTCGCTGATCTTCGCCGCTGCGCCGTTGACGCCGAAGGCACCCATGAGGGAGCCGCCAAACCAGGCCGCCAGGCCCAGATCGTGCATCGAGCGCAATGCGGTGTGCCGTTCGGACATGTGATCCCCTTCCGCCGTGTCGGGCGGTGCGGCTTACCCGCCGCTCGCGCGGCTAACCCCGCCCCGGGCGGGCCGATCCGCGCCGTACCGGCAGGTGGGGGACGTTGCGGGCGTCGGTGGGTCGCCTCGCCGTCAGCAGGAGTCCTTCGCGCCATGGCGGGTACCTCCGCAAGCGACGCCGACGAGAGGGGAACGCGATGTCGCAGCCGGACGAGAGCCGGGAGAAGACCCCCAAAACAGACGCCGTGCTCATGCACCCCGACGACGACCCGCACCGGAACACCGCGGAGGTGGCGCCGCGCAAGGACCACGCCGCGATCCAGGTGGAGCGCGACGACGAACTGGTCCCGCTGGACCAGGACGAGTGAGCCGCCCGGTCGGGACGTCTCAGCGGGGCGGCAGGTCGTCGACGAACTCGGCGATCCGCCGCGCCAGCGGCGCGCCCGCCCGGACCCAGCTGAAGTGGTCCAGTGGCGCACCGGCCCGCTCCACTGTGTAGCGCTCCCGCATCACCGAAGCGCCGGTGAGCTTCGCGCAGAGATGGTCCATGGTCTCGTGCGGGGTGAACTGGTCGTCGTCCACACTGACGGCCAGCACCGGGGTCCGCACCGCGCGTACCGCCGCCTCGGTGTCCGTACCGTCGAGGCGTGGGAATCGGCCGGTCCGCGCGGTGTGGGCCCAGTCGCGGATGACGCCGCGCGCCTGCCGGCCGCCGAAACCCCAGCCTGGCCAGACCCGCAGCAGCGCCGCGGTGGCGGCGATCCCCTGGGTGTACGGCAGCACGCCGAGGCCCCGCCGGCCCGGGTAGCTCCGCCAGTACGGGATGCCGACCGCGATCAACGCCAGCCCGTCCACCCCGTCGTCGCCGTGCAGGGCGAGATGCAGCAGCGCGGCCTGCCCGCCCAGTGAGTGCCCGACCAGCAGCCGGCGGCGCCCGTCCAGCCGGGGCTTGAGCGCGGCCAGGACGGCGTCGACGTCGCCGGCCAGTTCCCGGTAGCCGTACCGGTCGGCCCGGCTCGGCGCGGGGGTGCTCGTTCCGGTACCACGCAGGTCGGCGACGACCACGGCCAGCCCGGCGGCGCGCAGTTCGGCGGCGAAGGGCCGGTAGTAGCGGGCACGGACCCCCATCGCGGGCCAGATCACCACCACTGGCGCGTCCGTCGTCCCGGTCGGCTCCGGATGGACCTGCACACCCAGCCGCCCGCCGTCGACGTCGACGAACTCCTGCGCGTACTCCGGCTCCCCGCTCATCGGCTCAGCTTACGACCCGACCCTACCGACGGGTAGCCATCGGTGGTCGGACGCGACGGAGGGCCCCGCCGGGTGGCGGAGCCCTCCGAGTGGGAACCGGTTCAGGAGACGGAGATCGTCCCGTTGCCGGCGCGTACGCAGGTCACCGCACGTGCGCTGGTGACGGCCGCGCCGCTCAGGCACTGGCCGAGCACCTGGTGCCCGGTGGCGTTCGGGTGCCACGACTCCTGGCAGGTCTGGAAGTAGCTCACGCAGGTGTTGGCGATCCGCTGGATGGCGATCTTGTCCTTGCCGGCGAGGCTGGTGACGAAGGTGCCGGTCGCGCCGTCCTGGAGCCGGATCGGGGTCGCCAGCGCGCCCGACGGGCTGCTCGTCTGCTCACACAGCCGGGCGCCGTTGAAGGCCTGCTGCACGTTCAGGTACACCAGGTCGTCGGCCGGGAACTCGGCGGCCAGAGCGTCCCGGGTGGACTTGACGATGCCGCCCAGACCCTGGGAGAAGCGGTGCCCCGGGGCCAGGCTGGCCCGGTGGATCGGGCACCCGGCCGCGTACCGCTCGGCGCCCAGGTCGCGGAACTTGTCCCGGGTGTCGTCCCGGCTGTCCTCCTCGTGGAACTGCTGGTTCAGGTCCAGCGGCAGCGGGTTCGTGTAGTCCTGGAACACCACCCGGTGCTGCCCGTCCGCGTCCACCTCGTCCAGGGTGGTCAGGATCTGGCGTACCGCTGCGGTGGTCTCCGCGGTCGCGGCGCTGAGCTGCGCGGCGGTGGCCAGGTCGGCGTCGCTGCACGGCTTCTGCTCGACCGGGCCGTTCAGGTACGCCCAGAACTCCCACCAGCCGGTCCAGGCGTCGGCGATGAAGCGGTTGGCGCACTTCTCCGCGACGCTGCCGAAGGTGAACGAGCTGTTGTTGGAGCCGAGGCCGATCAGCACCAGGTCGATGTCCTGGGTCTGCGCGACGGCGCGCAGCTGGCTCAGCTGCGAGGCAACGGTGCGACCGTTGGTGCGCGCCTGCGAGGCGTTGGCGATGTCGTGTGGCTGGCCGCCGGAGCAGGCCAGGTTGAACCGGTTCTGGATGCCCGGCAGGTTGGCCTGGTGCAGCGAGGCGTTCGCCGAGCGGTGGCAGAAGAACGCGTTGTTGTTCGCCGCCGTCCAGCCCGGGAAGCCCTGGCTGACCCCGTTGGCGTCGACCACCGGGGTGTACGCCCCGGCGCCCTCGCCGCTGATGAAGCTGTCGCCGAGTGCCACCGCTGCGGTGGGCAGCGCGGCGGACGCGGGTGCGGGCAGCGCGACGGCGGTCGACAGCGCCGCCATGGCGATCGTCAGTCCCGCGGCGAGCGCGGTACGCCGGAACCTGGGCATGGGCCCCCCATCCATCGAAAGATGAAAGATTCTCTGAGAGCGAGATCACATCACCCTCGTGCAACGGGCGTCAATGGCCCGTAACAGATTCGTTCGATGAAGGACACGCGCGCGGGCGCGGGCCCGCCTCGCCGAGACGGACCCGCGTACGCCGGGTGAGGGACGCCGGGCTAGCTGCCGGCCGGGCCGCCGCGGCGCTTCAGCGCCGTCGCTCCGGCGAGGTTCAGGCCGACACCCCACAGCAGCAGTACGCACAACCACTGCCCCCACCGCAGCAGGCTCATGTCCCCGGAGAGCAGGTTGCGCACGCTGCCGAACGGGGTCAGCCACGGCTGCGCGGCCGGCACGACGCCCAGCAGCGCGAACAGGCCCAACGGCAGCACGATCGTGCCGGTGAACGCGGCCACCGGCGACCGCAGCAGCAGGCCCAGCCCGGTGCCGACCAGGCCGGCGACGATCTGCACCAGCACGCTGCCAACGGCGACCGTCCCGGCGTGCCGCCACGGCTCGTCGGCTACGCCAGCCGGAGTGAGGGCCAGCGTCGCGGCGCAGATCAGCACTCCGGCGACGGCGATGACGACGGCCGGCAGCCCCACCGCGAGCACACTGGGCAGGACCCGGACCGGGCCGGGTTGGGCCGGCGATCCCGGTCGGATGCCGGGGTCGGCCCGCGCCCCGCGCAGGTCGCGGACGAGCAGGATGCCGAAGAGCGGCGTCACCACTGACATCAGGCTCTGCACGGTCTCGGAGAGCGCGGCGAACGTCCGGTCGGCGGGAGCCGCCGCCGCGACCAGCGCCACGGCGGCCAGCAGCCCCGCCAGCAGGGTGCCGGCCAGCAGCCAGCGCCGGGCGCGCGTGCCGAGGGAGCGCCGCAGAGCCGCACGTGTCGTCTCGTCCACCCTGATCGCCTCCCGATCCGTGCGCTCGACGGCAGCGATGATCGGGAGCGTACCGGCGACGGTGTCGCTGTGTGGTCCCATGATCACCCGATGGTTGTTTCCTGGCTCACGCCCGTGGGCCGACGCGCGGCGGGTCGCGCGGGGCCTCCGACAGTTGTCCTAGCCTCGGGCTAGGCTCGCTGCGGCGCGCCACGCCGGCTGATGTCGCCGGTGACCGGCAGCACACCGCCGAGACCGGGGAGTACGACCAGTTGACCGCAGAGCCTGACACCCTGTACGGGGCCGATGACCTCACCCACCTTGAGGGGCTGGACGCCGTCCGCAAGCGGCCCGGCATGTACATCGGTTCCACCGACAGCCGTGGCGTGGGTCACCTCGTCAACGAGATCCTCGACAACTCCACCGACGAGGGTGTCGCCGGTCACGCCAGCCACGTCGAGGTGATCCTGCACGCCGACGGCTCGGTGCAGGTCGACGACGACGGCCGGGGCATCCCCACCGACGTGCACGCCAAGTCCGGCATCTCCGGCGTCGAGCTGGTGCTGACCCGGTTGCACGCCGGCGGCAAGTTCGGCGGCTCCGGCTACAAGACCTCCGGCGGCCTGCACGGGGTGGGCGCCTCGGCGGTCAACGCGCTGTCCCGCCGGTTCGACGTGACCGTCCGCCGCGCCGGCAAGATCCACACGATGTCCTTCCGGCACGGCGTACCGGGGATCTTCGACGGCGACGGGCCCGACGCGCCCTTCACCGCCGGCCCCGGGCTCCAGGTCGTCGGCGCCGTGAAACGCGGCCAACGCACTGGCACGTCGATCCGCTGGTGGCACGACGCCCGCTACTTCGAGACCGGCGCCGCGCTCGACGTCGACGCGGTCCGGATGAAGCTGCGCAACACCGCGTTCCTGGTGCCCGGCGTGACCTACCTGCTCCGCGACCTGACCGGCGAGACACCCGCCGAGGAGCGGTTCCACTACCCCAACGGGCTCAGCGACATGGTGGAGTTCCTCGCCCCGGCCGGCGACCGACCGGTCTCCGGCACCCTGCTGGTCAACGGCGAGGGCACCTACCGGGAGAACGCCGCCGACGCCAACGGCGTCATGCAGTCCAACGTGCAGCGGCGCGCCGAGGTCGAGGTGGCGTTCCGGTGGGGCACCGGCTACGAGCGCACCGTCGAGTGCTTCACCAACACCATCCGCAACGCGCACGGCGGCACCCACCGCAAGGGCTTCGAGCGGGCCCTCGTCCGTTCCCTCGCCGACGCGGTCCGCAACACCCGCGGTCTGCTCAAGGCCAAGGAGGAGCCGCCCACCCTGGACGACGTCCTGGAGGGGATGACGGCGGTGGTGCACGTGCGGATCCCGGAGCCGCAGTTCACCTCGCAGACCAAGGACGAGCTGTCCACCACCGGCATCACCAAGGTCATCCAGACGCTGGTCGACGCGCACGTCAAGGCCTGGTTGGAGGACCGGCGCACCAAGGCCGAGGCGCGCACCGTCCTGCAGAAGATCGTCGACGCGGCCCGGGTCCGGCTCACGCAGAAGCAACAGAAGGACGCCGCCCGGCGCAAGACCGCCCTGGAGGGCGCGTCCATGCCGCCGAAGCTGGTCGACTGCCGCGCGACGGGCATCGACCGCAGCGAGCTGTTCATCGTGGAGGGTGACAGCGCCCTCGGGACGAGCCGCATGGCGCGCTCGTCGGAATACCAGGCGTTGCTGCCGATCCGGGGCAAGATCCTCAATGTGCAGAAGGCCAACCTCCAGCAGGTACTGGACAATGCCGAGTGCGCGGCCATCGTCCAGGTCCTCGGGGCCGGCTCGGGGCGTACGTTCGACCTCTCCGCGCTCCGCTACGGCCGAGTGCTGATCATGGCTGACGCCGACGTGGACGGCGCGCACATCCGTACGCTGCTGATCACCCTCTTCGCCCGCTACATGCGGCCGTTGATCGAGGCCGGTCGGCTCTATGCCGCGATGCCGCCCCTGCACAAGATCACCACCAAGGGGCGCAACCCGCAGACGGTCTACACCTACACCCAGGTCGAGATGGAGACGACGGTCGGCAAGCTGGAGAAGGCCGGCAAGCAGATCGTCACCCCCATCCCGCGCTTCAAGGGTCTCGGCGAGATGGACGCCGACGAGTTGTGGGACACCACGATGAACCCGGCCACCCGCGCGGTCCGGCGGATCACCCTCGACGACGTCGACGCCGCCGAGCGGATCCTCGAACTGCTGATGGGCGAGAAGGTCGAGCCGCGCCGCAACTGGCTGATCGACTCCGCCGACCGGGTCGACCGGGAAGCGATCGACGCATGATCACCTGTTGTGTTCTAGGGGAGAGCTGAGTCATGGCACGCCGCAAGGAAAACAAGGTCGACCTCTCCTCGTTCGACCAGGCCGGCGCGCGGGTCTTCGACAATCCGCTGGTCACCGAGGTCTCCGACTCCTACCTGGAGTACGCGTTCTCGGTCATCCACTCCCGCGCCTTGCCCGACGCCCGCGACGGCCTCAAGCCCGTGCACCGGCGCATCCTCTGGTCGATGTACGAGCAGGGCTACCGCCCGGATCGCGGGCACGTGAAGTCTGCCCGAATTGTCGGGGATGCGATGGGAAAGTACCATCCACACGGCGACACGGCGATCTACGACGCGATGGTCCGCCTCGCGCAGGACTTCTCGCTCAACGTGCCCCTCATCGACGGGCATGGAAATTTTGGATCTCCAGACGACGGCCCGGCTGCCAGCCGATACACGGAAGCCCGGATGTCCCGCGAGGCCATGCTGCTCGTCGGTGAGCTGGGCGAGGACACCGTCGACGTCGAGCCCAACTACGACGGGTCGCTGACCCAGCCGACGGTGCTGCCGGCGGCCTTCCCCAACCTGCTGGTCAACGGCGCGTCCGGGATCGCTGTCGGCATGGCCACCAACATGATCCCGCACAACCTCGCCGAGGTCGTCCAGGCCGCCCGCTGGCTGATCAACCACCCGGACGCCACCCTGGACAAGCTCATGGAGTTCGTCCCCGGCCCCGACCTGCCCACCGGTGGTGTGCTGCTCGGCCTGGACGAGGTGCGCCGGGCGTACGAGACCGGGCGCGGCGTGGTGCGGATGCGCGGCAAGGTGGAGATCGGCCCGATCGAGGGCAGCCGGGGTCGCCAGGCGATCACCGTGGTCGAGCTGCCCTACGGCGTCGGCGCGGAGAAGGTCATCGCGGCGATCACCAACGAGGTCACCAAGACCAAGCGGCTGACCGGCATCGCCGACGTCAAGGACCTCACCGACCGGGAGAGCGGCACCCGCCTCGTGGTCGAGTGCAAGGTGGGCGTCAACCCGCAGGCACTGCTCGCCGACCTCTACCGGCTGACCCCGCTGGAGCAGTCGTTCGGCGTCAACAACCTGGTCCTCGTGGACGGGCAGCCGCGCACGCTCGGGCTGAAAGCGCTGCTGGAGGTCTTCCTGGCCCACCGGTACGAGGTGGTCACCCGGCGCACCTCGTACCGGCGACGCAAGCGGCAGGAGCGGCTGCACCTGGTCGACGGTCTGCTGATCGCCTTGCTGGACATCGACGAGGTGGTCCGGCTGATCCGGGGCAGCGACGACGCGCAGGCCGCGAAGGACGGGCTGATGAGTCGCTTCGGGCTCTCCGACATCCAGGCGACCTACATCCTGGACACTCCGCTACGCCGGTTGACCAAGTTCGACCGGATCGAGCTGGAGGCCGAGCAGGAGCGGCTGCGCGCCGAGATCGCCGAGCTGAGCGCGATCCTCGACGACGAGCGGGTGCTCAAGAAGGTGGTCTCCGACGAGCTGGCGGCCGTGGTCAAGCAGTTCGGCACCGAACGGCGTACGACGCTTGTCGACGGCGACCTGAAGGAGGTGCTGGCCGCGTCCGCGCCGGCCGGCCCGCTGGAGGTCGCCGACGACCCGTGCCAGGTCATCCTCTCCGCGAGCGGGCTGGTCGCCCGGACCGCAGCCGAGTCGGAGGAGAGCGCCGAGGGGCGTCGACGCAACGGCCGGGTCAAGCACGACACGGTACGCGCGATCGTGCACTCCACCGCCCGTGGCCGGGTGTTGCTGCTGACCAGCGCCGGTCGGGCCTTCAAGGTCGACGTCCTGCCGCTGCCGGTGTTGCCCGAGCAGGCCGGCACCGTGTCGTTGCGGGGCGGCATGTCCGCGGCCGAGTTGGTGCCGTTGGAGGCGGGGGAGACCGTCGTCGGCCTAGCCCCGCTGGGCGGGCAGGCGGAGGGCTCGCCGGGGCTCGCCCTGGGCACCCGGCTGGGCGTGGTGAAGATCTGCGCGCCGGAGTGGCCGGTGCGTTCCGACGAGTTCGAGGTCATCGGTCTTCGCGACGGCGACGAGGTGGTCGGGGCGACCTGGCTGACCGACGGCAACGAGACCCTGACGTTCGTCACCTCGGACGCCGCACTGCTGCGCTTCTCCGCCGGGCTGGTCCGTCCGCAGGGCCTGAAGGGCGGCGGGATGGCCGGCATCAACCTGCCGGCTGGGGCGCGGGTGGTGTTCTTCGGGGCCGTGCGTACCGACGACCCGGGGCATGGCGAGCCGATGGTGGTGACCTCCACCGGGGCGACGGTCAAGGTGACGCCGTTCAAGGCGTACCCGGCCAAGGGTCGGGCGACCGGCGGCGTGCGCGCGCACCGGTTCCTCAAGGGTGAGACGGACGTGGCGGTCGCCTGGGTGGGCCCGCGACCGGTAGGCGCGACCGGCACGGGTGAGCCGGTCGAGCTGCCGGCGGCGGACCCCCGCCGCGACGGCTCCGGTTTCGCCGTGATGCTGGGCCCAACGGTGGTAGGCCACCTCATCGAACGCGACTGACCCCACCCCGGCCGCGCAACGTCGGGGACGTTGCTGCCTCCGACGTGCGGCAGGCAGCAGGTTCCCTGAAGCTGCGCGGATCTCGGCGCTCACAGCGTCGATGATCGTGCTCGATCCTGGATGGAGTGGCATCACCGACGTGGCGATACCACTCGATCCTTGATCGAGCACGATCATGCGGAGGCGCCGGCCCGCGGCACCGAGGGGAATCAGGCGACGTTGATCGGGCGGAACTGGACGCTTACCCGGGGGCCGACGGGTCGGGCGGTCTTCGGGATGGCGTGTTCCCAGGTGCGTTGGCAGGAGCCGCCCATCACGATCAGATCACCGTGGCCCACCGGGAAACGCAGGCTGTCGCCGCCGCCGCGAGGGCGCAGCAGCAGTGGCCGGGGCGCGCCGAAGGAGACGATCGCGACGACGGTGTCGGTATGCGCGGAGCGGCCGATGGTGTCGCCGTGCCAGGCCACGCTGTCCCGCCCGGAGCGGTAGAGGCACAGGCCGGCGGTGACGAAGGGTTCGCCCAGCTCGGGCGCGTAGTGCCGGGTCAGCTCCGCGCGTGCCGTGGTGAGCACGGGGTGGGGGAGTTGCCGGTCACCGTCGTACCAGCAGAGCAGGCGGGGCACGTCGACCTCGTTGTCGAACATGGTGCGGCGCTCGGCCCGCCAGGGCACCTCGGTGAGCAGGGTGTCGAGGACCGCGTCGGAGCCGCGCACCCAGCCGGGGAGGTGGTCGACCCAGGCACCCCGGGTGAGGTGGTGCCGGCGGATCTGACCGGGCAGCGGCCCCAGGGTCGGCCCGGCGTCGGTCAGGTCGAGCATCGACGGCTGGTAGGCGGCCTGCGTCATACGACCACCCTAGCAGCACTTTCGTACACCCGTTCTAGATTTGTGTCGGTCCGTCGGGCCGAGCGTGACCAGCGCCATCAGCCGCAGACGGCGGCCTGGCGTACCGCGTCGAACACCGCGTCCACGACCCGGGCCCGGCCCCGCCCGTCGATGGTCGACCATGCCTGTCCGGCGAGCGTCGCGCGCCGCTGCGCCGAGTTGAGCAGCCCGAGCAGGGTCCGCGCCGCCGCCGCACGGGTGGCCCGTCCGGCTACTCCGGCTGCGGTCAGCTCCGGCAGCTCGCCGAGACCGGCGGCCAGGCCGTGCCGCACCACGCGGGCGTACGACTCGCGTTGGTTGTCGACCACGCAGACCAGCGCGGCGGGTGCGCCGAGGCAGCAGAGTTCCCAGGTGGACGTGCCGGCGGCGCTGACCACCAGGTCGGCTTCGGTGATCAGGGTCGGTAGCGAGGTGGTGGGCGGGACCGGTCGGATGATCTGCCCACGGCCGGGGGTGACGTCCTCCACCTCCGCCTCGATCTCCGGTCGGCCGACGATGACCGTCAGGTCCATCGGGTGACCGGTGGCCACCAGCACCCGGGTCAGCACCGGAGCCGCACCGACGGCGTCCGTTCCGCCGAAGAAGGCCAGCACCCGGGGGCGGCTGACCGCCGTGGCGGGCGGGGGGACAGGCGGTCGGGCGGTGATCACGGAGTCGCGCAGCAGGGCGTAGGCGCTGCCGGCGAGCAGTCGGCCGGGCAGCTCCGGTAGCTGCGCTCCGAAGTTCTGGTCGAGGTAGAGGTCGGCGACCTGTCCGCGGCTGTCCCCGTCGATCACGGCGAGGGTGAAGACGCCGGCGGCGCGCAGGGCGCCTGCCCCGGCCGGGTCCAGCTCGTAGGAGTCGAGGACCATCACGTCCAGCTCGTGCCGGCGGGCTGCCTCGACCAGCCCGTCCGGCGTGTCCGGGCCCGGGTGCAGGGGGATGCCGCGTGCGGCAAGCTCGGCGGTGGCCCAGCCGAGCCGTTCGACGGTGCCGAACACCGCCACGTGGGCGCCTCGGGCGAGGAACTCCTCGGCGAGCGCCAGGCAGCGCGCGAGGTGGCCGACGCCTCGTCGTGGGCCCGCGTCGCAGCGCAACCCGACCCGCAGCGTGCTCAGGACTCCTCCAGCTGCTTCTGCCGGACGTCGGCGTTGAGCGCGCGCAGCTCGGGCTGCTCGTCGAGCCAGTCGGTGAGCTTGGCCAGCGGCACGCTGACGTCACCGAAGTGGTCGGTGATCGCGCTGACCACCGCCCAGTCCTGCTCGGTGTCGAGGGTCAGCCGCAGCGCGGAGCGGTCCGGGGTGAGTGTCACGCCGAGCACCCGGAACAGCTCCGGATGGGTGTACGCGTACGACGTCACGTGTACCCGGTGGTGGTCGGTGGCGAGCCGGCCGACGGTGCGCAGCGTCTCCGCTCGGATGATCTCGACGTCCAACCCTCGGGGCAGGGTGCGGGCGATGGACGTGCTGGCGTAGTCCAGCCCGGGGACTGCCCGGTACACCGAGGCGACCAGGGCGATGATCTCCGGGTCGAGCAGTGGGCAGTCGGCGGTGAACCGCATGACCGCGTCGCCCGGGTGCGCCGCGAGCGCGCCCAGGAACCGGTCCAGCACGTCGTCGACCGGCCCCCGGTGGCACGGCACGCCCAGCCGCTCGCACTCGGCCACCACGGCGTCGTCGACCGTGTCGGTGCTGGTCGCGACCACCAGGTCGGCCAGTACCCCGCTGTCGCGGGCGGCGCGGACCACCCGGCCCAGCACGGAACGCCCGGCGAGCGGGCGCAGCACCTTTCCGGGCAGCCGGGACGACCCCATTCGTGCCTGCACGATGCCGGTGATCCGGGGCACCGCCCCGGCCCGTTTCGTCGCCGCCGTCCCGGTCACTGCTGCTCCTCCTGCTTCGGCGCGAGCACGGCGGTGGCCCGCCGTCTGGCGGCACGGGCACCCCGCTTGGCCAGCCGCGCCGGGGTGATGGCGAGTCGGCCGACCCGGTAGCTGATCGAGCCGCTGAGCAGACCGATCGTCGTCTCGGCTCGGCGTAGCGCGCGTTCCCGTGAGGTGAGCAGTTCCTCGGTCCACGCGGTCAGCGCGGCCAGCCGGCTGATCTCCTCGCGCTGGCGCAGCCACGCCTCGCGTAGCTGCTGGTAGCTGCGCGAGCCGACCGGCGGGTCGGTCGGTGCGATCGTCTGCAACTCGGTGGCGAGGTTGACCCTGCCGTCGAGGTCCAGCCCGTGCAGCGCGGCGGTGACGGCGGCCTCGGTCTCCACCGCCTCGGTCACGGTCGCGCGGTCCAGGTCGTGACCGGCGAGGCCGCCGAGCACCACGGTCAGACCTGCCACGTCGAGAGTGGACGACCACGGGTGGGCGTACCCGCCGGTGAGCAGACCCGCCGCGAATCGCCACAGGCCGCGCGCCAGCACCACGTCCGCCGGCAACGTGCCGGTGGCCCGCCAGCTCGAGTCGAGCACCGCGTACCGCCGGCCGTCGACCACCACGTTGTCGGCACCGGCCAGCGCCGCCGCCCCGGCGATCCGGCCGTCGGCGTCGGCCTGGTCGGCGAGCCAGCCCGCGTACCCCTGCAGCAACGTGCGCAGGGTCGCCAGGTCGCGGCGCAGGGCCGCGTCGAGCAGCAGGGTACGCAGCAGCCGGCCGGACGGCACCGGCCCGGACAACGCGTCCGCGTCCCGGTACGCGGCCTCGCGGCTGGCGAACGGCGCGGCGACCGTGATCTGCGTTCCGCTGGTCGAGGCGAGCCCCCACCGCCAGCCCGACGGGCCGTGCAGCACCTCCGACACACCGATCCCCGGACGCCCGGTCTGGATCAGCGCCACCGGCAGGTCAATGTCGACGGCCGGGGGGTGGTCCCCGGTGTCGGGTGGCCGGTGGGCGAGCACCAGCCAACCCGGCGCGAGGTCCGCGGCGCGTCCGGCGTGCAGCGCGTCCACCGCCAGTCGGGCCGGGTCCTGAAGCACCGTGTCAGGTGTGGAACCGCCCGTGCACGCCCCGTGCAGCGCGGCGTCGAAGAGGCCGGAGCCGGCGTCCCGGTCGAGGTGGTCGGCGTCGAGCAGGGCGGTCGGGCTGCCGGCATCGGGGTACGCGGCCCAGCACGCGGTCGGCCGCAGCCCCGCCTCGGTGAGCCGTTCGCCCAGCTGGGTCCGGTTGGCCGGGTGGCCGCGATCCAGCACCCCGCCGATCACCCAGGCGGAGTCGTCCCGGGCGGCGTACCAGGGGGTGGTCGCGACGAGTCGGTGCAGGCCGAGCGGGTTGTCCAGGCGCAGGAGCAGCGCGCCACCGGGCCGTACGGCGGCGACCAGTCGGGCCAGCACACCGGCCCAGCCGAGCCGGGCGCCCTCCACCGACTCCACCGGGTCCAGTCCGGCCGCGGCGATCACCACGTCGTACGTCTCGTCGTCGGGCAACCCGGCCGGGCCACCCACCACCACGTGGGCGGCTCGGTGGGCCAGCGCGACCGCGTCCGGGTGGCTGCGTAGCAGGCAGGTCACCTCGGCGTGACCGAGTTGGTCGAGCAGGGCCGGATCGTGTGGCCCGGCCACCAGGACCCGGGCACCGGGAGGCACGAGCCGGGTGGCGAGCGCGGCGAGGGGCCCACCGTCGGCCAACCGCTGCTGCGGCAGGTCGGACCAGGCCAGCATCTCGCCGCCCGGCAGGGTGATGCGGCCGGCGGGTGCCGTCTCAGTCGTCACGGTCGTCCTCTTCCTCCTGGAGGTTCGCCCAACCGAGCAGCTCGCGCAGCTCGGCCGGCGTGCAGCGGTGGTCGGCGCCGAGTTCGGCGCGGGCGATCTGGACCGCGGTGGGCAGGTCGACCTCGGTGCCGTGCAGTTCCGGCCACTGGCGGCGGATGCGGGCGGTGCCGCCGAAGGTCGGGTCCTCGTTGGACAGGATCATCGGGTCCCCGTAGACCGCCGGTTCGCAACCCGCCGCGATGCCGTAGAAGATCGCGCTGGTCAGCCGGTTGGATGCTACCCGTCGATGCCGACGTAGCTCGGTCAGCTGCTTGTCGAGGAACTCCGGGTCGGTGTCCTTCCACCAGTGACCCCGGTAGCCGTGGCAGATCACCCGGAATCCGGCCCGCTCGTAGAGCCGGCGGACGTTGCGCATCCGGTACTCGTGCCAGTACAGGCAGACCGTGACCGGGCCCGGCTCGGTGGCCTGGATGAGGGCGATCAGTTTCCGGTGGTCGCCCTTGACGTGCTGCCCCTCCCAGCCGTGGAACGGGTACCAGATGGTTCCCTCCCGCTCCGCGGCCGGTGGCTCCTCCGGCCGCATGGCCAGCAGGTAGGTGAACGGCGCCCCGATGACGACCACGTTGCGTCGCCCGACCGACCAGGCCCGTCGGCGGGTCTGCTCCGACCAGAGCAGGCTCGGGGTGCGGTCGGCGTACGGGTGGCCGGGGGCCAGGCCGTCACCGATGTTCCAGCCGTGCTGCACGTACCCGTTGATCCGCGGCGGGTGCCGGTCGCCGAGGCCGGCGTAGCGGGCCAGCACGTGCGCGTGGCCGTAGAAGTGGTTGGCGTGGTGCATCAGGTTCCCATCAGGCGGCGGAACGCACCGGACCGACCCGCAGGGCCGCGGTCAGCGCGTCGATGACGCGATCCTGGTCGGTGTCGCTGAGTCCCGGGTAGAGCGGCAACGACAGCTGCTGCGAGTAGAACGACTCGGCCACCGGGCAGGACCCGCGCCGGTAGCCCAGGTCGGCGAAGACCGGGTGCCAGTGCACCGGGACGTAGTTGACCTGGACGCCGATGCCGGCCGCCCGCATCCGGTCGTACACCTCGCGGCGACGGCCGTCGAGCACCCGGATCGGGTAGAGGTGCCAGACCGGGTCGGCCCACGACTTCCGGTTCGGCAGCAGCACACCGTCCAGGTCCGCCAGCGCCTCGTCGTAGCGGGCGACCAGCGCGGTCCGTCGCGCCTTGAACTCGTCGAGGCGGCGCAGTTGACTGCGGCCCAGCGCGCAGAGCACGTCCGGCAGGCGGTAGTTCAACCCGAACTCGTGCACCTCCTGGTGCCAGCCGCCCTCGTCCGGGTAGCGCAGCTCGTCGCGGTCGCGGACCACGCCCACGCTGCGGAAGCGGCGGGCCCGCTTCAACACGGCCGGGTCGAGCGCCGCGACCGCACCGCCCTCGGCGGTGGTCAGGTTCTTCGTGGGGAAGAACGAGAACGTGGTCAGGTCGGCCAGCGAGCCCACCGGCCGGCCGTGGTACGTCCCGCCGATCGAGTGCGCCGCGTCGCCGAGTAGCAACGCGTCGGTGCCCACCATGGACTTGCGCAACGCGTCGTAGTCGGCCGGGTGGCCGGCGTAGTCGACCGCGGCGACGACCTTCGTCCGCGAGGTGACCGAGTCGGCGACCGCGGCCGGATCGAGGCAGAAGGTCTCGTCGTCCACGTCGGCGAACACGATCGTCGCGCCGAGGGCGACGGCGCTGCTGGCCGTCGCCACGAACGTCATCGGCGAAACGACCACCTCGTCGCCCGGGCCCACCCCCGCGGCCGCGTACGCGACGTGCAGCGCCGCCGTGCCGTTGGAGACGGTGGTGACACCCACCCCGCCGGTCCATCGGGCGAGGTCGGCCTCGAAGGCGTCCACCTGTGGTCCGGTGGTGAGCCAGTCGCCGCGCAGCACGTCGGCGACGGCGGCGATGTCCTCCTCGCTGACCGACTGCCGGCCGTACGGGAGCATCCCCGTCATGCGGTGATGCCGAGCATGTCGCGCAGTTGCTCGACGGTGAGCCACTCGTCGTTGGTGTCCGACTGGTAGGCGAATCCGTCCGGGACCGGGTCGCAGTCGACCGGCGGCTGGTAGCCCCAGGTGGCGATGGTCGGCTGGACGATGAACCGGCCGTCGGCGCGCAGCGTCCGCCGGCTGTCGTCGGGCGCGATCATCTCCTCGTGCAGCTTCTCGCCCGGACGGATCCCCACCTCGTGGGTGGTGGCGTCCGGGGCCACGGCCTCGACCAGGTCGAGGATGCGCATGCTCGGGATGCGCGGCACGAACAGCTCGCCGCCCTGCATCTGGTCGAACGAGTCCATGACGAACTGAACGGCCTGGTCCAGGGTGATCCAGAAGCGGGTCATCCGCTTGTCGGTGATCGGCAGGCTCTTGCCCTCGGCGGCGAGCCGGCGGAACAGTGGGACGACCGAGCCGCGGCTGCCCACCACGTTGCCGTAGCGCACCACGGCGAACCGGGTGGGGTGCTGGGCGGCGTAGTGGTTGGCCGAGACGAACAGCTTGTCGCCGACCAGCTTCGTCGCGCCGTACAGGTTGATCGGGCTGGACGCCTTGTCGGTGGAGAGCGCGATGACCTTCCGGACGCCGGCCTCGATCGCCGCGTCGACGACGTGCTGCGAGCCGGTGATGTTGGTGGCGATGTACTCGGAGGGGTTGTACTCCGCGGTGTCCACCTGCTTGAGGGCGGCGGCGTGCACCACGTGGTCGACACCGTGCATCGCCCGGGTGAGGCGGTGCCGGTCCCGGATGTCGCCGATGAACCAGCGCAGTCGCGGGTCGTCGCCCAGTTGCTGGCGCAGCTCGTACTGCTTGAGTTCGTCGCGGGAGAACACCACCACGCGGGCGGGGTCGGCCTCGGTGAGGATGTGCTGGAGGAAGGTCCTGCCGAAGGAACCCGTTCCTCCGGTGATCAGAATGGACGATCCATTCAACTCACTCAATTTGGTGCTCCCGTGTTCGTGGATGAACGAGCGGCCCTCGGCCGGCCGACCGGGGTGCGACGGTAGCCACGGCGGGTTAACTTCCCGGCGCTCGCCGGTTAACCGCGACCCCTGCCCCCGTGAATGCCGGGCACCGTCCAGGCGAACACTTCCGCGTAGCGCGCAACCGGCCTGACCGGTCCGGGTCGGGCCGTTACAGTGGCCGCGCGGGAGACTCGGCAGCCGTGTTCGTGGCCGGTTCCCGCGTTCATCCGACATCCGCACCGCCTGGTGCGGGCGGTTCATCCCGAGCGTCACCGACGCGGGCCCACCTGCCCGCGGAGTCCGCGCGGGCCGGATCCGGCTGGCAATTCTGGAGGCGTTGATGGCATCCGGTAGCGACGTGATCGAACGGCCGGAGGTGGCAGCGGCGACACCGGACGCCGCACCCGCTCGGCGCTGGGTGGTGCCGCTGCTGCTGGTCGTCGGTTGGGTGCTCAGCGTCGCCTGGCGGATGTGGCTGTCCCGGCACATCGTCCTGCCGATCGCACACACCGACGAGGACAGCTACCTCAACACCGCCCGTGCTCTGGCCGGCGGGCCGGGCGGCTTCAGCAGCGAGAACGACCTGCTGCGTCGGGTCGGCTACCCGATGCTGATCTCGCCGGCGTTCCTCGGGGACCGGGACTTCTCCGACAGCTACCGGATCGTCCAACTGATCAACGCGATGATCAATTCGACGCTGCTGCCGCTGGCGTACCTGCTCGGTCGCCGCCTGCTCCGGCTGCCCCGGTCGTACGCGCTGCTCGGTGCGGCCGCGGCGGCGACGCTGCCGGCCACCGCGTTCTACGCCGGCGTCGCGATGATCGATACGGTGATGGCGCCGCTGGTGGTCGCCTGGCTGCTCGCCGTGCACCGCTGGATCGACCGGCCCGGCCCGCTCGCCGCCGCCACCGTCGGTCTGCTGGTCGGCGGGTTCCACCTGCTGCACTCCCGGGGTCTGGTGATCGTGGCGGTGCACGCCGGGTTGGTCCTGCTGCTGTTCGTCCGCCGTCGGATCAGTCCGCCCGCGGTGCTCGCGGCGCTGCTGCCGGTGCTCGCCATGGCGCTGGTCAACGCGGCCGCCATCCGCTACCTCGGCGACAAGGTCTACCTGCTCGGCAGCACCCCCGGCGGTGGCACGGTCGAGGCGGTCGCCTCCGCGCAGGGTGTGGTCCGGGTCGGTGCCGCCGTCGCCACCCAGCTCTGGTACCTCGTGGTGATCACGTTCGGCATGGCCGGGGTGGCCTGGGCCGCCGCCGTCCGCGAGCTGTGGCGGCCACGGCACGGCGACGCGACCCGCTGGACGATGGGTGTGGCGCTGGTGGTGACCGTCGGGGTCGCCGGTGGCGCGTCGGTGATCCTGGCCGGCATCACCGGCAAGCCGCTGGACGCGATCTACGGCCGCTACGTGCAGATGCTGGCGCCGTTCTGGCTGCTGGTGGGGCTCGCGGTGCTCCTCACCGCCGGCCGCCGGGTGGTCCTGCGTCGGGCGGCCGTCGCGGTGGCCCTCCTGGTCGGCGGCGGTGCCCTGATCGCCGTCCGGCTCGCGTACGTGGCCAGTCGCGGCCACTACCTACGCTACGGCGGTTTCGGCGCACCGGACCTGATGGCGTTGACCGGGAGTTGGCGGGAGATGCGACCGGTGGTCGGGTCGCTGGTGGGTATCGCCGGCTGCCTGCTGCTGGTCGCCGCCGTCCTGGTGCCCCGGCTGCGGATGCCGGTGCTCGGCGTACTCGTCGTGGTCAACCTCGCGACCATGCAGGTGATCGACCAACACACGGTGCGGCCCGCCGTCGCGAGCAGCGCGCCGACACCCCAGGTCGCCGACCTCGGCGTACGCCCCGGCGAGCGGGTGTGGGCCTCGACCGGCGTCCACTACATCATGCGGTTCAACCTCAGCCACCAGGTGACCTGGACCGACGTCCGGTGGTTCGGCGACCAGGAGCCGCCGGCGGCGGCGCAGGTGGTGTTCGCCCGGTGGGCACCCGGCCAGGCCGACGACTGGGACGGCACCGCGTACGGCTTCGTCCGTCTCGGCGGCAACCCGGTGCAGCACTGGGCGGCCTGGCGGCGCGCCTGACCCGCCCCGACCCGGTGGACACCGTTGTTCGTGAACAGCGGATGTCCACCGGGAGCATGGCCGGTTAATGAATTCGGTCCGCCCTGGAAATATGTGCGCCAATCAGCGTTGGCGGCGGTCGGCTCGGGCCAGGGAAATCGGGATGATAGTGATTTCCCGACCGTCGGACAACTCCTGTCGTGGGGTGCCCTCGACAAAACGGAAACGCCGGTTCATCTGTCGTACGACGGTATTGTGCCCGAGTACCTCCCCGTCTAGGCGGTCCAGGTGCAGCCCGTCGAAGGCGTACTCGACGGCCTCCCGCATGACCCCCAGCCAGGCGGGCAGCGTCTCGCCCCGACCGTCCAGCCCGTCGGCGTCCAGGTAGAAGCCCCACGCCCCCGTCCGTGGGCCCTCCAACCGCAGGTCGAAGAAGGTGACCACGCCGCAGGGGCGGTCGTCTCGGACGTATATCAGAACCCGCCGGGACGGGTCGTCGCGGACCGCCGACCACCACCGGGCGTGCTCCTCGGCGGTGATCTCGTGGCTGGTCTTGCTGACCTGACGGTTGGTTTCCTGATTACGCCAGAACAACATCAGGTGAACGTCGTCCGCTGTCGCTTCGCGCAGCACGTGCGTCTCTCTTTCTTAGCTGTTCACGTCCGGTCCCGGCACCCTACCCGTGCCTACCGGCACCGCAGATATGCATTCGTTGGGTTGTAGACTCCGGCGCATGAACGAATTGAGTCGCGCGCAGATTCGCGACCTCATGGCTCAGGTGTTGAAGAACCAGGACAAGGAACTGCCCGCGGACGACGCGGCGCAGTTGCGGGAGATCGGCTTCCGGTCGCTGGACTTCTCCGAGCTGGCCCTGCGGGTGGAGGACGAGACGGGGGAGGAGCTCAACTTCGACGCGCCCGGCCTGCGCCGCATCGCCACCGTCGGAGACGTGCTCGACTTCCTCGTCGAGCTGCAGCACCAGTGACCGTCGCGACGGCGGGCCACCGGACACCGGCGGGCCCGGAGCCGGCTGGCGTCGACAACCGGCTCGTCGTCGGCGGCGCCACGCGGACCTGGCGCACGCTGCCGCTGCCGACGCTTCCCGACCCGGCCGCGGTGCTCGCCCACTCCGCCGTGCACGCGCTCACCGCGGCCCGGCAGCACGCCGTGTACGGCACCGAACTGCTGCTGAGCAGCGCGAGTCGGGTCGACGCGGCGATGCGTACCGAGCTGCTCGACGCCGGGTTCACCGTCAGCGTCCTCGACGACGATGGGGTGCACCCCAGCGTCCCGGCCCGGCCGCGAGCCGCCGAGCCCGGCCGGCTCTGGTTGCTGACCTCGGGTTCGACCGGGCGTCCCAAGCGGGTCGGGCACACCCTCGACACGTTGACCACGGTGCGGGCCGACCAGCCCGACCGGACGTGGCTCTGCCCGTACGCCCCCGGCACGTACGCCTGGTGGCAGGTCGTCACCCTGTCGCTGACCCAGCCCGGGCAGCATCTGGTGGTGGTCGAGCCCGACGAGTTGGACGACTGGCCCACGATCGCCGCCGCGCACGGCGTCGACGCCGCCTCCGGCACCCCCACCTTCTGGCGTCGCACCCTCTACCGCGACGCCGCCGCGTTGGCCCGGGTGCCGTTGCGCCAGATCACCCTCGGCGGCGAGCCGGTGGACCAGGCGATCCTGGACCAGCTCCGGGACATCTTCCCCGCGGCCCGGATCTCCTGGATCTACGCGTCCTCGGAGGTGGGGGCGTCCATTGTGGTGCACGACGGACGGGCCGGGTTCCCGGTCGACTGGCTGGACCGGGAGACCCCGGGCCGGCCAACGCTCTCCGTGGTGGACGACGAGCTGGTGGTCACCTCCCCGTTCCACGGGGCCGGTTTGGCCGGCCCGGTCCGTACCGGGGACCGGGTGCAGGTGCGCGACGACCGGGTGCTGATCACCGGCCGACTGGACTCCGACGAGATCAACGTGGGCGGCAGCAAGGTCTCCGCCGGCGTGGTCCGCGGTGTGCTGGCCGAGCATCCGTCGGTGGCGTGGGCCCGCGTCACCGGCCGCCGCGCACCGGTGCTCGGCCGGATGGTGGTCGCCGAGGTGGTCCTCGCCCCCGCCGACCAGCCGGACACCGACGAGGCCGCGCTGGTCCGCTGGTGCGCCGACCGGCTTCCCGAGCACGCCGTGCCACGTCGGATCCGCGTGCTGACCGAGATTCCCGTCAAGGAGACCCTGAAGAGCGATGTCTGACACCCAGCTCGTCCCACCCAGCTCCGTGGTCCTCGTCTCCGGGGGCTCCCGGGGGCTGGGCCTGGCCATCGTCACCGACCTGCTCGATGCCGGCGTACGGGTGGCCGCTTTCGCCCGCAGCGTCACCCCGGAACTGGAGAAGCTCGCCGCCGAGCACCCCGACCGGGTGCATGTCGGCTCGGTGGACGTCACCGACCTGCGCGCCGCGCAGAGCTTCGTCCGTGACGCCGAACAGCGTCTCGGCCCGATCGACGGTGTTGTCAACAACGCCGCGATGGGCCAGGACTCGCTGCACGCGCACACCGCCGCCGACGACATCGCCCGGATCATCGAGACCAACCTGACCGCCCCGCTGCAACTGACCCGGCTGGTGATCCGCCGGATGCTCGCCAAGGGGCTCCGCGGGCGGATCGTCAACATCACCTCGATCTGCGGGCAGCGGGGTTTCCCGGGTCTGGTCGCGTACTCGGCCACCAAGGGCGGCATGGATGCCGCCACGCGCTCGCTGGCCCGGGAGTTGGGCGGCCGGATGCTGGTGAACTCGGTAGCCCCCGGCTTCTTCGCCTCGGAGATGTCCGCCGTGCTCGGCCCGACCCAACTCGACCAGATCGTGCGCCGCACCCCGACCGGTCATCTGACCGAGCCGGAGGAGGTCACGCCGGTGGTGCGGATGCTGCTGCGCGAGCACACCAACATCAACGGCCAGGTCATCGTGGTGGACGGTGCCGCCGCCAGCTGACCTGCGGCCGGGTCTCCTCGCGGCTGAACCGGCGATGCCGGTCGGCGGCGCCCCGGCGGCCGCGTCGCCGGGGGCGGGCGGCACCGCCCTGCCGCGTCCGGTGCCGGGCCTGTTGGCCACCGCGGAGCAGCACCTCCGCATCGGGTCACCGGCCGCCCTGGCCGACGCGGTGACCCGCAGTCACCTCGATGACGGCCGCTGTGTCGGCTGGTACGGCCCACCGGTCCCCGGCTGGCGGGTGGCGATCGACGCGGAGCGCGCCGACGCGCCGGTGCCTCCGGCGCTGGCCCGCCGGTTCGGCACGGGTGAGTTCTGGGCCCGGTGGACCCGAGCCGAGTGCTGCTGCAAGCTGGCCGACGTGCCGATCGCGACCTGGTGGCGCTGGCACGGGCTGGGCGTCCCGGCGCACGGCGGCGCACTCTGGCGAACCCTGCGGCTTGCCGACCTGGTGCTCACCGTCGGCTTCGCCCCCACCCCCACCCCACCCCGCCCCACCCCCAGCTCCGTCGATCATGGAGTTGTGGTGCCTCACAAAGCGGATATTTAGTGTCTAAAAGTCCACCACAAGTCCATGATCGACGCGGCAGGGTGGGGCGGGGTGGGGTGCGGGTGGGGCGGGGTGGGGTGGGGTCAGATTTGATTCCAGCTCAGCGGGGTGCCGCGTGGGACGTCGGTGGTGAAGGTCCGGCCCAGCACCCGGTCGATCTCCACCGGCGCCAGCCCGCCGGCCGGTCGGATCGACCTGACGTTCTGGGCGGTCACCGGGTCGCCGGCCCGCACGTCCTCGACCACGAACAGCGAACGGCGGAACCGCAGCCCCTCCCGCTCGGCCGGGGTCGGGCCGATCGCGGTGCCACCCAGCGCCGCGTACGCGCGGCCCGACTCGGCGACGAGGGCGGTCAGCTCCGCCGGGTTCAGCGAGAAGTCCGAGTCCACACCGCCGTCAGCCCGGTCCAGCGTGACGTGCTTCTCGATGAAGCACGCGCCGAGCGCCACCGACGCGACCGCCACCCCGATGCCGGGCGTGTGGTCGGACAGCCCGACCGGCACGTCGAACGCGCCGGCCAGCACCGGCAGTCGGCGCAGGTTGCTGTCGGCCGGCGGCGCCGGGTAGGACGCGGTGCAGGCCAGCAGGACGATGCCCGCCGCACCACCATCCCGGGCGGTCCGCACCGCGGCGTCGATCTCGGCGACCGTCGCCATACCCGTGGAGATCACCATTGGTTTGCCCGTGCCGGCCACGAGCCGGATCAGCGGCAGATCCACCAACTCCGAAGAAGCGATCTTGTACGCGGGCGCGTCCAGCGACTCCAGCAACTCCACGGCGGTCGCGTCGAACGGTGACGAGAACACGGTCAGACCACGCTCGCGAGCCCGTTCGAAGATCGGGGCGTGCCACTCGTACGGGGTGTGCGCCCGCTCGTAGAGGCGGTACAGGTTCTCCCCGCCCCACAACTCGTGCCCGCTGGAGATCCGGAACGCCGGGGTGTCGACGTCGATCGTGATGGTGTCCGGCCGGTACGTCTGGAGCTTCAGCGCGTGCGCCCCGCTCGCGGCCACCGCGTCGACGATGGCCAGCGCGCGGTTCAGGTCGCCGTTGTGGTTGCCGGACATCTCGGCGACCACGAACGGTCGTTCCCCGGCCCCGACCGCGTGCGGTCCGATCTTGATTGTCGCCGTCATTCCGACCTCTGCTCGGGTACGCCCGCACCGTGGTGCGGTGGTGCTGTCGTCGTCCGCCCGGCGGGTGGACGACCTGGAAAACCAGGGCGCCGGGAGCCGACCCGGCTCCCGGCGTGTGGTGCGGTGGAGGCGTTCACGACAGGCGGCTCCCGGCCAGCGCGTCGCGCCGCTGCGTGGTCGTGACGCCCTCATCCGTCGTCGCGGCGCCCGCCCCCCGACCCGGGTCGTCGTCGGCGGTGACCGAACCGCTGCCGGTGTCGACGTCGCCCGCGGGGCTGGGGCGACGCAGGCGACCGGCGACCCGGTGCGCCTGGCGCAGAGCCGAGTACGCCAGCCAGTCGCCGCGCCCCACGAGGCGGTGCTTGAGCCCGGTCACGCCCGACGGCAGCGGATAACCGCCGGCGGGCAGGTACCGGCGGTAGTGCTCGGCGGCCCGGTGGAAGAAGTCCCGCCGCAGGTGTGGGTGCAGCCGGCCGTCGTTGCCCACCACCACCAGATAGTGGTTGATCATCAGTTGGAACAGCTCGGCCTGCAACCGCTCGTCCGGGTGCTTGCGGGCGACCCAGTCCAACAGTCGCTCGTACTGGGTGAACGCGTCGAAGTGCCGGCCGCTGCGGGTCGAGGTGATCGCGCCGTGCCGACCCTGCCGGTACAGGTAGCAGACCCGGTCCAGCACGGAGATCTTCTCGGCACCGATCAGCAGGGGGTGACTGAACGGGATGTCCTCGTACCAGCCGGGGAAGAAGCGCAGCTCCAGGTGGTCCAGGAAGTCCCGCCGGACCACCTTGTTCCAGGCGGTGTGCTGCACCCGCAGCAGCTGCGGCTGGTCGTCGAGACGGGTCACGCCCCCGATGCCGCGCAGCAGATGACTGCTCGCGTCGACCTCCCGCCGACCGTCCTCGTGCACCCGCAGGTGGTCCAGCATCAGCACGTCGGGCTGGTGCTGACGCAGCCGGTCCAGCACCGCCGCGATCGTGCCCGGCGGCAACCAGTCGTCGCTGTCGACGAACCAGACGTACCGGCCGGTGGCCACGTCGAGCCCGGCGTTGCGGGCCAGGCCCAGACCCACGTTGCTGCTCAGGTGCACGACGCGGACACCGTCGCGGCCGGCGGCGTAGGAGCGCAGCATGTCGCCGCAGCCGTCCGGGGAGGCGTCGTCGACGGCGATCATCTCGACCGTGTCCGACTCGCCCGCCGGGATGTCGGCCCGAATCGACTCCAGGCACTGGTACAGGTACGCCTCGACGCCGTACACGGGCACGACGATGCTCAGCAGCGGTGCGTGCGTCGGCTCATTGACCACGCCCGCCACCTTTGACGGTCCGGGTGGCCGAACCCGGAACCTGACGTGACCGCCGATGGTGGAGTCCCTGAACTCCCGCCCAGCGGAAGGTTAACGGCGGCCGGCCCGCAGTTCACCAGTCCGGCGGCCCGGGGCGCCGTCGGCGGGCGGGACGCGTCCGGTTCACCCGGGAGTGACCCGGTAGGGTGCCTCGGTGCGGCCCTGCCGGGCCGTCGCGGGCGTCGCCGTCGCGCCGTCCGACGCCGCGCCGAGGAGGATACGGACGTGCTGGTGACCCTGCCGAACTTCGGGATCCCGGCATGACCAGCGCCGCTGCGGTGTCGACCGCCCGGCCCGCCGCGCCCGCCCGGCTGCCCTCGCTGACCGGGCTGCGGTGGATCGCCGCGTTGCTGGTCTTCGGCTTCCACGCCGGCACCATGCGGATCATCGCCGAGCCGGACTACAAGGCGGTGGTCGACGCGCTGTTCACCCTCGGCCTGTCCGGGGTGCAGTTCTTCTTCATCCTCAGCGGGTTCGTGCTGGTCTGGTCGGCCCGGGTCAGCGACTCCCGGCGCACCTTCTGGCGGCGTCGAGTTGCCAAGATCTACCCGAACCACCTGGTGCTGTGGGGAGCCGCGCTGCTGGTCGCCTGGTGGTTCGCCGACCCGGTCCTGCCGACGGTCGCGCTGGAGAACCTGCTGCTGTTGCAGGCTTGGGACCCCCGGATGGGCTGGTTCTACAGCGTCAACACGGTGAGCTGGTCGCTCTCCTGCGAGTTCTTCTTCTACCTGTGCCTGCCGTTGGCGCTGCCGCTGCTGCGCAAGGCCCGTCCGAAGCTGCTGTGGGTGCTGATCGTCGCGCTGCCGCTGCTGATCCTCGCGCTCTGGCCCGCCCAGCAGTTGGTGCCGGAGGTGAGCCGGTGGTGGTTCACCCAGATCTTCCCGCCCGTACGGTCGCTGGAGTTCTGGTTGGGTGCGGTGGCGGCCGAGCTGATGCGCCGGGGCCTCTGGCGCGGCCCGGGGCTGACCGTCGCCAGCGTGATCTTCGTGGGTACCTGGGTGGCAGCCGCGCAGTGGATCCCCGCGGAGTTGTGGACCACGCTGCTCGCGGTCGCGTACCTGTTGGTGATCACCGCCGCCGCGGACGCCGACGTACGGGACAAGCGGTCGCCGTGGCGGTCCCGGCCGCTGATCTGGCTCGGCGAGGTCTCCTTCGCCTTCTACCTGGTCCACGTGCTGGTGATGACCAGCGTGCTGCGCTGGAGTGGTGACTGGGGGACCGGCTTCACGGGCTGGCGCGGCCCGGTCGTGGTGCTCGGCTTCCTGGTGGTGAACCTGGTCCTCGCCGGGCTGCTGCACCGCTTCGTCGAGACGCCGATGATGCGTCGGCTCGCACCGCGCCGCCCGGCCCGTCCGACGGCTGTCCCCCGACAACGCGCGGCCGAACCCGACGCCGTCGGCGCGCGGACCGACGCGGCCGGCGAGAGCGGGCAGACCAGCGGTCGATCAACGTACGTCGACTCGCGCTGACACCGTCCACCCTGCTCAGTGGGGGTTCGGCGCGGCGTGCGGCGACACGCCCGTGATCGGTGCGCGGAGGTCGGCACGACGGTAGCGTGGGGTCGTGCTCCCGGTCGCGTTCACCTGTCCGTTGTGGTGGGTGGCGCGCTGGGCGACGCGGGTGCTGACCAGCCTCGCCGTCGTCGCGGCCCTGGCGCTCGGCGCGGGCCCGGCCTCGGCCGCCGTGCCACCTCCGTTCGCCCTCGGCGCACTTCCGGCAAGCTGCCCGTGCACCTGCGCGCAGGAGGCCGTGCACGAGGCGCAGGGGGCGACCGAGGGGCCGGTCGAGGAGGCCTCCGCGGCGTGGTCGGTCGCCGCGCAACCCGCGCCCCCCGAGGCCGGCGTCGCGAGCGGGTCGTTGCCGGTGCGCACGGCCGGGTCCGACCGGCTGCCCCTCGTCCACGGCCCGAGCGGCCGGGCACCCCGGGCGCCACCCGGGCGCTGAGTCGCCTGGGCGCCACCCGGGCGCCGAGTCACCTGGGCGCCACCCGGGCCTGAGTCACCCCGGGCGCCACCCGGGCCTGAGTCGCTCGGGACGAGCGTCCCGCCGCCGCGCCTGTCGACCCACCAACTCCGCGCCCCACCGGCCCGTGCTCCGCCGTGGCCCGGTGGCCGGCGCGACTTCCCATCGCACTGCTCTCTCCCCGAGGTGCCGACCATGGAGACCGCTGTCTTCTACCAGTTCGTGACCGAGGTGCCGCAGGCCGCCGCCATCTGGTCCACCCTGTTCCTGCTCGCCCTGGGCGTGCTCGCCCTGTTGGTGGCCCGCCCCGAACGGGACCGGCCCTCGGACGATCCGCGCCCGGCCGCCCCCACCGCCCGGGAGGTGGCCGCCGCGGAGGCCGTCGACCGGCGTCGGTACGCCGAGGAGGTGGCGGTCGCCGCAACCGGCGCGGCCAGGACCGCGCAGCGGCGACGCGCTGCCTGGCTGACCGCTCAGGAGGAGATGGAGCGGGCCTGGGGCGGTTACGAGGAGGCGGACACCGCCGCCCGTCGCTTCGCCGGTGCCGGGGCGCTGCCCACCCCGTACACGCCCCGAACCCCGGCCGAGTACGCCGCCCGGGAGCGTTATCTGCACCGGGCGGCGATGGCGGCGTACTGGCGGGGCGACCTGACCATGACGCAGCTCGGCGACGTGTTCGCGCACCGGCGCGGCTGGGACCCCCGGCGGCACCCGGTCGAGCAGGAGGTGCTGCTCAGCCGGGCGATCCGGGACGCGAGGCTGGCCGACTACGAGACCGCGGCGGCCCGGGAGCGGGCTGCCTGGCGGGACGCGGAACTGGCTGCCGACTCAGCGTGCGTCCTCGCCACCGAGGCCTACGCGGCGGCGGCCCGGCTGCGACCGAACCCGCTATCCGCCCGGCGATCGGTGACCGGTGCGTTCCGACCGGCTGTCGTGGCACGGTGGCGCCCGGCCCGGGTGAGTTGAGCCCGATCCGTGACGTGAGCCGGCTCACGCTGACGGGGAATCGGGCGTCCGGCGCGATCGGCGCGATTCTTCCGGTGATTCTGGTCGCGTTCTCGGCGGCCTGTCCGGTTATCGCCCACAGGCGTCGCCGCATCCGCTTGTCCCATCGAGTCACGTCATCGGCAATACGCGCAGAAATTGCCGCCCCGATTTAGGTTTACGCAGGTGAACCTGGCTTGGCAGGGCGTGGAGTGACCAGTAGTGTCGTCCCGTCCGGTGCGGTAACCGATCGCAAGAGGCGACGCCGCGCCGACCCGCTCAATCGTGATGAACGAACCGGGGACCCACTAGTAAGTCCGGGGTGAATCCGCGAGCCACGGCCCGCGGTAGGGCGATCTTCCCGCCCGAATCCGTCAGCTAACCCGGTAGGCGGTGTCGGAAGGAGTTCCATCCTCGTGCAGCACCTTTCCACCCCTCGGTTGTTCCCTCGCCTCCACGGCGCAGCGGTGCCCCCGCTCATTCGTCCAGTGACGGTGAGCTGACCCCCCGGGTCATCGCCTGACCGCCCGGCCGCGCCGGGCGTTCCCCTGAGCGGTTCACCATCCGCGGACCACGGTCCGCGCGCTGGCGCCTGCCCGGATGCCGGTCCGGTCGCCGGTGTGCCGCTCTCCCCCCGATCCGTGGAGGACCCCGTGAAGCACACCCTGCAGCGTCAGCTCCGCCGTTTCGCCACCGAGCGCCCGTACCAGATCGTCGCCGCCTCCGCCGCGGCCCTCGCGATCGCCACCACCACCGGCGCCCTGCTCACCACCGCCGACGACGCACCCGCAAACCAGCGCACCGCGACCACGGTCGCCGAGATGCGCAGCGACGTCGCCGCCTCCCGCAGCGAACTGCGCGAGGCGTCCCCGTCGGCCAGCGCCGCGCCGACCACCGCCGCCCCGGCCACCAGCGCCGCCGCGCCGGTGGCCAAGGCCAAGGCCAACCCGGACCTGACCCGCAAGCCGACGCCGCCGAAGCCACCCGCGACCAAGGTGCTCGACTACGACTACGAGGCGCAGAACACGTACTACAACTGCGGTCCGGCGGCCACCCGTAACGCGCTCAGCGCCGCCGGTATCGACCGCACCCAGGAGGAACTCGGCGCCGAACTGGGCACCACCGAGATGGGCACCAACTCGGCCGAGGACACCACCCGGGTGCTCAACGCCGAGGTGAAGGGCTCCCCGTACCGGACCCGGATGTTCGCCGGCGCGCCCAGCCCGGCCCAGATGGACCGACTCCAGGCCGATGTCGTCAAGGCCATCACCGACGGCCGTGGCGTGGTCGCCAACGTCGTCGGCGACGCCACCGACACCGACGGCGGTTGGCACTCCTACGGCGGCGGGCACTACATCGCCGTCGTGGGTTACAAGGACAACGGCCGCACCGTCCGGATCGCCGACTCGGCGAACGCGGCCGACCCGTCGTACTGGATCACCACCATCGACCTGGCCAACTGGATCGCCAGCCGGGGCTACTCCGCCTGACCCGGGCACGCTGGATCGCCGCGGGCGCCGTCCCCCACAAGGGGCCGGCGCCCGCGGCGTCTTCGTCGGTGCCGTCGGTGTCTCGCCGGGAGTTGCGGGGATGACGACTCTCGTACCGGGCCGTGAACCGTGGGAGACTGCGGCCGTGGTGGATGAATCGGGTGGTCAAGCCGGTCGCGGGCCGGTCCTGCTGCTCCTGCACGGGATGGGTACGACCGGGGACGTCTGGTTGCCGTGGGCACCGTTGCTGGAGCAGCGCTGGACGGGGCGGTGGCTGGCACCGGACCTCGCCGGCCACGGCTGGGCGGGGCCGCTGCCGTCGTACACCTTCGCGGGGTTCGCCGACCGGATAGCGCGCGGCCTGGCGGCCAGTGACCGGCTGGTCGTGCTCGGGCACTCGCTGGGCGGTGTGGTCGGCCTCGCGCTGGCCGCCCGCGCCGCCGGCACGCCGGTGGACGCGGTGGTCGGGCTGGGCATCAAGGCCGTCTGGTCACCCGACGAGCTGACCCGCGCCGCCGACCTCGCCACCCGCCCGGTCAGCTGGTTCGCCACCCGAGCCGAGGCGGCCCGCCGCTACCTGCGGGTGTCCGGCCTGGCCGGCCTGGTCCCGCCGGACCACCCGGTGGTGGACGCCGGCCTGCGTCAGGTCGACGGCCGGTGGCGCCTCGCCATGGACCCGACCGCGTTCGCCGTCGGTGAGCCCGACCTGGCCGCGCTTCTCGCGGCGACCGACGTGCCGGTCGTGCTGGCGCGCGGGGAGCACGACCCGATGGTCACCGACGAACAGCTCAAGGAGTACGGCGTACCGGTCACCACGCTGCCCGGTCTCGGCCACAACGCCCACGTGGAGGACCCGGCGGCGGTGCTGGCGCTGCTCGACCCGTACCGCTGAGGAGCTACACCGGTGTGGGCGCGGCCAGCTCGTCCGTCGCCGTCAGCTCCCGGCGCGCGGCGGTGAGGAATGCCTCGGCGTACGACTCGGCCGGGAAGTCGCCCAGGTAGCGGCGGCGGGTGGCCCAGCGCGCCTCGGCCAGCGGGTCGGTGTCCAGCAGGTCCGTCAGCACACCGTCCACGTTGGACATGTCCCGGCGCAGCACGTAACCCGAACCGGCCAGCGGGAACCGCTGCACGAACCGGTCACCCGCGTCACCCATGTCGGTGACCGCGTACGGCTTGCCGGAGTAGAGGTAGTCCGAGATCACCCCGGACACGTCGGAGACCAGCGCGTCGGAGGCGTTGACGCACTCGGTGAGGCTCAGCTCCCGGGCCGCCGCACCGAACACGTGCTGCCGGCCGGTGCGGGCCCGGTCGGCGGCCAGCACCTCGGTCAGCCGGCCCAACTGGCGCGCCGACGCCGGGTTCTGCGCGGTGTACGGGTGAGCCCGCAGGATCACCGTCGCACCGCGCTCCAGCAGCCGGCGCAGCAACTGCTCGGCCACCGGCAGCGAGCAGTAGTCGGCGTCGGCGTGGTGCCCGGTCCAGGTGGGGGTGTAGAGCACCGTGGGGTGGGCCAGGCCCCGGGCGGGCTCCGGGCGTACCTGGATCGACTCGACCTGCGGGCGACCCACCACCACGAACTTCTCCGCGGGGATCTGCACCCCGGCGCGGGCGTACCTGTCGATCGCGGCCGGGCCGGCCACGAAGATCCGGTCGAAGATCCCGGACACCGGGTTGGCGCTCGGCGCCTTGTCGCTGTCGCCGTGGTGCAACTGCACGTGGGTGAGCTGGGTGAAGCGGATGCAGTGGCTGTTCTTCGCCCCGTGGTTGACGTAGAACGCCGCCCGAATGCTCGGCACCAGGGCCTCGTCCATGGCCCGCAGGGTGGGGCAGTAGACCACCGGAGCGTCGGTGGCCGCCGCGATCGGTGCCAGGAACTCCGGCTCGCGGAGCACGACCAGGAAGGGCCGGCCGATCCGTTGCAGGTACGGCAGCCACATGGTGACCTGGTATTCCGAGCCGGGCGGGGCGGAGAAGTAGAGCACGAACTCCGGCTGGTGCCGACGCAGCGCGCGGCCCACCGCCCCACCGCCGACGCCCGGCCGGAACCGCCGCCGAGCCAGGTCCAGGGCGACCGTCCCGGCGCCCGCACCGACCAGCAGACTGGCGACCAGTGGCACCACGGCAGGCACTGTCAGCGCGGCGGCGAGGGCCACCACGGCGAGCAGCCCGAGTAGCGCGGTGCCGAGCTGGTCGGCGACCAACGGCGTCCAGGCGCGAACCGGCAGGTTCGCCGTCCGCATCTCCAGATTGCCGGCGGTACGCAGCGGCCCCACCAGCAGCACCAGCCCCAGCAGGACCAGTGCGGTGGCGACCAGCGCCAGGTCGACACCGTCGTCCAGCCGACGCCAGTAACCCACCAGGACCGCGGCGGCGATCAGCGTCGTCTCCGCGACGAGGTCAGCACCGGGCCGGATGCGCTGCTCGACGGCCGAGGCGACCACGGCCGCGACGGCCAACGCCAGGCCCCAGCCGGTGCCGTCGGTGAGCGCCAGCACGACGAAGGCCAGCACGGCCAACCCGGTGCTCAGGCAGCGGGCAGCCAGCTTTCGGACCAGGTCGCCGCGCATGTCGCTCCGTTCGTGGTTCCGCAGCCGTGGGCGTCAGTTGGCCGACGCCACGTCGGCCGGCGTCTCGACCTGACCCGGCCCGGCCTGCGCCGGCACGCTCGGCGTGGCCCCGTCCCCGGGCGCCCGGCGTACGTCGATCACCTGGCCGGTCAGGTCGGAGATCAGCACGTCCAGGGACGACTGGGCGACGGCCTCCGCGGCGAGCAGCGTGTGCTCCGGCTCCTCGCCGAAGGCCCGCGTCCGCATCGGGGTGGCGGTCCGCTCCGGGTTGATGCAGTTGACGCGTACGCCGACGTCGGCCCACTCGTCGGCGAGCGCCTGGGTGAGGTTGACCAGGGCGGCCTTGGTGGCCGAGTAGAGCGCGTAGCGGGCCCGCCCCCGGGTGTAGGAGCTGGAGGTGTAGAGCAGCAACTGACCCTTGGTCTGCTGCAGATAGGGCAGCGCCTGGCGGGCGATGGTCACCGGGCCGACGAAGTTGACCTGGAGCACCCGGTCCATGGTCTCCTCGTCCATCTCGGCGAGTTCGCCCCGCTCCAGGATCCCGGCGGTGACCACCACGTGGTCGATCCGACCGGTGGCCTCGAACGCGGTCGTCAGCGCGGCCTCGACGTCCTCGGCCCGCTCCACGTGGGTGCCGGTGCTGGAACGGCTGAACGGGAAGACCTGGGCGCCGAATCGACGGGCCAGCTCGGTCAGCTCGTGGCCGATGCCGTAGCTGCCGCCGAACACCACGATGGTGCGGCCGGTCAGCTCCTCGCTGTAGCTGCGGTGGTCGGTCAGCCGGGGTGCCTGCGCCGCCGCGAGCTGGAAGAGCTTGTCGGCCAGGTGCACGTCGACCGGGTGGGTGACCTTGATGTTCTCGTCCGAACCGTCGATCACCTTGATCGGGGTGCCGGGCAGGTAGCGCAGCACCACGCCGCAGTCGTCGGTGGCGGCGAAGTTCGGGTCACCCTCGGCGATGCGGTACGCCTCGCGGATGGTGGGGGAACGGAACGCCTGCGGGGTCTGCCCCCGGCGCAGCCGGGACCGCACCGGGATGTCGGTGATGCAGTCGTTGTCGTCCACCTGGATGATCGTGTCCGCGGACGGGATGGCCACGTCCACGGCGTCGTAGGTCCAGAGCGCGTTGACGCACTCACGCACGATCCGTCCGCTGAGCAACGGGCGCACCGCGTCGTGGAAGAGGATGTTGCAGTCCGCCGGGCCGACCGCGTCCAGCGCGATCCGGGTGGTGGCGTTGCGGGTGTCACCACCCTCGATCACCTTGGTGACCTTGCGCAGGCCGGCCTTCTCGACGATCTGCTGGGCGTCGTCGACGTGACCGGACGCCATCAGCACGATGATCTCGTCGATCTCCGGTGCCGCCTCGAAGACCGCCAGGGTGTGCTCGATGATCGGCTTGCCGGCGATCTTCAGCAGCTGCTTCGGGATGCCGAGGCCCAGCCGCGTGCCGGTGCCGCCGGCCAGAACCACGGCCACCGTCCGCGAGGGCCGCCACGGCGTCGGGGTCTCCGCTTCGGCGTCCGGGCCAGTGGTCTGGTCCTGCGTCATTGCCGGATCCTCACTCTCAGGGATGCGTAAACGGAAGGTTCCGCCCGAGCGGCGACGGGATGAACCTTAACGCGCGGACCGCGCCGCCCCAACGCGGGCGACGCGGTCCGTGGCGTCGTGTCGATGCCGAAGGTGCTACTTGCTGTTCGCGTACGCCTCGTAGGCGCGGACGACCTCGTCGGTGGGGCCGTCCATCCGCAGGACGCCCGATTCCAGCCAGATCGTCCGCTCGCAGGTGTCGCGTACGGAGGAGAGCTGGTGGCTGACCAGGAACACCGTGCCCGCGCCCTCGCGCAACTCCCGCACCCGCTGCTCGCTGCGCTTGCGGAAGCCCTTGTCGCCGGTGGCGAGCGCCTCGTCGATGAGCAGCACGTCGTGCTTCTTGGCAGCGGCAATGGAGAACCGTAGCCGGGCCGCCATGCCGGAGGAGTACGTCCGCATCGGCAGGCTCGCGAAGTCGCCGCGCTCGTTGATCCCGGAGAACTCGATGATCCCCTCGGCCTGCTTGGCGACGTCGTCGGGATGCATGCCCATCGCCAGGCAGCCGAGGGTGACGTTCCGCTCTCCGGAGAGGTCGTTGAGCAGGGCGGCGTTCACGCCCAGCAGAGACGGCTGCCCCTGGGTGTAGATCGCGCCCCGGTTGACCGGCAGCAGACCGGCGATGGCCCGCAGGATGGTGGACTTGCCGGAGCCGTTGGTGCCGATCAGCCCGATCGCCTCGCCCCGGTACGCGGTGAAGGAGATCCCCTTGACCGCGTGCACCTCCCGGATGTTCGGCGCGGAGGTGCGCTTGACCAGTCGGCGCAGCGCGGCCACCGGCGTGGTGCCACCGCCGGCGCCCTGGTGCACCCGGTAGATGATGTGCGCGTCGTCCACGACGACGGTCGGGATGCGCTCCTGCGTCGAGGTCATCGTCGCGGTCGCCTCGATGGGCATGTCGAAGTGCTCAGCCACGGCCGTACTCCTGTTCCCCGCGCCAGAAGTAGATGAAGCCGCCGACCCCGGCGACCAGCGCCCACCCGGCGCCGACCAGCCAGAGCTGACCCAGCGACTCGTTGAGCAGCGGCGCCTCCTCGAGCAGCGTGTACCGCGCCAGCTCGATGTAGACCAGCAGCGGGTTGTACTGCACCAGCGTCGTCGCCCAGGCCGGCAGCCGCTCGAAGAGGCTGACGCTGTAGAGGACGCCGGAGCCGTACATCCAGGTACGCAGGACGAACGGCATGACCTGCTTGAGGTCGCTCGACTTGGAGCCCAACCGGGCCACCACCAGCACCACGCCGGCGTTGAACACCGCCTGCAGGATCAGGGCCGGCACCAGCAGCAACCACTCCAGCGTGATCGGCTCGCCGGTGACCAGCACGATGCCGATCAACACCACCATCGAGGCCAGCAGTTGCTGGAACTGCGTCATCGTGGTGGACAGCGGCAGGCTGGCCCGGGGGAAGTGCAGCGCCCGGATCAGCCCCAGGTTGCTGCTGATCGACTGGGTGCCGGCCAGGACCGCGCTCTGGGTGAAGTTGAAGATGAACAGCCCGGTGGTCAGGTAGGCGATGTAGTTCGGGATCTCGTTCTGCGCCAGCACCACCCCGAAGATCAGGTAGTAGACCGCCGCGTTGGTGAGCGGGGTGAGCACCTGCCAGAGCTGACCCAGCTTGGCGTTGCTGTACGAGGCGACCAGTTTGGCGTTGGCGTACGCGGCGATGAAGTGGCGGTACGCCCATAGTCGGCGGCTGTACTCGACGACGCTGGGGCGCTCACCGGCGACCCGTAGCCCGTGTCGAGCGGCCAGCTGCGCCTGGGTCAGGCCCGTGTCGGGGTCGACCAGCGCGGTGGTGGCCATGGAAATGGCGCTCCGATCTCTGTGCAGACGGGGTGGCTCGCGACGATGGGATCCTAGTGGGAAATGTGCGCGGGGCGCCGCCTCGTCGCTGCGAGGACAGTAGTCCGAAACACGTCGGGACGCAACCGTATCGTCGTTGCGTTACTCTGGTCCCCGTGACCTGCGATAAGAGCCCTGGATGACGACCGAGAAGAGGCGGGCCCCGGCCGGAGCGGCGGTGCTGCGCGACGAGATCACCGCAGCGATCCGGCGTGCGCTGATGCAGGAGCTCGCCGCCGTCGGCTACGGCCGGCTCTCCATCGAGGCGGTGGCCCGGCGGGCCGGCGTCAGCAAGACGGCGATCTACCGCCGGTGGAGCTCGAAGCTCGACCTGGTGCTGGAGATCGTCGCCGCGACGGCACACGGCAAGCTGCCGGCGCTGGACACCGGCACCCTGCGCGGTGACCTCGCCCTGCTGTTCCAGGCGGTGGCGCACGCGCTGCGGCACCCGCTGGCGTCGCAGATCATCCCCGACCTGCTGGCCGAGGCCGCCCGCAACCCGAGCATCGACGAGATCCTGCGCCGGGTGCTGCACGCGCGCCAACAGGAGATCGGCGGTCGCCTGGTCACCCGTGCGGTCCAGCGCGGCGAGCTGCCCGCTGACACCGACCCGGACGCGGCGATCGACCTGATCGTGGGTCCGCTCTACTGGCGGCTCGCCATCGCCCGGCTTCCCCTCACCGACGGATACCTCGACGACCTGGTCGAATCCGTGGCCGCCGGGCTCGGCGCCGACGGTGCCCTGTCCCGCCCTCGGGCGGCCCCGATCTCGGGTTGACCAGTCACCCGACACTCGGCCGCCTGCCGCGGCGGTCCGTCTGTCCGATTCCGCTAGGCTGCCCACTTGGCACCCGGCTGTCATCGATCAGACATCCGCTTTTCGCCCTCAATTCGCCGCCGGACGACAAGGACGCCCCGTGACGCAAGTCGAAGACGCTGTTGCGACTCCAGCGCCAGCCGACCAGAGGAACACCGCGAGCGCGGGTGCTCGACCCGGCGGTGGCAGTCGGCGCGGTCTGATCGGGCGGCTCAACGCCGCGGTGGCCGGCACACCCGTCGTGTTCACCGACGCGGCGGTGGTCAGCTTCGCCATCTGGACGCTGCTCTACCACCTCAACCTCGGCCTCAACCTGCGCCCGTCCGTCATCTTCCTGGTCTGGGTCGTCCTGCAACCGGTCGCGGCGTACGTGGCCTGGAAGCTGCGCCGTCGTGACGTGGCCCCCCGGCCCTCCGACGACGAGGCGGTGGCCAGCCCCGCCGACGCTTCCGTCGACCGTGCGTCGCTGCTGCGTCGTTACGCCCTGCCGGTCGTCAGCGCGGTCGGCGCCGCGAGCTTCGCCGCCTTCGGCAAGGGGGCGTTGAGCTGGTGGTTGGCGGCCGGGATCGGTCTGGTGTCGGTGGTCTCCGCCTGGCTGGCGCTGCCCCGGGCCGCCGGTAGGTCGGCCGGCGCGGTCGCCGCCGCGCCCGTCCGGGCCACCACCCCGGTGCAGGGGTACGTGGTCCTCGTCGTCTCCCTGGCCGCCGCGTACTTCGGCACGTTGATCAACCGGGTGTCCCTCGACGACGTCTTCTACGTCGGCAAGTCGGTCTGGGTGGCCGAGCGGGACACCATCCCGTTCAAGGACTTCCTGTTCACCGAGGGTGTGTTGCCGGGCGGTTCGGCGAACCCGCCGCTGCCCTCGTTCGAGGTGTTCGTCGGGGCGCTGGCCCGTGCGCTGCACGTGCACACCGCGTCGGTGCTGTGGTACCTCCTGCTGCCGGTGCTGGCCGTCTTCGCGGTCCTCGCCCTGTGGCGTCTCGTGCAGCGGTGGGCCCCGCGACGCCCGCTGGTCGCGTTCGGCGTCGCGGCAGCCTACATCCTGCTCGTGGCGTACTACGCCGACGCTCTGAACACCTACCACCTGCCCCGGCTCACCCAGGGCAAGAGCGTCTTCCTGCACGCTCTGATCCCCCTCACCTGGGTGTACCTCACCGACTACCTGGAGCACCGCTCACGGCGGGCGCTGGTCCTGCTCACGTTGCTCTCCGTCGCCAGCGTCGGCTACACCACCACCGCCGTGTTCCTCCTGCCGCTGCTCGCCGGGGCGGCCGGGGTGGCGCTGCTGGCGACCCGGCGACTGCGGGAGGCCGTCCTGTGCTTCCTGGCCGCCTCGGCCTACCCGCTGCTCTCCGGCGTGCTCGTCCAGGTGCTGCGCGGTGGTGTGGAGGAGGCCGCCGCGACGTACTCGCCGCTGCAGGAGCTGCGGACCATCTACGAGCTGACCCTGTGGCTCGGCGTCCTCGGTCTCATCGGCGGGCTCGCCGTCTGGTGGTCTCCCCTCCTGCTCCGCCGGGGTGTGCCACAGCAACTCGCCGTCGGTGCCGCGCTGGCGGTGACGGTCCTGATGGTGCCCGGAGTGTTGAAGCTCGGTGGTGACCTGAGCGGTCTCACGGCGGTGCTGTGGCGGGTGCCGTGGATCCTGCCGGTGCCGGCGCTCGTCGGCATCCTCGCGGTCATCCGCCTGCCCGGGCCGGCCCGGGTGAACCAGGTCCTCGCCGTCGCACTGCCCGTGCTCCTGGTGTTCGTCTTCTACACCCAGGGCAAGCCGATGTGGTACGGCGGGAAGGCCGTCGAGACCAGCCCGACCTGGCGGATGCCGCCCAACCGCAAGGCCGCCTCGTTCTGGATCAAGCAATTGGACCGTCCCGCCGGCCTGGTGCTCGCCCCGTCGTCGGTCATGCGGTCGCTTCCGATGGTCACCACGGAGGTCCGGGTGGTGCTGCCGCGGGACCTGTACCTCACCGACTACGGCCCGACGACGCCGTTCGCAACGGACCGTCTGCTGCTCGCGCAGTTCGCCGACGGCGAGCCCGTCGACAGCTCCGCGGTGGCCGGGGCGATGGACCGGGTGGGCGTGGGCATGGTCTGCGTGTGGAAGGGCAACACCGCCGTCCCCGCTGTCGCACCAACCCTGGGGCTGGAGCCCTTCGCGTCGCGCAAGGCGCCGGGGGCGATGGTCTGCTACCGCGTCGGCGCACCCGGCTCGGCAACCGGTGGATCCTGAGGACAGTCGCGTTGCAGGGTTTTGACCGGAATGGTGCTCGGATACCCGCTCGATACCACCGCGCCCGTTCGCGTTAAGGTCGCAGTCACGTCCGCCAGCCTCGCGCTGGCGTGACGTGGCGAGCGCCCGCCAGGCCCTTCAGTCTCGGCTCCTGGTGCGCGTGCAGACCCGAGCCCAGCCCGACACGAAGATCGTAGGGAGCGAACTCGCTTGTTCGGCACGTTGTCAGGTCGTATCGGAGCGGCCGCCAGCGCGGCGCTGCTGGTGCTGGCCTACCTGGTCATGCTCGTCGCCGGCGCATTCGGCTGGGTCGCGCTGTTCGCAGTCGCCGGGCTGGCCGCCGTGTTCGGCGACTTCTTCCTCGCCCGTCGGTCCCCGACATCGCACGTGCTGCTGGAGAAGGCGGGCCTGCACTGGTCGTACCGGCAACTGACCCGGGACCTCGCTGCGGTGCTGCTGGTCGTCGCCGAGGTGCAGCTCAGTGGCGGCGAACTGACCCTGCTGCTGGTGTTGCCGGCCGTGGTCTGGGTCGCGTCCGTCTTCGCCGGGGCGCTCTCCATCATGGTCGAGCGTCGTAACCCGACGTCCGCCCTGGTACGCAACATCGAGCTGGGTCCGCTGCGCTCCGCTCCCCGGCCGCCGGGCTGGGTGACGGCCGTCACCGGCGAACGGATGCCGCTGCTCAACCTGCTGCTGGTGCCGGCCGCCGTGGCCGCCGCGGTGCAGCACGACGCGACGCCGTTCCTCGCCGCCGGCGCGGTGGCGGTCGTCGCGACCGGTGCGGTGGCCGCCGCGCTCGCGCTGACCTGGCTGCGGGGCCGGGGTGCGCCGCAGGCGCCGCTGCTGCCCGCCGTCCAGCGCTGGCTGGACACCCACCGGCCCGAGGTCGCGCTCTACTTCGCCGGCCCGGCCAAGGACGTCTACCAGGCCAACATGTGGCTCGCCCCGACCGAGGCGCTCCAACAGCGCGCCGTGGTGCTGATGCGCAGCCGGGAGGCGTTCCAGGAGTTGGCCGACACCCGGCTGCCGGTGATCTGCGTACCGGCGGGGGTCGACTTCATGAACCTCGACCTCAGCGGCGTCCGCGCGGCGCTCTACGCCGCGAACGTCGGCGCGAACATCCACATGCTTCGCGAGCCCACCACGAAGCACGTCTTCGTCGGGCACGGTGACAGCGACAAGCAGGCCAGCGTCAACCCCTACAGCAAGGTGTACGACGAGGTCTGGGTCGCCGGTCTGGCCGGCCGGGAGCGGTACGCCCGGGCCGGCGTGGGGGTGCTCGACTCGGACATCGTCGAGATCGGCCGACCGCAGCTCGCCGGGGTGCACACCTTCGGCGCGGAGTCGGTGGACCGGCCGTTCACCGTGCTCTACGCCCCTACCTGGGAAGGTTGGCTCGACGACGACCCGTACCACACCTCGCTGGTGCTGATGGGTGAGCGGATCGTCAAGGGGCTGCTGGCCACGAGTCCCCGGGTGCGGCTGGTCTACAAGCCGCACCCGCTCACCGGCTCGCGGTCCAACGCCGCCAAGGCGGTGCACGAGCGGATCGTCGCGGCCATCCGCGCCGCGGGCGGCAACCCGGATGCGTCCTCGCTGGACGGCACCGCGCATCTGGTGGTCACCGGGCGTACCCCAGCCCTGTTCGACTGCTTCAACCAGACCGACCTGCTGATCAGCGACGTGTCCAGCGTGGTCTCCGACTTCGTGCAGAGTCAGCGCCCGTACGTGGTGGCCAACCCGGCCGGCCTGTCCGAGGACGAGTTCCGCCGGGAGTACCCGACGGCGCGGGCCGCGTACCTGCTCTCCAAGGACTGCGGTGAGCTGGAGAAGATCGTGTCGGTGACCCGGGCCGGCGACGACCCGATGACCGATGCCCGCCGGGACCTGAAGACCTACCTGCTCGGCCCCGCCGAGGCGAACCCGATGGACCGGTTCCAGGAGGAGATCAGCCGCCTCTGCCGCTGAACCGCACGGATGGCGTCGCGCGCCCGGCCCGACACCTCTCGGGCCGGGCGCGACCATGTCAGCCCAGCAGTGCGGCCACCGCCTCGGCGGCCGGGGTGTCCGCGGGCAGCGCCTGCGCCGCCACCACCGCGGCGACCGGCAGCGGACCGTACACGTGCGGGAAGAGTTGCCCGCCGCGCGACGGCTCCCAGCGCAGCGCGACGCCCAACCGGTCCTCCGCGACGCTGAGCAGCGTCAACCCGGTGGCGCCGGCGAAGTGCCGCCGCGCCGTCTCCACCACCTGGTCGCCGCCGGAGAGGTGGATGAACCCGTCCTGCCGGTCCACGGCCGAGCCGGCGAAGGCGCCGGCGGCGCGGGCGTCGTCCCATTCCGTGCTGGTCAACAGCTTGTAGATCACCTCGGCAGCCTACGGTGCCGGGGCGGGCGCGCCGAGCCGGTTTTCGTCGGTACCGCCGCGCTCGTCGCCCCCCGCCGGGCATGCTCAGGTCAACGGCCGCGGAGGGGATGGGCGATGCAGAGCTACGACGACGACTGGACCGACAGCCAGCGCGCGCTGTACGACGAGTGCTACCGGGCGGGCAGCGAGTGGGCCGAGGACCCGGACACCCCGTCCGACGACGTCCAGCACGTGATCAACCTGGCCGAGGCGGACGACGACGCCCTCCAGGATGCCGAGATCGACTATCCGCCCCTGGTCGACGCGGTCACCCAGGCCGGCGGCGTCACCGTCACCAGCGTGCCGGCCAGCCACGAGGACCCGGGCTTCCGCGGCTTCACCGACGGCGTCCGGGACGCCACCGCCGACGACGTCTTCGGCTTGTAGCGGCACATCGCGGTACGCGGCCTCCCGCTTCGCACGCGCTTCTGCCACCATTCGCAGAACGGCGTTGCGACGGACGGAGGCACTGGTGCGGATCCTGCTGGTGGAGGACGACCGCCGGGTCGCCGGTGCGCTCTCCTCCGCCCTGACCCGCCGTGGGTACGAGGTCGAGCACGCGGCCACCGTCGCGGCCGCGCTCTCCGCAGCCCCGTGTGACCTGGTGTTGCTCGATCTGACCCTGCCCGACGGGGACGGCACGGACCTGTGCCGGGAGCTGCGCCGCCGCAGCAGCCAGCTCGGCATCATCGCGGTGACCGCCCGGGGCGAGGAACGGGATCGGGTGCTGGGTCTGCGCCTCGGCGCGGACGACTACGTCGTCAAGCCGTTCTCGATGGTGGAGTTGCAGGCCCGGATCGAGGCGGTGCTGCGCCGGGCCGCGAACGCCGCGCCGGAGCGGCACCTCATCGAGGCCGGGTCGGTGCGCATCGACGTGGCCGCGCGGACGGTGACCGTGGACGGTCGCGCCGTCACGTTGACCCGCAAGGAGTTCGACGTGCTGCTCTCGTTGGCCCGCCAGCCCGGGGTGGCGGTGCCCCGCGATCGGATCCTGCTCGACGCGTGGGGCACCACCTGGGCCGACCGGCACACGGTCGAGGTGCACGTCGGGTCGCTGCGCGGCAAGCTCGGTGACGCCCGCCTGGTGGAGACCGTCCGCGGCGTCGGCTACCGACTGCGTGACGCGTGAGGGGCTGACGTGCGCCGTCGACTGGTGATCAGCTATCTGCTGCTGATGGTGCTCGTCCTCATCGCGTTGGAGACACCGCTGGCCGTGACCATGGCCAGCCGCGAGACCGAACGGGTCCGTGCCGACCGGCTCGCCGACGCCACCCGGTTCGCCTCGCTGGCCGGGCCGGCGTTACGCGACGGTGGGCCGGGCCCGATCGAGTCGGAGCTGACCAGCTACGACAACCTGTACGCGATCGCCGTCGCGGTCGTCGACCGGGACCGGAGCACCCCGGTCGCGTCGCCGAGGTGGCAGCCCGACCCGGGAACGGCGACGGTTCTGGACATCGCTCTGTCCGGGCAGCAGACCAGCGCGCCCGAGTCGGTCTGGCCCTGGACGACAGGCCCGGTGGTGGTGGCCGCCCCGATCAACGACGGTGGTGAGGTGCTCGGTGCGGTGGTGATCGTGACCCCGTCCGACCAGATCCGCCGAGCTGTCGTCGCGTGGTGGCTGCTGCTCACCCTGGCTGGTCTGCTCGCCGTGCTGGCCTGCGTGCTCACCGCGTTCGGGTTGGCCGGTTGGGTGCTGCGCCCGGTCACCGAACTGGACGCGGTCACCCACGAGATCGCCGAGGGTGACCGGGGTGCCCGGGTCCAGCACCGCCTGGGCCCTCCGGAGCTACGCCGCCTCGCCGCCAGTTTCAACCACATGGCCGACGTGGTGTCCGACGTGATGGACCGGCAGCGCGCCTTCGTCGCGCATGCCAGCCACCAGCTGCGCAACCCGCTCACCGCGCTCCGGCTGCGGGTGGAGGAGTTGGGCCCCAGCCTCACCGACCCGGACGGCCGGTCCGAGCACCAGCTGGCCCTGGAGGAGACCGACCGGCTGGCGTTGGTGCTCGACGCGCTGCTCACCCTCGCCCGGGCCGAACGGGAGGAGAACGAGCGGGTCACCGTGGACGCCGCCGCCGTGGCCGCGTCCCGGGTAGCCGCGTGGGCGCCGTTGGCCCGGCACCGTTCGGTCGCGTTGCGGTTGGCCACGACCGACGCGCCGGCGTACGCCCGGACCGTGCCGACCGCCGTCGACCAGGCGCTGGACGCGTTGATCGACAACGCGGTGAAGTTCAGCGGGGCCGGCGGGGCGGTGACGGTGACCGTGTCCCGCCGCGACGACGGGGTGGCGCTGGAGGTGCGCGACTCCGGGCCGGGCATGACCGAGAGTCAGCTCGGCCAGGCGACCGAGCGGTTCTGGCGAGCGCCGGACGCCCAGAACGTGGACGGCGCGGGGTTGGGCCTCACCATCGCCGCCGTGCTGGTGGACGCGTCCGACGGGCGGCTCACCATGCGCCCGGGGGAGTCACGCGGGCTGGTCGCCGCCCTGTGGTTCCCGGCGGCGGAACCCGACCTGTCGGCGGAGCCCCTGGACGAGGAGTCGACCGCCGACCTGCGGCCCGCCCCGGCGCGGTGACGGCCGGTCGTCAGGGTTTCGCCGCGCGGTACCAGGCGGCGGCCCCGGGGTGCAGCGACAGTGGCGCGGTGACGATCGCCGAGCGAGGGCTCATCCGCCCCGCCGCCGGATGCGCGGCGGCCAGTTCGGCCCGGCGTTCCATCAACAACCCGGTCACCTCGCGGACCAACCGCTCCGGCAGGTTGGCCCGGACGATGAGGTAGTTCGGGTCGGCGACGGTGGTGACCGCGTCCACCCCGTACACCGAGCGGGGGATGTCCCGGGAGACGTAGACCTGGCCGTAGCGGTCGCGCAGCGGCTCGGTCCACTCGCTGAGGTCCACGATCCGGGTGGCGCTGCGCCAGGCCAACTCCTCGATGCCCCGCACCGGCAACCCGCCGGAGAAGAAGAACGCGTCGATCCGTCCGGACCGCAACGCCGCCACCGAGTCGTCCAGCCCGAGCCGCTCCCGACGCACCTCGTCGCCGCCGAGCTGGGCCACCTCCAGCAGCCGGGTCGCGGTGATTTCGGTGCCCGAGCCGGGTGCGCCGACGGAGACGCGACGACCGCGCAGGTCGGCGACCGTGCGCACCGGACCGCCGCCCGTGGTGACCAGGTGCAGTTGGTCGTCGTACACCCGGGCGATGGCCTGGACCGTGGGGTTCTCCGCCGTGCTGGTGGGCAGCACGTCGGCCTGGGTGAAGCCCAGCTCGGCCGCGCCGGAACCGACAAGTTGGACGTTCTCCGCCGAGGCGGCGGTGATCACCACGCTGGCCCGCACGCCGGGGAGTTCCCGGTTGAGGATGGCCGCCAGCGACTGGCCGAACGCGTAGTAGACGGCGGTGGGGCTGCCGGTGGCGATCCGGATCGTCGTCGGCGCGGTCGGCGCGTCCCGGCAGCTGGAGACGGCCAGGTTCGCGATCAGCAGCACCGTCATCAGGGCGGCCGGCCCCGCGCGGTGTCGGCCGGGCCGGCTGGACGAGGTACTACTCACGCGGTGCACTGTGCGCCGTCGCACCGGCGTGCGCAAGCCCTCTGTGGGCCGTCGCACCGGCGTGCGCAAGCCCCCTTGCCGCGTTGCGCTCGGCGGGTGTGGGCCGGCGCCTCGGTCAGCAGGCCGGCCGACGTGCCGGCGGCGCGACCGCGGCCTGTGCCGTCGCCGGCCCGCGCGCCGGCTCCAGCGCCGCGCTGCTCAGGATCCGCGCCCGGTCCGGACCGTCGGCCACGCTGACCAGAAAGCAGCCGGTGCCCGGGCGGAGCCGGGCCGGCACGTCGAGCACGGCGGCGCCGCGGATCAGCACTGCGGCCAGCTCGCGGTCGGTGAGCCGCACGCCGAGGATGTGCCGGCGGACGTGCCGCCCGGCGGCCAGCAGCGCCGAACGCCAGGCCGCCGCCGCGAGTCGGGTCACCAACCGCCGGCGCGCCGGCGAGGCGCCGGGCAGCGGCCCGCCGAGCAGCTCACGCCGTCCCTGCCGCCAGCCCGCGTCCAACACCCGGGTGTACGCGTCCTGGTGCTCCTGGGGCACCCAGAGCCGGTGCAGCTCGTAGCGGCGGCGCAGACCGCCGACGACGACCTCGTGGGTGACGGGGACGTCTAGTCGGGCGAGCAACTGGCGCATCCGTTGCGCCGCGTCCTCCCGGTTGAACTCCACCCCCGGTGCGTGCGCCGGGCGTGCCGCCTTCGGCCGGGCGGTGGTCGGGGGTGGCGTGCACCGCAGCAGGCAGGCGGCCTCGAACGCGTCGCCCAGGGTCAGCCAGTCCAACGGAGATGGCGGCGCCGGGGAGCGGAGCCGGTCGAGCACGGCGGGTTCGGGGGTCAACGGAGGCTCCCTTGTCGGAGTCTGGGTGCCCCTACCGTGGCCCCTGCGCCGCCGTTACGGAACTGCTCCGGCCCAGGCTTGAGCAAATCTTGCGGCTGCCGGCCCTCAGAGGTCGGTGACCACCAGGTCCACCTGCCGTATCCGGCCTGGCGCGGTGGCCTGGTCCACGATGGTGTACTTCAGCTCGCCCAGCGTGCCGATCAGTTCGTCGGCGGTGCGCGGTCGGGCACCGGCGACGAGCAGGTCGCGTACCAGACGACCCTTGGTCGCCTTGTTGAAGTGGCTGACCACCGAGCGGACCGGCACGCCGTCGACCTCCCGCTCGTGCAGCACCCGCACGGTGACGGTCCGCTCGGCCAGCGTCCCGCGCGGCGTCCAGGTGGCCGCGTACGCGCCGGAGCGAAGGTCCAGCACCGGGCCTTTGCCGGCGGCGGCGTCCAGCACCGGCGTCAGCTCCCGACGCCAGTACGCCGACAACCTCCCGATGCCCGGCAGGCGAGCGCCGATCGGGCAGCGGTACGGGGGGATCCGGTCGGCCAGCCGGACCGCGCCCCACAGCCCGGAGCTGATCATGATCGACCGACGGGCGGCCCGCTGCGCCGCGGCCGGCAACGAGGCCAGCTCCAACGCCTCGTAGAGCACCCCGGTGTAGAGCCGCTCGGCCGGCGCGGTGGCCGCCTCCCGCAGTCGAGCGTTGCGGCGCAACTCGCCCCGCTGACCCTCGCTGAGCCCGAGCGCGTCCCGTGCGGCCTCCTGGTCCGGCCCGGCGCAGAGCGCCACCAGCGCGTCCAGCACCCGCTCCCGGGCCGGGTTCAGCTCGGGCAGCGAGACCCGGTCGGGGGACCAGCGTCGTCCGGTGCCGGCGTCGGCCTTCCCCTCGGAGGGCGGCAGCAGGATGAGCATGGGTCTCCTCGGCGGTGCAACGGCGGCGGCCCGGCCAGCGTACGACCTGCCACTACCGCCAGGGTCGTACCGGGGTGTCGGGGTGGTACACGCGATAGCCGCCGACCTCGCGCATCGGTGCGGCGTCGGCCCGGTCGGCGAGCAGTCGGCGCAGCCGCCGATCCATCGGCGAGTCGACCTCCACCACGTAGCCTGGCCGATCGGCCCGCCCGACCTGCCGCCAGTACGGCAGGTAGCGGTTCTGCCCGGGGGACAAATCGCCGTCGAGCACCCCGCAGACCACCGTCTCGTCGGTGTTGAAGATCAACCGGTTGCAGGTCCAGTAGTCCCCGTACACCTGGTGGGGGCCGTCGGCGCGCAGCGCGGCAGCCAACTCCCGGGCCTGGCGTTCCTCGGTCCGCGACGCCGCGGTGCCGGTTGCCGCGAAGAGCCCGGTGATCGCCAGCGCGGTAGCGGTCAGGGCAGCCAGCACGGCGGTGGACAGCGCCCCGGTGAGCCGGCCGAGCGCGCCGACAGTGCCCCGCCAACAGGCCACCGCCACCACCCAGAGGGGCCAGAGCACCGCCGGCAGCGACAGTTGCAGCACCGACAGGTACCGCGCGTTGTCCAGTGGACTGGTCGCGGCGAGCGGGCTGCGCACGTACGACAGCAGTGTCAACGTGGCACCCACGACCAGCGCGAGCTGCACGATTGGTCCCACCCGCGCCCCGCGCGCCGCCCCGGCCGCCCGGCGGTACGCGACCACCGCGACCACCGCGCCGGCCACCAGCAGCACCGGGTACAGCACCCCGAACCACTGTTGCCACCGCCCGCAGCCGTCGACCGGGCAGAGCCCGTGCGCCAGCGGTACCCCCTCCAGCAGGCCGCCCCGGATCCGGTCGGACCACGGCGGCAGCGGCCCGTCCTTGGTGCTGATCTCCCGGAACACCGACAGCGAGTCGTCACCCGGCCCGGCCCGCAGGTTGTCCAGCAGCATCGGGGCCACCCCGACGACGGCTCCCGCCACCAGCAGCAGACCGGACCAGCCGAGCAACTCCCGCCGCACCGCCCAGACCAGGGCCAGCCCGGCCACCGCCAGGTACGGCAGGATCAGCCAGTCCGACCAGAGGGCCAGCCCGACGAGCAGACCGAACGCGGTGACAGCGAATCGGCGGCGGCGGATCGTGCCGGCGGCCAACCCCACCGCGATCAGCAGCATCACCAGCACCGCCGGCTTCACCTCGGGCCGACCGCCGACCACGGTGAGCTGGTCGCGCACCACCCGCTCGCCGCCGAGCACCAGCAGGCCGACGACGAAGGTAGCGAACCAGGGTGTGCAGATCCGGCGGGTCAACCGGTGGATCAGGTAGAGGAACAGCGCGTACAGCACCAGCATCGGCAACCGCAGCACCGGCCAGCTCGGCCCGGCCACCGCCACCAGGGGCGCCGCCAGGTACGACTCCAGCATCCCCATGTAGTGCTGGCCGTACAGGAAGACCGGGCGTTCCCGGCCCTGCCCGATGTGCAGCGCGGCAAGACCGAACGTCGCCTCGTCGCTGTTCGACACCGGCACCGTGAACACTGTCAGGACCAGCCGGTAGACCACGCCGGCCAGCCCGAGCAGCAGCGCGACGAGCGCCGGCCGGTCGAGTCGTGGACGCCATCGCCCACGGTGCTGCTCTGGTTGCGACACGACCAACGCCCCCGTCGTCGTCCCGACCGGAGTGTTTCACGTCCGGCCGGGTCGCCGAGGTGGATCGGCGCAGCCGGGGCCGGGTCGGTTCGACGGTGGGCGGGCTGGTCGGCGCAGCCGGGCTGGCTCGCGTGGCCGTGGCTGTCGACGTGTGGCAGGGTTGGCGCGTGCCACCCACTCCCGCCGGCCAGTTGGCCGTTCCGAACCTGCACCGGGCTGCGCGGATCGAGGACGCCGTTCACCAGCTCGTGCAGCGTCGGCTGCGGCGCACCGGCTGGCGGGTCAACATCGTCGCGTACACCGGCTACGGCGCGCCGGGCTGGGTGCGGGTGATGTGCCGGGTGCTGCTGGGGCGTCCGGACACTCGCCAGCGGGGTCGGCTGGACAAGGTCCGCGGCTGGCGCAGCTTCACCACCCTGCCCAACAAGCACGTCACGGTGACCATCGAGGCCGGCGGGGTGCGGCACGAGACGCAGGCCGACCGCAGCGGCTTCGTCGACACCCTGGTCGAGGCCGACCTGCCGCCCGGCTGGGGCACCGTCCGGCTCAGCGTCCCGGACGCCGAACCGGTCGACGCACCGGTGCGCATCCTCGACCCGGAGGTCAAGTTCGGCATCCTCTCCGACATCGACGACACGGTGATGGTCACCGCGCTGCCCCGGCCGCTGCTCGCCGCCTGGAACACGTTCGTGCTCGACGAGCACGCCCGCGCCGCCGTGCCGGGCATGGCGGTGCTCTACGAGCGGCTCGTCACCGCGCACCCGGGCGCGCCGGTCTTCTACCTCTCCACCGGCGCGTGGAACGTGGCCCCCACCCTGACCCGCTTCCTGTCCCGGCACCTGTACCCGGCCGGGCCGCTGCTGCTCACCGACTGGGGCCCGACCGCCGACCGCTGGTTCCGCAGCGGCATGGAACACAAGCGGTCCACCCTGGCCCGGCTGGCCAAGGAGTTCCCCGACGTGCGCTGGCTGCTCGTCGGCGACGACGGCCAGCACGACCAGGAGATCTACCGGGAGTTCGCCGCCGCCCACCCGGAGAACGTCGCCGGGGTGGCGATCCGCCGCCTCTCCCCGACGCAGTCGGTGCTGGCCGGCACCCTGCCCGCCCCGGCCGGACGCCCGTCATCGGGGCCGGTGGGGCAGAAGTGGCTCTCCGCGCCGGACGGCGCCGGCCTCTGGCAATTGCTGCGCGACGCAGGCCTGGTCTGACCCCACCGGCCGGCGCGTGCCCGACGCCGAGATCCGTGCAACATCAGGGTTGTTGGTGTCTCCCGCATGTCGGAGGCAGCAACAACCGGGAAGTTGCTCGGATCCCCATGCCGTCGATCACCCAGGGCCGGGTCTGCCTGCCGGCGGCCGAGGGTTGCCGTACGGTCCCGTCGCGCCGCGGTGAGGTGATCTCGCACGGCGGGGACGCGACGGGTCAACCAGTCGTGCCGGCTCTTCGATCCAGCGGCGGGCTAGCCTACCGGCGGTGTCTCGAACCGCGCGAAGGAGTTGATGCTGGGATGACGGCACGGCGACCGATGCCCACCCAGGACGACGTGCTCGGCTACTTCGACACGCTGTCGAACTGGGGACGGTGGGGTGACGAAGACCAGCTCGGCACCCTGAACCACATCACCGACGAGGTCCGGCTGGCGGCGGCGCGGGCCGTCCGGCACGGCAGGAGCGTGTCCTGCGCGTGGGAGGTCGCCGTACCGAAGGACATGGAGCGGTCGACCACGACGTGCCCGTGCACTGCCGACATGCCGGGTGCCGAGAACATGCCGCCCGCCTTCCACGCCGACCGGCGCTGGGGGTTCTCGTCCGAGCGGATCGGCATCACGTTCCACGGCAACACCCTCACCCACGTCGACTCGCCGTGCCACATCTTCTGGGACGGCACCATGTACAACGGGCGATCGCACTCAATGGTCGACGCCGCGACGGGATCGGCGTGGGCGGCTGTCACGGCGGCGGCGAACGGCATCATCACCCGGGGCGTCCTGCTGGACGTCGCGAGGGCCCGCGACGTGCAGTGGTTGGAGCCGGGGCAGGGCGTGTTCCCCGACGATCTCGAGGAGGCCGAGCGTCGCCAGGGCGTACGGGTGCGACCCGGCGACGCGGTACTCCTGCGCACCGGCTACGGCCGGGCCCGGCACGAGGCCGGCGAGACCGGCGGTTTCACGCAGGCCGGGTGGCACGCGTCCTGCCTGCCCTGGCTGCGTGAACGCGACGTCGCGCTGATCGGCGCCGACACACCCCAGGACGTTCAGCCGTCGGGGTACGACGACGTGCTGATGCCGGTGCACGCGGTGAGTCTCGTCGCGATGGGTCTGTGGCTGCTCGACAACTGCGACCTGGAGGCGTGCGCGGCAACGGCTGCGGAGCTGGGCCAGTGGGACTTCCACCTCGCAGTCGCACCGGTCCGCTTCGCCGGCACGTCGGGCAGCCCGGTCAACCCGATCGCCACGTTCTGACCGCGGTTCGCCAGGGCATGCGAGGTAGGGGTGATCATGCCCAGCGGCCAGCGAGACGACATCCGTGGGCGCAGGTCGTACCGCTTGCAGGTGCTGTCGTGGCGGGCGGTGTTCCTGTCGCTCGAAGTCATCGCGGCGACTCAGGTCCTAAGGGCTTCCCACCTGGTCAGCCATGAGGTGTCGGTGGGCGAGCGAGGGGTCGCCGCGCTGCGCTACGGTCCGATCCGACCCGAGAGGCGGGGGATGGTGAGGGTTGCAGGACTCTGATGCCGATGAGGAACTGGGGCGTGTGGTTCGGCGGTGTGATGCTGTGGGCCCTGTTCGGCTTCATGATGGTGATGATCAGCAGGAACCCGGCGAACGGCTGGGGTGGGTTGTTGCTGGTCGCCGCGTTCTTCGTCGGCATCTGTCACCTCGTCACGCTCGCCACCATGTTCTCCTACGTGAAGGTGACCCCGTCCGCCCTCTTGGTGGTCAACCCGGGACTGTCGACAGTGATCCCGTGGAGTCGCGTGCAGCAGGTGGACGCCGAGCACGGTCTCGTCGTGCGAGTGCGAGACGCGGACGATGTGCACTGCTACGCGTTTCAGCCCTCCCTTGTGGGCCGGCTGGTGGGGTATCCCGGAGCCCATCGGGCGGTCGAGAAGATCGAGAGCTACGCGAATGCCCGGACAGCCGCCGAGGACCACCTGGAGCGAGCAGTTGCCTGGAAACGGCACCTCCTGTTCCTGGTGGGCGGCTGGTCGCTCTTCGCGCTACTCGTACCGTCGTTGGTCCGTGTCCTTTGAGGAGAAGTAGATGTCCCACGAGCAGGTGGCCGCGACCAGGGGCCGCATGTCCTATCGACTGCTCGTGCTGTCGTGGCGGGTGATCTTCGTGTCGATCGCCGTCATCGCTTCGACTCAGGTCCTCAAGGCTCATCACCTGATCAGCCATGGCGTTTCGGTGGGCATCGTCGCCCCCCTTGTCGCGGTCTTCGTTGTCTCTGTCTTAACGGCGATCGTGACGATGGCGATCCAAGCTGCCCACTTCTCGGTGAGCCCTCTCGGCAGAGGCATTCTCGAGCGGCAGATGCGGTTCAGCCGCATGTTTCTGGTGGATCTGGTGACCCTGCCGTGGAATCCGAGCGCCCGCCGGAAGTGACGTGAAGCCCCGGCCGTAGCGAGCCCACGGCAGCCGCCGTGTGTGGTTCCCCTTCGGCGGAGCACCGCCAGTCGACCCCGCTGCCTCAGACCATTCAGCCCTGGCGGAGCCAGATGACGCCCAACGGCGGGACCTGGAGCGCCGCCGACGCCACCATCCCGTGCCACGGCACGTCCTCGGCCCGTACCTCACCGAGGTTGCCCACCCCCGACCCGCCGTAGTGGTGCGCGTCGGTGTTGAGCACCTCGGTCCACGTCCCGCCGGCCGGCAGGCCGATCCGGTAGTCGTGCAGCGGCAACGCGGAGAAGTTGGCCACGCACACCAGCGTCGAGCCGTCCGGGGCGATCCGGACGAACGACACGGTGTTGTTGGCGACGTCGTCGCCGGCGATCCAGCGGAACCCGGCCGGGTCGGTGTCCTGTGCCCAGAGCGCCGGGGTGTCCCGGTAGACCCGGTTGAGGTCGCCGACGAGGCGCTGCACGCCGGCGCGGGCCGGGTCGTGCAGCAGGTACCAGTCGAGGCCGCGTTCCTCGCTCCACTCCCGGTCGTCGGCCAGCTCGGAGCCCATGAAGAGCAACTGCTTGCCGGGGTGCGCCCACATGTACGCCAGCAGCGCGCGCACGTTCGCCAGCCGCTGCCAGGTGTCGCCGGGCATCTTGCCGGCCAGCGAGCCCTTGCCGTGCACCACCTCGTCGTGGCTGATCGGCAGCACGTAGTTCTCGCTCCAGGCGTACGCCAGGGAGAAGGTGAGCTGGTGGTGGTGGTGCTGGCGGTAGATCGGGTCCTTCGAGGTGTAGAGCAGGGTGTCGTGCATCCAGCCCATGTTCCACTTGAAGCCGAAGCCCAGCCCGCCGTTCGCGGTGGAGCCGGTCACGCCTGGCCAGGCGGTGGACTCCTCGGCGATCATCATGACCCCGGCGTGGTGCTTGTAGACGGTCGCGTTCACCTCCTGCATGAGCGCGATGGCCTCCAGGTTCTCCCGACCGCCGTACTGGTTGGGCGCCCACTCGCCGTGGTTGCGGGAGTAGTCCAGGTAGAGCATCGAGGCGACGGCGTCCACCCGCAGCCCGTCGACGTGGAACTGGTCGCACCAGTAGAGCGCGTTGGCGACCAGGAAGTTGCGCACCTCGCTGCGGCCGAAGTCGAAGACGTACGTGCCCCAGTCGGGGTGTTCGCCGCGGCGCGGGTCGGGGTGCTCGTAGAGCGGCGTGCCGTCGAAGCGGGCCAGGGCCCACTCGTCCTTGGGGAAGTGCGCGGGCACCCAGTCGAGGATCACGCCGATGCCGGCGGCGTGCAGCCGGTCCACCAGGTAGCGGAAGTCGTCCGGGTCGCCGAAGCGGGACGTCGGCGCGTAGTAGCCGGTCACCTGGTAACCCCAGGAACCACCGAACGGGTGCTCCATCACCGGCAGGAACTCCACGTGCGTGAAGCCCAATCCGGTGACGTACTCGGTGAGCTGCTCGGCCAGCTCGCGATAGCCCAGCCCGGGCCGCCACGAGCCGAGGTGCACCTCGTAGACGCTCATCGGCTCCTGGTGCGGCTGCCGCTCGGCCCGGCGGGCCAGCCAGTCCGCGTCGTTCCACCGGTACGTCGAGTGGTGCACCACCGAGGCGGTGGCCGGCGGCACCTCCGCGTACGCGGCCAGGGGGTCGGCCTTGTCCCGCCACCGCCCGTCGGCGCCGAGGACCCGGTACTTGTAGCGGGCCCCGACCCGTGCGTTGGGCACGAACAGCTCCCACACGCCGCTGGAGCCGAGCGACCGCATCGGCCAACCGTCGTCGGGCGCCCAGCCGGTGAAGTCGCCGATCACCCGGACACCGCGGGCGTTGGGCGCCCACACGCTGAACGCCACGCCCTCGTCGAAGACCCGTGCGCCCAGCGCGTCCCACAGCCGCTCGTGCCGGCCCTCGCCGATCAGGTGCAGGTCCAGCTCACCGAGGGTCGGCGGGTAGCGGTACGGGTCGTCGTGGGCGACGCCGTCGACGTCCACCCGGTAGTCGAGCACGGTGCCCTCGACGGTGGCCTCGAAGACGCCCACGTCGTGCACCCGCTTCATCGGGTACCGCTCGTCGCCGACGAGCAGCACCACGTCACCGGCTCCCCGGCGCAGCGTGCGGATCGTGGTCGACCCGTCGGCGGGGTGCGCGCCGAGCAGCGCGTGCGGGTCGTGCGTCGCGCCGGAGATCAGCTGGTCCATCGGTCGTCCTTCGAGGCGGGAGCGGTCGGCGCGGAACGGGACGGGCGGGTGGCGGCCGCACGGGCCGTCGCCCGGGACGCCAGGGTGGCCGGCGTCGCCGCCACGCTGGCCGGGGTCTCCGGCGCGGTGGCGGGGGCCGACGGCGCGGTGGCGGGGGCCGACGGTTCGGTGGCCGGGGCCACCGGGGCGGTGCCGCCGGACAGGTCGTCCGGCACGTCGGCGACGGTGAGGTCGGCCGGCTCCGCTCCGGCCGGCTGCGGCACGGTCGGCGGGGCCGGGCGGCGCACGGTCAACACGTGCGCCGGTTGCAGGTACGGGTCGAGCCGTACCGCGTTGCGTTGACCCCAGTCGTAGCTGGTGCCGGTCAGTTCGTCGTGCACCGTGAACCGTTCGTGCCAGTCGAAGCCGAGCGCTGGCATGTCCAGCGTGGTGTTGCCCCACTGCACCTCGCGCGAGTCGAACGAGCAGACCACGATGACAGTGTTGCCGGTCTCCGGGTCGTGCTTCGACCAGCACAGCAACGCCGGGTTGTCGATCTCGTGGAACCGCAGGTTGCGGAGCTGGTGCAGCGCCGGGTTGTCCCGGCGTACCCGGTTGAGGGTGGTCAGGAACGGTGCCAGCGAACGGCCCTGCGCCTCGGCTGCGGCCCAGTCCCGGGGCCGCAGCTCGTACTTCTCGTTGTCCAGGTACTCCTCTGCGCCCGGCCGGGCCACGTGCTCGAACAGCTCGAAACCGGCGTACATCCCCCAGGAGGGGGAGAGCAGCGCGGCCAGCACCGCCCGGATCTTGAACATCGGCGGGCCGCCGTGCTGCAACGACTCGTGCAGGATGTCCGGCGTGTTCGGCCAGAAGTTGGGCCGCATGTGGTCGGCCGACGCGACCAGCTCCTCGCAGTACTCCCGCATCTGCGCGGCCGTCGTGCGCCAGGTGAAATAGGTGTACGACTGGGTGAAGCCGATCTTGCCGAGACCGTGCATGATCGCCGGCCGGGTGAACGCCTCGGCCAGGAACAGCACGTCCGGATCGACAGTCTTGACCTCGGCGATCAGCCAGTGCCAGAAGTCGAACGGCTTGGTGTGCGGGTTGTCCACCCGGAAGATCCGGATGCCCTCGCCGACCCAGTGCAGCACCACCCGCAGCACCTCGGCCCGGATGCCCTCCGGGTCGTTGTCGAAGTTGACCGGGTAGATGTCCTGGTACTTCTTCGGCGGGTTCTCCGCGTACGCGATGCTGCCGTCGGCCCGGGTGGTGAACCACTCCGGGTGCTCGGTGACCCACGGGTGGTCCGGCGCGCACTGCAGCGCCAGGTCCATCGCCACCTCCAGGCCCTGCGCCGCCGCCGCCTGGACGAAGGCCCGGAAGTCCGCCGGCGTACCCAGATCGGGGTGGATGGTGTCGTGGCCGCCCTCGGCGGCGCCGATCGCCCACGGCGAGCCCACGTCGGTCGGCCCGGCGGTGAGCGCGTTGTTGCGGCCCTTGCGGTTCACCCGGCCGATCGGGTGGATCGGCGGCAGGTAGAGCACGTCGAAGCCCATCGCGGCGACGCCGGGCAGCCGGTCGGTGGCGGTCGCGAACGTGCCGGACCGGCCGCCCGAGGCCCCCTCGGAGCGCGGGAAGAACTCGTACCAGGCGGAGAAGAGCGCCCGCTTGCGGTCGACCCAGATCGAGTACGTGTCACCGGCCGTGACCAGCTCCCGCACCGGGTGCTCCCAGAGCAGGTCGGCCAGGGCGAGCGCCGGGTCGACCCGTTGCGCCAGCGGCAGGTCGGTCTCGACCAGCGCGGTGAGCGCGTCGGCGACCTGGGGGCGGTCGGCGGCCGGCACGAGGTCCCGGGCGGCGGCGAGCACCCGCGCGCCCTCGGCCAGGTCGTTGGCCAGGTCGGTTGGCCCCTGCCCGGCGGCGATCTTTTTGGTCACCGCGTTCTGCCAGGTCAGGTACGGGTCCTGGAACGCCTCGACGGAGAAGGTCCATTCGCCGACGGCGTCCGGCGTGATGGTGGCGTGCCAGCGGTCCTGGCCGGGCTCACCGGGGCGCATCCGGGTGAACGGCCGGCTCGCGCCGTCCGGACCAGCCCACACCACGTTGCAGCCCAGCGCGTCGTGCCCCTCCCGGTAGGCGCGCGCCGACACCGGAACCGGCTCGTCGACCACCGCCTTGGCCGGGTACCGCCCGCACGAGACGACGGGGGAGACGTCTTCGATCGGGAACCGTCCAGTCACCCCGCCAACCTACTGCGCGAGATCCGTTCGCGCGCGGCCAAGCACCCCGTCGGTCCCCGCCCGCTCGTGCGCACACCAAGATCCGCGTACTTTCGGGGAAGCTGCTGCATCGCGGCGTGCTGAGACAGCAGTTTCCCCGAAGTTGCGCGGATCTCCGCAGGTTAGGGCCATCTGACCGGCCTCCTTGCCTTGATCCACTCGCGTTCCGTGAAACTGCGGTCTCGATGCGCCGTGGATGCCGCGGTTTCCTGCGAGGTGAGTGGATCAAGGCCGCCTGGGCGACTCGAACGGATCCGGCAGGCGGTTCCGGAGCGCGAACGGGTGGAGCGGTGGTCTCGGTCGAGCGGCCGAAGATCGTTGGCGTATCAGCAGCACCGCGCCCGGCGTGTCGCACCGCTCAGCAGCCAACGATCGCTCAGCCTTTGCGTGATCCGGGTTGACGCGAGAGTCAGGCGGGCGGGTCGGGGGCCACGGAAGGGCCCTTGCCCTGGTGCACCTCGATCCAGCCCCGCTCATCCAAGATGCGCACTGCAGATCTGATCGGCGTCGCACTGGCCTGGTACTGCTCGCCGAATTCCGCGATCGACGGCGCGATGCATCAACGTTCGCCGGATGGGCCGCTGTTCCCGGCCAATCCCGTTGCCGGCGCGCGCCCTCGGCTGGCGAGGAGTGGCGGTGGCTGCCGGCCGAGCACCGCGCCGCGTACCTCCGCGATGTGGCCCGCGCATGCGCCCTGGCCGGCGACATGCTGCGGGCTGGCCGGACGCTGCTCGACGCGGAACGCACCGTCCGCAGCGAGGTGCACGACCGTCCGGCGGTACGGAAGCTGGTCGCCGTCGTGTGGCGGTCCGCCGACGCGCCCGCCGGCGTCGTCCAGCTCGCCACCGCCCTCGGCGTCGCCTGACGGCCGTCACCTGTCCCGGTGCGGGATGGTGGCGCGCCGGTCCGGAAGAGTCAGTCAGCGTGGTGGCCGTCGGGACCGAGCACGGAGTCGACCAGCGCGGTCAGTCCCGCGTGCCACCGGGCTTCGGGCCAGTCGCGCAGGTGCTCGACCAGGTCGCTGCGGACGGCGGCGAGCAGGGCGTGGGCCAGATAGTCCGCCGCGTGCGGGCCGCGTACGTCCGCGACGAGGCCGGCGAGCAGGGTGTGCCAGTGGTCGTACGCCTCATTGCGGTACGGGCTGCCGCCTCCCGCGCTCTCGAGTGCCAGCGTGAGCACCCGGTTGTCGAGCTTGAAGCGCAGCATGGCCCGCAGCAGTTCGACGGTCTGCTCCGCCGCGGGCCGGGTGGGTGACGCCGTGAGCGCATCCTGCAACCGCAGCCCCCGTTGCTCGTAGAGGGCGCGGATGAGCCCGATCCGGTCGCCGAAGCGCCGGAACAGGGTGCCCTTGCCGACGCCGGCGGCGGTGGCGATGTCGTCCATCGACACCTGATCGGGGTCGGCTGCGGCGTCGAAGAGGCGCCCGGCGGCGGCCAGCACCGACTCCCTGTTGCGTAGCGCATCGGCCCGCACCGGGCCCCCTCTCGCCAAACGGACTGGCGGTCCGTATAGTCGAAGCGGACCGGCGGTCCGAATCTTATCGCGACCGTCCCGGACGACGAAAGGACGATCATGTCGGACAACCCCGCCGCGGTGTTCCACCGCGGCATGGAGCTGCTGCTCGCCAAGGACATGGCCGGGTTCATCGCGCTGTTCGCCGAGGACGCGGTGCTGGAACTCCCGTTCGCGCCGCCCGGCCAGCCGCGCCGCGTAGCCGGACGCGCCGACCTGCACGAGTACCTGATCAACTATCCGGACCTGCTCGACGTCCGCGAGATCCACGATCGCACCGTGCACGAGACCAGGGACCCCGAGGTCGTCGTCGTCGAGTTCGTCGCCTCCGGTGTCGTCGTCGCCTCCGGTCGGCCGTACGAGCTGCGCTACATCGCCGTCCTGACCATCCGTGCCGGGAAGCTGGTGCACTACCGCGACTACTGGGATCCGATCGCCGCACAGGAACTGCTCGGTGGCGGCCTGGTGCGCTCATGATGCTGGTCATCGGTGGCACCGGGACCACCGGCCGCATCGTCGCCGCCAAACTTGCCGAACGCGGTCATCCCGCCCGGATCGCCAGCCGACGCCCCTCCGCCGGAGGATTCCGCTTCGACTGGTACGACCCGACCACCCACCCGGACGCTCTGGATGGCGTGCGCGCGATCTACACCATCCCCCCGGTCGGCGAGGTCGACCCGGCACCGGTCATGCTGCCCTTCCTCGAGCGGGCACGTGCCGCCGGTGTCCGCCGGGTGGTGCTGCTCAGCTCCTCGGCCGTCCCGCCCGCCGAGCACGGACTGGGCCTGGTGCAGGCGCGGCTGGGTGAGCTGTTCGGGGAGTGGGCGGTGCTGCGGCCCTCCTGGTTCATGGAGAACTTCGTCGGTGAGCAGCCCTACGCGGTCAGCGCCCGCGATCATGGCGAGATCGTCAGCGCCACCGGCACCGCCCGGGTCGGCTTCGTCGACCCGGCCGACATCGCCGAGGTGGCGGTGCGGGCTCTCACGGACCCGACGCCGCACAACACCGACCACATCATCACCGGACCGGAGGCGCTCAGCTACGACGCCGTCGCCGCCGTCCTCACCGAGGTCGGTGGTCGGCCGGTCCGGCACCGTGCGATCGACGCGGCGGAACTGGCCGTCCGCCACAGCGCGAACGGCATTCCGGTGGACTACGCCCACTTCCTCGCCAGCCTGGACACCGCGATCGCGGCGGGCGCGGAGGACCGGACGACCTCGACCGTGGCGGACGTGACCGGTCGTACGCCACGATCCTTCCGCGACTTCTGCCGGGACCGCCTGCGCGGCGACGGTCTCGGTGCCTGACCGACGCTCCGTGGGCCGTCTAGCTTGATCTTCAACCTGCGGGGCGGTGCCATCGACCCTGGTCGATCATGAGAACAGCCGTCGACACTCCCGAAGATCAAGCTAGTTGCGTCGGTGGTAGTGGTTGCGGCGGGGGAGTTGTTCGGGGTCGAGCCAGGCCGGCGGGACGAACTCGGGGTGGCCGTCGCCGCCAAGCTGGGCGGCCCAGTCGCCTCGGTGCAGGTGGCGGTGGTGGTGGCCGCAGAGCAGCACGGCGTTGGCGAGGGTGGTGTCGCCGCCGTCGGCCCAGTGGTGGATGTGGTTGAGTCGGCCCGGGGCGCGGTGGCGGCGTTGCCGCTGCCCCGTTTCCCCGGGCCGCTCTCCGAACCCGGCGTGCGACTTTCACCGCACCGGGCTCTCCACGAGGTCATGCCATCTGGTCGGTGATCTGTAAGGGCCAAGGGGATGGGATCGTGTTGCCTCGCAGCCGGTATCGGCTGACTCGTGTTGAGGCGATGTTGAACAGTTCGATCCCGTCCAGGGCGATGGGACGCCAGCCAGTAGGGCCGCGTAACCATCGCCGGACGTCTCTCCAAGGCATGCGTTGGCGGCGCATCACCCAGTGCACGACGCGCCACCAGACGAAGGTCTGGAGTTTGTCGAAGGTGTGTTTGGCCACCGCGTGTTTGAAGTAGTTCGCCCAGCCACGCTGGATCTGGTTGATCCGGATCAGCGTTGCCCGGTACTCGGCCTGGGACAATCTGCGGGTCAGAGTTCGGATCTTTGCCTTGAAATCGCGGACTGGCCTGTCTGCGATGAAGGTGTAGACGTAGCTCTTATCCGTTCCCCGTTTACGCATCCACTTGATATGGAAGCCGAGGAAGTCGAACCCGTCGCTCATGTGCACCACCTGGGTTTTCGCCACGGACAGGCGAAGTCCCACAGGTGCCAGCACCCTGCTCACCTCCTCGCGCACCGTTTCGGCGTTGGTTTGGGTACCGAACACCAGCACGACGAAGTCGTCCGCGTAGCGGACCATCCGCCAGGTGCCCAGCCCGTTGCGACGCCGGGTCTTGCGGCGCTCGTGGCTCCATGACCGCCACTGAGCGTCGAAGTGCTCATCGAGCACGCTCAGAGCGATGTTGGCCAGCAGCGGTGAGAGAATGCCCCCTTGAGGAGTGCCGGTGAGGCTGTCCTCCCGATCACCGGATCTGGTCATGACTCCGGCTTTCAGGAACGCCTTCACCAGGGCCAGTACACGTTTGTCCGAGATCCGTAGACGCATCCGATCCATCAACGCGGTGTGGTCGATGGAATCGAAACACGCTTCGATGTCGGCATCCAGGACCCACTGATAACCCTTCGTGCCCAACATCTGAATCTCGGCAATCGCGTCGTGCACTCGCCGGTTGGGCCGGAAACCGAACGATGACGGCTTGAAGTCCGCCTCGAAGATCGGCTCCAACACCAGCTTCAGCGCCGCTTGGACCACCCGGTCGGTAACCGTCGGGATCCCCAACTTGCGGACCTTGCCCGACCCGCGCTTCGGAATCAGTTGCTGCCGCACCGGCAACGCCTGAAACTCTCGCGCTTTCAACCGCTCTCGAATGCGTTCCAAGAACGCCTGTTCACCGACCCGCTCCCGAATGTCAAAGACGGTTGAGCCGTCCACACCCGCAGAACGGGCCCCGGCGTTGCCCGCGACCCGGTCGAACGCCATCATCAGCGTCGCCGGGTCATACACCAGGTTGTACAGATCATCGAAGCGACGGCACGGATCGGCCGTCGCCCATTGGTGCAATTTGGTCTGCATCCGTCGTACCCGCGCCTGCGCCAACCCGGCGTCAGGCCACGCGCCCGGAACATTCACTCCGGGATCTTCGACCATCACAGTCCCTTCCTTGCTGACCTCGCTGTCGCCCTTCGCCATGCGGCCGGCTCTCCCGACCTCGGACTACTACGGCGACTCCGCCCCGTCACGGCCGGATCGGCCGACGGTGGACCCAGCCCCACCCGCGTTGGCCACGCGGTATCAGGCACGTCCGTGACGGTTCCCGTGTTCACTGACCGATCGATCGTCGAAGGAGGCGCCTGGCTCTACCCCCGCGGCATCGCCACGACTACCCCGCGGCACTTCGTCGTGGCCTCCAGCCGGCCGTCCACATCACCGACCCGGAGTTCCCCGCCCATCAGGGGCGGGTACGCACCGCGCCCAGCCATCTGCCAGATTCCCAGCTGGTGGTCCATTAGGGGGCTTCACACACCAGTTCCTCACGTACACCTCTCCGACTCGCTAGCCGAACCCGCACCATCTGGCAGTACTGGCACGCCTCGGCGTCGTCAGGGGCCGCTTGCCGCCAGGCCCGGCACCTCCCGAACCCGGCTGCCCCTCAGCTTCACCGTCCTGCCGCGACAGGACGGCGGTGGTGGTCTCTCACCTCCACTCGATCAATCAGCGCCTCACGGCGCACGTGGCCGTCGCACCAACGCGGCGGGCGGTCGCAACCGGGGAACGCGCAACCCCGGTCGCGCAGCACCAGGGCGCGGCGCAGCGGGCCGGTGATGAGCCGGCGTTGCCGGCCGACGTCGAGGACCTGGCCGGTGCCGCCGAGCACGGCGGGCAGAATGCTTGCGTCGCAGGCCAGGCGGCGCACGGTGGCGGGGGTGAGGTGCTGGCCGATGTCGAGAGCGCCGGTGCCCAGCTGTCGGGTCAGCTCGTCGTAGCTGGTGGTGACGACGACCTGGGTGAGGTCGCCGCCGCTCTCGGGTAGCTCACCGGTTCGCAGGGCCAGTCGGCAGACGTCGGCGAGGGCGTCGTGGCGGCGCTGCCCGGCGGTGCGGGTGTCGTCGGGGCCGGTGGGCCCGGTCAGCGGGTCGATGGCGGCGCGCAACGCGGCGGCGGCCTCGGTGTCGAGGATGCCGGCGAGGCGCAGCCGGCCGTCGGACTGCTCGCTGATCGTGACGTGCCGGTCCCCGGCGGCCCGCGACTCCTGCGCCCGCAGCGCGGCCTCGGCGGCGGCGTCGGCGACGTCCGGGGCGACGTGGTCGAGGATGCGGGTGCCGAGCCTGCGCAGCAGGGCGGCGTCGAACTGCGCCGCCCACCCGACGAGGACGCCGACGGCCTTGTCGGCAGCCTCCGTGCCGGCGCTGACCCGGACGGTCTCAACCGTGTTGGCGATGACCCGGACCTGCTCCACATCGACCGACCCGCCGGCCAACGCGTCCCGCACGCCGTTCGGCGCGGATTCGAGCGTCGCGGCCAGCTCGACCAGCCGGCGGGCGACACCGACGCCGAGGCGTAACCGGTCACGTAGCCACACCGCCGTCGAGGAGGCGCCCTGCGCCGTCGCGGTGCCGCGACCGTCCAGCTCACGCACGAGGCTCAGCTTGACCGCGGCGAGCCGTTGCTCGATCCGGTGCGCGGCGTCCAGTGCGGCGACGAGATCGTGCTCGGTCGCTGCCCAGGCGGACGTGTCGAAGCAGGCCGCGACTGCCGCCTCCGCCTGCTCCAACGCATCGATCACCATTAGATACTAGAACATCTGTACGACACTTTCCGACGCTGACGCTGACGCTGACGCTGACGCTGACGCTGACGCTGACGCTGACGCTGACGCTGACGCTGACGCTGACGCTGACGCTGACGCTGACGCTGACGCTGACGCTGACGCCGACGCCGACGCCGACGCCGACGGCGGTGCGCCGGAGCGGGTCGCCCCACCGCCGAACGCGCCGAGGTGACGTAGCCTCGGACCATGATCAAACCGGTGAAGCTCGCGGTTGTTGGTGTCGGGAACAACACCTCGGCGCTGGTGCAGGGGCTTGCTCTCTACCGCCAGAGCGGCAGCCTGGTCGGGGTCCGCAGCCCGATGGTCGACGGGCTCGGGGTGGGGGACATCGACGTCGTGGCGGCCTTCGCCACCTCCGAGGAGAAGATCGGTCGGGACCTGACCGAGGCGATCTTCCTGCCGCCGAACAACTTCCCCCGGCTGGACTGCGACCTGCCCAGCGCGGGTGTGCCCGTCACGAAGGGCCTCGTCGACGCGAGCGAGGTGCCGCGGGTGGCGGCGGCGCTGGCCGGGGCGGAGGTGCTGCTCTACTCGGCACCCAGTGGCCGGCCAGCGACCGCCCTGGCGTACGCCGAGGCCGCCCACCGGGCGGGCGTCGCCTTCATCAACACGACCTCCGACCCGGTCGCCCGGGATCCACACCTGCTGGACAGCTTCGAGGCGGCCGGGCTGCCGCTGATCGGCGACGACCTGGCCAGCCAGTTCGGCACCTCGGTGCTGCACGACGCCCTGCTGCGGCTCCTGCAGGAGCGGGGCCTCACGCTCGTCAGCTCCTACCAGGTCAACCTGGGCGGCACCGAAGACTTCCGCAACCTGGTCGAGAACCCCAACACCAAGAAGCAGTCCAAGCTCAACGCCCTGTCGGACGCTGCCAGCGTCGAGGTGGCCCCGCTCGGGTATCTGCCGCATCTCGGTTCGCAGAAGGTGGCGCACCTCAACCTGGAGGCGCAGGGCTGGGGTGGGACGGCCGTGAGCCTCGACGTGAAACTGACGGTGCACGATCCGAGCGGTGCCGCCGGGGTCAACATCGATCTGATTCGGCTGGCGGCCATCGCCCTGCGCACCGGGCAGGGCGGCTATCGTGCCGAGGCGGCTTCGCTGCTCAAGTCCCCGCCCGGTACGGCGATCTGAGGTGAGTTCCGCGGCACGCGGCTCAGCCCGACCGGATCGGCCGCGATGCGGTCACGACGCGAGTTCGCGCGCGGCCCGCCACAACCAAAACGGGTCCGGGACCACTCCTAGTGTTTCGGGAGGCCGGGTTGCGCACTGAACGAGAGTACGTCGAGTACGCGCAGGCACGCATGCCGTGGCTGCGACGACTGGCGTACCGGCTGTGCGGGCAGTGGTCGGCCGCCGACGACCTGTTCGCCACCCTGCCGGACGATCCGCCGCCGTTGCCGCCCGGTCACCTGGACGGCGCGCTCACCCGGGCCCGCCGCTCGGTTCGGCGCCGCCGGCTCGGCGTCGCCTCGGTGTGGGTGGTCGCCGCGCTGGTCCTGGCCGTCCTGATCGTGCCCGGTGTGCAGGGTTCCGTCCAGCCGGCGGCCCCGTCGACGAGGCCGAGCCTGCCGGACCGTCTCGCCGGGTACTCACTCCTCACCAGCACCGTCGCGAAGGCTCCGCCCGGCCGCGCGATCGCCCTCTACGGCTACGGCAACGGCGAGACGTTCAGCATGTTCCAGTCACTGGTCGTCGGGGCCGACGGAAACACCTATCGGCGGGTCGACGCCAGTGAGCAGCGGAACCGGCCCTCGGCGCTCCTCGCCCCGGACGGCACTCACGTGCTGCTCGGCGACGACCGCGGTGCGACCGACGACCTGATCCTCGAGGACCTGACCACCGGGAGGCGTCGATCCGTCCCGCTCGGCGAAGCGGTCGGCGTGCGGCTGCTGGCGTGGTCCCCCGACGGCGGTCACGTCGCGTACAGCGCGGCGCCGCTCACCAACTCCGGTGAGTTCGGCAGCGTCAACGTCGTCGAAGCCGAGGTGGCCCGCACCGGCACGCTCTGGCTGCTCGACCTGTCGACCGGACGCCGCACCCAGGTGCCGACGATCAAACCGGCGTGGACGGCGGCGTTCGCGCCGGACAGCCGCCGCCTGGCCGTGCAGGTCGGCCAGACGGCCCACCTCATCGACCTGGACGGGCGCGAGTACGGCAAGGTCCGGATCCCGGCCGGACGTGAACTGGCGGCCGGGGTCGGCTGGTCGCCGGACGGCCGGTTCCTCGCCACCGAGCAGTGGATCACGGATGGACCGTTCAACGGCACCACCGGCGGAGACACCGGCCGCCACGGCACCTTCCTGTGGAAGGTCGGCGACGTCGACTTCCTGCCCGTCACGGACGCCCGCACACCACCGGCGGCGGTCCAAGACGTCGTGCGGCTGCTCGGCTGGCGCTCGGCGGACACGATGGTCGTCGCGACAAGTGACTCAGCGGGTCACCTGGCCCTGGCCGAGGTGCAACTCGGCACCGGTACCCGACGGACGCTGTCCCGCTTTGACACCGGCCGTACCTGCGAGTTGGGCATGCAGAACTGCGAGGTCTTCGACCTGCACCTAGCTGCCGGCCTGCTGCCCGAGCTGACCGTCCGCGGCGCCGGCCGTCCACAGCGCGGCCCCTGGCCGACGCCGGTGAACGTCGTGTTCGCCGTCGCCGTCCTGGGTGCCGGGTACCTGCTGTGGCGTCGGACGGGTCGCTGAGCGCTAGCCCGTCGCCCCGACCGAGCGGTACACCTCCAGGGTCTGTCGGGCGATGGAGTCCCAGGAGAAGTGCTGCACGGCGCGCTGCCGGCCGGCCAGGCCGAACCGCTCGGTACGCGCCGGGTCGGCGAGCAGCGTGTTGATCGCCGCCGCCAGGTCGGCCACGAAGCGGTCCGGGGCCAGTGGAGTTCCGGACCCGTCGGTGGCCTGCTCGATGGGGACCAGCAGGCCCGTCTCGTCGCCGGCGACGACCTCGGGGATGCCACCGGTGGCGGTCGCCACCACCGCCGTCTCGCAGGCCATCGCCTCCAGGTTGACGATGCCCATCGGCTCGTACACGGATGGGCAGACGAAGACCGTCGCGTGGGTGAGCACCTGGATCACCTCGGGCTTGGGCAGCATCTCCGCCACCCAGACCACGCCGGAGCGGTTGGCCCGCAGCTCCGCGACCAGTTCTTCCACCTCGGCGGCGATCTCGGCGGTGTCCGGCGCGCCGGCGAGCAGCACGAGCTGGGTCTCCGCCGGCAACTCCCGGGCCGCCCGCAGCAGGTACGGCAGCCCCTTCTGCCGGGTGATCCTGCCCACATAGACCACGCTGGGGCGGGACGGGTCGATGCCGAGCCGATCCAGCACGTCGGTGCCGGCGTCCGGGGCGTACTGCACGGTGTCGATGCCGTTGTAGACCACCCGGACCTTCGACGGGTCGATCTGCGGGTAGGCGGTCAGCACGTCGGTGCGCATCCCCCCGCTGACCGCGATGATCGCGTCGGCCGCCTCGTACGCCGTGCGCTCGATCCAGGAAGAGAGCGCGTAACCGCCGCCGAGCTGCTCGGCCTTCCACGGCCGCAGCGGTTCCAGGCTGTGCGCGGTCACCACGTGCGGCACCCCGTGCAGCAGCTTCGCGGTGTGTCCGGCCAGGTTCGCGTACCACGTGTGGCTGTGCACCACGTCGCTGCCGGCCGCGCCGGCGGCCATCTCCAGGTCCACGCCCATCGTCCGGAGCGCGGCGTTCGCGTCGGCCAGGCCGGGCGGTTCGGCGTACGCGGTGACGCCCGGCTCGGTGCGCGGCAGGCCGAAGCAGTGCACGCGTACGTCGGTGCGGCGGCGCAACTCCCGGGCCAGGTATTCGACGTGCACGCCCGCGCCGCCGTAGACCTCCGGCGGGTACTCGCGGGTGAGCAGGTCGACGCGCAGCGGGGTGGGTTCCGTCATGACCCCGCACCCTAGTGCAGAAGAGTCCCCGTACGAGTGGTGAAGTGCGACGCGGGTGGATAGCGTCGGGGCATGGCTGCCAAGGTGCTCGCGATCGTCCTGGCGGGTGGGGAGGGCAAGCGCCTGATGCCGCTCACCACGGATCGGGCCAAGCCGGCCGTCCCGTTCGGCGGGATGTACCGCATGGTCGACTTCGTCCTCTCCAACCTGGCCAACGCCGGCTATCTCAAGATCGTCGTGCTGACCCAGTACAAGTCCCACTCCCTCGACCGACACATCACCAAGACCTGGCGGATGTCCACCCTGCTCGGCAACTACGTCACCCCGGTGCCCGCGCAGCAACGTCGTGGCCCGTGGTGGTTCGCCGGCTCGGCCGACGCCATCTACCAGAGCTTCAACCTCATCAACGACGAGCAGCCCGACTACGTGATCGTCTTCGGGGCCGACCACATCTACCGGATGGACCCCCGGCAGATGGTGGAGGACCACATCGCCTCCGGCGCGGCGGTCACCGTCGCCGGCATCCGCCAACCACTGTCGATGGCCGACCAGTTCGGTGTCATCGAGGTCGGCGAGGACGGTCGGAAGATCCGCGCGTTCCGCGAGAAGCCCACCGACGCGGTCGGCCTGCCCGACGCGCCGGACGAGATCTACGCCTCGATGGGCAACTACGTCTTCACCACCCGGGCGCTCTGCGAGGCGGTCGAGCGTGACGCCGCCGACAAGAGCAGCAAGCACGACATGGGCGGCAGCATCATCCCGATGCTCGTCGAGCGGGGCGAGGCCAACGTCTACGACTTCCGCGACAACGAGGTGCCGGGCAGCACCGACCGCGATCGCGGCTACTGGCGCGACGTGGGAACGCTCGACTCGTTCTACGACGCGCACATGGATCTGATCAACGTGCACCCCGTGTTCAACCTCTACAACTTCGACTGGCCGATCTACACCGAGCAGCCGCCGTGGCCGCCGGCGAAGTTCGTCCACCAGTGGGGTGAGCGGGTCGGCCGGGCGGTCGGCTCGATGGTCTCCCCGGGCGTGGTGATCTCCGGGTCGCTGGTGGAGAACTCGATCGTGTCGCCGAAGGTCCGGGTGCACTCCTGGGCGCACGTCGAGGGCTCGGTGCTGATGGAGGGTGTGGAGATCGGCCGGCACGCGGTGGTCCGGCGGGCCATCCTGGACAAGAACGTGTTCGTCCCGGAGGGCGTCGAGATCGGCGTCGACCTGGAGAAGGACCGGCAGCGCTACACCGTCTCCGACAACGGCATCGTGGTGATCGGCAAGGGCCAGAAGGTCGAGCCGTGACCGATTCGCACTTCCCGAGGAGGATCCCGCAGTGACCCACCCCCGTGCCGGCCAGCCCGCCGAGCCCGCCGATCTGGTCGACGTGCCGCGCCTGGTGACCGCCTACTACGCCGAGCACCCGGATCCCACGGACCCGGCGCAGCAGGTCTCCTTCGGCACCTCCGGCCACCGCGGCTCCAGCCTGCGCAACGCGTTCAACTCCGACCACATCCTGGCGGTCACCCAGGCGCTCTGCGACTACCGGCGGGAGCAGGGGCTGGACGGCCCGCTCTTCCTCGCCCGGGACACCCACGCGCTGTCCGCGCCGGCCGCCGTGGACGCGTTGGAGGTGCTCGCCGCCAACGGGGTCACCGTGCTGGTCGACAGCCGTGACGGCTACACCCCGACCCCGGCGCTGTCGCACGCGATCCTCACCCACAACCGGGGGCGGACCAGCGGGCTCGCCGACGGCATCGTGATCACCCCGTCGCACAACCCGCCCGACGACGGCGGTTTCAAGTACAACCCCACCAACGGCGGTCCGGCCGACACCGACGTCACCCGGTGGATTCAGGACCGGGCCAACACCATCCTCGCCGCGGGGCTCAAGGAGGTCCGCCGGATCACCCACGCGCGGGCCAGGGCCGCGGACACCACCGGGGAGTACGACTTCCTCGCCCACTACGTCGACGACCTGCCGGCGGTGATCGACATCGACGCGATCCGCGACGCCGGGGTGCGGATCGGAGCGGACCCGCTCGGCGGGGCGAGCGTGGCGTACTGGGGTGAGATCGCCGAGCGGCACCGGCTGGACCTGACCGTGGTCAACCCGACCGTCGACCCGACCTGGCGGTTCATGACCCTGGACGGCGACGGCAAGATCCGGATGGACTGCTCCTCGCCGAACGCCATGGCATCACTGATCGCCGCCCGTGCCGACTACCAGATCTCCACGGGCAACGACGCGGACGCCGACCGGCACGGCATCGTCACCCCGGACGCCGGCCTGATGAATCCCAACCACTACCTGGCGGTGGCGATCGGTCACCTGTTCCGTACCCGTACCGAATGGGGTCCGGCCGCCGCGGTGGGCAAGACCCTGGTCTCCTCGTCGATGATCGACCGGGTCGCCGCCGACCTGGGCCGACCGCTGCTGGAGGTGCCGGTGGGCTTCAAGTGGTTCGTGCCCGGTCTGCTCGACGGCGCGGTCGGCTTCGGCGGCGAGGAGAGCGCCGGGGCGTCGTTCCTGCGCCGCGACGGTTCCACCTGGACCACGGACAAGGACGGCCTGCTGCTGTGTCTGCTCGCCGCCGAGATCCTGGCCACCACCGGGCGTAGCCCGAGCGAGCACTGGGCGGAGCTGGCCGAGCGCTTCGGCGCGCCGTCGTACGCCCGGATCGACGCCCCGGCCACCCGGGAGCAGAAGGCCGTGCTCGGCAAGCTCTCCCCGGAGCAGGTCACCGCCACCGAGTTGGCCGGTGAGCCGATCACCGCGACGTTGACCACCGCCCCCGGCAACGGCGCTGCCATCGGTGGACTCAAGGTCAGCACCGAGTCCGGCTGGTTCGCCGCGAGGCCTTCCGGCACGGAGGACGTCTACAAGATCTACGCCGAGTCCTTCCAGGGCCCGGACCACCTGAAGAAGATCCAGGAAGAAGCCAAGAACCTGGTGGACCAGGCCCTAACCCAGGCCTGACCCCACCCACCACCCCTGCGCACGCCTCCACCTCCGCCCCACCCAAGTCGACCATGAAGTTATTGCCATGTGACGCGGCGTGTCGTGGCAATAACTTCATGATCAACAAACTCGGGTGGGGCTGGGGTGGTGCTTCAGCAGGGTGGGGCTTCAGCAGGGTGGGGGGTCGGCGGGTGATGGTAGTTCCGTGCCGCTGCGTCGGCGTAGCTCCTCGGGGAGCAGTTCGCGGAGCTGCTCGGGGAGGAACGGCAGGTCGAGCAGCGTCATCTTCAACTGGTTGCGCTCCTGGTAACGCAACGGGTCGAAACGGACCACCAGACCGGCGTCGCGGCGGTACGAGATGTCCACCGTCCCCTCCGTCGCCGCGTCGCGGAACACCAACCCGTCCATCTCCACCACGACCGGCGACGAGTTGGGCTGCAACTCCAACCGGATCTTCTCGTCCGGCGAGAGCACGACCGCCCGGGAGATGCCGGCCATCGGCGCCGCCGGAGTGATCACCAGCGAGTCCGCGGCGGGGGAGATCAGTGGGCCTCCGGCGGCGTAGCTGTACGCCGTCGAGCCGATCGGGGTGCTGACCACCACGGCGTCGCTGCGGTAGTAGCCGTACTGCTGGCCGTCGATGGCGAGCGTGACGCTGACGAAACCGGCCCCCGGCTGGCGGACCAACGCGATGTCGTTGAACGCCACGACGTCGTCACCGCACACGTCACAGGCGAGGCAGGCGTGCGACTCGACGGTGAAATCCTTCGACAGCAGCCGGCTCAGCGCCTCGGGCAACTCCGGCGGCTCGATCTCCACCAGAAACCCCAGACGACCCAGGTGTACGCCGAGCACCGGCTTCGGGTCGCGGATGGCGGAACGCAGCGCACCCAGCATGGTGCCGTCACCGCCGATGCTGATCAACGCGTCGGCGCGGGTCGCGACCTCGTCCGCCGGCACCGGCTCGACGCAGGACGGGACGCGGTGCTGGTCCTCCTCGCGCACCATCAGCGTCTTGTGATGGCGGGTGGCCCACCGTTCGATGATCCCGACCACCTCGGTGACATCCCGGGTGGGGTGCAGCACAAGTCCCAGCCCCGACACCCGTACAGCTCATCACATCGGTGGCGGGCGCACCCGGCGTACGCCGAAGGTGCGCCGACGGTCCGCAGACCGCCGGCGCACCTCTCCGCCGTCAGGGGCGGGGTTGACCGGTGAGGTGGGTCAACGAGCGGGCGACCAGGTCATCGCGGGCCGCCGGGGGGAGGCCCTCCAACCCGAAGCCCAGGTACACCGTGTCGCCGGTGACCACCACCGAGCCCTCTTCGAACGCCTGCTGGCTGCGCGACCAGTCGTTGGCGTTGCCACCGGAGCCGGCCGGCGGCCCGGCCACCGTCCAGCCTCCCAGGTCGGCGGACTCGAACGAGGTCTCCGCGACGGTCGACCCGTCGACCACCACCCGGGCGTCGTCCAGGAAGACGCCAAGGCCCTGGGTGGCCCAGTCCGAGGTGTACGTGATCGACACCTCGACCTGCTTGCCGGCGTACGCGGTCAGGTCGACCACGAACTCCTTCCAGCCGCTCGACGTCCCGGTCGCCGCGTTCCAGCTTCCGGTGCTGCCGGTGGGGGAGCAGTCCGCGCCCTGGTAGTGGGCCAGGAACGGGTGCAACTCGTCCCAACCCGAGGCGCAGCTCTCCCCGGTGACCGTGCTGGTCTTGCCGTTCACGTCCGGCAGGGTCGTCCAGTCGTCGCTGCCCACTTCGTGGGCCTCGACGAAGAGGAAGTCCCAGTTCTGCTCGATCTCGTACGAGGTGAAGAAGCGCAGCTCCCCGCTGCTCGCCCCGCTGAGGTCGACGGTACGGGTGAGTCGCTTGTACGACTCGTCGGCCTGCCCGCTGTGCAGGTACCACTCACCCGTACGCGGATCGAACGGCGCGCCACCCGGTCGCGTCCAGCCCACCGGCGCGGAGCTGGCGAACTGCGGGAACTCGTCCGGAGGCAGGAAACTCGACGTGGTCAGGAACGACGCGGTGTGCCCCTGGTTCTCCGCCGAACCGGGCGCGTTGAGCTGCCCGTCGAAGCCGGCGAACGCGTCGTCGCGTCCGGCGACCGGGAACGGGTCGCCCTCTGTTGAGGTGCCGCCGTCGCTGACGTAGGTGTACGCCCCCAACCAGTACTGCTGGAAGTCGTTGAGCAGCGGCAGGCAGATGGGATCGTCGGCGTCGGTGCACTCCGGCGGCGCGTCGGGGTGGTAGACGTACGAACCGTTGGCGCCCTGGGCGAACAACGCGTACTGGCCGCTGACCAGGAGCTTCCCACCCTCGTTCAGGTAGTCCCGGACGGCCAGTTCGGTCTCCAGCGCCGCCTTGGCCGTGGTGCCGGCGACCTGGCCGGGGGAGCGCAGGATCACGTCGTCACCGGTCTCCCACACCACGGCCTTGTAGTGCGACAGCACACCGAGCGGGTGTGGTGCCTTGCGGCCCATGGCGTCGAAGTCGTACACGTCGCTGCTGCGCCCGGCGGCGCTCAGCGACGCCGCGACCTCGTCGGCGTACTTCGCGGTGGTGCCGGTCTGTGCGGGGCTGAGACCGGTGACGTCCTCCATGGCGAGGACCAGCACGTCACCGCCGACGTCGGTGTGCACCTGGTAGGTGAAGTGTTCGCTTGCGACCACGCCGGACCGGGGTTTGTTGCCGGTGAACCAGACCTCCACCCGGTCTCCCGGCTTCGTGCCGCCGACCGTGCCGCGAAGCTCCGCGTAGTAGTCGTCGTGCGTGTCGCCGTACCGCTCACCGCCGCGCCACTCGCGGACCGCGACGGTCTTCGGTCGCCCGCCGTTGACCGTGTAGTGCATCTTGACGTTCTTCAGCGCCCGCCGGGTGATCGCGGCGACCTGCTGGGTGCGCCCGTACGACGTGTCGAAGGCGTCCACCACGAAGTCCGGGGTGCTGCGGCCGACCACCGAGACCGGCTCGTCCGGGTCCGCCGCCGACTTGGCCACGGCCAGCGCGAAGGGCAGGTTCTTGTTGACCTCGCCGGCGATCAGTTCCTCGTCGTCGGGGAAGATGAACCCGCTGACGCAGTCCTCCGGGCGCCACTCGTCGTCCGGGTCGACCGCCGAGGCGGCCTCACAGGTGGACATCTCGGGGGTGAAGCCCAGCGTGCCATACCGGATGGTGGCGTGGGTGTCGGTGTCACCGTTGGTGGTGTACAGCTCGGCGGAGATGTCCGGGTCGTAACCGGGCACCGCCGGGTGCGCGTCGTCCCCGACCATCGCCTTGTAGATCTCGTCGTCCGGGCTGGGAGTGCTTACCTGCCAACCGATGCCGTAGAGCAGCAGCTCGGCCGCCGAGTGGTAGTTGACGAGGAACTCGAACCCGACCCGCTTGAAGAGTCGATCCAGGGCTACGGTCTCCGGCTCCGAGTTGGGCCCCGGCCCCCGGTAGGTCTCGCTGTTGGGGTCGGGCGACGAGCCCTCGTTGTCGTACCCCCACTTGTAGGCGAAGTTGCGGTTCGGGTCGACGCCGTCGCCGGGGCCGATCTGGCCGTCGCCATCGTTGTCCCGCAGGTTCTTGCGCCACAGCCGGTTGCCGGGCGTGAAGGTGTAGTCGTAGCCGTCCGGATTGGCCACCGGGATGAACCACAGCTCGGTCGTATCCAGGAGTTTGGTGATCTCCCGGTCGCTGCCGTAGCTGTCCAGCACGTGGTGCATCAGCCGGCGGGTCATCTCCGGCGTGATCCACTCCCGGGCGTGCTGGGCGCCGACGTAGAGCACCGCCGGTCGCTTCCCGTCCGCGACGGTCCGCGCGTTCTTGGTGACCTTCACGGCGAGGATCGGCTGCCCCTGATGGCTGCGACCGATCGTCTGCACCTTGGTCAGCTTGGGGTAACGGGCCGCGGCGGCGTTCAGTTCGTCCCGGATGCCGCCCGGCTCCCCGTAGGGGCGAAACGACGACCAGCCGGCCGCCGCCTGCTCCCGCAGCGCCTGCGACGCGTCCTTGCCGCGCACCTTCTTCACCGACAACGGGACGCCCTGGTCGGTGAGCCGCTTCGCCTGCCGGCGGCTGAGCACCGTCTCGACCGCTGTGCGGCCGGCCGCGTCCGTCTTCGCGTCGTGGCCGAGGTCGACCCCCGCCGCGCGTAGCTGGTCCCGCTGTTTCGCGTCGACCGTGCCGACGTACACCTCCAGGCCGTCGCGGGCGGTCGGTTCGGACGGTGGCTTCGCGCTGGCGGGTGGGGTCAGTGCCAGTGCGCCGAGCAGGGTGACCACGCTGGCGATCGCCAGTCGTCTCGGTCTCATCGCGCCTCCTTGGGTGAAGGACCTGTAGGCGCGAGCCTTCTGCTGCGGGGTGATCGATGTCAATAGGTCGAGAGGCGCGAGGTGGCTGACCGTGTCGGCGTCGATGCCTCGCGTGACGATCCTGGCGTCGGGTTGGTGCGGTCGGCCGGCCGGCCGATTCAGGACCTTGGCGCGCGCGATGGTCCGGAGTCGACAAGGGTGCGGGTGGAAACGGCAGGCCAAGAATGTGAATCAGGCATCGAGCGGTGACTGTTCCGATACGCTCCGCTGCCATGGGGACAATCCATGTACCGGTCACCCGATCGGCGCCGCGCTCCCGTCCGCGCGCCGACGGGGTGCCCCAGTTCGTGCAGAACCTGGCCGCCGGTGCCGCCTGGCTGACGGCCGGTGCCGCCTGCTTCGTTCTCGACCCGGCCCTGGAAACCGACTGGCACCGCGAGGCCACCGTGGCCCTGAGCCTCCTCGCCATCCTCTTCGGCACCTGGGTGTTCTGGCGACACGGGGGCACCCGGATCACGGCGGTGGGGATCTACAACCTCGCCTTCGCGGTCTTCGTAGGATTCGGCGGCTTCTACCACAGCATCAATAACGTGATGACCGATCCCGGTATCCCGTTGTTCACCATTGTCGCCGTCTGTTTCTTCGGCAACGTGCTGACGTGGATGCTGTTCTGGGGGGACGGCGGCCCGGCCCTGAAGGCGCGCTTCGACGCTGCCCGGGTGGATGCGGGCACCGCAGGGTGGGCGTTCACCTTCGGGCTGGTCCTCCTCGCCGTCGCCGTCATCGCCTCGCTGGTCGCCGCCGAGACCGAGTTCACCGCGAAGCCGGTCGGCTTCGTCGGCGTCGTGTTACTGGCGGCCGGTCTGCTGCGCGGCCCGCTGGGTCGATGGAAGGTGCTGTGCGGTTCGGTGTGCGCCGTAGCCTTCACCGTCTATTTCTTCTATCTGTTCAACGGATTCGGACGCATCGTCCTCGGGTCCCTCGCCCTGGCCCTGCTGGTCATCCTTGCTCATGGCGACAGGCGGCGTTACACCAAAGCGCTCGTGGTCCTCGGCGGAATACCGGCCCTGCTGTTTCTCGCCGCTCTTCGCGCCGGTGGGGCGGCCTCGGATGTCGACAGCGATGGCTTCGGATCGGCCGTCAGCCCGATGTCCGCGTTTGCCGAGCTCTGGCAGATGAACACCATCGGGATCCTGCCCCGAGGGTGGGGCGAAACCTTCTTCGCTGCCGCGGTCGCCCTGGTGCCCCGCGCGTTCTGGCCCGACAAGCCAGTCGGCTTCGGTTATGAACTGGTGCCTTACCTCGCGCCCGGACTGGCCGGCACCGGCCATTCGGTGGCGGCCCTCTGGTACGGCGAGTGGCTGTTCAATTTCGGTGTCGTCGGCATGGCGGCGATGATTCCGGTGACCGGTCTCGCCGTGTCTGCCATCGATCGGCTTCTGGCTCGTGCGTCGTCGCGGCCGTTGACCACGCCCAAGGCGCTCGGCAGCTACGTCGCGGGAGTTCTTCTCGCCGTGGGCCTCTTCGATCTGGTCTGGGTGGGTGGCTTCACCTACATGACCCGCACCGGGCCTCGGTTGGTGGTTCTGGCCATGCTGGTAATGGCGACGGCGTGGCTCGCCCGTCGGCCGACCGAGCCGGAAATGATGCTCGGGACGATCGCCCGCGCCCGACGTGGATACGCCAACATTGAACGCCCGGCCAAGTAACTGATCGTACGGAAACTCGTTGTTTTATTGCGCCAGCGCATGCCGTAATGCATATTCTTACCCAGGGGAGTAATTGTGTCAGGCCGCCTTTTCACGTCCGAGTCAGTCACCGAGGGGCATCCTGACAAGGTTGCTGACCAGATCAGCGACGGCATCCTGGACGCGTTGCTCACCATCGACCCCCGTAGCCGGGTCGCCGTCGAAACCCTCCTCACCACCGGTCAGGTGCACGTTGCCGGCGAAGTGGCGACGACGGCGCAGGTGGACATACCCGAGATCGTCCGCCGGCTTATCATCGACATCGGATACGACTCCTCGGCCAAAGGATTCGACGGCGCTTCCTGCGGTGTGAGCGTCTCGATCGGCAAACAGTCTCCGGACATTGCCCAGGGCGTTGACAGCGCGATCGAGATGCGATCCGGTTCGTCCAGCACACTGGACACCCAGGGCGCCGGTGACCAGGGCATGATGTTTGGCTTCGCCTGCTCGGAAACCCCGGAGCTGATGCCTCTGCCGATCGCGCTCGCGCACCGACTGGCACGTCGACTCGCTGCCGTACGTAAGAACGGCACCATTCCCTATCTTCGTCCCGACGGCAAGACGCAGGTCACGATCGAGTACGAGGGAATGCGTCCGGTCCGTCTGCACACGGTGGTCGTCTCCACCCAGCACGCCCCGAACATCGCCCTGGAGTCGCTGCTCACGCCGGACATCCGGGAACAGGTCATCGCCCCGGAACTCGAGGGTCTCGACCTGGACACGGACGGATACCGGCTGCTGGTCAACCCGACCGGCCGGTTCGAGGTCGGTGGGCCGATGGGCGATGCCGGCCTGACAGGGCGAAAGATCATCGTCGACACCTACGGCGGCTACGCCCGGCACGGCGGCGGCGCGTTTTCCGGAAAGGACCCGTCCAAGGTGGACCGGTCCGCGGCGTACGCCACGCGGTGGGTGGCCAAGAACGTGGTGGCCGCGGGTCTGGCCGAGCGCTGTGAGGTGCAGGTCGCCTATGCCATCGGCAAGGCACACCCCGTCAGCCTCTCCGTGGAGACCTTCGGCACGGAGAACGTGTCCGTGTCGACGATCAGAAAGAGCATCACCGAGGTCTTCGATCTGCGTCCGGCGGCGATCGTCCGAGACCTGGACCTGCTCCGCCCGATCTATCGACAGACTGCGGCGTACGGACACTTCGGCCGTGAGTTGGCCGATTTCACCTGGGAAGGTGCCAGCCGTGCGATCGCCCTCAAGTCCAGTGCCCTCTGAGCACGGCTACCGGGTGCTGGCTACGTCGGCGTACTTCGAACCCGGTTATCGGGCCGGCGGTCCGGTGCGATCCCTGACCTCCATGGTCGACGGGTTACCGTCGGACGTACGCCTGACGCTGGTCACCAGTGATCGTGATCTCGGTTGTCGGGAGCCGTATGCGGGCCTGTCCGGACTGTGGACGACACGGTCCCGGTCCCGGGTCTTCTATCTGAACCGCCGTAGCCCGCGGCACTGGTTGCGCATCTGGCGCGATCAGCGGTCGGCCGGCCCGTTCGACCTGCTCTACGTCAACAGCGTCTGGCAGCCGACCTTCTCGTTGCTGCCGGTGCTGGCGACCATCCTGGGGTTGGTTGCCGCGAAGCGGATCCTCATCGCACCGCGCGGAGAGTTCTCGCCCGGGGCACTCCGCATCCGGTCGCACAAGAAGAGGCTGTTCCTGGCCCTCTGGCGTCGGCTCCTGGTTCGGCGCGACGTCCTGTGGCACGCGACGAACGATCGCGAGGCCGCCCACATCCGCGCGCTCGTTCCCGGCGCGCGGATCGTGCTACGCGAGAACCAGACCCTGCTACCGGTGGACCCCGCACCGCCGGTGCAGCACGAGGACGCTCACCTACGACTCGTCTTCATCAGCCGCATCACGCCGATGAAGAACCTCGATCTGGTGCTGCGGGCCCTGAGGTCGGTCACCCGACCGCTGAGTCTCGACATCCACGGGCCGGTGGACGACCCGTCGTACTGGCGGGAATGCCAACGGCTGTGCGATGAGCTACCCGCCACGGTGACGGTCCGGTACCGCGGTCCGGTGCCTCCAACCGAGGTCCGCGCCACGTTCACGCGATACGACGCCTTCGTCCTACCCACCCGTGGGGAGAATTTCGGGCACGTCATCGCCGAGAGTCTGTCCGCCTCGTGTCCCGTGGTCTGCTCGGCGGAGACACCGTGGACGGATGTGCTCGAAGGCGGCGGCGGTGTCGTCCTCCCCGCGAACTCCGCCGCCGAGCTGAGCCGGGTCATCGAGCGCATGGCGGCCGACGGTGTCGCCGAGCGTCACGCGAGGCGGGTCGCGGCCGGCGAGGCCTACCGCGCCTGGCGGGCCGGGCAGTCGACGCACAGCGTGATCGATCTCGTACGCACCGACACGCTCGCCGAGGTGACCGGTTCACCAGCGCAGGAGCGCGCTGTACGCGTACCGGGCGGCACGACCGCCGTCCGGGAGAGGAGCTGACGCATCGTGGCGGAGGTGCTCTTCATAGTGGAGGTGCCCACTCCCTACCGGAATCCGGTCCTCGACCATCTGCACCTCACGGGTCTGGACGTGCACGCTCTCTATCACCGGGGCGACGCGGGTCGTGGTTGGGGCGCGGCCGTGCCGGCTCATCCGCACGAGGTGGTCAATGGCGGGGCGGCGTCGAGATGCGTGACTCTGGTGCGTGCCGCGCTCCGTTCCGACCTGAGAGTCGTCTGCTGCTTCGGCTACGCCCGGCTCGCGAACGTTCTCGCCGTACTCGCCGCCCGGCTGCGCGGCGCCCAGGTGGTGCTCCGGTCCGACAGCAACTGGCTCGACGAGCGGCGACGGCCCGCAGTGCGACGATGGGGAAAGCGACTGCTGCTGCAGGCGATCTTCGGACGGCGGGCCCGGGTGTGGACCGTGGGAGCGCAGAACGACCGGTACTGGGCGGCGTACGGCTTCGGCAACCGACACCTGATCCCGTTCGGTCTGCCCAGGCCCCCCGTCGCGAGCCAGGAGCAGGCCGCGGCGCTGCGGACCCGGCACGCCCTCGGCGGCGGTCTCGTCATCCTGTTCGTGGGGCGACTCGCACCTGCCAAGGGACTGGATACCCTGCTGTCCGCCTTCGCGCTGTTCGCCGATTCCGCGGCGCGGCTGGTGATCGTGGGACAAGGGCCGCAACGACCTCTGGTCGACCACGCCGCCGCCGCTGATCCGCGCATCCGCGTCCTGGGCGCGCTGCCGCAGGACGAGCTCGGCCCGATCTTCGCGGCGGCCGATCTCTTCGTGCTGCCGTCGCGCTACGAGCCGTGGGGTCTCGTTGTCGCGGAGGCACAGGCCAACGGCGTGCGGGTCGCCGTCAGTGACGTCGTCGGATGTCATGCCGATCGCGTCACCACGGACAACGGTTGGGTGTTTCCCGCAGGTGCGGCCGACCGGCTCGCGGAGGTGTTCGTCGAGGCCCGCGACCTGAAAGGTCTCCGCCGGATCCGCGTGCCGGCGACCCCGGCCTTCAATGCCGGCCCGGCCATGGCCGCTGACCTCGTGGCGATGGGCGCCCAGGTGACTTCGAGAAGGGCACGCCCCGTGCCGGAGTACGAGAACGAAAGGTGTTGAGTTCGATGAGACGTCCGTCGGTGCTGGACAGGGTTCGCGCGCGTGTGCCCGGCGTACCACGCAGCGGCCGGGAGGTGCTGACCTCGCTGCAGGTGCTGTCGACCCTGCGGGCGAAGGGTTGGCACAGGTCGGTCGCGGGCGGGGCGCCGAGCGGGTCGGACGGCGGGCCACGCCCCTGGTTGACCTACGCGGCGATGCACTGGCTCGCCACGCACGTCGGCGCCGATCGCCGCGTGTTCGAGTACGGTGCGGGCTCCTCGACCGCATGGTTCGCCGACGCGCTGCGGGTGCGGGAGATCGTGGCCGTCGAACACGACGCCGAGTGGTTCCGCCGGGTCCCGCAGCCTCGCCACGGGCGGGTGGTGCACGTGCCCTGCGACGGGACCTGGTGGGAGGCGGACGGCGCCGCCCCCTACGTACGGGCCATCGAGGCAGGCGCACCCTGGGACGTGATCATCATCGACGGGATGGCGCGGACGACCTGCTCCCGCCTGGCGCACGAGTACCTGACGCCCTCGGGACTGGTGGTGCTCGACGACACCGATCGCCCGACGACACGTCCGGCGGACGACGCCCTGACCGCTCAGGGTTTCGGCCGGCTGGACTTCTGGGGCTTCAAGCCCGGGTTGGGTGTCGACGCCTGCACGACGGTGTTCAGCCGCGACTTCAACGCGTGGATGGTGCCGGCGACAGACGCCGTCCGCTAGTGCTGGCCCGGCTCGGGGGAAGGAGGCGGCGAGAATGGCTGAACGGGTACTGATCGTGTCGCAGGACCACGAGGGGCATCGGTTGATGTACGTCCGGCTCCTGGCGGCCGCTGCTCTGGACCGCGGCGACAGCGTGGTGCTCGCCCTCACCCGGCCCGGCCTCCGGTCCACGGAGCATCGGCTGCACCTCGCCGCCGTGGCCGACCGCTGCCGACAGGTGACGCTGGCGGATCCGTCGCTGACCGTCACCGGTCTGCGCCGCCAGGCGAGGCGGTACGGCTGCACCCGGGTCCTGGTTCCCGACGGCGACCGGTTCGCGCTGCGCCTCGGGATGCGGGGCTGGCCGGCGGGCCCGCCGATCGTCGTACTGGTCACTCAGGACCCGCGCTGGAACACCGACAACCGGCCGTTGGTGCGGGCCCGGTTGAAGGCGAAGGATCTCATCCTGCGGCGCACCGAACGGCTCCCCGGTGTCCGGCTGCTGTACCTGTCGGACCACTCGGAAGCGGGTCGGAAGGCTCGTCCGGCCGTCGCGCCCGACCCGGTGTTCTTCGACGCGGACGACCAGGACCCGGCTGCTTTGCGCGGCGAGCTCGGTCTCCCCGAGCACCGGTTCGTCTTCCTCGTGGCGGGCAAGGTGTCGGCCCGCAAGAACCTGCCCCTGGTGCTCCGCTGCCTGCTGCGACTGGCGGACCGGCCGGTGGCCCTGTTCGTGTGCGGGCAACTGGATCCGTCGGTGCGTGCGGAGGTGGAACCGCTGCTCGGCAGGGCCCGAGCCGCGGGGCTGCCGGTGATTCTGGACGACCGGGTGCAGACCGATCACGGCATCAACTGCGCGGTGCAGGCGAGCGACTGTGTCATGGTGGCGTACTCCAGCGACCAGCCCAACTCGATGATGGTCAAGGGCATTCGAGCGGGACGGCAGGTGGTCGTCGCGGGGTCCGACCAGTTGGTGACCTGGGCGCAGCATCTCGGGCTGAGCCTCTGCGGGCCGCTGACCGAGGAGTCCGTGACGGGGCTGATGGAGAAGGCGATGGCCGCGCCGGCGCCTGCACCGCGGGTGGACCTGGGCAGCGACGCGTTCGTCGAGGCGTTCCTGTCATGATCGGCCGCGGCGGCCTCGCGGCTCAGACCGTGACCCTGGTCGTCGCGGGAGCCGGTTCCCAGGCGCTGTACGCGGTCCTCGTCGCGCTGGTCGCGAGTCGGGCGGGACCCGCCGCGTTCGGCATGGCCGCCGGCGCGATGGGCATCGGGGGGATGCTGGTCGGAGTCGTGGACTTCGGCTTCAACGCCTTCTCGGTGCGGGAACTCGCCGCTGGTCGGATCAGTGAGGAGAGCTACTGGAATCGGCTGCGGGTGCTGTTCGCCGTGGCCGTCGCCGGCGCACTCGTCATCTCGGTAGCGGCATTGGCGACTCCGTGGCCGGAACTCGGTCTGGTGGTCGCCCTGGTCCTGCTCAGCCGGACGGCGATCAACGGCGTGGTCGTGCCGCTACGAGCTACCCGTCGGGTGCTGAAGGTCGCCGCGGTTCTCCTGTTGGAGCGCCTGGTGGCGCTCGTCCTGGCGGTCGTGCTCCTGGTGACCACCGGCGTCGGCGCGCTGCCGACGCTGTGGTGGTCACTGGTCGGCGGTGCGTTCGCCGCATTGGCTGCCGGCATCCTGCTCGGCGGACCACGCCGACTTCGCTGGGTGCCCACCGGCCTGACCGCACCGTGGCGGGCGACGGCGGGGTACGGCAGGTTCTCGTTGGCCGTCAGCGCCACCTCGCTGGACGTCACGTTGCTCGCGGCGACCGGCGGCAGCGCGCAGGCGGGCATCTACAGCGCGGTGTCCCGCTGGACCCAGCCCGTCCAGTTCTTCGCCCAGGCATATTCGTCCGCCGCCGCACCCGCCATCGCCCAGGCGCCCTCCTCCCGGGTCGCGCTGCAGGCGGTGCGCAGATCCCTCTGGCTTCTCTGCGGAGCAGTCGTCACGTGTGCCGTTCTGGTCCTGCTCGCACCCACCGCGGTCTCACTGGTGCTCGGTGACACCTACCGGCAGTCCGCCGAGGTGTTGGTGGTGCTGTCGATCGGTGCCGCGGTCGTGGTGGTGAACCAGCCACTCGCGACGTTCCTCCAGGCCCGGGGCCACGAGAACGTGGTGGGGATCTGCACGGTCGGCACGGTGTCGCTGCAGTTGGTCGGGGTCTGTGTGACAGCCGGCCCGTTCGGCGCACAGGGCGCCGCCTGGTCGTACGGGGTGGGTCAGATCGCGCTGACCGTCCTGCTCGCCACGTACGCTTCGCTGCTGGTCCGGCGGCATCGGCGCGACGGCGCCCAGCAACCCGACCCGGGCGTGCGTGAGCCGGTACTGGCGGCGGATGCTCGGGGCACCGGCACCTGAACCCGCCTGGTGTGTCGACATTAGCCCTTTTGGTGACGTTTCGAAGCATCCTGCTCGCTCGTTGGGCCGAGTGCGGCCATCGACACCGCCGGCAGCGGCCGGCTGCACGCGAGCCACCAGTAACGAACGGAGCGACAGTGACTTTTTTGACCACCGGACGGCGGGTCCTCATCACCGGCGGAACGGGTTCGTTCGGCCGGACGATGGTCCGCCGACTTCTCGATCGGGACGTCGCTGAGATCCGGGTGTTCAGCCGGGACGAGGCCAAGCAGGACGAGATGCGCCGACTCCTCGGCGACGAACGCGTCCGCTACCACGTCGGGGACGTACGCGACTACGACTCGGTGTTGCGGGCCAGCCGTGGCATCGATCACGTGTTCCACGCGGCTGCCCTCAAGCAGGTGCCCTCCTGCGAGTTCTTTCCGCTCGAGGCGGTGCGGACGAACATCCTCGGCAGCGCGAACGTCGTCGAGGCAGCCGAGCGCAACGGTGTCGGCTCGGTGGTGGTGCTGAGCACGGACAAGGCCGTCTACCCGGTCAACGCGATGGGCATGAGCAAGGCGATGATGGAGAAGGTCGCGCAGGCGCACGCCCGCAACAATCCGAACAGCGCCACCACCGTCTCCTGCGTCCGGTACGGCAACGTCATGTACTCCCGCGGCTCGGTGATCCCGCTGTTCATCGAGCAGATCAAGGCCGGGCGGGCACCGACAGTCACCGACCCGACGATGACCCGCTTCCTGATGTCCCTCGGCGAGTCGGTGGAGCTGGTGGAGCACGCCTTCCAACACGCCCGCCCGGGTGACATCTTCATCCGCAAGGCGGCTGCCTGCACCATCGGTGACCTGGCCGAAGCGGTCTGCGAACTCTTCAACGTGCCGGCGAAGCTGGACGTCATCGGCGTCCGGCACGGCGAGAAGCTCGACGAGACGTTGGCCAGCCGGGAGGAGCTGACGCAGGCGGAGGATTTCGGCGAGTTCCTCCGGGTGCCGCTGGACGCCCGCGATCTGAACTACTCGCTCTACGTCTCCGAGGGAGAGCTGGACGAAGGGCCCGTCGAGGACTTCAACTCGTCCAATGCGCCTCGGTTGGGCGTACCGGAGATCATCGAACTGCTGAAGAGGTTGCCGGAGGTCCGCGCCGAGCTGGCCCTGCGGGACCCGGTGCTGGCGTGCTGAGACTCGCGTTGACCGGGGCCGGCGGATTCCTCGGCTGGCACGTGCGGGTGCTCCTGCGGGCGCTCGGTTGGCCGGAGCCGGTAATCATCACGCGCGCGGACCTGGCCGACCCTCGGGTGGTCGGTGCCAAGCTCTGCGGTGTCGACCGGGTGCTGCACCTCGCCGGCGTGAACCGCGGCGATCCGGCAGAGGTCGCCGAAGGTAACCGCCGCATCGCCGCGCAACTCGCCGCCGGCCTACGCGCCGCCGCGGATCCGCCGACCTGCGTCGTGTACGCGAACTCGGTGCAGGCCGGCAACGGCACACCGTACGGCGACGCCAAGGCGGACGCCGCGCGGATCCTCGCCGACGCCCGGGTGCCGCTGGACGACGTGCTGCTGTCCAACCTCTACGGCGAGCACGGCCGCCCGCACTACAACTCGGCGGTGGCGACGTTCTGCCGCGTGCTCGCCGAGGGTGGGCAGCCGGACGTCCACACCGATCGTGAGATCGCGCTGGTGCATGTGACCGACGCCGCGGCCCGGCTCGTCGGCGTGCCGGCGGGTGGTTCCTGGGATCCGGCCATGCCGGCGTTGCGGCTCGGCGTTCGTGAGCTGGCCGAACGTCTGGCCGGGCTGGCCGCCACCTACCGCACCGGCGAGATCCCGGTCCTGACTGACCGGCATCTCGTGCGGTTGTTCAACACCTACCGCTCGCACTGCTTCCCGACGCACTACCCGCTGGTACTGCCGCGCCGCGCCGACGTCCGCGGGGAGTTGGTGGAGACGGTCAAGGTGCACGGCGGCGCCGGGCAGACGTTCAGCTCCACCAGTCACCCGGGCGTTACCCGGGGCGAGCACTTCCACCTGGCGAAGGTGGAGCGGTTCGTGGTGTTGCGCGGCACCGCGGAGATCAGCCTGCGTCGGGTCTGCGACACCGACGTGGTGCGCTTTCCGGTCTCCGGCGACGCGCCGGTCGCCGTCGACATGCCCACCATGTGGGTGCACAAACTGGTCAATATCGGCGACGACGAACTGGTCACCCTGTTCTGGACCAACGAGCTGTTCGACCCGGCGCGTCCGGACACCTGGCCCGAACCGGTGGAGTCGCGGATTCCGAAACCCGCGGTGGTCGCCGCGTGAGGGTCGGCCTGGTCAGCCAGTGGTATCCGCCGGAGGGTGTGTTCATCCCCGGCAACCTGGCACAGCACCTGGCCGCGCGCGGCCACCACGTCCGGGTGCTCACCACCTACCCGAGCTATCCGCACGGGCGGCTCTACCCGGGCTGGCGGCAACGCTGGCGGCATGTCGAGATGCAGGGCGCCGTCGCGGTGCGACGGGTGCCCGCGTACCCGAGCCACGACACGTCGGCGCTGCGCCGAGCGGCCAGCCACCTCACCTTCGGCCTGAGTAGCGCGCTCGCCGGCCCGAGCTGGCTCGGTGGGGTCGACGTCACGTACGTCTACCATCCGCCGCCCACGGCGGTCGCCGCGGCAGCGCTCGTCCGGGCCGCCCGGCGTACCCCGATCGTCCTGCACGTGCAGGACATGTGGCCTGATTCAGTCCTGCATTCCGGGATGTCCCCGACCGGTCTCGCCGGACGAGCGGTGGCGGGTGGTCTGGACGTCCTCATGCGGTCGGCCTACCGGTTGGCGGCCGCGATCGTGGTGATCTCACCGGCGATGGCAGCCCTCGTGGTGGAGCGGGGTGCCGATCCGAGCCGCGTGCGTGTGGTGTGGAACTGGACCGACGACGTTCTGTTCCGGCCCGTGGCACCGACGGACGCGGCCCGCGCCACGCTCGGACGACGGGACCGGTGCACGGTGATGTTCACCGGCAACCTCGGTCTGCTTCAGGGCGTGGACACGGCCATTCGCGCGGCGTCCGCCGTCCGGGACCGGGTGGACCTTGTTCTGGTCGGATCGGGTGCCTACGAGGACGAGGCCCGCAGGCTCGCTACCGAGCTGAACGCTGACAACGTCCGTTTCGTTGGTCGCCGCGCCCCGACGGAGATGGCAGACCTGTACGCGGCGGCCGACTGGCAGCTGGTGTGCCTGCGGGATCTGCCGGCGCTACGCGGCACCGTCCCGTCGAAGCTGCAGGCCGCTTTTGCCTGCGGCGCTCCGGTGATCGCCGCGCTGGGCGGGGACGCCGCCGCTCTGGTGGATTCGGCGGGAGCTGGGCTGGTCTGCCCACCGGGGGACTGGGCGGCGCTCGCGGACCGCATGCGGCAGGCGGCCGACACGGCCGCGGCCGACCGCGCCGCGATGGGCCAGCGAGCACGCCTGGCCTACCAGGAGCGGATGTGTGTGCGGGTCGGCGTCGACCAGTTCGAGGACATTCTGACGAAGGTGGCAGCAGGGAAAGGACGGCCATGACCCGTGTGATGACGCTGGTGGGTACCCGGCCGGAGATCATCCGGCTCTCGCGCGTGATGGCGAGGCTGGACGACGTGGTGGAGCACGTGCTGGTCCACACCGGCCAGAACTGGGACAGCTCGTTGTCCGAGATCTTCTTCAAGGAGTTGCGGATCCGGGAGCCGGACCGGTTCCTGCGCGTGGACACCTCGACGCTCGGTCGGGTGCTCGGCGGCGTGCTGGTCGGTGTGGAGGAGGCAATCGCTGAGCTTCGGCCGGACGCGCTGCTCGTGCTCGGTGACACCAACAGCTGCATCGGCGCGCTGATGGCCCGCCGGCTGCGGGTACCCGTCTACCACATGGAGGCCGGCAACCGTTGTTTCGACCTCAACGTGCCGGAGGAGACGAACCGACGTCTGGTGGACCACGTCGCCGACTTCAATCTCGTCTACACGGAGCACGCCCGGCGGAACCTGCTGGCCGAAGGGCTGCACCCGCGCCGGATCCTGCACACCGGTTCACCCATGCGAGAGGTGCTCGAGCACTACCGGACGGACATCGAGGCCTCCGCGATCCTGCGGCAGCTGGAGCTGACGCCGGGCCGGTACTTCCTGGTCAGCGCGCACCGCGAGGAGAACGTGGACAGCCCGGACCGGTTGGCCCGGTTGCTGGAATGCCTCCGCGCTGTTCGTGACCGCTGGCACTTCCCGGTCCTGGTGTCCACCCACCCCCGGACCCGCAAACGGCTGGAGTCGTTGGCGCCCGGCGCGGCGGCGCTCGACGGGATCGCCTTCCACGAGCCGTTCGGTCTGCTCGACTACGTGCACCTGCAGACGAAGGCCTACTGCACGTTGTCGGACAGCGGCACGATCAGCGAGGAGTCGGCGATCCTCAACTTCGCCGCGGTGACGCTGCGGGAGTCGATCGAACGCCCCGAGGCGTTGGACGCCGGCGGCATCATCATGACCGGTCTCGACCCGCATGGTGTGGTGGAGGCGATCCAGGTGACCGTCGACCAGGTCCGCGCCGAGGGAGTCCCCTGTCCGGTCGACTACCAGGTTCGGGACACGTCCCGCCGGGTGGTCGACTTCGTCCTGTCCACGGTCCGCCGGCACCACGACTGGGCGGGCATCCGCCGCTGAACGGCGGGACACGCAGCGGGCCGGCGACCAAGGTCGCCGGCCCGCTGCATGTGTGACACAGCCCTACCGGGCCAGCGGCACGTGGATCGTTCCCTCCCTGGTGCCTGCCGGGGTGCACAGCGCCGCCAGGTGGGCGATCAGCTTCTCCGCGTCGTCGTACGGGTCGAGTCCGCCCACGTCGAGCGGGTCGAGTGCCGGCACGGTGACGTGTGAGATGAGCGGATGGAGCGGACGGTCGTCGACCTCGCCGGTGCCGAGCAGGTCCTCGTGGAGTTTCTCGCCGGGCCGAAGCCCGGTGTAGACGATCGGCACCCGACTGTCGGCCTGCTCGGCCATCTGCCTGGCCAGGTCGGCGATGCGTACCGGCGCGCCCATGTCCAGTACGAGGGCCTCTCCGTCCCGGCCGATCTCGGCGGCCTGGAGCACCAGCCGTACCGCCTCCTCCAGCGTCATCAGGTAGCGGGTGACGTCCGGATGGGTCACTGTCAACGGACTGCCCGTCTCGATCTGGCGTTGGAACGCGGTGACCACCGAGCCGCGGCTGCTGAGCACGTTGCCGAAGCGGACACTGAGGAAGGTGCCGGGGAACCGGCCCGCGGCGTGCGCGGTCAACCGTTCGGTGATGCGCTTGGAGTAGCCGAGCACGCTGATCGGGTCGGCGGCCTTGTCGGTGCTGATGTTGACGAACTTGGCGACGTCGCGGCAGGCGTCCAGCACCGAGAGAGTGCCCCACACGTTGGTCATCACCGCTTCGCCGGGATTGCGCTGCAGGAGCGTGAGGTGCTTCAGCGCCGCGGCGTGGAAGATGACGTCCGGCCTACGCTCTCGGATGATGCGCCGGACACGCTCGTCGTCGCGCAGGTCGGCAAGGATCAGCTCGGGGCCGTCGAGCATGGCCCGCCCGTTCAGCGACATCTGTAGGGCGTGCAGGGCGGACTCGTCGCGGTCGAGCATCATCAGCTCGCCGGGGTCGGTCTTCAGGACCTGACGACACAGTTCCGAACCGATCGAGCCGCCGGCGCCGGTGACCAGCACCCGCAGACCGGCGAGACCGTCGCCGTTCAGCGTGAGGTCGCCGACCACCTGCCGACGTCCCAGCAGGTCACTGATCTGCACGTCCCGTACGTCGGTGACGGTGATCCGGTGGTCGACCAGTTCGCGGACCGGCGGCAGCACCTTGAAGGCCGCTCCGGTCTGCAGGGTGGCCTCGCGGATCTGGCGGATCAGCGCGGCGTCGGCGCTGGCCACCGAGAAGATGACGGTGGTGGCGCCGGTGCGGCGGACCGCCTCGGCGAGGTCCGCCCGGCCGCCCAGCACGCGGACGCCACCGAAGCGCAGGTTGCGCTTGTCGGGGTCGTCGTCGAGCGCGCCGACCGGCAGGTACCGGCCGCGTGGATCGCCGAGCATCGCGCGCAGGAGCCCCTGACCGGCATCACCGAGGCCGAACAGCAGCACCGGCGTGGCGGAGCGCACGTCGGGCCGCATCGCGAGGTCGTGCCGGTGCCGGTACGCGGAGCGGGCGGCGAGCATCAGCAGCAGCGTCAGTGCTCCGCCGATCAGCGGAGTGCTGGCCGGCACCGGTCGGTTGGCCGACGGCAGCAGCCCGATCAGCAGGATGGCGATGGGGGTGGCGACGTTACCGGCGAGCCCCCGCACCTCCTGAAGGCTGCCGAGCGGGTGCCGGCCCGAGTGGAGCCGGCGTACCGCAGCGATCGCCACGTACATCAACGCCGCGACACCGCCGATGCTGGCCGCGCGGCTCAGCTGTCCGGTCGGCGGGTGGAACTCGTAGCGGGTCCAGACGGCGGCGACGAAGCCACCCACCCAGGCTGCGGTGTCGGTGGCGAGGAAACCCAGGGCGCGGCGGCGCGCCCTGACCCGACGGACCCGTTGTTCGGCAGGCTCGGTCCTCTCGGTGTCCTGCGGCATGTCTGACTCCCGTCTCCGACCGGTTGGCCCCGCAGAGCAGGGGGTTTGAGGCTCTTTATCCTTTTTACACTTCTATGGAATGATTTGCGGAGTAAACGGCCGGAGATGGAGCTGCGGACCGACCAGCTCAGTGCGCCGGTACGCCCTTGACCACCACTCCGTCGGGTACGTCCCGCACCACGCAGGCGCCAGCGCCGACGGTGCTGTCCCGGCCTATCCGGCGGCCCTGCAGCACCGCCGCCGTGGTCCCCACCAGCACGCCCTCCTCCAGGTGGCAGTCACCGGAGATCGCGGCGAGTGGATTGACCGAGACGAAGTCGGCCAGCACCGAGTCGTGCCCCACCGTGCTGTTCTGATTGAGGTGCACGTGCCGGCCCACTGTCACGTTGGTGGTGATCCGGGCACCGGCGAAGACGACCAGGCCGGGCCCGTACCGCGTGTCCGGCCCGAGCGTCGCGTCCGGATGGACCAGGCTCCCGGCCGGCGTGCCGTATGCGTCGACCCGCGCGGCGACCGCTCGTCGCACCTGTGGGTCGCCGATCCCGATGACGTGGTGGAGATCCGCCGGCGCGTCACGTAGCCACGCGAGCCCACCCAGGTACGGCGCCTCCAGGCGCTGAACCCGCTTCAGGTTCTCCTCCGACGGCCGGTCGTCGACGAAACCGACCAGGTCCCACTGTGGCCCTCCGGCGAGCGCGGCCGCCCGTGCGATGGCCAGCGCCTCCCGGCCGTGGCCGCCGCAGCCCACGATGACCAGTGGCGTCACCCGCAGGTCGCTCCCGTCCGAACGGCCAGGAACCCTTCGATCGCGCCGAACACGGTGGCGACCTGTTGCTCGGTGAGGCCGCTGCCGCTGGGCAGGGTCAACCCCTCGGCGAAGAGATCGTCCGCCGCCCCGGTGAGCAGGCTCTCGAAGTCGGCGTACGCGGGCTGTCGGTGCATCGGCTTCCACACCGGCCGCGTCTCGATGTTCTGAGCGGCGAGGTGGGCGGCGAGATCGGCGGCCCGCCAACCGGAGCTATCCGGCCGTACCCGGATGACGGTGAGCCAGCAGTTGGACTCGACGTCCTCGGCGCCGACCAGTTCCACGCCGGGCACCGAGGCGAAGAGCTTCGCGTACCGGTCCCGCAGCAGGCGACGGCGACCGATCATTCCGTCGAGCCGGGCAAGTTGGGCCCGGCCCAGCGCGGCCAGCAGGTTGCTGAGGCGGTAGTTGTAGCCGGTCTCCCGGTGCTCGTAGTGCGTCACGGGCTCCCTGGCCTGGCTGGCCAGGTGTCGGGCGCGGGCCAGCAGCGACAGGTCGTCGGAGACGAGCATCCCGCCGCTGGACGTCGTTATGATCTTGTTGCCGTTGAACGACAGTGCGCCGACCTGACCGAACGAGCCGGCCGCCCGGCCGTGCTCTGTCGCCCCGAGCGCCTCCGCCGCGTCCTCGACGACCGGCACGCCCGCATCCCCACACACCGGCAGCAACGCCGGGTAGTCGGCGCAGCTACCGAACATGTCGACAGGCACGACCGCGCCGACTCGCTCGCCGCGGGCGCGCAGCCGGTGCAGCAGCTCAGTCAAGAGCGGCACGTCGATGTTGCCGGTGCGCGCGTCACAGTCGACGAAGACCGGCCGGGCGCCGGTGTAGCGCACGGCGTTCGCGGTGGCCACGAACGTCAGCGTCGGGACGACGACGGCGTCACCGGGCTGGACGCCCACCCCGAGCAGGGCCAGGTGCAGCGCCGCGGTGCCCGAGCTGACCGCCACCGCGCCGTTGGTGCCGACCCGCGCGGCGACCTCGTTCTCGAAGGCATCCAGGTCGGGACCGACGGGTGCGACCCAGCCGGACCGCAGCGCCGCGATGAGATACGACTCCTCCAGGGGCCCGACATCGGGATGGGAGAGGTGCACTCTGTCCGTCATCGGCGTTCGCCCTGCCGTACCGTCACCGCGGTGCGAAGCCCCGTCGGGACGGTCCGCAACGAGGCCGTGGCACCGCCCGGACTGCCGAGAAATGTCGGAGCAGTGGCCACACCGGCGGCCGAGATCCCCTCCCGGCGCAGCACAGTGCGGACCGTCGCGGCCAGGATCGTCAGGTCGAGTCCGAGACAGCGGGTGTCGACGTACTCCACGTCGAGGTCGAACTTCGTCTCCCAGCTCAGCCCGTTTCGGCCGCGTACCTGGGCCAGGCCGGTAACGCCCGGACGCACCTCGTGCCGGCGAGCCTGCTGAGGTGAGTAGCGGGGCAGGTACTCCGGCAGCAGCGGGCGAGGGCCGACGAGGCTCATCTCGCCCCGCAGCACGTTCCAGAGCGTGGGTAGCTCGTCGAGGCTGGTGGCACGCAGCCAACGTCCGAGCGGCGTCAGCCGGTCGCCGTCTTCGACGAGGCCGCGGCGCGGGTCGGGCGCACGCATCGTGCGAAACTTGATCAGCTCGAACGGCACGCCGTGACGGCCTGTGCGGAGCTGCCGGAACAGCACGGGACGCCCCAACCCGACGGCGATCAGTAGCGCCACCGTGGCGATCACCGGCACGAGCAGTACGAGCAGGATGACAGCCGCGACGACGTCGATCACCCGCTTGCCGCGATCGGGTCGAACCCCCCGCCGAGGACCTTCGACGGTACTCACGCCAGGAACCGGCACCTTCCCCACCTCCTGCTCGGACAAACGCCACTTATGGGTTTACCAGCCACACGAGTGCGATATAGCGCAAACAATCACAGTCGGTGTTGATCCCGTCGGAACAACGCAGACCGGGACGGGAAGACACGGGTGTCAGCTGGTGGTGGGGTGGAACGGCTCTCCAGCGCGAAACTGTCGACCAGTCGGCCCAAACTGTTGGCCAGTCGGCGCGTCAACTGCCGCGCTTGCGCACGGCGGCGAGCGCGCTGTCGAGCCGCGGCGCCAGCGTCCGGGAGTAGGTGGCGGTGAGGTGGTTGCCGTCCCGGTAGACCAGCACGCCGCCGATGACGGCGGCGCAGCGGTCGGTGGGGCAGATCGCGTCGTTGAGGTTGACGAGATGCACGCCCTGCTGACCCTCGGCTGCCTGCTCCTGAGCGACGCCCCCACCGGCCGCCAGCACCTCCGCGCGGGACGGGGCGCACCGGGTGAGCTTGTCCGGGTTGGCCGAGACACACTCGACAGGGTCACGACGGTGGTACGGCGTGTCGCGCAGCACCACCACCGGGATCCTGGCCTCGGTCATCTCCTGCCAGGTTTCGCGTAAACCGTCCGCCAACGTCTCGTTGACCCGCTGCGTGATCGGTTTTCCGTCGCGCACCGGCAGATAGAGCGAGTTGCTGACCAGCAACAGCTCGGGCGGGTCGGCGCGCAGCTGGTCGCGGACACGCCGGTTCCACTCGGTGCAGCTCTCGTACGGCCGCCCCGCCAGCGCTACCTCCGCCTTGAGGAACGGGCATGAGGACTTGGTGTGTGAGACCACCCGCCACTTCTGCTTGGCGGCGACCTCCTCAAGGGCGGGCAGCCACTGTGCGGCATGGGAGTCGCCGGCGAGGACGACGGTGAAGGTCGCGTCTCGGACGCCGTAGACACACGTCAGCGGGGTACTGCTGTTCTGCTGGACGTGACAGCCGGTTCGCGCCGTGGTCGGCAGGTCCTTCGGCGCTACCAACGGGTTCGGAACGATGGACGCGACCTGGTCGACGGGTTCGCCCGCTTTGTCTCCTCTGGGTGACTGGCCGAGGACGGCGGCGCCGGCCGGCCCGACCGGCGCCGCGTCCGCTGATGGGCTGGGCCCAGCCACCGTTGGCAGCGCCGAGACGGGCGGGGGCGGTTGTGCCGCGGGCCAGACGGTGAGTTGGAAGAGGAGCCCGGCGATCACGGCCACGCCCGTGCAGACGGCCCCGACGCGCAGCGCCTGCGCCGGTTGCCATTGCAGCGTCTGCGACCGGCGGATCGGGTTCTCCACGAAGTGGTAGGTGAGGACCGCCGGCACGACCGAGGCCGTCACCACGGCCAGGCGCGCGGTCGCGCTCAGCTCACCGAACCGGTAGTCGGCAATGACCAGCAGCGGCCAGTGCCACAGGTACAGCGAGTAGGACAGCGCGCCGACCGCGCGCATCGGCGGCAGCCCGAGCAGCCCTGCCGGCCCGGCGCGTCCGGCCGCCACCGCGAACGCGATGATCACCGCCGTGCCGCCGGTGGGCAGCAACGCGACGTACCCGGGGAACGCCGACGTGGCGTCCAGCAGGAACGCCGAGGCGACCACGGCGGCGAGGCCGGACCAGGCGAGCAGGACCGCCAGCACGCGCGGGGTGCGATGCAGAACGCCGCCGGCGATGGCCACCGCGCCGCCAAGCGCGAGCTCCCAGAGCCGAGTGGTGGTCACGAAGTAAGCCGGCGCGGGATCGGTGGACGTCAGATAGATCGACCAGGCGAAGGACGGCACGGCCACGACGGCGAACCCGAGCATCAGCACGCCCCGGCGCAGCCGTCGCCGGCCGCCGAGGACGGCCAACCCGAGCAACAGCAGCGGCCAGATCAGGTAGAACTGCTCTTCGACGCTGAGTGACCAGTAATGCTGCAGGACGCTGGGGGCTTGATCGACGAACATGTAGTCCACGGACTGCTCGGCGAGCCGCCAGTTCATCACGTACAGGGCGCTGCTCACCACATCCCACGCGGTGTTCGAGTAACGCACCCTCGGCAGGAACAGGTACGTGAGCAGCAGGGTGACCAGGAGCACCAGGCCGGCGGCGGGCAGCAGCCGTTTCGCGCGTCGGGCGTAGAAGCCGAGCAGCGAGATACGCCCGGTGCTGTCGAGTTCATTGACGAGCAGACCGGTGATCAGAAATCCGGAGATCACGAAGAAGACGTCCACGCCGACAAAGCCGGCGGGAACGAACTGACTTCCGGCGTGACCCGCGAGTACCAGGATGACCGCGAGAGCCCGCAGCCCTTCTATGTCGCCCCGGAAGGACGCCGCCCGTGCTGGGGCCATCGGTCGGCTTCGTGTCTGCGTCATCGTCCCAACCAGAAATAGAGTATTGTTCCCTTTTGACGTCGAATCGAGGCCAACGTCCGGTATGGTTCCGCTGCGGATCAACGAGGCGGGCCGCGCGAGGGTGCGCTCAGCAGGCAGTCCGGGTTCGTTGCGCGGACTGTCTCGTCCGTCGAGCGGTGGCGCGTCGGCCACCCCATGGGCGGCCGGAGTGGTGACGTGACGCGGGTGTCAGCCGTCAGAACCGGCATCGAGCCGGCGGGTGAGCAGAATCCGCAGCGGGATCGACTCCCCGTCCCGGCCGCCCTCGCCGACGATCAATGGCGCCGGGCTCGGCTCGGTCTGTGCGCCGAACAGCCGGGCTCGTAGACCTCCCGGCACGGTCAGCAGGTGGAACCGACCGTCCACGTCGACCGCCCGACTGCGGGCCTGGTCGACGTACCAGCCGAACAGCCGGGTCCGGTACCGGCCCCGACCGTCGTAGGAGCGCGCGACGAGCCGGGTCGGCCGCAGCCCTCGTCGATTCGCCTCGGCCACGAACCAGCTGACGATCTTCGCGGCCTCGGCGTGCTCGGCATCCCGCCGACGGGCGTCGGCCGCCGCGTGCGCCAGCACCGCCTGCCGCTGCCGATCCCGCCACTCCCGGCCGTCGCCCTCACCCACGACGCCGACGGTACGCGACCCGACTCAGTCGAGTACGGCCCGCAAGGTGTGCCGCGCGATGTCGGCCATCACCGGGTTGGTCTCGACGTAGTACGGCAGCGCGTTGATCGCCTGCGCCAGGGCCCAGCCGCGCCCCCGCTCCCAGGTCGCGTCGTCCACGTCCAACGCCCGCCGGTACGTCTCCCGAGACCCTGCGTCGAGCAGGTTCCACGCCGGCATCAGGTCCACCGCCGGGTCGCCCACGCCGACCGTGCCCAGGTCGATGACCGCGACCAGCCGACCGTCGCGGCACAGCAGGTTGCCCGGCATCAGGTCGGCGTGGATCCACCTGTCGGTGGGATCGTCCCGGCGCGCGTGCCGGCACCGGTCCCACACCGCGGCGAGCGCGGCGGTGTCGGTGAGTGCGCCGCTGACGGCCAGCGCGGTCCGCACACCGGCATCCTGGTCGGCCAGGGGCCCACCCCGACCGGATCCCGTCCAGGACCGCCCCCCGGTGTCGATGCCGCGCAGAGCCGTCACCACGTCGGCCAGACTGCGGGCGAAGGCGTCGAGGTCGCCGACCCGGTCCCGCTCGGCCGTCTGGCCGGGGATGAACCGGTACGCCGCCCACGACCCCGCGTACCCCTCGCCCGGCTCACCGAGCCCGAGCGGTTCGGGCACCGCGACCGGCAGGTGCGCGGCGAGCATCCGGGCGTGCTCCTGCTCCCTCCGTAGCTCGCCGCGCAGATCCGGATAGGCGCTCGGCCGCAACGGAAACCGCAGCACGAGATCGGGGCCGAGGCGGAACAGCGCGTTGACCGTGCCGGCCGAGGGGAGTGGACGGACCGGCAGGCCCCGCCACCGGGGAAACTGCTCGGCCACCAGCGCGGCGACCGCGTCCACGGCGACGTCGACCTGATCCGCGTGCATCTTCACCGCGAGATCATCGCCCCACACCCCGCCAGCACGCGAGCCAGTTTCATCCTCCTGCTCCACTGGTCGCTCTCGCCGCCCGGATTGCTCCGGCCGCCCTTTGGAGCTGAATCGTTGGCGACATCAACGCGCGATTCGTTTACGGCATCAGCTCCAAAGGGCCAGCCAACCGGCTTGGCTGCCTGGCCGCTTGGCTGCCTGGCTGCCTGGCCGCCTGGCCGCTTGGCTGCCTGGCTGCCTGGCCGCTTGGCCGCTTGGCTGCCTGGCTGCCTGGCCGCTTGGCCGCTTGGCCGCCTGGCCGCCTGGCCACCTGATCGAGGGCCGAGTGTGTTGATCAGTCAGGCCAGCCCGGCGCGGCGCAGGGCTTCTGCCATCGCGTCGTTGGCCGGCGCCGGCCCGCCGCCGTGACCCTGCTGCTGACCGCCGCGTCGGCTCTGACCGTCGCGTCGGCTCTGGCCGCCGCGCTGGCCCTGCGTACCAGGTCCGCCCTGCTGGCCACCGCGACCACCCTGCGGTCCGCGCTGCGCCGACCCGCCGCGGCCCTCCTGGCTCGTCCGACCACCACCACCGGCGGCAACGGGCTCGTCGTCCAGGCGCAGGGTCAGCGAGATGCGCTTGCGGGGTACGTCCACGTCGAGCACCCGGACCTTGACCACGTCACCGGACTTCACCACCTCGCGGGGGTCCTTCACGAAGGTCCGCGACATGGCCGAGACGTGCACCAGTCCGTCCTGGTGCACCCCGACGTCGACGAACGCGCCGAACGCGGCCACGTTGGTGACCACGCCTTCGAGCACCATGCCCGGCGTCAGGTCGCTGATCTTCTCCACCCCCTCCACGAAGGTGGCGGTGCGGAACTCCGGCCGAGGGTCGCGGCCCGGCTTCTCCAACTCGGCGAGAATGTCGGTGACGGTGGGCAGACCGAACCGGTCGTCGACGAAGTCGGTGGCCCGCAGCCCGCGCAGGATCCCGCTCTTGCCGATCACCGAGCGCAGGTCCTGACCGGTGCTGGCGAGGATGCGGCGCACCACCGGGTACGCCTCCGGGTGCACGCTCGACGAATCCAGCGGGTCGTCGCCGTCGGGGATGCGCAGGAAGCCGGCGCACTGCTCGAACGCCTTCGGCCCGAGCCGGGCCACCTTCTTCAACTCGGTACGCGAGCGGAACGGCCCGTTGGCGTCGCGGTGCAGCACGATGTTCTCGGCCAATCCTGCCCCGATCCCGGAGACCCGGGTCAGCAGCGGCGCGGAGGCGGTGTTGACGTCCACCCCGACGGCGTTGACGCAGTCCTCCACCACCGCGTCCAGCGAGCGGGACAGTTTCACCTCGGACAGGTCGTGCTGGTACTGGCCGACGCCGATCGACCGTGGGTCGATCTTGACCAGCTCTGCTAGGGGGTCCTGGAGGCGGCGGGCGATGGAGACCGCGCCGCGCAGCGACACGTCCATCCCGGGCAGTTCCTGCGAGGCGTACGCGGAGGCGGAGTAGACCGACGCGCCCGCCTCGGAGACCATCACCTTGGTCAGGTTGAGCTGCGGATACTTCTTGATCAGGTCGCCGGCCAGCTTGTCGGTCTCCCGCGACGCGGTGCCGTTGCCGATCGCCACCAGCTCCACCCCGTGCGCCCCGGCCAGCCGGGCCAGGGTCTCGATCGAGGCGTCCCACTGCCGACGGGGCTCGTGCGGGTAGATCGTGTCGGTGGCGAGCACCTTGCCGGTGGCGTCCACCACGGCCACCTTCACACCGGTGCGCAGACCCGGGTCCAGACCCATCGTGGGTCGGGTACCGGCCGGCGCGGCCAGCAGCAGGTCACGCAGGTTCGTGGCGAAGACGCGTACCGCCTCCTCCTCGGCCGCCTGCCACAACCGCAACCGCAGGTCCGCGCCGAGGTGGATGAGGATCCGGGTGCGCCACGCCCACCGCACGGTGTCGGCCAGCCAGCGGTCGGCCGCTCGACCGGCGTCGGACACGCCGAACCGTCCGGCGATGGCCGCCTCGTACCGGCTGGGGCCGGTCGGTACGGCGTCGGAGTCGCCGGCCTCCTCCGGATCCATGGTCAGGTCGAGCACGCCCTCCTTCTCGCCCCGGAACATGGCCAGGATCCGGTGCGAGGGCAGCTTCGGGTACGGCTCGGAGAAGTCGAAGTAGTCGGCGAACTTGGCGCCGGCGGTCTCCTGACCGTCGCGTACCCGGGAAACGAGCCTTCCCCGCGACCACATCTGCTCCCGCAGCGTGCCGATCAGGTCGGCGTCCTCCGCGAAGGTCTCGATGAGGATCGCCCGCGCGCCCTCCAGCGCCGCGGCGGCGTCCGCGACGCCCTTGTCCTCGTCGACGAACCCGGCGGCGGTGGCGCGCGGGTCCTGGGTGGGGTCGGCCAGCAGCGACTCGGCCAGCGGGGCCAATCCGGCCTCGCGGGCGATCTGCGCCCGGGTCCGCCGCTTGGGCTTGTACGGCAGGTAGATGTCCTCCAGGCGGGACTTCGAGTCGGCGGCCATGATCTGCGCTTCCAGGGCCTCGTCGAGCTTGCCCTGGGTGCGGATCGACTCCAGCACCGCGGCCCGCCGCTCGTCCAACTCGCGCAGGTAGCGCAGCCGCTCCTCCAGGGTGCGCAGCTGGGTGTCGTCGAGCAGGCCGGTGGCCTCCTTGCGGTAGCGGGCGATGAACGGCACTGTGGCGCCGCCGTCGAGCAGCTCCACGGCTGCCCGCACCTGACGCTCGGCCACGCCGAGCTCGTCGGCGATCCGCTGATGAACAGACTGGGTCACGATCTCGATCCGCCTTCGGGAGTGGGTACCGCCTGCATTCTGCCGGGCGGCCCCGGCCGCTGTCGCCGCGCCCGGCCGGAGCGGAGGAGCGAACCGCCGCGCCCGGCCGGGTGACCCGGCGGCGGTCCCGCCCGGCCTGCGCTAGCGTGGCGATCATGGAAACACCTGCGGAGCCGCGCGCCCGGCGGCTCTTCGGCGGCAGCGCCCGGGCCCTCGGCGACCTGACGGCCAACCCGTTCCGCGCCGACCGGGACCGGATCGTCGGCTCACCGTTCTTCGCCCGCCTCGGCGGTGTCACCCAGGTGATCAGCCCGGTCGGCTCGGGGCTGCTGGTGCACAACCGGCTCACCCACAGCCTGAAGGTCGCCCAGGTGGCCCGGGCGATCGCCGAGCGGCTGACGGCCGATGACCGGTGGCGCGGCCTGCTGGACAAGCTCGGTGGCTGCGACCCCGACGTGGTGGAGGCCGCGGCGCTCGCCCACGACCTCGGCCACCCCCCGTTCGGGCACCTGGGGGAGCGGGTGCTGGACCGGTTGGCCCGCCAGCGACTCGGCCTGAACGACGGGTTCGAGGGCAACGCCCAGTCGTACCGCATCGTCACCAGCACCGAGATCCGCGGCGCGGCCACCACCGGGTTGGACCTGACCGCCGCGGTCCGCGCGGCGATGCTGAAGTACCCGTGGACCCGGCTGGACCACCCCGACCCGCACCCGCGCACGATGGACCCGCCGCCGCGCGGGGCCACCCCGCCGCCGGACGACCCGGACAGCGGTTCGTCGAAGTTCGGCGCGTACCGGACCGAACTGGACGACCTGCGCCAGGCCCGGGAGCCGTTCGCCGGGCGGATCCCGGACTGGCAGCAGACCGTGGAGGCGTCGGTGATGGACACCGCCGACGACATCGCGTACGCCATCCACGACGTGGAGGACTTCTACCGGGTCGGTGTGCTCCAACAGGGTTCGGTGTCCGCCGAGTTGATGGCGTGGCAGCGCGAGAGTGGGCACTTCCGGGCGATCACCGATGCGGCGTTGGCCACGGCGGCGCGGCGACCCGGAGCGGCGATCGAACGGTTGCGGCGGCAACTGCACCGCAAGGACGCCTGGATAGCCGACGACGACGCGTTCGCCGCCGCCGTGGAGCACGTGCGCGAGGAGTTGGTCGACGGGCTGCTGGCGATGCCGTTCGACGGCTCGATCGAGGCCGAGCAGTACGTGGCGCGGTTCTCCGCCCGCTGGACCACCCGCTTCGTCGAGGCGATCACCGTGACCGACCAGCCGTCGGTGCGCTCCGGGTACGTGCTGCTGGGCTGCGCGCAATGGCACGAGGTGCAGGTGCTCAAGTTCGTCCACCACCGGTTCGTGCTGGCCCGCCCGGACCTCGCCCTGCACCAGCGCGGCCAGGCCCGGCTGCTGGGCACCCTGGTCGAGGCGCTCTGGGAGTGGCTGCTCGACCCGGAGGAGGAGTCCCGGCTGCCCCGCCGACTGCACGACCTGGTCGAGTTGGCCGAGGCCGAGCTGCACCCGCGGATCCCGGACCGGATCGGTCGCGCCCGGGGACGTGCCATCGTGGACTTCGTCGCGCAGCTCACCGACGGGCAGGCGGTGGCCATGCTGGACGTGCTCTCCGGCCGCTCCGGCGCCCTCTGGACCGACGCCTTCGTGCTCTAACCCCAGCTCAGCTGAAAGGAAGGGCCCCTTATTAACGCTAGGCGTTAATAAGGTGCCCTTCCTTTCAGCTCAGGCGACGGCCTGCCACCAGCCGTCGACGGCGGGCGGCTCGTCGACCACCACCCGCTCGCCGGGGCGGGGCACGGCGAGCCGTACGTCGCGGGCCTTCGCCTCGGCCCACAGTCGGTCGACCGGCTCGGACCAGTCGTGCAGGGCCAGGTTGAACGTCGCCCAGTGCACCGGGACGAACAGCCCGCCGCGCAGGTCGACGTGGGCGTCGACCGCCTCCTCGGGGAACATGTGGATGGTCGGCCAGGCCCGGTCGTACGCGCCGATCTGCATCAGCGTCACGTCGAACGGCCCGTGCTCGGCGCCGATCGCCGCGTACCCGTCGAAGTAACCCGAGTCGCCGGTGTAGAAGGCCTTGCGGCGGGTCCCGGCTACCACCCAGGAGCTCCAGAGCGTGCCGTCGCGGCGCAGCCCCCGGCCGGAGAAGTGCTGGGCGGCGGTCGCGGTGATCTCCAGCCCGGCGACCCGGTGCGACTCGGACCAGTCCAGCTCGATGATCCGCTCGGCGGGTACGCCCCAGCGGTCCAGGTGCGCCCCCACCCCGAGCGGTACCAGGAACGGCGCGGACTGCGAGGTGAGCAGCGCCCGAACGGTGGGCATGTCGAGGTGGTCGTAGTGGTCGTGCGAGATCAGGATGGCGTCCAGCGGGGGTAGTTCGTCGATGCCCACCGGTGGTTCGTGCAGTCGGCGCGGACCCACCAGCCCGGAGGGGGAGCACCGCTCGCTCCACACCGGGTCGAGCAGCACCCGCCGCCCCTCGATCTCGATCAGCGTGGAGGCGTGCCCGTACCACACGATGTTCAGCTCGTCGGCGGCGTCAGCACCCGCCCGTTCGCTGGGCCGCAGCAGCGGCACGGGTGTGGTCGGACGTCGTTTCTGCTTGCCGAAGATCAGCTCGCGGAGCAGGTTGCGGCCCGGCTCGGCGACCATCGTGCGGGTGCCGGCCTGGTTGTGGAATGTGCCGTCGTGAAACTGGGGCGAGCGGGCCGCGCGTTCGGCTCGGGCCCCGCTGAGCCGGCCGCCCAGCGCGGCCGGTACGTCCCGGGCAACCCAGGCCAGGCCGGCCAGTGCGGCCAGCCCGGCCGCGCCCCGCATCCGCCGTCCGAGTGACCGTTCGACGTCCGTGTTCTGCGCTCGTGCCATTGCCGTCCCTCCGACGTGTCCGCCCTACACGGTAGTCACCCGGACCGACCCGTGCCCCGGCGGTCGCCACGCCGGGCCGGTCGCCGGCGCCGGCGACCGACCCGGGACGGTCGCTAGCCGCCGTTGCTGGGCCGCCGTGCGGTGATCCCGAACGTCGTGCCCACGCCCGCGATCCGGTCCACCGCGGCCAGGAACTTGGGGCCCATGGAGGCCCGGGCCTGCACCGCCGGGTGGGTCGCGCCGAAGTCCTCCGGGTTGGCCTGCCCGTCGGCGAAGAGCGCGTACGTGAGCACCGCCGCCCCGGAACGGTCGAAGATCACTCCGGCCTCGTGCCGGGCGTCGGCGAACCAGCCGGCCTTGGTGGCGATCCGCGCCCGGTCGTCCGACGACATGGTGCGCCGGATGCCGTCGGTGAACGCCACCGGCGAACGAAGGAGCCCCAACAGGTACGTGGTCGAGGCGGGGGAGAGCAGCGTGCCGGCGACCAGGGCGCGCAGCAGGTCGTGCGTTTCCCGAGGGGTGCTGGTGCCGAGGAAGAACCGGTTCGGGTTGGCCACCGGCTCGACCTGGGTGTTCGGGAAACCCTTGGCGACCAGGATGGAGTTGATCTCGGCGGCCGGGGCGACCAGACCGCACAGCCGTACCGCCGTGTCGTCCGAGACGGTCAGCAGGTTGGCCAGCACGTGCCCGAGGGTGACCAGGCTGGGGTACGCGCCGTCCAGACTGAAGATGCCGTCGCCACCCGGCACGACGATCGCGGCGCTCACCTCGACCTGCTGGTCCAGGGTGAGCAGCCCCCGGTCGACCTTGTCCAGCACCGCCGTCGCGACAGCGATCTTGTTGACGCTGTACGCCTCGATCCGCCGGTCCGCGTCGGCCTCCACCGCGACCACCGGCGGGCCCGCCGGGTCGGCGACGCTGACGTACGCCTGCCAGTTGCCGCCGGCCTCGGCGCTGTGCTTGGCGAAGACGGCGGCCACCCGGCGGGCGGCACGGGCGGGAGTGGTCGGGGAGGCCTCGGTGCTCTCGGCGGCGCTGGCCGTGCCGGCGGTGCCCAGCACCGTGCCGGCGGTGGCCACCGTGCCCAACCCGAGCGCGGTCCTACGGTTCAGTCGCATGGTCAATCGTCTCCCCCATCGTGGTACGCCAGGGCGCTTGCTGGCCCACCACACTAGGCGAGTTGATCGATGCACGATGCCCCCGAACGCAGTCCCGAACAGGTCAGCCGAACCGTCGGCGCAGCACGGCGCCGACCGGACCGGGCACGTGTCGGGCGAGCTGCCGCAGGTCAGGCAGATGGCCACCGCGGACCGCTTCACCGGCCGGATTCGGCGCGAAGACCGAGCCGTCGTGCGCGGCGACCGGCCGTCCACTCAGGCCCGCCGCCCGCATCATCGGCCCGACCAGAACGTCGTAGACCCCCGGCAGTACGGTGAAACCGGCTCGCAACAGCACGTTGAGCCGGCCCACGGAGACCTCCCGGCGGGGCCGGTCCACACAGTGCACGATGGCCCGGGCCACCCGCTGCGGGCTCGCCACCGGTGGCGGAGGCCGCCCGATCCGACCCAGATAGTTGGCCGCCTGCTGGTACACGGGAGTGTCCACGCTGCCCGGGTTGACCAGAGACAACCGGATCCGAGGGTTGTCCCGCAACTCCTGCTGCACCGTCCGGAGCAGACCCTGCAACCCCCACTTGCTCGCCACGTACGCGCTCATGTAGGGGGCGGTGATGTGCCCGAGCACCGAACCGGTGACGACGACCGTACCGGCGCCGGCCGCCCGGAAGTGCCGCAGCGCCACCCGTACCGACTCGGCGGTGCCGAGCAGGTCGGTGCGTACCACCTGGTCGAAGACCCGCCCGGGCAGTTCGTCGAAGCGCCCGTAGGCCATCACCGCGGCCGTGTGCACCCACACGTCGACGCGCCCGAAGCGGTCCAGTGCCGCGTCCGCGAGCGCGTCCAGCGCGCCCGGTTCGGTGACGTCGGTCGGCACGGTCAGCACGTCGACGGCGGCGCACTCCCCGCGTACCTCGGCCAGGGTCGTGGTGGCGCGGGCGGCCAGCACGAGACGGTCGCCGCGCTCGGCGAACGCCCGGGCCGCCGCCCGGCCGATCCCACTGGTCGCGCCGACGACCACCACCACCCTGCTCACGGTGCCAGCACGACCTTGATGCAGCCGTCCTCCTTCTTCTGGAACATCTCGTACGCCTGCGGCGCCCGGGACAGCGGCAGCCGGTGGGTACGCAGGTCCTCGACGCCCAGCGGGTCGTCGTCGCGGGCCAGCAGCGGCAGGATCTCGTCGGTCCACCGGCGCACGTGGCACTGCCCCATCCGCAGTTGGATGCCCCGGTCGAACATCTCCATCAGTGGCATCGGGTCGGCCTCCCCGCCGTACACCCCGGAGACCGACACGGTGCCACCGCGGCGAACCCCCTTGACCGCGGCATGCAGAACGGACAGCCGGTCCATGCCCGCCCGGTCGGTCATCGTCTGGGCCAGCTTGTCGGGCAGCAGCCCGACGGCGGCGTGGGCCAGTTTGCCCACCGGTGAACCGTGCGCCTCCATGCCGACCGCGTCGATCACCGCGTCCGGGCCGCGCCCGTCCACCAGGTCGATCAGCGCGCCCGGTACGTCGGACAACTCGCGGACGTCGAGCACCTCGATGCCGTGCCGCCGCGCCAACTCCAGCCGCTCCGGCACCAGGTCCAGCCCGATCACCCGGCCGGCGCCGAGGTGACGACCGATCCGTGCGCAGAACTGCCCGACCGGGCCCAACCCGAAGACGGCCAGGGTGCCGCCGGGCGGGGTGTCGGCGTACCTCACCGCCTGCCAGGCGGTCGGCAGGATGTCGGACAGGTACAGGTAGCGCTCGTCCGCGCCGGTCTCCGGGATCTTGATCGGCCCGAAGTGGGCCTGCGGCACGCGCAGGTACTCGGCCTGCCCGCCCGGCACCGACCCGTACAGCGACGTGTAGCCGAACAGGGCCGCGCCCTTGCCCTCGCCGGTGACCTGGGTGGTCTCGCACTGGGCGTAGAGCTGGCGTGAACACATCCAGCAACTCCCACAGGCGATGTTGAACGGCACCACCACCCGGTCGCCGGGCTTGAGGCCGGTCACCTCCGACCCGACCTCCTCGACGATGCCCATCGGCTCGTGGCCCAGCACGTCACCAGGCTTGAGGTACGGCCCGAGAACCTCGTACAGATGCAGATCAGAGCCGCAGATCGCCGTCGAGGTGATCTTCACGATCGCATCGGTCGGCGCCTCGATCCGAGGGTCCGGCACCTCCTCGACCCGTACGTCCCGCTTGCCCTGCCAGGTCAGCGCCCTCATGTCCGTCGTCCCCTCTCCACGCCGTCTCAGGGGACTGCTACCCGGCGCTGGGCACTTGAACCGGAACTCCCGGACGAGCCGCGACGGGGTCAGCGCCGGGGTGAGCGTCCCCGGCGGAGGGATCAAGCCTGACCGCCCGGAGCCGGGGACGATCGCCCCTGCCCCACCGCAACCAACGACCGCCGTACCCCCGGGAAAGCGCGGGATACGGCGGTCGGTACGGCGGACCTCAGGAACCGGGGGTGTTATTGGCACCCTTCGTGGTGGCCGTGAGGTAGTCGCGGTTGAGTCGGCCGATGGTGTTCAGCGGGATGCCCTTCGGGCAGGCCGGGGTGCACTCGCCCGCGTTGGTGCAGCCGCCGAAGCCGGCCTCGTCGTGCGCGTCGACCATGCCGATCACCCGGGTGTACCGCTCGGGCTGGCCCTGCGGCAGCAGCGAGAGCTGGGTGAGCTTGGCGGCGGTGAAGAGCATGCCGGAGCCGTTCGGGCAGGCCGCCACGCAGGCGCCGCAGCCGATGCAGGCCGCCGACTCGAAGGCGGCGTCGGCGTTGGCCTTCGCGACCGGGGTGGAGTGGGCCTCGGGGGCGCTGCCGGTCGGCGCGGTGACGTAACCGCCCGCCGCAATGATCTTGTCGAAGGCGCTGCGGTTGACCACCAGGTCCTTGACCACCGGGAAGGCGCTGGCCCGCCACGGCTCGATGTCGATCGTCTCGCCGTCCTTGAACTGCCGCATGTGCAGCTGGCACGCCGTCGTGCCGCGCTGCGGCCCGTGCGCGTCACCGTTGATCATCAGACCACACATGCCGCAGATGCCCTCGCGGCAGTCGTGGTCGAACGCCACCGGGTCCTCGCCGGCGAGGATCAGCCGCTCGTTGAGCACGTCGAGCATCTCCAGGAACGACATGTCCGGGGACACGTCGTCGACCGGGTAGGTCACCATCCGACCCTTGTCCTCAGGGCCCTTCTGGCGCCAGATGCGCAGGGTCAGGTTCACTTGTAACTCCGCTGCGTGGGGTGGACGTATTCGAACTTCAGGTCTTCCTTGTGCAGCACCGAGGGCGCACCGTCGGCGGTGAACTCCCAGGCCGCCACGTACGCGAACCGGTCGTCGTCGCGCTGCGCCTCACCGTCGGGGGTCTGGTGCTCGGCCCGGAAGTGGCCGCCGCAGGACTCCTCGCGGTGCAGGGCGTCGATGCACATCAGCTCGGCCAGTTCGAAGAAGTCGGCGACGCGGCCGGCCTTCTCCAGCGACTGGTTGAGTTCCTCGCCGGTGCCGGACACCTTGACCCGCTGCCAGAACGCCTCGCGCAGGTCGCGGATCTCGCCGATCGCCTTGCGCAGGCCGGCCTCGCTGCGCTCCATGCCGCAGTGTTCCCACATGATCTGGCCCAGCTCCCGGTGGAACGAGTCCACGGTCCGGTCCCCGTTGACCGCCAGGAGCCGCCGGATGCGGTCCTCGACGTCGGTGCGGGCTTCGATCGCCGCCGGGTGGCTGGCGTCGACCTTGTCGAGACTGCCGGAGGCCAGGTAGTTGGCGATGGTGGTGGGCAGGACGAAGTAGCCGTCGGCGAGGCCCTGCATCAGCGCCGAGGCGCCGAGCCGGTTCGCGCCGTGGTCGGAGAAGTTCGCCTCACCGATGACGAACAGGCCGGGGATGTTCGACTGGAGGTCGTAGTCGACCCACAGGCCGCCCATCGTGTAGTGCACGGCGGGGTAGATGCGCATCGGCACCTCGTACGGGTCCTCGCCGGTGATCCGCTCGTACATCTCGAAGAGGTTGCCGTACTTGGCCTCGATGGCCTTGCGGCCCAGCCGGTTGATCGCGTCGGCGAAGTCGAGGTAGACGCCGAGCTTGGTCGGGCCGACGCCCCTGCCCTCGTCGCAGACGTTCTTGGCGGCCCGGGAGGCGATGTCGCGGGGGACCAGGTTGCCGAAGGAGGGGTAGATCCGCTCCAGGTAGTAGTCCCGCTCGTCCTCGGGGATGTCCCGCGGGCTGCGGTCGTCGCCCTTGGCCTTCGGCACCCAGACCCGGCCGTCGTTGCGCAGCGACTCGCTCATCAGGGTCAGCTTTGACTGGTGGTCGCCGGAGACCGGGATGCAGGTCGGGTGGATCTGCGTGTAGCAGGGGTTGGCGAAGTACGCGCCCTTGCGGTGTGCCCGCCAGGTGGCGGTGACGTTGCAGCCCTTGGCGTTGGTGGAGAGGTAGAAGACGTTGCCGTACCCGCCGGAGGCGAGCACCACGGCGTCGGCCATCTCGGTGCTGATCTCGCCGGTGACCATGTCGCGGACGACGATGCCGCGGGCCTTGTCGTCGACGATGACCAGCTCCAGCATCTCGTGCCGGGTGTTCATCTCCACGTTGCCCAGGCCGATCTGCCGCTCCAGGGCCTGGTACGCGCCGAGCAGCAGCTGCTGGCCCGTCTGGCCCCGGGCGTAGAAGGTGCGCTGCACCTGGGCGCCGCCGAAGGAGCGGGTGTCCAGCAGGCCGCCGTACTCGCGGGCGAACGGCACACCCTGGGCGACGCACTGGTCGATGATGTTGACCGAGACCTCGGCCAGGCGGTGCACGTTCGACTCCCGGGAGCGGAAGTCGCCGCCCTTGACGGTGTCGTAGAACAGCCGGTGTACGGAGTCGCCGTCGTTGCGGTAGTTCTTCGCCGCGTTGATGCCACCCTGTGCCGCGATGGAGTGTGCCCGGCGTGGGCTGTCCTGGTAGCAGTAGGACTTCACGTGGTAGCCCTGCTCGGCCAGGGTCGCCGCGGCCGAGCCGCCGGCCAGGCCGGTGCCGACCACGATCACCGTCATCTTGCGGCGGTTGGCGGGGTTGACCAGCTTGGCCTCGAAGCGCCGGGTCTCCCAGCGCTTCTCGACCGGGCCGGCGGGAGCCTTGGTGTCGGCGATCGGGTCGCCCTCGGTGAAGAGTTCCATGTCAGGACACCAATCCGGTGAGTACGGCGAACGGGACCACCAGGTATCCGGCGCAGAGCAGCACGGCGAAGACCAGCGCCGCGACCCGGGCCCGACGCTCGCCACGCGGCGTCTGCTGGCCGAGGCTGCGGAACGCGCTGAACGCGCCGTGGCGCAGGTGGAAGCCCACCGTGACGATGGCGAGCGTGTAGAAGAGCGTGACGTACCAGCGCTCCGGCGCGAAGTCGGCGACGACGTTGCCGTACGGCTTGCTCTCGTCGCCGACCGGGTTGAGCGTGCCGGTGGTCAGGTCCAGGATGTGGTAGATCACGAAGAGCAGGATGATCACTCCACCCCAGCGCATCGTGCGGGCCGCGTAGCTGCCGTTGACCTTCTTGCGGTGGGCGTACTTGACCGGGCGGGCGGCACGGGCGCGCCGGGCCAGCACGGTGGCGGCGACGATGTGGGCGACGACCGCCACCACCAGCACGCTGCGCAGGATCCAGAGGAACCAGACCCCGGGCAGCAGTGGCTTGCCGATGTCGCGCAGCCAGTGCGCGTAGTGGTCGAACGAGGTCTCCCCCGTGAACACCTTGAGGTTCCCGAGCATGTGGGCGATGAGGAACAGCGCCAGCACGATGCCCGTCACCGCCATGACGGCCTTGAGGCCGACGTTCGAGCGGATGGGCGACCGAGTTTTCGTCATTACCACGAGACCGACGCTAGGAGCACTTTGATCAGTCGTCCAATGCATCAAACTCGTAGTGTTGATAGCCGTAAGCTATTTAGATGCAGCTCCATCAGCTCCGGTACTTCGTCGCGGTGGCCGAAGTACGACATTTCACCCAAGCCGCCGACATCGTCGGCATCACTCAGCCTTCTCTCAGTAAGCAAATTCACGCTCTGGAGGCCGACCTCGGGGCACCTCTGTTCGAGCGGCTAAGGGGCAACATCGCGCTCACCGCGGCCGGCGAGGTGCTGTTGCCGTTGGCCACCCGGATCCTCGCCGACGTGGAGACCGCCACCCGGGAGGTGCAGGAGTTGGCCGGGCTGCGTCGCGGCCGGGTCCGACTCGGGGCCACCCCGAGCCTGGCCACCTCGCTCGCCCCGCCGGTGCTGCGCCGGTTCCGCGACGCACACCCGACCATCGACCTGCGTGTCGAGGAGGGCGGCTCCCAGGACCTGGTCCGGGACCTGCTCCGCGGCGACCTCGACCTGGCGTTGATCATCATGCCGGCGCAGGGGGCCGACCCCGGGCTGCGGGTCGACCCGATCCTGCGGGAGAGCCTGGTGGTGGCCTCGGTGGACGAGGTGCCGACCGCATCACCGACCGGCGAGCTGCGCATCACCGACCTGCGGGACCAGCCGATGGTGATGTTCCGGGAGGGCTACGACCTGCGGGACGCGACCATCCAGGCGTGTCGGGACGCGGGCTTCGAGCCCAGTTTCGCGGTGGACGGCGGCGAGATGGACGCGGTGCTCAGTTTCGTCGAGGCGGGCCTGGGCATCGCGCTGGTGCCGGGCATCGTGCTGGCCCGCCGACCGGGTGTGCGGATCACCCCGCTCGCCCCGCCCGGGGTGCGGCGGACCATCGCGGTGGCCCGCCGCCGCGACATCGTGCCCACCCACGCCGGGCGGGAACTCCGGCGCATCCTGCTCGACTACATCCAGTCCGCGATCGACCGGGGCGAACTGCCGCCCGGCGTCGAGCCGCTGACCTGACACTGCCCCGGCCGCCGCAGGCCGCCGTCGCGACCGGGGCGCCGCGACCGAGGCCCGGCCCGCCGCGACGGGGGGACCGGCCGACCCGGTCAGCGGCCCTCGGCGTCGTCCATCGCGCGGTAGATCCGCTGCTCCGAGACGGGGTACGGGGTGCCCAACGCCTGGGCGAACACGTTCACCCGCAACTCCTCGATCATCCAGCGGATCTGCCGGACGGCGGTCTCCTGCCGGCGGGCCGGCGGCAGCGCGGCGAGCAGGTCGGCGTACTCCTTCTGCACCGCCGCGATGCGGTCCTGCTGTTGGCGGTCGCGCTGCGGGTTGCCGCCCAGCCGCTCCATCCGGCGCTCGATGGCGGTGAGGTAACGCAGCAGGTCGGGCAGGCGCGCGTACCCGGTCTCGGTGACGAAACCGCGGTGCACCAGCCCGGCGAGCTGGTTGCGGATGTCGGCCAGCGCGGCCACCACGGCGAGGTTGCGGGTGGCGCCGAGGCGCTGCTCGACGGCGTACGCGGCGGCGAGGACCTTGCGGACCCGGTCCATCACCTCGACCACTGTGTCGACCAGGTCGGCGCGGACCTTCTCGCGGAGCGCCGCGAACCCGTCGGCGTCCCACGCTGGGCCGCCCGCCGCGCCGATCAGCCGGTCGATGGCCGCGCCGGCCGCGTCCTCGATCAGCTCCTGCACGCCGCCGTGCGGGTTGCGGCTCAGCGCCAGCTTCGCCTCGTTGGTGAGCCGCCCCTGCAGGAACCGCGCCGGGGACGGCACGGTGAGCCGCAGCAGCCGGCGGGTGCCGGCCCAGTGCGCGGCCTCCGCCTCGGCGGGGGAGTCGAACACCTTCACCCCGACCGTGGCGCCCTCGTCGACCAGCGCCGGGTACGCGGTCACCGCGTAGCCGGCACGGACCTGCTCGATGGTCCGGGGCAGGGTGCCGATGCTCCACTCGCGCAGCCCGGTGCGGGCCACCTCCGGCGCGGCGGCCGCCACGACCTGGCGTACTTCCTGGCGGAGCTGGCGTTGCAGGGCGGGTAGGTCCTTGCCCTCGGCGACCGGCTTCTCGTCGTCGCCGAGGACCCGGAAGGTCACCCGCAGGTGCGCCGGGAGCTTGCCCGGTTCCCAGGCGTCGCGGGGCACCGTCACACCGGTCATCCGGCGCAACTGCCGGGTGAGCGCGTCCAGCAGCGACTCCTCGCCGGGGGTGATCGCGGCCAGGGCGGCCCGGGCGTAGTCCGGCACCGGGACGAAGTTGCGGCGGATCGCCTTCGGCAGCGTACGGATCAGCGCGACCACCGTCTCCTCGCGCAGCCCCGGCACCTGCCAGTCGAAGCTCTCCGCCGGCACCTGGTTGAGCAGCGGCAGCGGGATGTCCACGGTGACGCCGTCGTCCGGCGTGCCCGGCTCGAAGCGGTAGGTCAGCGGCAGGGTCACCCCCTGCGTCAGCCACTCGTCCGGGTAGTCGCCCTCGTCGACTCCCGGTCGGCCGTCGTTGACCAGCAGGTCGCGGGTGAAGGTGAGCAGGTCGGGCTGCTCACGGCGGGTCTTCTTCCACCAGCTGTCGAAGTGCCGGCCGGAGGACACGTCGGCCGGGATCCGCTGGTCGTAGAAGCCGAAGATGGTTTCGTCGTCGACCAGGATGTCGCGGCGTCGAGCCCGGCTCTCCAACTCCTCGATCTCGGCGAGCAGCCGCTTGTTGTCCGCCCAGAACTGGTGGTGGGTCTGCCAGTCGCCCTCGACGAGGGCGTGCCGGATGAACAGCTCCCGGCTCAACGTCGGGTCGATCCGCCCGAAGTTGACCTTGCGGGAGCTGACCAGCGGGACGCCGTACAGGGTGACCTTCTCGTAGGCCATCACCGCGGCCTGCTTCTTCTCCCAGTGCGGCTCGCTGTAGCTGCGCTTGACCAGGTGCTGCGCCAGCGGCTCGACCCACTCCGGCTCGACCCGGCCGGCGATGCGGCCCCACAGTCGGGAGGTCTCCACCAGTTCGGCGGCCATCACCCAACGCGGCGGCTTCTTGAACAGCGCCGATCCGGGGAAGACGGCGAACTTCGCGCCCCGCGCGCCCAGGTACTCGTGCTTCTGGGCGTCCTTGAGGCCGATGTGCGACAGCAGGCCGGGCAGCAGCGACTGGTGCACCTTCGGGGTGTCGATCTCCTCCGGCAGGTCCGCGCCGCCCCGTCGGCCGGCACCCCGGCCGGCGTCCGCGCCGTCGGAGGTGTCGCGCGCCGGCCGCCCACCGCGCCTCTCGTTCTCCGCCGGGGTACGCAGCACCTGCCGCAGTTGGCTGACGATGTCCTGCCACTCGCGGATCCGCAGGTAGTTCAGGTACTCCGCCTTGCACATCCGGCGGAACGCGCTGGAGGACAGCTCCCGCTGCTGCTCGCGCAGGTAGCGCCACAGGTTGAGGTAGGCGACGAAGTCCGACTCCTTGTCGGCGAACCGGGCGTGCGCCTGGTCGGCCTGGGCCTGCTTCTCCGCCGGCCGCTCGCGCGGGTCCTGGATGGAGAGCGCGGCGGCGATCACCAACACCTCGGTGGCGCAGCCGTTGCGTTCGCCCTCGACCACCATCCGGGCCAGACGGGGGTCGACCGGAAGCTGGGCCAGGCGTCGGCCCAGCGTGGTGAGCCGCTTCGCGGGGTCGGTCTCGGTCGGGTCCAAGGCGCCCAGCTCGTGCAGCAGGTTGACGCCGTCGGTGATGTTGCGCTTGTCCGGCGGGTCGATGAACGGGAAGGCGGCGAGGTCGCCAAGCCCGATCGCTGTCATCTGGAGGATGACCGACGCCAGGTTGGTCCGCAGGATCTCCGGGTCGGTGAACTCGGGTCGGGACAGGAAGTCCTGCTCGTCGTAGAGGCGGATGCAGATGCCGTCCGACGTACGCCCGCAGCGGCCCTTGCGTTGGTTGGCCGACGCCTGCGAGATCGGCTCGATGGGCAGCCGCTGCACCTTGAGCCGGCTGGAGTAGCGGGAGATGCGGGCGGTGCCCGGGTCCACCACGTACTTGATGCCGGGCACCGTCAGCGAGGTCTCCGCGACGTTGGTGGCGAGCACCACCCGCCGGTTGGCGTGCGCGGCGAAGACGCGGTGCTGCTCGGCGGCGGACAGCCGCGCGTACAGCGGCAGGATCTCGGTGCCGAGCAGGGACCGCTTCTTCTGCACCAGCTTGCCCAGCGCGTCGGCGGTGTCCCGGATCTCGCGTTCACCGCTGAGGAAGACCAGGATGTCGCCGGGGCCCTCGGCGGCCAACTCCTCGACGGCGTCGCCGATTGCCTGGATCTGGTCGCGGACGTTCTCCTCGTCGCCGTCGCCGTCCTCCTCGCCCTCGGCGACCTCCAGCAGCGGGCGGTAGCGCACCTCCACCGGGTAGGTGCGTCCGGAGACCTCGACCACCGGTGCCGGCACCCCGTCCGGCTCGTCAGCGGTGGGCGGCCCGGCGAAGTGCCGGGCGAACCGGTCGGTCTCGATGGTCGCCGAGGTGATGATCACCTTGAGGTCGGGTCGCCGGGGGAGCAGCTCGCGCAGGTACCCGAGAATGAAGTCGATGTTGAGGCTGCGCTCGTGTGCCTCGTCGATGATCAGTGTGTCGTACTGGCGCAGCATCCGGTCGGTCTGCAACTCGGCCAGCAGGATGCCGTCGGTCATCAACTTCACCAGGCTGCGCTCGCTGACCTGGTCGGTGAAGCGCACCTTGTAACCGACCACGTCGCCCAGCTCGGTGCCCAGCTCGTCGGCGATCCGGTCGGCCACCGTCCGGGCGGCCAGCCGCCGGGGCTGGGTGTGCCCGATCAGGCCGTGCACCCCGCGCCCCAGCTCCAGGCAGATCTTCGGTAGCTGGGTGGTCTTGCCGGAGCCGGTCTCGCCGGCCACGATCACCACCTGGTGATCGCGGATGGCGGCGGCGATGTCGTCCTTGCGCTCACTGACCGGCAACCCCGCCGGGTACGTGATCACGGGCACTGCCGCCCGACGGGTGGCGAGTCGCTGCTCGGCCCGGGCCACCTCGGCGGTGATCTCAGCGAGGGCCGCTTCCCGGCGCTGCGGGTCGCGCAGCTTGCGGGCACCGTCGAGGCGCCGCTGGAGCCGGCGCTGGTCGCGGAACATCAGAGGGGTGAGGCGGCGGTGCAGCTCGCGGACCGGGTCGGTCGCGACGGAGGCGGTTGGATTCTGCATGTCGTGCCCAAGGATAGGCAGCCCGGCGGCGCACCGCCCCTGGGTTACCGCGCTGCTGGTCCGTCGGCGGGCCTAGAGTGGGCGACCGACACCGAACGCTGGGGGGCGGAATGGGCATGCGGGACACCGACCGGGCGTTGGTGCAAGCCGCCACGGCGGTCGCCAAGCTGCGCTGCCGCAGCCAGCAGCACACCGTCGCCTCGGCTGCCCGCAACGCCGACGGGCGGGTCTTCACCGGAGTGAACGTCCGCCACGCGTCCGGTGACGTCTGCGCCGAGCTGGTCGTGATCGGCACGGCCGCCACGCAGGGCGTCACCGAGCTGGAGACGATCGTCACCGTCGCCGACCGGGGCCGCGAGGTGACAGCGCCGTGTGGCAGCTGCGCGCAGGTGCTGCGCGACCACTTCCCGGCGCTGCGGGTGATCGTCGGCCCGGTGGACGACCTGCGGGTGGTCCCGCTCGCGGACCTGCCGACAACTGCCGGGAGCGGCACGGCCGGCTGACCGGCGCGCGCCTGCTGACCGGCGCGCGCCTGCTGATCGGCGCGGCGTCAGTCTCCGGAGGCCGCCTCCAACATCGACCGGGGCACCGGCACGCCCTCGAACCGCAGGTTGCCCTCCGGCAGCAGCCAGGTCGTGACCCGCGCGACGAGGTGGCCGGCACGTACGGCCGGGTCGCTGGCGTAGAGGGTGCGCGCCTCGTCCGGTGCGATGGACAGCACGACGAACCCTCGTAGGTGCTCGTCGTCGCCGTGCAGGAACGGCCCGGCGGCGAGCACCAGCCCTTGCTCCACGAGGCCCGCCTGGTGGGCGAGGTGTGCGTGCTGCAGCCGATCGATCGCGTCCTGCGGCAGCTCCGGCGGATCCGACGGTCGGGCCAGGAGCACGACCGTGTGCTGGTCGAATCGCATACTCACACCCTATGGCCCGAATGTCCCTCTTCTGGTTGTCAACCGCCATCTGTCCTCCGGCGGCCGGTGACGGCGGTTCGCCGGGTATGCCGTTCGGGCTCGCGGCACCTTCTCGTTCGCTCGTCGGCTGCCCGGGGCGGCATCGACACCCACCGGTTAGGTCCCTTTCCGCAGGTCGGCTAAGGTTAGGCGAACCTAAGCCCGATCGTGCAGGAGATTCGTGACCGCCCTCGCCAGCCGGCCGACCCGGAGTCGGGCCAGCACTCGAAACGGGCGTCGGGTGGCCGTCACCGCCGGGGCCGCGCTGGTCCTGCTTCTCACCGTGCTGGCCAGTTTCGCGTTCGGCAGTCGGCAACTCGGCATCGACCAGGTCTGGCACGCCCTCGTCGCACCGGACGGCGGTGACGCCAGCACCATCGTCCGTGAGCTGCGGATGCCGCGTACCGCGCTCGGCCTCGCCGTCGGGCTCGCGCTCGCCGTCGCCGGCGTGCTGTTCCAGGCGCTCACCCGCAACCCCCTCGCCGAACCCCGCATCCTCGGCATCAGCGCCGGCGCGTCGTTCGGCGTGGTCCTCGCCATCTCCGTCTTCGGCATCAGCACGCTCGCCGGGTACGTCTGGTTCGGTATCGCCGGCGCACTCATCGCCGGGCTGCTGGTCTTCGCCATCGCCACCAGGGCCCGCGAGGGCGCCAGCCCGGTCACCCTCGCGCTGGTCGGTGCGGCGCTCGACGCCAGTCTCGCCTCCGGGGTGTACGCGCTGCTCAGCATCGACGCCCGCACCTTCGAGGAGTACCGGTTCTGGGTGGTCGGCGGCCTGTCCGGCCGGGACCTGTCGGTCAGCGCGCAGGTGCTGCCCTTCGTCCTCGCCGGGCTGGTGCTGGCCGCCCTGGCGGCCCGAGGCCTGGACGCGCTGGCCCTCGGCGACGACGTCGCCCGAGGTCTCGGCCACCGGATCGGGCTGGTCCGCCTCGGTGGTGGCCTCGCCGCCGTGCTGCTGACCGGGGCCGCGGTGGCGGCTGCCGGGCCGGTCGCCTTCGTCGGGTTGGCCGTGCCGCACCTCGCCCGCGCCCTGGTCGGCGCGGACCACCGCTGGACCCTCGCCGTCTCCGCCCTGCTCGGGCCCGCGCTGCTGCTCGGCGCCGACATCGTCGGCCGGGTCGTCGCCCCACCCGGCGAGATACCGGCCGGGATCGTCACCGCACTGGTCGGCGCGCCGCTGCTGGCCGTGCTGGTCCGCCGCGCCCGGGTGGTGACCGCGTGACCACCACCCACCGTTCGGCCGCCCCCGCCGACCCGCCCGGCCAGTCGGGCTCGGCTGGCTTGCCTGGCGCGGCCGGTCCTGCGGGTCCCGCGGCCGCTCCTGCTGGCCCTGCGGGTCCCGCGGCCGCTCCTGCTGGTTCCGTCGGCGCGGCTGGCCCCGCAGGGCGCGCTGGCTTGTCGGCCGTCGCGGCCGCCGGCTCGGCTGCGGACGACCGGGCCCGGCTGCCCGGGCGGGCGCTGCTGCGGATCGGCCCGGTCAGCCTGCTGATCCGCCGCCGCGCGGTGCTGGTGGCCGCCGTGCTGACCGTGCTGCTCCTGCTGGCCGTCGTGCTCAGCCTCTCGCTGGGTACCCCGTACGTCGCCCCGGCCGACGTGCTGCGTGCCCTCTCCGGGGCCGGCACGCCGTACGACCTCGTGGTCTTCGATCTTCGGCTGCCCCGGGTGGTGCTGGCCGCGGCGGCGGGCGCGGCGTTCGGCGTGGCCGGCACGCTCATCCAGAGCGTGGCCCGTAACCCGCTCGCCAGCCCGGACGTCATCGGCATCACCCAGGGTGCCGGCCTCGCCGCGACGGTGGCCCTGACCAGCGGCATGGCCGCGGTGCTGGTCGCACCCACCGCGCTGCTGGGCGGGCTGCTCGCGGCGGTGCTGCTGTTCGCCCTCGGTGCCCGGCACGGGCTGGCCGCCCAGCGGTTCGTGCTCGCCGGGGTGGCGGTCGCGTTCGCCTTCCGGGCGCTCACCGAAGTCGTCATGCTCACCGCCGACCCGATCGACGGGCTGCGCGCGCAGATCTGGCTGATCGGCACCCTGGCCGGCAAGGGCTGGACCGAGGCGGCCTGGATCGCCGGCACCCTGCTGGTGTTGCTGCCGGTGCTGGCCTGGGCCGGCTGGGCGTTGAACAGCACCGCCCTGGACGACGACACCGCCCGGGGCGTCGGGCTGCGCCCGGTGGCCCGCCGGATCGGCCTGGCCGGCACCGGAGTGCTCGTCGCCGCGATGGTCACCGCCCAGGTCGGTGCCGTCGACTTCGTGGCGCTGGTCGCCCCCCAGGTGGCCCGCCGGTTGGTACGCGCCGAACGGCCACCGCTGGTCTGCGCCGCCCTGCTCGGTGCGTTGCTGCTGGTGCTGGCCGACCTGGCCGGTCGACGTCTGCTCGCACCCACCCAACTGCCCGCCGGTGTGCTGACCGCCGCGATCGGCGGCCCGTACCTGATCTTCCTGCTGCTGCGCGGCCGTCGGCGGTCGTCGTGACGCCTGAAGGAGTCGTGTGATGCTCTCCACCCGCGACCTGGTCGCCGGCTACGACGAGCGGACCGTGCTCGACGGGCTCGACCTGGACCTGCCGACCGACGCGTTCACCGTGATCGTCGGCCCGAACGCGTGCGGCAAGTCCACCCTGCTGCGCACGATGGCCCGGCTGCTCACCCCGCGCAGCGGCACGGTGCTGCTCGACGGCACCGCGATCCGCGACCTGCCGACCCGGGAGGTGGCCCGCCGCCTCGGCGTCCTGCCGCAGAGCCCGCTGGTGCCCGAGGGTGTCACCGTGGCGGACCTGGTCGGGCGCGGCCGGCAGCCCTACCAACGCTGGTGGCGACAGTGGTCGTCGGAGGACGGCGCGGCGGTCGACCAGGCGATGGCCCTGGCCGACGTGACCGACCTGGCCGACCGCCCGGTGGACAGCCTCTCCGGCGGTCAACGGCAACGCGTCTGGATCGCCATGACACTCGCCCAGGACACCGACGCCCTGCTGCTGGACGAGCCGACCACCTTCCTCGACCTGGCCCACCAGGTGGAGGTGCTGGACCTCCTGCACCGGCTGCGCGTCGAGCGGGGCCGCACCGTGGTCGCCGTGCTGCATGACCTGAACCAGGCCGCCCGCTACGCCGACCACCTGGTCGCGATGCGCGCCGGCGCCGTGGTGGCCGCCGGACCGCCCCGGGAGATCCTCACCGCCGACCTGGTCCGCGACGTCTTCGGGTTGGCCTGCGTGGTCGTGCCCTGCCCGGTGACCGGCGCGCCGCTGGTGGTGCCCGCGTACACCGGCGGCTCGGTCCGTGCGACCGCCGAAACGGAGGGCTCTGTTGCCGGGCCCGCTGGCGGCGGCTATGTTGCCGGGTCCGCTGGCGGCGGCTATGTCGCCGGGCCCGCTGGCGGTGGTGGCTCTGTTGCCGGGCCCGCTGGCGCGGGAGACCGTGATTCGTCGACGGCGTCCGTGCCGGACGCCCGACCCGCCATCGGCGACGCGGCCACCCCGCTCGCCGACTCGTACCCCTCGAAAGGACTCTGATGCGTCGTCTCGTCGCCGCTCTCGCCGCGGCCGCCGCCCTCGGCGTCGGACTCACCGCCTGCGGTGAGAGCGACCCGGTCGCCGGCTCCACCACCGGGGAAACCCGGGAGATCACCCACGCCATGGGCACCACCAAGGTCCCGGCCGAGCCCAAGCGTGTCGTCGTTCTCGACACCGACAAGATCGACACGGCGCTCTCGTTGGGCATCACTCCGGTAGGCGCCGCCACGGCCGGTGAGGCCAAGAGCTGGCCCACGTACTTCGGCGCGGACAAGCTTGCCAGCATCAAGGAGGTCGGGGTGCTCACCGAGCCCGACCTGGAGGCGATCAACGCACTGAAGCCGGACCTCATCCTCGGCAGCAAGTTCCGCCAGGAGAAGTTCTACGACGAGCTGGCCGCCATCGCCCCGACGGTGTTCACCGACAAGGTGGGCATCACCTGGAAGGAGAACCTCCTCCTGGACGGCAAGGCACTCGGCCGCGAGCAGCAGGCCAAGGACCTGCTCGGCGCATACGAGAAGCGGGCCAAGGAGTTCGGCGCGACCCTCGGCGACGCCGCCACGCGCAAGATTTCCATCGTGCGGTTCCTGCCCGGCAACATCCGGGTGTACGGGCCGGACTCGTTCTCCGGCATCGTCATCGGCGACACCGGCCTGGGCCGCCCCGAGCGTCAGTTGCTCGCCAACAAGGAGGACAAGCGCTTTGACCTGGTCAGCCCCGAGCGGGTCAACGAGGTCGACGGCGACGTCATCTTCGTGACCGCGTACGGCGAGAAGGCCGCAGCCGAGCAGAGCAAGGTCACCGGCGGGACCCTCTGGAAGGGCCTCAACGCGGTCAAGGCCGGCAAGGCGTACCCCGTCTCCGACGAGATCTGGATGACCGGCATCGGCGTCGGCGCCGCCAACAAGATCCTCGACGACCTGGCCAAGTACGTCCCCGCCGCCTGACCCAGCCCAGGCACCCCCCGCGACACCCACGAGATGGTGGCCTCCCGCACGTGGGAGGCCACCATCTCGTGGGTGTGCGGATCTCGTGGCGCCTGGCACCGCCCGCGTCCTGGCGGCCGTCGGTCGGCCCGCCCACGTCATGGCGGGGAACATGGCCAACCAGGCCAATACGGATCGTAACCACCCACGCCTTCGCCCCGTTGTGTCAGCGACGCGAATTCGGCATGGGGTGGGGAGCGAATGACACGAACGGCCGTGCGACCGGAAGCCAATCCCCGGGCCGCATTCCGAGGTGATGTGGAAGGGCTACGTGCCCTCGCCGTCGTTCTGGTGCTAGTGGGACACGCCAGCCAGCAACTGGTGCCCGGCGGCTTCGTCGGCGTCGACGTCTTCTTCGTCATCTCCGGATTCCTAATCACCGGCCTGCTGGTGGCCGAGGTGAACCGGACGGGCCATCTCTCGCTGATCGGTTTCTACGGCCGGCGTGCCAAGCGACTGCTTCCGGCCGCCGTCGTGGTCCTCATCGGAACCCTGCTGCTCACCTTCGCCTTCCTGCCGCGCACCCGCTGGTCGGCCACCGGCTGGGACGTGGTGTTCAGCGGGCTGTACGCCATGAACTGGCGGCTCGCCGAACAGTCCGTCGACTACCTGGCGGCCAACCGGGCGCCCAGCATCCTGCAGCATTTCTGGTCTCTCGGCGTCGAGGAGCAGTTCTACCTCGTGTGGCCACTCTTGCTGGCCGCTGCGGTGTGGCTCGGTCGGCGCCGGTACGCCCGCACCGGATACCTGCTCATCGCTCTGACGCTGGTCGCGGTGCCGTCCTTCGCTTGGTCGGTATGGCTGACCGAAGACAATCCCGCCCGCGCATACTTCGTGACCACCACCCGGATGTGGGAGCTGGCCCTTGGCGGCTTCCTGGCCCTGCTCGCCGGACACCTAAAGGCTCGCCGGACACCTAAAGCGCCTGCCTCGGCTGGCAGCGGCCGCGCTCGCCTGGTGTGGCCTCATTGCGATTGTGGCGTCCGCCGCACTTCTGACGGAGAGTTCCGCGTTCCCCGGGTATCTGGCGTTGGCCCCCACCCTGGGGACGGCAGCGGTCATCGCCGGCGGCTTGGCCGCCGGCGGCATCGGCCCGGCCGTGCTGTTGGCGCTAGGGCCGGTACGTGCCATCGGAGCGATCTCCTACTCCCTCTACCTCTGGCACTGGCCGCTGCTCGTCGTCGCCGAGGCCCGGTTCGGAGAACTCAGCACCGTCACCGGCCTCGCCGTTGCCGCGCTTGCGGTGGTGCCGGCCGCGCTCACCTACCGGTTCATTGAGAACCCGATCCGGATGTCGACGACGCTCGCTTGGGAACCTGCGCGGTCACTGCAACTCGGGGCTCTCTGCACCGGAGTGGCCCTTCTGGCGGGACTCGCCTTCCAGTTGACCGTTCCACCGACGAGTTCGCCGATGCCACCCAGCTTGGCCGTGCCGACGGTGGGCGGCACCGGGGTCCCCGTGGCCGCGTCACCCGCGGTTCTCGGTGCAGCCGCTCTGGGCGGATCCCCGGCCAGCAGCGACGCCGGGCTTGCGGTGGACCGCGTGGGCCCGTTCGTGCCGGATCCGTTGGTGGCCGGCAAGGACGGCCCCGACGCGTGGCGTGACGGCTGCCATACGGATCAGCGCAGCAGCGCGGTCAGGGCGTGCCAGTACGGGGACCCGAGCGGATCGTTCACAGTGGCTCTCGCTGGGGACTCCCACGCGGCCCAGTGGCTTCCGGCGTTGCAGCGGGTAGCCGATTCGAAGAAGTGGCGTCTCAAGAGCTACACGAAGTCGTCCTGCCCGTTCATCGACGGCGTTGTCGCCTTGGACAATCGGCCGTACCCCAGTTGTACTGAGTGGAACGACAAGCTCCGTGCGCAACTGACCGGGGCTGAGCGACCCAACGTACTTGTGGTGAGCACATCTTTCTATGTGATGATCCAGAACGGCGAGAGGGTCACGAGTCAAGCGCAGGCCGCCTTCGCGGAAGCGCTCCGGCGGACGTGGGCCGCGATGGCGGCAGCCGATATCCCCGTGATCGTGTTACGCGACACCCCCTACCACGACCGGGACATCGCAGAGTGCGTGTCCGCCAATTCGAAGAACTTGACCCGCTGCGCATCCCCCCGCGACAAGGTCCTCGCGGGAGGCGGTGGCCCGGCCCACGAAACGGCCGCTCGTGACAACAACAAGGTGTACCTGGTGGACCTGAACTCGGCTATCTGCCCGCGCGAGCGGTGCTCGCCGGTTATCGGCGGCGTGCTCGTCTATCGCGACAACAACCACATCACCGCCACGTACGCCGCCACCCTCGCGCCACGGTTGGCCACGGCGCTCGACCGCGTCCTTGGCTGAGACTGAAGCTCAGGCTCGCCGCAATCTCCGCGGCGGCCGGAGAGACGAAAGTCGTCGACAACGGCGACATCGCCCGTGTCGAAGTGGGGTCTGGTCCAAGCTGGACGCGGTCGGGCTGCGTCGACCACCAGACCGCCGCCCGAGCGACATGCCGGACCGGTTCAACGGCGGCAGACGCTCAGGCGGCGGTGGGTGTCAGGCGGCGGTGGACCAGATGGCGCGGAACGCGGCTGCCTCGCCCGACAGCCATCGCTCGATCTGGTCGGGCTTGGCGTCGGCGGGCATGCGGTGTGCCTGGCCGCGACGGACGTCGACCAGGACTGGCTCGGCGTGTGGCAGCACCGCGTCCATGTGCCGGGCCATCAGGTGCAGGGTGGCGAGCACCGACTCCTCACTCGGCGGAGTCTCGTCGAAGTGCAGGCGGATGGCTTCGGCGCGACCGTCGGAGTGGCGTACCCCGAAGTGGGGGTTGATCTTGACGGGGAGGTCTCCCAGCATGGCCAGGGCGTCGCGGGTCTGGGCGAGGTCGACGGCGGCTGGCTCGCCGAGGGAGTGCAGCCAGGCCGTGGCGCCGGGGACGAGCGCCTGGTAGAGCGGACGCCACCGTGGCTTGACCACGTCGACCACCCCGGTCAGGTGCGTGCCACCGGTGTGGAAGGCGATGTCGGCCTTGAGCGCCTTGACGAACTGGCCGTGCGGGTTGAAGCCGGACCGGCTCGCGCGCTGCTTGCGCAGCCCTCCCACGAAGGTCGCCTTGGTGGGGCCGGTGCGGTCGACGTAGCGGGTGAAGCCGAGCAGGGTCGCGTAGGGGGTGAGGGGGGTGGAGGCGGGCGCGGTCATGGGCGTCCTCCCAGGTCAAGAACTCGATTAGTACATACATTCTAATCGACACCCCTGACATCGCCCAGCGAATCTGGACGCTGGAAGTGTCCGGTCCGGCCGAAGGTGGCCAGTCCACGGGAAGTTGGCCAACGGCGTGGCCACGTCCGGCTGAAGATGGCCAGCGGTACGGTGCCGGGATGCTTCGCGCGGTGCCTGGCTCCGGTGGTCCGCTGACGGCTGAGTTCGAGATCGGCTACGTGGGCGCCGACGGAGCCGAGCCTCGTGCCCCCTTGATCAACTCGGCTGAGGTGCGGTTTGAGCTAGGTAAGCCGGTGCGAGTCTTCTCGTCGCGTAAGCGGCAGCGGCACTTCCCGGGCCTGTGGTGGTCGTCAACGACCGGTGGGCATGTCGGCTACGAGTCCTGGCTGGAGCGGGACCACCTGATGTTGTTGGATTTCGATCCTGCGGTGGTCGGCATCGCTTCGCAGCCGTTCTGGCTGTTCTGGGACGAAGATGGCCGCCGTCGTTCGCACGCGCCGGACTACTTCGCTCGTCTCGTCGGAGGCCGTGCGATGGTTGTCGACTGCCGTCCAGCGGAGCGGATCAAGCCGCGCGACGCCGTAGCGTTCGATGCGATGCGGCGGGCATGTGAGCTGGTCGGATGGGACTATCGCCTCGTTGGAGTGCCTGACCCTGTGCTCAGTACCAACGTGCGCTGGCTAGCCGGTTACCGGCATCCGCGTTACCGCGTGCCCGGCATCGTAGCGGCGCTGCGCGAGGTGTTCGTCAGTACCGCGCCACTGATGGCCGGGGCGGAAGAGGCCGGTGATCCGATCGTGGTCCTGCCGGTCCTGTTTCACCTGCTGTGGTGTGGTGACCTAACCGCCGGCCTGGGCACGGTGCTGCACGACGCCACGCCGGTGACCACTGTTGGAGCGCGGTGATGGCATCCGGACGGATGCCGATGCTACGCATCGGTGAATGGGTGCGCTTCGACGGCGATGAGCACCAGGTGGTCGCGTTGGCGGGCACCTCGGTGCGGCTGCAGTCCAGGTCCGGAGCGGCGCAAGTCATACTCTTGCCGTTCCTGCTTGCCGCGCCGGACTTTGAGCTTGTCGATGGACCTGCAACACCGGTGGTGGAGCCGTTCGGGCTGCTTGACAGCTTGCCGGATGACGTGGCGGAACGGGCCCGCTGGTGGCAGCGGCATGTGGTCGAGGTGATGACCGGGCTACCGTCCGGCGCGGAGCCACGCAGCCTCCCACGGCCCGGATTCGACCCAGCGATTTCGACCCTGGCCCAGCGCGAGCAGGCCAAGGCGGAGGAGTTGACCGCCGCCGGCAGGCCGGTTTCGGCGCGCACGGTGCGCCGGATGCGGGTTCGCTATGCCGAGCAGGGAGTCTGGGGCCTGGTCGACCAGCGCGCCATCAGGACGAGAGACATCGTTGGCAGAGCGGATCCGCGTCTTGTCACGGCGATCCGCGCGGAGTTGGATGCGCAGACGCATGCCTCGACCGGCACCCGGGACCGGTTGATGCTGCAGGTCGTCGCCGCACTGGCCGCCGAACACGGCGGCGCCGTGGTGCCGGTTCCGGCTCGCAGCGCCTTCTACGAACTGATCGCGGCGTTGTCGGTGGGTCGGCACTCGTTTGGCGCGGCGACTACCCGCCGGTCGTTGGCGAACCGGCCCGATGGGCCGTTCACACCGACGGCCGCCACCCGGCCGGGTCAGCTGGTGCAGATCGACTCCACGGTGCTGGACGTGATGGTCGTGCTGGACTCTGGGGTGCTCGGTCGGCCCGATCTGACGATGGTCATCGACGTCGCCACCCGCACCATCGCCGCGGCGGTGCTGCGCCCGTCCGGCACCAAGGCCGTTGACGCGGCGCTGCTCCTGGCTCGGATGCTCGTCCCGGAACCGATGCGGCCCGGCTGGTCAACGGCGCTGCGTATGTCTGCGTCCAGACTGCCTCACGCCCGGCTCGTCGGCGTTGACGCACGGCTGGAACTGGCGGCGGCCAAGCCCGTGATCGTGCCGGAGACGATCGTCATCGACCACGGGCGAGTGTTCGTCTCCGAGGTGTTCACCCGGGCCTGCGCCAACCTAGGAATCTCGATCCAGCCGGCCCGCAAGGGCACCCCGACAGACAAGCCAATCGTCGAGCGGCAGTTCTCCTCGATCAACACCTTGTTCTGCCAGCACGTCGCAGGCTACACCGGGGCCAACGTCACCCGGCGCGGCGACCGGGTGGCCGACGAAGCGGTCTGGAGCCTCGCCGAACTGCAGGACCTGCTCGACGAGTGGATCGTCGCCGGATGGCAACGCCGCCCGCACGAGGGCCTGCTCGATCCGCATGTCCCGGGCCGGGCGATCAGCCCGAACGACGCCTACGCCGCGTTGGTCGCCACTGCCGGCTACCTGCCGATGACTCTCTCCGGTGAGGACTACCTGGAGCTGTTGCCGGTCGAGTGGCGGCAGATCAACGAGTACGGCATTCGCATCGAACATCGCACCTACGACAGTCCCGACCTGGCGCCCTGGCGGCGCCAGCATTCCGGCAGAACCGAACGCGGCGGCCGATGGGAAGTGCACTATGACCCCTACGACCTATCCCACGTCTTCGTCCGTACCCCGAACGGGTGGGTCACCGCATCATGGACCCACCTGCCAATGATCTCCGCGCCGTTCGCCGACTTCACCTGGCGGCACGCCCGCCGCCTGGCCGCTTCCCGGGGGCTGCCCGACGACAACGAGACCGAGGTCGCCCGCGTCCTGGACGAACTGCTCACCCGCGCCGCCATCGGACCGGCACCGGACCGGGCCAGCGCCCGCATCACCGCCCGCACCCGTGCCGCCAGGCGGCGACTACCCGACGCGCAGATCATCGAGCTGCCTACCCCACTGAACGGCGAGGAACAGGCCAGCGCCGAAGTCATTCCGTTCGGCATCTTCGACGCCGACGCCGAAGCCGAAAGGTGGCCATGAGCCAACGTCAGCACCTGCGTCTCGGCCCCGCCCTCGACGACTCCGGCGAGGCAGCCGATGAGCCGCTGACCACCAAGGAAGGCTGGTCCCGCTTCGTCGGCCATCGGCCTACGCCACCGACCAGCGACGACGACGCCCGCATCGAATACCTGTCCGAACTGGTCATGGTCAACACCCCGACGATCATCGAGGTGATCGCCTGCGCCCGCCGGCTGGTCATGCTCAACCGGCGACAGGTCTCCGCACGCCGCGGACTGATCGTCACGGGCGTCCCGGGCACCGGCAAGACCACTGCCATCACAGCACTGGGACGCACCCACGAACTCGCGATCCGGCGCAAACACCCCCGTGAACTCGGGCGGCTGCCGGTCATCTACGTCACCGTCCCGCCCGCGGCCACCCCGCGCATGCTGGCCGTCGAGTTCGCTCGCTTCCTCGGCCTGCCGCTGACCAACCGCGCGAACCTCACCGAGGTCGTCAACGCCGTTTGTCTCACCGCGACTCACGTCGGCGTCGACCTGGTCCTCGTCGATGAGGTCCACAACCTCAACCTCGCGACCCGGTCCGGGGCGGAAGTCTCCGACCAGCTCAAATACTTCGCCGAACGGCTGCCCGCGACGTTCGTCTACGCCGGCGTCGACGTCGAACGCGCCGGCCTGTTCGCCGGCCCCCGCGGGCGGCAGATCGCCAGCCGGTTCACCACGATCCCGACCGCCGGATTCGCCTACGGCACACCGGAACAGCGCGCTGCCTGGCGGGCCCTGGTTTCCGGGATCGAAACCACCTTGCCGCTGCGCAAGCATCCGGCCGCCAGCCTCGCGAAGCTGGACGAATACCTGCATCGGCGCACTGCCGGAATGATCGGTAGCCTGTCGCACCTGATCCGAGGCGCCGCCATAGACGCGATCCTCGACGGCACCGAACACATCACTCGGGCACATCTTGCCGCGATCCGGCTCGACCATGCCGCCGAAACCTACGCCAGCACCCGCCCCAGCCCAGCGACCTCGGCCGGCGCGGCCGCGACCGCTTGAGATCCCGGCTGCCCCGGCTGCCCATCCCGCTGCGGCCTGCACACCACGAGACGCTGGTCTCCTACGTCGCCAGGCTCGCCGCCGTCCACGCCCTGCCCCACGAAGACCTATGGACCTGCCTCAGCGCACCAACGGGGTCCGGCAGGCGACGTTTGATCGTGCTCGACCGACTCGTCGCCGCCACCGGCTACCCGGCCACTGGCCTCGAACACGCACTACCCGAACTACGCGACCCTGCGCCGGACTGGAAACAATGGCGGCACTACCCACAACGAGCCTGCCCGCTCTGCACCGCCAGCCACCGCGGCGGCATCGTCCGCCGCCTATTCGCCCACCACGAGATGCTTTGCGCCCGCCACGGCTACTGGATCGGCTCCACCGAGTTCGGCATCGACCACCAGCCCCGCCCGGTCGGCACGCTGCTGCCCGAACTCACCGCCGCCCAGCAACGACACAACCGGCTGGTCCGCCGGCGCGGCTGGAAACTCGCCCTGCACGCCATCGCCGCCTCTCAGAACGTCTGCGTCGACCTGCGTTTCTACGGTCCATCACCGCAGCACACCATCCACGACCAGCGCATCAAGACCCTCATCCCGACCGCCCACGCCTTCACCGGACCCCGCTACATCGCCGCGTTTTACCCCGAGATCGTTCGTCTCGCCGAACTGTTCTGCACACCCGGTTGGCGCCCGACCGCCCGCACCGCAATCGACCAGTTCGCCGCCACAACCTCATCCGGCACCCGTGGTCACACCGGCGACCGCGACGCCATAGCGTCGAAGATCGCGGACGCGATCGGGTACCCGCTCGATGCGATCCTCAGCAACAACGGTCACCTGATCAGTTCTGGCTGGCCGGCAGCATGGGCTACGGCCCCTACTACGAACCTGACAAGACCTTCCCGGATACCCGCGCGCAGACCCTCGACGGCACCCCGCCACCCAACCTGAAGCAGCGCGAGGCCACACACCTCCGACGAGCCGTCCGTGAGTTCGCCAAGAACAACCTGCTCGTCGCCGCCTGGAACCTTCCACCCCTCAACATCCGCGAGATCCGAACACCAGACATCCCGCCGATCCTCAGTCGGGCGTCAGAACCAACCCTCGCCGAACTCCTCGACCTTCCGAAGGGCGAACGGAACCAGGCAGCGATCGCCTCCCGCCGAGCCGATGACAGCCGATCGGAACGCCACGAGTCATAACCGAACGGCGGGCCGACCCTCTAGAAGCCCAGAACCTGCTTGGCGTCGGTCGTGACCTGCGCGGAGGCGACCTGAGCCCAAGAGGTGAACAGCGAGCGGAAGTAGGCGCCATACTTCTCCGCCACTGCCGGGTCCTGCTCGACGACGTCCAGTTCGTTGACGATGCTCAGGTCGACGAAGGGCTGCAGCGCCACGGGGTCCAAAAACTCGACCTCATTGGTGAATCGGTTCCAAACCTCACCAGTGTCGGGTAGCCGCCGCCAGGTCCGGTCCCGGTCGCAAGCGCCATACAGGTAGACCAGCTTCTCCGCCGGCGCGCCGATGAGATCCCGCAGCGTCATGCGGTCGGCTGGGTCAAGCAGCACGAGATCGAAACCGTCCGTGCCGTACACCGCGTGCGCCAAGCCGGCCAACTGCACGTCTGCGCCCAATCCCAGCCCGCCGAGGCGGTCGTGGACACGCGACAAATGGGCGTAGAGTGTGCCGCCCGGATGACCGACCGTCTCGGCTCCGTGCTGACGCAGCCATGCCCGCATGTCCTGCTCGGCACTCATGCCATGATCGTAGGACCGTTCGTCAGCGTCGTTGCTCCGTCCGCCTGCGTGGTTCGTCACAGCTGCCGACCACATCCGCACTACAGTCCGGGCGGGGTGCTGATCGGCTTGGAACACAGCACGTCTGGAAGCGGCAGGTATCCCAGCGCCTGCCAGAACCGCAGCGCCTCCACATTGTCCGGCATGACCAGCAGGTTCACCCTCGGACACCCCAGGGCCGCGAAACGGGTCTCTAGCTCACCGATCAGGCGGCTGGCGATGCCGTGGCGACGATGCGCCGGATCTACCGCCAGCCGAAGGACCCATCCCCGCCGACCGTCGAAGGTGCCCAGCACCACCCCCGCCACAGTGTCGTTGTGCTCGGCGACCAGGAACAGCTGCGGATCGCGCACCAGCTTGGCCGCAAGCTCTGCGCGGGGCAGCACGTCACGGCCCGCCGATTTCCATACCTCGGTGACGCCGTCGTAATCCGCCCAGGTGAACTGCCGTATGTGAATCACAGCATCCATCCTTGCCGCAGCCGGCACGGAAGCGGTTGGGTCAGTGACATGGCTCGCATCGCCTACAACAGCCACGACGCGGCAGCGTTCGAGGCCACCCGCCACCTGTCCGACCAGGCGCTCGCCGGCTGGCGTGAAGCGGTGACCCGTCACCTCAACCCTCAGCCCGGCACCCGCCTGCTCGACCTCGGCGCGGGCACCGGCGCGTGGGCGCAGACCTTCACCGACTGGTACAACGACATCGACGTCATCGCCGTCGAACCGGCCGAGGCCATGCGAGCCCGCTGCCTGCACCCTCAGGTGCTGGCCGGAGACGCTGCCAACGTCCCGTTGGCCGCCAGCAGCGTCGACGCGGCCTGGCTGTCCACCGTCATCCACCACGTGCCAGACCTGACCGCTGCCGCACGTGAGCTGCGCCGCGTTTTGCGTCCCGGCGGCCCGGTGCTGATCCGTTCCGCATTCGGTGGCCGCCACCACGCAATCACGCTGTTCCGATTCTTCCCCGAGGCCATCCGCGTGTTGAACACCTACCCCAGCGTGCACGACGTCGAAGCCGCCTTCGCCACCGCTGGCTTCACCACGACCTCACTCGAACAGGTCCCGCAGACCACCGCACCGTCGCTTCGCGACGTCGCGGCCACCATGCGCCGGGAAGCACACACGCCCCTACAACTGATCACCGACGATGAGTACGCCGCCGGTCTGGCTCGACTCCACCTCGCCGCTCAAACCGAATCCGGCCCGGTCATCGACGCACTCGACCTTCTCGTCCTTCGATAGAACGCCGTCCTCAGCGGCCAATCCAAGATCCGGCGACTCGGAGAAAGGAATTGGCCAGGTTCGTCCGGACGGTCGTCTCCGAGGCTCTCCGGACAGACTTGTCCCGCCCCAGATCAGCCTCATAGGCAGTGGCCAACTTCGAGCGGACCGGACAGGAAGTTCTCTCTCGAAGGGGCCGTCGACCCGGTCAGCGGGCGGTGACCGGATCGCGCACGGTGACGCCGGTCAGGTCGGCGACGACCCAGTCGGCGTCCAGCGCGTCCAGCGTGTCCGGGGCGAAGGTGGTGGCCACCGCGATGACCCGCATGCCCGCCGCGCGACCCGACTCGATGCCCGCCGGGCTGTCCTCGATCACGACGCAGTCGGCCGGCGGGCAACCCAGGCGCGCCGCCGCCATCCGGTAGCCGTCGGGGGCCGGCTTACCGCGAGCCGTGTCGTCGGCGGTGATCAGCACCTGAGGGACCGGCAGTCCCAGGTGACGCAACCGGATCTCGGCGAGCCGCTGCCACGCCGAGGTCACCACCGCCCACCGTCGCGGGGGCAACGCGGCCAACAGCCGCGCTGCCCCCGCGACCGGCCGGAGGCCGGCGGTGTCCTGCTCCTCGCGCCGGACCAGGTCCGCCACCTCCGCCGCCAGGTCGAGGTGGGGAGCCATCAACCGGACGGTGTCGGCCAACTGGAGGCCGTGGGAGACGCGCAGCAACTCGTCGACGTCCAGCCCGTGCCGGCCGCACCAGTCGCGCCACTTGCGCTCCACGCAGACCTGGGAGTCGACAAGGGTGCCGTCCATGTCCAGCAACAGCGCGCCGCAGGCGACGGTCACCGTACCGCCGGCCGTGGTGATCGTGAGCTGCACCGTCGTACCGATCCCCGCGGTCAGCGCTCGGCGCCGACGAACCGTTGACCCATTCCGCGGGTCTGCACGAGCTCGGGGTACGCCCGGCTCGGGTCGCCGTACGTGTTGCCGGCACGGTCCGTGCCGCGGGCCAGGAAGATCTGGTGCTTCTGCCCCACCCCCTCGTGGTTGAACCGGACACTCGTGCTGATGTAGCGCATGGTGAACCCACACCGCCGCAGAGCGCTGCGGTTGACCTCGCTGCTGTGTACGAGGGCCCCGGAGTGGATGCTGAACTGGTTGGGCTGTAGCTGCACCGGGACGGCCCGGGTGGCGTCGACGCGACTCTGGTCCAGTTCCTCGTCGAAGACGCTGGTGTCGTCCGTGACGCGCCGGTAGTTGCCCGTGCCGTCGACGTGGCTGCCGGGGATGACCTTCATGCAGCCGTTCTCCAACGTGGACGGGTCGATCGCCAACCAGATGGTCATGGCCTGGCCGGCCGGCTCGATCATCTCCCGCCAGAAGTATCCGTCGGTGTGCCACGGCACGCTCTTGCCGTCGCCCGCCGGTTTGCAGAAGAAGTGGGACGTGAACAGGGCGATGTCCGGCCCCACCACGCTCTCGACCACGTCGAGCACATCCGGGTCGAGCAACCACCGGAACAGTTCCGGGTCGGTGAAGTGGGGCACGTCCATGTCCTCCGGCCGTTCCCCTTCGGGCAGGGCGGCGAGCTTGCGTTCGAAGTGGTTCTTGAGATCGAGAAAGGTGTCCGGCTTGAGTAGTCCGTCGCCGATGACGTATCCGTCGGTGCGGTACGCCGCCACCTGTTCCGGGTTGAGCCCTCGCTTGCTGGTGCTCATCGCGTTGCCATCCTCTCTGGCGCCAGCATCGACGCCGTCGTCGTCACCTCCCGGTCTGGGAGGAAGTCGTCGCGCACCCGTCGGTGCGCCCGTTCCCCGATCTCCCGGCGGTCCACCGCGTCGCTCAGGGCGGTGGCGATGATCTGGCCCAGGCCCCGCAGGTCCGCCGGATCCGTCAACAGGAAACCGTCGACCCCGTCGGTGATCTGCGCTCGGATGCCGCCCACGGCACTGCCCACCACCACCCGTGACTTCCACATCGCCTCCGCCACGGTGAGGCCGAAGCCCTCGGCGAGGCTCTTCTGCACGACCACGTCGGATGCGCGCTGGACCGCGTTGACCAGCAGCGCGTTCTCCGTCGGGTCGGTCATGGGCAGGCTGACCAGACTCACCCGTCGCCGCTGCGCCGGCGACAGCTTCCGCCAGTGGTCGAGGCAGTCCGCGTACCAGAAACCCTGCTCGACGTCGTCGGCGATCGCGGCGGGGTCCGGGCCGACCAGGGCGAGGTGTCCCACCGGTACGTGGTCGGTGACCGCGGTGAGCACACCGGCCATGTCCTTGAGCCGGTCCCACCGGGACACCTGGGTGACCAGCGGCTCGCCGAGTTGACGGGCGCCGTCGGAGATCACTGTCGGCATGGACCGGAGTCGGACGTCTCCCGCGGCGGTCTCCAGCAGCAGCGGCGACCTCGCCGGTTCGCCGGCCGGGTCGAGACCGCACTGCGCCAGGCAGGCGCGGACGGTGTCGGCCGGGAGGTCGACGTTCTTGGCGTCGAACGGGGAGATGAACGGCGGTTGGACGCGTACGGCGTGGTCGCGCAGCCGGGCCGGGACGTGGTCGGCCACCGAGAAGATCAGCGAGTCGACCTCGTCCAGCAGTTCGGTCAGGAAGTCCCACCCGCGCTCCGAGGCGTCGGTGGGCTCGTCGACGCCGACGTGGCAGCGCCAGTGCACCGACGCGACCCGGCCCGCCAGCGACGGGACCAGGCCGGCGGTCTGGTGGTCGTGCAGGATCACCACGTCACGGTGGTCGACGGCCTGGACGAGGCGGTCGGCGGCGGGCGCGAGGGCACGCAGGTACGCCGCACGCTCGGCCGGCCCGAGCGGACCCCCGTCGCCGTCGCTGCCGTACAGGGCCACGCCGAGCCGTTTGGTGATCCGGAAGAACGCGTCGTCTCCGCTGACCACCGCCCACTGGGAGCGCACACCCAGCTCGCCGTAGAGGGGCAGCAACGTCCGCAGCATCTCGGCCACGCCACCGCCGGTCGGGGTGGAGTTGACGTGCCAGAGCGTGCCGCCGTCGAGCCGGTCCTGGATCTCCGCGGCGGCCCGCCGGAGCCGGTCGGCCCGCTGTGGACCGATGAGCCGTTCGAGTGAAGCGAGCACCGGCCTCGACCGGACTGGGTTGATCGTCAACATCGGGCCACCTCCGTTCGGCTACGCGGTCAGCTGGACCGGTTGGGCCGCCTGCCCGACGCGTTGCTTGAGCAGGCCGACCAGGATGTGGTTGACCGAGAGCATCAGGTCCTCGAAGTGGAAGTTGTTGTCGTTGCGGCCCGTCTGCCCGGGGAACCGGGAGGTGCCGGGCACGACGAGGCACACGTCGGCCAGTTCCCGGCAGCGACCGCCGTCGCCCTTGGTCATCGCGAAGGTGCGCGCGCCGGCCTTCGTCGCGGCCTGCAGGGCCCGCACCACGTTGGGGGAGTTGCCACTTCCGCTGTACGCCATGACCAGGTCGCGCTCGGTGGCGAACGGTTCGAGCGACGCGGAGAACATGCTGTCTGGGCCGAGGTCGTTGACCAGCCCGCTGAGCTCCGCCGAGGAGCCGCACAGGTTGACGAAGGTGAGCCGTCGTACCGACGCCGACACCGGCCGGCTCTTGTCCTCGGAGACGAACGGATGGTGTTTGAAGTCGCAGTAGGCGTGGTCGAGGGTGCCGGCGTTGCCGCCGTTGCCCATCGCGTACACCGTGCCGCCCTCGTCGTAGGTGCGGAACAGCATCTCCGCGGCGGCCACGACGGCGTCGACCGGGAACTGGTCGATGATGGCGCGCTTCTCCGCCAGGTAGAGCTGGATGTCGTCGACGGTGCTCATACCCGCGCCCCCGCGTGCTCGACCTCGATGCGACCGTTGCCGCGGTTGGTGTCGTCCGCCCAACGGATCACGTCGTCCAGCTCGGGGGTGGAGACCTCGACGGACGTGTAGTCCGACTCGGCGATCACCCGGTGCAGCACGTTCGCGGCCGAGGACCAGCCCGACCTGCGGGAGTGCACAGCGCGCGGCAGGGTGTCGGTGTCGATGACGGCGTCGGTGTCCGCCGGGGCCAGCGTGCCGTTGAGGACCGTCGCCTGCCCGTCGACGACGTAGTTGGTCTCCACCTTCTGCTGGTGCGACTGCAACGACGACTGGTGCCCGGCGGTCATGTGGATCTGCTTGAGGGCGTACGGGATGTCGCCGAGGTTGTTGGTGTACCAGACCTCGTGCCCCCACGGCTTGTCGACGCGGTAGGAGTCGACGTCGCGGCAGTGGGCAGTTGTGGTCGGGGAGACCGGGACGTCCCAGGACTCGTGCACCGGACCGGTGGTGGATCCGGCCTCCACCACCACCGCCGGCTCGACGCCGACCTGGGCGAAGCGGTAGGTCGCGCCCGGCTCCGCGTGCCAGCCCCGCAGGTAGCCGTACTCGCGGTGGCCACTGCCGTCGGCGTGCCGTGACTCGACGCGGACCCGTCCGCCGATCACGATGAAGCTGCGGTGGTCCGCGGGGTGGCACCGGTACGGCGAGCTGGCGCCGAGGACCAGTTCGTGTTCGACGAAGAGGTAGGGGGCCCGGGGGAGGTCGTGGGCGAGATTCTTCGGCGGGTCGAATCGCGTCATCGCTGGCTGTCTCCGATCTCGGGGGAGTTGGTGGTCGCGGCCCGGATCCGGCTGGCCACACCGGTCGCGTCCAGTTCGTAGCGTTCGTAGAGTTCCTCCGGGGAGCCGGCCTGTCCGTAGTCGTCGACTCCCCAGGCGTGGAACCGGACGTGCCGGTCGAGGCCCAGCACGATCCGGCCGACCTCGTCGATGAGGCCGCCGCGGTTGAAGTGGTCCTCGAAGACGAGGACGTGCCGGTGCTTCTCCAGGAGGTCGGTGGTGGCGGGCACGTCCAGGGGGAGGGACGAGGCGTTGACCACGGTGGGCCGCGGACCGGTCGGGGCGAGCAGTTCGACCGCGTCGAGCACCACGGGCACCATTCCGCCCATCGTCACGACGGCGACGTCCGTACCGTGGCTCAGGACGTCGGGATGCCCGGACCGGAACTGGTAGTCCTGGTCGTGCACCTCGCGTTGGGGCTGCCGGCACAGCCGCAGATAGATGGGCCGGTCATGGGTCACCGCGTACGCCAGCATGGCCCGCGTCTCCACGCCGTCGGCCGGTTGGAGCACCTCCACGTTGGGCAGGCTGCGGATCAGGGCCAGATCGCGCAGGCCCATCTGGGTGGGGCCGTCCTTGCCGATGGCGAGCCCGGCGTGTGTGCCGACCAGCACCACACCGGCGTTGTTGAGCCCCACCGACTGGAAGATCTCCAGGAACTTGCCGGTCAGGAAGTGACCGAAGCTGGCGACGAACGGCCGGTACCCCTCCTGGGCCAGGCCCGCCGCTACGCCGATGGCGTTGGCCTCGGCGATGCCGATCTCGAAGAACCGGTCGGGGAAGGTCTTCTTGAACTGCGTCGTCTTGGTCGCCGAGGCGAGGTCACAGTTGACGACCAGGACTTTCTCGTGGTCCGCGGCGACGTCCACCAAGGCGTCCCCGAACCAGTCGCGCGTCGCTTTCACACGCTCACCCGCCCCAGGTAGCCCATGGCGTCCTCGTACACCTCGGGCGTCATGGTGCCGCTGTGGGAGCCGTTGAGCAGGATCTGTCCGGGGCCGAGATGGCCCTTGCGGGTGTGCGCGATGATCACGGACGGCTGCATCCAGTTCTCCCGTGCGTTGGCGACGGCGTCCCGGATAGCCAGGTGGGAGTGGCCGTTGACCTCCTGCACGTGCCAGTGGAACGACCGCAGCTTCTCCGGTAGCGGATGCAACGGCATGATTTCTTCGAGCGTCCCGTCGTTCTGGCTCCGGTTGTAGTCGACGAGCAGCACCACGTTGCCCAGGCCTCGGGCGCCGGCGTACATGATGGCCTCCCACATCTGCCCTTCCTGCAGCTCTCCGTCGCCGACGAGGCAGTACACGGTGGAGCCGTCGCCCCGCAGGCGTCGCGCCTGGGCTCGTCCCAGGCCGACCGACAGGCCCTGGCCGAGCGCGCCGGTGCTCACCGCCACGAGATCGAGCCGGGTGCGGTCGGGGTGCCCCTGCAGTCGGCTGTCGATCCGGCGCAAAGTGCCGATCTCCGCGGTGTCGAGGTCACCGGCGACCATCAGGGCGGCGTACCAGGTCGGTGCGGCGTGACCCTTGGAGAGGATGAAGACGTCGTTGCCGGTGGTGTCCATCTGGTCGAACTTCAGCACGCTGACCAGGTCCGCGCAGGAGAGTGACGAGCCCACGTGGCCGGAACCGGCGAGGTGGATCATCTTGAGCAGATGTGCCCGCACGTCGTTGGACAACTGCGCGAGACGGGAGAGTCGATACGGCAGTTCGAATTCGTCGTCCACCAGATTCGGGTGACGGTCCGGTGGTAGAGCGTCGAGATAGGTCATGCTGGCAGTCAACGGATTCCGCCCTTCGCAACGAGGTGAGGCAAGGTCGTCGGACCTCCCCGATATTCCGATTTCGGGCAGCATTCGACGCGCTTTCCGGTTCGGGAAAAAGTGTCGCCAGAATGCGTGCCGAATTGGCCGCGCGGATGATGCGCAGCTCTGTCGGTCGCATGGTTTCCGTGCGGTTGCCAGGCGGTCGTGGCGCCCGCCCAGCGCTATGAAGAGGCGAATCAGCGCCTCGTAGTGCGAAACTTAATGACACCCCCGGCATAGACATTGTTGAGTATCTTCCGGTCACGAGATTTCCACAGAGCGCCATAGGCGTCAAGCGCTCGGCCACAAAAACATCGCCCGATCGGCTATTTTTCCTCAAACAGTGATCCGCGTCACACTGGCATTGGCGCAATTCCCATTGGATCCCCCAGTTGTTTATCCAGGGATACATCGACGTCATTTTCTGGAAACACGGGCCACGCCGAGGAGATCAATTCGACAGGGCTTTACGCGCAATGTTCGGCGAACGCCAAGAATGGTGTCGGGCCGCTGTGCTGCGGCCTGGGCGCACACCCTGTTCACGACCGCCGGCATGCTCCACGACGGTCCTTGATGGTCAGTCCAGAGCCACCACGGCGTGCGGCGCGTAACACTCCTCAAGCTGGTCGACCTCGTCCGGTGACACCTCGATGTCGAGAGCGCCCAGCGCCTCGTCGAGCTGCCGCACGTCCGTCACGCCGATGATCGGGGCGCTCACCACGGGCTGCCGCAGCAACCATGCCAGCGCGATCTGCGCCCGAGGCACCCCACGTCTCCGGGCGACCTCGCCGAGTCGGGCCGCGACCGCCCGGTCCGAATCCTCGGTCCGGGCGTACAGGCTGTGGCCGAAGGCGTCGTCGGCCGTGCGCCGGGTGGTGGCCGTCCAGTCCCGGGCCAGCTTTCCCCGAGCCAACGGACTCCACGGCAGCGTGCCGACTCCCCGGGCCCGGCAGAGCGGGAGCATCTCCCGCTCCTCCTCGCGGTAGATCAGGTTGTGGTAGTTCTGCATGCTGACGAACCGGGACCAGCCGTGCTGCTCGGCGACCTGCAACGCGGTGGCGAACTGCCACGCGTACATCGAGGACGCGCCGAGATAGCGAACCTTGCCAGCTCGTACGACGTCGTGCAGGGTCTCCAACGTCTCCTCGATCGGGGTCGCCGGATCCCAGCGGTGGATCTGATACAGGTCCACATAGTCGGTGCGGAGCCGGCGCAGGCTGTTGTCCAGTTCGGCGAGTATCGCCTTGCGCGACAGCCCACGCTGGTTGGGCCCCGGACCCATCGGGCCGAAGACCTTGGTGGCGATGACCACGTCGTCGCGCCGCGCGTACTCGCCGAGGGCGCGGCCGAGGATCTCCTCGCTGGAGCCGTCGGAGTAGACGTTGGCGGTGTCGAAGAAGGTGATGCCGGCGTCGAGCGCACGGCGGATCACCCGCCGGCTCTCCGGCTCGGGCAGCGTCCACGAGTCGGCCCCACGGTGTGGTTCGCCGAAGCTCATTCCGCCCAGGCAGAGCTGGGAGATGGTGAGCCCGGTCGAGCCGAGCCGCGCGTACCGCATCGTCGAACCTCCTGTCACCGTGCCCGTGGACCGTGTCGCGCGGGCCGCCGGGTCACCGCACCGCCCGTGGCAGCGCGCCCAGCACGAGCGCGGCGCCGACCGCCATGATCGCGAAGACCATCGCCATTCCGAACGCGTCGGTCAGCGGCCCCACCACGATCGGCGCCGAGATGGCACCGACCCGGGACAGCGCCGAGACCATGGACGCCGTCCGGGCCGGGGGGATGCCGTGCCGCGCGCTGAGCTGGTCGGCCGAGCCGAACAGCAGGGGGAAGGCCGGCCCGGCCCCGAAGCCGGCCACGGCGACCGCGGCCAGCGCCCACCACACCGGAGCGCCGACGAGTGTGCACACCAGGCCGGCGCCCACGGCCGCCACCATGGTGGCCCCGCTGACCGCCGCGACCTTCGCCTGGCCGACCCGGGACACCGCCACGTCCAGCAGCAGGCGGGAGGCCAGCAGGCCGGCGCCGAAGAGCACCGGTGCGGCGGCCGCCACCTGCGGTGTCGCGTCGAACCCACGGCTGAGCAGGAGCCCGGTCCACTCCTGCCCCGGACTCTCCACGTAACTGGCGGCCACCGCCGCGAGCCCGAGCACCGGCAGCACGTACCGCAGCCGGCCAAGGGATCGCCCCGGACCGTCGCCCGTCGGGGCCGGCGTGGACGGGCCGTTGCCCGTCGGGGCTGAGTCGGACGGGCCGTCGACCGGCGGGGTCGGCGTGGGCGGGCCCCCGGCCACCATGCCCTTGCGGCCGAGGGCGATCGCGAGCTGGGCGGCCAGCGCCACCGTGGCGGCGATGCCGACGTGCAGGGCCACCGGCACCCGGAGCCCGGCGGCGACCGTTCCGAGCACGCCTGCCCCGGCCAGCGAGAGCGACCAGGTGGCGTGCATCCTGCCCATCAGGGTCGTCGCGCGGTGCTGCTGCACCCGGACCGCGAAGGCGTTCATCGCCACGTCGTGCGCGCCGTCGAGGACGCCCAGCAGTAGCAGGGCACCGCCCAGCAGGATCAACTGCGGGGCCCACGCCACGCCGACCGCGAGCAGCGCGTAGCCCGCGCCGGCGAGCAGCGTGGCCGACCGCTCGCCGAAGGCGCGGGCGAGCAGGGGGGCCACCAGCGAACCGAGCAGCCCGCCGATCGCCGCAGCGAAGAGCACCACACCGAACTGGGTCTCGCTGGCGGACACCCGGTCGGCGATCTCGGGAAAGCGGGTGAGCAGGCTGCCGTAAAGTGCGCCGTTGACCGCGAAAGCGACCGCCGGCACGCGCCAGTCGCTGCTGGTGCGGCCGTGCAGGCCGTCCGCGACATCGACGCTCATGTGGCTAACTTATACGTATCAGAGGACCGGCACAACGCAGGGAGGTTCTCCAGTGCCCAGCGACCCACCCCCACGGATGCGAGACGTCGCACGAGCCGTCGGTGTCAGCCAGGCCACGGTGAGCAACGCGTTCAACCGGCCCGACCAGCTCAGTCGCGAGCTGCGCGACCGGATCCTGGCCGCGGCACGGGACCTCGGTTACCCCGGCCCCGACCCGATCGCCAACACGTTCCGCCGGGGCCGGACCGGCGCGGTCGGGCTGATCATCCACGAGCCGCTGCAGTACCTCTTCGAGGACCCCGCCGCGCGCCTGACCATGGCCGGCGTCGCCCGGGTCTGCGGCGAGCACGGCTCCTCACTGGTGCTGGTTCCCCGCGCCGAGCCGGGCCTGCCGGACGTCGTCCCCACCGCGCTCGTGGACGGCTTCGTCGCCTTCTGCGACCCGCTGGAGCCCGAGCGGCGGAAGCTGCTGCGGGCCCGGAGGCTGCCGGTCGTCGGGCTCGACGCCCCAGTGACGCCGGGGGAGCCGTACGTCGGCATCGACGACCGGGCCGCGGCCCGCGCGGCGGCGGCCCATCTGGTCGACCTCGGCCACCGCCGGATCGGCGTGATCAGCTTCGCGCTGGCCCGCGACTCGAAGACGACCGTGGTGTCCGCCGGGCTCGACGCGCCCACCGGGTACGTCGCCAACCGGGCCCGCCTCGACGGCTACCGGGACGCGCTCGGCCCCGCGCTCGCCGACGGTGGCGGCGGGATCGTCGTCGTGGCGGCGCGCGGGGTCGAGGAGGCGGACGGGGCCGCCGCCGCGGTGCCTCTGCTCGAACACGCCGAGCCGCCCACGGCGATCCTGGCGATGAGTGACCGGCTGGCGCTGGGCGTCATCGCCGAAGCCACCCGTCGCGGTATCGACGTTCCCGGTGACCTCTCCGTCGTCGGCTTCGACGACGTGCCGGCAGCGGTGGCGGCCAGCCCGGCCCTGACCACCGTGCGGCAACCGCACGCCCGCAAGGGGGCGGAGGCGGTCCGCATGCTCCTGCGACCGGCGCCCACCCGTACGGCCCTGATCCTGCCGACCGAGATCGTCGTCCGTGCCTCGACGGCGCCACCGAAGACGTAGCCGCTGCCGACTCAGAGTTGGCCGACGTCGGTGATCCGGACGACCGCGGCACCTACCTCGTCCGACGCGACCAGGTCGATCTCGGCGCTGATGCCCCAGTCGTGGTCACCGTCCGGATCGTCGAAGATCTGCCGTACGGTCCACCGCTCCCGACCCTGCTCGATCATCAGCAACGCCGGCCCACGGGCGTCCGGACCGACCCCGATCGAGTCGTACGCCTCGAAGTACGGCCCCAGCGCGTCGGACCACGCGTCGTAGTCCCAGCCGTCCTCGGCGTCCAACTCGGCGAGCAGATCCCAGCGGCGCAGCGCGGCCAGCTCCACCCGGCGGAACAACGCGTTGCGCACCAGCACCCGGAACGCCCGCGCGTTGCGGGTCACCGCCGGTGGCCGATCGGTCAGCGCCGCGTGCGCCTGGGCCACCTCGGCGACGTCGGACGGGTTGCGCAGCCGCTCCCACTCGTCGATGAGGCTGGAGTCGACCTGGCGGACCAGCTCGCCCAACCACTCGATGAGGTCGATCAGTTCCTCGGTCTTGGCATCCTCGGGCACGGTCTGGCGCAGCGTCTTGTACGCGTCGGCGAGATAGCGCAGGACGAGACCCTCCGAGCGGGTCAGCCCGTAGAACTGCACGTACTCCGTGAAGGTCATGGCCCGCTCGTACATGTCGCGGACCACGGCCTTGGGGGAGAGCTGGTGGTCGGCTACCCACGGGTGGCCCTGCCGGTACATCTCGTACGCGGCCTCCAGCAGCTCGGCGAGCGGCTTCGGGTGGGTCACCTCCTCGAGTAGTTCGAGGCGGGCCTCGTACTCGATGCCCTCGGCCTTCATCGCGGCGACCGCCTCGCCGCGCGCCTTGAACTGCTGCGCGGAGAGGATCTGCCGAGGGTCGTCGAGGATCGACTCGATCACGCTGAGCACGTCGAGCGCGTACGACGGGGACTCGGCGTCGAGCAGCTCGATGGTGGCCAGCGCGAGCGGGGACAGCGGCTGGTTGAGCGCGAAGTCGAGCTGGAGGTCGACGGTGAGTCGGATCCGCCGGCCGGTCTCGTCCGGCTCGGGCAGCTCCTCGACGACCCCGCCCGCCCGCAACGCCCGGTAGATGGCGATCGCCCGACGGATGTGCCGACGCTGCGCGGCCGGCTCCTCGTGGTTGTCGGTGAGCAGGTGACGCATCGCGCTGAACGCGTCCCCGGGCCGGCCGATGACGTTGAGCAGCATCGAGTGGCTGACCTGGAAGCTGGAGGTCAGCGGCTCCGGCTCCGCGTCGACCAACCGGTCGAACGTGGGCTGGCCCCAGCCGATCGAGCCCTCCGGCGGCTTCTTGCGGACCACCTTGCGGCGCTTCTTCGGGTCGTCGCCGGCCTTGGCGAGGGCCTTCTCGTTGTCGATGACGTGCTCGGGGGCCTGCACCACGACCCGGCCGATGGTGTCGTAGCCGGCCCGACCGGCCCGCCCGGCGATCTGGTGGAACTCCCGGTTCTTGAGCAGCCGGGTGCGGACCCCGTCGTACTTGGACAGGCCGGTGAACAGCACGGTGCGGATCGGCACGTTGATGCCGACGCCGAGGGTGTCCGTGCCGCAGATGACCTTGAGTAGGCCGGCCTGGGCGAGGGTCTCCACCAGTCGGCGGTACTTGGGCAGCATGCCGGCGTGGTGCACGCCGATGCCGTGCCGGACCAGCCGGGAGAGCGTCTTGCCGAAGCCCGCGGTGAACCGGAAACCACCGATCGCCTGGGCGATCATGTCCTTCTCGGCGCGGGTGCAGACGTTGACGCTGGTCAGCGCCTGGGCGCGTTCCAGCGCGGCGGCCTGGGTGAAGTGCACCACGTACACCGGAGCCTGCTTGGTCTCCAGCAGTTCCTCGAGCGTCTCGTGCAGCGGCGTCATCGCGTACGAGAAGATGAGCGGGACCGGCCGCTCCGCCGAGCGCACGACGGCGGTCGGCCGCCCGGTGCGTCGGGTCAGGTCGTCGACGAACCGGGTGGTGTCCCCCAGGGTGGCGGACATCAGGATGAACTGGGCCTGCGGCAGCTCGATGATCGGCACCTGCCACGCCCAACCCCGGTCGGGTTCGGCGTAGAAGTGGAACTCGTCCATGATCACCTGGCCGACGTCGGCCTTCGCACCCTCGCGCAGCGCCAGGTTCGCCAGGATCTCGGCGGTGCAGCAGATGATCGGGGCGTCGGCGTTGACGCTGGCGTCACCGGTCAGCATGCCGACGTTCTCGGCGCCGAAGACCTCGCAGAGCGCGAAGAACTTCTCCGACACCAGGGCCTTGATCGGCGCGGTGTAGAAGGTCGTCCGGTTGTCGGCGAGGGCCGCGAAGTGCGCCGCGATCGCCACCAGGCTCTTACCCGAACCGGTCGGAGTGTTCATGATCAGGTTGGCGCCGGAGACGATCTCGATGACCGCCTCCTCCTGATGGGGGTAGAGGTCGAGGCCGCGCTCCTTCGCCCAACTGGCGAACGCGTCGAAGAGGGTGTCGGGGTCGGCGCTTCTCGGTAGCGCGGCGGTGAGCGTCATAGCCTGTCCATGGTGCCTGGATCATGCCCCGGTACGCCAACCCGGCCTCGGCCGGCCCCTGCGCGGGGTGGCCTTCGCCGGTCAGCGCCGCCGGTAGATCAGGTCGGCGACCGGTCGGCCGGCCCTGATCGCCCGCCGCTCGAACTTCGTCACCGGGCGGTGCGCCGGACGTGGCGCGAAGCCACCGTACGCGTCCACCAACTCCGGATCCGCCTCCAAGGTCTCCCGCATCGCCTCGGCGTACTCGGCCCAGTCGGTCGCGCAGTGCAACGTGCCGCCGGAACGCAGCCGCGACCGCAGTAACGCCACGTGCGCCGACTGGATGATCCGCCGCTTGTGGTGGCGCGTCTTCGGCCACGGGTCCGGGAAGAAGATGTGCACGGCGTCCAGCGCGCCCTCGGGTAAGCCCTTGACCAGGGACAACGCGTCGCCCTCTGCCACCCGTACGTTGCTCAGGCCGCCCCGCTCCACCAGGTCGAGCAGGTTGGCGATTCCCGGCGTGTGCACCTCGACCGCAAGATAATCTCGGTCCGGGTCAGCGGCGGCCATCGCGGCGGTGCTGTCGCCCATGCCCGAGCCGATCTCCAGCACGACCGGCGCCCGGCGACCGAACAGGTCGGCTAGGTCGACGGGTACGACCGGTCCGTCCGGCACATCCAGGCCGTACGTGGGCCAGAGCCGGTCCAGCGCGTCGGTCTGCCGGTCGCTCATCCGACCCCGGCGGGGGTGGAACGTGCGGATCGTCCGGCTCACGGGCGGGACGGCGGGGTCATGGTCGGTGGTGGTCACAGCGACCCGAGCGTACGCGACGCCGTCGGCGGATCGGATGTGATGTGCGACCGGAAATGAGAGGATCCAACTGGTACGGCAGGTCGGGTGCTCCGCTGCCCGACACGGCCGCACGGCGTCGAGAGGGGGCATCGTGACAGTGACCCGTGGCGGCGTGATCCTTTCCGTGCTGACCATGCTCGCCGGTCCTCTGCTCGCCGCTCCTGCGGCTGGTGCTGCGGTGCCTGCCCAGCCCGTTGCCGTCGCGCCCGCACCGCAGCCCGGAGGGCCGCCGGGTGGCGCGCCCCAGCCGGCGCCGGTGGACATCTTCGTCGAGGTGAGCCCGAGCACGGTGCAGCCCGGCTACCTGGTCGGCATCCGGGCCAGTTGCCGGGACAACTCGGTAGGTGCCACGGTCGTCTCGGACGCGTTCGGCGCGGTCGGTGTGCAGCCGCAGCACGGGGTGCTCACCGCCGCGCCGATGGTGCGCGAGCGCACCCGCCCCGGCAACTACCGGATCAAGCTGGAGTGCCGCGACGGCGAAACCGCCTCGACCATGCTCCAGGTCGTCAAGAAGGTGCCGTCCCAGCCCAGTCGGGGTCCGGCCACCGGCTTCGGTGGGGGCGCCGGCGGAGTCACCGGCAAGCTGCTGTTGCCCGTCGGTGCGGCGCTGACCATCACCGGGTTGATCCTCGCCGTGGTGGCACTGCGTCGGCCGCGTCTGGTCCGTGGCGCTGGGCGCTGAGCCGGCCATGGCGATCTTCCGACCCGCGTCGCCGCCGCCCGGTCCCCGCCCGTCCCCCGGGCCGCGCCCGTCGTCGGGCCCACGCCCGTCCGCCAACCCTCGCCCAACGCGCGACGATCGCTTCGACGTCCGCCGGCTACCGCTGGACGACAGTCCGCTGAACCCCGAGCGTCCCAATGTGGCTGCTCGCCCGCCGACCGCAGTCACGCCCCGGCGCAGCCGACCCTCCGGCCGTAGCCCGTGGTCGGTGCCGCTGGCCGTGGTGCTGGTGCTGGCCGGGGTCTTCGCCACCGGGGCAGGGCTGGGCCGTTCGGTCGGGCCGTTCGACTTCGCCCCGGCCGGCGGCGACCGACCGGCCCGCAGCGAGTCCGTCGGGTTGTCGGCCAGTCGTCCGGTGCGCCTCAGCGTCCCATCGATCAAGGTGGCGGCGCCGGTGGAACCCGTCGGGCAGGCACGGGACGGCTCGATCGCCGTACCGCCGTTGGAACGGCACAACGAGACCGGCTGGTACGACCGTGGGCCGACGCCCGGCGAGCCCGGCCCGGCCGTGATCGTCGGGCACGTGGACACCAAGACCGGCCCGTCGGTCTTCTACGACCTGGGCAAGCTGAAGCCCGGCGACCTGATCGAGGTGGCCCGCGCGGACGAGTCGGTGGTGGTGTTCCGGGTCGACACCGTCGAGCACTTCCCGAAGGACCAGCTGCCCGCCGAACGGATCTACGGCCACGACGGGCCGCCCGGCCTGCGGTTGATCACCTGTGGCGGGCAGTTCATCGGCGGACGCACCGGCTACGCCGACAACGTCATCGCCTTCGCCACCTTCCAGTCCACCCGCAAGTCCTGAGGCCGCGCTCAGCCTGAGTGGGCGGCCCCTGGGGTGCAGCGCGCTACTCGGCCTCGGCGACGAACACGCCTTGGCCTTGCTGTCCGTAGACGAGGTTGCGGTCATGCAGCTCTTTGACTGCGCGGTACGCGGTTGACCGTGCGACGTTGTAGATCTCGCCGATCTCCGACACAGATGGCAACTGGTGCCCAGGTCGGTATTCACCGGAGCGGATCTTCTGCTCGATGTCGTCCGCAACGCGGCGGTAGTGCGGTGGTCTGGTTGGCATGATCGACTCTCCTGGACTTCAGCGGAGATCATGTTTCCAGCCCGGGCCCGAACAGGACAAGGCGACAATCCAGCAAAGTGGATACAGTGAGAACTTGACTACACTGAGACAGTGGATACAGTGAGACAGTCGGGTAGTTCTGGACTTCAGCACTCCGAGGTATCCGGCACGTCCCGGGGAGCACGACGTCGGGCTCTGCCCCCGGGGCGGCTACTTCGGGACGCATGGAGGTGTCGCACATGCCCATCGACGAGCCGGTGTCCAGGGCGACCGAGTTGTTCGTGGCGAAGCGCGTGCTCGACGCGCATTGGACTCGGACGGTCGATCGGCCCTGGCAGGCAGGTGGCTGCCGAGAGTGCCGAGGTCACGGTGACTGTCCGCAGCTAGATTGGTCGCTGGAGCTCCTGGCGGACGTCGCCGCAGTCATGTTCCAGAAACAGTGACCACTCGGCCCCGCAGTCTGCCGGCACACGTCAACGCCTTCGCAGTCTCCGGTCCTCCCGCGAGTCCTGAGGCCGGCTCAGCCGCTTGATCCACTCGTCTTCGCCGAAGTCGGGGTATCCCAGCCGCCCGGACACCCCCAGTTCGGCGATCCCGAGTGGGTCAAGCGCCGGGGCGAGCGGCCTTGGGGATGGTGGACTGGCAATCGCCGGGCATCAGCTCAAGAAGCCCAGGAGTTGACGGGTGGTCTCGTCGGGGGCCTCTTCCGGGATGAAGTGCCCGACCGGCACCGGCTCGCCGCGAACGTCGTCGGCCCACTCCCGCCAGATCGCGAGCGGGTCGTCGTAGAGCTTTGCGACCTGGCCGCGTTGACTCCAGAGAAACAGCACCGGGCACCCGATCCTGCGGTGTCCTCGATCCGCTTCGTCCTGCTGGTAGTCCAGGGTTGCGGCGGCGCGGAACTCCTCGCAGATCGCGTGTGCGGGTGGGTGGTGCGCAGGGCTCGGGAGCGGCCAGGGCTGGGTGACGTGGCGCGGCGGTGTCAGGGCTGGGGGACCTGTAGCGCGACGTCGAACTCCAGGAGGCTGGCACCCGTGGCGACCGGAGGGCGGGGCTTGTCGCCGGGCGCGCTGGCGTGGGCGGCCCGAGCGGGGCCGGCGGCCCACGCCTGGTACGCCTCTTCGCTCTCCCACTTGGTGTAGACGAAGTAGCGGGTCTCGCCGGCCACGGGGCGGAGCAACTCGAAGCCGAGGAAACCGGGGGAGTTCTCCACGGTGCCGGCTCGGGCGGCGAACCGCTTCTCCAACTCGGCGCCGCCACCGGGCGGGACCTCGATTGCGTTGATCTTCACGACTGCCATCTGCCCACCCTAGCCAGGCTCAGAACGTCTCGACCGCCGGGACCAGGTCCACGTCGACAACGATCGGCGCGTGGTCGGAGGGGCCCTTGCCCTTGCGAGCCTCCCGGTCCACGTACGCCGAGCGGACCGCACGGGCGAACGGCGCGGACGCGTACACCAGGTCGATTCTCATGCCCTTGTTCTGGTGGAACATCCCGGCCCGGTAGTCCCAGTAGGTGAACGGGTGTGGCCCCTTCATCGGGGTGGGTACGACGTCGCTGAGACCCAGGTCGCGCAGCGCGGCGAGGGCCGCCCGTTCGGCCGGGGTGACGTGCGTGGAGTGGGTGAACACCGCCGGGTCCCAGACGTCGGCGTCGGTCGGGGCGACGTTGAAGTCGCCGCTGACCGCCAGTGGGAGGCCGCCGGCCAACTCCGCCGCCAGCGCGTCGCGCAGCGCCGCGAACCAGGCCAACTTGTACGCGTAGTGCGGGTCGTCCGGCGTCCGGCCGTTGGGCACGTACACCGACCAGACCCGGACCCCGTCGCAGGTCGCGGAGATGGCCCGGGCCTCCGGGGCGGGGAAGCCGGGCTCGCCGGCGAACCCGACCCGGACGTCGTCCAGCCCGACGCGGGACAGGATGGCGACCCCGTTCCACCGGCCGTCGCTGTGGCTGGCCACCGAGTAGCCCAACTCGCCCACCTCGGTCACCGGGAAGGCACCGTCGGGGCACTTGGTCTCCTGCAGGCAGACGACGTCCGGCCCGGTGTCGGCCAGCCACTCCAACAGTCGGGGTAGGCGGGCCTTCACCGAGTTGACGTTCCAGGTCGCCAGGCGCATGCCCCCAGCCTGCCGCATCCGCCGCCGCGACGCCGGGTCAGCCGGCCGGGGTGTCGCCGGGACGGGTCTGTTCGGCCAGGAACCGCTCCAGTTCCGCGCCGAGTTCGTCGGCCGTCGGCAGTGGTCCGGCGTCCGGGGCGAGCAGGCTCTTCTCGCCCCGACCTCGGGCGAACGCGTCGTACTGCTCCTCCAGGGCCTGAACGAGAGCGGCGGCGTCGTCGGTCTGGGCGACCTGCCGGTCGATCTCCACCCGGACCACCTCGGCGGCCGAGCGCAGCCCGTCGCCGGGCAGCAGCAGGCCGGTGCTGCGCGACACCGAGGTGAGCAGCACCTCGGCAGCGGCCGGATACTCGGTCTGCGCCACGTAGTGCGGCACGTGGGCGGCGAAGCCCAGCGCGTCGCGACCCTGCTCGCCGAGGCGGAACTCCAGCAGGTGACCGACGCTGCCGGGCACCTGGACGCGTTGCAGCCAGGGCTCGTAGCCCGCGATCAGCTCCGGTCGGGTGGCGTGCGCGGTCACCCCGGTCGGACGGGTGTGCGGCACCGCCATCGGGATCGAGTTGAGCCCCACGGTGAGCCGGACGTCCAACCGGGCGGCGAGCCCGGCGACGGCGGCCACGAACCGCTCCCACTGCAGGTCCGGCTCGGGGCCGGTGAGCAGCAGGAACGGGGTTTCGTCGTCGTCGTGCAGCAGGTGCAGCTCCAGCTTGGGCGCGTCGACGCTCTCCCAGTGGTCCTCGACGAAGGTCATCACCGGTCGTCGCGATCGGTAGTCGAAGAGCTGGTCGACGTCGAAGGTGGCGATCGGCCGACCCTCCAGCGAGGTGAGCAGTTGCTCGCGCGCCAGCCGGCTGGCGTTGCCGGCGTCCACGAACCCGGTGAGGGCCTGGATCAGGACCGGTTGCCCGAGGTCGGGCAGATCGTCGGTGAGCTGGTAGAGCTCGTGTGGGTCGAGCACCGGTGCGGACCTCCCTGAAATGTGCCTGCGGGGCGCCGTCGCGACGGAGGGCACCCGTTCGGGCAACGTACCCGCCATCCTGGTGCATTCCTTCTCCGGGCGATCCGTTGGCCGGGTGGTGGACCTGACCGGACTAATCGCCTGTTTACGCCGCTAGGCCGAGCCTGGCAGCCGATCGGCCGAGGAATGGTTCGGCCCAAAGGCCGAGTTTGTCGATCATGTCAGGCTCGGAGAGTGAATGTCCTATCCTGTCGCGAGCCGTGTCGGTCCGCGCGCTACGCCAGCTTCATCCGGTACGCGAGGTACGCCCCCCGGGCGCGTCGACCCGCCCAGGTCGTCCACCAGTACGGGTCCGATCTGTGTCGAGCGCCACGTGATCACCGTGCGTGATCAGGGTTTTCACCTGCCTAGCCTCGGCTGATGCGTGACGACGGCACCCTCGACGACCCGTACGCCCCGAGTACGCCCACTGCCGATACGGAGGATGGCACCTCAGCCGAACGGACAACCGCCGCGAGCCGGCTCCGGGCATACGCCCGGGACCTGACCGGTCGACGCCGGGCCCAGGTGGCACTCGCCACCGGAGTGGTCTGCTGCCTCGGCCTGGCCGCCGTCGCACAGGTCCGCGACGAGACCGCGGACGCCGCGACGCGGAGCGGGTCGCCCTCCAGCACCGAACTGGCGCAGCGCGCCGAGCCGCAGGGTGCCTCCCGTGGCCTCGACCGGGCGGCTGCGCCGAGCACCCCTGCCGCGGCCTCGTCCACAACGGCGACCCCTGCCGACCCGGACACCACCACAGGGGCCCGCAAGGCCGCCCCCGCTCGCCCCACCAAGCCGGCACCCGTCGTGGGGCTGGACGAGGACCAGATGGAGAACGCCGAGGCGATCGTCCGTACCGGCCGCAAGATGGGGGTGCCCCGCCGAGGGCTGGTGATCGCGGTGGCCACCGCCATGCAGGAGAGCAACCTCTACAACGTGGCCAGCGGCGTGCTGCCCGAGTCGCAGGACTACCCGCACCAGGGCGTGGGCTGGGACCACGACTCGGTCGGGTTGTTCCAGCAGCGGTCGAGCAGCGGTTGGGGCCCGGTGGGTCGGCTGATGGACCCGGAGTTCGCCACCCGGCAGTTCCTCACCGCGCTGGAGCAGGTGCCCGGCTGGGAACGGATGCGGCTGACCGACGCTGCCCAGGCGGTGCAGGTCTCTGCCTACCCCGAGCACTACCAGCAGCACGAATGGCGGGCCACCCGGGTCGTCGACTCCATCGTGCCGGCGGGGCGGTAGCCTACCGACCACTGTGGACGGTCAGGGTTGAGGCTGTCGGATCCTGGGTACATGTGTTGCGGGTTAGGGGTACACATGACGCAGGGGATCATCGACAGGAGGACGCCATGTCACTGATGCAGCGAATCACCACGTTCCTGAGATCGCCGAAGGGGCAGCAGTTGGTGGAGCGAGGCCGTCGGGAGATGGCCAAGCCGGCCAACCAGCAGAAGCTCAAGGGGCTGGCGGCCCGGCTGTCCAACCGCCGCCGCTGACCGCCCCATCGGCCGCCCTGTCCGCCATCTCCATCCCTGGGGAGACCCGGTGACCGACACCCCACCCGTCGGCGGCCAGCCCGCCGCCCCCACTCCGCAGCCGTCCGTCAGCCTGCCGGCCGGGCCGGTGGACGCCCCCGAGGGTCCGCCGGCCCGCCTCTGGGACCGGATGCGCGACGACCCGCAGTACGCGCCGGAACACCTCGCCCTGGAGGCCGTACGCCGGCTCGGGCCGGAGGCCGCGCAGTGGGCCGCCCGGGCCCGGGCCGAACAGCCCGGCGTGTCTGCCGACGTCCTCGCCGACCAGGCGGTCCGCAAGTTCGTCAACCTGGCCCGGTTGTCGGGCGCGGTCTCCGGAGCGGCCGGCCTGCCCGGAGCCGTGATCGACGTGGGCGTGCTGGCCTGGACCCAGGCGCGGATGGTGCTGCACATCGCCGCCGCCTACGACGTCGACCCACTGCACGGCGACCGGGCCACCGACCTCTTGGTGCTCCAACGCGTGCACAAGGTCGCCGAGAGCGCCCGGCTGGCCCTCGGCGTGGCCGCCGGCCGCGAACGCGCCGACGCGCTCTTCGGCCTGGGCGGCCAGCGCCCGATCGGTCGGGTCATGGTGCAGCTCGGCATCCGGCTGGCCCAGATGGCGGGTGTCCGGGCCGCCAAGCGGATGGTCGCCAAGGTCATCCCCGGTGCCGCCATCGTGCTGGGCACCTGGGCCAACTCGTCGGCCACGAAGGACCTCGCGAAGCGGTCCCGGGCCCTCTACCGCTCCCGGGGCGTCGCCGTCCCGGAACCCCGCAGGCGCTGACCGTCGACCGGGCTGGTCAGTTCGCCAGGCCGGAGGAGCGCCAGGTGACCTCGGCGATGCGGCCCTGGCCGGTGGCGTTGGGGTGGAACCAGTCCAGCGGATTGAGCAGGTCCAGAGTGAACCGGACCTTGTGCACCGCGCCGCCGTCGTGCCGGCAGCGCGAGCCGTACGCCCGGCAGGCCGCCACCAACTCGGTGTTGTACGCGTCGATCCGCTCCCGCACGGCGGCCCGGCGCGCCCGGTCGGCGGGCGCCGTCGAGGTCGCCTCGGCGAGCAGGGCCGGGCAGATGCCCCGTCGCCACGCGCGAACCGCTCGGGAGTCGCCGTGCCCGACCTCCCACAGCCGGTACAGGTCGGGGATGCTCACCACCAGCACCCGGGCCTTCGGGCGGCCGGTCTTCAGCACCCGTAGGCCCCGGTCGACGTCGGCACGGAACTCGGCGACCGGCGTCATCGCGTCCACCCCACCCCGGCAGACGTCGTTGGCGCCGATCAGCACCGTGACGTAGTCGGCGCGGTCGCGTACCGCCGCCTGGGCCTGGCCCTCCAGCGCGTCCGCCCGGGCGCCGGGACGGGCATGGTTGTACGTCCGGTCGCGGATCGCCGAATTCTGCTCCAGCAGCCGCCGGTAGTGGCTCTGCACCCGCAGGCCGTCCCCGGTCGACCAGGAGTTGCGCTCGCAGGACGTGAGCACCAGGCAGGACGCGAAGCCGGTGGTGATCGAGTCTCCGAGCGCGGCGATGCCGCCCGGCCCGCTCGACGGCGGGGCGCTCTTGGTGGGGCGGGGTGTCGCTGAGGTGCCACCCTCGCAGGCCAGCGCGACCAGCGCCGCGAGACAGGCCAGGGCGGTGACCCCCCGTCGAGGCATGACGTCCCCTCCCGCAGCGCAGAGCGACAGCGCGGTAACTCTATGCGTAGGACGCGGTTTGGCGGGAAGCAGCTGTCGGGTATGCGGCAGAGCGCCGACAGCGGTGCCAGCGAGGTGCTATAAGCCCCGCCAGGGTGCCCGCTGGCCGTGCAGCCACCAGTGCAACGCCCGGGTGATCCGGGGCAACACCAGATAGGTCATCAGCGGGGTCAGGCAGAGCGTCATCAGCAGCACCCGCGCCGCCAGCGGCACCGCGCCGAGGAAGTGACTGGTCAGCACTGTGGCGCTGAGGCTCAGCGGGAAGAACGCCAGCCAGATGGTCACCGCCTGCTTCCACCTCGGCGGCGACGGCGGGGCGATCGGCGCCACCGGGTCCACCGAGTGTTCCACCGGAGGGTCGAACCAGCCCTCGATCCCGGTACGCCGTTCGACCCGGGTGTGCTCGACGATGCCCTGCGCCGAGCTGAGCCACCAGTGTCGCTGCGGGGACTCCTCCCACCGCCGCAGCGTCTCTGCGTCGGCGAAGCGGTAGAGCATGTGCCAGTCCGGCGAACCGGGGCCGCTCTGCACCCAGCCGGCGCCGAGGAACCCGGGGAACGCCTCGGCGAGCGCGGTGCCGGCCCGCATCCAGGCCACCATCTCGCTCGACCGGCCCGGGTCGACGCGACGGGCGATGGCGACGGTCACCGGCACGGCGAGGGTCATTGACATAGGCCCATCCTGCGGTTGGCGGAGCCGCGACGCGAACGGATGTAATCGAGCACACCGACGCACTCCGGTGCCGCCCGGCCGTGCAGGGCATCGGGCGGTCGCTGTCGGGGGTCGATGCTCTACTCGGAGCATGGACGACGACAGTGCGATCCTCGTGCTCGGCGCGACGGGCACCACCGGGCGACGGGTGGCCGACCGACTGCGGGCGCTGGGCGCCCCGGTCCGCGCCGCCTCCCGCAAGGGCCCGGTGCGCTTCGACTGGTCGATCGAGTCGACGTGGGCGCCCGCGCTGGCCGGCGCGTCCCGGGTCTACCTGATGGCACCGGACGGCCAGCGGGTCGAGCCGGCCCTCGTTCGGCTGGCTCTGGACCAGGGGGTGCGGCACGTGGTGTTGCTCTCCAGTCGCGCGATCGAGGCGATGGGTGACGAGCGTCTGCTGGCCGCCGAGCGGACGGTGCGTGAGATCGGCGTCGACTGGACGATCCTGCGGGCGGACTGGTTCGACCAGAACTTCGACGAGGGGGTGTTCCGGGAGTCGGTGCTGGCCGGTGCCATCACCGTTCCGGTCGGTGCGGCACGCCAGGCGTTCGTGGACGCCGACGACATCGCCGCCGCCGCGGTGGCGGCCCTCACCGAGCCCGGGCACGCCGGCCAGGTCTACGAGGTCACCGGGCCGCGGGCGATCACCTTCGCGGAGGCTGCCCAGATCATCAGCCGGGCGGCGGGCCGGCCGGTGCGACACCTCGGCGCGGCTGACGACTACCGGGCCGCGTTGGCTCCGCTGGGCATCCCCGCCGAGGAGATCGAGCAACAGATCGTGGCCTTCACGGCCCTGCGCGACCTCGGCCACGCGGAGCCCACTGACACCGTGCGTCGGTTGACCGGTCGTGACCCGCGCGACTTCTCGGCGTACGCCGCCGAGGCGGCGTCGCGCGGCGCCTGGCGCGACTGACCGAGGTGTCCGAGGCCGGTTAACGCCGACGATCGGGGGTAGGTCCCTGGGCATGACGAGATCGCAGCCTCGGCGTGCCCGTGGCACGGTCGGGCACGCTTACAGCGCGCTGAACCTCCGGCTCACCCTCGCTGGCTTCGGGCTGGTGATCATGGTGGTCTTCGCGGTGTTGGCGTTCTGGGCCGGCATCGCCTGGCTCGGCGTGGTCTGCGCGATCTTCGCTGTGGTCGCCGTGGTCGACCTGGTCGTGATCCAGCGCCGCCGCGCCGCCCGCCGCCGCGAGGAGCCGGGCGTACGACACTCGTTGTTCGAGTGACAGGAGGACGAGATGCCCCACATCGCCACCACCAACCCCGCCACCGGACAGGTGCTCAAGACCTACGAGGCGATGTCCACCGAGCAGCTCGACGGTGCCATCGAACGCACCGACCTCGCGTACCAGCAGTTGCGGGCGACGACCGTGGACCAGCGCGCCCGGTGGATGAACGCCGCCGCGGACCTGCTCGACGCCGAGCGCGACGAGACCGCCCGGATCATGACCACCGAGATGGGCAAGACCTACGTGGCGGCGCAGGCCGAGGTGACGAAGTGCGCCACGGCCGCCCGCTTCTACGCCGACAAGGCCCCCGCGTTCCTCGCCGACGAGCCGGCCGACGCCGCCGCCGTCAAGGCGACCCGGGCGTTCATCCGTTACCAGCCGATCGGTGTGGTGCTCGCGGTGATGCCGTGGAACTTCCCGCTCTGGCAGGTGATGCGTTTCGCGGCACCGGCCCTGATGGCCGGCAACACCGGCCTGCTCAAGCACGCCTCGAACGTGCCGCAGACCGCCCTGCTGCTGGAGGACCTGTTCCGACGCGCCGGCTTCCCCGAGGGCGCGTTCACCACCGTCCTGGTCGGCTCCGACGCCGTCGAGGTGATCCTCAGCGACCCCCGAGTACGCGCCGCCACGCTCACCGGCAGCGAGCCGGCCGGTCGCTCCATCGCCCAGATCGCCGGACGGGAGCTGAAGAAGACCGTCCTCGAACTCGGCGGCAGCGACCCCTTCGTGGTGATGCCCTCGGCCGACGTGGACCGGGCCGCCGAGGTCGCCACCACCGCCCGCTGCCAGAACAACGGTCAGTCCTGCATCGCCGCGAAACGGTTCATCGTGCACACCGACGTGTTCGATGCCTTCGCGGAGAAGTTCGCCGCGAACATGGCCGCGCTACGGGTCGGTGACCCGATGGACCCGAGCACCGACGTGGGGCCGTTGGCCAGCGAGCGGGGCCGCGACGAGGTGCACGCCCAGGTCCGCGACGCGGTCGAGAACGGCGCCACAGTGCTCTGCGGCGGCGAACTACCGGGTGGCGACGGGTGGTTCTACCCGCCGACCGTGGTCACCGACCTCACCCCGCAGATGCGGATGTGGACCGAGGAGGTCTTCGGCCCGGTCGCCGGGCTGTTCCGGGTCTCGTCGTACGAGGAGGCGATCGAGGTCGCCAACGGCACCAGCTTCGGGCTCGGCTCGAACGCCTGGACCCGGGACCCGGACGAGCAGGAGCGCTTCGCCACCGACCTGGACGCCGGGAACGTCTTCGTCAACGGCATGACCACGTCCTATCCGGAGTTGCCGTTCGGTGGGGTGAAGAACTCCGGTTACGGGCGGGAGTTGTCCGCGCTGGGTATGCGGGAGTTCTGCAACACCAAGACGGTCTGGGTGGGCGAGGGCGCCGCCTCGGCCGGAGCCGGCGCGCACGCCGAGTAGCCCGCAGGCATCAGCCGACGCCGTCGTGGGTAGGAAGTGCGCCCATGACGTCGTTCGGTTTTCACGCCTCCCACGAGCAGATCGGTCCGCGCGCCCTCCTCGAGGCGGTGATGCACGCCGAGCGGGCCGGCTTCGACGCCGCCATGTGCTCCGACCACTTCTCCCCGTGGAGCGCCCGGCAGGGCGAATCCGCCTTCGCCTGGTCCTGGCTGGGGTCCGCGTTGCAGGCCACCGGCCTGCCGTTCGGGGTGGTCAACGCGCCCGGCCAGCGGTACCACCCGGCGATCATCGCGCAGGCCATCGGCACTCTCGGCGCGATGTACCCGGGCCGCTTCTGGGCCGCGCTGGGCACCGGCGAGGCCAGCAACGAGCACATCACCGGCGACCCGTGGCCGCGCAAGGACGTCCGCGCCGCCCGGCTGCGCGAGTGCGTGGACGTGATCCGCGCGCTGCTGGCCGGCGAGGAGGTCAGCCACGACGGCCTGGTCCGGGTGGACCGGGCCCGGCTGTGGACCCGCCCGGAACAGCCGCCCGCGCTGGTCGGCGCTGCCGTCAGCGTGGCCACCGCCCGCTGGTGCGCCGAGTGGGCGGACGGGTTGATCACCGTGAACGCGCCGACGGCACACCTGCGCGAGATGATCGACGCGTACCGGGACGCCGGTGGGCGCGGACCGCTGCACCTGCAGGTGCACGTCTCCTGGGCGCCGGATCAGGCGCAGGCCGAGGCCATCGCGTACGACCAGTGGCGCAGTAACGTCTTTGCCCCGCCGGTCTGCTGGGACCTGGAGACCGTCGAGCACTTCGACGTGGTCTCCGCCGACGTACCGGCGCAGCGGGTCGCCGAGGTGGTCAACGTGTCAGCGGACCTGGGCCGGCACGTCGGGTGGCTGGAGGAGTACCTGGAGCTCGGCTTCGACCAGATCGCCCTGCACCACGTCGGGCAGGAGCAGCGCGGCTTCATCGACGCGTTCGGCACCGAGGTGTTGCCGAAGCTGCGCCCGACCGGCTGATCGAGGCTCGGATCCGTCGGGCCCCTAGGCTCGTACCCCATGGAAAGCCTGTTTCCGGTCGTCGTCTTCCTGGCGATCGCCACCCTGGGCGCCGCGCTGGCCCGCCGGCTCGGCCTGCTCGCACCGATCGTGCTGGTCGTGGTCGGTCTGGCGCTCTCGTTCGTGCCGGGCTTCCCGCAGATGCACCTCGAACCCGAGTTGGTGCTGATCGGCATCCTGCCGCCGTTGCTCTACGTGGCCGCGCTGGAGACCTCGGTGCCGGCGTTCAAGAACAACATCCGGCCGATCCTGCTGCTCGCGGTCGGCCTGGTGCTGTTCACGGCGTTCGTGGTCGGGTTGGTACTGCACCTGCTGCTGCCGCAGCTGCCGTTCGCGATCTGCCTCGCACTCGGCGCGGTGGTCGCCCCACCGGACGCCGTGGCCGCCACGGCCGTCGCCCGCCGGGTCGGGCTGCCCCGCCGGGTCGTCACCATCCTGGAGGGCGAGAGCCTCATCAACGACGCCACCGCGCTGGTGCTGCTGCGGGTCGCGACGATGGCCACCGTCGGCTCGGCCGTCGGCACCACCGAGGTCGCCCTCGAGGTGCTGCGGGCCACCGGCGGCGGCATCCTGATCGGAGCGCTCGGGGCGGTGGTGTTCGGCTTCCTGCACCGGCGGATCAGTGACCCGCTGCTGGACAACGCGCTGTCGCTGATCATCCCGTTCGCGGTGGTGTTCACCGCCGAGCATCTGCACGCCTCCGGGGTGGTCGCGGTGGTCGTCACCGGTCTGGTGCTCGGCCACCAGCTGCCGCAGCTGATGTCGGCGGCGTCCCGGTTGCAGGTCGGGGCGTTCTGGCGGCTGGTCCGTTTCCTGCTGGAGGGTCTGGTCTTCCTGCTGGTCGGGCTCCAACTGCGGGAGGTCCTGCGCGATCTCGACGAGCCGGTCGGCTCACTCATCCTGATCACCTTCGCGGTGCTCGCCACCGTCTTCCTGAGCCGGTTCGTCTGGCTCTTCCCGGCCACCTATCTGGCTCGGCTGGTGCCCCGGGTCCGGCAGCGCGACCCCCGGCCGTCCCCCAAGGTCCCGATCGTCATCGGCTGGGCCGGCATGCGCGGTGTGGTGACCCTGGCCGCCGCACTCGCGTTGCCGCTGACCCTCGCCGACGACGAGCCGTACCCCCGGGCGTTGCTCATCTGGTTGGCCTTCGCGGTGATCGTCTTCACACTCGTCGGCCAGGGTGCCACGCTGCCGTTGGTCGCGCGTCGGCTGCGGCTGCCCCCGGACGACCCGGTGCAGGACGCGTTGTCCGCGGCCGGCGTGCAGCAGCAGGCCAGCCGGGCCGCTCAGGAGCGCCTCGACGAGCTGGCCGACAGCGCGCCGGCGGCGGTGGTGGACCGGCTGCGTCGAGCGGTGGAGGACCGCACCAACATGGCGTGGGAACGGCTCGGTGGCACCGAGCGGGAGACGCCGTCGCAGGCGTACGGTCGGCTACGGCAGGAGATGATCGACGCCGAGCGGGAGGTGTTCCGGGCCGCCCGGGACTCCGGTCGGATACCCGAGGAGGTGCTGGTGCAGGCCTATCGTGACCTGGACCTGGAAGAGTCGTTGCTGCGGGAGGTCGAGAAGTGAGTTGTCAGCACCTGACCGAGGCGGGTGCCGTCGAGGCGCGTACTCCGGACGAGTGCGCGGACTGCGTCGCCGTCGGCGACACCTACTGGGTGCACCTGCGCACCTGCCTGAGCTGCGGGCAGGTCGGCTGCTGCGATTCGTCGCCGAACCAGCACGCGAGCAAGCACTACGCGTCCACCGGACACCCGGTGATCCGCTCGGCGCAGCCCGGCGAGTCGTGGCGCTGGTGCTACGTCGACGAGGAGATCGGCTGACCGCTGGCCGGGAGCGGCCGGACGCGGTTCGCCAGGGCCCGTCGGGTCAGCGGCGGCACGGCCAAGCCGGTGCCGGCGAGCATCCCGGCCAGGGCCAGCCAGCCGACCGGACCTCCGTCGAGGATCAGCCAGGTCAGCAATGCCGGCCCGGCCGCGCGGGCCAGGCCGGAGAGCAGTGTGTCGACCCCCTGGTAGGCGCCGATGGCGTCCGGGGCGGCGAGGTCGTAGGCCAGCGCCGCCCCGGCCCCGCCGTGCCACAGATCACCGAGTGTGTAGACCGCTGTCGCGCCCAGTAACAGGCCGATCGCGGCCACGGTGGGCACGACGGCGGTCGTGGCCCAGAGCAGCATCCCGGTCGCGAGCACCAGGCCGGCCCGACGCATCGTCGCCGCCGCCGGCAACGCGTGCCGGGCGCTCCCGCTCAGCCGTACCGCGAACAGCACGGTGAGCAGCGTGTTGACCAGCAGCACGGCGGCGACGGTCACCGGGGGCGCGTCGGTGCGGGTCACCACCCACAGCGGCAGAATCAGCGTCAGCGCCACCCAGTGCAGGGAGAGCACCGCCGAAGCGCCGGCGACCGCGAGGAAGCGCCCGTCGCGCACCGCACGGCCCGGTCGCGGCCGGACCGGCCGCCGGACCGGCGGATACGACGGCAGTCGCATGATCAGCGCCGCCGACAGCAGATACGTCGCGACGTTGCCGAGCACCAGCAGTCGGTACGCCCACCCGGTGTCCGCCACCAGCGCGAACGCGGCCAGCCCCGCGCCGAGCGTCACGCCCAGGTTCGCCACCGCGCGAAGGGTGGCAAAGGCGTGCACCCGGCCCTCCGGGCCGCCGACCGCAGCGACCAGCGCGGCGCGGACGGCCAGGTTGCCGGAGACCAGCAGCGCGTCCACGGTGGCCACCAGCAGGAAGACCGGGAACGAGCCGACCAGCAGGTACGCGGCCGCGACAGCGGCCTGTGCCAGTTGGAGGACCGCACGCAGCGCCCGGGGATCACGCCGGTCGGCGAGGCCGCCGAGCGGCACGCTGGCGGTGAGCCCGACCAGGCCGGCGACAGTGAGCCCCAACCCCACCTCGGTCGGAGTCAGCCCCACGGAACGGGTGAGGTAGAGCGCCGCAGCGGTCACCCACAGCCCGGTGCCGACCGTGTTGGCCAGGGTGGCCAGCGACAGGGTGCGCAGCCGACCGGGCGGCGGTAGCGGCGACAGCGACCGCCGTCGGCCACGAAACCCCGCCCGGATGCCCATCCACCGACCGTAGGGCCGCCGCTCGCGCACCGATGCCCCGTACAGTGCGGCACCTGTCACATTCCGTGTCCTGGTCATCGACTGGTGTCGGGCGGACCGAGCCCGAAAGCTACGTCGCCTCGGCACGCCGATCGCCCGCCGCCGGGCGTCGTTCGGCTGGGGCGGTGTCCGCCCGGACCCAGACCGCAGCCGTCACCTGGCGTCCGTGATCGGTGCCGGCCGTCCTACCTGGCGGCCTGAACGGAGCTGACGAACCAGGCGCCTGATCCGACATCGACAGGCTCGTCGACCCAGGGCTGCACGATGACGGCGACGTCCGAGGTCACCGGCCACGCGTCCGCAATCCACCCCTGTGGCGTGACGTCGACGTGTGCGCGCAGTGGCTCAACGACGCCCGGCGGCAGAACCCACGAGTTCTCCAGGAAGCCGTCCGCGCCGAACTTCTCGATCATGGTGACCACCACCATTCCACCCTAGCTGCGACGACCTGCCGCCTGCTGGCCGTCCAGCCCTTGCCGCCTGCTGGCCGTCCAGCCCTTGCCGCCTGCTGGCCGTCCAGCCCTTGCCCCCTGCTGGCCGTCTGGACCCGGACCGGTGGGCTCAGCGGGTCACGTGGTCGGCGAGGCGTTCGGTGGCGAGACAGGAGACGAGGCAGCGTTCCTTGGTGTCGCCGCTCAGCCGGGCGGTCCAGTCGGTGAGGCCGCCATCGCCGATCTCCAGGCTGCCGTCCAAAAGGGTGATCCGTAGGGCGCAACCGATGTAGTAGCCGCGACCGCGCCGGCGCTCCGGCTCGTCCACGAGCGGCACCACACCGGCATCGAGTGCCGGTCGGACGGTGTCGGCCAGCCGTTCCCGGACGACGTCGTCGTCGAAGGTGGTGACGTGCAGCCGGGGCGCGGCCGCCGGCACCAGCTCGCTGAGGACGGTCTGCCAGTAGGTGAGGTGGCGGTTCAGCAAGCGGGCCTGGGTGTCACCGGAGCCGGTGTCCCGGGCGCTGGACACCAGGGCGAAGAGCCGGAAGTGCGCCGACGCCCCGCTGCCGAAATCCTGCGCCCGCAGCACGCGATGGGCAGCGGCCAGGTGCACCTCGCGCTGTCGCCGGCGACGCAGTGCCGCCTCGACGGCGAGGGCATTGGTGGGATCGCTCAGCACCTCGCTGGCACGCATCGTGGTGACGATCCTGTTCTGGCTGATCGGTGCGACCGCCGAGCAGGTGCCGACCGGTACCACCGGCGACAGCTCCACACCGGAGACGTCGGCGGGCAGCAGGTGCCACATCCGGGCCTCCACCCGAGCGAGTACGCCCGGATCCACGCCGGCCGGGCGGACGAACCGATCCTCGCGCCAACGGCGTACCACCTCGGACGGGCGCACAGTCGCGGCGCGGTCGCGGGCCACGCCCAACAGCAGACTGCGCAGGTCCGCGCCGGACAGCCCGGCCAGTGCGGTCCGCGTTCCCGCCGGCATCGCCGCCCACACCCGACGCTCCGCGTCGGTCAGTTCGCCGCGATCCATGGCCATCACCCTGGACGGTGTGGCGGGGCGGGTCCACCGGTTTAAGAGTGCGGGCGTTCAGCCGAGCCGACGGATGAGGAGTTGCCCGGGCCAGGGGTCACGTCCCGGTCGCGCGACAGTGAACGCCTCGGTGGCGGTGAAGCCGCAGCCCTCGTAGAAGCGGACCAGCGCCCGATCGTCGCCGCCGTAGCAGTCCACCCGCAACAGTCCCAGCCCTCGCGACCGGGCCAGGTCCGCGGCGTGCCCCAGCAGCCGCGCCCCGATCCCCATGCCGGCATACTCCCGGTCGGTGACCAGCAGCCGCACGTACAGCTCCGGCTCGGCAGCCGGGGGCACGGTACCGCTGGCGGAGCCGACCACCAGCGCACCGACCGGGCGGTCAGCACACATCGCCAGGTGCAGGCCGCCGCCCGATGCCCAGTCGTCGGCCTGGGCGATGCGCCGCGGATCTGTCGAGGCCGGCTCGGTGCCCCACTGGCCGGTCCGGCCGCGCGCAGCCAGCCAGGCGGTAGCGCTGTCGAGTAGCCGCAGCACGGTCCCGGCGTCGTCGGGGCCAGCGGGGCGGATGGTGATGCTCTGCTGGTCGGTCATGCCCGCCATGCTGCTACACCCTGCCCGGGCGGGTGCCGACCTGGGTCCTCGCCGTGGTGGATCTGCCGACCCGGGTCGGACGCGCACCACATGATCATGTTAGATCCGCAGTCGGGCCAGCGGTTGCGCGAGGGCGCGTTGCGGTGTCGGGCGGGCTGCGGTGTCGGGCGGGTAGCGGTGTCGGGCGGGTAGCGGTGTCCGGTCAAGGGTGATTGCGGCGTCCGGTCAAGGGCGGGTTGCGGCGTCCGGTCAAGGGCGCGTTGCGGCGTCGGTTGGGGTGTCGTGTCCCGGAACTGTTGTGTGACCTGGTGATTGCCGCCCCCGTGGTGGCGGGCTCATGCCGGGTGCGTGGAGTGTGGTCACGTCCGTCGGTGGTAGTGATTTCGGCGGGGAAGCTGGTCTGGGTCCAGCCAGGCGGGTGGCACGAATTCGGGGTGGCCGTCGCCGGCGAGTTGGACGGCCCAGTCACTGTGATGGAGATGGCGGTGGTGGTGGCCGCAGAGCAGAACGGCGTTGTCGAGGCTGGTCGGGCCGCCGTCGGCCCAGTGCCGGATGTGGTTGAGTCGGCCCGGGGCGCGGTGGCGGCGTTGCCGCTGCCCCGTTTCCCCGGGCCGCTCTCCGAACCCGGCGTGCGACTTTCACCGCACCGGGCTCTCCACGAGGTCATGCCATCTGGTCGGTGATCTGTAAGGGCCAAGGGGATGGGATCGTGTTGCCTCGCAGCCGGTATCGGCTGACTCGTGTTGAGGCGATGTTGAACAGTTCGATCCCGTCCAGGGCGATGGGACGCCAGCCAGTAGGGCCGCGTAACCATCGCCGGACGTCTCTCCAAGGCATGCGTTGGCGGCGCATCACCCAGTGCACGACGCGCCACCAGACGAAGGTCTGGAGTTTGTCGAAGGTGTGTTTGGCCACCGCGTGTTTGAAGTAGTTCGCCCAGCCACGCTGGATCTGGTTGATCCGGATCAGCGTTGCCCGGTACTCGGCCTGGGACAATCTGCGGGTCAGAGTTCGGATCTTTGCCTTGAAATCGCGGACTGGCCTGTCTGCGATGAAGGTGTAGACGTAGCTCTTATCCGTTCCCCGTTTACGCATCCACTTGATATGGAAGCCGAGGAAGTCGAACCCGTCGCTCATGTGCACCACCTGGGTTTTCGCCACGGACAGGCGAAGTCCCACAGGTGCCAGCACCCTGCTCACCTCCTCGCGCACCGTTTCGGCGTTGGTTTGGGTACCGAACACCAGCACGACGAAGTCGTCCGCGTAGCGGACCATCCGCCAGGTGCCCAGCCCGTTGCGACGCCGGGTCTTGCGGCGCTCGTGGCTCCATGACCGCCACTGAGCGTCGAAGTGCTCATCGAGCACGCTCAGAGCGATGTTGGCCAGCAGCGGTGAGAGAATGCCCCCTTGAGGAGTGCCGGTGAGGCTGTCCTCCCGATCACCGGATCTGGTCATGACTCCGGCTTTCAGGAACGCCTTCACCAGGGCCAGTACACGTTTGTCCGAGATCCGTAGACGCATCCGATCCATCAACGCGGTGTGGTCGATGGAATCGAAACACGCTTCGATGTCGGCATCCAGGACCCACTGATAACCCTTCGTGCCCAACATCTGAATCTCGGCAATCGCGTCGTGCACTCGCCGGTTGGGCCGGAAACCGAACGATGACGGCTTGAAGTCCGCCTCGAAGATCGGCTCCAACACCAGCTTCAGCGCCGCTTGGACCACCCGGTCGGTAACCGTCGGGATCCCCAACTTGCGGACCTTGCCCGACCCGCGCTTCGGAATCAGTTGCTGCCGCACCGGCAACGCCTGAAACTCTCGCGCTTTCAACCGCTCTCGAATGCGTTCCAAGAACGCCTGTTCACCGACCCGCTCCCGAATGTCAAAGACGGTTGAGCCGTCCACACCCGCAGAACGGGCCCCGGCGTTGCCCGCGACCCGGTCGAACGCCATCATCAGCGTCGCCGGGTCATACACCAGGTTGTACAGATCATCGAAGCGACGGCACGGATCGGCCGTCGCCCATTGGTGCAATTTGGTCTGCATCCGTCGTACCCGCGCCTGCGCCAACCCGGCGTCAGGCCACGCGCCCGGAACATTCACTCCGGGATCTTCGACCATCACAGTCCCTTCCTTGCTGACCTCGCTGTCGCCCTTCGCCATGCGGCCGGCTCTCCCGACCTCGGACTACTACGGCGACTCCGCCCCGTCACGGCCGGATCGGCCGACGGTGGACCCAGCCCCACCCGCGTTGGCCACGCGGTATCAGGCACGTCCGTGACGGTTCCCGTGTTCACTGACCGATCGATCGTCGAAGGAGGCGCCTGGCTCTACCCCCGCGGCATCGCCACGACTACCCCGCGGCACTTCGTCGTGGCCTCCAGCCGGCCGTCCACATCACCGACCCGGAGTTCCCCGCCCATCAGGGGCGGGTACGCACCGCGCCCAGCCATCTGCCAGATTCCCAGCTGGTGGTCCATTAGGGGGCTTCACACACCAGTTCCTCACGTACACCTCTCCGACTCGCTAGCCGAACCCGCACCATCTGGCAGTACTGGCACGCCTCGGCGTCGTCAGGGGCCGCTTGCCGCCAGGCCCGGCACCTCCCGAACCCGGCTGCCCCTCAGCTTCACCGTCCTGCCGCGACAGGACGGCGGTGGTGGTCTCTCACCTCCACTCGATCAATCAGCGCCTCACGGCGCACGTGGGCGGCGCACCAGCGGGGCGGGCGGTCGCAGCCGGGGAACGCGCAGCCACGGTCGCGCAGCGCCAGGGCACGGCGAAGTGGGCCGGTGATGAGCCGGCGCTGCCGGCCGACGTCGAGTGGTTGACCGGCGCCGCCGAGCACGGCTGGTAGGACGGCGGCGTCGCAGGCGAGCCGACGCACGGCCTCGGGGGTGAGCTGAAGGCCGGTGTCGAGGGTGCCGGCGCCCATTTGCCGGGTCAACCCGTCGTAGCTGGTGGTGACGACGACCTGGGTGGGGTCGCCGCCGTGCTCAGGTAGCTCACCGCTGCGGAGCGCGAGGCGGAACACGTCGGTGAACGCGTCGTGGCGGCGCTGCCCAGCGGTCCGGTTGTCGTCGGGCCCGGTGGGCGCGCTCAGCGGGTCGATGGCGGCACGCAGCAGGGCGGCCGCCTCGACGTCGAGGATGCCGGTGAGGCGTAGCCTGCCGTCAGTCTGTTCGGAGAGGGTGAGGTGCCGGTCGCGCGCGCTGCGGGATTCCGCTGCTCTCAGCGCGGCTTCGGCCGCGGCGTCGGCAATCTCGGGGGCGACGTGGTCGAGGATCCGGGTGCCGAGTCTGCGTAGCTGGGTGGCGTCGAACTGCGCCGCCCAGTCGACGAGGACACCCACGGCCTTGTCGGCGGCCTCAGGGCCAGCGGCGGTGTGCACGGTCTCGACCGTGTCGGCGATGACCCGGACCTGATCCACGTCGACCGCACCGCCGGCCAACGCGTCCCGTACGGCGGCGGGAGCGGCGTCGAGCCCGGCGGCCAGCCCGACCAGGCGGCGGGCGGCACCGACCCCGAGCCGCAGACGGTCCCGTAGCCACACGGCTGTGCAGGACGCGCCCTGGGCGTTCGCGGTGCCGCGACCGTCCAACTCACGCACGAGGCCCAGCTTGACCGCGGCCAACCGTTGTTCGATGCGGTGCGTGGCGTCCAGCGCCGCGACCAGGTCGCGTTCGCTGGCGGCCCAGGCGGCCGTGTCGTAGCAAGCCGCCACTGCGGCCTCGGCCTGCTCCAACGCATCGATCACAACCAGAGACTAGAACAGGTGTACGACAACTTTGGCGCTTCTCGGGTGGGTAGGGGACTGCTCTCAGCGTCCGCCCGCTGCCGCCCGCCGCCCGCTGGCCCGCTGCCGCCCGCCGCCCGCTGGCCCGCTGCCGCCCGCCGCCCGCTGGCCCGCTGCCGCCCGCCGCCCGCTGGCCCGCTGCCGCTGCCGCCCGCTGGCCCGCTGCCGCTGCCGCCCGCTGGCCCGCTGCCGCCCGCCGTCACCGCCCGCTGCCCGCCGCTGCCCGCCGCTGCCCGCTGCCGCCGGCCACAGAGCGTCGACCCCGCCGTTGACTGGCGTCTATGATCCACCGAATCTTGTACCAGGATGGGGGCTGGGCATGATCAATGCGGTCTTCTTCGATGTCGGCGGGACGATTCTCGACGAGTCCCGCGAGTTCGCGGCCTGGGCGGATTGGCTCGGTGTTCCACGGCACACGTTCTCGGCGGTCTTCGGTGCGGTGGTCGCCCGAGGTCTGGACTACCAGGAGACGTTCCGGGCCTTCCGCGCCGACTTCGATCTCGCCGCCGAGATTGATCGCCGGGCGAGCGCTGGTCAGTCGGAGACGTTCGGCGAGGAGGACCTCTACCCGGACGCGCGAGGGTGCCTGGCCGCGTTGCGGGACCAGGGTCTGTTGGTGGGCCTGGCCGGTAACCAGCCGGCCCACGCCGAGTCGATCCTCCGCGCTCTCGACCTCGGTGTGGACGTGGTCGGCACCTCGCACGGTTGGGGTGTGGCGAAGCCGGCGCCGGCGTTCTTCGAGCGGGTCGTCCGCGAAGGCGGCGGCGACGCGTCGTCGATCCTGTACGTGGGCGACCGGCCGGACAACGACGCCCGTCCGGCGCTGGCGGCCGGGATGAAGGCCTGCCTGATCCGGCGCTCCCCGTGGGGTCACATCCTCGACATCCCGACCGTGGCCGAGCAGTGCCTGTTCCGGATCGACTCGCTCGACGAACTGCCGGGTCTGGTCGCCAGGCACAACGCGGCAACTGCTTAAGGGCGCAAGGCACAACGCGGCACGTGTCTTGGGGTGCGAGGCACAACGCGGCATGCGCTTAGGGGCGCAAGGCACAACGCGGCACGCGTCTTGGGGTGCGAGGCACAACGCGGCATGCGCTTAGGGGCGCAAGGCACAACGCGGCACGCGTCTTGGGGTGCAAGGCACAACGCGGCATGCGCTTAGGGGCGCAAGGCACAACGCGGCACGCGTCTTGGGGTGCCAGGCGCAGCGCGGCACGCGCTTGGGGCGCGAGGCCTGTGGTGGCCGCCCTCGGGGGGAGGGGCGGCCACCACAGGAGCGGCGTCAGGTCAGCGAGCAGGCCGAACCGTTGACGGTCACCAGGCCGGGACCCGGGTTGGCGCTGCCGGCGGTCGTCGCGTTGAAGCCGAACGTCACCGAACCACCGGGTGTGATCTTGGCGTTGTACGACTCGTTGCGCGCGGTCACCGTCGCGCCGGACTGGGTGACCTTCGCCAGCCACGCCTCGCGGACCCGCTGGTCGCCGGTGAACGCGAAGCGCACGTTCCAGCCGTTGACGGTGGTGGCCCCCGTGTTCTGCACGGTCAGCTGGGCGGTGAACCCGGTGCCGCCCTGCCAGGTGCCGTAGTTGGTGTAGCGCACCGAGCAGGTGGTGGCCGGCACCGCGCCGGAGTCACCCTGGTCGGCCAGGAACGAGGCGATCCAGGTCAGCGCCGAGTTCCAGTTGATCGCCACCTCGTTCGTCGAGTACGAGTTGATGTCGTCGACGTAGCAGAACATCGGTTCGCAACCGGCCAGCAACTGCGCCACGAACGGGTCCTGGAGGGCCGCGTTCGGGCCACCGGCGATCGAACCGGCTGGCGGCCGGGGCAGGCTCGGGTCGAGCTGGTGGCCGAAGATCCGGCTGTGCTGGTTCTGCGCGGCGTGTTCGCCCCAGCCGGTGACGTACGAGATGTTCAGCGCGTTGCGACCGAGGATGTAGTCCATCGCCTGCACCGCGCCGTCGCGGTAGACCGGGTCGCGGGTCAGGTCGAACGCGGTGGCCAACACGACGGCGTTGTTGATGACGTTGCTGTTGCCGCCCCAGAAGTAGCTGTTGGCGTCGCCGGGCATCGGCAGCCCGTACGCCTGCCGGCGCAGCTCGGCGAGGTACGCGTCGGCGGCGGCGGTGACCGAGGCGCGGACCCGGGCCAGGTCGGCGGCGGGCAGCCCGTTCGGCACTGTGGCCAGGTCGAGGCGGCCCAGCGCGGCGACGCTCTGCCAGCCGAAGCCGCGCGGGTCGAACACGTCGCCGGTGTGGTGCGGCGACGCGGTCAGGTCGGTCAGGTAGGTCTGTGCCCCGGTGGTCAGGTACAGCTCGGCCGCCGCCCAGTAGAACTCGTCGGAGACGTTGCTGTCGTCGTACGCGCCGCCGCCGGTGCCGTCGGTCGGGCTGGCGTACACCGCCGGGTGGGCCTTGGCCGCGCTGTAGGCCGTCTTCGCCGCGGTGGCGCAGCGGTTCGCGAACGCCGCGTCGTAGGGGGCGAACAGGCGCGCGCACTGGGCGGCGGTGGCGGCCATGTTGAGGGTGGCCGCGGTCGACGGCGGGTGCAGCTCGCGCGGCTGCGGGTCGTCCTGCGGCGCGAGCGGCAGCCCGGTCCAGTTCTGGTCGTGGATCTTGTGGTGGACCATTCCGGCGAGCGGCTTGCCGGCCGGCACCTGCATGCGCAGCAGGAACTCCAGCTCCCAGCGGGCCTCGTCGAGGATGTCCGGTACACCGTTGCCGCGCTCGGGCACCCGCAGGGTGCTGTCGCCCAACGCCGCGCCGCCATCGGCGGTGGCCGCCGTCTTGGTCCGCTCGAAGGTGTTCAACAGCTGGTAGGTGGCGATGCCGCCGTTGACCACGTACTTGCCGTGGTCGCCGGCGTCGTACCAGCCGCCGCGCACGTCCAGTGAGTAGTCGCAGACGCCCGGCTGGCAGGGCACGCTGGTGTCGCCCTGGTTGGGTGCCACGCCGAGGTGACCGGCGGGGCGGGCGTACTCGTCGCCGATCAGGTCACCGTCGATGGCGATGCCGCTGCGCTGGGCGTAGAAGAACTGCAACGAGTCGGAGCGCAGCTGGTCGTAGAGGGTGCCGGAGATGTCGAACGGGTGGCTGGTCTCGCCGTCCACGGTGAGGGTCAGCCCGCTGGCCGGGGTGCGGTAGCTGGAGAAGTCGACGGTGTGCACGTTCTGCCCGGAGGCGGCGTCGACGCCGCGCGCGGTGGTGGTGCCGCTGGCCACGACGGCCCCGGCGGCGGAGCGCAGCTGCCACGGCAGCGCCGCGGTGGCCTCGGTGAGGACAGTGGCGTTCTTCGGGCCGCCCGGCAGGTAGCCGACCTGGTTGACGCGGACCCGTGGCCCGGTGTCCGGCACGTACGGCTCGGGTGGCTCGCCGCCGCGCAGTGAGACGTCGTCCAGGCAGATCGTCTGCGCCTCGGCGGCGCCACCGACCTGGAAGATCAGTTGGGCGTTCGGGTTGGTGTCCGGCACGGTGAAGGTCTGCTCGACGCGCTGGGCGGTGCCGGTCGCGGTGGCGTCCACGGCCGCGTAGGTGGTGTAGGGGGCGCTGCCGAGCTGCAGCACGGCCTTGACGGCGGCGCCGGGGGTGGCGGAGACGGCGAAGCCGAGGGTGTATTCGGCGCCGGCGATCAGTGGTACGCCGTCCTGGCCGATGCCGGCGTCCCACGGGTTGGCGAGCCCACCCGCGACGGTGGTGCAGAGCCGGCCGTCGGTGACCGCGAGCGCGCCGGTGCCGAAGGAGAACCAGGGGCTCACTCCTTCGCTGAAGTCGCCGTTGTCGATCTGCTCGGGGGCGTCCGGTGGTGGGTCGGCGTGGGCGACGCCGGCGCCCACGGCGGTGAGGGCCAGAGTGGTCGCCGCTGCCAACAGGAGGCGGCGTCGGGATGACGTCACGGGGAGTCCTTCCGGGACGGAGACGGGGCGGTGGTGGCGAGAAGAAGCTGGGAGCGCTCCCAATATCAGTTCGATGTTTCCAGCGTCGGTTGCCGATGTCAATTGATCTGGTTGGATGGGTTGTGGCATCCGACGAGGGCCCTCGGCGCGATGGGCGTACCGACCCGCGGCGTCACCCGGACGTGAGATTGGCCGCGCCACGCCCCGTCGTCCTGATCTCCTAGAGACAACTGCGCCCTTCGCCTGGCAGGCTGCCTCCCATGACCCTGAAGCTGCGTTCCGTGGGAACGAGCGACCGTGGGCTGATCCGTAGCGGGAACCAGGACGCCCTGCACGCGGGCACCTGGCTCGTCGCCGTCGCCGACGGCATGGGCGGGATGGCCGCCGGGGACCTGGCCAGCGCCCTCACCATCGACGCGGTCGCCCCGCTGGACGTGGAGACACCCGAGGACGCCCTGGTGGCCGCGCTCGAAGGTGGCATCGCGCTGGCCACCTCCCGGATCCGGGCGGCGGTCGCCGAGGATCCCGAGCGTCAGGGCATGGGCACCACGCTGACCGCCCTGCTCTTCGCCCGTACCGGCAGTTGCCTGGCCCTCGCGCACGTCGGCGACTCCCGGGCCTACCTGTTCCGCGACGGCGTGCTCAAGCAGGTCACCCGGGACGACACGTTCGTCCAGATGCTGGTGGACCAGGGTGTGATCACCCCGGAGCAGGCCAGCAGCCACCCGCGACGTGCCGTGGTCACCCAGGCGTTGCAGGGCGACGAGGTCTCTCCGTCGTACGCGACGATGGTGCCCCGGGCCGGCGACCGGTGGTTGCTGTGCAGCGACGGGCTCTCCAACGTCGTCCGTCCGGACACCCTCACCGAGGTGCTGAGCGGTTATCCGGACCGGGCGGAGTGCGTCGGTAAGCTCATCGACCTGGCGCTGCACGCCGGCGCACCGGACAACGTCACGGTGGTGGTGGCCGACGTGTCGGAGGAGTAGGGCCGACGTTCAGCGTCAGCGATGAGTAGGGCCGACGTTCAGCGTCGGCGATGAGCAGGGCCGACGCTCAGCGTCGCCGTGGCGTGGCGTGCCGGGTGGGCGTCGCCGTGCCCGGGTCCTCCGGCCACGGGTGTCGCGGATAGCGTCCGCGCAACTCGGAACGGACCTGCGGGTAGCCGGTGCGCCAGAACGAGGCCAGATCGGCGGTGACCGCCACCGGCCGACCGGCGGGGGAGAGCAGGTGCAGGAGCACCGGCACCCGGCCGTCGCCGACGTGTGGTGCCACCGACCAGCCGAACGTCTCCTGGAGTTTCACCGCGAGCACCGGCGCGGCCGGGTCGGTGTAGTCCACCCGGATCCGTGAACCGCTGGGCACCTCGATCCGCTCCGGGGCCACCTCGTCCAGGCGGGCGGCCTGCGCCCAGGGCAGCAGCCGGCGCAGCGCCGACGTCACGTCCGCCCGGGCCAGGTCGGCGCGGCGCCGGGCGGCGGCCAGCTCCGGGCCCAACCAGGTCGGCGCCTCGTCGAGCAACGCCTCGTCGCCGACGTCCGGCCAGGGGGCGCCCAGGTGGTGCCGGAGGAACGCGAGCCGCTCGCGCAGCGCCCTGGCCGCCGGCGGCCAGGACAACAGCCCCAGGCCCTCCTGGCGCAGGCCGGTCAGCAACGCCGCGGCCACCTCGGCCCGGTCCGGTCGGTCCAGCCGCCGCTGGACCAGCTCGATCGCGCCCAGCCGGGTCACCTCCCGGGCCACCACGTCTCCGTCGGACCAGCCCACCTCCCGAACCGTGCGCAGCAGCGGGCCGGCCGCCTCCCGGGCCGTCGCCTCGTCCACCGGCGAGGCCCGGCGGATCCGCGCCGCCGGCGCGCCGGGCGTGCGGTCCGCGACGGCCACCGCCAGCCAGTCGGCACCGCTCAGGCCCGAGCCGACCGCCAGGTCCGCGGCGGTCCCGCCGGTCATCAGGTACGCCGAGCCGCCCGGCCGCCGCACCCGGGCCAACCGTTCCGGGTACGCCAGACCGACGAGCAGCCCGGCGGCGAGATCGTCGCTCAGCGCGCCTGCGGTGGCCCGTCCCACCGAGTCGGCGGTCGAACCGTGTCGCCCGTGGGCGTCGGTGCCGCCGACGTGGCCCGTCGGACCGGCTTCGGACCGGCCGTTGCGCGCGCGGCCCTCGGTAGTAGGCAGCGCGGTGCGCAGCCGACGTACCTCGGTACGCCAGCGGGCCGTCGCGCCCGCGTCGACACCGGCGCGTAGCCGCCGCCAGCCGGCTACCAGGTCGTCGCCGGGGCCGGCCACGCTCTCCTCGGCGAGCAGGGCGACCACCTCGGCCGCCCGGTCGGCGCCGACCCGTCCCGCGCCGTCGAGCAGCGCGCGGGCCAGCCGGGGGTGCGCTCCGGCGGCGGCGATCGCGCGTCCCCGCGCGGTGATCCGCCCCTCGGCGTCGACCGCGCCCAGGGTGTGCAGCGTGTCCCGGGCCACCGCCATCGCGGCGGCCGGCGGCGCGTCGGGCAGGGCGAGCCCGACGCCGTCCGGTCGACCCCAGGCGGCCAGTTCCAGCGCGAAGCCGGTCAGGTCGGCGGTGGCGATCTCCGGTTCGGGCCGCGCCGGCAGTCGCTCGTGGGTCGCGGCGGACCAGCACCGGTAGACGTACCCGGGCGCCTCCCGGCCGGCCCGGCCCGCGCGCTGGGTGGCGGCGGCTCGGGAGACCGGCACGGTGACCAGCGCGCCCAGCCCTCGGGCCAGGTCGATGCGGGGCACCCGGGACAGCCCCGCGTCCACCACGACCCGCACGCCCGGGACGGTCAGGCTGGTCTCGGCCAGCGCGGTGGCCAGCACGACCCGGCGTCGGTCAGCGGGACGTAGGGCGGCGTCCTGTTCGGTGCCGCGTTGACGGCCGTGCAGCGGCAGCAGCGCGACAGTGTCCCGTAGGTCGGCCAGTCGGCCGGTGACCGCGGCGATCTCGCCGGCTCCGGGCAGGAAGACCAGCACGTCGCCGTCGCGCTCGCGCAGCGCGCGCCGGATGGTGGCGGCCACGTGGTCGAGCAGGGCACGGTCCACCGGGCCGGCCCCGGGTGGCGCGATCGGGCGCGCCGGCGGGGACCAGATCCGCGTCACCGGGTGCAGTGCCGAGTCGGCTCGGACGACCGGGGCCGGGGTGGACCCGCCGAGCAGCGCGGCGAACCGGTCGGTGTCCGGGGTGGCGGACATCGCCAGCAACCACAGGTCCGGCCGGAGGGTGGCCCGCGCCTCCACGGTGAAGGCCAGCGCCAGGTCGGCGTCGAGTTGTCGTTCGTGGCACTCGTCGAGCAGCACGGCACCGGTGCCGGGCAGCTCGGGGTCGTGGTGCAGGCGCCGGAGCAGCAGGCCGGTGGTGACGACCTCCACCCGGGTGTCCGGCCCGACCCGGCGTTCGCCGCGGACCGCGTAGCCGACGCGTTCGCCCACCCGCTCGCCGAGCAGCTCGGCCATCCGCCGGGCGGCGGCGCGGGCCGCCACCCGACGGGGTTGGGCGATGACCACCCGGCCGGTGACCCGGTCGGCAACGGCCAGTGGCGCGAGGGTGGTCTTGCCGGTGCCCGGCGGGGCCACCAGGACGCCGGTGCCGGCCGCGTCGAGTTCCGCGACCAGCGCCGGCAGCACCGGCCGTACCGGCAGGTCCACTGTTACGTCGGAGAGCACGGCCCAGTCTCGCACCGGCGGGGACGCCTCAGTCGCGACGCACCTCGCCCACGCCGGACACGAAGGCCCGCCAGGCGGTCGGGCCGAAGGCGAGCACCGGGCCGGACCGGTCCTTGCTGTCGCGTACGGCGATCTGACCGTCGGCTGTCGCGACCTCCACGCAGTTGCCGTTGCCACTGCTGCGCATGCTGGTGCGCCAAGCCGCTCGGGTCAGGTCGTGCGCCGTCATCCGCGGTACCTCTCGTCTGCGTCGGCGTGCCGCCGAAGCGGTCACGCAAAGTTACGAGAAGCATGCTCAAGACGGGTCAAGGACGCCGTCGGATCGAGCGCCATCCGGCACAGCTCCTCGTGCAGAAGGCTATACCCGAGCACCTGGTCGGCCTCCTCCAGAGCCAGTCCCATCGTGAGGTTATCCAGGTAAACCACGGAAGCGTCGCCGGCATCGGCGAAGTTGAGGATCACGTACGGGGTGCTCATCGCGGGGTGGCCGCCGGCCGCGAAGGGAAGTACCTGAATTATTACGTTGGGTAACTGTGCGATCCGGCTCATGTGGACCAACTGTTCGGCCATCACCGCGGTGCCGCCGACCGGGCGCAGCAGCACGGCCTCGTTGAGTACCACCGAGAGTTGGACCGGGTTCTCGCGGCGCAGCACCTCCTGCCGGCGCAGCCGGGCCGCGACCTTGCGCTCCAGGCCGTCCTCGCCGGCGGTGCGCCGGAAGATCTCCCGGGCGTACGCCTCGGTCTGCAGCAGCCCTGGAACCGACTCGGCCTCGTACGTGCGCAACGCCGCCGCCTCGGCCTCCAGCCCCACGTAGAACTCGAACCACTCGGGTAGCACGTCGCTGTAGTTCTGCCACCAGCCGCGTTGCTGTGCCCCCCGGGCGATCTCGATCAGGGCCTCGGCGTCCGAACCGGTGACCTCGTACAGCGCGAGGGCGGCTCGTACGTCGCGCGGTTTGATGCCGATCTGCGCGGTCTCGATCCGGGAGAGGTTGCTCTTGGACATGTCGAGCTGGCGGGCGGCCACGTCGAGGGTCATGCCCGCGCGTTCCCGGAGCTGGCGAAGCTCCCGGGCGATGCGTCTGCGGCGGACGGTCGGGCTGGCGGCGGGTCGGTTGGTGGGGGTGGCGGTCACTGTCCGAGTCTGACAGAACAAGATCCGCAGGTCGTGCCTGCACGGAGTGCAACTTTCAAATCTGGGAGTTGCGTTGCAATAGCTCTCGGTGCATCCTTTCTCGGTCGCGATCACTGTGGACACACCTGTGCGGGAGGACCGTTGCTCATCGCCGACGAGTTCTTCCTGATCGCACACAACGACAGTCGCGGCAAGGCCAAGCTGCACCCGGCGGCGACCGGGCTCGGGCTGGCGGCGGGGCTGCTCGGCGAGCTGATCCTCTATGGACACATCACCGTGTCGGCCGGGCAGGTCACCGTCATCGACCGTCGCCCGCCAGCGGACGCGCTGGCGCACACCGTGCTCGACCAGTTGATCGGCGAGTCCCAGCACCAGGCGCTGCGGACCTGGCTCAGCTTCCTGGCGCAGAGCGCGACGACCTCGGTGGGGGAGCGGCTGGCCCGCGCCGGCGTGCTGCGTCGGCAGGAGAGTCGCCGGCTGCTGCGCACCTCAGTCAGCTACCTGCCGATCGATCTCAACGCGGTGGCCTGGCCGGCAACCCGGCTACGGGCACTGCTGGACCGGCCCGACCCGCCGAACGTGCCGGACGCGCTGCTGCTCGGCCTCGTCGTGGCCGCGGGACTGACCCGCGAGGTGCTGTGGAGCGCCGGCCCGCGCGCCCACCACCGACTGAACGTCCTCATCCCCGCACTGCCGGCACCGCTGAAGGAACTGGTCGGGCACACCGAGGCAGCCGTCGGCGCCGCCGTGCTGCGCGGCATTCCCTGATTTCCCCGGTAACCCCCTACCCCTCCCCTCTACGACCGGAGTAGTCGTATGCCCCCGACATCGACAGTCGACCGACCCAGCAACGTCTCCGACGCCCTGGCCCGAGGCCGCCTCGGCGTCCCCTCGGTGATCTTCTTCGTGCTCTCCGCAGCCGCGCCGTTGACAGTGGTGGCCGGCGTCGTCACCACCGGCTACGGCGTCATCGGGGTGACCGGCATCCCGCTGGCCTTCCTGCTGGTCGCCGCCGTGCTCGCCCTGTTCTCGGTGGGCTACGTCGCGATGTCGCGCCGGGTGGAGAACGCCGGCGCCTTCTACGCCTACATCTCCCGTGGTCTCGGCCGGCCGGCGGGAGTGGGCGCCGCCTGGGTCGCGCTGATCGCGTACAACGCGCTACAGGTCGGGCTGTACGGCACCATCGGCGCGGCGGCCGAGCCGGTCCTCGACCGGATCTTCGGTGGGCACCCGCACTGGGCCGTCGTGGCACTGGTGGCGTGGGCGCTGGTCGGCCTGCTCGGCCTGCTCCGGGTGGACATCAACGGCCTGGTTCTGGCCGCGCTGCTGGTCGCCGAGATCGTGGTGATCCTCGTCTTCGACCTGGGGCAGCTCGGCAACCCGGCCGGTGACCAGGTCAGCTTCGCCAGTTTCGCGCCGGACAACCTCTTCGTGCCGGGGGTCGGCGCGGTGCTGGTGCTGGCCATCCTGGGCTTCGTCGGCTTCGAGTCCGCGGTGGTCTTCAGCGAGGAGAGCAAGGACCCCAAGCGGACGGTGCCGCTCGCGACGTACCTGTCGGTGGCGATCATCGCCGGGCTGTACGCGCTGTCGTCCTGGACCATGGCGGTCGCCGTGGGGCCGGACCAGATCGTCGCGGAGGCCGGCGAGCAGAGTGTCGGTCTGATCTTCAACCTGGCTGCCGCGCAGCTCGGCGACACCGTGGTCACCATCGGGCAGGTGCTCTTCCTGACCTCGGTGCTCGCCGCGATGATCTCGTTCCACAACACGACGGCCCGCTACACCTTCGCGCTCGGCCGGGAGCGGGTGCTGCCGGCGGTGTTCGGGCAGACCTCGGCCCGTTCCGGGGCTCCCCGGGCGGCCTCGGTGGCACAGAGCGTCCTCGGCCTGGCGGTCATCCTGGTGTACGCGGTCAACGGCTGGGACCCGGTGGTCCAACTGTTCTTCTGGGGCGGCACGACCGGTGGGTTCGGCGTGCTGCTGCTGATCGCCGCCACCTCGGTGGCCGTGATCGCCTACTTCGCCCGCTCCGGGGGCGGTGAGAACGTCTGGCGGCGGGTCGTCGCCCCTGGCCTGGCCACCGTCGCGCTCTTCGTGATCATCTGGTTGGCGGTGTCGAACTTCGCCAACCTGCTCGGCGTCGCGCCGGACTCCACCCTGCGCTGGGCGTTGCCCGCCGTGTACCCGGTGGCCGCGCTGCTGGGCATCGGCTGGGCGCTGGTGCTGCGCGGCAACCGTCCGGACACGTACGCCCGGATCGGCCTGGGCGCGGCGAGCAGCGCCGCCGTCGTCAATCCGGCGGGGCAGGCCACCGCGGAGGCGACCCGATGAGCGTGGTCATCGAGCGCCTCGGGCCGGAGGAGACCACCCTCGTGGCGGGTCGGATCGCCGAGGCGTTCACCGTGCTGGAGGTGACGTACTGGCTGGTGCCCGACGCGAGTAAGCGGGAGGCCGTGCTGGCCGGGGACTTCGAGATCCTGGTCGGCCATGCCATGCGGTACGGCATGGTGCACGCCACCGAGGACCGGGCGTCGGTCGCGGTCTGGTTCCCGTCGGTCGGCGAGCCCGCGCCGCCGCCGGTGGACTACGACACCCGACTGGCCGCCGCCTGCGGTGAGTGGACCGACCGGTTCCAGCACCTCGACGACCTGTTCGCGGCGAACCACCCGCACCCGGACCACCACCACCTGGCCTTCCTGGCGACCCGGCCGGACCGACAGGGGCAGGGTTTGGGCAGCGCGTTGATGCGGCACCACCACGCCTGGCTGGACGCCAACGCGATGCCCGCGTACCTGGAGGCGAGCAGCCCGCGCAGCCGAGATCTATACGCCAGGCACGGTTACCTGGCGGGCGAGCCGTTCCGGGTGCCCGACGGCACGCCGTTCTGGCCGATGTGGCGGGAGCCGGCGGGAAACTGACCGCCCCCGGGCACTGTCAGAACCCGAACACTGTCACGTGAGTGGGACAGTGCAGACACGAGCGGAGGGCCGGGTCCACGGACCCGGCCCTCCGCTTTCGTCGACTGCTCAGTACGTGCCGTCCAGCTGCCCACGCAGCTTGGTCAGCGCCCGGGTCAACAGCCGGGAGACGTGCATCTGCGAGACGCCGATCTGGTCGGCGATCTGCGACTGGGTCAGGTTGCCGTAGAAGCGCAGCGTGAGGATCTTCTGCTCGCGCTCGTCGAGGGTGGCCAGCGCCGGGCCGAGGGCGACCCGCAGCTCGGCCAGCTCGAACTCGTTGTCCTCGCCGCCGAGCATGTCGCCCAGCTCGGTGGCCCGCTCGCCGTCGCCGGTCGGGGTGGACAGTGACACCGCGTTGTACGCGCGGGCGCCCTCCAGGCCCTCCAGGACCTCTTCCTCGGTGAGCTTGAGGTGCGCGGCGATGTCGGCGACCGTGGGCGAGCGGCCGAGGGTCTGCAGGAGCGAGCTGTTGGCGTCGGAGATGGCCAGCCGCAGCTCCTGAAGCCGGCGGGGGACGCGGATGTCCCAGGTGCGGTCCCGGAAGTGCCGCTTGAGCTCGCCGATGATGGTGGGGATCGCGTAGCCGGCGAAGTCGACACCGCGGGAGGGGTCGAACTTGTCGATCGCCTTGATCAGGCCGACTGCGGCGGTCTGGGCCAGGTCGTCGGTCGGCTCGCCGCGCCCGCTGTAGCGGTGGGCCAGGTGGTTGGCCAGCGGCAGCCAGGCCTCGATCGCGCGGTCCCGGAGGGCGGCGCGCGACGGGTGGTTGACGGGCAGTGCGGCCATGGCGTTGAGCAGGTCGGCGGCGCTGTCGGTGAGAGCGCGCGGGTCGAGCTTGGTGGTTGCCTTCACGGCGGTGCTCGGCTGCTCGGTGATCGTTGGCGCGGTCATGGGTGGTCCTCCCTGCACCTCGTCCGCGGACAAAAAAGGGTGTGACTCTTTGGTTTAGCTTCCTGTGGGCCGTTCGGGACTCACCTTAACCTGATCGTCTCGCGGAAATCTAGCCGAAAGGCTGATGTACTTAAGGTGTGCCGAGCAACGAAAGGTGCAAATCAGGCATGAATCGGGCCGCCTGTGGGGATCCGTACCGGTTCTACGTCAGGTTGCGTGCCCACCCGGTCATCCCGCCGGACTGACCGAGCGGTCCTTGTCCCGCGCCAACCGGTCAACATGAAATCCGACATCCGGGCAGGAGTGTCGCCTATCCGTCGTTGTCCCGCTGGCGGGACCGGCCGTAGCGTCGCGTGTACACACCCGGTTCGGAGGCACCGTGCTCGATCCAGCCGCTCCCCAGCTCGTCGTGAACAGTCGAACGCTCTACTTCAGTTGGCTGCCGGCGGACCCGGACGCGGTCGCCGCACTGGTTCCGCCGGGGCTGTGCCCCCGCCCCGACCGCCAGGTGTTCCTCAACCAGTACGTCGTGGATGACGAGACACAGACCAGCGGCTTCGGCGCGTACTCGCTGACCTACCTCGGCGTCTCACTCGTGGGCGTCGACGCTCCCGGCGGCCTCAACCCCGGTGGCTGGTGGAGCCACTACGTGGCCTCCAGCCGGCGGGTCCGTGAGTACGCTGCCGCCCGAGGCGCCCCGGTGCTCTCCGGGCGGACCAGGATCGAGGTGAGCGGCGAGGACCTGCTCTCCGAGACGGAGATCGACGGGAACCCGTTGATCCAGACGCGCTGCCGGGTGGGCGAGACCGGTCACGTGATCAGCAGCGGGCACCACCGCTACTTCACCCGTCGCGACGGCCAGTTCCTCAGCTCGGCCTACCCGTTCGTCGCCGAGCCGGTCTCCCCGTTCGAGATCGAGTCGGTGGAGTTCCTCCAGCCGCGGCACCCGATGTACGCGCTCCGCCCGGCCAACCCGCTGACCATCGGCTTCGGCTACTACTCTCCGCGCTCCTCGTTCGCCTACCCCGGCGGACTGACCGTCCACCCGGTCGCCGCGCCGGAGCCGGCCCGACCGGTTCACCAGGTGCCGGCCAGCCTCGCCCGCAGCGGCCGGCCGTCCGGGTCGTAGACCAGCCGGTACACCGGCACCGCCCAGGCCCGGGTGAACCACGGCAGCCGCTCGGGGCGGTGCGGGCGCAGCCGTCCGGGCGGCCGTTCGCCGACCTGACCGCCGTCGTACCACCGCTGGAGCGCGTCGGCGGCGGCGGTGACAGCCGCTACGGCGTCCGCCGGGTCGATCAGGTCGGCGTCGTCCGCACCGTCCGGGTCACGGTCCAGGTGTTCGCGCCAGAGCCGTAGCCGCATGTCCCGGGCGAAGACCCGAGCGCCGTCTCCCTGACCTGCGGGATCGGTGGGCTCTCGCTGATCGCGGGTGTCGTCGAGCACCGCGCAGGACAACTCGCTGTCGTGTGTCCAGGACCGGCGGTTGAAGTTGTCGCTGCCCACGCTGGCCCAGACGTCGTCGACGACGCACACCTTGGCGTGCACGTAGACCGGGTCGCCGGAGTGGTTCTCGACGTCGAACACGTGCACCCGGTCCGGTGCGGCGCGCTCGCACAGCGACAGCGCCTGTTCCCGCCCGACCATGTTCGGCGGTAGCGCCAGCCTGCCGTCCACGTCCGGGTGCCGCGGCACCACGGCGACCAGGTGCAGCTCCGGGTTGTCCCGCAGCGCGTGTGCGAACAGGTCCGCGACCTCGGTGGACCAGAGGTACTGGTCCTCCAGGTAGATGAGTCGGCGGGCGCGGCGTACCGCCTTGGTGTAACCCCGGGCCACGGTCCGCTCGCCGTCGGGCGCGAACGAGTAGCGGGGCCGCACGGCGGGGTAGGTGCGCAACACCTGGATCTGGTGCGGACCGCAGGGTGGGGGATCGGCCGGTTGCTCGGGCAGTGGGTCCGGGCGCAGGTCCGCGCCGCGCAGCCGATCCCGCAGGTAGGCGACCGGGTTCTCCGAGTCCAGCGGCATCGGGTCGGTCCAGCGTTCCCGGAACAGGGTGTCCAACGCGCCCACCACCGGGCCGCGTACCGCGAGCTGCACGTCGTGCCAGGGCGGGTTGGACCCGTAGCGGGGGGACATCTGCACCGGTTGCGGGTCACCATGATGATCGGCGTCGTCGCGGCGGCTGTGGCACAGGTCGATCCCGCCGGCGAACGCGATGTCCCGGTCCGGTGCGCCCAGGTGCCGCAACACCACGAGTTTCTGGTGGTGCGACCCGCCGCGCCGGACCCGCTGGTCGAGCAGCACCTCGCCACCGGCAGCCGAGATCGCCTCGCTGAGGTCGCGGTTCTCCGCCTCGCTGTAGGCCAGCACGTCGAGGTGCGAGCGCCAGATCAGCCCCTTGACCACCACGCCCCGCTGGGCGGCCTGGGCGAAGAGCTGGGCCACGGTCGGGCCGTCCGGGCGCAGCCGCTGGTCCGGGTCACCCCGCCAGTCGGTGAAGAACAGGTGGTCACCGGGACCGAGCGCCTGCACCTCGTCGACCAGCCGGTCGAAGTAGGCGGCACCGTGAATCAACGGCTCGGCGAGGTTTCCCGTGGTCCAGGTGGGTAACCCAGACACCGGGTTGGCGCGTTCCTCCGCGGTGAGAAACCAGTCCTGCAACGGCACCGTCCAGCCCTCCTGGAGGTCGGCAACGTCCTCACCGTAGGACGCCCGACCCGGGGCCGCACGCCAGGCCGACAGACCAGTGACCTGGTCAACGCCACCGAAGAGCGACGCGACGACAGCCGAGGAGGCCACACCATGCCCCGCGACACGACGAATCCCGTGACCGAGGACCGCGAGCCGGCGGTGGAGAGCGAACGGGGTGCGCTGGTAGCGGTGTTGCTGATGGTGATTCTGGGTGTCGCCGGGATCTTCGCGGTTTCCTGAGATCGGCGCCGACGCCTCGCGGGTGATGCGGAGGCGCCGGCGCCAGTCTCAGTCGTCACCAGTGGTCAGGGGCGGGTGCCCTGGTCGCCGGTGTGCGGCAGACGCTCGGTGGGGATCACGCCGAGCCTTCCGGCCTGGAAGTCCTCGAACGCCTGGATCAGCTCGTCCCGGGTGTTCATCACGAACGGGCCGTACTGCGCCACCGGCTCCCGGATCGGCTGGCCACCCATGATGTAGAGGTCCAGCGCCGGGGCGTTGCTGTCCTGCGCGGTGTCGGCGCCGAACCGCAGCGCGTCGCCCGGACCGTGCACCGCGAGCTGACCGGTGCGTACCGGCCGCCGGTCGGTGCCGACCGTGCCGCGCCCGCCGAGGACGTACACCAGGGCGTTGAACTCGGGCTGCCAGGGCAGGTCGACCTGCGCCCCCGGCTGCACGGTGACGTGCGTGATGGTGATCGGGGTGAAGGTCGAACCGGGGCCGCGGTGCCCGGCGATCTCACCGGCGATGACCCGGATCAGCGCGCCGCCGTCGGGCGTGGTGAGCAGTGCCGACTCCCCGCCTCGGATGTCCTGGTAGCGGGGCGGGTTCATCTTGGCCGACCGGGGCAGGTTGACCCAGAGTTGGGTGCCGTGGAAGAGCCCGCCGCTCATCACCAGGTGCTCCGGCGGCGCCTCGATGTGCAGCAGGCCGCTACCCGCCGTCATCCACTGCGTGTCGCCGTCGGTGATGGTGCCGCCACCGCCGTGCGAGTCCTGATGGTCGAAGACACCGTCGATGATGTAGGTGACGGTTTCGAAGCCGCGGTGCGGGTGCCACGGCGTGCCCTTAGGCTCGCCCGGCGCGTAGTCGACCTCGCCCATCTGGTCGAGGTGGATGAACGGGTCCAGGTCGGTGGTCGACACTCCGGCGAAGGCGCGACGGACCGGGAAGCCCTCGCCCTCGAAGCCGGTGGGAGCGGTGGTCACCGTGCGGACCGGACGGAAGGTGGTGGACTCCTCCAGCCGGGGCAGACGGGGGAGGACGAGAACGTTGTCGACGGTGATCGCGGGCATCGAAGGCTCCTAGCTCGTGGCAGGGGTTGTCGCACCGGACCGGGACGCCCGCAGGCGGTCCCCGATCCGGCCGAAGACCCGGGTGAGGCAGGCGACCTCGGCATCGTCGAGGTCGTCCATCAGGTGGGTGCGCACCGACGCCAGGTGGTGTGGTGCGGCGTCCCGTAGTGCGAGCAGCCCGGCGGCGGTGAGGACCGCCTCGCTGCCGCGTCGGTCGTCCGGACAGGGCTCCTTGCTGACCATGCCGCGGCGCTGCATGGAGGAGATCTGGTACGTCAGTCGGCTCGGCGAGAAGATGAGTCGGCTGGCCAGCTCGCCCATCCGCAGTCGCTGCCCCGGTGCCTCGGAGAGCAGGACCAGCACGTGGTAGTCGGCGAAGCTGAGATCGCTGTGGCCGCGCAGGTCTTCTTCCAGCTGGGTGTAGAGACGCTGGCTGGCCTCGATGTAGGCGCGCCAGGCGGCCTCTCGGGTGCTGTCCAGGCTCTCGGTCATGCGGTCGACGATAGCACTTGTTAAAAATTTAACTAGTGCTCTTCCGCGTTGCCTCGCTCACCTTTTCGGCGCACGATTCGGTGGTTCGTGCAGCTTTGAAGGAAGCGGACGCCAATTCGGCGGCGCCGCCGGGACGCGATGTGTCAGACTCCGGCCTCGTGGAACACGTGCAACTCACCGCCGCCGACCTGCTGCTGCGCCCCTGGCGGGACGAGGACGCCCCGGCGGTGCGCGACGCGCTGCGCGACCCGGCGATCGCCCAGTGGAACCCGCAGAGTGGCGGCCCGGTCGACGACGACGTCGCGCTGCAGTGGGTTCGTCGCCGGGCCGACTGGTCCACCGGCGGCCACGCCTCGATGGCGGTGACCTCGGCGACCGACGGTGACGTGCTCGGCTCGGTGTCGCTGCACCGCATCCACGACGGCGACGCGTCCATCGGCTACTGGACGGTGCCCGCCGCGCGCGGGCGTCAGGTGGCGGGGCGTGCCGTCGTCCGGCTCACCGCCTGGGCGTTCGCCGACCTCGGGCTGCACCGGGTGGAGTTGTGCCACGCGGTGGCCAACCCGGCCTCGTGTCGGGTGGCCGAGCGGGCCGGCTACCGGGCCGAGGGGACGCTGCGCGAGTCGTACCGGTACGGCGACGGCCGCCGCTACGACGAGCACCTGCACGCCCGCCTGGCCACCGACCGCTAGGGCGGCAGGGAACCGTTCACGCTTCGGCCCCCGGCCGCGCCGCTCGCCTCGACCCGTCAGTCGGTGACCTTGGCGAGAAATGTCGCGAGGGCGCTCCGCACGCGGTCGATCCGCTCCGGCAGGGGCAGCGGTTCGGGCGCGGGGGGCCCGGCGTGCTTCTTCCCCCGCACATACAGCGAGCAGGCCAGGTCGGAGCACAGGTACGTGCCCACGGAATCGCCCTGCCGTCCGCTCGGGCCGGCCTTGGGGGCGGTCATCAACGAGACGCCGCCGCCGAGGTGTGTGGTCAGGCAGAACGAGCACATGCTGTGCCGTACGCGCCCGGTCTGGTGCGTCGCGGCCCGCAGCACCACCCCGGCGAGCTTGCCGCCGGTCTCGGCGACCAGGTAGGCCCGCTGTGGCGCGGACGGATCCTGCCAGCCGAAGAAGTCGAGGTCGTCCCAGGGTCGCATTTCAAGATCGTTCGGTACGGCCAGCCGCTTCGCCTCGCCCTTGCTGCAGTTGACGAAGGATGTGCGGATGGCGGATTCGGTCAGGACCAACATAGGTAGTAGTCTAGCGCTCCTAGGCAAACGATTATTACGGCTAGGTTGGGAGTGTGCTGCGTGGCACGTGCCGGGGTGACTGTCGAGCGCCTGACGTTGGCCGCGGCCGAGCTGGCCGACGAGGTGGGCGTGGAGAACGTCACCGTCGCCGCGCTCGCCCGCCAGTTCGGGGTGAAGGACGCGAGTCTGTACTTCCACCTCAAGAACGCGCGGGACCTCCGGGTCCGGATCGCCCTGCTGGCGCTGGCGGAGCTGGCCGACCGGGTCGCCGCCGCGCTCGCCGGCCGGGCCGGCAAGGACGCGCTGGTGGCGTTCGCCAACGCGTACCGCGACTACGCGAGGCAGCACCCCGGCCGGTACGCCGCGATGCAGATCGACCTCGACCCGGAGACCGCCGCCGCGAGCGCCGGCCCCCGGCACGCCGAGATGACCCGGGCGATCCTGCGCGGCTACCGGCTCGCCGAGCCCGACCAGACCGACGCGGTGCGGATGATGCACAGCACGTTCCACGGGTTCGTGAGCCTGGAGAAGACCGGCGGATTCCGGCACACCCCGCGTACGACGGACGACTCGTGGGCCCGAACCTTGGACGCCCTCGACGCCGTCCTGAGCAACTGGCCGTCGCGCTGACGGCCGAGCGGGCATGCGGTGCCCACCCGGCCGGCGTCCATCGTTGTGTTCGGATCAGGGCGTCGCCGGTGCCGTGACGTTCACCAGCCAGTCGGTTCCGAATTTGTCGGTGCACCTGCCGTAGAGCGCACCCCACGGCGACCTGGCGAACGGCACGGTGACCGACCCACTCTCGGACAGCCGCTCCCAGTACGTGGCGAGTTCTGCCTCGTCGCCGCCGAGGGTGATCGACGTGCTGCCCCCGGCCACCTCGTCGCCCGGCGTTCGATCGGAGGCCATCAGCACCACCCCGGTCGTCCCTCGGAGCGTGGCGTGCGCGATCAGCTCGTCCTGCGCCGTGTCCGTCGACCCCTGGAGATCGCCGAACGTGGTGATGTCCAGGTCGCCCCCGAAGGCCGACTGGTAGAACCGCATCGCCTGTCGAGCGTTGCCGGCGAACGTGAGATAGGGACTGACCCGGGCGGTCATCGTCCCGCCTTGGCGGTGAGCGGGCGGCGTACGGCGGTCCGCTGTCGGAGCAGGACGAATCCGAGGCCCGCCAGGAACCAGGTGGTGAGGATGGCGAGGGGCGCCACTGTGTGCGCGCCGGAGAAGTAGCCGAAGCTGTTGACAGCTCGTACGGCTGCGCCCGGGGGAAGCTTTCCCGAGATCGCCTGCGCCCACTGCGGTAGCAGGTCGACCCCGATCGTGGCTCCGCTCGTCGCGTTGCCGATCGTCGTGAGGGTGAGGACGGCCAGGGCGATGCCGGCCGGCCCGAGCCATGCACCCAGAGCCTTCGTGGTGAAGGCGCTCGCGGCGGACAGGAGGATGAGCGAGAGGGCGAGCAGCGGGAACGGGGCCGTCAGCGAGCCGTAGAGCGGACCTGCGACGGTCGCCGCGATCACACCGATCGCGACGGCGAAGCCGCCCATCGCGTAGAGGCGGTGGCGCAGGCGGACCTTCGCGGCGGCGGCGGTGAGCCCCTGCGCGAGGACGAACGACGACAGGGTGACGCCGAACACCACGTAGAACGCGGACAGGCCTCGGCTGTCGTAGGTCGCCAGCGGCACGATGTCGTTCTCCTGGACTGTCGCCCCCGTCTTCGTGGCGAGGCCGGCCGCGAGTTGACGCGCGGCGCCGCTCTCGCTGAACCCGCTCGCGCCGGCGTAGTCGAGTGTCAACGTGGTGGGGGAGGACGCGCCGAGGACGGCGACGGCGTCGCCGTGTCGCACCATGGCCCGGCCGTCCGCGACGCTCGCGACCTCGGTAACGGCCACGGCGTTCCCGAACCCGGCCTGGGCGTTGTCCGACAGGTGCTCGCTGACCACGGCGATCGGCAGCCGGCTCGGCTCGGGGTGGCGTTGCAGTCCGACATAGATCGCGATGAAGGCGGTGCCGATGATCAGCCCGGTGATGACGAGTGTGGTCCAGGCTCGGCGTTGGTCGACGAGAGATCCGCCGTCGGTACGTGACTCGGGTGGCGATGTCATGGGTGCTTCCTCGGGTAGTGTGGTTTGAATGTCCAACCAAACGAACCGTAGCACCGACGGTTTGAAATCCAAACCAGAGCGGGATTCTCTCGCTGTGGCGCTGGACGCAGTCAACGACAGGTGGTCGCTGCACATCGTGCGAGCGCTCGCATTCGGCGCCTCGCGATACACCGAGATCCTTCGCGCCGTCGGCGCACCCAGGGACGTCCTCGCCGCTCGACTGCGCAAACTGGCCGAATCGGGCATCCTCCAGGCTCGTGCCATCGAAAACGGGAAGGCCGCGGGGTACGAACTCACCCAGAAGGGCAAGGACCTCGGGCAGGTCATCCTCGTGCTCAAGCGCTGGGGTGACACCTACAGCGAGGGCGACGTGCCCACTGTCGACCTCATCCACGACGTCTGCGGCCAGGTCTTCGTCGCCGAGGTGCGCTGCCGCGCGTGTGGCAAGCCCGTGCGGTCCGGAGAGCTGTCACTCGATCAGGAGGCTTCGGGATGCTGACCGACCTTGAGCTGGCCGACTGGCGGGAGCGGGTTGCCCGGCTGTACCTGTCCGACGTCGACCTGACCGGCTTCCGTGCCGGCCGCGACGAGCTGTTCGCCACCCACCCGCAGAGTCCGATCCCGCCGGCGGAGCGGGCCGACTTCACCGGGGTCCGCTATTTTCCCGCCAACCCGGAGGCCGTGGTGGAGGCGCCGCTGCGCCCGGCCAGCGGAGAACTGCGGATCGACACCGGCGGCCCGGACGGGGTGGTCGCGTACCGGCGGGTGGCGGTGGCCGAGACCCCGTGGGGGCCGCTGACCCTGTGGTGGATCGAGGCGTACGGGGGTGGACTGTTCGTGCCGTTGCGCGACGGCACCTGCGGGCAGGACACCTACGGTGGCGGGCGGTACCTCACCGACACGGTGAAGGGCACCTTCGGCCGGGGCGTCGAGCTGCTGCCCGGCGACCGGGTCCGGCTGGACGGCAACTATCTCTACAACCCGAGCTGCGCCTACGACGACCGCTGGGCCTGCCCGCTGGCGCCGCCGGAGAACCGGGTCGAGGTCGACATCCGGGCCGGCGAGCTGGCGTACCACGACTGACCGGCCGCCCCGGCGTGTTGCCGGGACGGCCGGTCGTGTCGATCGTGGCTCAGCGGGCGTTCGCGCCGGGCACCTGCATCCGGGCCAGCAGTTGGCGGGCCTGGTCGGCGAGTTGCGCGTCGACGGTCACCGCGTACTGGCCGGCGCGCAGTGAGCTGGCCGAGGTGAAGTCGCGCTGCCCGCCGGTCATGGCGTGGGCGACCGCGCCGAACACGGCACCCCAGATCGCACCGATGACCAGTCCGACCAGGATCACCGCCAGCCAGTTGCCGACGGTGAAGATGCCGAACAGCAGCCCGATGAAGAGCCCGAACCAGGCGCCGGTGCCCGCGCCGAGCAGGCCGGCGCGACCGGTGGTCATCCGCCCGAGCACCGTCTCCACGAGCGTGAGGTTGGTGCCGACGATGGCGCTGTGTTCCACCGGGAAACGGTTGTCGGCCAGATAGTCGACAACCCGCTGGGCGGCCGGATAGTCCGGGTACGAGCCGATCGTCACGGTTGGCGAGCCGGCCTCCGGCCCGTGGCCGTCACCGGCCGGTGTCGACAGGCGGCCGGCCGGACCGGACGGAAGCAGGTCGCCACCCTGTGTGCCCGGCCGCCATGCGGCGGTCGGTCCCGAAGCTGACGTCATGAGCATCCTCCCTCGTCAGCTTCCGGGGTTCCCGCCCACGGCCGGCGGTAACGCCGGCCGGCGTGCCTCGACGACCGCTGCATGTGGCATGGGTTCGACGCACCCGGGTAGGCACCCGGGTGCAGAGCGGACAGATCAGCGACTACGGCTTCCTCGCCGACGGCCGCAGCGCGGCGCTGGTGGACCACACCGGCTCGGTGAACTGGTGGTGCCCGGGCCGGTTCGACGCCCCGTCGGTGTTCGCGCGGCTGCTCGACGACGGCGCCGGGCACTGGTCGATCCGTCCGGAGGGCGACTACACAGTCGAACGCCGCTACCTCGACGACACCCTGGTGCTGCGGACGGTCTTCCGCACCCCACACGGGGACGTGGCGCTCATCGACGCGCTCGCCTTCGAGCCCGGTGCTCGTGGCCACGACATCGGGGTGGACTCACCGCAGGTGCTGGTCCGCTCGGTCCAAGGGCTGTCCGGTGAGGTGCCGATGCGGTCCTACTACCGGCCGCGCTTCGAGTACGGCCGCACCATCGCGTACCTGGTCGAGCGGGACGACATGCTGGAGGCCATCGCCGGCGCCGCCCGACTCACCCTGCGCTGCAGCACCGTGGGATTCACCCCCGGCGACGGCGAGGCCACTGCGACGTTCACCGTCCGCGCCGGCACGACACACAACTTCACCCTCGGGTACGCCCCGACCTACGACGCCCCGTTGCCCGAGGTGCCGGACGCCGACCAGACCATCGCCGACACCGTGGCCGGCTGGCGGTCCTGGGCCGACGAGCACGAGTACCAGGGCCTCTACGCCGAAGAGGTGCGGCGTAGCCGTCTGGTGGTGCAGGGCATGACGTACGGGCCCAGCGGCGCGGTGGTGGCCTCGGTGACCACCTCACTGCCGGAGGAACTCGGTGGGGACCGCAACTACGACTACCGCTATGTCTGGGTGCGGGACTTCACTCTCACCCTGCGGGCGCTGTGGCGTTCGACGTGCGTTGCCGAGGTGCAGCGGCAGTTCGCCTGGCTGGGCCGGGCAATGGGCCGGGTCGACGACAGGCCGGTGCCCATCATGTACGGGGTGCTGGGGGAGCGGGACCTCACCGAGCACCGTCTGGAGCAGCTCGGCGGGTACCGGGACAGCCCGCCGGTGGTGATCGGCAACGACGCCTGGCAGCAGCGGCAGACCGACATCTTCGGCGAGACGATGGACGCCGCCTGGTTGATGCGCGACAGGTTGGTGCCGCTGGACCAGGAGGTACGCCACGTTCTGCGGGTGCTCGCCGACCAGGCCGCGAGGGACTGGAATCTGCCCGACGCGGGGATGTGGGAGGAGCGTGGCGTCGAACACCACCACGTGTCGTCGAAGGTGCAGTGCTGGGTCGCGCTGGATCGGGCGGTCCGCTTCGGTGACCGGCTCGGCGATCCGCAGGACGTGGCCCGGTGGGCGGCCGCCCGCGACGAGGTCCGCGCGGAGGTGCTCGAGCGCGGGTGGAACGAGCGGATCCAGGCGTACACCGGACGTTTCGAATCCGCCGAACTGGACGCCTCGGTGCTGGTGATGCCGCTGGTGGGGTTCCTCCGGGCCGACGACCCGCGGATGCGCTCGACGATCCACGCGGTGGAGGACCGGCTGTCGCACGACGGCCTGTTGCGGCGCTGGGACGGCGACCCGGCCGGGTTTCTCATCTGCTCGTTCTGGCTGGTGAGCTGCCTGGCGCTGGCCGGCGAACGGGACCGGGCGCACACGCTGTTCAAGGAGTTGGCGGGGCGGGTCAACGACCTGGGCCTGTTCGCCGAGCAGATCGACCCGCTGACCGGCGAGCAGTTGGGCAACTTTCCCCAGGCGTTCTCCCACATCGGCCTGATCAACGCCGCCGGTGTGCTGACCGACGTCGAGCGGGATCCCGCGTTGCGCGGTCTCGGCATGCCGCCGGAGCACTTCAGTCCGGCGCGCTCCTGAACCGCCCGGCTGCCCGCGCGCGTCCCCGGGCGGACGGGCGGGGCGCGGGGAAGAATGCCGGCATGCGGTTGGTGCTCACGGCAGACACCCACGTACCGAAGCGGGCCCGGGACCTGCCCGGCCCGCTCTGGGCCGCGATCGAGGCGGCGGACGTGGTGGTGCACGCCGGCGACTGGGTGGACGAGACGCTGCTCGACGCGATGACCGCGCGTTCGCGCCGACTCGTCGGGGTGTACGGCAACAACGACGGGCCGGCGCTGCGCGCCCGGCTGCCGGAGGTGGCCCGGGTCGACCTCGACGGCCTGCGGGTCGCCGTGGTGCACGAGACCGGCCCTCGGACCGGTCGCGAGAAGCGGTGTGCGGCCCTCTTCCCCGACGTCGACCTGCTGGTCTTCGGGCACTCACACATTCCCTGGGACACCGAGGCGCCCGGTGGGCTGCGGTTGCTCAACCCCGGGTCACCGACCGACCGGCGCTCGCAGCCGCACGCCACCTACCTCAGCGCCACGATCAGCGCTGGCCGCCTGACCGAGGTGACCCTGCACCGGCTCACCCGCGACTGACCGCGCGATCGCCACCCGCCGTCGATCATGGAGTTGTGGTGGGTGACAAAGTGCTTGTATCACCTCAAGTCAGGCACCACCACTCCATGATCGACGCGGTCGGCCCGATGCTGCGGGGCCTTGCTCTACTGGCCTCGGCCGGTTCGGGCCTGGAGTTCGTCGATCTGCTTGGACGCCTCGGCCTTGGTCAGGTCGTCCGGGAGGTCGGCCTGCGCCTCGCGGGCGAGCGTGTGCAGGTAGGACTCCTGAGCTGCGGTGGGCGGCTCGTCACCAGTGACCCACTCGTCCGGGTCCTTGATCGCGGCGCTCTGGTCGGCCTGCTGGTTGTCGCGGTCGGTCATCGTCATCACCTTTCTTTCGAACAGGTGTGCCAGTACCCCGTTCGTCGGTGGTTCATGCGCCCCGGCCCCGCCGCCTACGATCACCAGATGACGGTGGACCGGTCGGGTGTGGTGGTGGTCGGAGCGGGCATCGCCGGGATGGCCTGCGCGGTGGAACTGGTTCGCGCGGGCGTGCCGGTGCGGGTCCGGGAGCGGGCGCACGTCTGCGGCGGCCGGATGGCCAGCAAGCGCTTCGGCGGGCGGCCCGCCGACATCGGCGCCGCGTACTTCACCGCCAGCGACCCGGACTTCACCGCCGTGGTCGAGCAGTGGCGCGCCGCCGGCCTGGTCCGCGAGTGGACCGACACCTTCCAGTCGTACGACCGCGACGGGCGTCGGGACGTGCCCGGACCGATGCGCTTCGCCGCACCGCGCGGTTTGCGTTCGTTGGTCGAGCACCTGGCCGGCGCGGTGCCGGTGACCGTCGACCGGCTGGTGCTCACCATCGAGCCCGGGCCGACGGTGGACGGCGAGTCGTGCGCGGCGGTCGCCCTGGCCATGCCCGGCCCGCAGGCCGCCCTGCTGCTCGACCCCGCGCTGGCCGACGCCACCCGGGTCGTGCAGGCGCAGCGCTGGTCGCCCACGATGGCCGCGGTGCTGCGTTTTCCGACCCGGCGGTGGCCGGAGTTCCGGGGCGCGTTCGTCAACGACCATCCGGTGCTCAGCCTCGTCTGCGACGACGGTGACCGGCGCGGAGACGGTGCTCCGGTGCTGGTCGCGCACACCGTCGCGGAATTCGCCGCCGGTCACCTGGCCCAGCCCAGCGGCGCCGGCCCGGCCATCGAGCAGGCCGTCCGCGACCTCCTGGGCCTCCCCGAGCCGGCCGTCGACGTGCACGTGCACCGCTGGACGTACGCGAAGCCGACCGCCCACACCGACGACGCCACCCATCACCTCGACGCCGACGGGATCGGCCTGGCCGGCGACGCGTTCGGTAAGCCGCAGGTGCAGACGGCCTGGCGCTCCGGGCGGGACCTCGGCCGTGCCCTGGCCGCCCGCCTGACCTGAAGGCGGTCAGGAGTGCCCGGCCGCCGCGACGGGCCGGGCATCGGTGTCCCGCTCGGGCGGGTCGGCGGTCCGCTCGCCCTCCCGGTCCAGTAGCTGCATCACCGGAGTCGCCGTGATGCCGTGCACCACCACGGACACCAGCACCACCAACCCGACGGTCGCCCAGAGCAGCTCGGCCTGCGGGAAGTCGGCCTTCGTGGTGGCGTACGCGAGGTAGTAGAACGATCCGACGCCACGGATGCCGAACGACGAGATGACCCAGTGCTCGGCCGGCCGCCCCGGTGCCCCGCGCAGCGACAACCAGCCGACCAGCGGCCGGATCAGGAACACCAGCGCCAGCCCGACGGCGGCCGCCGACCAGGTCAGCGGGATCAGCAGACCACCCACGATCGCGCCGCCGAGCAGCAGCAACAGCACCAGGGTGAGCAGCCGTTCGACCTGCTCGGCGAAGTCGTGCAGCACCGAGTGGAACTCGTGGGTCCGCTCGGCGGCCCGGATCGCGCGGGCGGCCACGAACACCGCCAGGAAGCCGTACCCGCCGACCACCTCCACCAGCCCGTACGCCAGGAACGTGGCAGCCAGGGCCAGGAAACCCTCGGCGTGCCGGGCCAGCCGCAGAGTGCTGGGCGCGCGGAAGAACAACTTGCCCAGCAGCCAGCCGATGAGAAGGCCACCGCCGACCCCGACACCCACCTTCCACAACACGTCCACGGTGAACCACTCGACGAACCACTCGCGAGGGGCCAGGCTGGTCGAGGCGATGGCGATGGCGGCGTAGACGAACGGGAACGCCAACCCGTCGTTGAGTCCGGCCTCGGAGGTCAACGCGAAGCGGACCTCGTCCTCGGAGTCCTCCACGTCGGTCGGCTCGCCGACCTGCACGTCGGCGGCGAGCACCGGATCGGTCGGGGCCAGCGCGGCGCCCAACAACAGGGCGGCGGCCGGCACCAACCCCGCCCACCACCAGCCGAGCAGTGCCACCGCGGCGATACACAGGGGCATCGCGATCGCCAGCAGCCGCCAGGTGGACGACCACTTCCGCCAACTCAACGGCCGGTCGATCTTGAGCCCGGCGCCCATCAGCGCGACGATCACCCCGATCTCGGTGAGGTGGGTGGCCAGTTCCGGGTGGGCCAGCGGATCCGGTGTCGGTAGCCCCACCGGGAGCAGGAACACCACCATGCCGAGGGCGAGGAAGGCGATCGGCATGGACAGTGGGCGGTACTCCAGGACCCGCGGGAGGATGCCCGCGAGCAGCGCGCCCACACCGACCAGCGCGAACGCCACATCAACCGGCTCCACGGCACCACCTCTCCGCCGCACCCGCGAGGCGCGGGCAGGTGGTGACAGACCTTGCCCCGCGGGGCCTCCCGCTATGCGCGAACCGGTGTGGAACTCACTCGCGGGCCCGGGTGAGCGGTGAGTCCGCCAATTCGCCCAGCAACGCGGCCGGGTCGTCGTACACCGCCACCGCGCCGGCGCCGGCCAACTCGCCTCGGCTGGTGCCGCCGCAGGTCAGCCCCACGCAGGGGATGTCCAACTTGCCGGCCGCGACGACGTCCCACACCGAGTCGCCGACGAAGACCACCCGCTCGGCGGCCAACCCGGACTGCTCCAACGCCGCGACCAGGATGTCCGGGGCCGGCTTGCTCTGCTCCGCGTCCGCAGAGGAGGTGATCGTGTCGATCACGTCGTCGGCGGCCAGCGCCCGGCGCAAGGCCCCGACCTCCGCTTCCGCCGCGGAGGTGGCGAGCACGATTCGCAAGCCTCGCTCGGCGCAGGCGCGCAGCAGATCGGCCGCCCGGGGCAGCGGCGTGAGCCGTTCCCAGTACTCGGCGTACAGGGTGTCGTGCGCGTCGCGCAGCTTGGAGTCGGCGTCGCGATCCCGCTCGGGCCCGAGCAGGTGGTCCAGGAGCTTGTCCGAACCCATCCCGATCGAGCGGTGCACCATCGCCATCGGCACCGGCTGGTCGGTCTGGCGCAACGCCTCCCACCAGCTCACGGTGTGCAGGTAGGTGGTGTCGACCAGGGTGCCGTCGACGTCGAAGAGGATTCCGGAGGGTTTGTCGGTACGCATGGGCGTCCTCCTACCCGTTCGGGCGGTCTTCAGGCGGCACTCGGGTTCCGGGTGCGGATCTCGAACCAGACCGTGGAGCCGCGGACCGACGGGTCGGTGCCCCAGGCGTCGCTGAGCTCCTCGATCAAACCGAGACCGCGCCCGCGACTGCTCAACGTGTCGGTGCGAGCCCGGGTCACGGTGCCCCGGGTGCCGGAATCGGCGACCGAGACCAGCAGCCGCTCGGGGCTGAGGTCGATCTCCACCCGGGCGGCCGTGCCGGCGTGCAGCAACGCGTTGGTCGTCAGCTCGCTGGTGCACAACACCGCAGCCCCGATCACCGACTCGGCCACCTGCCACTCGGTGAGCTGACCGGTCATCCAGTGCCGGACCCGGCTCGGCGCGGTCGGCTCCGCGGGCATCTCCATGCTCGCCGACCGGCTCGGCTTGAGGGCGTGCTCGACCGCCAACACGGCCACGTCGTCCTCGGTGCTGCCCGGCACCGCTGCGGTGGCCACCGCGCACAGTGCGCGTGGGTCGCCGCTGCCGGCCTTGGCGACGGCGTCGCCGAGGGTGGTCAGCCCGGCGTCGAGGCTGTGCCGGCGGCGTTCCACCACTCCGTCGCTGAACAGCAGCAGGGTGTCGCCGGGGCGGAACGGGACCGTCGTGGTGCCCGGTCGGCCGCCCAGACCCAGCGGAGGGCCGGCCGGGACGTCGAGGTATTCGGCGTGCGGGCGGCCGTCCGGGTCGCCGCGGCGGATCAGCGGCGCGGGGTGCCCGGCGCTGGCCAGGGTCAGCTCCCGCCGCTCCGCGTCGATCACCCCGAACACCACGGTGACGAAGAGTTCGTGGGTGCCGGCCTCCACGCCCAGGCTGGTCACCAACCGGTCCAGCCCGGCCAGCACGGCGTCCGGCGCGGGGTCGGCCAGAGCCAGCGCGCGCAGCGCGGCCCGGACCTGACCCATCCGTGCGGCGGCCTGCACGTCGTGGCCGGCGACGTCGCCCAGCACCACGCCCAGCGCGCCGTTGGGCAACAGGAAGGCGTCGTAGAAGTCGCCGCCGGCGGCGTTGCCGTCGACCCCCGGGTCGTAACGGGCCGCGATCCGCAGCCGGGGTAGGTCCGGCAAATGTTCCGGCAGCATGCTGCGCTGCAACAACTGGGCGGTGCCGTGCTGGGTCTCGAAGCGGCGGGCCCGCTCGGCGGCCTGACCGATCAGCTCGGCCGACGCGGCCAGCAGCGCCCGCTCGGCCGGCGACCAGGTGTGCGGAGCCTGGTAGCCGACCGCCAGCCCGCCGCGCACCACCGAGGTGCCCAGCGGCAGGGCCGCCATCGCCCGGACCTTCTGGTCGTGGCGGTCCACGGCGGTGTCCCGCAGCGGTTGCCCGTCACCGACGAACGACGGGCCGCCGGAGCGTGCCGCCTGCACCACCGGTGTCGACCAGTCCACCGGCGCGCGCCGCCAGAGCGGGGGGAGTCGTTCGTCGGCCTCGTCCAACAACTCGCCGCGGACCCTTCGCACCATGCGCCAACCGCCGCCGCCCTCGTCGACGACGAACGAGGTCTGGTCGGGGTCGAACGTGGTGATCGCGTACCGCAGCGCCACCCGGGCCACGTCGTCGAGGGTGAGCGTGCCGGCGAGCGCCGCGGCCACCTCGCTGAGACTCTGCAACTGCTCGGTGACGTGGGTGGTCTCGGCCGCGACCGTCAGCACTCCGACGATCTGCCCGATGCTGTCGCGCACCGGCGAGTAAGCCCGGGTGAAGACCGCCTGCTCCGCCGTCGGGGAGTGGCCACGGACCAGGGGCAGCGTCGACTCCTTCTCCAGGAATGGCACCCCCTGCTGGTAGCAGCGCTCGATCACCGCACCGACGCCCGGGAGCGCCCAGATCTCCGCGAACACCTCGGCGGCCGGCCGCCCGAGGGCACCCGGGTGTTTGGTGCCCAGCAGCTCGGCGTAGCCGGCGTTGTAGAGCAGCACGAGGTCGTCGCCGTACGCCAGGGCCATCGGCATCGGCGAGGCGAGGATCAGCTCGACGACGGCTCGGACCGTCACGTCCCAGCCGTCCGGCGGGCCCAGTGGCGTGCCGGCCCAGTCGTGGGCGAACACGGCGGCGACCGTACCGGACCCGGAGGACGCGCCGGAGCCGGGAGTTGCTGGCGTGGGGACTCGCCCGACCGTTCCTGGCATGTCCGCAGCCTAGTCCGCCGGTCGGAGAAGGCATCCGATCATGGCCGTGGGGCGTAGCCGGCACCGGGAGCGGTGGACGTTCGGGCAGTTCAGAGCCCCTGTTGGGCGGCTTGTCGCAAAAATGGCGGCGCTCTGCGCGGACTGCCACACCGGTTGCCGGGTATGCGCCCGGCGCAGTCCATGCGACAGGAGGGACATCATGCTGAAAACCCTCGCGGTCCGGCAGGCCGACATCGGCGATGCCATCGCCGACACCTGGAGGTCAGTGCTGCTCTTCATCCCGAAGGCAGTGGCCTTCATCGTCATCCTCGTGATCGGCTGGCTCATCGCCAGAGCCGTCCTCAAGATCGTGGATACGGTGCTGGAACGGGTGCGCTTCGACCAAGCGGTCGAACGCGGCGGTATCAAACGGGCCCTGGAGAGAACGAAGTACGACGCCAGCGACATCCTGGCCAGACTCGCGTACTACGCCGTACTGCTGTTCACGCTCCAGTTCGCCTTCGGAGTCTGGGGACCCAACGCGATCAGTGACCTGATCAGCGGCGTGGTGGCCTGGCTGCCGCGCGCGTTCATCGCGATCGTCATCGTGGTGGTGGCGGCCGCGATCGCCAACGCCGTCCGAGATCTGGTCACCGGCGCGCTGGGAGGGCTCTCGTACGGCAAGGTCCTGGCCGACCTGACGGCGATCTTCATCATCGCTCTCGGCGTGATCGCCGCGTTGAACCAGGTGGGTATCGCCACCACAGTGACGACCCCGGTGCTGATCGCGGTGCTCGCCACGGTCGCCGGCATCCTGATCGTCGGTGTCGGTGGTGGTCTGGTGAAGCCGATGCAGAACCGTTGGGACGGCTGGTTGCGTCGGGCGGCCGAGGAGGCTCGGGCGGTGCAGCAGCAGCGTCAGGCCAGCACGGCCGGGCGCAGCGACGTGGAGCGGCAGATGGCCGACCGCAGCGGGGACCGCACCCAGGCCATGCCTCGGGTGGACGAAGCCCAGCAGTACCGCTCGTAACACGCGGAACAGCACGGCTGGTGGGGAGGGTGTTCCGCGTCCGACGCGGGATGCCCTCCTCGCGTGTCAGGCCCGGTCGAGCGAGCGGGCCAGCGCGCAGACGGCGAGCAGTCGGGTGAGCAGCCAATCCGGGCGACTCCAGTCGACCGGACCACCCGGTGGGCTCCAGCCGTGCTCCAGGGCAGCCGCGCGCACCCCCTCGGCGTAACCGGCGAGCATCGCCGCGCTCAGCGGTTGGCGGTCCCCGTCGAGGCTGTCCCGGACGGCGGCCGCGTGCTGGTCGACGAGGGCCAGCAGCCCCGGTCGCGCCGCGGCGGCGGCCAGCCCGACGGTGCCGACGGAGACGGTGAGGGCGGCCAGGGTGGACCACGCCGAGTCGACGGCGGTACGGGGGGCGACCCGGGTGAACGGCACACGCATGGTGACCGAGGCTAACCGACCGGTGACCGCGTCGACCTCGGCCGCTCGGCGGATGTCGGCTGCGCCACCGGGCGACCAGTGCTGACCGTGGGGGTTGATCCGGCACAGACGGGGCAGCAGGAGAACTACCCGCGGATGGTGGCACACGGCACGGAGGCACGGATGGGACAGCTGGCGGACGGACCGGACGAGCAGCACCAACGGCCCGCCGGCGTGAGCGACGCGACGGTCGCCGCGCTCGGCAAGCTCAGCGAGGCGCTGGAGTGTGTGGAGCGGGCCCGGGGGCACCTGTACTCGATGCACCAGCTGATCGGGCACGCCGACCTGATGCTCGACGACGCGGTGGAACAGTTCCGCGCCGCCGGGCATCCACGGCTCGCCGAGCGGATCGGCACCGAGTTGCGGGGACGCAACGTCATCGCCGGGCGGTGGACGTTCCAGATCGTCGAGGACTTCGACGACGGTTACCACGCGCTGTTCCGGGAGGTGGACCAGCAGGCCCGGGACGAGCTGGTGGGCGGGCGACGCCATCTCTACGAGGCAGAGATGAAGGAACGCCGCCGCAGCCCGGGCCAGCCGGGGCACGAGGCCCGGCCGGGCCTCGCGCTCTAGCCTCGCGCCCTAGTCGCTTGTCGCGTTCGTGGGGCGTCGCCGGGCCGCGTCGTCGGCGATGATCACGGTGGCCACCATCAGCGCGACACAGAGGCTGAACAGCCACGACTCGTCGGCGACGAGCCAGGCGGACACGGGCGCCTGCAGCGCGGCGAGCAGGAAGCCGAGCCAGGCCAGCCGGCGCTGACGGGTCGAGAGGATCCCAGAGCCTTGATGCATCCCGAAATTCTTACGCGAACACGCCGGATTGCCGTCCCCCGATCGGCCGATTCTGGATGAGCTGTCCGTTTTCTCAACCGTCCGGACACGACTTCTTTGCGCCGCGAGCGATCCGGTGCCGTCGACACTAGGGTGCCCTGCGGCAGGATGCTGTCTCGTGTCCACCGCGCCCGCGCGCCCCCGCGCCTCGCTGCTCCTGCTGGCCTACCTCGCGTTCGTCAGTCTCGGCCTGCCCGACGGGCTGCTCGGCGTCAGCTGGCCCTCGATGCGGGGCGACTTCGACGTGCCGACCGAGGCGGTCGGGTGGGTACTCACCGCCGGCACCGTCGGTTATCTCACCTCCAGCGTGCTGGCCGGCTTCACGCTGGCCCGGGTCGGCGTGGGCGCGCTGCTCGCCGGCAGCACCCTGCTGGCCAGCCTGGCGCTGACCGGTTACTCGGTGAGCCCGGTGCTGGCCGTGCTGGTGGGTTGCGCGCTGCTCCTCGGGCTCGGCTCCGGCGCGATCGACTCCGGGCTCAACGCGTACGCCGCCGGGGCGTTCGGGCCACGCGAGATGAACTGGTTGCACGCCTTCTTCGGCCTGGGTGTGGCCATCGGCCCGCTGATCATGACCGGGGTGCTCAGCGCCGGGCTCGCCTGGCGGTGGGGTTACGGCATCGTGGCCGCCGCCCAACTCGCCCTCGCCACCGCGTTCGTGCTCACCGTGCGGGCCTGGCATCGTGGCGTTCCGGCCCACACCGCTGTCGCCCCCGCCACGGAATCCACCGGAGCGGGGTCCGCCGCGCCGCCGGTGGTGCGGGTCCCGGTCCGGGAGACGCTGCTGCTGCCGGCGGTGTGGTCGGGTGCGGTGGCCTTCGCGCTGTACGTGGCCATCGAGGTGTCCGCCGGTCTCTGGGCGTTCCTACTGCTCACCGAGGGGCGCGGGCTGAGCGCGGCGGTGGCCGGCGGCTGTGTGTCCGCGTACTGGGGCAGCCTCTTCGTCGGTCGGGTCGTGCAGGGGGTGGTGGCCGAGCGGTTGGGGGCGAGCCTGGTGCTGCGCGCCAGCCTGGCCGGAATGGCCGTGGGCGCGGCGCTGATCGCCGTCCCCGGGCCGGCCGCGCTGGCGGTGCTCGGTCTGGTCGTGGTCGGTTTCGCCGCCGCGCCGGTGTTCCCGCTGCTCACCCTCACCACCGCCGACCGGGTCGGTGCGGCGCACGCGGACCGGGCCATCGGACTGCAGATCGGTGCGTCCGGCATCGGCGCGGCGCTCGTCCCGGCCGGGCTCGGCGTGCTGATCGGCAACACGTCGGTGCAGGTGCTGGGATCGGCCCTGGTGGTGCTCGCGTTGGGGCTGATCGCGCTGTACGAGTGGGGTGCGCGCCGACCTGCCGCCGGGCGGCCCGCGCCGGTGGTGCCCGCCCAGCCGGACGGGGAGGATCAGACGTCCGGTCCGGTCCGGCCGGTGGTGGACGGGCGGTAGGCGCGCTCCGGGTCGGTGGCCTCCCGCGTGTTGCCCTGGGCCTGCCCTTCGCGGTCCGACGCGGCCGGCCCGTGCCCGAACGTGGCCTCTTCGCCCGCGTCGTTGCCGGTCACGTCGTCGGACTGCCCGTCGAGGCTGGAGCCCGACACGGCACGTTCCAGCTCCTCCAACGGAAGTCGTTCCTCGTCCCGCCACACCCTGATGTTGTCGTCGGTCATGTCCTCAGCCGTACCCGGGCGCGATGATCGCAAACTGTGTCTCGCTGGCCGGCTCGGACACGGCGATGGCCGCCGGAGATCCGGCGGCCATCGGTGCAGCTGTCCAGGGTCACGGCTGCGGGCGGTCCACCGACCCGCGCCAGGCACCGGTCTCCTGACCGCGCCGCTCGATGTAGGTCTTGAACCGCTGCAGGTCGCCCTTGGCCCGCCGGTCGACGATGCCGAGCTTGTCGCCGGCCTGCTCGACGACACCGTGCGGCTCGAACTCGAGCTGCAGGGTGACCCGGGTCTTGTCCGCGTCGAGTCGGTGGAAGGTCACCACACCGGCCTGCTGGGTGCCGCCGGTCGAACGCCAGGCGACCCGCTCGTCGGGGAGCTGTTCGGTGATCTCGGCGTCGAACTCGCGCTTCACCCCGGCGATGTCCACCGTCCAGTGGGTCATCGTGTCGGAGAGCTGCCGGACCTCCTGCACACCCTCCATGAACTCGGGGAACTCCTCGAACTGCGTCCACTGGTCGTACGCGGTGCGTACGGGCACGGAAACGTCGACATGTTCGGTAACGCCACTCATCAGAGAACCTCCTTCGGTCGCTAATGGTCGTCGGGTCGGGGGTGACCCGGTCACCAGCGAGTTGTCTCGTTCTTGTTGCCGAGCGCGGCCCACACCTCGGAAACGGTCTGGTAGACCGTGCCCTCGGGCAGTCGTTCGAGCGCCGCCACGATGTCGTCCGGCGCCTCGTTCTCGCGGGCGCTGGCGACGAGCACCAGGCGGTCGCCCGGCAGCGCGCTCATCGAGATGAACCGGCCGAGCCGGCTGCGCTGCTCGACGTCCGTGGAACTCATGCCCTGTGGGGTGCCGGTGCGCAGGTCGCCGGCCGGGGCGGTGGTCGTCTCCGGCTGGTCCTCGCCAGCCGGTTCCGGCACCCGTGACTCGTCGACCCGAGAGCCGCCGGTCCCCGGCCCCTGTACGAGGCCGCTGACCTCCTGACTCATCTGTTCGTCGATCCTCGGTCCGTGCTTGCTGTTGCCACGCTCCATGCCTTCTGCGCTACCCGGCACCCCGCCCGCTAAACCGTCACCCGGCCACGAACGGGCACTCGGGCCGGACATCCGGCGCGGAATCGGCTGTCAGTCGTCGGCCGGCCGGCGCGGCGGCAGCACCGGCTCCTCCGGGTCCGGGTCGCCGGCCTGCAACTGCCGCCCGCGCTGCACCTCGGCGTTGATCTGCACACCCAGCATCAGCGCCGAGTTGGACAGGTAGAGCCAGACCAGGAACGCGATGGCCGCGCCGAGGCTGCCGTAGGTGGTGCTGTACGAGCCGAAGTTGGCCACGTAGAGGCCGAAGCCGAACGAGGCCGCCGCCCAGGAGACCAGGGCCACCGCGCCGCCGGGGGTGAGCCAGCGGAAGCGGGGCTGGCGTACGTTCGGGGCGATCCAGAACAGCAGCGACAGCAGCACCATCATGATCATGGCGAGGGCCGGCCACTTTGCCACGCCCCACACCGTGCGGGCCAGACCACCGGCGTTGATCAGATCCCCGACCGCGTCGGTGACCGGGCCGCTGACGATCAAGCCGAGGGCGACCACCGCGAGCAGCACCAACGTGATCGCCGCGAGGCCGATCTGCAGCGGGCGAAGCTTCCAGACCGGGCGGCCCTCGGTCACCCCGTAGACGGCGTTGGAGGCCCGGGTGAACGCGCCGATGAAGCCCGACGCGGACCAGAGCGCGCCGAGCAGGCCGAAGCTCAGCAACAGCTTGGGGTTGCTCTGGTCGAGCACCACGGTCCGGATCACCCCGACCACGCCGCCGTCGTCGTCGGTCACCACCGACCCGGCACCCACCTGCTTCGCCAGGTCGACCACCGTGTCCAGGGTCCGCTCTCCGTCGGAGACCAGGCCGACGAGCGCTACCACCACGATGGCGGACGGAAACAGGGCCAGGACCCCGTAGTAGGTCAACGCGGCGGCCCAGTCCGAGCAGTTGTCGTTGACGAAGTTCTGCACACTGCGGACCAGCACCCCGCGCCAGGTGCGCCAGCTCAACTGCCGCATCCGTCGGGGAACCCGAGGGCGTCGTGCACCGTCGAGCGTCGTACCGGGCTCCGTGGTCGTCATGCCCGCTCCCTGCGCCCCGGCCACCGGATGACCGGTCGTCCGGTCGGGCCTGGCCCGCCGGTACCCACACCGGGAAATCGACAAACCCGGCCGCCGTGCGCCGGCCGTTTAGGCCGGGGCGCCGGGGGAACGTCAGGGGGATCCGACCGACACGGAGGAGGACGAGATGCCCGGGCGCGAAGACCTGCCCAGCACGCTGCGACGCTCCCCGGAGAAGGCGCAGCGCACCTGGGAGAAGACACACGACTCGGCGGTCGAGACCTACGGCGAGGGGGAGCGGTCGCACCGGACCGCCTTCGCCGCCGTGAAGCACCAGTTCGAGAAGGTGGGCGACCACTGGGAGCCGAAGGGCCGCAAGGGCCCGAGCGATCAGCAGGCGGCCGGCGGCGGGCCGGAACGGCGCGCACCCACCGCCGGTGGGGTGGACGCCAACGCCACCAAGGACCACCTGATGTCGGTGGCCCGCGAACTGGACGTCCCCGGCCGGTCCAGCATGAACAAACCGGACCTGGTCAAGGCGATCCAGAAGGCCAACGACAGGGCCACCCGCAAGGCCCGCGGAGACTGACCCGCCAGACGACGGTACGGGCGGACGCACCACCCCTGCGTCCGCTCGTGCCGTTCACCACTGCCCGCCGCCCGGCGCTTCGATGTGCACCGCCTTGGTGGCGGTGAACTCGTCCAGCAGCTCCGGGCCGTACCCGAAACCCTGCCCGCTGGCGCGGCGCGGGTGCGCGGCGCCACCCGGCGCTCCCCCGAACACCGCGTTGACCTTGACGGTGCCCACCGGCAACTCCCGCCAGGCCCGCTGCGCGTGGCTCATCGACGTGGTCAACACGGTGGCGGCGAGCCCGTACGGGGAGTCCGCCGCGCAGCGCAGCGCCTCGTCGAACGAGTCGACGACCACCACCGGCGCGACCGGCCCGAACGTCTCCTCCCGCACCAGCGGCATCTCGTGCCGGCAGTCCGTGACCACGGTGGCCGGGTAGAACGCCCCCGGCCCGTCCGGCACCTCGCCGCCGACCCGCACCCGCGCTCCGGCCGCCACCGCCGCCGTCACCTGCCCGTGCACGTGGTCCCGGTGCCGCCGGTCGACCAACGGCCCAAGCTCGGTGTCCGGGTCCCGGCCCGACCCGACCCGCAACGCCTCGGCGTGCCGCGCCAGGGCGGCCACGAAGTCCCCGGCCACCGCCCGGTGCACGTAGATCCGCTCGACCGCCACACAGATCTGCCCGGCGTTCGCGAACGCGCCGAGCGCCGCCTGACCGGCCGCCCACCCGGGGTCGACGCCCGCGTCGACGATCAACGGATCACTGCCCCCGTTCTCCAGCAGCACCTTCGCGCCGGTGCGGGCCGCGGCGGCGGCGATCGCCCGCCCGGTCGCTGTCGAACCCACGTGCGCCACCACGTCGACCTCCTGCGCGGCCAACGCCGCGCCGACCTCCGGCCCGCCGGTGAGCAGGGACAGGACACCGGCCGGCAGCGCCTGGTCCAGCGCCCGGGCCAGCAGCCAACCCGTCGCCGGTGTCCGTTCGCTCGGCTTGAAGAGCACCACGTTGCCGGTCACCAGGGCCGCGCCGAGCACACCACAGGCCACCGCCACCGGGTCGTTCCACGGAGTGATCGCGGCGACCACACCACGCGGCTCCGGTGTCAGGAAGTCCAGCGCGTCGGCTCCGCCGTTGAGGGTGCGTCCGCCCCGCAGCGGGGCCAGCTCCGCGTACTGTCGCAGGGTGCCGATGCCCGCCTCGACGCCTCCGCGGGCGTCCGCCAACGGCTTGCCCATCTCCGCCGTGACCGCCGCCGCCAGTTCCTCGGTGGCCGCCGCCACCGCGTCCGCGGCCCGGTGCACCGCCGCCGCCCGTTCGGCCGGCGCCGTCGCCGCCCACGCCGCCGCCGCGTTCCGTGCCGCCTGGGTCGCCTTGCCGACCTCGTCGGCGGTCGCCACCGGCACCGTGCTGACCGGCGACCCGTCCGCCGGATCACACACCACCAGTTCGCCGCCGTCGCCGCCCGCGCCCCACACCCCACCCACCAGCTGCGCAACCGTGTACATGCGGCGGTGGATGCCCGGGCCTCGGCGAGACAAACGCGTTTCGCCCGGTTGCGCGCCGGGTAGGCGGATCGGATGAGCACCGCCGCCGCGCAGAGCGCGGACGCCGTCGTCGTCGGGGCCGGCCACAACGGCCTGGTGGCGGCCAACCTGCTGGCCGACGCCGGCTGGGAGGTGGTGGTGCTGGAGGCCACCTCGGCACCAGGCGGCGCGGTCCGCTCCGCCGAGGTCACCGCGCCCGGCTATCTCAGCGACCTCTACAGCTCGTTCTACCCCCTGGGGTACGCGTCACCGGTGCTGGCCGGCCTCGACCTGGGTCGGCACGGGCTGTCCTGGCGGCACGCGCCGGACGTGCTGGCGCACCTGCTGCCGGACGGGCGGGCCGCGGTGATCAACCGGGACCCGGACCGCACGGCATCCTCGCTGGAGCAGTTCGCCCCCGGTGACGGCAAGCGCTGGCTCGATGCGTACACCGACTGGCTCGACGTGGCCGAGCCGATGCTGGACGCGATCACCTCGCCGTTCCCGCCGGTCCGTGGCGGGGTGGGCCTGTTGCGTCGGCTGCGGGTGGCCGGCGCGCTGCGACTGGCCCGGCGACTGGTGGTGCCGGTGCGCAAACTCGGCGACGAACTCTTCGACGGCCCCGGCGGCCCGGCCCTGCTGGCCGGCTGCGCCCTGCACACCGACCTGTCCCCGGAGGAGGCCGGCTCCGGCGTGTACGGCTGGTTGCTGGCCATGCTCGGTCAGCAGATCGGCTGGCCGGTGCCCGAAGGCGGCGCGCAGCAGATCACCAACGCGTTGGTGACCCGGCTGCAGGAGCGCGGTGGGGTGATCCTCTACGGCGCCCACGTCGACCGGGTGCTCACCGCCCGGGGTCGGGCGATGGGAGTCCGCACCGTCGGCGGCGCGCTGTGGCGGGCCCGACGGGCTGTCCTCGCCGACGTGCCGGCACCAGCGCTCTACCTCGACCTGGTCGGTGCGGCGGCGCTGCCGTCACGGCTGGTGGAGGACCTGGCGCACTTCCGCTGGGACGGTTCGACGCTCAAGGTGGACTGGGCGCTGTCCGCGCCGATGCCCTGGACGAACCGGGAAGTGGCCGGCGCCGGCACCGTGCACCTGGGCGCGGACGTGAACGGGTTGACCCGGTACGCGAGCGAGCTGGCCCGGGGCGAACTGCCCCGGGATCCGTTCCTGCTGCTCGGGCAGATGTCCGTCGCCGAACCGAGTCACTCCCCGCCGGGCACCGAGTCGCTCTGGTCGTACACCCATCTGCCGTTCCGCCACGACTGGCGGGCCGAGGACGTCGCCGGTCACGTGCAGCGCATGGAGGACGTGTTGGAAGCGGCGGCGCCGGGTTTCCGGCAGCTCGTCGTCGGCCGGCACGTGGCCGGGCCGGCCGAACTGGAGAAGAGCAACCCGAGCCTGGTCGGCGGCACCCTCGGCGGTGGCACCGCCGCCGCGTACCAGCAGCTGTTCCTGCGCCCGATCCCTGGCCTGGGCCGGGCGGACACCCCGGTGGACCGGCTCTTCCTGGCCAGTGCGTCGGCGCATCCCGGCGGCGGCGTGCACGGCGCGCCCGGCGCGAACGCGGCCCGTGCGGCGCTGGCCCGCGACCGCGCCCTGACCGGTCGGGCCTACGCCGCCACCATCGCCACCGCCCACCGAGCCATCTATCCCACGTAACCCCACCCCCTCCCGGCGCCCCGCGCGCCCCCCGCGCCCCCGCGCGTCGATCATGGAGTTGTGGTGGGTGACAAAGCGCCCGGATTTGGATAGAACGGGCACCACAACTCCATGATCGGCCGCGTCCGGCGGCTGCGGCCGGCGCGGGGCCGGGGGCCGGGGGGCCGGGGGCCGGGGGGGGGTTAGTTGGTGATGTTGCGGTGCTTGCTGCGGAGGCGGAAGGGCATCAGGGCGCTCTCCACCTTGGTCGCGGTGGTCATCTTGGAGGTGCCCTCCTGGCGCTCCTCGAAGCGGATCGGCACCTCCAGGATGGTGTGCCCCAGCTTGGTCGCGAGGTAGTGCATCTCCACCTGGAAGCTGTATCCGTTGGACTGCACCCGGTTCAGGTCGATGTTGCGCAGCGCGTCGGCTCGCCAGATCTTGAAGCCGGCGGTCAGGTCCCGGATGCGCACCCGCAGCAGGGTGTGCACGTAGAGGTTCGCCCAGCCACTGAGGGCCCGGCGGTACAGCGGCCAGTTCTCGTCCAGCTCGCCGCCCGGCACGTAGCGGGAACCGATCACCACGCTGGCCTGGGTGGAGAGCAACGCGCCGAGCATGCCCGGCAGCGCCTCCGGCGGGTGCGACAGGTCGGCGTCCATCTGCGCCACGTACTCGGCGCCGCCCTCGATCGCCCGCCCCATCCCGTCGACGTACGCCCGGCCGAGGCCCTCCTTGCCGGCGCGGTGGACGACCTCGATCCGCTCCGGGTGCTCGATGGCCAGCTTGTCGGCCACGTCACCGGTGCCGTCCGGGGAGTTGTCGTCGGCGACGAGGATGCGCAGGCCGGGCAGCGGCAGTGCGAGTAGCCGCTCCACAAGTGTGGGCAGGTTGCCCGCTTCGTTGTAGGTGGGCACGACGACGGTCAGACGTACGTCCCGCCACGGCGACGGCAGCTGCACAGGCTCGATCATGCGGACATCCTCGGTTTGCGGACAGGGGGCTCCCGGAAAGGGTATCCAGTTGTCACATTCGGGTTGAAGAGGCACCCCTTCCGCGCGTCGCGGAACCCGGCGGACCGAGGTGCCCGATCGTCGATCCGCTGGTCGCGGGGTTGCCAGGCCCAACACCCGCGAAGGCCGGGCAGCGCGGGAAGACCCGGTCAGCGCCTGCCGAGTTCGGTCAGCGCCCGACCCGTGCCGCGGCGGCGAGGGTCAGTGCGACGACGGTGCGCGCGACACCGGCCAGCGCCACGGTCTGCGGAACGGTCACCCCTTCTGTCGGGTGGCGATGTCGGCGAGCCGGTCCAGCGTCTCCCGGTTGCGCAGGTGCAGCACCAGGTCGTTGAGCTTGGTGTGGAGCCATCGCAGCGGGCCGGCGGCGAATTCCTCTCCGATGCGGACCCGGGTGGTGCCGTCGCCGGCCGGCTCCAGCGTGAAGGCCACGATCGCCTCACCCGCCGGCCAGAGCCCGGCCCTCAGCACGAGTCGGTGCGGCGGTTCGCAGACCAGCACAGTCGACGCGTCCTGCAGCGAGATCGGCCACGGCCCGGCCCGATGGTGCAGTCGGCTGCCCACCCGGGGCCAGGCGTCGTCGACATCACGCATGTGTGTCGTGCCGACGACCCAGTCGCTGTACGTCCACCCGTCGGCCAGCACGTCGAACACCCGCTGCGGGGGAGCCTGGATCACTTTCTCCACAATCGCCACTGGGCTCCCATACCCGCGCCACGGCGGGGCTAACGACCGGTGGGTTAGCTTCTCCGGCCCGGCGGGTAAGGCCGACCCGGGGTGCCGCTGGCGGCGCTGGCCACCCCCTCGGCGACGACGTTTACTCCTCGGGGCGCAGGGAACCCGCCGCCTGTGCGACAGGACCAGGAGGAGCCGTATCAGCGCAGGTCAGCCCGGGTGTATGCCGCTGCTGACCGCGCCGGTTCCGCCGGGTTGCGTCGCACCGTCGGTGGGAGCCCCCGCCCTGTCCTGTACGACGCGGTGTTGCTGGACCGGGACGGCACCCTGATCGAGGACGTTCCGTACAACGGCGATCCGGAGAAGGTGCGCCCGGTGCCGGGAGCGCGGGCCGCGCTGGACCGGTTGCGGGCGGCCGGGCTGCGGCTGGCGGTCGTCACGAACCAGTCGGGCCTGGCCCGGGGCTACTTCACCGGGGAGCAGATGCGGGCGGTGCACGCGCGCGTCGAGGAGTTGCTGGGTCGGTTCGACGCCTGGCTGGTCTGCCCACACGACGACGAGGACCGTTGCGGATGCCGCAAGCCGGCACCCGGTCTGGTGCATGCCGCCGCCCGGGAGTTGGCCACGTCCGCGTCCCGGTGCGTGCTGGTGGGTGACATCGGCCGGGACGTCGCCGCCGCACTGGCCGCCGGGGCGACGGGTGTCCTGGTCCCCACTCCGGTGACCCGACCGGAGGAGATCGCCGCCGCCGGCTGGACGGCCACCGACCTGCCGGCGGCGGTGGACGAGATCCTGCGCCGTCAACAGGCCGTGCAGCCGGCGACCCCATCCGGTGACCCGGTCCGGACCGCACTGGTGGTCCGGTCGGACTCGGCGGGGGACGTGCTGGTCACCGGGCCGGCGATCCGCGCCGTCGCGGCCGGGGCGCAGCGGGTGGTGCTGCTCTGCGGGCCACGGGGCCGCGCCGCCGCCGAGCTGCTGCCCGGCGTCGACGAGATCATCGAGCACCCACTGCCGTGGATCGACCCCACGCCGGCACCTGTCGACCCGCAGGACATGCGGAACCTGGTCGCCCGCCTGAGCGCCCTCGGCGCGGACCAGGCGGTGGTGTTCACCTCGTTCCACCAGTCCGCCCTTCCGCTGGCGCTGCTGCTGCGGATGGCGGGAATCGGCCGGATCGCGGCGATCAGCGACGACTACCCGGGCTCGCTGCTGGACATCCGGCACCGGGTGCCGGTGGGCGTTCCCGAACCCGAACGCGCCCTCTCCCTCGCCGCCGCCGCCGGCCATCGGCTGCCCGAGGGCGACGAGCCGGTGCTCCGGCTCCGCCGGGACGCCGTGGCGGCGCGCCCGGCTCATCTCGGCGACCCGGGATACGTGGTGCTGCACCCCGGGTCGGCCGCGTCGAGCCGGGCCTGCCCGCCCGAGCTGGCCACCCGGATCGCCGGAGCGCTGACCGCCGCCGGGCACCGGGTGCTGGTCACCGGCGGCCCGGACGAAAGTCCGGTCACCGCCCGGGTCGCGGCGGCCGGTGGCACCGACCTGGGTGGACGAACCGATCTGGCCGGGCTGGCCCGGATCGTGGCGGACGCCAGCGCGGTCGTGGTCGGCAACACCGGGCCGGCGCACCTGGCCGCCGCCGCCGGTGTGCCGGTGGTGAGCCTCTTCGCGCCGACCGTCCCGTTCGGTCAGTGGGGACCCTACCGGGTGCCCACCGTCCGGCTCGGCGACGCCGCCGCGCCGTGCCGGGACACCCGGGCCGCCAGTTGCCCGGTCCCCGGCCACCCCTGCCTCAGTCGCGTCGACCCGGACGAGGTGGTCGACGCGCTGCGGATGCTGGCCGTCGGTGGTGGTGGCGGCCGATGAACATCCTGCTCTGGCACGTGCACGGCTCCTGGACCACGTCGTTCGTGCACGGCGGCCACCGCTATCTGATCCCCACCACACCCGACCGCGGCCCCTACGGCCTCGGCCGGGCCCGCACCTACCCCTGGCCGGACAAGGCGGTCGAGGTCACCCCGGAGGACCTGCCCGGCACCGACGTCGACCTGGTCATCCTGCAACGACCGGAGGAGATCGACCGGGCCGAGGAGTGGTTGCGCCGCCGCCCCGGGCGCGACGTCCCCGCCATCTACGTCGAACACAACACCCCGAAGGGCGACGTACCCAACACGCGGCACCCGATGGCCGACCGCGACGACCTGCTCATCGCCCACGTCACCGGGTTCAACCAGATCTTCTGGGACACCGGCGCCACCCGCACCACGGTGGTCGACCACGGCATCGTCGCCCCCTCCGTCTCCTACACCGGGGAACTCGACCGGCTCGCCGTGGTGATCAACGAACCGGTCCGACGAGGCCGCGTCACCGGCACCGACCTGCTCCCCCGGTTCGCCGAGATCGCCCCGCTGGACGTCTTCGGGATGGGCGTCGCCGGTCTGGCCGACCACCTCGGACTGCCCGCCGACCGTCTCACTAGCCACGACGACGTGCCCCAGCACCGGATGCACGCCGAACTGGCCCGGCGGCGCGCGTACCTGCACCTGTGCCGGTGGACGTCGCTCGGGCTCAGCCTCATCGAGGCGATGGCGATCGGCATGCCGGTCGTCGCGCTCGCCACCACCGAGGCGGTGACGGCGGTGCCGCCGGAGGCGGGCGCCCTCGCCACCCGGACGGACACCCTGCTCGACGCCGCCCGCCGGTTCATCGCCGAACCGGCGGCCGCGCGTCAGGCCGGGGCGGTGGCGCGAACCGCCGCCCGCGACAGGTACGGCCTCGACCGTTTCCTCGCTGACTGGGACCGGCTGCTGGAGGAGGAAGTATGCGGATCGCGATGATCTCGGAGCACGCCAGCCCGCTCGCCGTCCTCGGAGGGGAGGACGCCGGCGGCCAGAACACGCACGTCGCGGAGCTGTCCGCCGCGCTCGCCGCCGCCGGGCACGAGGTGCGGGTCTACACGCGCCGGGACGCGCCCGACCTGCCGGTGACCGTCCGCAGCCCGGACGGTTACGACGTGGTGCACGTACCCGCCGGCCCGGCCGAGCCGGTGGCCAAGGACGCGTTGTTGCCGCACATGCGGGAGTTCAGTCGCTGGCTGACCGAGCGCTGGCGGGGCGGGGACTGGGTGCCCGAGGTGATCCACGCGCACTTCTGGATGAGCGGCCTCGCAGCGCTGACCGCCGGCCGGCAGACCGGCGTGCCGGTGGTGCAGACGTACCACGCGCTGGGCACTGTGAAGCGCCGCTACCAGGGTGTACAGGACACCAGCCCGGCCCGGCGGGTGTCCTACGAACGGGAGTTGGGCCGCTCGGTGGACCGGATCGTCGCGCAGTGCCGCGACGAGGTGGGCGAACTCGTCCGGATGGGTGTGCCCCGGTCCCGGATGACCGTCGTGCCCTCCGGGGTCAACCTGTCCACGTTCGCCCCGCTCGGGCCGGCCGCCGACCGTGAGCCGGGTCGGGCCCGGATCCTGACCGTGGGCCGGCTGGTCGAACGCAAGGGCTTCCAGACCGTGATCCGTGCGGTGGCGCTGGTCGCGGACGCCGAGTGCGTGGTCGTCGGCGGTCCGCCGGAAGGGCTGCTCGAAACCGACCCGTACGCGCGGCGGCTGCGGGCCCTCGCCGAGTCGTGCGGGGTGGCCGACCGGGTGCACCTGGTCGGCGCGGTGCCCCGGGAGGAGATGGGCCGCTGGTACCGCTCCGCGGACCTGCTGGTCGCCGCACCCTGGTACGAGCCGTTCGGCTTGACGCCGTTGGAGGCGATGGCCTGTGGGGTACCGGTCGTCGGTACCGCCGTCGGCGGCATCAGGGACACCGTGGTCGACGGGACGACCGGTGACCTCGTGCCGGCGCGGGACCCGCAGGCTCTGGCCGCCGCGATCCAGGGGCTGCTCGACGACCGGATCAGGCGCTTCGCGTACGCCACGGCGGCTCGCGAGCGGGCCCGGACGCGGTACTCGTGGGCGGCCACCGCCGAGCGGCTGGTCGAGGTCTACAGCGAGGTGGCCGCCGTGCGCCGGCCGACCCGGGTGGTGGCCTGATGCCGGCGGGCAGCCTGCTCGACACCCACCTGACGAATCTCGCGGCGGCGCTGGTCCCGTACCGGCGGTGTGAGTCGCAGCTGGCGCGCTGGGGCACCGACCTGGCCCACCGGCTGGCCAGCGGGGGTCGTCTGCTGGTCGCCGGCAACGGCGGCAGCGCTGCCGAGGCCCAGCACCTGACGGCCGAGCTGGTCGGCAAGCTCCACGACGACCGGCAGCCGCTGTCCGCGATCGCGCTGCACGCCGAGACGAGCGCGCTCACCGCCATCGCCAACGACTACGGCTACGCCGACGTCTACGCCCGGCAGGTGCGGGCACACGGTCGTCCCGGTGACGTCCTGCTGCTGCTCAGCACCAGCGGGACCAGCCCCAACCTGGTCAGCGCCGCGCAGGCTGCCCGCGCCGTGGGCGTGACCAGTTGGGCGCTCACCGGGGCTGTTCCCAATCCCCTCGCCGACGCCTGTGACGACGTGCTGGCGGTCGCGTCCGGAGACACCCAGGTCGTCCAGGAGCTGCACCTCGTGACCAGTCACCTGCTCTGCGAGTACCTGGAACAGGAGTTGCCCGCCGCGCTGGCCGCGGTCGCCGCGGCGGCGGCCGTCCACCACGTGCCGGGGGAGCCCGGTTCGGTGCGCGCCGGGGTCGACGTGGTGCTCGACGGTGGGGCCGCACAGCAGATCGACGCGTGAGGATGAGGAGGCAAGCGTGAGGGGACCCGTTGTGGTGCTCGGCGACACCCTGCTCGACCGGGACGTGGAGGGGGTGGTGAACCGGCTCTGCCCGGACTCCCCGGTGCCGGTGCTCGACGAGACCTCGGCCGTCGACCGGCCCGGTGGCGCCGGCCTGGCCGCGGTGTTCGCGGCCGCGCAGGGCGCCGAGGTGGTGCTGGTGACGGCGCTCGCCGACGACGCCGGCGGTGCCCGGCTGAGCGCGCTGCTCGCCGCCGCCGGCGTGCAGGTGTACCCCCTGGCCCTGCCCGGTGCGACGCCGGAGAAGATCCGGCTACGGGCCCGGGGTCGGGTGCTGCTGCGCCACGACCGAGGTGGCGCGTCCGGGGAGCCGGGCCAGCCCTCCGACGAGGTGCTGCGGGCGATCGGCTCGGCGTCGGCGGTGCTGGTCAGCGACTACGGTCGAGGGGTGGCCCGGCAGCCCGCGCTGCGCGACGCGTTGGCCGCGACCCGTGCGCCGGTGGTGTGGGACCCGCACCCGCGTGGCCCGGCGGCCGTGCCCGGTGTGCACCTGGCCACCCCGAACGAGTCGGAGGTGCGCGAGTTGGTCCCGGCGGTGCCCGGCGCGTCCCGGCTGGCGACCGCGTCGCGCGGTGCGCAGGGACTACGCAGACGTTGGCGGGCGGGTGCGGTCGCGGTGACGTTGGGCGGTGACGGCGCGCTGCTCTGCCACGCCGGGTCGACGCCGCTGGTGGTGCCGACCCCGGGCAGTGCCGAGGGGGACACCTGCGGGGCCGGCGACCGGTTCGCGGCCGCCGCCAGCCTCGCGTTGGCCGAGGGCGCGCTGGTCTCCGAGGCGGTGCAGGCGGCGGTCGCCGAGGCGTCCAGGTTCGTGGCCGGTGGGGGAGTGGCCGCGGCGCTACCGGCCGACCTGGCGCCCGCGAGGAGCGCGCCCGCCCGGAATGCCCCCCGGGCGCTACCGAGAGGTGTCGCGGTGAGCCCGGCCGGTGACCGGGTGGGCGTCGCCGCGGTCGCCACGCTCCTGCAGGAGGTACGCGCCGCAGGCGGCACGGTGGTGGCGACCGGCGGCTGCTTCGACCTCCTGCACGCCGGTCACGTGGCCACCCTGCAGGCCGCCCGGCAGCTCGGCGACTGCCTGATCGTGTGCCTGAACTCCGACGCCAGCGTGGCCGGGCTGAAGGGTCCGGAGCGCCCGGTGATGTCCGAGGGTGACCGCAGTCGGGTGCTCAGCGCGCTGAGCTGCGTCGACGCGGTACTCGTCTTCGACGAGCCGACCCCGGACGCGGCGCTGTCCTGGGTCCGTCCCGACGTCTGGGTGAAGGGCGGCGACTACGCCACCGGCGGCGGGGACGACGCCACCACCCTGCCGGAGGCGGAGGTCCTGCGCCGGTGGGGCGGGAACACCGTGGTGGTGCCCTACCTGGACGGTCGGTCCACCACCGACATGATCGTCCGTACGCTCGCGGAGCGGACCCGGTGACCGCCACGCGGCCCGGAGCCGGGCCGACGGTCCTGGTCACCGGTGGCGCCAGCGGGCTCGGCGCGGCGGTGGTCGCGGCGGTGGCCGCGTCCGGGGGGCGACCGGTCGTGCTGGACCGGCAGCCACCGGCCGACGGGGTGTCCTGGACCGAGTGCGACCTGGCCGACACGAGGGCCGCCGAGGTGGCCACCCAGCACCTCGCCGAGCAGGCCGGCGGCCTGGACGCGGTGGTCACCGCCGCCGGCACTGACACGCCGGGTCGACTCGTCGACGTGCCGGGTGAGACCTGGGACCGGATCGTCGCGGTCGACCTGTTGGCCACCGCGGCGGTGATCCGGGCCGCGTTGCCGTTCCTGCTGACGTCTCGGGGTCGCATCGTCACGGTCGCCTCCACGCTGGGGGTCAAGGCGGTCAGCGACGCTACCGCGTACTGCGCGGCGAAGTTCGGCGTGGTGGGCTTCACCCGGGCGCTCGCCGCCGAGCTCGCCGGTCAGGTCGGCGTCACCCTGCTCATCCCGGGCGGGATGCGCACGGCGTTCTTCGACGAGCGCGACCCGCAGTACAAACCCGGACCGGACGCGATCCTCAACGATCCCGCCGACACGGCCGCCGCGATCATGTTCGCGTTGAACCAGCCGCCCGGCTGCGCGGTGCGCGAGCTGGTGGTCTGCGCCGAGCAGGAGACGTCGTACCCGTGATCCTCGTGCTGCGCGCCCTCGGCGTCGGCGACCTGGTGACCGCGGTGCCCGCGTTGCGGGCGCTGCGGGCGGCGTACCCCGCACGGGAGCTGGCGCTCGCCGCGCCCGCCGGGCTGGCCCCGCTTGTCGACCTGGTCGGCGGCGTCGACCGGCTGGTGGACACCTCCGGGCTGGACCGGCCCATCCGGGTCCGATCGGCCCCGCAGGTCGCGGTCAACGTGCACGGGCGCGGCCCGCAGTCGCACCGGTTGCTCGCCGCCACCCGGCCCGACCGGCTGCTCGCCTTCGCCAACTCGGACGCCGGCTGCGCCGAGGGTCCGCAGTGGTCCGACGACGAGCACGAGGTGGACCGGTGGTGCCGGCTGCTGTCCTGGTACGGCATCCCGGCCGAACGCACCGACCTCGGCCTGCGCCGGCCCGGTTCAGCCGGGCTGCCCGCAGGTGTGACAGTGCTGCATCCCGGCAGCAAGGTGCCCGCCAAGCGGTGGCCGGCCGAGCGGTTCGCCGCGCTGGCCCGGGCGTTGACCGACCAGGGACACCGGGTGCTGCTCACCGGATCGGCCGACGAGCGGGCCCTGGCTGAGCGGGTGGCCGAGGCGGCCGGCCTGGGGTCCGACGCCGTGCTGGCCGGCCGGACCGACCTCGGCACGCTCGCCGCGCTGGTGGCCGACGCCCGGCTGGTGGTCAGCGGGGACACCGGGGTGGCTCATCTGGCCACCGGGTACGGCACCCCGTCGGTGGTCCTCTTCGGGCCGGTTTCGCCGGCGCGCTGGGGACCGCCACCGGACCGGCCCCGACACCGGGTGCTCTGGGCCGGCGAGGGAGATTGGCCCAGGTGGGACGGGGTAGGGAGCCATCCGACGATGGCGGCCCTGCGTCTCGACGAGGTGCTGGCCGCGGTGGCCGAGGTGGAGAGGGTGGTGCGGGTCTCCGGTGCGGTTGCGGCGTAGCGACCCGGGTCGACCGGGGTACGGACGGCGTCGGCGCGGCCGGGGCTGGCATTTCGTCGACCCGACCGGCGCTCCGGTCCGGGACAGAGATGTCCTGACCCGGCTGCGGGAGTTGGTCATCCCTCCGGCCTGGCAGGACGTCTGGATCTCGCCGTACCCGAACGGCCACATCCAGGCGATCGGCATCGACGCGGCCGGACGCAAGCAGTACGTCTACCACCCGCAGTGGCGGGAGAAGCAGGACGAGGCGAAGTTCGACCACATGCTGGAGGTGGCCCGCCGACTGCCGGCGTTGCGGGAGCGGGTGGGGCGCGACCTGGACGGCCGAGGGTTGAACCGGGACCGGGTGCTCGCCACCGTGGCCCGACTGCTGGACATGGGGATGTTCCGGGTCGGCAGCGACCAGTACGCGGCCGGTGACGACCCGACGTACGGGGTGTCCACCCTGCGCCCCGAGCATGCCCGGTCCCGGGGCGGCTGCGTGGTCCTGGTGTTCCCGGCCAAGGGTGGCATCGAGCAGGTGCGTCGGATCGAGGATCCGGAGTTGTGCCAGGTGCTGGTCGATCTGCGCCGTCGGCGGCGGCGGGCGGAGCGGCTGTTCGGCTACTGGGACGGCCGGGACTGGCGGGACGTGCGCAGCGACGAGGTGAACGGCTACCTGCGCGATGCCAGTGGTGGGGCGATGACCGCCAAGGACTTCCGCACCTGGCACGCGACGGTGCGCGCCGCCACCGAGCTGGCCACCGCCGGCCCGGCCCGCTCGGTGACCGCCCGGCGCAGGGCGGTGGTAGCCGTGATGCGCGAGGTGGCCGACCTGCTGGGCAACACACCCACGGTGGCTCGTGCCTCGTACGTGGATCCGCGGGTGGTCGACCTCTACCACGACGGGGTGGTGGCGTCGGTGGACCCGCTGGCGTCACGCGAGGAGGCCGAGCGGGTCGTCCTGGAGCTGTTGGAGAGGGCCTGACCGGCCCCGCCGACGGTCCTGGGGGGAAGTGGCGGGGCCGGAGACTCGGGCGTGGTGGGGCGGCCACCGGGCGGCCGCCCGCCGCGCGTACGCGCGGCGGGCGCCTCGCCACGGCCCCCGTTGGCGGCCCACCGCGAGCGGTCGGCCACGTGGTGTCAGTCTGCCCGCCCCGTGTTGACCACGGATGCCGCGCGGTTGACGATCCGCGCCGGATGCGAGCTGCCGTCGCGATGTTCCTGGGGGCTCACCCCGTACGCTGCCCGGAACGCCCGGCTGAAGTGGGCTTTGTCGGCAAACCCCCAGCGCGCCGCGACGGTCTGCACCGGCTGGTTGCGCAACGCCGGGTCGGACAGGTCGCGCCGACACCGGGCCAGCCGCAGATCACGGATGTACGAGGCCACTGTCGTCTCCTCGGCCTCGAACAACCGGTGCAGGGACCGCACCGAGATGTGGTGTGCGTCGGCGACGACCCGAGGACTGAGTGTCACGTCGCCCAGGTGCCGGTGGACGTACGCCTGCACCTGGGCGAGCAGTGCCCGGCGGCGTACCTCGGTGGGTACGGCGTCCTCGGCGACCAGGTGCCGGCCGAGCATGGTGGTGGCCAGGTCCAGACCCACCGCACCGAGCCGGCTCGCGTCGGCGGCATGGTACTGCTCGGGGTGCCTGGTCACCTGGAGCAGGAACTGCGCCAGCAACGCCCCGATCCCCTCGCTGCCGGACATCCGCCCGCCGTAGAGCGCGGCCATCCGCTGCGGTGGCAGCGGTAGCGCGGCGTGCGGGATCATCGTGATGATCGAGCTGGCCTGGTCCCGCTCCGGCTCCGTCGCCTGGTGCCCGAGGTCGTGCGGACGAGACGCGTTGTAGAAGGTGAACTCACCGGCCTGGATCTCGCTGCGGCGGCCGTCCTGGCTGGACGTGCCGACGCCGCCGGTGGTGAGGGCGAGAATGTACAGCTCCGGGTCCGATTGGCGAATCAACTTCGGGGTCCGGAAGGCGTCCAGAGACGGGTAGTCGTAGCTGATCAGCTGGATCGGCCCCAGGTCGACGAAGTCGGCCCGGGCGATGAAGTCCTCGTCGTGCTCGGACCGGACCTGCATCGGCGCCGAGGTGCGTGCGACCAGTTCCAGCCACATCCCGAATCGTTCAGCGGGTGGCAGGACGGTCGTGTCGAGGGTTTCTCTCGGCAGCATCGGGCTCCCTCAGGCCGCTCGTGTGTGGACCAGGGCCTCGACGCCGTCGAGGATCCGGTCCAGGCCGAAGGCAAACTCGTCGTCGGGGTCGTCGTCCTGGTAGAGCACGCCGGCGTCGAGCACCCGGTGCAGCGCGGGGAAGCGCGCGGGGTCGATGAGCCGGGCCACCAGCCGACCGTACGCGGGCATCATCTCGCTGGCTTCGACGCCGGCCGCTCGGCTGCCCTCGGCGATCTGCGAGGTGAGGGTGGCCTCGTTGCGGACGTACCCGGTGATCAGCAGGAGCACCGACATCTTCTCGCCCTCGCCGAGCGCGGTGCCGTCGAGGCAGCGCAGCCCGTCCTCCAGCCAGCCGAGCTGCTGCGGGGTGATCGGCGGGCCGCTGATCGGCACGTGCAGCAGCCAGGACCGTTGCCGCAGCACCCGGTGCTCGGCCCAGGCCCACCGGGTGAGGCCGGCGCGCCAGTCGTCCCCGGATGGGGGCGGGCCGGGGGACGGGCCGTACCCGCTGTCGACCATCAGCATCAGCAGCTCGTCCTTCGAGCCGACGTACCGGTAGAGGGCCATGGTGGCGGCGCCCAACTCCCTGGCCACCCGGCTCATCGAGACGGCGGCCAGTCCGTCGGCGTCGGCCACGCGTACGGCGGCGTCCACGATGGTGGGCACGCTCATGCCCGGGCGAGGCCCTTTCGGTGGGCGTTCCCGCAACCCCCAGGCGCTCTCGATAGCTGGCGGGAGCACTGGCCCGCTGTCGTCTGTCTGTGCCGCCACGTTTCCTCCTTGCCCCGCCATCCTAGTTCTGCGTATGGTCTACGCATAAAAGCGTACGCCATACGCAGAAAGGGGATCGATCATGACGACGACCGCGCCGACACCGCGGGCAGGCCGGCGGGAGTGGATCGGGTTCACGGTGCTGATGCTGCCGCTGCTCCTGGTCTCGATGGACGTCTCGGTGCTCTACTTCGCCGTTCCGTTCATCAGTGCGGAACTGCGCCCCACCGGCGCACAGCAGCTCTGGATCTTCGACATCTACGGCTTCGTGCTGGGCGGGCTGCTCATCACCATGGGGGCGCTGGGTGACCGGATCGGCCGACGGCGGCTCCTGCTGATCGGCGCCACCGCGTTCGGGGCGGCATCGCTGCTGGCCGCGTACGCCGACAGCGCCGCGACGCTGATCGCCGCGCGCGCCCTGCTCGGCGTCGGTGGGGCCACCCTGATGCCCTCCACGCTCGCCCTGGTGCGCAACCTGTTCCACGACGCCAGGCAGCGTGGCACCGCCATCGGCATCTGGACCGCCACGCTCACCGGCGGCATCGCGATCGGCCCGGTGCTCAGCGGCATCCTGCTGGAACACTTCTGGTGGGGTTCGATCTTCCTGATCAACATCCCGGCGATGCTGATGCTGCTCCTGCTCGCCCCGATGCTGGTGCCCGAGTCCCGCAATCCGGCGACCGGACGGTTCGACCTCGTCAGCGGGGCCCTGTCCCTCGGCGCGCTGCTCCCGGTGATCTACGGCATCAAGGAGATGGCCCGTGCCGGTGTCAGCCCGGTGCGGGTGCTCGCCATCGTCGCCGGCCTGCTGGTGGGCGCGCTGTTCCTGCACCGGCAGCGGACCCGCGCGTACCCGATGATCGACCTTGACCTGTTCCGTCGCCGCGGCTTCGCCGGGTCGCTCGCGGTCAACCTGCTGGCGATGTTCGCCCTGGTCGGCTTCGCCATCTTCACCACCCAGCACCTCCAGCTGGTGCTCGGCCTGAGCCCGCTGCGGGCGGCACTGTGGAGCCTGGTGCCGTCCCTCGCCGTGGGAGGAGTCGCGCCGGCGGCCGCCGCGCTCGCCCAGCGCATCGAGCGGGCGTACCTGATCGGCGCGGGTTTCGGGATCGCCGTGCTCGGCTTCGCGGTGCTGACCCGCGTCACACCGGAGTCACCGCTCTGGCTGCTCCTCGTCGGCGCCAGCGTCTACGCGGGTGGCCTGGTCATGGTGATGTCACTCGTCACCGAACTGGTCCTCGGTGCGGCGCCGGCCGAGCAGGCCGGTGTCGCCTCGGCGCTCACCGAGTCCAGCAGTGAGCTGGGCGGCGCGCTGGGGATGGCGATCCTCGGCAGCGTCGGCGCGGCGGTCTACCGTCGTGAGATCCTCGCCGGCCTGCCGGCCGGACTGCCCGCCGACAGCGGTGACGCTGCCCGGGAGACGCTGGGAGGCGCGCTCGCGGTGGCACAGGCCCTGCCGGTGGACCTGGCCGACGCGGTGCTGCACGCTGCCCGGGTCGCGTTCACCGACGGGCTGCACTTCGCGGCGGGCGCCGCCATGGTGGCGATGCTGGTGGGCGCGGTCACCGCGTTGACGACACTGCGCGGCGTCCGGCCGGCCGACCCGGCCGCGATCGAGGCGCTCCCGACGCCGGCCGGGCCGGCGTCGGCTCCCGCTGCGTCCCGGACGCTACCCGGGGCGGTCAGTCGTTGAGCACGTGCGCGAGCCGGTCGCGGAAGCGCCGCTCCGAGTCGCTGACGGATTCGCCGCCGATGCCCAGCAGCCCACCGCTGGACGCGGCACCCACCACCTGCTCGGCGATCTGCACGAGCCAGTGCTTGTACGCCCCGGCTTCGCCCTCGTCGACACGGCTGGCCAGCAGCGCCGCGGCCTCGCCGGCACGGAGCAGCACGTCGTCGATCAGTGCGCGCGGGTCGTCGGGCGCGATGACCGGCAGCTCGGCGCCGGCCTCCGGGTCACCGACCCGAGTGACGATCTCACCGGCCACGGCGGCGACCAACGGGCTGGCCGACTCCCGGCCGGCGGAGATGGTCTCCAGGCCGGCCGCGGTCTCCGCCATGGTCCGGCGGGTGCCGTCGGACTCGGCGGCGCTCGCCGCGGTCAGGATCGACTGCGGCAGGCCGACCAGCAGCCCCCACTCCCCGTCGGAGAAACCGAAACCTGTGTACGCCGGCTGCTCGATCACGGCAACGCCCCTTCCGCCCTGCTCTACTTGGTCAATCGGTGCTCTGGTCAGTCGATCCACCGGGCCCGACACGGGCGCCCGGGTCAGGCTAGTCCAGGGTCAGCAGGCCCTGTTCGGACACCACGCGCACCGACAGCGTCTTGTACCCGACCTCGTCGAAGAGAACCGTCATCTTGTCGTCCTCGTAGGAGAGCACCAGGCCCTGACCCCACTCCGGGTGCCGCACCCGGCTGTGCACCGGGAACGGGCCGACCGCGCCCTGGTCGGCGACGCTGGTGCCGTTGTGGCAGTTGTCGCAGTGGCCGCAGACCTCGGTCATCTGCTCGCCGAAGTACGCCAGCAGGGTCTGCCCCCGGCAGGCGGTGGTCTCGGCGAAGGCCCGCATCATGTCGGTGCGTGACCGGGTCACGGTCTGCTGGCGCTCCGCCTCGGCCAGCGCCGCCGTGGCGGCGTTCACCGGGGTGGGGGAGTAGCGCGGTGCGCCGATGCGCTGCCGAGCCCGCGGCTCGGCGGCCCCGACCTGCTCCAGCAGTGCCAGATACTGGCCCAGCTTGCGCGGCCCGAGGCCGGTGGCCTCGCGCAGCTCGGTCTTGGTGGCCGGCTTGCGGCGCAGCAACGCGGCCAGGTCACGCAGCTCGTCGGTGTCGGGTAGGCCGCCGCTGAAGAACCGTTGCAGGCCCACGTCCTCGGCCCGCCAGAGCAGGAGCACCCGGGCCGGTTGCCCGTCGCGCCCGGCCCGGCCGATCTCCTGGAAGTAGCTGTCCGGCGAGTCGGGCAGTGCCATGTGCACCACCCAGGCGATGTTCGGCTTGTCGATGCCCATCCCGAAGGCCGAGGTCGCCACCATGATGGGGACCTGGTCGGCGAGGAACGCCTCGTGCAGCTCCGCACGTGCGCCGGTGGGCATCCCACCGTGGTAGAACAGCGCCGGGAAGCCGGCGTCGGTCAGCCGGGCGGCCAACTCCTCGGAGGCGCGGCGGGTCGGCACGTAGATGATCCCCGGCCGCCCCTCGTCGCGCAGCAGCGTCATCAGTCGCCGCCACCGGTAGTCCTCGTCGGGGCAGTGCGCCACCTCGAGGAACAGGTTGGGCCGGTCCAGCCCGGAGATCACCACGTCCGGGTCGCGCAGCCGCAGACGGGCGATGATGTCGTCGCGCACCGGCGGGGAGGCGGTGGCGGTCAGCGCGACCACCGGCGGCCGACCGATGCCCTCGATGAGGTGACCGAGCGCGAGGTAGTCGGGGCGGAAGTCGTGCCCCCACGCGGAGATGCAGCGCGCCTCGTCGATCGCCACCAGGGCCGGCTTCAGTGCGGCGACCTCGGCCATCCGGTCCGGGTTGCTGAGCTGCTCCGGGGTGATGAACAGGAACTCCGCCCGACCCTCGCGGACCTCGTTGATCGCCTCGGCCTGCTGGGCGGCCGACTCGTTCGAGCTGATCCGCACCGCCCGCAGCTCCGGGCGTTGCCGCTCGTTGAGGGCGGCGATCTGGTCCTGTTGGAGCGCCAGCAGCGGGGAGATCACCACGGTGGGGCCGGGGATCAGGCTGGCCGGGATCTGGTAGATGGCCGACTTGCCGGCACCGGTGGGCAACACCACCAGGGCGTCACGTCGCTTCATCACCGCGCGCATGGCGGCCAACTGGTTGGGCCGCAGCGCCTTCCAGCCGAAGAGGCTCCGCGCCGCGCGGCGCAACGTCATCGAATGCGTGGACAGTTTCATCGAGGGCCGGAGGTACCCGAGCCCATGACCGCCGAAACGCGTTCGGACGATCATGGGCAGGGCGGGGTTGGTCAGCGCAGCCGGGGCAGGACCTCGCGCTGGTAGAGGTCGAACAGGCCCCGGTGGTGCGGGCCGGTGTTGGCCACGTAGACCTCGTCGAAGCCGGCCTTGGCGTACTGGTCGATCATCTCCAGGTGCGCCTCCGCGCTGTTGCCGCAGACGAACGCCTCCTTCAACATCTCCGGCTTGACCAGTTCGGAGGCCTGCTCGAAGTGTCGTGGTGAGGGCAGCACCTGGGACAGCTCACCCGGCACCCCCGCGTTCGGCCAGCGCTCGTACGCGATGCGCATCCCCTCGTCCTCGCTGTCCGCGTACGCCGCCTTGAAGCCGGCCTGGCACGGCTTGTCGCCGCCACCGTTCTCGCGGAAGCGCCGGACCATCTCGCCGTCGGGCATCGTGCTCACGTAGCCGTCACCGATGCGCGCGGCGAGGTCGATGGCCTTCGGACCGAAGCCGGAGACGTAGATCGGTGGAGGGGTGTCGGGCAGCGTGTAGATCCGGGCGTGCTCGACGGTGTAGTGCCTTCCGCGGTGGTTGACGAATCCGCCGCCCCACAGCTCGCGCAGCACCTCGACGGCCTCCTCCAGCATCTCCAGGCGGACGTCGGCCTGCGGCCAGGCGTCGCCGAAGATGTGCTCGTTGAGCGCCTCGCCGGTGCCGACGCCGAGCACGAACCGCCCGCCGTGCAGCACCGCGCTGGTCGCTGCCGCCTGCGCGATCACGGCCGGGTGGATCCGCACGGTCGGGCAGGTCACGGCGGTGGTCACCGGTAGTGAACAGACCTGGCTGAGCGCGCCGATCATCGACCAGACGAACGGGCTCTGGCCCTGTGCGTCCACCCAGGGGTGGTAGTGGTCGGAGATCCACAGCGCCTCGAAGCCGGCCCGTTCGGCACCCTGCGCCTGCTCCAGCAGCTCGGCTGGCGTGAACTCCTCACTGGACAGAAAGTATCCGATCTTCATGGTCTCCCCTTCGGCGCGCGGACCTGCTGATGGGAGAGCGGTACCCCGGGCGTGGTCGGCCACACCGGCCGGCTGCGGCCCGTTTGCTCAGCGTCGACCGAACATCGCCCGGATCGCGGCGAGCAGCAGCAGGGCGCCGACCACCAGGCCGAGCAGGCGTACGCCGGGGATGTCGGCCGGGCTCGTCGCGTCGGCCAGCAGGGCGGGATCCATCCCCGAACTCTCCCGGGGAGCGCGCCCTGAGGCAACTGTAAGGTTTATTGACTATTGAATCGCCCGGTGTGACCATGGCATGACCGCCTGCCGGTGGCGGTGCGCCGATGGCGCGCGAGAGATGGGGTACGGGGGCCGCATGAGCGAGCGCAACCAGCGGGTCGACGGGGGCGCACCGACGCCGGCGATCGAGACCGGTCGTCCTGAGGAGGCGGTGTGACCACGCCCGCCGGTCACCTTCCGGCGCTCGCCGCCGCCGTCCTGCAACCCGGGTTCGTCGGCACCACCCCGCCACCGTGGGTGTGCCGCTGGCTCGGTGCGGGCCTCGGCGGAGTGGTGCTCTTCGCCCGCAACGTCGTCGACCCGGCGCAGGTGGCGGCGCTCACCGCGACGCTGCGCGCCGAGCGGCCGGACGTCATCGTGGCGATCGACGAGGAGGCCGGCGACGTCACCCGGCTCGAGTCCACGCACGGCAGCTCCCGGCCCGGCAACTTCGCCCTCGGCGCGGTCGACGACCCGGAGCTGACCGAAGCGGTCGCCCGGGACCTCGGCGTCGAGCTGGCCGCGGCCGGCGTCACCCTCAACTACGCCCCGGACGCCGACGTCAACTCCAACCCGGACAACCCGGTGATCGGCGTGCGCTCCTTCGGCGCCGACCCGGCGCTGGTCGCCCGGCAGACCGCCGCCTGGGTGCGCGGGTTGCAGGCCGGCGGCGTGGCCGCCTGCGCCAAACACTTCCCGGGGCACGGTGACACCCGCGTCGACTCCCACCACGACCTGCCCCGGATCACCGCCGACCGGGACCGGCTGGACGCCTGCGAACTGGCCCCGTTCCGGGCCGCCGTGGCCGCCGGCGTGCAGGCGGTGATGACCGGCCACCTGCTGGTGCCGGCGCTCGACCCGCAGCTGCCGGCGACGTTGAGTCAGCGCATCCTGGGCGGGTTGCTCCGCGACGAGATGGGCTTCTCCGGCGTGGTGGTGACCGACGCGATCGAGATGCGCGCCGTCGCCGAGCGGTACGGCTTCGCCGGGGCGACCGTCCGCGCTCTGGCGGCCGGGGCCGACGCGATCTGCATCGGCGGCGAGCGGGCCGACGAGCAGGCGGCGCGCGAGCTGCGCGACGCCATCGTCGCCGCAGTCGTCTCCGGTGACCTCCCCGAGGAGCGGCTCGCCGAGGCGGCCAAGCGGGTCGGGCAGCTCGCCGCCTGGACGATGGCCGCCCGCACCGCCGGGTCGGCCGGGCGTGACTCCACCGACGTCGGTCTGGTCGCCGCCCGCCGCGCCGTGCGGGTCACCGCCTCCCGGACCGCGACGGACGCGCTGCCGCTGACCCGCGCGGCGTACGTCGTCGAGTTCGAGCCGCTGCGCAACATCGCCATCGGCGCGGAGACCCCGTGGGGGATCGGCGCGCCCCTGGGCGAGCTGCTGCCCGGCACCAGCACGGTCCGCTACGCCGAGCCCGACGTGCCGGTCGACCCGGGAGCCGGGGCGGGTGCCCGTCCCCTGGTCCTGGTGGTCCGTGACCTGCACCGGCACGACTGGATGCGGTCCGCCGTGCAGCGCGCGTTGGCCGCCCGGCCGGACGCGGTCGTGGTCGAGCTGGGCGTGCCGGAGTTGGTGACCGGGTCGGTGCACCTGGCCACCCACGGCGCCACCCGGGCCAGTGGGCGCGCCGCCGCCGAGGTGCTGGCCGGCGCCCGCTGACCCGCGCCCGCCGACCGACCCGCGTTACGGCAGGTCGGCCACCAGGTCGGCGTACTCCGGATGCTTGTCGATGAACGCGGCCATGAAGGGGCACTGCGGCACCACCTTGGTGCCCCGGGCACGGACCTCGTCGAGAGTGCCCCGGATCAGCGCGCCGCCCACGCCCTTGCCCTGGAAGCCCCGGTCCACCTCGGTGTGGGTGAAGACCAGCACCTCCCCACGCATCAGGTACGCGGTGAAGCCGGCCAACGCGTCGTCGACCAGGATCTCGAAGCGGCGCTTCGCCGGGTTGTCCTCGACCAGGGTGCTCATCCGGTCATTGTCCCCGCGGCACCGGCCAGCGCGTCGAGTTCGGCGAGCAACCGGTCCACCTCGTCGGCGGTGTTGTAGTGGTAGATGCTGGCCCGCACCGCGCCGCCGCTGTCGCGCAGACCCATCAGCTGGAAGTACTCGTAGGCGTAGTAGTCGCCGGCGGAGAGGCAGAACCCGGCGGCGCCCAACGCCTCCTGGGTGGCCACCGGCGTCATGCCGGCGACCCGGAACGACACCGTCGGGCAGCGTCGCGCCGGTGAACCGTAGACCGTGATCGCCGGCCGCTGCGCCAGCCCGGCGAGCAGCCGGTCCAGCAGTGCCTCCTCGTGCGCCTGCGCGGCGGCGAGCCCGGCCCGTAGCCGTGCCCGCCGGTCCCCCACCGCGTCCGGGTCCAGCCCCGCCAGGTGATCGACCGCCGCGGTCACGCCAGCGAGCAGCGGAAAGCTCGGCGTGCCGTACTCGAACCGGTCCGGCACCGCGTCGGACGACGGCACCAGCTTCGCCGGGCGCAGCGCCGCCCACCGGCTCGGGTCGGCCACCATCGCCGCCAGGTGTGGCCCGGACCACTTGTACGCGCTGGTCACCAGCACGTCGGCGCCGAGCGAGGCCAGGTCGGTCGGCCCGTGCGGCACCGAGTGCACCCCGTCGACGTAGACCAGCGCGCCGACCGCGTGCGCGATCTTGGCGATCGCCGGCACGTCCGGCACGGTGCCGATGGCGTTGCTGCCGGCGGTCACCGCGACCAGCCGGGTCCGCTCACTAACCAGGTCGTCGTACTGGGCGGCGGGCAGCTCGCCGGTGCTCGGGTCGACCTCGGCCCAGCGCACCGTCGCACCAGTCGCCTCGGCGGCCTGCACCCACGGCCGGACGTTCGCGTCGTGGTCGAGCCGGGACACCACCACCTCGTCACCCGGGCGCCAGCTCGCGCCGAGCGTGCGGGCCAGGGTGTACGTCAGCGCGGTGGCGCTCGGGCCGAGCACCACCCCGGCCGGGTCGGCGTCGAGCAGGTCGGCCACCGCCGAGCGCGCCTCGGCCACCAGCTCCAACGACCGGCGGCCCGGCACGAAGGCGGCGCTGCGGTTGCCGACCGCCGACCGCATGGCCTCGGTGACCGCGTCGATCACACCGGCCGCGGTCTGGGTGCCGCCGGCACCGTCGAAGTGGACGAAACCCTCGGTCAGGGCGGGGTACGCGGCCCGGGTGCGGGCGATGTCGAACGGCATGTCCCGGACCCTAGCCGGGGTGCTCCCAGCGCTCGTCGTCGCCTGGGCGTCGCGGGCGTCTCGTACTCTTGGCGGGGTGACGAACCGACCCGCCACCATGCCCATGCCCCCCGTCCGCCGCGCCGCCGGTCTCTTCGCCGGTCTGGCGCTCGGCCTCGCCGTGCTCACCGGTTGCAGTTCCCAGGGCGCCTCCACCGACTGTGCGGTGGACGCCTGCACTGTCACCTTCGAGCGGGGTGTCGACGCGAGGACCACCATCCTGGGCATCGAGGCCAAGCTCGTCGGTGCCGAGGGTGACCAGGTGACCGTCGAGGTCGCCGGTGAGCAGCTCACCCTCACCACCGGCCAGCAGGCCGCCGAGGCCGGGGGCTTCGCGGTCACCCTGGACAGCGTGACCGACCAGCAGGTCAAGATCCGCGTGTCGCGCAACCCGGGCAGCTGACCTGGGCGGGCGGCGGTGGCCGACGTTTGGGAATCTTCAGAATCGGAGATTGTGACGCCATGTCACTCACCCGTAGCGCCGAAGCCACCGCCTCCCGTACGGCGGACAGCCGGTGGCTGGAAATCCTCGCCCGGGCCGGCTTCATCGGCTACGGCATCGTCCACCTGCTCTTCGCCTGGCTGGCGTTGCAGATCGCGTTCGACAGGTCGGCCGCCGACGGCGACCAGTCCGGCGCGCTGCGCACCCTCTCCGCACAACCCCTCGGCAAGTTCCTGGTCATCGCCGTCGCGGTGGGCCTGCTCGCGATGGCGATCTGGCAGGCCCTGGAGGCGGCGGTCGGGCACCGCGCCGAGCGGGGCAAGGAGCGGGTCATGGAGCGGCTGGCCTCGGCCGGCCGGACCCTCGTCTACCTCTACTTCGCCTGGACCGCGTTCAAGGTCTTCCGAGACGCCGGTTCGAACAGCGCCGACAAGCAGGAGGCGCTCACCGGCAAGCTGATGACCTCCAGCGGTGGCCGCTGGCTGGTCGGCCTGGCCGGGCTGGTCGTCGCCGCGATCGGCATCGGCCTGGTGATCTACGGGGTGCTCAAGAAGTTCGAGAAGCACCTGAAGACCGGCGAGATGAGCCCGAAGACCCGCCAGCTCGCCCGCCGGCTGGGCATGGCCGGATACATCGCCAAGGGCGTCGCGTACGGCATCGCCGGGCTGCTGGTCATCGTGGCGGCCGTGAACTACGACCCGGAGAAGGCCCGTGGTCTGGACGCCGCGCTGCACACGCTGCGCGAGCAGTCGTACGGCGTGTTCCTGCTGACCCTGGTCGCCCTGGGCATCGCCGCCTTCGGCGTCTACTGCTTCCTCCAGTCCCGGTACCGCAAGGTCTGAGCTGGTCGATACCACGGAAGTCGGGCACTCTTGGGCTTTTGCCCGGAGTGCCTGACGGCTGGTCGAAGGGAAGCAACGGAGCTGTGCAGAACTATCTCGAAACGGCCGTTGCCGCGCTCGTCGCGGCGGCGGTCGCTCTCTTCCTGGTCGAGGTCGTCCACCGGCTGACCCGGCGGTTCGGCCGCCGGTCGCAGCTGCTGACCGAGCTGACCGACCACGCGCACCGCCCGTTCCAGGTCGCCGGGACGGTCCTCGCCGTGCAGTTCGCCGTCCGCTTCAGCACCGGGTACGCGGTCGGCGAGAGCTGGCGCCGCCTGCTGCTGCACGCGCTCGTCCTCGCCGTCATCGCCACGGTGGCCTGGTTGGTGGCCGCTCTGCTGGTCGTCGTGGAGGACACCGCGCTGGCCCGGTTCCGGGTCGACGTGCCGGACAACCGGCACGCCCGGCGGGTTCGCACACAGGTGGTGATGCTGCGCCGACTGACCATCGCGGTGATCGTCATCCTGACCGTCGGCGTGATGCTGATGACGTTCCCGAGCGTGCGGGGCATCGGCGCTGGTGTGCTGACCTCGGCCGGTGTGGTCGGTGTGGTGGCCGCGTTGGCCGCACAGAGCCTGCTCGGCAACGTCTTCGCCGGCCTCCAACTCGCCTTCAGCGATGCCGTCCGGCTCGACGACGTGGTGGTCGTCGAGGGGGAGTGGGGTCGGATCGAGGAGCTGACCCTGAGCTACGTGGTCGTGCAGATCTGGGACGACCGGCGGTTGATCCTGCCCACCTCGTACTTCACCAGCAAGCCGTTCCAGAACTGGACGCGTACCGAGTCGGCGGTGCTCGGCACCGCCGAGTTCGACGTGGACTGGGCGGTGCCGGTGCAGACCATGCGCGAGGAACTACGCCGCCTGGTCGAGGGCACCGAGCTGTGGGACGGCCGGGTGTGCGTCCTGCAGGTCACCGACGCCACCGGCGGGATGGTACGAATCCGCGCGTTGGTCAGCGCCGCCGACGCGGGCAGTCTGTGGGACCTGCGCTGTCTGGTGCGGGAGCATCTGGTGGTCTGGATCCGGGACAACCGCCCGACCGCGATGCCCCGACTGCGTACCGAACTGGGTGACTCCACCAGCAACCTGCCCTGGCAGTGGGTGCAGCCGAGGCGGCCGGTACGCCGCCTGTCCGACACCGAGGCACCCGACGACGCCCGCGTCTTCGGCGGCAGCGACGACGGCGACGCCCGCAGCGAAGCCTTCGTGGGCCCCGAAGAAACCCGCCCCTGACCCCCACCCCCACCCGGCCCTCGAAGGGGCCCGCGCACCCGGCCCCACGAAAGGGCCTGCGCAAGTTCGGTGATGTTGCTGCCTCCGAAGCGCTCGAGGCAGCAACATCGGTGATGTTGCGCGGATCTTGGGCGCGGGGCCGCGACACCCGGCTCTGGTCCGTTGCGGGAGGTTTGGTCGGGCTTGGGTAGGGGATGTGCTGCCGGACGTCTCTGCCTCGATCACGGCATCGGCCGGCGTATTCGCGGCGCGGCGTCCGGACAACGCGGACGGTCAGCTGCTCGGCGCGCTTTAGGATTGACGAGCGGCGACTCCGGGCATACAGCGCGGTGATGAGGAAAGGAGGACAGCATGGCTGACGTGGCGAACGCCCGCACATCCCACAATGGGAGCGAGCCCTCCACCGCCGAGTTGGTGCAACGGGCCACCGAACAGGTCTCCCGTCTCGTGCGGGACGAACTGGCGCTGGCCCGAGCGGAGTTGACCCAGAAGGGCAAGCACGCCGGCATCGGGATCGGCCTCTTCGGCGGCGGCGGTGCGCTGGCATTCTTCGGCCTGGGCGCGTTGGTCGCCACGGCGATCCTGCTGCTCGACCTGGTGTTGCCCGCCTGGGCCGCCGCGCTGATCGTGGCAGTGGCCTGTTTCCTGGTGGCCGGCGTTCTCGCCCTGGTGGGCAAGAAGCAGGTCAGCCGTGCCGTCCCGCCCGTCCCGGCGGCGACGGTCCGCAGCCTCCGGGCCGACATGGACACCGTCACCGCCGCGGTGAAGGACAGGGGGCGGCAATGACCGGCAACGGGACCGGCGACACGGAGGCGCTCCGCGAGGAGATCCGTCGCACCCGGGTCGAGTTGGGCGAGACGATGGAGGCGTTGGCCGCCAAGGCCGACGTCAAGGCGCGTCTGAAGGAATCCGCCGGGCAGGCGAAGGAGCGGATGCGCGAGCAGGCGGCGCAGACCGTCGCCCGGGTCCGCGGGCAGGCGGTGCGTGGCGCCGGGATGGCGCGGGCGCGGGCCCACGAGAAGGGCGAGCTGGTGCGCGCACAGGCGCACGACAGGGGCGAGTTGATGGGCCGCAACCCGGTGCCGTGGGCGGCCATCGCCGCCGGTGCGGTGGCCACCGTGGTGGTGCTGATGATCGTGCGGGGGAGGCGTAGGTGAGCAAGAGCATCAGTCGGGTCGCGTACCGGCCGGTCGGCGTGTTGTTGGGTATCGCCGCAGGCACGGTGGCCGGGGCGATCTTCCGGCAGGTCTGGAAGGTCACCGCGGGCGACGGTGAGGCGCCGAACGCGACCGACGAGGATCGTGGCTGGGGCGAGATCCTGGCCGCCGCGGCGTTGCAGGGCGCGATCTTCGCGGTCGTCCGGGCCGCCGTGGACCGGGGTGGCGCGGTCGGCGTCCGCCGGATGACCGGTTCCTGGCCGGACTGACCACAGCGACTTCGGCCCCCTTCCCGCATCGATGGGAAGGGGGCTTTCGCATGGGTTCGGACGCCGCCCAGCGGATCTCGGGCATCCGTCAGGTCACATGTCGGAGAAATTCGTCGGAGAGGTCGTGACAGACTTTTTGCGTACGTGATTTGCTGTTCCACGCTGTTGAGAGATGGCGTGGGTTGAGAGAAGTCTCCTTCGTGGGGCCACCTCAGGCGCCGCTGCTCGAAAACGGCCAATCGGCCGGACGGCGTGCACGGCCACCAGTTTTTAGAGGGAGATACACATGGCTCAGGGAACCGTGAAGTGGTTCAACGCTGACAAGGGCTTCGGCTTCATCACCGTCGATGGTGGGGGTGCTGACGTGTTCGTCCACTTCTCGGCCATCCAGACCAGCGGCTACCGCTCGCTGGAGGAGAACCAGCGGGTGGAGTTCGAGATCGCTCAGGGTCAGAAGGGCCCGCAGGCCGAGCAGGTTCGTCCCATCTGAGTGAGACGGCCGGCCCCCGCCGGCCAGTGGGACGATCCGGCCAGGGTCGTCGAAAGCCCTGCACCCCGTCAAGGGGTGCAGGGCTTTTCCACGTGCCCAGGGCATGTGGTGGACGGGCTGCTCAGCGTCGGCGGCGCGAGCGCAGGCCAAGCCAGAGCACCACCAGCCCGGCCAGCGCCACGAGTGGGCCGAGCACCGCCCAGATCTTCTCGCCGGTCATCACGCTGCCGCTGACGTAGCCGAGGCCCTGCACCGTCCACACCGCACCGATCACGATGGCCAACAGGCCGAGGGTGAGCGGAAGCCAGCCCCTCATCATGTCCCCTCTCCGCCACCCGAGGCAGCGCGCCGCGGTCCAGCATCGCCGACCGCGCGACGCGACGCGAGCACCCCGGGTGCGCGGGTCACCACCGGTCGTGCACCTGCGGGCGGATCAGCTCGTCGTAGGTCTCGCGTACGGCTGCCAACTGCGCGTCGGTCAGCGGCGACAGGGTCGCCGCCGCGGCATTGCGTCGGGCCTGGTCGGCGTCGCGGGCACCGGGGATGACCACTGTGACCCCCCACTGGTCCAGCACCCACCGCAGCGCGAACTGCGCCATCGTGCGGTCCGGGTCGACCAGCGGCGCGAGCCGGCGTACGGCGGCGAGCCCCTGCGCGAAGTCGACCCCGGAGAACGTCTCGCCGACGTCGAAGGCGGCACCGTGCCGGTTGTAGTTGCGGTGGTCGTCGGCGGGGAACTCGGTGTGCTCGTCGTAGCGGCCGGAGAGCAGACCACTGGCGAGCGGCACCCGGGCGATGATGCCGACGCCGGCCGCCGCCGCGGCGGGCAGCACCCGCTCCAGCGGCTTGTGGCGAACCGCGTTCAGGATGATCTGGACGCTCGCCACGCCCGGTCGGGCGATCGCGGTGAGGGCCTGGTCGCAGGTCTCGACGCTGACCCCGTACCCGGCGATGGCCTTCTCGGCGACCAGGGTGTCCAGCCCGTCGAAGACCTCGTCGGAGGAGAAGACCGCGGTGGGCGGGCAGTGCAACTGGACCAGGTCCAGGGTGTCCATTCCCAGGTTGGCCCGGGAGCGGTCGGTCCACTGCCGGAAGTTGGCCAGGGTGTACGCCTCCGGCTGCTGCTCGACGCGGCGGCCCATCTTGGTGGCGACGGTGAGCCCGGCGTCGGGTCGGGTGCGTAGGAACCGCCCGATGAGCTGCTCGCTGCGGCCGTCGCCGTACACGTCGGCGGTGTCGAGGAAGGTGACTCCGGAGTCAACGGCGGCGGTGAGTACCGCCATCGCGTCGGCCTCGCTGACGGTGCCCCAGTCGGCACCGAGTTGCCAGGCGCCGAGGCCGACCGCGCCGACGGTCCGGCCGAGCCGGGTGAAGCTGCGCTGTTCCATGCCCCGAGCCTAGTGATCGGGTTGCCAGCGTGCCACGCGAGCCGTACCGTAAAAAAAGACGAACGTACGGTTTGGGAGGCGCCATGTGGGATCCGACGGCCTACCTGCGCTACGGCGACGAGCGATCCCGGCCCTTCCACGACCTCGTCGCGCGGATCCCCGCCGCGCGCCCCCGGGCCGTGGTCGACCTCGGCTGCGGGCCCGGCCAGCTCACCGCCACCCTCGCCGGGCGCTGGCCGACGAGCCGGGTCGTCGGCCTGGACTCCTCACCCGAGATGATCGACCGCGCCGTCGCCCTGGGCGCTCCCGTCGACTTCGCGGTCGCCGACCTGCGCGACTGGCGTCCGACCGGCGACGAGGACGTGGTGGTCAGCAACGCCGCGCTGCAGTGGGTGCCCGGCCACCAGGAGCTGCTACGCCGCTGGGCCGCCGAGCTGCCCGCCGGAGCGTGGCTCGCCATGCAGGTCCCCGGCAACTTCGCCGCCCCGTCGCATCGCGCCCTGCGCGAGGTCGCCGACCGGCCGGCCTGGCGCGGTGAGGTCGCCCCGCTGCTGCGCGTGGACCCCGTCGACGAACCGACCGACTACGCGGCGCTGCTGACCACCGCCGGCTGCGCTGTGGACGCCTGGGAGACTACCTACGTGCACCTGCTGCCGGCTCGACCCGCCGCCGAGCACCCGGTCCTGACCTGGATGGAGGGCACCGCGCTGCGCCCGGTCCGGGCCGCGCTGGACGCCGCCGGCTGGTCGGCCTTCCGGGCCGAGCTGGGGGTACGGCTCACCGCCGCGTACCCGGTGCGGCAGGGTCAGGTGTACTTCCCGTTCCGCCGCGTCTTCGTCGTCGCCCGCACCGGCGACCATGCCCTCGTCGCCGGCACCGGCGACCATGCCCAGGAGAACCCGTGACCAACCTGTCCACCTTCATCGCCGGCCTGCCCAAGGTGGAGCTGCACGTGCACCACGTCGGCTCCGCCTCGCCCCGGATCGTCGCCGAGTTGGCCGCCCGCCACGAGGGGCGCACCCCGGTGCCGGCCGACCCGGACGCGCTCGCCGCCTACTTCGAGTTCCGCGACTTCGCGCACTTCATCGAGGTCTACCTGAGCGTGGTGGACCTCGTCCGCGACCCCGAGGACGTCTGGATCCTCACCCACGAGGTGGCCCGGGAGTTGGCCCGCCAACAGGTCCGGTACGCGGAGCTGACGATCACCCCGTACTCGCACGTCCGACGGGGCATCCCCGCGCCGGCGTTCTGCGAGGCCATCGAGGACGCCCGCAAGCGGGCCCTGGCCGACTTCGGCCTCGAACTGCGCTGGTGCTTCGACATCCCCGGCGAGGCGGGCCTGCCCGCCGCCGAGGAGACGCTGCGCATCGCCCTGGACGAGCGGCCCGACGGGCTGGTCAGCTTCGGTCTTGGCGGCCCGGAGATCGGCGTACCCCGGCCGCAGTTCCGGCCCTACTTCGACCAGGCCCGCGCAGCCGGTCTGCGCTCGGTGCCGCACGCGGGGGAGACCACCGGGCCGCAGACGATCTGGGACGCGCTCACCGAGCTGGGCGCCGAGCGGATCGGGCACGGCATCTCCGCCGCCCAGGACCCGGAGCTGCTGACCTACCTGGCCGAGCGGCAGATCGGGATGGAGGTCTGCCCGACGTCCAACCTGCGGACCCGGGCAGTGGCCAACCTCGACGAGCACCCGCTGCGTCAGCTCGTCGACGCCGGCCTGCTGGTGACCATCAACTCCGACGACCCGCCGATGTTCGGCACCACCCTGAACGACGAGTACGCGGTGGCGGCCCGCCTCCTCGGGGCCGATCGCGCGGGCGTGGCCGGGCTGGCCCGCAACGCGGTGACCGCGTCCTTCCTCGACGACACCGGCAAGCAGCGGATCACCGCCGAGATCGACGCGTACCTCGCCGCCGCGGGCTGAGCCGCCGGTCGCCCGGAGCGACGCGGGCCGGCTCGCTCGGGGGAGCAGGGCGCGCGGCGGGAGCGTGGGTGTGGGGGGACCTGAGACTCCCGCCGCGCGCGCGGCTTCACCGGCCGTGGGTGCGTGGTGCGCTCGACCGGTGAAACTGGTGGGTACGTGCTCTGATCCTGTCAGCCCGCGGCCGTCCCAGCTCGGTCGTTAACCGCGATCTAAGGAAGACTTGCGCCGGGGCACAACCCGGGCCGGCCCGGTCAATCGTCGGTGGGGCGCTGGCGGGGCCAGCGACGGCCGCTGGCCTTCGTGTCCCGGGCATCGCGCGCCATCCGGCCGACCAGGCCGAAACGGCTGACCTGCCGGGGCGTCGCCTCCGGGTCGGCCAGCAGCATCACCACGCTGGCCCCGCCCAGCCGGGCGCGGTCGATGCTCACCGAGCCGTTGGCCTGCAACGACACCCGCTTGGCGATGTCCAGGCCGAGCCCGGTCGAACCCTGGTCACTGGCTCCCCGACGCAGCGCCCGGTCCGGGTTGGCGATGCCTGGCCCGGCGTCGTCGACACGGATCGCCACATACCCGTCCCGCCGCGACACGGCCACCTCGAACGCGGTGCCCTGCGGGGTGTAGCGGAAGACGTTGCCGATCACCGCGTCCAGCGCGGCGGCCAGCTCGGCCCGTGGCACCGGGGCGGGGATGCGCAACTGTGCGCCGTTCACCCGGTGCGGCCGGTTCTGGTCGCCGGCCAGCGCCGCCCAGAACACCATCCGGTCCCGGACCACCTCGCTGACGTCGCACATCGCCGGTCCGGCCTCGTGCGCCACCGCCTTGCGGGTGGTCTTGATCAGCACGTCGATCTCACCCTCCAGGGTGACGATCGCCTGCCGGATCCGTCGGATGCCGCGGAGTCGGTCCAACTCCGCCGGGCTGAACGAACCCACGCTGGTGTCGTCGGACTCCAACGCCTCCGCGTCCAACCGCAGCACCGTCAACGGGGTACGCAGACGATGCGACAGGTCGGCGACCAGTTCCCGTTCGTCGGTGCGGGCCGCGTCGAGCCGGTCGGCCATCCGGTTGAAGGCGTACCCGGCCTCGGCCAGTTCACGGGGACCAGTCGGCTCGACCCGTACCCCCAGGTCACCGTCGCCGATCGAGAGCGCAGCCTTGACCAGACCCCGGGTCGAGTCCACCGCGCGGGCGGCGACCCGGTCGACCACCAGCACCGCCGCGCCGGCCATCGCCGCGCCGACCGCGAACAGGAGCAACCAGGTGCCGCCGGCTCCCTCGCCCAGCGTCGAGTCCGGAAGGAACACCTCGACCACGGCCGTCCGGTCACCGAGCACCACCGGGTCGAGCCGCACCACACCACCGTCGACGTCGACGACCAGCGACCGCCGGTCGGCTCGGGCCCGGTCCAGGTCGCTGCCGCTGGCCCGACCAGCAGACTCGTCAAGCCCCAACCCGTGCACCACGGCCCGGGTCGGGGCGCCCTCCGCGCTGGCCACCACGGCACGCTCGACGACCGCCGGGTCGGTGCTCACCGCCAGCGCGCCGGTCACCAGCGCGCTGCGCCGCGCCGCGTCGGCGATCGCCTCGTCCCGGCTCTGCTCACGCAGGCTGAGCCCGAGGGGGATCAGGAACGCGAGCGCGACGAGGCTGGACATGCCGGCCGTGAGGAGGGCGAGCGCCGTCCTCAGTCCGGCGCCACCAGCCGGAACCCGACCCCCCGCACGGTGCGCAGGTAGCGCGGCTTCGCCGCGGACTCGCCCATCTTTCTGCGAAGCCAGTACAGGTGAACGTCGATTGTCTGGTCCTCGCCGACCGATGGCTGCCGCCATACCTCCTCCAAGAGTTCCCGGCGGGACACTACCCGCCCAGGTCGCGCGGCGAGATACGCCAGCAGGTCGAATTCCTTACGGGTCAGCGCCAGTGGCTCGCCGTCGAGTTGGGCACTGCGCTCGCCCACGTCCACCCGGAGCCCACCGACGCTGTGCACCGCCGGCTGCACCGTCCGGCTGGCCCGCCCGGCCCGGCGCAGCACTGTGGTGATCCGTGCGTCCAGGTGCGCCCCGGTGAACGGTTTGACCATGTAGTCGTCGGCACCGGCGCGTAGCAGTTTGACCACCGACTGCTCGTCGTCGCGGGCGGTGGCGATGATGATCGGGACGTCGGTGATGCCGCGCAGCATCCGCAGCGCGTCCGAGCCGTCCAGGTCGGGCAGGCCCAGGTCGAGCACCACCAGGTCGGGTGTCTCCGCGGCGACCCGACGCAGCGCGTCCAACGCCGTACCCACGGCGTGCACGGCATGCCCCCGGTCGGTGAGGGACCGCAGCATCGCGCCGCGTACGACGTGATCGTCTTCGACCAGGAGCACGGAGGCCACGACAAGACCGTACTTGGCCTGGCAAGTTGATCGCGTTGCGACGTGCCTGGGGAGCGGGCAAGCTGGTACGACGATGTCGTTCACGCTGTTTGTCGATGCCCGCCTGGCGCTCGCCCGGGACAGCCTCGCCGGTCTCTCCACCGGCGACGCGCTCGGCGAGCAGGCCATGTCGTCGGCGTCCGTCGATCTCGCCGAGGGCGCGCTGCCACCGGCCCCCTGGGCATGGACCGACGACACCGAGATGGCCTGCTCGGTCCTCGCCGCCCTGGTCGACGCCGGCAGCATCGACCGGGACCGGCTGGCCCTGGCCTTCGCCGAGCGTCGCGACAGGCGCCGGGGCTACGGCGACGGCGCCACGCTGATCCTGCGGCTGATCCGCGATGGCACCCCGTGGCCGTTGGCCGCCGCCTCCGCCTTCGACGGCCAGGGCTCCTGCGGCAACGGCGCGGCGATGCGGGTCGGCCCGCTGGGCGCGTACTTCGCCGACTCGACAGCGCGTGCCGCGGCACAGGCCCGCGCCTCGGCCGAGGTGACGCACGCGCATCCGGAGGGGATCGCGGGAGCGGTCGCGGTCGCCGTCGCCGCGGCGTTGGCGGCCCGGGCCCGCCTGGACGGGCACCGGCCGGCCCCGCAGCGGCTGCTCGCCGGGATCGCCGCCGCGCTCGATCCGGGCACCGAGGTGCACCGGAGCGTGAACCGGGCGGCCGGGCTGCTCGGCCGGCCACTGCCCCGGGTGGTGACGACGCTCGGCAACGGCTCCCGGGTGACCGCCCAGGACACCGTCGGGTTCACCCTCTGGGTGGCCGCCAGCCACCTCGACGACTATCCGGCGGCGATCCAGACGTGCCTGCGGGCCGGCGGGGACGTGGACACCACGGCTGCCATCGCCGGGTCGGTCGTGGCGGCGTACACCGGTGTCGGCACCCCGGGCGGCGTGCCCGAGCCGTGGCTGGCCGCCCGCGAACCGCTACCCACCTGGCTGCCCTGACTGCGAGGCTGACCCGGCCCGGCCTGCGGGCGCTGGCCTGACCCTGGTCGTGATCTCCTCGGTCTCCTGCAAATCGGGGTGTCCGTGCGGTTGATGCCGCGTTCTCCGGAACCCGAGCGGATCACCGAGATGACGCGGAAAGGGCCGGCGTCGGGCGGGCCGGCGGCGTGGTGGCTCCGGCGGCGCTGGGCGGGGTCTCGGCGGGTGCGGTCTGGTCCTCGTCCGCGTGGCCGGTCACCTCGGTGGGCTTCGGGGTCTCGTCCGTGCGGCCGGTCACCTCGGCAAGCGTCGGGGTTGCGTCCTCGTCCGCGCCGCCGACCGCCTCGGCGAGCGCCAAGGGCTCGGCCGGGTCGCGTCGACGCCACCGGCTGACCAGCCAACCGATCGCCGCGCCGCCGCCGAGCCCGGCCAGCAGGCCGGCGGCCAGCATCCCGTCGGCGCTGCCGGACTCCTCGCCGGCACCGCCCGCACGAGCGGCCGGGTCGGCGTCGACACCGTTGCCCGGACCGGCCGGCGCGCCGGCGGCCGGGGCACCGTGGCTCCCGCCGTGAGCGGCCGCTCCGGCGGCGCCGGAGGCCGCCGGCAGCAGGGTCAGCACCGGGGCGCGGTGCGCGCCGGTGGCGTCCGCCCACCGGACCACGGTGCCGTCGGCGTACGTCTGGACCACCTCGAAGGTGAGCCGCTGGGCCTGCGGCATCGGCCCCATGGACAGCGCCAGCCGGGCCGGCCCGGGATCGCTCTCGCCGACCCGGACCCAGGTCACCGCTGTGGTCACCGTGCTCACTACGGAGGAGTGGATTCCGGCCAACGGCTTGTCCAGGGTGCGGGAGCTCAGCCGGGGCGCCCACCCGTCCACCGACATCGGGTAGACCTCGGCGATCGGCGCGTCAGCGGGCAAGCGGACCTCGATCTGGTTGGTCTTCGTGCCGGCTCGCTCCTCCGGCACAGTGAATTCGAGGCGTACGGCGTCGCCCTGCCGGGCCTCGGCCGGGGTGGTCGTCACGTCCGCCGCGGACGCCGCGCTGGGCCAGAACAGTAGGCCGGCGGCGGTCAGCGCGGTCACCGCCGCGATCCGCCGTCGCCGCTCGCCGCCGTGCGTGCTCACCATGTCGTGCCCCCATCCGTGTCCGCGCGGCCGGCACCGGTTTCCGGCCACACCCTGTAGTTCGGCTGCGCGGAGCGAAAGGTTCAACGTGGCCGCAGGAAGGTGCCCTTCCGGAGCCGGGGAGGGTGGACCGATAGCATCGGCAGGAGCCGAGGATCGGCGCCGTTTCGTACCACTTGGAGGAGTCACCGTGTCCGCACCCCGTACCCCCGCCGTGGCCGACCCCGTCGTCGTCGCCGCCGGGACGACGGCGGCCGACGCGGTGGCCGCGGCCGGACTGCCCGCGAACGGCCCGAAGGCGATCGTCGTGGTTCGTGACCCGCAGGGTCAGCTGCGTGACCTGGACTGGTCGCCGGCCGAGGAAACCGTCGTCGAGCCGGTCAGCCTGGACTCGCCGGACGGGCTCAACGTGCTGCGCCACTCCACCGCGCACGTGCTCGCCCAGGCCGTGCAGGACGTCTTCCCCGAGGCCAAGCTGGGCATCGGCCCGCCCATCGAGAACGGCTTCTACTACGACTTCGACGTCGACAAGCCGTTCCAGCCCGATGACCTCAGCAAGCTCGAGAAGCGCATGCAGGAGATCATCAAGTCCGGGCAGCGGTTCCGCCGCCGCCGTTTCGGCAGCCTGGACGAGGCGCGCTCCGAGCTGGCCGACGAGCCGTTCAAGCTGGAGTTGATCGAGGTCAAGGGCGAGGGCCTGGACACCGACGAGGTGATGGAGGTGGGCGGCGGCGAGCTGACCATCTACGACAACCTCGACGCCAAGGAGGACAAGGTCTGCTGGTCGGACCTGTGCCGGGGCCCGCACCTGCCGACCACCCGCCTGATCGGCGCGTTCAAGCTGATGCGCTCGGCCGCCGCCTACTGGCGGGGGTCGGAGAAGAACCCCCAACTGCAGCGGGTGTACGGCACCGCGTGGCCGACCCGTGACGAGCTCAAGGCGTACCTGAAGCTGCTGGAGGAGGCCGCCCGGCGCGACCACCGCAAGCTCGGCGCGGACCTCGACCTGTTCAGCTTCCCCGACGAGATCGGCTCCGGCCTGGCGGTCTTCCACCCCAAGGGCGGCATCATCCGCCGCGAGATGGAGCACTACTCGCGGCGGCGGCACGAGGAGGCGGGGTACGAGTTCGTCAACACCCCGCACATCACCAAGGCGCAGCTGTTCCAGACCTCCGGTCACCTGCCGTACTACGCGGACACCATGTTCCCGCCCATGCAGCTGGAGGGCGCGGACTACTACCTCAAGGCGATGAACTGCCCGATGCACAACCTGATCTTCAGGGCGCGCGGGCGGTCGTACCGGGAGCTGCCGCTGCGGCTGTTCGAGTTCGGCACCGTCTACCGGTACGAGAAGTCCGGCGTGGTGCACGGCCTGACCCGCGTTCGTGGCCTGACCCAGGACGACTCGCACATCTACTGCACCCGCGAGCAGATGGCGGGCGAGCTGTCCACGCTGCTCAGCTTCGTGCTCGACCTGCTGCGTGACTACGGCCTGGACGACTTCTACCTGGAGCTGTCGACCCGGGACGACTCGCCGAAGTTCATCGGGGCCGACGAGGACTGGGCGGAGGCCACCGAGGCGCTGCGGACCGCCGCCGCGACCTCCGGGCTGGACCTGGTGCCCGACCCGGGCGGCGCGGCGTTCTACGGGCCGAAGATCTCCGTGCAGGCGCGGGACGCGATCGGCCGGACCTGGCAGATGTCCACCATCCAGGTCGACTTCAACCAGCCGGAGCGGTTCGGGTTGGAGTACCAGGCCGCCGACGGCAGCCGCCAGCGACCCGTCATGATCCACCGGGCGTTGTTCGGGTCGATCGAGCGGTTCTTCGGGGTGCTCACCGAGCACTACGCGGGGGCGTTCCCGGCCTGGCTGGCACCGGTGCAGGTGGTGGGCATCCCGATCCGCGAGGACCACACCGACTACCTCCACGGCTTCGTGGCGGCGCTGCGTGCCGAGGGGATCCGCGCCCAGGTGGACGCGGGGGACGACCGGATGCAGAAGAAGATCCGTACGGCGCAGCAGCAGAAGATCCCGTTCATGGTGATCGCCGGTGACGACGACGTGGCCGCCGGCACGGTCTCCTTCCGCTACCGCGACGGCTCCCAGCGCAACGGGGTGCCGGTCGCCGAGGCGGTGACCCACGTGCTCGACGTGGTCAGCTCCCGCACCAACATCGGCCCCTCCGCCGCGGCGGAGTAGCGGGACCGCCCGGCCCGCGCTGGCCGCTGGCCGCCGCCCGCCCGCTGGCCGCTGGCCGCCCGCCCGCTGGCCGCTGGCCGCCCGCCTGCTGGCGGCATGATCGTGCTCGATCCAGGAAGTAGTGGCCTCCCGACCCGGGGAGGCCACTACTTCCATGTTCGAGCGCGAGCATCACCCGGGAGGCCGACCCCCGTCCTCAGATGCCGCAGTTCGGCGCCGACCAGCCCCCGGTCGACGACACATGGGTGTGATCGTTGTGGTCCGGGTAGCCGGGGCCGAGGATCTGCCCGAAGCCGTGGTAGCGAGCCTGCTGGGCCAGTCGGCACAACGACGGGGACCCGACCAGGTCCACCGCGTCGCCGTACAGGTGCCGGCTGTTCGACGCGCCGCCGACCGCGCTGTTGCAGGCGTAGCTGCGGAAGCTGCTGCTGATCGAGATCGACACGTCACCGAGGGCGTGCCGCATGGCCTGGAGCTTCCACATCGAGACGAGCGCGTTGAACCGCGCGGTGCTCGCCGAGACCGCGCCACCGGACCAGTCGCTGTTGCACTTGTTCAGCTCGGGGTAGCTGAAGTTGGCCGGTGTGCAGTCGTTGTCCTGGAGGGCGTAGATCCGGTTGAACGTCTGTGGGCCGGCGATCCCGTCCGCGGCCAGCCCGTACGCCTGCTGGAAGCGGATCACCGCCGACCGGGTGGCCGGGCCGAACGCGCCGTCGAGGCCGAGAACCGCGCCGTAGCCGGGGTAGCCGGCGACCCGGATCTGGAGTTGCCGGACGTCCTCGCCGGATGCCCCCTGGGACAGGGTGCGGCCCCAGGTGTAGCAGCCGTCCGCCTGTGCGGCGCCGGCGGTGAGGGTGATGCCGGCCACTGTGGTGGCGGCGGTCAGGGCGAGTGCCGCGAGGAGCCGGCCGAGCCGTCGGATCATGCAGTCCTCCATCAATGTATGGAAGTTTCTGGATGCATGGAATCTTCAGGCCTCGCTATTGATCCGTCAAGAAATTGCAGGGTGGAGTTTTCCCGTCGACAGGTGTCGCGGCACGCCTCCGGGGCTCCGTAGGATCGGCTCGTGACAGGGGCGGAACGGCACACGGACATCGGCGGCATGGCGGACGGCCTCGAGCGGCTCTGGACGCCGCACCGGATGACCTACATCTCCGGCGAGGACCGCCCGGTCGAGGGCTACGAGAAGCCGACCGGCTGCCCGTTCTGCCGGGCCCCCCAGCTGCCGCCGGAGGAGAGCCTGGTGGTGGCCCGCGGCGAGCACGTGTTCGTGGTGCTCAACCTCTACCCGTACAACCCAGGTCACCTGCTGGTCTGCCCCTACCGGCACGTCGCCGACTACACCGACCTGGACGTGCCGGAGACCACCGAGCTGGCGTCGTACACCCAGACGGCGATGCGGGTGATCCGCAAGGTGAGCAACGCGCACGGCTTCAACCTGGGCATGAACCAGGGCGGGGTGGCCGGCGCCGGCATCGCCGCGCACCTGCACCAGCACGTGGTGCCGCGCTGGGGCGGCGACGCGAACTTCATGCCGGTGATCGGCCGCACCAAGGTCCTGCCGCAACTGCTGCACGACACCCGCGACCTGCTCGCCCGCGCCTGGCCGTCCTGACCGTCGGCGCGACGCGAGGCCGGCGCCGGTCCCGCTAGCCGGCGCGCAGCAGCGGGGTCAGCTCCGGCCAGCTCTCCACCCGGTGTACGAGAGGCAGCAGCGCTGTGCGAGCGGCGACCTCCGCCGGGCGGGGCCGGAACAGGAATCGGTGCGGCACCGACGTCAGGTAGCCGAGCACCTCCAGCTTGTCGTCCACGAAGTGGGTCAGCCCGAGGCGCTCGGCGATCGGCGCCTTGTCCGGACGGGTACGGCAGAAGTGGAGCCGCTCGACCGGGATGCCGGTGCGCTCCGCGAAGTCGTGGTGGGCCAGCCACTCCCGGGTGCGGCGCTCGGTGGCCTCCCCGCACTTGGACACCAGGTGCACCTCGTCGAAATCCGGCCCGAGCGCCGCGAGCGCGTCGAACGCCCCGTCGACCACAGGTGTACGCAGGTAGTGCGCGCCGAAGAACGAGGTGTCGGCGTCCTCGTCGGCCGGCTCGATGATCACGCCACCGATGTCCACACCGAGCCTCCGCATGCGGCCGATCATGCCGCACCGGTCGGTCGGCTCGCCGCCGCGATTCCGGCCCCGGGATCTGCTACGCCCCGGCCCGTGGAGGTGGCACGATCGGCCGATGGCAGTCACGACACGGCCGTTGGGACGCAGCGGCATCGAGGTCAGCGCCCTCGGCATGGGGTGCTGGGCGATCGGCGGCCCCTGGGCGGAGGGCAGCCAACCGCTGGGCTGGGGTGCGGTCGACGACGACGAGTCGGTGCGGGCGATCCGCCGGGCCCTCGACGTGGGCGTCACCTTCTTCGACACCGCCGACACGTACGGCGCCGGGCACAGTGAGCGGGTCCTCGGCCGGGCACTCGCCGGCCGCCGGGACGAGGCCGTGATCGCCACCAAGTGGGGTTACACCTTCGACGAGGCGAGCCGACAGGCCACCGGGGAGGACGCGTCGCCCGCGTACCTGCGCAGGGCCGTTACCGACTCGCTGCGGCGGCTGGGCACCGACCGGATCGACCTCTACCAGCTGCACCTCGCCGACCTGTCGGTGCCGCGCGCGCAGGCACTGATCGGTGGCTGTGAGGACCTGGTCGCCGAGGGCCTGATCCGGGCGTACGGGTGGAGCACCGACCGTCCCGACCGGGCCACCGCGTTCGGGCACGCCGCCGCCGGTGCCACCGCCGTGCAGCACACCCTCTCCGTGCTGCGGGACGCTCCGGACTTGCTCGCGGTCTGCGACAAGTACGACCTGGCCAGCGTCAACCGGGGCCCGCTGGGCATGGGACTGCTCACCGGCAAGTACTCGGCCGGGTCGACGCTGCCGCCCGACGACGTACGCGGGTTGGCCCCGGGGTGGTTGGAGTGGTTCCGTGGTGGTCGGCCCGCGCCGGAGTGGTTGCGTCGGGTCGGTGCGGTCCGTGCGGCGCTCACCGCCGACGGGCGCACCCTCGCCCAGGGCGCGTTGGGCTGGATCTGGGCGCGCAGCGGCCGCACCATTCCGATCCCCGGATGTCGCACTGTCGCCCAGGTCGAGGAGAACGCCGCGGCGCTGCACCGGGGCCCCCTGCCGGCGGACCAGTTCGTCGAGGTCGAGCGCCAGTTGGCAGCGTTGCGCACGGCAGCCCTACGAGACGCCGACCGCCCCCACTGGCCCCCTCCCACCCACCCCACCGTCCACCCCTGACCGCCCCCACCCACGTCCCCGCCACCCCACCCATGTCCGCGTCGATCATGGAGTTGTGGTGGCTGAAAGATCAGGCATAAGCGGATATGTCACCCACCACAACTCCATGATCGACGCCAGGGGAGGGTGGGGTGGGCAGGGGTGGGGTGGGGTGGGGGGTTAGGGGGTGTGTTCTTTGCGGATCTGGTCGGCCAGGTGGGCGGGCATCGGGTCGTGGCGGACGAAGTGACGGCGGAAGGTGCCGGTGCCGGCCGTCATCGACCGCAGCTCGACGGCGTACCGCAGCAACTCGGTGGCCGGCACCTCGGCGCGGACGAGGGTCCGGCCCTCGGTGTCCGGGTCGGGTTCGGTGCCGAGTACCCGGCCTCGTCGGCCGGACAGGTCGCCCATCACGGTGCCCACCGAACCGTCGGGCACCCGGATGGTGACCTCGTCGATCGGCTCCAGCAGTGCCGGCTGGCCACGGTCGGCGGCGTCGCGCAGGGCCAGCGCGCCGGCGGTCTGGAAGGCCGCGTCGGAGGAGTCGACGCTGTGCGCCTTGCCGTCGACCAGGGTCACCCGCAGGTCCACCACCGGGTGACCGGCGACCAGGCCGCGTTCGAGTTGGGCGCGGACGCCCTTCTCCACGGACGGGATGTAGTTGTGCGGCACCGCGCCGCCGACGACCCGGTCGACGAACTCGAAGCCGCTGCCCGGGGGCAGGGGTTCGACCTCGATGTCGCAGACCGCGTACTGGCCGTGGCCGCCGGACTGCTTGACGTGCCGGCCGTGCCCGGTCGCGGGTACCGTCAGCGTCTCGCGCAGCGACACCTTGACCGGCTCGGTGTCCAGTGCGACGCCACCGGCACGTAGCCGGTCGAGAACCACGTCGGCGTGTGCCTCGCCCATGCACCAGAGGACCAGCTGGTGGGTCTCCGGGTTGCGCTCCAACCGCAGTGTGGGGTCGCCCGCGACCAGGCGGGCGAGGTTACGGGCCAGGGCGTCCTCGTCGGCGCGGCTGTGCGCGACGATCGCCACCGGCAGCAGCGGCTCCGGCATCTCCCAGGGGGCGATCAGCAGCGGGTCGGTCTTGGCCGAGATGGTGTCGCCGGTCTCGGCGCTGCCCGACTTGGTGATCGCGCAGAGGTCGCCGGCCACGCAGAACGGCACCTCGCGAAGGGCCGCGCCCAGCGGGGTGTAGATGTGCCCGACCCGCTCGTCGGCGTCGTGGTCGGGGTGCCCGCGTTCGGCCATGCCGTGCCCGGAGACGTGCACGGTCTGGTCGGGACGCAGCGTGCCGGAGAAGACCCGGACCAGCGAGACCCGGCCGACGTGGCGGTCGACGGTGGTCTTGACGACCTCCGCGACGAGCGGACCGGCCGGGTCGCAGGTCAACGGCGGACGCGGCGAGCCGTCCACGCCGGTCACCGCCGGCAACTCGTGCTCCAGCGGCGACGGGAACGCGGCGGTCAGCACCTCCAGCAGTACGTCCAACCCGACGCCGGTCTCGGCGCAGACCGGCACCACCGGGTAGAAGTGACCCCGGGCGACGGCCTTCTCCAGGTCGTCGATGAGCACCTCGTCGCTGATCTCCTCGCCGTCGAGGTAGCGGTCCATCAGGGTCTCGTCCTCGCTCTCGGCGATGATCCCCTCGATCAGCTCGTCGCGGGACTCGTCGATGGCCCGCTGGTGCTCCGGGTCGGGGGCGCGGACGTCGGCGGGAAGCCCGGCGCTGTAGTCGAAGACCCGACGGGTGATCAGGCCGAGCAGACCCTCGGTGGACACGCCGTCGTCGCCGAGCATCGGCAGGTAGAGCGGCATCACGTTGTCGCCGAACAGGCGCTGGCAGAGCGCCACCGTCTCGTCGACGTCGGCGCGGGGCTGGTCCAGTCGGGCCACCGCGACCGCGCGGGGCATGTCGACCGCCGCGCACTCCTCCCAGAGAGCGACGGTGGCGGCGTCCATGCCGCCCGCCGCCGAGACGACGAAGAGCGCGGCGTCGGCGGCTCGCAGCCCGGCCCGCAGCTCGCCGACGAAGTCGGCGTACCCGGGGGTGTCCAGCAGGTTGACCTTGATGCCGTTGTGCAGCAGCGGTGCGCAGGACAGGCTGACCGAGCGCTGCTGGCGCACGGCCGCCGGGTCGTGGTCGCCAACCGTGGTGCCGTCGACCACGGAGCCGGCTCGGCTGATCGTGCCCGTCGCCGCGAGCAGGGCCTCGACCAGTGTCGTCTTGCCCGCTCCGGAGTGCCCGACGAGCACGATGTTGCGTACCCGCTCGGGGTCGGTCACCACCGGCGTGCCGCCGGTGGAACCCTTCTCCTGATTTTTCTGCGCCATCGGGCGCACCTCCCTCAGCCGGTGGTGGGTGGCGACCGCCGCGCGACGGGTAGCGGCCCGGGGCGAGTGCGCGGCGATATCCTCCGGTGGTCTGCTGCACAGCGGGAACGGGACGGGTGGCCGGGTGAGCTGGCTCACCTCCTGGCTCGATCTCACACCCGTTGCCGGGTAGGCACAAGCCTCTCCCGGGCGGGTCGGCGGGACCGGCCGTATCGGCGGAGCTGGGCGGACCGTTATCGTGGGGACCGCCATGGCGAAGATCTTCCAAGTGTCGGCCCGCGCGGGGATGACCCGCGTCGTCGAGCCGATTGCCCGTGCCCTCCTGCGCGCGGGCGTCACCCCCAATGCCGTAACCGTCGCGGGCACCGTTGGTGTGCTCGTCGGCGCTCTCGGCTTCGGTGCTCGCGGCCACCTGGTCGCGGGCGCGTTGATCGTCACCCTGTTCGCGCTGACCGACCTGCTCGACGGGACGATGGCCCGGATGAGCGGTGGCTCCACGAAGTTCGGCGCGTTCCTCGATTCGAGCATGGACCGGGTCGCCGACAGCGCCGTCTTCGGTGCGGTCGCATACTGGCTCGCCACGCAGGGCAACCGCTCCGGGGTCGCCGCCGCGCTGATCTGCCTGGCCGCCGGCAGCCTGGTCTCCTACGTGAAGGCCCGCGCCGAGGGGCTCGGCATGACCTGCAACGTGGGCATCGCCGAGCGCACCGAGCGGCTGCTGATCGTCGGGGTCGGTGGAATCCTCACCGGCCTGAACGTGAAGCCGGCGCTGGAGATCGCGCTCTGGCTGCTCGCCGCAGTGTCGATCTTCACCGTGGGGCAGCGGATGGCGCACGTCTACCGCCAGGCCCAGCAGCTCCAGCCGGACGGTCAGGCGTGAGCGGCGCGGTGCCGACCCGGCGCCGGACGACCGGCGGCCGGGCCGCGTGAACCTCACCGAGCTGGGTTACATCGCCGGCTGGCGGGTGGTCCGCGCGCTACCCCGGCCGCTGGTCGCGGCGGCGTTCCAGGCGGGCGCGGACCGCGCCCACCGTCGCGGCGGCGGGGGTACGGCCCGACTGCGCGCGAACCTGCGCCGGGTGGTCGGCCCGGAGCTGCCCGACGCCGAGCTGGACGATCTCGTCAAGCGTGGGCTGCGCTCGTACGCCCGGTACTGGATGGAGGCGTTCCGGCTGCCGTCGTCGAGCCGGTCGCAGATCCTGTCCGGCTTCCGGCTCGACGGCGCCGAGCTGCTCGCCGCCGACGTGGCCGCGGGCCGGGGCGCCGTGGTGGCGTTGCCGCACGCCGGCAACTGGGACGCCGCGGGGGCCTGGGTGGCGGCCACCGGTTGGCCGATCACCACGGTCATGGAGCGACTCAAGCCGGAGGGCGTGTACGAGCGTTTCATCGCCTTCCGGGAGGGCCTGGGGATGGAGATCCTGCCGACCCACGGTGGGCCGCGCCCGGCGTTCGACGTGCTGCTGGACCGGGTACGCGCCGGTGCGGTGGTGCCGCTGCTGGCCGACCGGGACCTCTCCGCCCGTGGCGTGGAGGTGGACTTCTTCGGCGGGAAGACCCGGATGCCCGCCGGGCCGGCGCTGCTCGCCCTGCACACCGGAGCGCCGCTCTACGTGGCCTCGATGTGGTACGAACCGGACGCGGCCCGCGCGTCGCTCGCCGGGCCGCTGCCGGTGCCGGGGCCCGAGGTGGGGCCCCTGGACCAGCGGGTCCGGTCGCTGACCCAGCTGATCGCCGACGGTCTGGCGGCGGGTATCGCCCGGCATCCGGAAGACTGGCACATGTTGCAGCGGATGTGGCTGGACCAGCGGGGGGCGGGGGACGGCACGGTGCCGCGCTCGTCGGCCTCCGGTCCGGCCTGAGGAGGTGGGCTGACGCATGCGGATCGGCATCGTGTGCCCGTACTCCTTCGACGTCCCCGGCGGGGTGCAGAACCACGTGATGGACCTCGCCGAGGCGTTGATCGCGCTCGGCCACGAGGTCAGCGTGCTCGCCCCGGCCGACGAGGATTCGCCGTTGCCGGCGTACGTGGTGTCCGCCGGCCGTGCCGTGCCGCTGCCGTACAACGGGTCGGTGGCCCGGATCGCGTTCGGCCCGGTCTCGACCGCCCGGGTCCGGCGGTGGCTCACCAACGGTGACTTCGACGTGTTGCACGTGCACGAACCGCTCACGCTGAGCCTGTCGCTGCTGGCCGTGCTCTCCGCCCGCGGCCCGGTGGTGGCCACGTTCCACACCGCGATGACCCGTTCCCGGGTGTTGGCGGCGGCGCAGGGTGTGCTCCAGATCGTGTTGGAACGGATCACCGCCCGGATCGCGGTCAGCGCGCTGGCCCGCAAGGTGCAGGTGGAGCACATGGACGGCGGCGCGGTGGAGATCCCCAACGGGGTGGCGGTGGCCAAGTTCGCCGACGCCGAGCCGTTGCCCGGCTGGCCGGGGGAGTGCGCCCCGGGCACCGGCGGCACGCTGGGCTTCCTGGGCCGGTTCACCGAGGCCCGCAAGGGCTTCCCGGTGCTGCGCGACGCGTTCGTGGCGCTGGCCCCCACCCGGCCCGGGCTGCGGTTGCTCGTCGCCGGCCCGGGTGACCCCGACGACCTGTACGACCAGTTCCCGGCTGATCTGCACGAGCGCGTCACGTTCCTCGGCCTGGTCACCGAACCGGACAAGGCGCGCATGCTGCGTAGTGTGCACCTCTACGTGGCGCCGAACACCGGCGGCGAGTCGTTCGGCATGATCCTCACCGAGGCCCTGGCCGCGGGTACGACGGTGGTCGCCAGCGACCTGGACGCGTTCCGGAGGGTGCTCGACGGTGGGCGTGCCGGTCGGCTCTTTCCCACCGGCGACCCGGTGGGGCTGCGCGACGCGGTGACCGGGCTGTTGGACGACCCCGCCGCGCGGGCCACGCTGACCGCCTGCGGGGATCAGGTCGTGGCGAATTTCGACTGGCCGATGGTTGCCCGCCGTGTTCTGGAGGTATACGCAGCGGCGATCGAGGCAACCGACGGACGGGTCATCGACCAGGAATGGGTGGGGCTGGGCTGACCGGTGTGACGGACGGTGTGGCGGTGACCGGTCTTCCGGCGTGACCGCACCCACTCGGAGCTGAAACGGAGCAGCACTACGATGCCGCACATGTGGTGGGTGGTGGCCGCGAGCGTGGTCGTGGGGCTGGTCGCGGCGTACCTCATCTGGACGGCCGGTCGGGTCGACAGGTTGCAGGGCCGCGCGGAACTGGCGGCCCGGGCTCTCGACGCCCACCTGCTGCGCCGGGCGGCCGCGGCGGCGGTGCTGGCCGAGCGGCGCTTCGGCGTCGAGCTGTACGCGGCGGCCCGGATCGCCCTGGACGCCGGCCCGGACGAGCGTGAGGCGGCGGAGAACGACCTGACCCGGCAGTTGCGGGCCGTCCAGTTGGATCCGGACGATCCGGATTGCAGGGCGGTCATCGCGGCCAGTCGCCGGCTGGCGCTGTCCCGCCAGGTGCACACGGATCTGGTCCGGGACGCCCGCTCGGCGCGCAGCCGGCCGCTGGTGCGGTTGTTGCGGATGGGGCGGGGCCGGGAGTGGCCGCGCTACTTCGACATCGACGACCCGACCCTGACCGTGCCCGCGGACGTCCCCGCCACCTGACCCGGGTCGCGTGCGGGCCGGTGATCAGTGCCACAGGGCAGGCCACCGGGGGTCTGATTGGCTGTCGGTGCGGCGTTGACCCGCGCGTAGCATTTTTGCTGCCACCCCCCAGAGCCCGTCCAAGGAGCGATGACCCGTGCCCGAAAACACCGCCTCGAACACCGGTACCGCCCCCGTCGTCGGTTCTGCCCGCGTGAAGCGTGGCATGGCCGAGATGCTGAAGGGCGGCGTGATCATGGATGTGGTCAACGCCGAGCAGGCCAAGATCGCCGAAGACGCCGGCGCGGTGGCGGTGATGGCCCTGGAGCGGGTGCCCGCCGACATCCGCGCGCAGGGCGGCGTGTCCCGGATGAGCGACCCAGACATGATCGACGGGATCATCGAGGCGGTCTCCATCCCGGTGATGGCCAAGGCCCGCATCGGCCACTTCGTGGAGGCGCGGATCCTCCAGTCGCTCGGCGTGGACTACGTCGACGAGTCCGAGGTGCTGACCCCGGCCGACTACGCCAACCACATCGACAAGTGGGCGTTCACGGTGCCCTTCGTCTGTGGTGCGACCAACCTGGGCGAGGCGCTGCGCCGGATCACCGAGGGCGCGGCAATGATCCGCTCCAAGGGCGAGGCCGGCACCGGTGACGTCTCCAACGCCACCACCCACATGCGGAGGATCCGCCAGGAGATCCGCCGCCTCTCCTCGCTGCCGGCCGACGAGCTGTACGTCGCGGCCAAGGAGCTGCAGGCCCCGTACGAGCTGGTCAAGGAGGTCGCCGAGAGCGGCAAGCTGCCGGTGGTGCTGTTCACCGCCGGTGGGATCGCCACTCCGGCCGACGCCGCGATGATGATGCAGCTCGGCGCGGAGGGTGTCTTCGTCGGCTCCGGCATCTTCAAGGCCGGCAACCCGGCCCAGCGGGCCGCCGCGATCGTCAAGGCCACCACCTTCCACGACGACCCGGACGTGCTGGCGAAGGTCTCCCGCGGTCTCGGCGAGGCCATGGTCGGCATCAACGTCGACGAGATCCCGCAGCCGCACCGGCTGGCCGAGCGGGGCTGGTGACCGACGGATGGCCGTACCCGTGATCGGTGTTCTCGCTCTTCAGGGGGACGTCCGCGAGCACGTGGCGGCGCTGGCCGCGGCGGGTGCGGACGCCCGCCCGGTGCGTCGCCCGGCGGAGCTGGACGCGGTCGACGGCCTGGTCGTCCCCGGGGGCGAGTCCACCACGATCAGCAAGCTCACCGACATCTTCGAGATGCGCGAGCCGATCGACAAGCGGATCGCCGACGGCATGCCGGTCTACGGGTCCTGCGCCGGCATGATCATGCTGGCCACGGCGGTGCTGGACGGCCGACCCGACCAGCGGGGCTTCGCCGGCATCGACATGACCGTGCGGCGCAACGCGTTCGGCCGGCAGGTCGACTCGTTCGAGGCCCCGGTCGAGATCACCGGGGTGCCGGGGGAGCCGTTCCACGCGGTCTTCATCCGGGCGCCCTGGGTCGAGCGGGTCGGTGCCGGTGTCCAGGTCATCGGCACGGTGACCGGTGGCCCGGCCGCCGACCGGATCGTGGCGGTCCGACAGGGCAACCTGCTGGCCACCTCGTTCCACCCGGAGTTGACCGGTGACCTGCGGGTGCACGCGTACTTCGTGGATCTGGTGCGGGCCGCCTGAGCGGTCGGACGGGTCGCCGTCCGACCGGCGGGGCATGTTCTCCGGCCCCAGCTGGTTGTCCAGTGGGTCACCCGGCGGCACCCCGGCGGGTGCCGGATGTGACACGCCCGGGTGTGACCTCGGTAAGATTGCCGCGGTTCGGCAGGGCCGTCGCCCGGCGCGGCAATTCCCGCGGAGCCGACCGGCCGCCGGACCGCCCGATACGGCGCGTCATCGGTGCGGCAGTCGATGCAGGCGTGGAATGACAGACGGAGGTAGAAGATGTCCGGCCACTCAAAGTGGGCGACGACCAAGCACAAGAAGGCCGTCATCGACGCCAAGCGCGGCAAGATGTTCGCCAAGCTGATTAAGAACGTCGAGGTGGCCGCGCGCACCGGTGGCGGGGACCCCTCCGGTAACCCGACTCTCTTCGACGCGATCCAGAAGGCGAAGAAGAGCTCGGTGCCGAACGACAACATCGATCGCGCCGTCAAGCGCGGCTCCGGCCTGGAGGCCGGCGGCGCCGACTGGCAGACGATCATGTACGAGGGGTACGGCCCGAACGGCGTCGCGATGCTGATCGAGTGCCTCACCGACAACCGCAACCGGGCGGCGACCGAGGTGCGTACCGCGCTGACCCGCAACGGCGGCTCGCTGGCCGACGCCGGTTCGGTGTCGTACATGTTCTCCCGCAAGGGAGTGGTGATCGTCCCCAAGGAGGGCACCAGCGAGGACGACGTGATGATGGCCGTCCTCGACGCCGGCGCCGAGGAGGTCAACGACCTCGGTGAGGCGTACGAGGTGGTGTCCGAGCCGACCGACCTGATCGCGGTCCGCACCGCCCTGCAGGACGCCGGCATCGAGTACGAGTCGGCCGAGTCCTCCCTCATCCCCAGCATGAACATCCCGCTGGACGAGGAGGGCGCGCGCAAGGTCTTCAAGCTGATCGACGTGCTGGAAGACTGCGACGACGTGCAGAACGTCTACGCGAACTTCGACGTCAGCGACGACGTGATGGCGGCCGTCGACGCCTGAGGGCGCTGAACACCTTCAACGCGAGGTAATCGCGGCCACCGCAGCCGCCCGGAGACAGAGATCTTGGACAGTTTCCGTCATGTGCGAACGGAAACTGTCCAAGATCTCACGAGGTACGGCAGCGAGGCCAGAAAGCCGTAACGGAAGGGCCTTCACCGGGCCCCCTCCGTTTTGTGGTTCAGTCAGGAGGTCGGTTGTCCCGACCCGGGGCACGTGCCCCTGCTGCCCATCGCCTGGTGCGGCGGACAGCTCTTGCCTGGCGCAACGCCTACTCTCGCGCCGCAGACGGAACACTGACTCTGAGGGGCCATTCGCGGACTCCTTCGGGGATTCGGTAATCCGGGTGAGGATCCGCCTCCGGTTCACGGCCGGGGCCGGATGCCACTGTCACACGGAGGTAGATTTTCGTGCCATCCGCGCAGGTGATCCTTAGCGTGGACGGCGACAGGTGAACTCCGGGGTACGCGCACGTCTCCCATGTTTTGAAGATGGGTGGGCGCGCATAGTCGAGTAGCTGTGTGGCGAACGCGAGCATTCGGGTTGCCCGCTGCGTAGGCGGGGGCATCTCCGCCGGGAGTGGCTCCGGAGCCGGAACGGGGCGTGGCTCCTCGGCAGCCCACAGCAGGGCGGACGAGCCAGATCGATGCATGACCTTGACGCCGGGGGGTGACTGCCCACCCGGGCTGGTGTCCCCGCCGTAGCGCGTTACCGCCGTGACGTCGGGGTGCTCGCTGGCACTGATAAGTGCCGCGATCGCATCTAAGGCTTCGGTCACCTGCATGTATCGACTCCATTTTCCGCACGTCAGGGCAGCTCAGCCGGCTCGACTCAGTCTAGGTGTGAGCGAGGGCGGTGCCCTCGCCCGCCTCGCCTGGCCGGCTGACAGTCTTCGTAGCTCGGCCGGCTGCACGAAGATGGTTCGGCGGGCGACAGCGTCGCCCTTGCGGTTCACTTCGTAGCCGTCCAGCCAGGCCCATCCGTCGTAGGTGGGCCAGTCGAGCATCCTGATGACGCGGAAGGTGATGGGCCGCATGAACTGGACCGACGCGGCTCGGGTGACGTGGACAACCTCGCCCGCTTGGAGGTCAGGCACCGGCAACCGTCCCGAGGTCCACGGCGTCCGGTTCAAGCCGGACTGGCGGGCTGTCCCGGAGAGCCTGCACCCGGATCAATACCGCCCGTTCTTGGAACGCCCTACCGTCCGGCCACAGCTCGACGCCGTAGAGTTGCACCCACTCAAGGGCCAGTAGGTCGGCGTTTCTCGGAACATGAGTGACCCGCAAGTGGAGCCGGTCACTTCCAAAGCAGTAGTCGGCCGGGCTGATGCTCAAGACGTCACCAACAGCCACCAGGGGCCAACGTGCGGGTAGGGCAGCGGAAAGGTCATCGCTCACAGCGTGTTCCGTCGCATCCGCCACGTCCGGTGTTCCCCGGCCCGGGTAAGTAAGGGCCGCTCCCATAGGGCGGTTGTCGGTGCGTTCCACAGAGGGGCCGATTCACCTGAGGGCGAGGGTGGATGGTAGCCGTATGCGCCGGCCTGGTGCCCGTACACAGGTTGCTCGACCACGTCGACGGGATCGTTTTGCCGTTGGAACCATTTCCACCTTCGCATGTCCTACCTCCCGTGTCGCTGCCGTTGCTGACAGCCACGATCCGGGAGAGTCGATGGAGCATGCAACACTCCGCGTGAGACATTCATGGAGAGGCAAGCTTTACGAGTCATGATGCATGCGCCGTCTCAAGGCAAGTCGGATGACGGCTCAGGATGAGACAGGGAGGATGGTGCCGATGAGTGAAGCGGGATCGACGGTGCCGAGGCGGGAGTTGGGCCGGCTGCTACGGCAGACCCGGGAGCAAGCCGGCATCGGCCTTGAGGCTGCAGCCTCTGACCTTGAGTGGTCGCGCGCCAAGATGTACCGCATCGAGTCGGGGCAAACTCCCATCCGTGCCCTGGACGTCGATCAGATGTGCCGGCTCTACAAGGCTGCCCCGGACATGACGCAAGTCCTCGTCAGCCTCGCCAAGGAATCTAAGAGCAAGGGTTGGTACCACGCCTATGGCGAGGTGATCCCGCGTTGGTTTGAGCTGTATGTCGGCCTTGAGTCAGCGGCCAGCCGTATCCGTAGCTATGAACACGCTGTTGTGCCGGGGCTGTTGCAGACCCCCGAGTATGCCGCTCAGGTGGTTCGCACGCGCCCAGCCGTCTCCGACGACGAAGCGGCGAAGTTAGTTGAGCTGCGCATCGAGCGTCAGCGGTTGCTAGCCCGGAAGCGACCTGCCGCTCCCGCGCTGGACGTGATTATTGAGGAAGCTCTACTGCACAAAGACGTGCCGGGTATGTCGGCGCAAATAGACAAGCTTGTGGAGGCCAGTGACGCGTCCAACGTGTCTGTCAGGGTTCTTCCGCTCAAGGGCGCGATCACGCAAGTGGTGGTGTCTGGTGGGTTCGTCATCCTTGATTTCCCGACCAACGGGGCGAGGTCTGCCGAGCCGACGACGGTCTACAACGAAGGTCTTTCGGGTGCGCTCTACCTTGACCGGCTCGAAGAGGTCAGAACGTACGCGGAAGTTTGGAACGCCCTCACCGCCCAAGCGTTGAGCGTTGAGGAATCCCGGAAGCTGATGCATGGGATCAAGGAGAGGCACCATGATTGATCTGACCGGCGCTCGCTGGCGCAAGAGCACCCGGAGCGGGGCACAGGGCAACTGTGTGGAGGTCGCCGACAATCTCCCCGGCGTAGTCGCCGTCCGGGACAGTAAGAACCGGGACGGCGGAACGCTGGCCTTCGGGCAGGCATCGTGGCAGAGCTTTGTCAGCCTGGCGAAGGGGATAGGCACCGCGCGCTGACCACCGAGAAGCCCTGACACCATGAGTGTCGGGGCTTCGTCTTTGCTGGTAGTAGCCATACTCGCACTGCGACGTCGACTGACTGGATCGCGGTTTCCGGTGCCGATTCGACAAACTCGCCGTGCGCTATGAAGCCACCGTGCACGTCGCCGCGATCAACGAGTGGCTATGACCGACTTCGCCGCAGCCCCTAGCGGGCCAGGCGGTCCAGCAGCTCGCCGAGCAGCGCCTGTTCGCCAGGGGTGAGGTTTCCCGGGTCGTTGCCGACCAGCGCACGCAACGTCAGTGCGGCGCTCGCGCGGGTAGCGGGGGCGTCGCTGGAGGGCGTGTGCAGGACTCCGGCCAGTGCGGCCTCTCGGACGCGCACGGACAGCCCGAAGTCCGGCTCCGGCTGGCTGATCAAGGTGAGCGTGATGCCGACGTTGGCGGCGAGCACCTGTTCGGCGGCGTCGTCCGCGGGCACCGTGAGCAGGCCCTGGGCGGCGGCGTCGGTGAACCGCTCGCGCAACGCGGCGTGCGCGGGAGCGGTGACCGCGCAGGGCTTTCCCGGCTCGACGCGGCCGTAGAGCAGCCCGTAGAACGACGGGTGCTCCAGCCCGAACCGCACGTGTCTGTCCCAGCCCTCGCGCAGGTCGTTCAGCGGGTTGCCGGAGCTCTCGACAGTTGTGTACTGGGTGAAGCCGTGGTTGACCACGGCGTCGATCAGGCCCTGCTTGCTGCCGAAGTGGTGGTACAGCGTGGGGGCCTGCACCCCGGCGCGTTCGCACACCGCTCGCGTGGACACCGTGCCGCCGGCCTGCAACAACTCCGCCGCGGCGAGCAGGAGTCGATCCCGTGCGTTCTGCATGTTGCTATGGTAGCTCATGTAGCGCTACATTGGCCGATATAGCGAAGGGGGAAGTCCATGAGGACTTGGTTCATCACGGGTGGGACGCCCGGAGGGTTCGGCCTGGTCTACGCGGAGGCTGCCCTCAAGCAGGGCGATCAGGTGGTGGTGACCTCGCGTCGGCCCGCCGAACTGCGAGAGTGGGCTGAATCACACGGCGACCGTGCGCTGGTGCTCCAGCTCGACGTCACCGATGCCGACCAGGTGCGTGCGGCGGTCAAGGCGGCCGAGGAGCGGTTCGGCGGGATCGACGTGCTCGTCAACAGCGCGGGCCGTGGCTGGTACGGCTCGATCGAGGGTGCCCCTGACGAGACGATCCGCCGCACGTTCGACCTCAACCTGTTCGCCGTGGTCGAGATGGTGCGCGCCGTCCTGCCCGGTATGCGGGCACGCGGCAACGGCTGGATCGTGAACATGTCGTCGGTGGCAGGCCTCGTCGGCGCACTGGGGTTCGGCTACTACGCGGCGGCGAAGTTCGCCGTCGAAGGACTGTCGGAGACACTGCGCCAGGAAGTCGAGCCGTTCGGTGTGCGCGTGCTCGTCGTAGAGCCAGGGGCGTTCCGCACCAAGGCCTTCGCCTACTTCCAGAACGAGGACGTCGACGAGATCGTCGACGCCTACGTGCCGATGGTCGAGAGCGTCAAGGCGGCGTTCGTGGACCACAACGGCAAGCAGGCAGGAGACCCCGTTCGTGGGGTGCAGGCCGTGATCAGCGCGATGAACGCACCCGTTCCGCCGAAACGAATCGTGCTCGGCAACTCCGGCTACGACGTCGTCGTCGCGATGCACGAGAACGCACTAGCGGAGCTGCGCGCGAACGAGAAGCTCTCCCGCGGAGCGGACTTCTGACGCACGGTCCTACCAGCACGCGTCCGCGTCCTGGCAATCGAGAAAACTGGAGAACAGAAATGAGCGACATCACTCTACCCACGGCCGTCGACACCTTCATCACGGCCACCAACGCGCACGACGCGAACGCCCTGGCCGCGGTCTTCGGCGACGGGGCCACCGTACGCGATGACGGGCAGACCTGGGTCGGCGAGGGCGAGATCCGCGAGTGGATCCAGGGGCACCTGATCAACCCCAAGGTCGTGCTCACGCCGACCTCGTTCGCGGACGACCGGCTGGTGGCCTCCGGGGACGGTGACTTCCCCGGCGGGCCTCTGTCCTTCGCCCTCGTGTTTGATATCAAGGACGACCAGGTCACCGACCTCACGATCGAGCCCGTCTGACTCGTGACCGGCCGGGGCTGCCCGAGGGCTGCTCCGGCCTGAGACCTCGGTGGGGAGAGCGCGGAGGTGACAGTGGTGGCGGACCGGTTCGCGCCCGGTGACACCGTGGTACGGCGTGAGGTGCTGCGGGGCGAGGTGTGGTTCGCCTGCCCGACGATCTGCGTCGAGGACTCGCCCGACCTGCTCGCGCTCTACCTTCCACCGGGTGCCGAGTTCGGCTTCCCGGACACGGGTGTCTACCCGTGCGGCAGGCACCCGTGGGAGACCGCCGGGCACCGCTCCTGGTCGGGCCACGGCAAGTTGATGCTGCAACGCCCCGGTGAGGCGCACTCGATCGACGTGTTCTGGACGGGGCCGGGTCGCGACTTCGCCGGCTGGTACTTCAACCTCCAGGACCCGGTGCGGCGTACCCCGATCGGGGTGGACACCCTCGACCACGAGCTGGACCTGTGGTGGGGTGCGGACGCCGACCGGTACGTCTGGAAGGACGTGGAGCTGTTCGCCCAGCGCCTCGTCGAGGGGCGCTACCCGGGCATGGGTGACGCGATCCAGGCCGAGGGCGACCGGATCGCCGCGCTGCTCGACGCGGGTGAGCGGTGGTGGGACCCGGCGTGGGCGACATGGCAGCCCGACCCGGCCTGGTCCGCGCCGCGGCTGCCCACCGGCTGGGACCAGGTGCCGCCGGCCCTCTGACCCACGCGTGCGGTCCGTCGTACGGCAGCGGGCGCCGGTGTCCGACCAGGACACCGGCGCCCGCGCGCGAACCGTCGGCTCAGCCGATCGTCTCCCGCTCCCGCCACGCGGTACGCAGGGAGGTCCGGCCGTTGGTGCGCAGGAGCGACCCCTCGTACACCCGGGCACCGGCGGCGAGGAACGCACCGGCGGTGAGCACCAGGACGACCAGCGAGACGAACGGTTCCCACCCGGCCGCGTCACCGGTGAACAGCCGCAGCGGCATGGCCGTGGGCGACGAGAACGGCAGGTAGGACAGCACCCGCATCGCGGTGTCGTTGTCGTTGAGGAAGATCACCGCGAAGAACGGCAGCATCACGGCGAGTTGCACCGGCGTCGACACGGCGGCGATGTCCTCCTGCCGGTTGGCCAGTGCGCCGGCCGCCGCCCACATCGCCGCGAGCAACACGAAACCGATCACGAAGAACGGCACGAACCAGCCGATCGCCGGAGCGAGCAGGGTGAGCAGACCTCCGCTGTCGCCCATCTGCAGCCCGACCACCGCCACCACCGCGATCAACGCGATCTGCGCGAACGCCAGGATCGCGCCGGCCACCACCTTTCCGGCCAGCAGGGCCCGGACCGGCACGGCGGCGACCAGGATCTCCACGATCCGGGTCTGCTTCTCCTCGATGACGCTCTGCGCGATCTGCACACCGAACGTCTGCGAGGTGAGGAAGAAGACGAACGCGAAGACGAAGGGCACCAGGAACGCCACCACGGGGTCCACCGCGTCCGGGTCGAGCAGGCGTACCGTCGGCTGGCTGCTCAGGGCCCGCACCACGTCGTCGGGGGCGTCGTCCATGGCCAGGACGACCGGTCCGGAGACCACTGCGGCGTCCACGTCGTCGTCGCGGACGGCCTGCTCGGCGGCCCGGTCGTCGGGGACCACCCGGACCTCCAGGCCGGCGGCGCGCAGCGGACCGGCCGCGCTCTCGGTCACCGCGACGGTGGACGGCCCGCCGGAGAGCAGCGGCGGCAGGATGGTGCCGGCCGCGGCGATCAGCAGGAAGAACAGCGTGCCGAACAGGAAGGTGCGGTCGCGGAGCTTGACCCGGATCTCGCGTTCGGCGACCAGCCGGGTGGCCTGGGTGACGTTCACTGGGTGACCTCTCGGAAGATCTCGGTGAGCGAGGGGCTGACCGGGCGGAAGGCGCGGACCGGGCCGCGGCCGAGGGCCGCCTGCAACACGGGTTGTTCGTCGGCGCCGGCGGGCAGGTCGAAGACCACTCGCGGGCCGTCCAACTCGACCACTGTCACCCCGGGGTGGTCGCGGACCCAGCCGGCGTCGCTCGCCACCACCAGTTCGTAGCGGGGAACGGTGTACGAGTCGCGCAGCTGCTGCCGACTGCCGGCGGCCCGGATCTCCCCGGCTCCGATGATCACCAGGTCGTCGCAGAGGCGCTCGACGACGTCGAGCTGGTGGCTGGAGAAGAGCACCGGCGCCCCGGCCGAGGCCCGTTCCCGCAGCACGGTGACGACGGTGTCGACGGCCAGCGGGTCGAGGCCGGAGAACGGTTCGTCGAGCACCAGCACCTCGGGGTCGTGCACCAGCGCGGCGGCGATCTGGGCGCGTTGCTGGTTGCCCAGCGACAGCGTCTCCAGCAGGTCGTCGCCGCGTTCACCGAGCCCGACCCGTTCCAGTAGCGCGTCGGTGGAACGCCGGGCCGCTGCGGCGTCCAGGCCGTGCAGTCGGCCGAGGTAGGTCACCTGCTCGCGGGTGGTCATCTTCGGGTAGAGGCCCCGTTCCTCCGGCATGTAACCGAAGCGCCGGCGGTCCTGCCGGGTCAGCTTCGTGCCATCCCAGCTCACCTCGCCGGCGTCGGGTGCGAGCACACCCAGGATGATCCGCATGGTGGTGGTCTTGCCGGCGCCGTTGGCGCCCACGAAGCCGGTCATCCGGCCGGCGGCCACCTCGAAGGACACGTTCTTGAGCACCTGCCGGTCGCCGAAACTGCGGTCGACGCCGTCGAGGCGGAGCGTTCTGGTCACGGACCCACGCTAGATCGGATACGCCGGTCCGCCGTCCGCCCGGCGGCTGAGCCTGTGGGTCCGCCTCGCGGCGGACACCTGTCACCCGCCGGGTCGGACCACCCCGTTCTCGTAGGCGAACACCACCGCCTGCACCCGGTCACGCAGCCCGAGTTTGGCCAGGACCCGGCTCACGTGTGTCTTCACCGTCGCCTCGCCCAGGTGGATGCCTGCGGCGATCTCCGCGTTGCTCGATCCGGCGGCGAGCAGCACCAGCACCTCACGTTCGCGCGGGGTCAGCTCGGCCAGCGCGGCGTCGGCGTCCGGGCGCCGGTGGGCGGTGCCCGTCGGGTCACCGGGACGGGCGAACGTGGAGATCACCCGGCGGGTGATCTCCGGGGCGAGCAGTCCGTCGCCCCTGGCCAGCACGCGGATCGCCTCGACCAGCTCCTCGGGCGTGCCGTTCTTGAGCAGGAAGCCGCTGGCACCGGCCCGCAGCGCGGCGAACAGGTAGTCGTCCCGGTCGAACGTCGTGAGGATCAGCACCGCGGGCGCACCGGGCCCGTCGGCGGTGATCTGCCGGGTGGCCTCCAGGCCGTCCATCCCGGGCATTTCCACATCCATGAGTACGACGTCGGGGCTGGTGGCCCGGGTCATGCTGACGGCCCGCTCGCCGTCGGCGGCCTCACCGACCACCTCGATGTCGTCCTCCACCTCGAGGATGACCCGGAAGCCGGTGCGGACGAGGTGCTGGTCGTCGGCGAGAAGCACCCGGATCGGCCGCTCGGCTTCCGGTGTGTCGTGGGCTGGTCCGGCGCTCACGCTGAGCGATCCGCGCCGGCTGCCACCTGGTGACCGTCGCCGGACGCTCGTTGCGCGCCGACCGGTGGGTCCGCCGATGCTGCCAGCGGGAAGCGGGCGCGTACCCGCCAGCCGCCGCCGGCACGCGGCCCGGCCTCCAGGTCGCCGTCGTGCGCGGTGACCCGTTCGCGCATCCCGATCAGACCCAGCCCGACGGTGTTGGCCCGGCCGCCGCCCCGTCCGTCGTCGCTCACGTCGACCTCCACCTCCCGGGCCAGATACCGAACCCGCACGTCCACCAGATCCGCTCCGGCGTGCTTCAGGGTGTTGGTCACCGCTTCCTGCGTCACCCGGTAGGCCGCCTGCGAGACCGATTCGGGCAGCGCGACCCGGTCGCCGTACACCCCGAGGGTTGCCTTCAGGCCCGCGCTGCGGGCCCGCTCGACCAGTTCGCTGATCCGTTCGACGCCGCCGGCCGCCGGCGGCTCGCCGTCGGTGCCGTCGGGGGTCCGCAGCACGCCCAGCATCCGGCGCAGCTCGTCGACGGCGGTGCGGGCGCTCTGCTCGATGGCGGTGAGTGCCGTGCGGGCCTTGGCGGGGTCGCGGTCGAACACCCGTCGGCAGGCGGATGCCTGCACTCCCATCACCGACACGTGGTGGGCGACGACGTCGTGCAGCTCCCGGGCGATCCGGACCCGTTCGCCGAGCACCGCCCGTTCCCGGGACTCGGCCTGCGACCGGCGCAGGTCCTCGGCCTGGGCGCGCAGCTCGTGCTCGCGCCGCGCGGCCACCCAGGCGGTCTCGCCGAAGAAGTACGCAAATCCAAAGACCAGCACATTGACCAGTACGCCGGTGACCATCGCGGCGAGCACCGGTGGCACCGGCCCGACCGCGTCGGCGAAGGCACCGGGCGGGATGTGGTCGATCGTCACCGCGTAGTAGATCCCCAGCCAGGCGAACATGGTGGCGATCACGCCGATCCGCAGGCGGCGGGCCAGCCGATGGTCCTGCCCCCAGGCGCCCATGGTGTAGATGGCGCAGAACAACGCCCAGGCGGAGAACTGGGTCTCCGGGGCCGATCGCGCCTGCGCGGCGATGAACGCTATCGAGACGATCAGCAGGGTCGCGGCCGGCCGGCGTCGTCGCCAGATCAGCGGCAGGGTCACCGCGACGGTCCAGATCAGCTGTTCCGGCCCGGACGGCGGTGGACCCAGCAGGAACGCCCCGGTGCTGCGGGCCAGGGTCAGGCTCACCAGCGCCAGCCCGGTCACTCCCAGCCCGATCCACAGGTCGTTGCGGCGCTGTTCCGCCGTCGGACCTGGGCGGCGCCATTCCTCTCGCTGTGCCACGGTCATCCGGGAACGATGCCACGCCAACCGCCGTGGCCGCTAACGGACGGACCCGCGGCCCGGTCAGGACAGCGCAGGTCGGCGCCTTTCATGCCGTGGCGCGACGGCCCGGCGCGAGATCCGCGCCGGGCCGCCGCCTCGGGTGTCGCTTACGCCGTCTGCTGGCGCGTCTTGCGGGCGGTGTCGATCACGTCCCAGATCACGATCGCGGCGGTGATCAGCGCGATGGCCAGGCCGAGGGAGTCCCGGTTGCCCGCCTCCGCCACCCAGCTCAGCCGCTCGGCAAGGGCCGGGTTGAGCAGTCGGTCGGAGAGTGCCAGCCACACCAGCGGCACCGCGAAGGCCAGGCTGAGCAGCGCCTTGACGGCGAACAGGGGCCAGGTCCAGCGCCCGATCCGGTACTTGACGATCTCGAACACCACGCTGGCGACCAGCACCACGATCAACGCTGGCAGCCAGAACGACCAGAGGGCCGGGTCGAGGATCGGGATGTTCTCGCCGTCGGTGCCCCTGACCCAGGACTGGTAGTGCTGGAACGGCAGGTAGCCGATGGTCAGCAGCAGCATGATCACGGACGCGATGGTGTCGGCGAGGGGGATGCCCCGACGCGCCGGGGCGTCGGGCAGTTGGTCGACTGTCCACTCCGGCAGGTCCACGGCCGTCTGGGTGCGCTCGATGATGGCGAAGGTCAGGGTGAGCCAGAAGGTGATCTGCACGGCCACCTGCATGGCCACCACGAGGCCGGGTCCGATGGCGCCGAAACCCTGTCCTTCGGTGGCTTTCACGATGGTGACGATCGTGCCGACGATCGCCGGGATGAAGCTCAGCAGCAGCTTCAGTAGCCGCAGCCAGAGCAGGTAGTAGGTGGGGCCGATGAGTTGCAGTCGACGGTCGGCGTACCGGGCGGCCAGCACGTCGGGGTTGCCCAGCTCGGTGAGCACCTCCCGCTCGGCGGTGGTGGCGTCCTGGCCGCCGTCGGTCCGCCCCTCGATCATGTCGTCGATGGAGGCGCGCAGCTCGCTGGCGATCTCGTCGCGGCGCGGAGCGGGCACCGAGCGCAGGGTGGCGGCGAGGTAGCGGTCGGTCAGGGTGTTCATCGGTCCACTCCTTGGATCAGCCCGGTGACGGAGGTCTGCACGGCGGCGAGGTCGTCGAGGAGCCGGCTCAGCATCGACTCGCCCTCGTCGCTGGTCCGGTAGAACTTGCGCGGCCGGCTCTCCTCGGTGTTCCACTCGCTGGTCAGCAGCCCCTGGTCCTCCAGGCGGCGCAGCAGCGGATAGAGGGTGTTGGCGTCCACCGGGAAGCCGTGTTCGGTGAGCCGTTGCAGCAGTGCGTAGCCGTAGTCGGGTCGGCGTAGCGCGACCAGGCTGGCCACCACGACGGTGCCTCGACGCAACTCCTGTAGGTGCGTCCGTAGAACGTCCTCGCTAACCATGTGTCACACCATACTGTGTGGCACACACTGTTGTCTACGCCAATAACGTCGCGTCTGTTGGGGGTGTGCGGCGGCGGCCGGAAGTTCGGCCCGGCGACGGGGCCGCGCAGGCCCTCCGACCAGGCCTCTGGTCCTCCTTTGCTCTGCTGCTGCGGATGCGCCACCGAGGTCGCTGCCGGGCGGTGCGGATGTGGCAGCAGAGCAAAGGAGGGCGCACATGAGGGTGGCCCGGCGCCCAGGGGGCGTCGGGCCAGGTGGTCGAGCGACGCGCTCGCCGCGTCGTACGTGCTACTCGAAGCGGGACACGTCTCCCGCGCCCCGGCGCAGGATCTCCGGCTCCGACCCGGACAGGTCGATCACCGTCGTCGGCTCCTTGCCGCAGTCGCCGGCGTCCAGCACCGCGTCGAGCTGGTGGTCGAGCCGTTCCTTGATCTCCCAGCCCTGGGTCATCGGCTCGTCGTCGCCGGGAAGCACAAGCGTGCTCGACACCAGCGGCTCGGCCAGCTCGGCCAGCAGCGCCTGGGTCACCGTGTGCCGGGGTACGCGGACACCGACTGTGCGCTTTCTGGGGTGCAGCATCCGGCGGGGCACCTCACGGGTGGCCGGCAGGATGAACGTGTAACTGCCCGGGGTGGACGCCTTGACCAGTCGGAACACCGCATTGCTGATCTGGACGAACTGGCCGAGCTGCGCGAAGTCGCGGCAGACCAGGGTGAAGTGGTGCCTGTCGTCGAGGTGGCGGATCTGCCGGATCCGGTCCAACCCGTCCTGGTTGCCCAGCTGGATGCCGAACGCGTAACAGGAATCCGTCGGATAGGCGACCAGCCCTCCACCGCGGATCAGGTCGGCGACCTGGCCGATGATCCGGGGCTGCGGGTTCTCCGGGTGCACGTCGTAGTACCTCGCCATGCTGACGAGCCTAGGCTCATTAGCCGACGTCGAAGGGGCGCGGGCCCGACCGGGCCGGTGGGTCCTGCGGGACGCCCCGGCTGTCGCTCAACGGGTAGCGTCCACCCGATGGAGCACGGTGAGACTGTCGCGCGGTTCCGTCGGGCTGGATCGGGCGGGCGCGAAGGGGACGCGCCTCACCTGACAGGCCCTCTTCATGCCCGGTCCCTGGAGACTCCGCGGCTGCTGCTGCGCCGCTGGCACAGCGATGATCTGGACGGGTTCGCCGCCGTCAACGCGCAACCCGAGGTGATGCGCTACATCCATGACGGCCGCACCCTGGACCGGGCCGCGACCGCGGAGCGTCTGGCCACCTACCGGCGGCACTGGGACGAGCGGGGCTTCGGCCTGTACGCGGTGGAGATCAGAGAGACGGGCGAGCTGGCCGGTTTCACCGGACTGGCGGTGCCGACCTTCCTGCCCGAGATCATGCCGGCGGTGGAGATCGGCTGGCGGCTCGGCCGCGCGTACTGGGGCCGGGGTCTGGCCACCGAGGCGGCCCAGGCGGTCGTCGCCCACGCTCGTGCCGAGCTCGACCTGCGGCGACTGGTCAGCATCCACGTCGTCGGCAACGAGGCGTCCGCGCGGGTGATGATCAAGCTGGGGATGTCGCTGGAGCGCGAGACCGTACAGCCGGACACCGGCCGCCGGGTCCGGGTCTACGCGATGGACCTCTGAGCGGATCGTCGTGCCCAGGACCGAGGCCGCCGACACACGGGCGGCGCGGCCGGTGGAGCCGCCGAGATCACCTCGGTAGGGTAGGTCCCGGTCGGCTCCGACCAACAAGATCCACAATGCCGGGGGGCGCCACGCATGGCCGATTCGTTCGCGCATCTGCACGTGCACACGGAATACTCGATGCTCGACGGAGCGGCCCGCCTGAAGGACCTGTTCGCCGAGGCCAACCGGCTCGGCATGTCCGCCGTGGCGATCACCGACCACGGCAACATGCACGGCGCGAACGACTTCTACAACCAGGCGATGGCCGCCGGGATCACCCCGATCCTGGGCGTCGAGGCGTACGTGGCGCCGGAGTCGCGCTATCACAAGGCGCGGGTCAAGTGGGGTCGGCCGGAGCAGAAGAGCGACGACATCTCCGGTAACGGCGCGATCACCCACAAGACCATGTGGGCGAAGAACGCGCAGGGCCTGAAGAACCTGTTCACCCTCAACTCGCGCGCGTCCATCGAGGGGCACTACGTCAAGTGGCCCCGGATGGACATGGAGCTGATCGCCGAGCACGCCGAGGGGATCATGGCCACCACCGGCTGCCCGTCCGGCGCGGTGCAGACCCGGCTGCGGCTGGGTCAGTTCGACGAGGCGCTCAAGGTCGCCGCCAGCTACCAGGACATCTTCGGCAAGGACAACTACTTCCTGGAGATCATGGATCACGGCCTCTCCATCGAGAGCCGGGTCCGCGAGGGGCTCACCGAGATCGCCCGCAAGCTGGACATCCCGCCGGTCGTCACCAACGACTCGCACTACACCCACGAGGCCCAGGCCACCGCCCACGACGTGCTGCTCTGCGTGCAGACCGGCAGCAACATCGACGACCCGAACCGGTTCCGGTTCGAGGGTGGCGGCTACTTCATCAAGAGCGCCGACCAGATGCGCGCGGTGGACTCGTCGGAGCTGTGGCAGGAGGGCTGCCGCAACACGCTGCTGGTCGCCGAGAAGGTCGACCCGAAGGGCATGTTCGAGTTCCACAACCTGATGCCGCGCTTCCCGGTCCCCGAGGGGGAGACCGAGGAATCCTGGTTCCGCAAGGAGACCTTCGCCGGCCTGGGCCGCCGCTACCCGAACGGCATCCCGGAGGGGCACGTCGTCCAGGCGGAGTACGAGCTGGGTGTCATCAACCAGATGGGTTTCCCGTCGTACTTCCTCGTGGTCGCCGACTTCATCCAGTGGGCCAAGAGTCAGGGCATCTCGGTGGGCCCGGGCCGTGGTTCGGCCGCCGGCTCCCTGGTCGCGTACGCGCTGGGCATCACCGACCTGGACCCGATCCAGCACGGCCTGATCTTCGAGCGGTTCCTGAACCCCGAGCGGGTCTCGATGCCGGATGTCGACATCGACTTCGACGAGCGTCGGCGCGGTGAGGTGATCAAGTACGTTACCGACAAGTGGGGTGAGGACAAGGTCGCCCAGATCGCCACCTTCGGCACGATCAAGGCGAAGGCCGCGATCAAGGACTCGGCCCGGGTCCTCGGTTACCCGTACGCGGTCGGCGACCGGATCACCAAGGCGATGCCCCCGGCGGTGATGGGCAAGGACATCCCGCTCACCGGCATCTTCGACACCAAGCACCCCCGGTACGCCGAGGCCGGCGAGATCCGTGGCCTGTACGACTCCGACCCGGACGTCCGCAAGGTGATCGACACCGCGAAGGGCATCGAGGGGTTGATCCGGCAGACCGGTGTGCACGCCGCCGGCGTCATCATGTCCGCCGAGCCGATCATCGAGCACATCCCGTTGATGCGCCGCGACGCCGACGGGGCGATCATCACGCAGTTCGACTACCCGACCTGCGAGTCGCTCGGCCTGCTGAAGATGGACTTCCTCGGCCTGCGCAACCTGACGATCATCGACGACGCGGTCAAGAACATCGAGCTGAACCACGGCCTCAAGCTCGACCTGCTGGCCCTTCCGCTGGACGACCCGGCCGCGTACGAGCTGCTGGCCCGCGGTGACACCCTGGGTGTGTTCCAGCTCGACGGTGGGCCGATGCGCTCACTGCTGCGGTTGATGAAGCCGGACAACTTCGAGGACATCTCCGCCGTCCTGGCCCTGTACCGGCCCGGCCCGATGGGCGTCGACTCGCACACCAACTACGCGCTGCGCAAGAACGGCCTCCAGGAGATCACGCCGATCCACCCGGAGCTGGAGGAGCCGCTGCGGGAGATCCTGGCACCCACCCACGGCCTGATCGTCTACCAGGAGCAGGTGCAGCGCGCCGCGCAGATCCTCGCCGGCTACAGCCTCGGTCAGGCGGACCTGCTGCGCCGGGCCATGGGTAAGAAGAAGAAGGAGATCCTCGACAAGGAGTTCATCCCGTTCCGGGACGGCTGCCGCGAGCGCGGCTACTCCGACGAGGCGATCCAGGCGGTGTGGGACGTCCTGGTGCCGTTCGCCGGGTACGCCTTCAACAAGGCGCACTCCGCCGCGTACGGTCTGGTCTCCTACTGGACGGCGTACCTGAAGGCGCACTACCCGGCCGAGTACATGGCCGGGCTGCTGACCTCCGTCGGTGACGACAAGGACAAGATGGCGCTCTACCTGTCCGAGTGTCGCCGGATGCGCATCCAGGTGCTGCCGCCGGACGTGAACACCTCGGCCGGGCCGTTCACCCCGGTCGGCAAGGACATCCGTTTCGGCCTGGCCGCCGTCCGCAACGTCGGCGCGAACGTGGTCGCCTCGATCATGCGCTGCCGCGACGAGAAGGGCGACTACGCCGACTTCTACGACTTCCTGTCCAAGGTGGACGCGGTGGTCTGCAACAAGAAGACCATCGAATCCCTGATCAAGGCAGGCGCGTTCGACTCCCTCGGCCATCCCCGCAAGGGGCTGCTCGCGGTGCACGCCGACGCCATCGACGCGTACGCCGACGTCAAGCGCAAGGAGGCGGTCGGCCAGTACGACCTGTTCGGCGCGGGCTTCGGTGACGCCGACACCGGCAGTACGACGGTGATGCCGGTCATCGGTGACAGCGAGTGGGACAAGCGCGACAAGTTGGCCTTCGAGCGGGAGATGCTCGGCCTGTACGTCTCCGACCACCCGCTGTTCGGCCTGGAGCACATCCTCGGCGCGGCGGCCGACACCACCATCGCCGCCCTGGCCGAGGAGGGCGCGGTGCCCGACGGGGCGGTGGTCACCCTCGCCGGCATCCTCTCCGGGGTGCAGCGCCGGGTCACCAAGCAGGGCCGCGCCTGGGCGTCGGCCACCCTGGAGGATCTGGCCGGTGGGGTGGAGGCGCTGTTCTTCCCCAACACCTACGAGGTGATCGGGCAGTACATCGCCGAGGACGCCATCGTGGTGGTCAAGGGTCGGGTGGACCGCCGCGACGACACCCCCCGGATCATGGCGATGGACATGTCCATGCCGGACGTCAGCACCAGCGCCACCAACAAGCCGGTCACCCTCACCATCCCGGTGCACCGCTGCACGCCGCCGCTGATGGAGAAGCTCAAGGAAACCCTGGTGCTGCACCCCGGCGACACCGAGGTGCACGTCAAACTCCTCAACGGCGGGCGCACCACCACCCTGCGGCTGGGCCCGTTCCGGGTGGCGGCGACGACCGCGCTGATGGGTGACCTGAAGAGCGTCCTCGGCCCGGCCAACGTGAGCTGACCGGTCCGCGGCCCGTCCGGCGTCATCACCGGGCCGGGCCGCGGGCGGCCGCCGGGTTCAACCCCGGTCGGGGGCGGCGATCTCGCGCAGTTGGCCGTCGGCCAGCCGCAGCCAGCGCTGCACGCCGATCTCGGCGAGGAACCGTTCGTCGTGGCTGACCACCACGAACGCGCCCCGGTACGCGGACAGCGCGCTCTCCAACTGGGCGACGCTGACCAGGTCCAGGTTGTTGGTCGGCTCGTCGAGCAGCAGCAGTTGCGGGGCCGGCTCGGCGCAGAGCACACAGGCGAGGGTCGCGCGCAGCCGCTCACCGCCGGAGAGCACCCCGACGGGCAGGTTGACCCGGGTGCCCCGGAACAGGAACCGGGCGAGCAGGTTCATCCGCCGGGCGTCCGGCAGGCTCGGCGCGTACGCGGCGAAGTTCTCCGCCACCGTCCGGTCGAGGTCCAGCAGGTCCAGCCGCTGCGACAGGTACGCGATCCGCCCGTCGGCTCGTTTGACGTCCCCGCCGGCCGGTTCGAGGTCGCCGTTGACCAGGCGCAGCAGGGTCGACTTGCCGACGCCGTTCGCCCCGGTGAGAGCGATCCGTTCCGGACCTCGGATCACCAGGTCGGCGCCGTCGTCGCCGAACAGGTCCCGGTCGTCGAAGCGGGCGCGCATCCCCGTACCGGTGAAGACCGTCCGTCCGGTCGGGACGGTGGTGTCCGGCAGGTCCACGACGATGCGGTCCTCCTCGCGGACCGCCCGACCGGCCTCGTCCAGTCGGGCCTTGGCCTGACCGAGCCGGCTGGAGTGCGTTTCCTGGGCCTTGCCCGCCGACTCCTGCGCGCTGCGCTTGAGACCGCCGGCGACGATCCGGGCCAGGCCGGCGTTCTTCAGGTTCTTGGAGGCGTTGCTGGCCCTTCGGTCGGCGCGCTCCCGGGCCTGCTGCATCTCCCGCTTCTCCCGCTTCACCTCCTGCTCGGCGTTGCGCAGGTTGCTCTCGGCCACCTCCCGGGCCGCCTGCACCGCCTCGGTGTACGCGGTGAAGTTGCCCCCGTACCAGCGGATCTCGCCGCGCTCCAACTCGGCGATGCGGTCCATCCGGTCCAGCAGTTCCCGGTCGTGGCTGACCAGCAGCAGGCACCCGGACCAGTCGGTGAGCACGTCGTAGAGCTTGTGCCGGGCCTCCAGGTCCAGGTTGTTGGTCGGCTCGTCGAGCAGCAGCACGTCCGGGCGGCGCAGCAGCTGCGCCGCCAGCCCGAGGGAGACCACCTGGCCGCCGCTGAGCGTGTGCAGCGGCCGGTCGAGCGACAGGTCACCCAGACCGAGCCGGTCCAGTTCACCGCGGGTGCGCTCCTCGATGTCCCAGTCGTCGCCGATCGTGGCGAAGTGCTCCTCGCTGGCGTCGCCGGCCTCGATGGCGTGCAGTGCCGCGATCCGCTCGGCGACGCCGAGCACCTGCGCCACGGCCAGGTCGCCGGCCAGGGGGAGGGTCTGCGGGAGGTAACCGAGCAGGCCGTCGACGGTGACGCTGCCGCCGCTGGGCCGCAGCTCCCCGGCGATCAGCCGCAGCAGGGTGCTCTTGCCGGCGCCGTTGGGCGCGACCAGGCCGGTGCGACCGCCGGGAACGGTGAAAGACAGCTCCGAGAAGACCGGGGTGTCGTCCGGCCAGGAGAAGGACAGGTTCGAGCAGACGATGAACGCATCAGACATGCGAGTGACCTCAAAGGGTGGGTTGGGCGCGTTCGAGCACGCCCGACGACAAACGGGACCGGTGGAACGACGTCATGGCCACCGCGGCTGCGCGCAACGCGCCGAACCGATGGCCGCACACATCCGGTCTCACCCGGAGATGTCGTCGTCACCCGCCATGTCTGGTCTCCCTGGTCGTACCGCTGACCCAACGGACCCAGTCTAACAACGGATCTTCACCCCGCCACCGGGTTCCCGCGCTGCCCCGGCGCCGCTGCGCAAGATCCGCGCAACATCGGGGATGTTGCTGTGTCACGCGCCCCTGAGGCAGCAACATCGGGGAAGTTGCTCGGATCTTGACGCGGCCCGCGGCCCGCGGTTCTGCTCACCTGGGGCGGTACTCGACCTCGGGGCGGCCGGGGGTGCCGTAGCGGGGTTGGCGAACGGCGCGGTCGATGGTCACCAGGTACTCCAGGTAGCGGCGGGCGGTCACCCGGGAGATGCCGGTCGCCGCGCTCACCTCGGTCGCCGACAGTCCCACCTGGGTGCCGGTCCCGTCGCTGAGGGCGGCGCGTACCCGATTGAGGGTCTGCGCGTCCAGCCCCTTGGGCAGGCTGTGCCCGGCGGTGCCGCGCAGGGTGGCGAACATCCGGTCGACGTCGTGCTGGGCGGTCACCTCGCCGGCGGCGAGCGCCTGCGCGCGGTAGTCCGCGTACCGCTCCAGCTTGTCGCGGAACGCGGCGAACGTGAACGGTTTGAGCAGGTAGTGGGTCACCCCGAGGGACACCGCGGTGCGCACCACCGCCAGGTCCCGCGCGGAGGTCACCGCGAGCACGTCGACGCTGCTGCCGGCCGCGCGCAGCGCCCGGCAGACGTCCAGGCCGTGCAGGTCGGGCAGCCGAAAATCCAGGAGCACGAGGTCCACGTCGCCGCCGCCGCCCGCGCGCAGCGCCGCCATCGCCGCCCGCGCGGTGTGCGCCACGCCGACCACCACGAAACCGGGAACCCGTTCGGTGTACGCGCTGTGCGCCTCGGCCAGCAGCGGTTCGTCCTCGACGACCAGCACCCGGATGTCGGTCATGACCGCCCGCCCGGCAGCCGGACGGTGAACAGGCTGCCGCCTTCGTCCGAGCTGGTCACCTCGGCGTTACCGCCGTGCCGGCGGACCACCTGCCCGACCAGGGCCAGGCCGAGGCCCCGCCCGGTGCTCTTGGTGGACCAGCCTCGCCGGAACGCGTCCGCCACCCGCTCCGGGGCCAGCCCGGGACCGCTGTCGCCGACCCGGATCACCAGTTCGCCGTCGACAGTGCCGACGAAGACGCGCACCCGCCGGGGCGCAGGTGTGCCGGCCACCGCCTCCAGGGCGTTGTCGACCAGGTTGCCGACCACGGTGAGCAGGTCGCCGGTGGGCAGCGGGCTGTCGTCGAGGCGGCAGTCCGGCTCGACGACGAGGTCGACTCCGCGCTCGCCGGCCTGCGCGGACTTGCCCAGCAGCAGCGCGGCGAGCGCCGGCTCGGTCACCGCGCCGACCACCCGGTCGGTGAGTTGCTGGGCGAGGGCCAGGTCCCGGGTGCCGAGCCGGACGGCCTCGTCGGCGCGGCCCAGCTCCACCAGGGTCAGCACTGTGTGCAGCCGGTTGGCCGACTCGTGGGTCTGCGCCTGCAACGCCTCCGTCAACGCGCGCACCGAGTCCAGCTCACTGGCCAGGGTGCGCAGCTCGGTCTGGTCGCGCAGGGTCAGCACGGTGCCGAGCACCGCGCCCTCGAAGCGGGCGGGCCGCTGGTTGGCGACGAGCACCCGGTCACCGGCGAGGATCGGCTCGTCGCGGGCGTCGCGCCCGGATCCGAGCAACTCGGCCACCGCCGGCGGCAGGTCGATCCCGGCGACCGGCTGGTCGATCACCGAAGCGTCGGCGTCCAGACCCAGCAGGCGGCGACCCTCGTCGTTGACCAGCGCCACCCGCCGGTCGGTGGTCAGCACCACGAGACCCTCGCGGACCGAGTGCAGAACCGCGTCGTAGTACTCGTACATCCGGGTCATCTGCGCCGGGCCCAGACCGTGGGTCTGCCGCCGAAGCCGGCGACTGAGCAGCCAGGAGCCGGTCGCGGCGAGCGCCAGAGCCGGTGCGGCGACACCGAACAGCACCGGCAACTGGCGCAGCAGCTTACGGTCGATCGCCCGGGTGGTGATGCCCACCGAGACCAGGCCGACGATGCGCCGCTGCTCGTCGTACACCGGAACCACAGCGCGCACCGACTCGCCCAGCGTGCCGACGTTCGTGGTGGTGAACGGGCGGCCGGCCAGGGCGGGCCCGATGTCGCCGACGAACGGCTCACCGATCCGCTGCGGGGTGGGGTGCGAGAAACGGGTGCGGTCCGGGGCCATCACCACCACGAAGTCGGTGCCCGTCGCCGACCGGGTCGATTCGGCGTACGGCTGGAGGATGCTCGCCGGGTCGGCGGTGGTGAGGGCCGCGCGGACGTCGGGGGAGCGGGCCACGGTCTGCGCCACCGCGAGCACCTCCTCCTGGGCGGCCTGGCGGGAGTCGCTGCGGGCCAGCCAGACGGCGCCCGCCGCCCCGGCCAGCACGAGCAGCGTCACCACCACCGCCTGGAGGGCGAAGAGTTGCCCCGCGATGCTCCACTGGCGTCGGGCCACCCTCCACCACCTCCTCGTGCTCCGCTGTTGTTGCTGTCGCGGTGAACAGAATGACCGCAAGGCTGTCAACGGGTGAGAGGCACTTCACATTGTTGACATGGACACCGAATCCACCACCTCAGCGGCGCCTCCGGTCCGCCGGGACCGTACCCGTTACCTCTACCTGGCCGTCATCGTGGCCGTGCTCGCCGGCATCATGGTCGGCCTGGTCGCTCCCGATTTCGGCAAGGAACTCAAGCCGATCGGCACCGGCTTCGTCAACCTGATCAAGATGATGATCAGCCCGGTCATCTTCTGCACCATCGTGCTCGGCGTCGGCTCGGTGCGGCAGGCCGCGAAGGTCGGCAAGGTGGGCGGTCTCGCCCTCGGCTACTTCCTCACCATGTCGACGGTCGCGCTCGCCATCGGCCTGGTGGTCGGCAACCTCATCCATCCCGGCTCCGGCCTGGACCTCGGCCAGGACCTCGCCGGCGCGGGCAAGGCCACCGCCGGCGACGAGGCCGGCGGGACGGCGGACTTCCTGCTCGGGGTCATCCCGACCACCCTGCTCTCCGCGCTCACCGAGGGCGAGGTGCTCCAGACGCTGCTGGTGGCCTTGCTGGTCGGCTTCGCCGTGCAGGCCATGGGTCGACGCGGTGAGCCGGTGCTCGGCGCGATCGCCGCCATCCAGCGGGTCGTGTTCAAGGTGCTCGCCATGATCATGTGGCTGGCGCCGGTGGGCGCGTTCGGGGCCATGGCCGCCGTGGTCGGCGCCACCGGCCTGGACGCGCTCAAGAGCCTCGCCCAGATCATGCTCGGCTTCTACGCGACCTGCCTGATCTTCGTGTTGGTGGTCCTGGGCGCGCTGCTCTGGTTCGTGGCCCGGATCTCGATCTTCTCGCTGCTGCGTTACCTGGGCCGGGAGTTCCTGCTGATCCTGTCGACCTCGTCGTCGGAGTCGGCGTTGCCGCGGCTGATCGCGAAGATGGAGCACTTCGGGGTCAGCAAGCCGGTCGTCGGCATCACCGTGCCGACCGGGTACTCCTTCAACCTGGACGGCACGGCGATCTACCTGACGATGGCGTCGCTGTTCATCGCCGACGCGCTGGGCAAGCCGCTCTCGATCGGCGAGCAGATCTCGCTGCTGCTGTTCATGATCATCGCCTCGAAGGGTGCCGCCGGGGTCACCGGCGCCGGTCTGGCCACGCTGGCCGGTGGACTTCAGTCGCACCGGCCGGACCTCGTCGACGGGGTCGGTCTGATCGTCGGCATCGACCGGTTCATGTCCGAGGCCCGGGCGTTGACCAACTTCGCCGGTAACGCCGTGGCAACCGTGCTGGTGGGGACGTGGACCGGGGAGTTCGACCGCAACCGGGCCGCCGAGGTGCTGCGCGGCGACGACCCGTTCGACGAGGCCACGATGCTCGACGAGCACGACGACTCGGACGAGGACGAGACGGCACCACGGCGGTCCCCCGAGGAGGCTGGCGTCCCGGCCTGACATCGTCCGGGTGCCCCCGGCGGTGACCGTCGGTCACCTCCGAGGAGGCGGATGCGACAGGAAGCGGTATACCGCAGAGTCACAGTTGTGACTCTGCGGTATACCGCTCACCAGCACACCTGGTGAGCCGGCCGAAGCGGATGGCTGGCGCCCTTCGCGTCGCGCGCGGCCCGTCCTGAGTCAGCGCCGTCTCGGTCTACGGGTGGGCACGCGGGGCGTTGCGGAACGCTTGGGGAGACATCCCGAACGTCGCCGCGAAGACCCTGCTGAAGTGGGCCTGGGAGCGGAAACCCCAGCGGGCGGCGATGCTGTTGATGGGCCGCGCCCGCTGCAGGGGATCGCGCAGGTCCCGTGCGCACCGATCCAGGCGCTTCCTGCGGATGATCTCGGCGACCGTCTGGTCCTCGGCCTCGAACGCGCGGTGCAGGCTCCGGAGGGAGACGTGGTGCGCGGCGGCGACGGCGCCCGGCGACAGGTCCGGGTCGCCGAGGTGCTCGTCGATGAACGCCTTGACCAGCATGCGAAGGTTGTGCCCGCGTACCTCGGTCGGTAGTGCGTCGGTGAGGTCCAACTGCTGGGCGACCATCGCGGCGATCAGGTCCCGTACGACGGTGCTCAGGACCGGGGTGTCGCTCTCCTGGTACTGCTCGGGATGGGTCATCACCTGGTGGACGAACTGGCTGAGCAGCACGCCGATTCCCTCGGTGGCGGAGATGTTCGTGCCGAGCAGTCCCGAGATCTTGTTGGGGTGCACGGGCAGCAGGCCATGCGGGACGAGGATCGTCCGCGTGGTCAACAGCCCGTCGTGCGGCGACCGCCCCTGATGCGACGACTGATGCGGTCGCGACGTGTCGACGAAGGCGAAGTGCCCCGGGGTGAAGTGGTTCGCCCGCCGCTCCTGCTCCACCCCACCGTGCCCGGACAGCGGGAGTGCGAACTGGTACATCTCAGGATCACTGCGGCGGATGAAGGTGCCGGTCCGCTGCATTTCGAGGGACGGGTACCGCCAGGCCGACAGCACGACCTCGCCCAGGCTGATGACCTCGGCCCGGGCCTGGAAGTCCGCCGCGTGGGCACTGTGGATGCGCATCGGCACCGACTCCCGTGCCACCAGATCGTGCCAGAACCCGAACCGCTCACCCGCGGGCACTACGGCGGTGTCCGCCGAGCCTACGGTAAGCACGGGCTACCTCGATTCTTGTCGCTGTCATGACGGGGCCACGGTGGCACCACCGCATGAGCTTACAAGATCATCTGGGTGCCGGCTTCGGTCCGCCCTGGCAGCGCCACCGGGGCCAGCCAGCGTGTCCCTGTGCCGGCCCGCCCGTCAGCGTCGGCGTGCCCGCCACATCGTGTGCTCCCGGGAGATCGCCGTCTCCGTGTCACTCACGAACTGCGACAGCTCAGCCTCCGAGCTGACCCGGGTGGCGAGCGACCCCATGGCGGCAAGTTCCTGGCTGGCCAGCGCGTAGGCGGTCGCCACCGCACCGTGTTGCCGCGTCTGCGTCCACGCCGCACCCGCCGCGACCGCTGCGGCGGCTACTCCCAGCAGGTCTATCTCGGTCAGCCCGGCGACCCTTGCGATGGCCAGGGTCAACCCCACGATCTCCAGTACGAGCATGCTGACCGACCAACGGTTGGCCCGCGCGCGGTTCGACAACGAGCGCTCGGCGTACCAGACCCGCTGGCCCTCCAGGCGGCCGGTCAGATAAGCCCTTCGGCGGTCCTCGATCGGGGCGGCGCGAAGTGCCCGCATTCCTTCCGTGATCTGCTGACCCGTCACGGCGGGGGCCGCCAGTCCGGCGGCTGCCATGTCCTTGGTCAGGCCCAGTAGGAGGCCGGTGAATTCCGCGAAACATTCCGAATCGCTTCGCGATCGGGGAAAGGGGTGTGCAGCTATGGCGAATCGCCACGTCAAGGACTTGGTGGACTCCGAGAGGGCCCTTCCGACATACCACCGTTCGCTGGGGCGGTTGGTGAGCAGAAAGACCTCGACGATCGAGGTGGCCGCGAAGGCGCCGGCGGCAACCGCCGGACCCAGGACGAAGCCGTCGAGCTTCCAGGTGGCGACCCCCGCGAGCGCGGCCAGCAGGAGCAGGGACAGTCGCAGCGCGATCAGGGTCGCGTAGACGCGTTGGCCACGTTGCGACTCGTGGGACACGGCCCGCTGGAACGGCGGAAAGTCCTCGGCGTTCAGCATGTCGTCGACCTCTCGGCAGGATGGGCACGGTGCCGGCGAGCTAGTCGGTACGCAGCATGTAGACAGTAGACGGTGGTGTCCACCGGGCGGCCCTCGAATCGGGCCCGGACCGCCGGCGTCGAGGTCGAGGTCGAGCCGGGCCCGCCGGCTGTCCGGCACGGTCCGTTCGATGGGTGAGTGCCTGGATATGTCGCCGGCCACTGGACTGCGGACGGGCCTGCCGTCCTCCTGGCCCGGTCGCAGATCTGGCAGTGCACCGGCGACGCCAACCAGAACTGGCGGGCCGACCGGGAGCGCTGAGCGCTGACGGCGGGCGCTCGGATGGTTACGGTCGTGGATGCCCTGGTTCCCGGACCGTCCGAGGAGTGATCGCATGTCCCCCTCTCCGTCCCGGCTGTTCTCGCAGATAGCGACTGCCGAACGACCGGCCGAGACACGTGTGGTCATGCGACGTGCGGTGGTGCTCGGCGGCAGCATCGCCGGGCTGATGGCCGCCCGGGTGTTGAGCGACCACGCCGAGGAAGTGCTGATCATCGAACGGGACCCGTCCGACGTCGATGCCGGGCCTCGGCCGGGGGTGCCGCAGGGCAGTCAGGTGCACGCGCTGCTGCCCGCCGGGCAGGTCCAGCTGGAACGCTGGTTTCCCGGCATCGCCGACGAGGCGCTCGCGCTCGGTGCCCCTCCACCGCCGAGCGACCAGGGCACAGCGAAGGTCTTCGTCAACGGCGTGCTCGGGCTGCCGCCGGCGGCGACCGGCACCGGGCCGGCGCTGATCACCACCCGTCCGTTCCTGGAGGCGTTGGTCCGGCGGCGGACCCTCGCCGTGGACAACATCCGCATGGTGTACGGCCGGGCGGAGGGCCTGCTCTTCGACGAACGGCGCGTCACCGCCGCGCGGTACGTACCCGAGGGCGGCGGCGAGGCGGTCGTCGCACCGGCGGACCTGGTGGTCGACGCGATGGGACGGTCCAGCCGGCTCGGTGACTGGCTGGCCGGGCACGGGTGGCCCCGCCCGCCGATGCAACGGATGCCGATCAAACTGAACTACGCGACGGCGCTGTACCGGCGTGACGAGAAGGTCAGCGACGCGTGGGTCGCGGTCTTCCACACCATGGCCGGTAAGGGGCGTACCGCCCGGATCGGCGGGATCAACTCGGTCGAGGGAGACCGCTGGATCATGCTGGTGGCCGGTTACGACGAGGACCGGCCCAGCCGCGACGTCGCGGACTTCACCGCACGCTGCCGGGAGCACTACCCGCAGATGTTCGGCGACATCGCCGAGCACGGGGAGATGCTGGGCGGGGTGGTCACGTACCACCAGGCGGACAGCCGACGCCGCGACTTCCACAAGCTCGACCGGCTGCCGGCCGGGTTGGTCGCGGCCGGCGACGCGGTCGCGTCCTTCAACCCGGTGTACGGCCAGGGCATGACCTCCGCGACGCTGCACGCCTCCTGCCTGTCGGCGTACCTGCGGTCCGGCCCGAAGCCGCACGACGAGCCGGCGCGGGCGTACTTCGACCAGGTCCGGGTGGTCGTCGACGCCGCCTGGCAAGTCTCCACCACCGCCGACATCGAGCTTCCGCACGTCGACGGGCCGTACCCGCCGGGGTACCGGGTCACCAAGTGGTTCGGTGACCTGCTCTTCCGGGCCTCGCTGACCGATCCGGTGCTCAACGCCCGGCTGGGTCGGGTCACCACCATGCTCGACCATCCGGCGACCCTTGGCCGCCCCGGCACCCTGCTCCGTGCGCTCCGGCTCGGACTGCTCCGCAGCGTTCGACGCTGACTCGTCGGCTCCCGGCGTCGATTCGTCGCGAAACCCGGCGTTCCCGGCAGGCTCCGGGGAGAATCGGTGGCCGGGGGAGGGCTGTCGCGACGGACCCGGGGGAGCAGGCGTGCTCGCAACCAGCCTCCTCGGCCGACTTCGCCGCCGTGACCCGGGGCACGCCGTCCTGCGACGCGCGGCCCGGCTGACGCTCGTCGCGTCCCTCGTCTTCTACGGCTGCCGCTATGGCGCGGGCAGTTCGGTGCTCGCCACGTACGGTCTGTTCGGCACGATCGCCGCCGGGTCGTTCGCACAGCTGCCCGGTCCCGCGCCGCAACGGGCACGGATCCTGGTCACCTCCCTGCCAGCGATCTGGGCGCTGGTCGCGGCGGGTTCACTGTTGGCCTGGAGCACGTGGGCGGCGGCGGGCGGAATGCTGGTCATCGGGTTCGCCGTGGCGTTCGCCGGGGTCGTCAACCCGCGACTGGTGGGGTGGGCCAGCGCGTTCCACCTCTTCTACATCCTGGCGTCCTTCCCGCCGTACCAGCCGGGCACCCTGCCGGAACGTCTCGGCGGCGTCACCCTCGCCATCGTGCTCCTCGCCGCGGCGGAGGTGCTCCTCTGGCCCGACCCGACGCCGGTCTCCTACCGGCAGCGACTCGCCGAGGCAGCCGACGGCGTCGCGGCATTCCTCGACACCGCCGCCCGCGCGCTGACCGAGCCGCACTCCGGCGACGCCGACCGGGACGCGCGACGCGGGCGGGCGTACGACGTGGTCGGCCCACTCGATCTGGGTCGCAACCCTCCGGCGTGGGCACCCACCGCGGCCGGTGCCCAGGACCGTGCGTTGCGGATCTGCGCGGCGGCGTTGCGGGACGTGCTGGCCGAGGCGGACCGGCTGGCGGCGGACGCCCCACCGGAGCCGATCCCGGACCTGGCGGCCGCGCGACTGCTACGCGTCGGCGCGGACACGACCCGGGCCGCCGGCCGCAGCCTGACACCGGGCGGCGCACCCGTGCACCTCGGTGGTCTGGACGCCGCGATCGGGCGGGCCGAGGCGACGTACCCCGCCGGCGAGGGCGACGGCCCCGACGCGGCGGACGTACCCCGGTTGTGCCGGGACGCCGCCGCGCTGGGCCTCGCCGACCAGGTGCGGGTCTTCGCCGTCGGCGCCCGGCTGGCCACCGGGTCCCGGCTGGACGGCGAGGACGCCTCCTCGGGGCTTTTCGAGTACGCCCGACACAGCCCGTGGAGGCTGTACTGGTGGCAGTTCCGCTCGCACCTGGCGCCGCGCTCCGCCCACCTGCACAGCTCGCTGCGGCTGGCCGTGGCGCTCGCCGTCGCCCGGGTGGCGGCCGGAGTGTTGCAGCTGACCCACGGCTTCTGGGTGCTGCTGGCCACGCTCACGGTCCTGCGTACCTCGGCCGCCGACACCCGCACCGCGCTGCGGCCGGCCGTGCTGGGCACGATCGTCGGTGCGGTCGTCAGCGGCGGGGTGATGCTGGTGGTCGACCAGCCGATCGTCTACGCCGTCGTCCTGCCGGCCACGTTGATCCTGGCCTTCGGCGTCGGGCGGCTGCTCGGGCCGGTCTGGCAACAGGCGCTGTTCACCGTGCTGCTGACGGTCGTCTTCGCCCAGCTCCACCCGGAAGGGTGGCGGCTCGCCGAGGCGCGCCTCGTCGATGTACTGCTCGGCGCGGTGATCGGGGTGCTCGCCGGTGTGGCCATGTGGCCGCGCGGCGCGAGCCACGACCTGCGGCACAACGCTGCCCGTTACCTTGCGGCCAGCGCGGACGCGGTCGAGCAGACCGTCGAGGCGGTGCTCGACGGCGCGTCGGCTCCCGACCGCGCCCTCGACCGGGTCCGGCGGCGGATGGTCCTGATCGACTCGTCCTACTGCCAGTACCACTCCGAGCGGCACGACCCGAACCGACGGCAGGTCGACTGGGACGCCGTCCTGAGCGCCGGGCACCACGTGGTGCCCGGCGCCGGGTCGCTGCTGCGGCGCAACCCGCCCGGCTGCCTCGCCGGCTGGCCCGCGGCGGCGGCGCTGTTGCGGGACACCGCCGGGCACCTGCGCTCGGCGTACGACGATCTGGCCGAGGAGGTGGCGGACGGGCGGCCTTCCGGCCCGCCGCCTGCCGCGACCACCTGTGCCGAGGAGTTGGACCGGATCCGTCCGCTGCTGCGTGAGGCAGACCCTCAGCTGGTCCGGCACCTGGTCGAAGTCGACAGGTGGCTCGCCGGTCTCGCCGACAGTGTCGCCAGGATCCGCCGGCCGGCTGGTGGCGGGCCGACCGTTCGCCGCGACAGGCCGTGACGAGCCACGTCGTCGCCGCTCGCCGCTTTGCAGCAAGGTCAGGGTCTGACCGCAATCACCACGGCACCGGACCGTTGTCGTCGAAGAAGCCGCCGGTCTCCCCGTCGTCGTCGACGGTGGCCCAGTAAACGGAGGCGCGCGCGCCCTCGTCGGTGGTCTTCACGCCCTTGAAGTCGTTCAGGTCGGTGGCGACGTAGCCCGGTGTCACCGAATTGATCTTCACGTGCGCCAGTTCGGGGTCGTCGAGGAAGGCGTTGGCGTACTTCACGGTCAGCATGTTCACCGCGGTCTTGGTGGCGGAGTAGGCGAACGACTCGTGCGAGCGGGCGAACATCGAGCCCTTTTCAGTAGCCTTCGCGAAGATCGCCGAGTCGCTGGCGAGGTTGACGATTCGCGCTGACGGTGACTTACGCAGAAGGGGCAACATGGCATGGATCCTGCGCATGATCTCCGGCGTCAGCACCGTCTCGTACGTCGACGACGCCCAGCGCGAACGCGTCCTCGGGCTGACTATCGACGGACTGCGAGCGACACCTGCCAGGTGAGCTTGGCAGGGCTGAGGCCGCCGGTCGCCGATTGGCCGTGCCGGTTGCACACCGGCCCGCCTACCGTCGACGACATGGAGATCGAGCAGGCGCAGCAGTTGTGGAAGCCGGAGCCCGGTTGGTTGAACACCGCCTCCTACGGGTTGCCGCCCGAGCCGGCGTGGACGGTGTTGCAGGAGGCGCTCGCCCAGTGGCGGGTCGGCAGCACCTCGTGGGAGGGCTGGGGCGACTCGGTGCGGCGCTCCCGTGCCGCGTTCGCCGGCCTGATCGGCGTGCCGGAGGGTGACGTGGCGGTCGGCGCCTCCGTCTCGCAGATGCTCGCGCCGGTGGCGGCGGCGTTGCCCGCCGGGGCGACAGTGGTGGTCCCGGACGTCGAGTTCACCTCCAACCTGTTTCCCTGGCTCGTTCAGGAGGAGCGGGGCATCTCCGTACGCGTGGTGCCGTCGGAGTCGCTGGTCGACGCCATCGACGCCGACACCGACCTGGTGGCGTTCAGCCTGGTGCAGTCGGCCGACGGCGCGGTCGCCGCGTACGACGACATCGTGGCCGCGGCCCGCGCGCACGACGCGTTGGTGGTGGTGGACGCGACCCAGGCGTGCGGCTGGCTGCCGTTCGACGGGCGCCTGGCCGACGTGGTGGCGGTGGGCGGCTACAAGTGGTTGATGAATCCGCGCGGGACCGCCTTCTCCTACCTGGCCCCGGAGCTGCGCGAACGACTGCGCCCCGACGCCGCCGGCTGGTACGCGGGCCGCGACCCGCACGCCTCCTACTACGGCCTGCCGTTGCGACTGGCCGACGACGCCCGCCGGTTCGACATCTCACCGGCCTGGTTCAGCTGGGTGGGGGCGGCACCCGCCCTGGAGGTCGTCAGCCAGATCGGCGTGCCGGCGATCCAGGCGCACAACGTGGCGCTGGCCAACCGCTTCCTGACCGGGCTGGGCCAGCCGCCGGGACAGAGCGCCATCGTCACCGTGGACGTGCCCGACGCGGAACAGCGCCTCGCGGCGGCCGGCATCCGGGCGGCGGTACGCGCCGGACGGGTCCGGGCCTCCTTCCACGTCTACTCCACGGAGGCCGATGTGGACGCCGCGCTGACGGCGTTGACCGGCTGACCCGGGTGCCGAGGACGGCGGGCGCGCCGCCGGCCGTCCTCGGCGCCGTCCGGCACCCGGCTCAGGCCAGGTGGCCGCCGATCTTCGTGTAGCCGCGCAGCAGGTCCCGGGAGATGATCAGGCGCTGCATCTCGTCGGTGCCCTCGAAGATCCGGTAGAGCCGGACCTGTCGGTACCAGCGCTCGATGGGCAGCTCACGGGTGTAGCCCATGCCGCCGTGGATCTGGAGCACCCGGTCGACCACCCGGTTGACCATTCCGGCGCCGTAGAGCTTGCCCATCGACGACGCGTGCCGCGGGTCGAGGCCCTGGTCGACCGTCCACGCGGAACGCAGCACCAGCCAGCGGGCCGCCTCCAGCTCGGTCTCCGAGTCGGCGATCATCCACTGGATGGCCTGGTTCGAGCCGATCTTCGTGCCGAAGGTCTCCCGGGTGTTGGCGTAGTCGATCGCCATCTGCAGCACCCGTTCGGCGATGCCGATGGCGTGCGACGGGATGGTGTAGCGGCCCTTGCCGATCCACTCCATGCCGAGGGTGAAGCCCTGCCCGATCTCGCCGAGGATGTTGCGGTGCGGCACGCGTACGCCGTCGAAGATGAGCGACGCCGGCCCGCCCTCGCCCATGGTCTGGATGAACTCCGAGCGCCAGCCCATCGACCGGTCCACCAGGAACGCGGTGGCCCCGCCGTTGCGGGCACCCTTCTCCCGGTCGGTCACCGCGACCACGATGGCGAAGTCGGCGTCGTGCCCACCGGTGATGAAGGTCTTCTCGCCGTCGAGGATCCAGTCGTCTCCGTCGCGGCGGGCGGACAGCCGGATGTTCGCGGCGTCCGACCCGGCACCGGGCTCGGTGATCGCGAAACAGGATCGCCGCTCGCCCTCGATGGTCGGGATGAGGAACTCCTGCTTCTGCTCCTCGGTGGCGTGGAACAGGATGTTGTCCGCCTCGCCGCCGAAGCGGAACGGCACGAACGTGTGGCCCAGCTCCGTCCAGATCAACGACTGGAGCACCGCCGGCAGGTCCATCCCGCCGTACTCTTCCGGGGTGGCCAGGCCCCAGAAGCCGAACTTGCGCGCCTTGAGTTGTAGCTCGCGCACCTCGGAGTGGTCCAGGCCCGGTTGGTGTGCCCGTTCCCGGCGGAGCACCTCCGCCTCCAGCGGCATCACCTCACGGCGGATGAACGATCGGACGGTGTCCCGTACCGCCCGCTCCTCGTCGGTCAGCGAAAAGTCCACGGTGGTCCTCCTGGCGTCGGCGCAGCCGGTCACCTTTAAACTAGCGGTGCAAGTTTTCCCGCGTCCAGACCTGACGGCCGAGACCTCAAGGAGCGCAGTGCCCCGACCCCGCCAGCCCCGGCTCACCCGGCAGCTGATCGTCGAGACCGCCACCGCGCTCATCGACGCCGAGGGCCTGCCCGCCTTCTCCACCCGCCGGCTCGCCGCCGAGCTGGGCGTCCGCGGCCCGTCGCTCTACAACCATTTCGGCACGAAGGACGAGATCCTCGACGCGGTCGCCGACACGGTCACCGGGGCCGTCGACACCGGAGGCTTCGCCAGCCGGGACTGGGTCGCGGCGCTGCGCGACTGGGCCTGGTCGTACCGGCGGGCGCTCACCGCGCACCCGAACATCGTGCCGTACCTGGCGCAGGGTCCCGGTCGTCGACCGGCCGCCCTGGCCATGGCCGACGCGGTCTACGGCGGGCTGGTCCGCGCCGGCTGGCCGCCGGCCCGGGCCACCCACATCGGCGCGGCCCTGCGTTACTTCGTGGCCGGGTCGGCCCTCGGCTCGTTCGCCCGCGGCTTCGTGGAGGACCCGGAGCTGTACGCCGCGCACTACCCGCACCTGCGCGACGCGCACCGCCTCGCCGAGCACCAGCAGAGCGTGGACGAGGGCGCCTTCGCCCTCGGCCTGGACGCACTGCTGCACGGGCTGGCCGCCGAGTACGCCCGCACCGTCGGCACGGCCGACCATGCCCGCACCGTCGGCACGGTGGAGTCCGTCCGGCCCAAGGGGTAGCGTCCAAACTCCCAGCGCTAGTTTCATCGCCCATCGCGACCCCGTCGCCATCGCCCATCGCCCACCCCCGAAGGGACGACATGGACCTCGCCGCGCCGCCGTCGCAGTTACCCGACGCCCTGCGCCTCCGGCGCCACCTGCACCTCGGCGGTGAGTGGACGTCGCCCGCCGGCACCGATCTGATCGACGTGGAGAATCCGAGCACCGGAGAGCTGGTCGGTCAGGTGCCCGCCGGCACGGCCGCGGACGTGGACCGCGCGGTCGCCGCGGCCCGTGCCGCGTTTCCCGGCTGGTCGGCCACCGTCCCCGCCGAGCGGTCCGCCCACCTGGACCGGCTGCACGCCGCGCTCGCCGCGCGCGCCGACGACCTCGCCCGCACCATCGCCGTCGAGCTGGGCGCACCGCTCAAGCTCGCCACCCGGGTGCAGGTCGGGTTGCCGCTGACCGTCCTGCGCGACCATGTCACGCTCGCCGCCCGCCCACCGGTCGAGGAGAGCATCGGCAACTCCCTCGTCGTCCGCGAGCCGATCGGCGTGGTCGGCGCGATCACCCCGTGGAACTACCCCCTGCACCAGGTGATGGCCAAGTTGGCCCCCGCGCTGGCCGCCGGCTGCACGGTGGTGCTCAAGCCCAGTGAGTTGACCCCGCTGACCGCGTACCTGCTCTTCGACGCGGTCACCGAGGCCGGGTTACCGCCGGGGGTGCTCAACCTGGTCACCGGCACCGGGCCGGTGGTCGGCGAGGCCCTGGCCGGGCATCCCGACGTCGACCTGGTGTCGTTCACCGGCTCCACCGCCACCGGCGCCCGGATCATGCGGCTCGCCGCCGACCGGATCGCCCGGGTGTCCCTGGAGCTGGGCGGCAAGTCCGCCAACGTGATCCTCGCCGACGCCGACCTGGCCACCGCGGTCAAGGTGGGCGTCGGCAACGCCCTGCTCAACTCCGGGCAGACCTGTACCGCGTGGACCCGGATGCTGGTGCACCGCGACCGGTACGACGAAGCGCTCGACCTGATCGCCACGGCGGTGGCCGGCTACCGCCTCGGTGACCCGTTCGACCCGGCCACCCGCCTCGGCCCACTGGTCTCCGCAGCCCAGGCGCAACGGGTCCGTGGCCACGTCGACCAGGCCCTGGCCGACGGTGCCCGGCTGGTCGCCGGCGGCCCGGACGCTTCGGTGCCGTCGCAGGGGCACTTCGTCGCGCCGACCGTCTTCGCCGACGTGCACCCGGACAGCGCACTCGCCCAGGAGGAGGTCTTCGGCCCGGTGCTCGCCGTTCTCCCGTTCGCCGACACCGACGAGGCGGTCGCCGTCGCCAACAACTCGCGCTACGGGCTGGCCGGCGCGGTCTGGTCCGCCGACACCGACGCGGCGCTCGCGGTGGCCCGCCGGCTGCGTACCGGAGCGGTGGACATCAACGGTGCGCCGTTCAACCCGCTCGCCCCGTTCGGCGGTTACAAGCAGTCCGGACTCGGCCGCGAGTTGGGTGTGCACGGTCTCGCGGAGTTCTGCGAGCTGAAGGCGATCCAGCGATGAGCGTCCCGGAGGAGTCCCCGGCCGTGCCGACCGGGGGCCCCGGGCCGGTCACCGTCCGCGCGCTGGTCGCGCGGGGGTCCGGCGCCGCGCTGCGGATCGAGCGGGTACGCCTGCCCGCTCCCGGCCCCGGCGAGGTGCGGGTGACGATCACGGCGGCCGGTGTCTGCCACTCCGACCTGTCGATGGTCAACGGCACCATCGCCGCGAGGTTCCCGCTGGTGCTCGGGCACGAGGCGACCGGCGTGGTGGCCGAGGTCGGGCCGGGCAGCCGGCTGGCCGTCGGCACCCCGGTGGTGCTCAACTGGGCGCCGGCCTGCCGGGCCTGCTGGTGGTGCCGGCGCGGCGAGCCGTGGCTCTGCGCCGACACCACGGCTCCGACGGTGCCGCGCGGCGAGACCGACGACGGCCTACCGCTGCACCTGACCCTCGGCCTCGGTGCGCTCGCCGAGGCGGTGGTCGTGCCCGAGAACGCCGTCATCCCCGTCCCCGCCGGTCTGCCGCCCGAGCGCGCCGCGCTGCTCGGCTGCGCGGTGCTCACCGGTGTCGGCGCGGTCCACAACACCGCCCGTGTGGCCGCCGGCGAGTCGGTCGCGGTGGTCGGCCTCGGCGGGGTCGGCCTCGCCGTGCTGGCCGCCGCTCGCCGGGCCGGCGCCACGACGATCCTGGCCGTCGACGTCGCCGAGGCCAAGCGGGATCTCGCCCTCGCCGCCGGTGCGACCGACTTCCTGCTCGCCGACGACCGGCTCTCCAAGGAGGTACGGGCGCGCACCGAGGGTCGGGGCGTCGACCACGCCTTCGAGTGCGTCGGTCGCGCCACCACCATCCGGGCGGCCTGGCGGCTCACCCGGCGCGGGGGAGCGGTGACCGTGGTCGGCATGGGTGCCAAGGACGACATGGTCAGCCTCGGCGCGCTGGACATCTTCCACTCCGCGCGGACGCTGCGCTCCTCGGTGTACGGCTCGTCCGACCCGGAGCGTGAGGTGCCGGAGCTGGCTGCCGAACTCGCCGCCGGTGCGCTGGATCTGGGCGTGCTGGTCAGCGGCACCGTCTCGTTGGACGAGGCACCCACGGCGTTCGATCGGCTGGCCCGGGGCGAGGGCGCCCGCTGGGTGGTCACCCTGGATTGACCCCGGGGTGCTGGTCGGCGGACATCGCCCGATCAGGGCACTTGACCAAGGTGCCCAGGGTCGACATCCGCGTCGACCCTGGGCAGTTGGGCTACGAGAGCCGTGCGACGGCGCGGTCCGGCAGGTGCCGGAGAATCGACGTCAGTGGCCGCCACGGGATGTTCGGCACGAACGCTTTCGCCGGTTCTCGTTCGATGGCGGCGGCGAGGAGTCGGGTGCCGCGCTCCTCGTCGATGATGAAGGGCAGATTCTCCACGCCCTCGTTCATCTCCGTCCGGATATAGCCGGGATGGAGAGTGGTCACGGTGATCGGCTGGTCGAGCACGTCGATCCGCATCGCTTCACCGAGCGATGCCACCGCCGACTTGGAGGCGGCGTAGGCGGCCATGTTGCCGGGTGCCCCCCGGAACGCGGCAGCCGAGGACATGAGCACCAGGTGGCCGTGTCCCTGTCTGCGCATGGCGCGCATGGCGCTTTCGCATTGGGCGAGAGCCCCCAGCACGTTCGTCCGCAGGACGGCGGCGTTCGCGGCGAAGTTGCCGTCGCCGATGCGGCTGCCGAAGCCCACGCCGGCATTGACGATGACCCGGTCGAGTGCGCCGAGCTCGTCGGCGACCTGGACGAACTCGCGTTCGACCGCTTCGGCGTCGGTGACATCGAGGGCTCGGATGAGGACCGTGACGTTCGGAAACCGCCGGGACAGGTCGTCGCGGATGTCCTTCAGCCGGTCGGTACGTCGGGCGAACAACGCAAGGTTCCGACCACGAGCGGCGAACTCGTAGGCCAGGCCACGCCCGAGGCCTGAACTGGCACCGGTGATGATGGTGTTGTGCCGGGTCATCCGTGCGCCCGGTGTGTGGGCGCTCACCACTGACTTCCGTCGGGTCGGACCAACAGCTCGCTCACGACCACGCGCGCCTGCCGAGTCACGACGAAGGTGATCGTGTCCGCGATGTCCTCGGCGTGCAGGAGTGTCGCGTCCGCCCACGAGTCCCTGCTCGCCTCGAGCACTTCCGGCCGGATATGGGTGAACAGATCGGTGGCAACCGGGCCTGGCTCGATCACCGAGACCCGCACGTGTCGGCCGCTGACTTCCTGGCGCAGCGCCTCACTGAAGGCACCGACGCCCTGCTTGGTCAGGCTGTAGACGGCCGATCCGGCCACGGGGAAGCGGCCCGCGAGCGAGCTGACGTTGACGATGTCGGCGGTGCCGCGAGTGCCTTCGGCGGCGGTGAGCAGGTGCGGCAGTGCGGCGTGGGTCGTGTAGAGCAGACCCTGCAGGTTGATGGCGATCATGCGGTCCCATTCCTCGACCGGGGCGCTCTCGGCGGGGCCGAGCAGCATGATGCCGGCGTTGTTGACGAGGGTGTCCACTCCGCCGAAGGTCCCGACCGTCTGCTCCACCGCGGCGGTGGCCTGGAGTCGGTCGGTGATGTCCGCCTCGATCGCGATCGCGGTGCCGCCAGTGGCCCGGATGCGCTCCACGAGGTCGTCGAGGCGGTCCTTACGTCGAGCTACCAGCGCGACGTTCGCCCCCTGGGAGGCGAGCGCCAGCGCGGTGGCCGCGCCGATGCCACCACTGGCTCCGGTGATGAGGGCGGTTCTGTCGGTCAACGACACGTTCATTGGGTTTCTCCGTTGCTTGTTCGTTCACGGCCACGCCAGCCTGACACCACCGTAGTCGCTTTGACTATGTCGTGTGACATTGCCATCATGGTTACGGTGGTGTCGTTTTCGGCGTTACGATTGCTCCGTGACGGCTGAAGACACCTCAGGCAGCACGCGACGCCTCGGAGTGGCACTGGCTCCTGGCGGTCTGTGCGTGGTCCAGGATCTGTTGAACTCCACGGGCGTACCGGTCGCGCCGACGCTCGAGCTGCTCGATGACGAGACCGTCGCGCAGAGCTGGCTCGATGATTCGTTGCGAACCTGGGGTGAGCAGACCGGTCAGCCCCCGCCTCGGATCTCGCTTGCCCGCGAGGACCTCGCGCCGCTTCGCGCCCTCCGCGACCACGTCCGTAGCTGGTTGACGAACGATGCCGACGATCAGACACGGCATCCGCTGGTCGCCGACGTCTCGTACTGCAACGGCCGTTTGACGTACGCACCCGGTGGCGGCGGCGCGAAAGCCGTCGCCTCGCTGGTCTACCTCGAAGCGGTGCTCGCCTCGCACACCGGCACGTTGGCTCGGCTCAAGACGTGCATGAACCCGGACTGCGGCGCGGCGTTCTACGACATGTCGCGCAACAGCACCCGCGTCTGGCACGACATGAGGACCTGCGGCAACACGATGAATCTGCGCGCTTCCCGGGCCCGCAGGCGCGCCACCCCGGCATCCTGACCCTCCGTGCCAGCGTGCGCCCTCGTGCACGGAACCGGTGGTGCCGCTCCCATCGATGCCCGGCCACGGTACGTCTCCACCGATTGCGCGCCCGCCAGCGTCCCGGCCGAAACCGGGTCGTGGGTCTGCGTGGCGGCTGTTAGCGTCGCGGGATGTTCGCCACCGAGCGGGTCCGACTGCGCCCGCCCACTCCCGATGACGCGCCGAACATGTTCCGGCTGTACGGGGATCCCGAGTTGCACCTGATTACCGACGGCGAGCCGTTCGTGCCGTGCCACGTCGGCCAGATCCGGGCCCGGCTGGAAAAGAGGGTGACCGACCCGCCCGACGGGCAGACCAGTGTGTCGCTGGTGGCCGAAGCGGTGGCCGACGGCACGTTCCTCGGTGCCAGCGTGCTGTGGGGGATCAACTCGTTCAACCAGTACGCCCACCTCGGCATCTCACTGCTCCCCGAGGCACGTGGCCAGGGGTACGGGAGCGAGGTGATCCGGCTGCTCTGTCGGTACGGCTTCCGCAATCGCAACCTGCGCCGTCTGGAGTTGGAGACGCTGGCCAGCAACACGGCCATGCGGCGGACCGCGGAGGCATGCGGCTTCACGCACGAAGGCACCCAGCGGGAGCGCGAGTACGACGGCGACGGCTTCGTGGACATGGTGATCTACGGTCTGCTCCGGCGCGACTGGACGCCGTAGCCGGCCGGCTACGGCGTCCAGTCGCATCAGGCTCCCAGGTCACTTGCCGGTGACGATGCCCGGGTTGATGCACAGACCCGGGTTCGCGCCGTTCTTCTCCGCGATCTCCAGGCAGCGTGTCACCTTGTCGACCTTCGCGTTGGTCTCGGTGATCTGCTTGGAGATCTCGGCGTTCTTGCGGTCCTGCTCCAGGTTGCGGGTCTGGGCCAGCTTGTCCTGGAACGCCTTGATGTTGCCCTCGGTCTTGTCGTCGTGGTTCACCCGCGTGATGGTCACCGAGAGGATGTCCACGTCGGTGGCGAGCCGGGTCTCCGCGCTGGTCTTGATGTTCGCGGCGAACGGTTTCAGGTCGACGTTGAGGTCACCGGTCCGGTCGTCGATCTTTTCGAGGGGGTTGTACGCGGCGAACGCGTCGTTGACGGCGCTGTCGAGCTGCACACCCACCCGTTGACCCCGGAAGCTGTCGAAGTCTCCCTTGTAGTCCATGAACTGCTTCGGCGCGTTCTCCGGCTTGACCTGCCACTCCACGAGCACCTCGACGCAGGCGTCGGCGAGGGTGCCGGTGCGCACCCGTACGCAGTTGTCGCCGCCGATGTGGTCGTACTTCTGCCGGCCCGCGTCCCACTCGCCGACCTTCTGCCACGGCGCCACCCACTTCAGGCCCGAGCCGGTCACCTCGCCGGTGGGCTTGCCGAAGCTGGTGACGATGCCGACCGAGCGGATGGGCACCGAGTGGGCGCTGGTGGTGACACCGACCAGCAGGGTGAGGGTGAGGAAGACGAGCGCCGCGAGGGCGGCCATCCGCTTCAACGGTCGCGCGGGGGTGACCAGAGCCAGGACGGCGCTGACCGCCAGGGCGACGGCGAAGACGATCGCCATGGTGAAGCCGACGGGCATGGGGTGGGGACCTTCCGCTGGGCTGTGTGGATCATCAACCTAGGAGACCCGGTCAAGCTGGCGGCGCGCGGGAGTGGAGTCCGCGCACGTCCTCCGCCCGCCGAATGTGGAGGCCATCGACATGGCTCGACGCGCGCGGCCCCCCGTAGGTTTCGTCCACGCGACGGGCCTGTGACCACGGTCACCGCACCGACCGTCGCCGCGACCCTGCGGAGGATGAGGCGATGGCCGGGCAAGCGCTCCTGTCGGCCCGCGGGCTGACCCGCGACTTCCGCGGCTTCCGCGCGGTCGACGATGTCGACCTCGACGTCGCACCGGAGAGCGTGCACGCGCTCGTCGGCCCGAACGGTGCGGGCAAGACCACCCTGTTCAACCTGCTCACCGGCTTCCTGCCACCCAGCGGCGGCCGGATCGAGTTGGCCGGGCGGGACGTCACCGGGCTGCCCCCGGAGCGGGTGGCCCGGCTCGGTGTGGCCCGCTCGTTCCAGATCACCAGCCTTTTCCCGCAGTTGTCCGCCCGGGAGCACGTCGCGCTGGCGTTGCAGTCGTCCAGTGGGTTGGGCTGGCGGTTCTGGCGTTCGGCGACGCTGATGGACCGCTACACCGAGCGGGCTGACGAGTTGCTGGCCATGGTGGGGCTGGCCGACTTGGCGCAGGCCCCGTCGGCGGCCCTCGCGTACGGCCGGAAGCGGGCCCTGGAGTTGGCCATCGCCCTGGCACTGGACCCGAAGGTGCTGCTGCTCGACGAGCCGACCGCCGGGATGGGCCTGGAGGACGTCGACCGCACCGTCGAGCTGATCGGCCGGGTCCGCCAGGGCCGGACCGTGGTGATGGTCGAGCACAACATGAGCGTGGTCGGCCGTCTCGCCGACACCGTCACCGTGCTCCAGGCCGGCAGGGTTCTCGTCGAGGGCCCCTACGAGCAGGTTCGCGCCGACGAGCGTGTGATCACCGCCTACCTGGGAGCCACCGATGCTGAGCGTTGAGAACCTGTCCGCCTTCTACGGCGAGGCGCAGGTGCTGCGGGACGTCAGCCTGCAGGTCTCCGCCGGTGAGGTGGTCACCCTGGTGGGGCGCAACGGCGCCGGCAAGTCCACCCTGCTGCGCTGCCTGATGGGGTTGCACCCCGGCCAGCGGGGCACGGTCGAGCTGGACGGTCGCGACATCACCAGGTTGCCCGCGCACAGGCGGGCCCGCCTGGGGCTGGGCTGGGTGCCGGACGACCGGGGCAGCTACGCCACCCTGACCGTCACCGAGAACCTCACCCTGCCACCGACGGTCGGCCCCGACCCGTGGTCGCTGGAGCGGGTGTACGAGGCGTTTCCCGCCCTGCACACCCGGCGCGACTCGGCGGCCACGATGCTCTCCGGCGGCGAGCAGCAGATGCTCGCGCTGGCCCGGGTGCTGCGGATGGGCGCCCGGCTGTTGCTCTGCGACGAGCCCACCGAAGGGCTGTCGCCACTGCTGGTGCAGCAGGTCGGCGACCTGCTGCGCGAGGCCAAGCGGCACGGGGTGACGGTGCTGCTGGTGGAGCAGAACCTGCACTTCGCCACGGGTGTCGCCGACCGGCACTACCTGCTGGCCGAGGGACGTGTCGCCGAGGCGATGGACAACTCCGAGGTGCGCTCGCGCGAACGCGAACTGCTCGCGTACCTCGGAATCTGAATGTTCTCAACGACGACCCGCGCGACGACGCGTGGGATGGATGGAGTGGGCATGCGCAGGACGGTGGGTGTGGCCGTGGCGTCAGCCGCGGTGGTGCTGGTCGCCGGTTGTGGCGGCGGTGGCCCCCAGTCGGGTGGCGACGAGAAGCTGACCGGCGACAAGATCGTGCTGGGCGTGCTCAACGACCAGTCCGGGGCGTACTCGGAGTTGTCCGGGAAGAACTCGGTGGCGGCGGTGGAGATGGCCATCGCCGACTTCACCGCGAAGTACGGCGACAAGGCGGTGACCAAGAACATCACAGTGGAGACCGCCGACCACCAGAACAAGCCGGACGTGGCCAACTCGAAGGCCCAGGAGATGTACGACCGCAAGGGCGTCGACCTGATCCTGGACGTGCCCACCTCGTCGGCGGCGCTGAAGGTCGCCGACGTGGCGAAGGAGAAGAAGAAGCTCTACTTCAACATCGGCGCGGCGACCACCGACCTGACCGGAAAGAGCTGCAACAAGTACACCTTCCACTACGCGTACGACACGTACATGCTGGCCAACGGCACCGGGAAGACCACCACCGAGCAGATCGGCAAGAACTGGTACATCCTCTACCCGAACTACGCCTTCGGTCAGGACATGGAGAAGAGCTTCTCCACCGCGATCACGGCGGCCGGCGGCACGGTGGTCGGCAGGGACGGCGCGCCGTTCCCGAACACCAGCGGCGACTTCTCCACCTTCCTGCTCAAGGCGCCGAACCTGAACCCGAAGCCGGACGTGCTGGGCACCATGCAGGCCGGCGCGGAACTGGTCAACGTGGTGAAGCAGTACAACGAGTTCAAGCTGCGCGACAAGGGCGTCGGCCTCGCGGTGGGGCTGATGTTCCTCACCGACATCCACTCGCTCACTCCGGCCGCGCTGGCCGGCACCACGTACACCGACGCCTGGTACTGGAACTTCGACGCCAAGAACCGGGAGTTCGCCGACCGGTTCCAGCAGAAGGCCGGCACCCGCCCGACGTTCGCGCACGCCGCCAACTACTCGGCCGCGTTGCAGTACCTGGAGGCGGTGCAGGCCGCCGGCACCGACGACGCGGACGCGGTGGTGAAGGGCCTGGAGGGCAAGACGGTCGAGGACGTCTTCCTGCGCAACGGCAAGATCCGCGCCGAGGACCACCGGGTGGTGCACGACGCGTACCTGGCGCAGGTGAAGCCGCAGTCCGAGGTCACCGAACCGTGGGACTACGTGAAGGTGCTCAAGACGATCCCGGCTGCGGAGGCGTTCCGCGCGCCCTCGGCGGACTGCAAGCTGTGAGCGTGTGACGCGGTGAGCGGATTCGCGCAGAACACGTTCAACGGGTTGGTGAGCGGGGCGTTCTACGCCCTGCTCGCCCTCGGGCTCGCGGTCATCTTCGGCATGCTGCGGGTGGTCAACTTCGCGCACGGCGCGTTCTACATGCTCGGCGCGTTCGGGGCGTACGTGCTGCTCACCGAGGCGGGGGTGCCGTTCTGGGCGGCACTGGTGATCATGCCGGTGGGGCTGGGGCTGCTCGGCATGGCGCTGGAACGCGCGGTGATCCACCGGCTGACCAGGCTGGACCCGCTCTACAACTTCCTGCTCACCTTCGGGCTGACACTGATCCTGCAGGACCTGGTGAAGCTGCGCTACGGCGTGCAGTCCAGCCCGTACCAGACCCCGTCGCTGTTGAGCGGGTCGGTGAACTTCGGGATCTTCGACTTCCCGACGTACCGCGTGTTCATCCTCGGCTTCGCGGTGCTGCTCTGCGTCGTGGTGTGGTGGGTGCTGACCCGGACCCGGATCGGCATGGTGGTCCGGGCGTCCACCGAGCGACCCGATCTGACCCGCGCCTTCGGCATCGACGTCGGGCGTTGGGTGACGCCGGTCTTCGGCTTCGGGATCGGGCTGGCCGGCCTCGCCGGCGTGCTGGCCGCGCCGATGCGAGCGGTCAACCCGCTGATGGGGGCCGACCTGATCATCGTGGTGTTCGCGGTGGTGGTGATCGGTGGACTGGGCTCGATCTTCGGTTCGGTGGCCGCCGGCTTCGGCATCGGCCTGGTGCAGGCGTGGGGTGAGGCGTACCTGTCCGCCTTCCCCATCGTCTCCCAGACCATCGTCTTCGTGGTGATGGCCGGCGTACTGCTCTGGCGTCCGGCCGGCCTGTTCGGTCGTGAGGAGGCTCCCGCATGACCAGCACCGTCGACACTCCCGCCGACGCGTCCCACCCGGCTCCGCCGTCCGGGCTGACCGCCGTGGCCCGGGCCCCCGCCTGGGCGCGGTACGCCCTGCTCGCCGTCGGGCTGGTCGTGGCCCTGTGGCTGCCCAACGGCCTCTACCCGGCGGTCGCGGTGGACATCCTCTGCTGGGCGTTGTTCGCCGTCGCGGTGGACCTGCTGCTCGGCTTCACCGGGCTGATGTCCTTCGGGCACGCCGCGTTCTGGGGCACCTCGGCGTACGTCACCGGGTTGGTGGCCATCCACGCGGGCCTGCCGTTTCCGCTGGCCGTGCTGGCCGGGGCGCTCGCCGCGGCGGCGCTGGCGGTGCCGATCGGCTACCTGGCGGTCAAGCGGACCGGCATCTACTTCGCCATGGTGACCCTGGCCTTCGCGCAGATGGTCTACTACGTCGCCAACGAGTGGCGGTCGGTGACGCAGGGTGAGAACGGGTTGCAGGGGGTGCCCCGTTCGTTCTTCGGCCTGGATCTGACCGACGACTACTACTTCTACTACGCGATCCTGCCGATCGTGCTGCTCGGGTTGGCCGCCGCCTGGCGGATCGTGCACTCGCCGTTCGGGCGGGTGTTGGTCGGCATCCGGGACAACCCGGCCCGGGCCCGGGCGCTGGGCTACCCGGTGCATCGCTACAAGCTCACCGCGTTCGTGCTCTCCGGCTTCATCGCCGGCCTCGGCGGTGGGCTCTTCGCGGTCGGCCACCGGTTCGTCTCGTTGGACGTGCTGCACTGGACCACCTCCGGCAAGGCCGTCATCGTGGTGGTGCTCGGCGGGATCGGCACCCTCTGGGGTGGGGTGCTCGGTGCCGGCATCGTGGTCCGGCTGGAGGACTGGCTGTCGTTCTCCGGCTTCGAGGCGATCGGGCTGGTGACCGGCGGCATCTTCGTCCTGGTGGTGGTGCTGTTCCGCCGGGGCATCTGGGGCAGCGTCGCCGCGCTGGTCCAGCGGCTGGCGGTTCGCCGCCGGTAAATCCCGCGGCGGCGCATCCGCCGCGCGCCCTTCCAGCGAATCCCCGGGTGGAGAAACCATCTACCCGGGGGTACGTCTGGTGCTGACCGATCCGATGCCCGTCGAGGCTGTGGAGATCGCGCACAAGCAGGTGTCGTTGGCGGCCGAGGACCTGGACAGCAACGGTGTGGCCTCCTTGCTGCTGGAGTTGGCCGAGGCGTGGGGCGTGCCGGCGTTCTGGGAGCAGGTCTGCCGTCCGCTGCTGGCCCGGCTGTCGGGGCGTAGCGCCGCCGAGGTCGTCGTCGAGCACGCCCTCTGCGAGGGGATCCGGGTCGGGTTGGACGTCTACCGCCGGGAACCGGGTCGATCACTGCCCAGCGGGGTGCTGCTGGCCGGCGCCGAGAAGGAGGCGCACAGCCTCGGCCTCCAGGCGTTGGCCGCCGCGCTGCGCGAGCAGGGCCGCGGCTGTCTGAATCTCGGCCCGGCGCTGCCCTGGCCGGCGCTGACCAGCGCGGTGCACCGGGCACGGCCGCACACCGTCGTGCTCTGGTCGCAGACGCCGGTCACCGGCCGCGCGTACCGCCTGGTGCGCTTCGCCAGGGACTTCCCGCGCCTGCGGGTGTACGGCGCGGGGCCGGGCTGGATCGAGCCGTTCGCCACGCCGTCGGCGCGTCTCGACTCGCTGTCGGACGCGGTCGCCGCCTGTCTGGCAGTGCCACCGAGGCGTGATGCCCACCACATACGATACGGATCGGTGCCGTATCGTTAATGCGGGTCGTAGGCTGACCCACGTTACGAGTCTGACCCGTATCGTATTGCGTCGCGGGTGAAGCGTGGGGGGAAACCAGGCATGGAGCTGCACAACAACACGGGCCACCCGAGGAGGTGGGCGATCCTGGGGGTGCTGGTGATCAGCCTCCTCGTGGTCGTCCTCGACAACACGATCCTCAACGTGGCCCTGCGCACCCTGGCCGACCCGGTGCACGGCCTCGGTGCCAGCCAGGGCGAGCTGGAGTGGGCCATCAACTCCTACACGCTGGTCTTCGCCGGGCTGCTGTTCACCTTCGGAGTTCTCGGCGACCGCGCCGGCCGTAAGCGCTTCCTGATGATCGGTCTGGCGCTGTTCGGCCTGGCGTCGCTGCTCTCCGCGTACGCCCAGAGCCCTGGCCAGCTCATCGCGGCCCGCGCCCTGATGGGCGTCGGCGGCGCGGCCATCATGCCGGTGACGCTGTCGATCATCTCCAACGTCTTCGACCCGCGCGAGCGTGGTCGGGCCATCGGTGTCTGGGCCGGCGCGGTCGGTCTCGCCGTGGCCATCGGCCCGATCCTCGGCGGAGCGCTGCTGGAGCACTTCTGGTGGGGCTCGGTCTTCCTGATCAACGTGCCGGTGGTCGTCGCCGGCGTGGTCCTGGTGGCCCTGCTGGTCCCCGAGTCACGCGACCCGCGGCCGGGCCGGGTCGACCTGCTCGGCGTCCTGCTCTCCGTGGTCGGCCTGGTCGCCCTGTCCTACGGCATCATCGACGGCGGCGAGCACGGCTTCGACCGCCCGCTGGCCTGGGGCTCGATCCTCGGCGGCATCGCGGTGCTGGCCTGGTTCGTGCAGCACGAGCGGCGTAGCGACCACCCGTCGCTGGACGTCCGGCTGTTCAAGGTGCCCCGGTTCGCCGCGCCGGTCGCCATCGTCGGCCTGGTGTTCTTCGCCGCGATGGGCTCGATGTTCTTCGGATCGTTCTACCTTCAACTGGTGCGCGGCTACAGCCCGCTGCAGACCGGTCTGCTCTTCCTGCCCTTCGCCGGCGCTCAGCTGATCTTCGCGCCGCGCAGCGCCGCGATGGTCCGCCGCTACGGCGGCCGTGCCGTCGCCACCGTGGGGCTGGCGCTGACCGTGATCTCGCTCGCCGCGTTCGTCTTCATCGGCGCCTCCACACCGATCTGGATCGTGCTGCTCGTCTTCCTGATCCAGGGGGCCGGGATGGCCAACATCATGCCGCCGGCCACCGAGTCGATCATGTCGGCGCTACCCCGCGAGAAGGCCGGCGTCGGCTCCGCGGTCAGCAACACCATCCGTCAGGTGGCCGGCGCGCTCGGCGTCGCGGTCCTCGGCTCGGTGCTCTCCGCGGTCTACCGCAGCGACATCGGCGACGCGTTGACCGGCCTGCCCACGCCGGCCCGCGACGCGGCCAACGAGTCGATCTCCGGGGCGTACGCGGCGGCGGGCCAGCTCGGCCCGGCGGCGCCGGCGCTGATCTCGGCGGCCAACGATGCCTTCGTCACCGCCATGCACTGGGCGGCCGGGCTCTCCGGGGTCATCGCCGCACTCGGAATCATCGTGGTGCTGCGCTGGATGCCCGGCAAGGAGGACACCGGCCTCGCCCCGGCGGCCCCCGTTGCCGAGCCCGAGTTGGCCGGCACGGCATAGGTTCGGGGAGAATGTCGGACATGACGTCCACTGCCGATGCTCCGCGGTCGCCCGGGCGACCGCGGAGCATCCGCGCCGACGAGGCGATCATCGAGGCCACCCTGGACCTGCTTGCCGAGGGCAGCACCATCGAGGCGCTCTCGATCGAGGCCATCGCCTCCCGTGCCGGGGTCGGCAAGGCCACCATCTACCGCCGCTGGGCCGGCAAGGACGCGCTGCTGGTCGACGCGCTGCGCCGGCTCAAGGGCGTCCTGGCCCAGCCGGCCGGTCACTCCGTCCGCGACGACCTGGTGTTGCTGGTCGGCGCGATCGGCAAGAACGTCGACCCGCGCGCCGAGAAGATCATGCCGTGCCTGGCGTCCGCCGTGAACCGCAGCGCCGACCAGTTCCAGCTCTACCAGAACATCATCTCGCCCCGACGGAAGCTGATGCGCGAGGTGCTGCGACGCGGTATCGACGAGGGCGTGCTCCGCGCCGACATCGACGTGGAGGTGACGATGGCACTGCTCACCGGGCCCATGCTGATCCAGCGGGTGCTGCAGTGGAATCCGGACCTGGACGAACACACGCTGCCCGAGCGGGTCGTCGACGCCGTGCTGGAGGGCATCCGCGCCCGCTGACCCCGGCGTACCGGGCCGGGCGCGGCCTTCCACGTCCGGCCCGGGGCTTCGGCGTGGTCCGCCGGGTGTGGCGGCCACGTGTCGGGCGCGCAGGCTCGGCGGCCTGGGCCGGGCCCCGGTCAGCCGGCCGGGGCGCGCAGCCGGTGCAGGCGCAGCGCGAGCTGCACCTCCAGCGCCCGCTCGGGCCGTTGCCAGTCGGTGCCGAGCAGCTGCCCCACCCGCTCCAACCGCTGGGTCACCGTGTTGACGTGCACGTGCAGTTGCTCGGCGGCCCGGGCCAAGCTGCCACCCACCCCGAAGTACGCCTCCAGCGTCTTCACCAGAGCCGTGCCCCGTCGGGCGTCGTAGTCGACCACCGGCCCGACCGTCGCGCTGAGGAACTGGGCCACGTCCTTCTCGCCCCGATCACCGACCGTCCCCAGCAGCAGCCCGACGAAGCCCAGCTCCACGGTGCTCGCGCCCTGACCGGCGCGGCCCAGCGCGCCCAGCGCGGTCAGACACCGGTCCGCCTCGTGGAACGTGGCGGCCAGCGCCCCCGGCCCGTTCGACGGGCCACTCGCCCCGGCGGTCACCGGTCGTCCGGTCACCCGGGACAGATCCCGTGCGACCGAGCGAGCGCTGCCGCCCGCATCCGACCCCGGCAGCATCAGCACCACCCGACCGTCGCGCGCCGCGGCCAGCCCGCCGCGCGCCGACGCGTACGTGGTGGCCCACGACAGCACCCGCTGCCGAGCCGAGCCGGTCGCGGCGATCGCGTCGTCGCCCACCGCCACCAGCACGTGCGGCGCGTCCAGGTCCACCCCGAGCCGGCGGGCCCGGCTGCGTAACGCGTCGGTGTCCCGCAGCGGGCGGGCGATCAGGTCGTCCAGCAGCTCACCACGGACCCGCCCCTCCGCCTCCGCCACCGTCCGGCGGAACAGCAGCAACAGCGCGGTCACCAGCGCGGCGCGCTCCAGGATCCGCTGATCGGCGTCGACCAGCTCGTCGTCCGGGCGCAGCACGAGCGCACCCAGATTCTCCGCGCCCGCCACCACCGCCGCGTACCAGAGCGGGCCGCGGCGCACGCTGCGTCCCTCGGTGCGCGACGCCGCCACCGCCTCGACGATGTCCGCCCGCTCCGGCTCGTCGATCTCGCCAACCCGGGCCAGCAGACGACCCTCGGCGTCCAGCGCCAGCAGCGCTCCACCCAGCACCTCGGTCACCGCGGCCGCCACGTCCTCCACACCGCCGCCGCGCAGCACCAGCGCCGTCATCCGGTCGTGGGCCGCCGCGGCCCGCTCCACCGAGCTGCTGTGCGCCCGGATGGTGGTGTTCGCCGCCGACAGCTCGGCCAACGCCGAGCGGGTCTCGGTCAGCAGCCGGGCGGTGTCGATCGCCACCGCGGCGTGCGCGGCGAGGGAGACCAGCAGCGCCACCTCCTCCCGGACGAATGGCCGGGCCGAACGGTTCGCCGCGTAGAGCACACCGATCGAGGTGGAGCCGAGCCGTAGCGGCACCCCGAGGATCGCCACGAGCCCCTCCTCGCCGACCCCGGCGTCGATCTCGCCGGTGTGGTGGAAGCGCGCGTCCTCGCCGTAGTTGGCGGTGACGTACGGAGCGCCGGACTGGGCCACCAGACCACCGAGGCCGGCGCCCATCGGCAGGCGGAGCCGCTGGAAGCGGGCCGAGACCGACCCGTCGGTCACCCGCATGTAGGTGTCACCGCGCTCGTCGTCGTTCAACGTCATGTACGCCACGTCCGCGCCGAGCAGATTGCGGGCCCGGTGCACGATCGCCCGCAGCACGTCGTCCAGGTCGCGTAGCCCGGCCAGGTCGCTGACCGTGTCGTACAGGCCGGACAACTCGGTCTCCCGGCGGCGCCGACGCTCCAACAACGCGCGAACCCGCAACGCCACCGACTTGGCCTGCTCCAGCTCGGCCAGCCGGTCCGGTGGCAGCCCGGCGGCGCGCGCGGCCACCAACGGTCCCTCGAACTCGACCGCCGCGGCCTCCCGAGCGAGCAGTTCCAGGAACTCCACCGGCGATGACATGGTCGACATTGTGCTCGGGGCCACTAGTTGGCCGTCCAGCCCCCGTCGAGGGCGATCGACGCGCCGGTGATGAACGCCGCCGGCGGCGAGCAGAGGTACGCCAGCAGCTCGGCCACCTCCTCCGGTTCGATCAGTCGCTTGATCGCCGCCCGGGCCAGCATGATCTTCTCGATCACCTCGGTCTCGTCGATGCCGTGGCTGACCGCCTGGTCGGCGATCTGGCTCTCCACCAGGGCCGTGCGCACGTACGCCGGGTTGATGCAGTTGGCCGTCACCCCGTGCGCGGCGCCCTCCAGCGCGACCACCTTCGACAGCCCTTCCAGGGCGTGCTTGGCCGAGACGTAGGCCGCCTTGTACGGCGACGCGCGCAACCCGTGCACCGAGGAGATGTTGACGACGCGACCCCACCCCCTGGCGTACATGTGCGGCAGCGCCCGGCGGATCAGCAGGAACGGTGCCTCCACCATCACCCGCTGGATGTACTCGAAGCGTTCGACGGGAAAATCCTGCAGCGGCGCGACGTGCTGTAGCCCGGCGTTGTTGACCACGATGTCGACGTCAACGTCGAGACGGTCCACCGCCGCGGCGTCGGACAGGTCCACACCCTCGGCCCGGCCGCCCGCCTCGGCGGCCACCGCCTTCGCCGCCTCCAGGTTGCGGTCCACCACGAGGACCTTCGCACCGGCCGCACCCAGCCGCAGGGCACACGCTCGCCCGATGCCGCTGCCACCCCCGGTGACCAGGGCGGTCCGACCGGCGAGGTCGACGTGTACGACGTGGGGGACCGCCACGGGTTCTGCCGTCATGGCGCAAGAAGTTACGAGCTGTGTCCTCCCCGGCACATGGGCCGGCGACACATACTCCAGGCCGAAGCTGTGTGGCCCACCCGTGGGCCGGGGGCGTGGGGCGTGGGGCGTGGGGCGTGGGGCGTGGGGCAGCGGGCGTGAGGCGTGGGGCGTGCGGGGCGTGTCCCGTGCGATCGTCGTGGGCGCGACGGCTAGGGTGTCGAACACACGTACTGCTGACGGCTGGGGAGGGGGCGGCGTGCGCGTGCTCGGTGTCGACCCGGGGTTGACCCGGTGCGGTGTGGGCGTGGTCGAGGGTGTGCCGGGACGGCCCTGCACTCTGATCGCGTACTACGTGGTCTACACCGATCCGGCTGACGAGCTGCCACTGCGCCTGCTGCACCTGGACCGGTCGCTGAACAAGTTGGTCGCCGAGCACCAACCGGAGAGCGTGGCCGTCGAGCGGGTGTTCAGTCAGCACAACGTGCGGACGGTGATGGGCACCGCGCAGGCCAGCGGCGTCGCCGTGTTGGCCGGGGCGCGCGCCGGGCTGCCCGTGCAGACGTACACCCCGAGTGAGGTGAAGGCGGCCGTGACCGGGTCCGGTCAGGCCGACAAGGCGCAGATGACCGCCATGGTGACCCGGTTGCTGCGGCTGGCCGAGCCACCGAAACCGGCCGACGCCGCCGACGCGCTGGCGCTGGCGATCTGCCATGTCTGGCGCGGCGGGACCCGCTCCAAGTTGGCGGCGGCGGCCGATCGGGCACGACGAGGAGGAGCACGATGATCGCCAGCGTGCGCGGCACGGTGACCGCGACGGGTCCGGACCAGGCCGTGATCGAGGTCGGCGGTGTCGGTCTGGCCGTGCACTGCGCCCCGGGCACCCTCGCCGAGCTGCGGGTCGGCCAGGTCGCCCGCCTCGCCACCAGCCTCATCGTGCGGGAAGACTCGCTGACCCTCTACGGCTTCGCCGACGACGACGCCAAGTCGCTGTTCGAGTTGCTCCAGACCGCCAGCGGGGTGGGCCCGCGCCTGGCCCAGGCGGTGCTGGCCGTGCACACCCCCGACGCGGTACGCAAGGCGATCGCCAACGCCGACACGGCGGCGCTGACCCGCGTACCCGGGATTGGCAAGAAGGGCGCGGAACGTCTGGTGCTGGAGTTGCGTGACCGGATCGGCCCGGTGCCGATCGGTGCCGACGGTGCGGCCGGCGTGACCGGCGGCGCCTGGCCGGAGCAGGTCCGGCAGGCACTCGTCGGGCTGGGCTGGACGGCCGGTCAGGCCGACCAGGCGGTGGCCGCCGTGGCGGAGACCATCGACGGTCCGACGCCGCCGGTGCCGGTCCTGCTCAAGCAGGCCATCCGCCTGCTGGGTCGTACCCGATGAGCCCTCGGCCGCGACGCACGGCGGCGCGAACGGAGAGGGCGCGATGAGCGAGACCGACGGGCTCGTCTCGGCGTACGTCAACGATGCCGACCGGGACGCGGAGGCCACGGTCCGGCCGAGGCGGCTGGCCGAGTTCATCGCCCAGGATCGGGTGCGCGACCAGCTCGACCTGTTGTTGCAGGGCGCGATGCGGCGGGGTTCGCCGCCGGATCACATTCTGCTCTCCGGCCCTCCGGGGCTGGGCAAGACGAGCCTGGCCAACATCGTCGCCGCCGAGTTGGGTGCGGGCATCCGGGTGACCAGCGGCCCGGCGATCGAGCGTTCCGGTGATCTGGCGGCCATCCTGACCAGCCTGGCCGAGGGCGACGTGCTCTTCATCGACGAGATCCACCGCATCGCGCGGCCGGCCGAGGAGTTGCTCTACAGCGCGATGGAGGACTTCCGGGTCGACGTGGTGGTCGGCAAGGGCCCGGGGGCGACGGCGATCCCGCTCGACGTCGAGCCGTTCACCCTGGTCGGTGCGACGACCCGCTCGGGTCTGTTGACCGGGCCGATGCGGGACCGCTTCGGTTTCGTCGCGCACCTGGACTTCTACGCCCCGGCGGATCTGGAGACGCTGCTGCACCGTTCGGCGCGGATTCTGGGTGTGCCGATCACGGCCGACGGTGCGTCCGAGATCGCCGGGCGGTCCCGGGGCACCCCCCGGATCGCCAACCGGCTGCTGCGCCGGGTCCGCGACTACGCCGAGGTCCGGGCCGACGGCGTGGTCACCCTGGGCACCGCCCGGAAGGCCCTGACGGTGTACGACGTGGACGCGCTGGGGCTGGACCGGCTGGACCGGGCGGTGCTGACCGCGCTGGTCGACTCGTTCCGAGGCGGCCCGGTGGGGTTGTCGACGCTCGCCGTGGCGGTGGGGGAGCAGCCGGACACGGTGGAGGAGGTCTGCGAGCCGTTCCTGGTCCGGGCCGGTCTGCTGGCGCGTACGCCCCGGGGGCGGGTGGCCACCGAGGCGGCTTGGCGGCATCTGGGGCGAACTCCGCCGAATGGTACATTTGGCGCAGATAGTCCGCCGGTGCCCGATCTGTTCTCGTTGGATGCCGATCAGCCGTGATGTGAACGTGATCTGTGCCGCATTCGGTGTTCTCAGGTGCAGGGTTTAGACTTCGCCGCGGTCTGTACAGGACGTGAGAATCCGCCTCCGCTCCGGCACCCCCGGTGCCGGGACGGCGGCCAATGGGAAGGTCAGTAACCGTGCATTACGCAGCAGCGGGTGGCGGGGCCGGCGGTATCACGCCGATCCTGATGATCGCCCTGCTCTTCGGTGTCATGTACTTCATGATGATCCGGCCCCAGCAGAAGCGCCGCAAGGAAGCGGAGGCGATGCAGTCCGGCCTCGGCCCCGGCGACGAGGTCGTGACCATCGGTGGGCTCTACGGCACGGTCACCGGCATCGAGGACGACACCGTCCTGATCGAGGTCGCACCGGGCGTGCAGACCCGCTACGCCCGTCCGGCCATCGCCCGGGTCGTCACCCGCGCGGAGCTGCCGAGCGAGCCGGTCGCCGAGGACGCGGACACCGCCAAGGACTGACCGCCTCCTTCCGGTGTGCGGGGTCCGGCGTACGGCCGGCCCACCCGGCCTCCGGGCCGCTGTGCCCGGACGGGGCAGCGGACGAGACGTGAAAACTGGATAGTTGGGTCGACGCCGGGCGTCGGCACGATCCCGTTACCGTCGGCGGTTCGCGCCGGGGTGCCCGGTCCTCGTGTCGGCATCTCGTCGACTCAAGGCAGACCCGTCGGGCGGATCACCGGCCCGACACCGCCGTCGCTGCGTAGAGCGGCGCGACCGTACAGGGAGACAGGACAGCCGTGGCACCACCTCAGGGACAGATGCGCCCCGGGCGGCAGCTCGCCGTGCTCGGGTTCATCTTCGTCGTCCTCTATCTTTTGGTGTTCTTCTCGGGTGCCAGCGGCAGCCTGAAGGACCGGCTCGAGCCCCGGCTCGGTCTGGACCTCATCGGCGGGACCCGGGTGACGCTGGAGGCGACCAACACCGTCGACGGCAAGCCTCCGACGGCGGAGAACCTCGAGGAGGCCCGCCAGATCATCGAGAGCCGCGTCAACGCGTTCGGCGTGGCCGAGGCCGAGGTGGTCACCGAGGGCAACCGGAACATCGTCATCTCCCTGCCCGGTGAGAACCGGGACCTGACCGACGTGGGCAGCGCCGCCGAGTTGCGCTTCCGCAAGGTGCTCAAGGCCGCCGACGGCAGCGGGACGGCCGCCGTGCCGCCGCCGGCCGCCACGCCGGTTCCGTCCGGCAGCGCCGTGCCGACCCCGTCCGGCAGCGTGGCCCCGACCCCGTCGGGCAGCGGAGCGCCGAAGGCGACCTCCTCGCCCAGCGGCGGTCAGGGCGGGATGGCCCCGGCCTCGCCGAGCGCCACGCCGACCCCGTCGGCGTCCGCCTCACCGACTGCCGCCGCCACCCCCACGGCGAGCGCCAGCACCGAGCCGGTGCCGGCCAGCATCGAGGAGCAGCGCAAGGCCGTCGAGCAGAAGGTGGGCGCGGCGTCCTGGCAGGCCGCCAACGGTCTGCAGGCCCCGGCCGACCTCGCGTCGGACCCGTCGCTGGCCGACAAGCTCAAGCCGTTCGGCACGCTGACGCCGCAAGAGGTGGCCGTGCTGCCGGCGCAGATGCAGTTCAACGTGCCGACGATCGGCTGCGAGCAGCTCGACAAGCGCCCCCCGGCGTCGATCTCCGACCCGAAGCAGCAGGTGGTCTCCTGTGAGGACGGCGCGTCGAAGTACCTGCTCGACCAGGCCAAGGTGCTCGGCACCGACGTGTCCGACGCCGACGCGGTGCTCGACCAGACCAACGCCTGGGTGGTCAGCCTGGACTTCACGGGCGATGGCCAGGGCAAGTGGACCGCGCTGACCCGTGAGGCGTTCAACAACGAGGGCCAGGCCTGCGACGCGACCGCCCTGGGCCAGGAGGGCAAGTGCCGGGTGGCCGTCGTGCTGGACAACGAGATCGTCTCCTCCCCGGAGATCCAGGGCGTGCTGACCAGCAACTCCCAGATCACCGGCACCTTCACCCAGAAGGACGCCAGCACCCTTGCCGGTCAGCTCCGCTACGGCGCGCTGCCGGTGACCTTCGAGCAGCAGGAGGCGCAGAACGTCACCGCCACGCTGGGCGCCAGCCACCTGCGCGCTGGTCTGCTCGCGGCCGGTATCGGCATGCTGCTGGTCATCGTCTACGCGTTCTTCTACTACCGGCTGCTCGGCTCGGTGATCTTCCTGAGCCTCATCCTCTCCGCGCTGCTGGTCTTCGGCGCGCTGGTGGTACTGGGCCGGCAGATCGGCTTCACCCTCACCCTCGCCGGCATCGCCGGCATGATCGTCTCACTCGGTGTGGCGGCGGACTCGTTCGTCATCTACTTCGAACGACTGAAAGACGAGATCCGGGAGGGGCGTAGCCCACGCAGCGCGGTCCCCCGCGCCTGGATCCGGGCGCGCCGCACGATCATCTCGGCCAACGCGATCACCCTGCTCTCCGCGGTGGTGCTCTACGTGGTCTCGGTGGGCACGGTCAAGGGCTTCGCGTTCGCGCTCGGCCTGGCCACCGTGCTGGACCTCGTGGTGGTCTTCCTCTTCCGGCACCCGATCATGACGATGTTCGCCCGGACCCGGGCGTTCCTGTCCCCGCGGGTCAGCGGTCTGGGCCGGGCACTTCCGGCCCGCAACCAGCCGACTCAGCCCCGCAACCCGCGCGCCAAGGAGGCCTGAGATGGCTCAAAACGGTCTGGCGAGCCGCCTCTACAACGGCGAGGCCGGTCTCAACATCGTCGGCCGGCGCAAGCTCTGGTTCGGCGTCGCCGGGGTCCTGGTCCTCATCGCGATCCTCAGTGTCTCGATTCGTGGATTCAGCCTGGGCATCGAGTTCGCCGGTGGCAACTCGTTCCAGGTACCGGCCAGCGTCGGCACCCTGGACGACGCCGAGCGGGAGGTCAACTCGGCCCTCGCCGCCCAGAACACCGGCGTCGAGGTGGCCACTACCCAGAGGGTCGGCGGCACCGGTGGTGACACCTACGAGCTGCGCACGCCGCAGCTCACCGTCGAGCAGGCCAACTCGGTCAAGGCCCAGATCGCCGAGGACCTCGGCATCAACGCCGACGAGATCAGCAGCAACCAGGTCAGCGAGGCGTGGGGCAGCCAGGTCACCGAGCGGGCCGTGCTCGGTCTGGTGATCTTCATCGCGCTGGTGATGGTCTACCTGATCCTGCGCTTCGAGTGGCGGATGGCCGTGGCTGCGGTCGCGTCGCTGATCACGAACCTGATCCTGACCGCCGGCATCTACTCGCTGGTCGGCTTCGAGGTCACCCCGTCGACGATCATCGGCTTCCTCACGATCCTGGGCTTCGCGCTCTACGACGTGGTGGTGGTCTTCGACAAGGTTCAGGAGAACACCCGAGGCATCACCGCGAACAACAACCAGACGTACGGCGAGGCGGCCAACCTGGCCGTCAACCAGAGCCTGATGCGGTCGTTGAACACCTCGGTGGTCGCCCTGCTGCCGGTCGGCGGTCTGCTCTTCATCGGTGCCGGCCTGCTCGGCGCCGGCACGCTGAAGGACCTCGGTCTGGTGCTGTTCGTCGGTATGGCGGTGGCGTTCCTGACCTCCATCCTGGTGGCCACGCCGCTGCTGGCGCTGCTGAAGAACTACGACCCGCGGATCCAGGCGCACAACAAGCGCGTCCTGGTCCGACGGGGCTCGATCGCCCGGGGCGATGTCACCGGCAAGGGCGCCGCGAGCCCGGCCCAGTCCGACGCGGCCGACGAGCCGCTCGACCCGGATGCCGCCGCGCTGGCGGGCGCCGCCCCGAAGGTGGGCGCACGGCCGGCGGGCAAGCGGCCAACCGGAGCCCGGGGCGGTCGACCTGGTGGCGGCGGCAACCGGCCGGGTGGCGCCAAGCGGCGCTGACCTGAACGGAAACACCCGAACGGCGTCCGGCATGCTGTGCAAGCGAGCAGCACTGCCGGACGCCGTCGTCATTGAAGGAGAGCGAAACAGCCGTGACGGAGACCCACAGCACCGAGGCGCGCGGGGACAGCGGCCCGGAGACCGCCCGACTGGTCGCCAGCCGGGTGCTGGACGTGCCCGACTTCCCGAAGCCCGGCGTCCTGTTCAAGGACCTGATGCCGCTGTTCGCCGACGGGAAGGTCTTCCGTGAGGTGGTCGACGGGATCGTCGCCTACCACGGGCGGGACGCCTTCGACGTGGTGGTCGGCATCGAGGCGCGCGGCTTCGTCGTCGCCGCGGCCGTCGCGTACGCGGCCGGCGTCGGCGTGGTGCCGGTACGTAAGGCGGGCAAGCTGCCCCGACCGGCCCACTCGGTCTCCTACTCGTTGGAGTACGGCGAGGCCACCCTGGAGGTGCACGAGGACGCCTTCACGGCCGGGCACCGGGTGCTGGTCGTGGACGACGTGCTGGCCACCGGCGGCACCGCCGAGGCGACGCTGGATCTGGTCGAGCGGGCCGGCGGAACCGTCACGGGCTTCACCGTGCTGTTGGAACTCGGATTCCTGGGTGGGCGGGAGCGGCTGGCGCAGCGTCCCGTCCATGCCCTGCTGACCGTTTGAGCCTCTCGACACGCCGGTGACCGTTTGATGCCAGCTCCGTCGAGGTGGAGCTGGTGCCGACCGTCCGGCGGAGCGGCAGGGGGCCGTCCGTGCGGGTAGCATTGCCCTTTGCTGAGCCCGGCGGCGTACGTCCGGCGAGGCGAGACCAGACCGGCCGATGTTCGGTCGGTGCGTTTCCGGCGAGCGGTGAGGAGGCCGGTGTCCCACGATGTCGTCCCTCCGGCGGAGGGCACGGTGCACCCGACAGGCGACGCTGACGGCTCGGTGACCGACCGGACAGGCGAGGTGCCGGCCCGGGTGACGGGCAGCGGCAACGGCTCCAGGGCTGTGGGCGAGAGCACGGCCCGTCCGATCAGCGCCCCGCCCAGTGCCGAGGCGTCGCCCGGCGCCGACGGTGTGGTGGTGCCGTTCCCGACGGACGCGGGCATCGACCCGTCGCCGAGCGGGGGCTTCGGGCTGTCCAACGCACCCACCGGCCGGCGGGTCCGGGCCCGGCTGGCCCGGTTCAACGCGCCGTGGCAGACCTCGCAGGTCAGTGAGGTGCTGGAGCCGCTCATCGCGAGCCACCGGGACAACCACCCCAAGGCCGACGCCCGGCTGCTCCAGCGCGCCTTCGACACGGCCGCGCGGTGGCACTCGGGGCAGTACCGCAAGTCCGGCGACCCGTACATCACCCACCCCCTCGCCGTGGCGACCATCCTCGGCAACCTGGGGATGGACACCACCACGTTGGTCGCCGCGCTGCTGCACGACACCATCGAGGACACCGAATACACCCTCGACCAGATGCGCGCCGACTTCGGCGGCGAGGTCGCCCTGCTGGTCGACGGCGTCACGAAGCTCGACAAGGTCAAGTTGGGTGACGCGGCCAAGGCCGAGACGATCCGCAAGATGGTCGTGGCGATGGCCAAGGACCCCCGGGTGCTGGTGATCAAGCTGGCCGACCGGCTGCACAACATGCGTACCCTGACCTTCCTGCCCCGCCCCAAGCAGGAGCAGAAGGCCAAGGAGACGCTGGAGATCCTGGCGCCGCTCGCCCACCGGCTCGGCATGAACACGATCAAGTGGGAGCTGGAGGACCTCTCCTTCGGCACGCTGTTCCCGAAGCGCTACGAGGAGATCAACCGGCTGATCGGGGAGCACCAGCCGCAGCGCGAGGCGCTGCTGCGACAGGTGACGCAGAAGGTGCAGACCGACCTGAAGGCCGCCAAGATCAAGGCGGAGACCACCGGTCGGCCGAAGCACCTCTACTCGATCTACCAGAAGATGATCGTGCGGGGTCGCGACTTCAACGACATCTACGACCTGGTCGGCGTACGGATCCTGGTCGACACGGTTCGCGACTGCTACGCGGCGCTGGGTGTGATCCACGCCAACTGGCAGCCGGTGCCGGGCCGGTTCAAGGACTACATCGCGATGCCCAAGTTCAACATGTACCAGTCGTTGCACACGACGGTCATCGGGCCCACCGGCAAGCCGGTGGAGATGCAGATCCGCACGTACGCGATGCACCGCACCGCCGAGTTCGGCATCGCCGCGCACTGGAAGTACAAGGAGCACAAGGGCACCCAGATCGTCGGCCCGCCGGCGCACATCGACGAGATGACCTGGCTGCGGCAGCTGCTCGACTGGCAGCGTGAGGCGGCCGACCCGAGCGAGTTCCTGGACGCGCTGCGCTTCGACCTGTCCAGCCAGGAGGTGTACGTCTTCACCCCGAAGGGTGACGTCATCCCGCTGCCGACCGGCTCGACGCCGGTGGACTTCGCGTACGCGGTGCACACCGAGGTCGGGCACAAGTGCATCGGCGCGCGGGTCAACGGCAAGCTGGTGCCCCTGGAGTCGACGCTGTCCAACGGCGACGTGATCGAGATCTTCACCTCCAAGTCGGAGACCGCCGGCCCGACCCAGGACTGGCTCGGCTTCGTCAAGAGCCCGCGCGCGCGTACGAAGATCCGGCAGTACTTCAACAAGGAGCGGCGCGAGGAGGCGATCGAGGCCGGCAAGGACGCGATCGTCAAGGCGATGCGCAAGCAGGGCATGCCCCTGCAGCGGATGCTCACCTCCGACGCGTTGATGTCGATCGCCCGGGACCTGCACCTGGCCGACGTGGCGTCGCTGTACGCGGCGGTCGGCGACAGTCAGGTCTCCGCGCAGTCGGTGGTGCAGAAGCTGATGGCCGCGTACGGGGGCGAGGAGGGCGCGGCGGAGGACATCGCCGAGACCGCCGTCGCCACCCGGCCGCCGCGCAGCCGGCAGAGCAGCAGCGACCCGGGTGTCGTGGTCCGCGGCGTCAGCGACGTCTGGATCAAGTTGGCCCGCTGCTGCACCCCGGTCCCACCGGACTCGGTGTTCGGTTTCGTCACCCGCTCCGGCGGGGTGAGCGTGCACCGCGACGACTGCGCCAACGCCGAGGACCTGCGGGCGCAGGCCGAGCGGGTGGTCGAGGTGAGTTGGAAGCTCACCTCCGCCTCGACGTTCCTGGTCGCGATCCAGGTCGAGGCGTTGGACCGGCACAAGCTGCTGGCCGACGTCACCCGGGTGCTCTCCGACGAGCGGGTCAACATCCTCTCCGCCACCGTCACCACGACCCGCGACCGGGTGGCGGTGAGCCGGTTCAGCTTCGAGATGGCCGACCCGAAGCACCTGGGCCACCTGCTGGCCACGGTCCGCAAGGTCGACGGTGTCTTCGACGCGTACCGGGTGACCTCCGGCGCCTGACGCGTAAACGGAAGCGCCCGCCGGCTCAGCCGGCGGGCGCTTCGTCGTGGCGCGGGTGTCAGCCCTGCGGGTTGCTCATCGTGAGGTCCTTGATGATGACCTCCTTCTTCGGGTGACCACCGCCGGCCTGCTGGGCGAACGCCCCGTCGTCACCGGCCTTGGCCACGTCCTTGACGATGTCCAGACCACCGGTGATGGTGCCGAGCACCGTGTACGCCGGGTCCAGCGGGGAGTCGCCGTAGACGATGAAGAACTGGCTGCCGGTGCTGCCCGGCTGGCCGGAGTTGGCCATCGCGATGACACCCTCCGGGTACGGAGGGCGCTTGTCGGTGGGCAGGTTCTCCTCGGGCATGCGGTAGCTCGGGCCGCCCTGGCCGTCGGTCTCCCGCCAGCCGTTGCCGGTGGCGCTGGGGTCGCCGCACTGCAACACCTTGATGCCCTCGGTCACCAGGCGGTGGCACTTGGTGTTGTCGAAGAAGTTCTTCTCCGCGAGGTAGGTGAAGCTGCCCGCCGTGCACGGCACCAGCGAACGGTCGACCTTGGCGGTGATCGGACCGAGGTTGGTGTCGATCGTCATGGTCTGCACACCGGTGCCGGACTGCTCGTTGCTCGGCACCCCGACGTCCTTGATCTGCGGCGGCCGCTGCTCCGTGGGAAGTGCGTTGAACACACACTCGGACGCCCCGGGCGCGGCGGTGTCGGTGGCGGGCTTGTCGTCGTCACCGCCCAGGCTCACCGCCAGCCAGACGGTGCCGGCGACCACGAGCACCAGCGCGACACCGGCGCTGATGATCGCCTGCGTCTGCCGGCGCTTGCGGGCCTTGGCCGAGCGCTCGGCCATCTCCTTCTCGAGCCGGGCGCGTGCCGCCGCGCGCTGCCGCTCTCTGGTGGACGTCACGCCTGGATCCTCCTGGCTGTCTGCTGCTGAGTGCCGAGTGGGGTGGGTGGTGGCGACCGGTCAGCCGGCGCTCGGGCTGCTGACCGGAGCGCCGCTGGCCGGCGGTGCCGCACCGGTGACCGGCTCACCGACCGTGAGGCTCTGGATCGTCACGTCGGTGCTGGGCTTGACCTTGGCCCCGGTCCCATTGTCCACGGTCGGGAGGGCGCCGATCTTCTCCACCACGTCCAGCCCGCCCGTCACCCGGCCGATCACCGGGAACTTCGGGTCGGTGGTGGTGAAGTCCTTGAAGAAGAGCAGGAACTGGCTGCCGTTGCTGCCCGGCGGGTTGGAGATCATCGCCACGGTGCCCTTCGGGTACGTCGGCGGTTGGTCGGGGGCCGGGCTGGCCGACGGGGACGCCGACGGCACGGTCGGCAGTTCCTCGTCGTAGAACGAGTAGGTCGGCCCACCGAGGCCGGTGCCGCTGGGGTCGCCGCAGCGCAACGCGCCCTCCGCGGTGATCTCGTGGCACTTGGTGTTGTCGTAGAACGACCGGCTCGCCAGGTGGGCGATGCTCGCCGCCGCGCACGGGGAGTTGGTCAGGCTCAGCTCGGCGGTGATCGGCGCGCCCTGGTTGGTCGTCACGGTCATCGTCCGGGTGCCGTCGGTGGGCAGGTCCTTGGTCGGCGGCGTGCCGACGTCCTTGAGGTTGGCGTTGGCCGTCGCGTCCTGCGGCGTCCAGATGCAGGTCTCCGCCGCGGCGGTGTTCTGCTCCGGCTCGGAGTCGAACGCCCCGAGCGCCCAGGCCGAGCCGGCCACGACCAGCACGAGGATCAGAGCGGCCCCGACTCCGGCCTGGATCTGCCGACGGCGCCGCGTGGCGGCGGCCCGGCGAGCCAACTGCCGGTCGAGCTTGGCCCGCGCCAGTTTGCGCTGCCGGTCCCTGCTGGAAGCCACCCGTGCTCCCCTTTCCTCTACCTGGTCGTCGCCGGCGGCCGGGCGTCCCGGCCCGTCCGGGCGTCACGTGTGTCGCGCCACACGCCCGCCAGAGTGTACGGCTAGCGACTGGGAATGTGGTGTACGAGGTTCCACCCCATCCCGAGCAGCGCTTACCGGGAGTTGTCACTGTGCCCGGCGGGGCCCCTGGGGCGGACGCCGACAAAGTCCATCGCCATGCCCGTTAGGCTGCTGGGCAGGACGACGACTGCTCGACGGAGAGGACAGCGCCCGTGCTCGTGGCCGGCTTTCCCGCGGACGCCTTCGGCACCAACTGCTACGTGGTCGCCACCGCGCCGGGGGAGCAGTGCGTGGTGGTCGACCCCGGCATCGGGGTGCTCGACCAGCTCGACGCGCTGCTCGCCGAGCACCGCCTGCACCCGGCCGCCGTGCTGCTCACCCACGGCCACCTCGACCACACCTTCTCGGTCGCGCCGGTCTGCGGCGCGCGGGGCATCACCGCCTACGTGCACCCCGGTGACCGGGAGATGCTGGCCGACCCGGCCAAGGGGCTCTCCAGCGACCTGACGTCGCTCTTCGGTGGCCGGCTGAGCTACACCGACCCGGAGGACGTGGCGGAGCTGACCGACGGCGCCACCCTCACCCTCGCCGGTCTGGAGATCGCCGTCGACCATGCCCCGGGCCATACCGGCGGGTCGGTGCTGTTCCGGCTACCGGGCGCCGGGTCGGGCTGGGAGGCTGACGAGTTGTGCCTCTCCGGTGACGTCCTCTTCGCCGGGTCGATCGGCCGCACCGACCTGCCGGGCGGAAGCATGCCAGCCATGCTCACCAGCCTGCGCGACAAGATCCTTCCGCTGGCCGACGACACGGTCGTGCTGCCCGGCCACGGGCCCGCCACCACCATCGGCCGCGAGCGCGTCAGCAACCCGTACCTCGTCGAGGTGGCGCAGGTCGGCGGCGGCCGACCGGCGGCGCCCACCCGGGGCCTCTAGACCTTCTCCGCGCCGCGCGCGGACCCACGACACCACCGCGCCGCGGGCGCGGCACCGCAAGGAGTACGCCGATGAGCAAGCCCACGCCCATCTCCGGGTTCCCGGAGTGGACCCCCGGCCAGCGGATGATCGAGCAGTTCGTGCTGGACCGGATCCGGGCCACCTTCGAGCTGTACGGCTTCGCGCCGCTGGAGACCCGCGCGGTGGAGCCGCTGGACCAGTTGCTGCGCAAGGGCGAGACCTCGAAGGAGGTCTACGTGATCCGGCGGTTGCACGCCGACGCGGAGGGCGCGGGCGGCGACGACCAGCTCGGCCTGCACTTCGACCTGACCGTGCCGTTCGCCCGGTACGTGCTGGAGAACGCCGGCAAGCTGGCCTTCCCGTTCCGTCGCTACCAGATCCAGAAGGTGTGGCGGGGTGAGCGGCCGCAGGAGGGCCGCTACCGGGAGTTCGTCCAGGCCGACATCGACATCGTCGACCGGGACACCCTGGCCCCGCACCACGAGGCGGAGATGCCCCTGGTCATCGGGGACGCGCTGCGGTCGTTGCCGATCCCGCCGGTGACGATCCAGGTGAACAACCGCAAGATCTGCGAGGGCTTCTACCGGGGCATCGGGCTGACCGACCCGGAGGCGGCGCTGCGCGCGGTCGACAAGCTCGACAAGATCGGCCCGGCGAAGGTGGCCGAGCTGTTGGCGCAGACAGCCGGGGCGAGCGAGGCGCAGGCCAAGGCGTGCCTGGCGCTGGCCGAGATCTCCGCTCCGGACGCCTCGTTCGCGGACGCCGTGCGCGCCCTCGGCGTGAGCGACCCGCTGCTCGACGAGGGCATCGACGAGCTGGTCCGGGTGGTGGAGACCGCCGCCGAGCACTCGCCCGGCCTCTGCGTCGCGGACCTGCGCATCGCCCGTGGTCTGGACTACTACACCGGCACCGTCTACGAGACGCAGCTGCGCGGCTACGAGCGGTTCGGCTCGATCTGCTCCGGCGGCCGGTACGACAACCTGGCCAGCGCGGGCGCCGTCTCGTACCCCGGGGTGGGGATCTCGATCGGGGTGACCCGGCTGCTCGGGCTGCTCTTCGGCGCGGGGGAGCTGTCGGTCTCCCGGGAGGTGCCGACCGCCGTGCTCGTCGCGGTGACCAACGAGGAGCAGCGGACGGCCAGCAACCGGGTCGCCGAGGCGTTGCGGCGGCGCGGCGTGCCGACCGAGGTGTCGCCGAGCGCCGCGAAGTTCGGTAAGCAGATCCGCTACGCCGAGCGGCGCGGCATCCCGTACGTCTGGTTCCCCGGTGTCGACTCAGCGCCCGACGAGGTGAAGGACATCCGCTCGGGTGAGCAGGTCACGGCCGGTGCGCAGGAGTGGATGCCACCTCTGGAGGACCTGAAGCCGACGGTCGGCTGAGTGTCTCCACTGGCGCTAACGGCCGCGGGGACCTACGGTAGCGTAAGTTACGCCACCGTAGGGAGTTTCTCGTGACCGTCAGCACCACACTGAGTCAGACCGCACTGCTCGTCGAGTTGGAGCCGGTGGTTGCCCGCAACCTGGACCGGCACCTCTCGCTGGCCAAGGAGTGGTTCCCGCACGAGTACGTGCCGTGGAGCGAGGGGCGCACCTTCGACGGGCCGCTCGGCGGCGAGGCGTGGTCACCGACCGACTCGACGATCCCGGACGTGGCCCGCACCGCGCTGATCGTGAACCTGCTGACCGAGGACAACCTGCCCTCGTACCACCACGAGATCGCCACCCTGTTCGGCCGTGACGGCGCGTGGGGCACCTGGGTGCACCGGTGGACCGCGGAGGAGGGCCGGCACGGGGTCGCGATCCGCGACTACCTGACCGTCACCCGCGCCGTCGACCCGGTGGCGTTGGAGCGGGCCCGGATGACGCACATGTCGGAGGGCTACACCAACGCCCACGGCGACGAGGTGCTGCACTCGCTGGCGTACGTCTCGTTCCAGGAGTTGGCCACCCGGATCTCGCACCGCAACACCGGCAAGGCCACCGGCGATCCCGCCTGCGAGGCGTTGTTGGCCCGGGTGGCCGCCGACGAGAACCTGCACATGGTCTTCTACCGCAACCTGCTCGCCGCCGCGTTCGAGCTGGCTCCGAGTCAGGCCATGCGCGCCGTCGCCGACGTGGTGGCCGACTTCCAGATGCCGGGCAGCGGCATCGACGGCTTCGCCCGCAAGTCCGTGGCGATCGCCCTGGCCGGCATCTACGACCTGCGCCAGCACCGCGACGAGGTGTTGCAGCCGGTGCTGCGTCAGTGGGACGTCTTCAACGTGACCGGCCTCGACGCCGACGGTGAAGCCGCCCGCGAGCAGCTCGCCGCCCAGCTGGCGAACCTGGACCGCGCCGCGAGCCGCTTCGAGGAGAAGCGCGACGCCCGAGCCTCCCGCCTAGCCCTCCGCTAACCCCAACCCCGCCCCCACCCCCACCCCCGGTCCCGCCCCGTTGATCATGAAGTTATTGCCACTCGCGTCGGCGTGTCATGGCGATAACTTCATGATCAACGCGTTTCCGGGGTGGGGTGGGGTGGGGTGGGTCAGGTTTGGGGGAGGAGGAGGCAGGTGCTGGTGGCGTGGGCTATCAGGCGGGCGTTCGCGTCGGTGATGCGGGCCTCGGCCAGAGCCGTGCGCCGGCCGCGTTGCAACACCGTTCCCTCGCAGCGCAGCGTGCCGCTCTCGACGGTGACCGGGCGCAGGAACTTCACGTTGAGATCCAGCGAGGTGTAGCCGACGCCGGCGGGCAGGGTGGTGTGCACGGCGCACCCGGCGGCGGTGTCCAGCAGGGTCGAGAGCACGCCGCCGTGGACGGTGCCGAGTGGGTTGTAGTGGAACTCCTGCGGGGTCAGCTCGACGACTACCCGACCCTCGTCGGCCTCCATCCGGGTCATGTCCAGAAGGTGCATCACCGGCGGCGCGGCCAGTTCGCCGGCGATCATCGCCCGGAGCATGTCGAGGCCGCCGCGTCGGCCGACCTGGGCCGCGTTGACCGACGGGTCCGCCCAGGTGAAGGTACGGCTGCGCGCTGGTTCCTGCGTCTGCGTCATGGACGCAGACTGGCAGCCGGTTGCTGAGTCTGTCAACGAGATCTAGCCTGGTCCGATGCGACCTCCGGCTCTGGACTGGTCAGTGGAGAACTGCACCATCGCCCGCGCGATGGAGGTCCTCGGTGAGCGGTGGACGCTCGTGGTCCTCCGCGAGGTGTTCACCGGCGTACGCCGCTTCGACGACATGCGGGTACGCACCGGCATTCCGCGCCAGGTGCTGACCAACCGGCTCGCCAGCCTGGTGGAGCAGGGCGTGCTGAGTCGCGAGCCGTACCGGGAGCCCGGCAGTCGGCTGCGTCACGAGTACCGGCTGACGGAGAAGGGGCTGGATCTGTGGCCCGTGCTGGTCGCCGTCCTGGGATGGGGTGACCGGTACCTCGCCGACGCGGAGGGCCCGCCGCTCAGCGTCACCCACCGCGACTGCGGGGCCGAGGTCCGCGCCGAGCTGCGCTGCGCCGACGGGCACGATGTCGCCCGGCCACGCGACGTGATGCCCAGCCCGGGTCCCGGCGCCCGTCGCCGCGTCCCCTGACGCCGCGCCCCGCACCCCTGGCCTAGGTAGGCCGTCCGTCGGCGGCGCTCATCGTCGGGCGCGCGGCGCGCGCGACCCCCGGCGCGGTTTCGCATCGATGACCGTGCGCGCCAAAGCAGACCGGATGTCGGTTGGGTGTGACGGTGCCTGTTCGCCAGCATGTCGGGGGTGTTGCGGCCAGGTGGCCGATCAAGGTCGGTGAATCCAGGCGAATTCAAGCCTTGTTAATGATCTTAAGTATGTGAATACTTCAGTCTCAGTCGGCCGGTTTCCCCAGATCGGCCGGGTTGCCCTCGGGTCAGCCGCCCCCGGCCAGACCCGCTCCCCCGCCCAGGAGGTTGTTACATGCGACCCACGAGGTCCTCATTCCGTGTTGCGGCTACAGTCGCCGTTTCCGGAACGCTGGTCGTCGGCACGCTCATCGGCGCGCCGGCTCAAGCCGCTCCCGCCGCGTCGCCCGACACCGCCGCCGCGATCTCCGCGGAACTCGGCGACCGCTCCGCCGGCTCGTACATCGATGCCAGCGGCAAGTCCGTCGTCACGGTGACCGACGCCGCCGCCGCCAGCAAGGCGAGCAAGGCCGGCGCCGTCGTCCGTTACGTCACCCGCGGCGCCGCCGAGCTCAACCGGGCCACCGCCGACCTGGAGCGCTCCGCCAAGATCCCGGGCACCGCCTGGTGGAGCGACCCGGTCACCAACCAGGTCGTCGTCTCCGTCGACAGCACCGTCACCGGTGCCAAGCTGGAGCGGGTCAAGGCCGCCGCCGCGCGGGCCAACGGCGCGGTCCGGGTCGAGGCCGAGGCCGGCGTGCTGAGCACCCGGATCTCCGGCGGCCAGGCCATCTACGCCGGCGGGGGCGGGCGCTGCTCGCTCGGCTTCAACGTGCGCAGTGGCAGCACCTACTACTTCCTGACGGCCGGGCACTGCACCAACATCTCGGCCAGCTGGTACTCGAACTCCGCCCAGACCGCGCTGCTCGGCACCCGTGCCGGCACCAGCTTCCCGGGCAACGACTACGGCATCGTGCGGCACAACAACTCGGCCAACGCCGCCGGCAACGTCTACCTCTACAACGGCAGCTACCGGGACATCACCGGCGCCGGCAACGCCTCCGTCGGCCAGTCGGTGCAGCGCTCCGGCAGCACCACCGGCCTGCGCAGCGGCTCGGTGAACGCGACCAACGCCACGGTGAACTACGCCGAGGGCTCGGTCTCCGGTCTGATCCGCACCAACGTCTGCGCCGAACCGGGCGACAGCGGCGGCTCGCTCTTCGCCGGCAGCACCGCGCTGGGCCTGACCTCCGGTGGTAGTGGCAACTGCCGCACCGGTGGCACTACCTACTTCCAGCCGGTCACCGAGGCGCTCAGCCGCTACGGCGTCAGCGTCTTCTGATCCACGCACCGCTCGCGGGCCGCCGGAACACTCCGGCGGCCCGCGTCGCGTTGACGGCCACCGAACCCCGCCGACACCGGACGACGGTCAGCCGGGCCCGGACGGCCCCGGTCGTCGCCGGGACACCAGCACGGCGGCCAGCGGTACGCCCGCCTCGGCGGCCGCCGCCAGCCGCTCGGTCAGCCCGATCCATGGACCGTCGGTGAAGAACTCGACGGCGAACCAGCCGACCAGCCCGAGGAGGACCACCGCCACCGCGAGCGCCAGCCCGCGTACGAGTGCCGGCGGGTGGCGGCGCTCCCGGTCGAGGGACGGCCTCGCGCGACGGGGAACCGCCAGGGCCGGCCAGACGGCCAACGCCCCGAACGCCACACCGGCGGCCACGGCGTGCGTCGTCGAGTCACCGTCCGGGTTCTGCGGGAACGCGACCAGGACCAGTGTCGCCAGCCCACCCAGCGCGAGCAGCGCTCGGCCCGCCGGCGCGGCGCTGACCAGGCCGAGAGCGGTCGTGAGGTGACAGAGACCCAGGCCGGCCAGCCCGAGCGTCATGATCCAGCGATGGTCCGCACCCGTGGCGGCCAGCGCGCTGATGGTCTGCCGCACCGGATCGAACCCGTCGGACCGGGCGGCCTGCGCCACTGTCCAGCCGCCGACGAGGAACAGCGGCGCGCCACCGGCCGACAGCAGGGTCCAACGGGGAACGGCGGGCATCGGGCGATCGTAGCGATGCGACCGGCGCGGTCCCCGGGACCCGCGCTCGGGCCGACCGGCCGTGTGCGGGGCCGCCCAGCGGAAGGCGGCGGCGACGAGGAGATCAGGCGGGGCGACGACTCACGGCAGCCGGTCGGGCCGCCCGGGAGCCGGCCCGTCGGGTGGCCCGAGCGGATCCGGGGGTACGACGCCGATCGTCGGCAGGTCCGGGCCGACGCGGACGGCGCCGCCGGTCGACCAGGCGAGGTGCGCCCGCCGGGCGGAGAGGACCGCCAGCAGCGGCCAGAGGGAGACCGCGACCGCCGTGACCCGCTCGGCCAGCCCGGTGCGGGATCCGCTGGTCACCTCGAACGCGCACCAGCCGAAGAGCGCGAGCAGCACGAGCGTGGCGCTCAGCCCCACCCCCCGGCGGAACGCCCAGGGCGGCTCCGGTCGGGTGGGGTGCCCGGCGTGGTGGCCGCGCGGCAGTCGCAGTGCCGAGCCGGCCGGCCAGAGCACCAGGGCGAGGACGGCCACCGTCGCCGCGATGCCGTGGCTGAGCGAGCCGCCGACCGGTGGCCGGGGAAAGGCGACCAGCGCGATGGTGGCCACCCCACCGATCGCGAGCAGGAAGCGGCTGGGCAGCCCGGCGGCGTGCAGGACGACGGCGACCGACAGGTAACAACAGCCGAGCAGCACCAGGGCCACCACCATGATCCAGGCGTCGGTGGCGTCCTGCCCGGCCAGCTCGCTGATGGTGTCCCGGACCGGGTCGTACCCGACGGGCTGCCGGGCCTCCGCCACCGTCCAACCGGCCACCAGCAGCACGGGTGCCGCCGCCGCCGTGGCGACGGCCCAGTTCGGTACGGGCCGCATTTCGCCACGTTAACCGGCGCGGCTGCCGGAGGGGTCCGGTTCGCCGGTCCACCCCACCAGCGAATCGTGCCGGCCTGCCGGGTGCCCGGAGGTGGGGCGGCCACCCCTGACAGAATGCCGGTGAGGACTGTTCCACGATGAGGAGTTGCCAGCCGTGATCCGTACCCACAATGCCGGAAGCCTGCGCGCCGCGGACGCCGGCTCGACGGTGACGCTCGCCGGCTGGGTGGCCCGCCGGCGCGACCACGGCGGGGTCATCTTCGTCGACCTGCGCGACGGTTCCGGTGTTGTCCAGGTGGTGTTCCGCGAGGAGGATGCGCACGCGCTGCGCAACGAGTTCTGCGTGAAGGTCGTCGGCGAGGTGACCCGCCGGCCGGACGGCAACGAGAACCCGGAGCTGCCCACCGGTGAGGTCGAGGTGACCGCCGCCGAGTTGGAGGTGCTCTCCGAGGCGGCTCCGCTGCCGCTGCCGGTGGACGACCAGATCGAGGCCGGCGACGACATCCGGCTCCGGTACCGCTACCTGGACCTGCGCCGCAGCGGCCCGGCGAACGCGCTGCGACTGCGCTCGCGGGCCAGCCAGCTCGCCCGGGGCGTGCTGCACGAGCGGGACTTCCTGGAGATCGAGACGCCGACGCTGACCCGCTCGACGCCCGAGGGTGCCCGCGACTTCCTGGTCCCGGTGCGACTCCAGCCAGGCAGCTGGTACGCGCTGCCGCAGTCGCCGCAGCTGTTCAAGCAGCTCCTGATGGTCGGCGGCATGGAGCGGTACTACCAGATCGCCCGCTGCTACCGCGACGAGGACTTCCGCGCCGACCGGCAGCCCGAGTTCACCCAGCTCGACATCGAGATGTCGTTCGTCACCGAGGACGACGTGATCGACCTCGGTGAGGCGATCGTCTCGGCGCTCTGGAAGGACCTGGCCGGTCACGAGATCAGCCAGCCGATCCCACGGATCACCTGGCACGACGCGATGGCCCGGTACGGCTCGGACAAGCCGGACCTGCGCTACGGCGTCGAGCTGACCGAGCTGACCGACTACCTGCGGGGCACCGAGTTCCGGGTCTTCGCCGGGGCGATCGACGCGGGCGGCTACGTCGGCGCGGTGGTGATGCCGGGCGGCGCGGCGCAGAGCCGCAAGGAGCTGGACGGCTGGCAGGACTGGGCCAAGGCGCGGGGCGCCCGGGGCCTGGCGTACGTGGTGCTGGACGCCGAGACCGGCGAGGCGCGCGGCCCGGTGGCGAAGAACCTGTCCGCCGAGCACCTGGGCGGGCTCGCCGACGCGGTCGGCGCCAAGCCGGGCGACGCGGTCTTCTTCGCCGCGAGCGCCACCACCCGCGAGGCGCAGGAGCTGCTCGGGGCGGCCCGCGTCGAGATCGCCAAGCGGGCCGGGCTTGTCGACGAGAGCGCCTGGGCGTTCTGCTGGGTGGTCGACGCGCCGATGTTCGAGCGCACCGACGAGGGCGGCTGGACGGCCGTGCACCACCCGTTCACCTCGCCGAACGCGGAGTGGGTGGACCGGTTCGAGGAGGCTCCGGACCGGGCCCTGGCGTACGCGTACGACATCGTTTGCAACGGCAACGAGATCGGCGGCGGGTCGATCCGTATCCACCGGGGCGACGTGCAGAAGCGGGTCTTCGACCTGCTCGGCATCACGCCCGAGGAGGCGCAGGACAAGTTCGGCTTCCTGCTGGAGGCGTTCAAGTACGGCGCCCCGCCGCACGGCGGCATCGCCTTCGGCTGGGACCGGGTCTGCATGCTGCTCGCCGGTGCGGACTCGATCCGCGAGGTCATCGCGTTCCCGAAGACCCGTGGTGGCTTCGACCCGCTGACCAGCGCCCCGACCCCGATCACCGCCCAGCAGCGGGCCGAGGCCGGCATCGACGCCAAGCCCAAGCCGGCGGCGGCGGCCCACACCGGCACCGCGGGCCCGGCCGCCCCGGTAGCCGACCCGGTCTGACCCGCAGCTCTCCCCTCTCGCCTTGTTGATCATGGGGTTGGCGGGCCCACGCGTTCGCGTGTCGCTCGTTAACCTCATGATCGACCTAGGCGGGGGAGTGGGCCGGGATGCGGGTGCTTGTTGTCGGGGGTAGTGGGTTTCTGGGGCGGGCGGCGTGTCGGCGGGGCGTTCGCGCTGGGTTCTCCATGGTCGGGACGTTTCACTCCGGTGAGCTCTCCGTGCGGGGCGTCGACGCGCGCCGGCTGGACGTGACCGACCGCGCCGCGGTGCGCGCCCTGGTCGCCGAGGTGCGCCCGGACGCCGTGGTCGCGACCCCCTACAGGTACGGGGACTGGGCGGTCACCGCCGACGGGGCCGCCAACGTGGCGGTCGCCGCCGCCGAGACGGGTGCCCGGCTGGTGCACGTGTCCAGTGACGCGCTGCACGCCGGCCGGCCCACGCCCTACGCCGACGACGATCCGCCCACTCCGGTGCACGCGTACGGTGCCGCGAAGGCCGCAGCCGAGACCGCCGTGCGGGCGATCGACCCCGGCGCGGCAGTGGTACGCACCTCGCTGATCCTGGGCGAGGGCAGCAAACAGATCCAGCTCTGCCGGGACGCGCTCGCCGGCCGGGCGGTCCTCTTCTCCGACGAGCTACGCTGCCCGGTCGACGTCATCGACCTCGCCGACGCCGTACTGGAGTTGGTCGTCTCCTCGTACGCCGGGCTGCTCAACGTGGCCGGTCCCGACGCGGTGAGCCGGGCCGAGCTGGGTCTGCTGGTCGCTGAGCGGTTCGGCCTGGACGCAGCCGGGCTCACGACCACCACCGGGGCCTCCACGGGACTGTCGCGCCCCCTCGACGTACGCCTGGACTCCGCGCGCGGCGGGCCTGCTGCGGACGCGTCTGCGTGGAGTGCGCGAACTACTGGCATCGTGAACCGCATGCACACTTCCTGTGCATAACTCTTGTGCATGAGAAGTGTGCAGAGATAGTGTGCAGTCATGGCGAACGACGAAGCGACCCTGCGGCCGACGCCGCGTGAGGTGCGGATCGACAAACGGCAGGTTCGGGTGCTGGCGCATCCGCTGCGGATGCGGCTGGTCGGGGCTCTGCGGGTGAACGGCCCCGCCACCGCCACCACCCTGGCGGAGCTGCTCGGCACCAACACCGGCGCGACCAGCTACCACCTGCGCCAACTCGCCGAGGTCGGGCTGGTCGTCGAGGATCCGGACCGGGGCAGCGGCCGGCAGCGCTGGTGGCGGGCCGCACACGACGTCACCAGCTGGGAGCCGAGCGACTTCGACGACGACCCCGATGCCCGGGCCGCGATCGAGTGGATCCAGGGCGCCCAGGTCCGCCTTCTGGTCGAACACGCCGACCGCTGGTTCGCCACCCAGCACGAGTGGTCCCCCGCGTGGCGGGACGCCTTCGGTATGGGCGACATCTTCATGACCATCCCGCCGGCCCGGCTGGAAGCCCTCAAGGCCGAGGTGTGGCAGGTGCTGGAGCGGTACCACCGGGAGGCCGAGCCGGTCGACACAGCCGAGCCCGCCGACCCGCAGGCCCGCCCGGTGCAGGTGTTCCTGGCGGCCTACCCGCTGCTGGACGGCCCCCGATGAGCGCGCTGACCGTACGCCAGGTGCGGCATCGCTACCTCACCCTCTACGGCCTGCGCTGGTTGCCCACGGGTCTGATGATCCCGGTCATGATCCTGCTGATGCAGGAGCGCGGCCTGTCGCTGCCGCAGATCGGCTTGGTCTTCACCGCACAGGGCCTGCTGGTCCTGGCGCTGGAACTGCCCACCGGCGGTTTCGCCGACGCCCTCGGTCGCCGTCCGGTGCTGATCGTCGCCGGGGCGCTCAGCCTGGTCTCGTTGTCGTTGTTCGCGGTGGCCGACTCGTTCTGGATGTTCTTCCTGGTCTACGCCGTGCAGGGCGTCTACCGGGCGCTGGACAGCGGCCCGCTGGAGTCCTGGTACGTCGATGCCACGCTGGCCGCCGACCCGACCGCCGAGTACGAGCGGGGCCTCGGGCACGCGGGCGCCGTCTCCGGCGCGGCGATCGGTGGCGGCGCGCTGCTCAGCGGTGGCCTGGTCGCACTGGGCCCGATGGGGCCGATCAGCGCGCTCACCGTGCCCGTGCTGGCCGCGATCGTCGCGCAGGCGGCCGCGCTGCTCACGTTGCTCGCCCTGCTTGTCGAGCAGCGGCCGGCCACCGGGTTCGCGGCCGTACGGGCCTCGGTGGTGCAGGCGCCCCGGATGATCGGCCAGGCCGTCGGGCTGCTGCGTCGTTCCCGGGTGCTGCTGGCGCTGGTGGCCGTCGAGCTGTTCTGGGGCTTCGGCATGGTCACCTTCGAGTCGCTGCTGCCGGTACGACTCGCCGAGGTGATCGGCGACCCGGAACGTGCCGCCGCGCTGCTCGGACCGGCGAACTCGGCCGCCTGGCTCGCCTCGGCCGCCGGCGCGGCGCTGACCCCGCTGCTGCTGCGCTGGTTCGGCGCGGCACCCAGTGCGGCCCTGCTGCGCATTCTCCAGGGCGTGACGGTGGTCGGGATGGGACTGTTCGCCGGGCCGGTCGGCGTGCTGGTGGCGTACCTGGCCTGCTACGCCGTGCACGGCGCGTCCAACCCGCTGCACACTGGCCTGCTGCACCGGCAGGTCGACGGCCCGTACCGGACCAGTGTGCTCTCGCTGAACTCGATGATGGCGCAGCCGGCCGCCGCGCTCGGCGGGGTGGTGCTGACCGCGCTGGCCGCCGCCATCAGCGTCAGTGCCGCGATGGTGGTCGGCGCGGTGGTGCTGGCCGTCGCCGCGCCGCTCTACCTACCCGCCTGGCTAGCTGGCCGTCGGGCCGCCCCGGCCGTCGAGCCGACAGCGGTTCCGGTTCCGGCCGCCGACCGTTAGCGAAGACCCCTCGCCTGACCGGCCGGACCGCCGGTCAGGCGAGGCGGATCGAGCTGAGTGGGAGGGTGCTGGTGAAGCCGAGCCGACGATAGAGCCGCGCCGCACCGACGTTGTGCGTGTAGACACCGAGGCCCACTGTGTCGTGGCGCGCCAGCAGCGCCCGGGTCATTCCGGCGGTCAGGGACGCGCCCAGCCCCCGCCCCCGCTGGTCGGGGGCGACGGTCAGCCCGGCGAGGAAACCGATGTCGCCCTGGCTGCGGTCCGCGCCGCAGGCCACCAACCGGTCGCCGGCCCGGATGCCGTACCAGTCGACCACCCGGGGGTCGCCGGGGCGGGAGGTGCTGCTGGGGAACGACTCCCGCACCAGCGCCGCCAGCGCCGGCTGGTCGGCGTCGGTGAGGCGCTCCACCGGCTGCTCGTCCGGCTGGACCGGCGGCGGCTCGTCGGTCCAGTGGAAGTCCCAGTCGCTCTGCTCGGCCACCACCAGCCGGTCGACCAGCAGACCGCGACCGTGCCGGGGCAGGTGCAGCCGGTGCCCCGGGCGCAGCGTGCCGTCGGCGAGGAGAGCCGCGCAGATCTCCAGCGCCGGTTCGGCCGGGCCGATCGCGCAGCCGGCCGGTCCGTGCTCGGGCGGCACCAGCCACAGCACGGCACCACCGCGCTGGTATCCGCGCGCCGGCGCGGCCCGGCCGAGCGCGTGCCGGGCGAACGGGTGGTGGCCGACAGCGGCCAGGATGGCGCCTCGTCCCAGGAGCACCTGGTCGTCGATGATCATCGGGTCAGCCTAGGAGCCGGTGGCGGAACGCCCACGCCGGCCTGGGGCGAAGCGGGCCATATCCATCGTGGAGATTGGCGAGCCGACCGATTGGGTACATCACGCGCCGACCTACTGGGAACCCCCACCGGAGGACCACATGCTCGCCATTCTTGCGGCCATCGTCTTTGGCTTCGCCCTGCTGCTCGACCTGCTCAACACAGACTTCGGAGCACCGGACCTGTTCAACTGGAACACTCTCGTGCTCATCGGGCTCCTCCTGCTCTCGCTCTACCTGGGCGGCGTGGGCAGCGGCCCGCGCGGCGGTGGCGGCGGCCGCTGGTACCGGGGCCGGCGCCCCGGTCGTGGCTGACCGGAACCGATCACCGATGGCGGGCCCCCGGCGCGATTCCGGCGTCGTGGGCCCGGCCCGGTACTGTCTTCGTGATGGAGTCCGACGCCCTCTTCTCCCTCGGTGAACCCGCCGGGTCGCGCAGCGCGCCCGACGGTCCCGCCGGTGTCGACGGCTTCACCGCGGTGGCCGACGACTCCCCCCTGCCCGTCCGGATGCGCCCGGCGAGCCTCGACGAGCTGGTCGGGCAGGAGCACCTGCTCGCCCCCGGCGCACCCCTGCGGCAACTCGTCTCCGGCGGAGCTCCGATGTCGGTGATCCTCTGGGGCCCGCCGGGCAGCGGCAAGACCACCATCGCGCATCTGGTGGCCGGGGCCACCGACCGTCGCTTCGTCGCCATGTCGGCGCTCTCCGCCGGCGTGAAGGACGTGCGGGCGGTGATCGAGACGGCCCGCCGCCAGCGTCGCTCGGGCGGCCCGCAGACCGTGCTCTTCATCGACGAGGCGCACCGGTTCAGCAAGACCCAACAGGATTCGCTGCTCGCCGCCGTCGAGGACCGTACGGTCACGTTGCTGGCGGCCACCACCGAGAACCCGTACTTCTCGGTCATCTCTCCGCTGCTGTCGCGGTGCGTGCTGCTCACCCTGCAACCGTTGGACGACGAGGCGGTGCGCGGCCTGCTGCGTCGCGCGGTCGCCGACAAGCGCGGCCTCGACGCCGCGCTCACCCTGACCATCGAGGCCGAGGACCACCTCGTCCGGCTCGCCGCCGGTGACGTCCGCAAGGCGCTCACCGCGCTGGAGGCCGCGGCGGCCTCCGCCACGGCCCTCGGCACCGGCCGGATCGACCTGGCCACGGCCGAGCAGGCGGTCGACGTGGCCGCGGTGCGCTACGACCGCGACGGCGACGCCCACTACGACGTCGTCAGTGCCTTCATCAAGAGCATGCGTGGCTCGGACGTCGACGCCGCCGTGCACTGGTTGGCGCGCATGCTGGTCGCCGGCGAGGACGCCCGGTTCATCGCCCGCCGCCTGGTCATCTTCGCCAGCGAGGACGTGGGCATGGCCGACCCCGGGGCGTTGAGCGTCGCCACCGCCGCCGCGCACGCGGTCGAGTACGTCGGGCTGCCCGAAGCGCAGCTCAACCTGGCTCAGGCGGTGATCCACCTGGCCACCGCCCCCAAGTCGAACTCGGCCACCACCGCCATCGGGGCCGCGATCGCCGACGTCCGGGCCGGTCGTGGTGGCTCAGTGCCACGAGGGCTGCGCGACGCGCACTACGCCGGAGCCCGGGGGTTGGGTCACGGGACCGGCTACCGCTACCCGCACGACGACCAGCGCGGCGTGGTCACCCAGCAGTACGTCCCGGACGACCTGGTGGGCACCGACTACTACCAGCCCAGCCCACACGGCGCGGAGCGGGCGGTGGCCGGCCGGCTGCCCCTGCTGCGCCGGATCGTGCGTGGTCTGCCGGCCCCGGCCACCCGTGCGGACACTCCGACAGCCGAGCCGCCTGTAACGGCACAGACCGCGTCGGCGCTTCCCGCCGAGACCGGTCGCCCGGCGACCGACACGGGCACCCCCGGCACGACGCAGGACAGCGGCACCGACGCCGCAGGAGAGGGTCAACAGTGAAATCGCGTGGTGGGGACCGCCCGGACGAGGGCCCGGACGAGCGGCGCGAACCCCGCGCCAAGGCTCGTCGCTGGGGTCGGGGTCGGGCGGCGGAGACCGAGCCGGAGGAGCCGGTCGCCGGCGAGGAGTTCGGCTGGATCGACGACCTGCGCTCGGCCAAGCAGCAACGCACCGAGCTGGGCCCGGACGGTGCCCCGGCAGAGCCGAACCGCCCCACCGGGGGTGCGCGCGCCGGCGTGCCGGCGCTGCCGGAGGTTCCGGCACCGCCCGCGCCCCGGCAGAGCGACACGGGCGGTGCCGGCCCGCGTCGACCCGTCGACGGCCCCTGGCCGGGGGAGACGCCGCCGACCGGCCGCCGCCCGGACGACCGGCCCAGCCCCGGCGCTCCCGCCTCGGGCCAACCGACACGTCGCGGTGTGCAGCCGGCTACCGGTGCGCGCGCCGCCGTACCCCCGTCACCACCCACCGCCCGACCGGCCGGCGGTGACCCGGGCGTGCACCCGACTCCCGACGGGCCCGGCGGCCGTGCTCGCCCCGCAGCGACTCCGCCTGGCCCCCCCGTGGGCCATCCGACCTCCGGCGCCCCGACCGGCCGCCGCGCCGAAGCCGCCGCGCCGGGTGGTCGTCGTCCAGACCCCGCCGCGCCAGGGGGCCGTCCGGACGCCGTGCCCCCGCTGCGCCGTCCGGACGCCGTCCCACCGGGCCGCCGGCCGGGCCCCGAGTCCGTCGAGCCCGGCCGTGTACGCCCGCCGACCGACGGCACCCCCACCGGTCGCCGTCCCGGCCCGGCACCCGATCCGGCGCGTCCGGCTGGTCCGCCCGCCGCCGGCGTGGCGCGGTTCGACGGCGCGCCGGCCGGCGTCGTCCCACCGGCCGCGGACGGCCTGCGGCCCGACCCCGCCGTCGAGCATGACGCCCGTACCGCGCGGCGTCGGCCAGGCCCGGTCGACCCCGGGGCGCCCGAGCCGACCGGCCGCCGTGCCGCCGAGCCCGCCCGCCCGGCGGGCGGCGGCCGGCGCCGTGCCGCCGAGCCCGACGAGCCGGTGGTGCCCCGCTCGGGCAACGCGCCGTCGGTGCCCGCGGCCTCCGGGGGCCACAGTGGCGCGACGCCCACGGTCGTCCCGGCCGACGGCACCGGTCGCCGCCGCCGGGCCGCCTCCGACGAGCCGGAGCGGCGTACGCCGGCCGGCGGCGAATCTCGGGCGGACCGCCCGGAGCGGCCCGCCGACTGGCTGCGCCAGGCCGGCCGCCTACCGCACACCGACCCGGGTCTGCCGGTCGTCAACCGCCGAGCGGCCACCTCGCCGCCCTCGGGTCGGCGACCCGAGGCGCCGACCGGCACCGGGGACATCGTCGACCAGTCGTCCGGTCGGCTCGGCGTACCGGACCCGGCCGCGGAGCGACCCGCCGGCCGCCGGTCCGCCGGCCCGCCGGCCGACCCGGGGGCGGAGGCGACGACCGGCCGTCGTGCCGTTCGCCCGGAATCGTCAGGTTCCACCGGCGAACAGGCGCTGCCCTATCCGCCGTCGCCCGGCGACCGACCCGGCCGGGGTCGAGGTGCCGCGGCGTCCCCACCGGATCTGACCGGCCGGCGTGGTCGTGCGGCCGCCGGGCCCGGTCCGGACGGGGCGCCCGCGCCGGATCCGATCGCCCGGCGTCGTCGTCCGTCGGCCGAGTCCGGCCCCGACGGCCCGGCTGGTCCGGGTCGACCCGGACCTCGCGGCGACGAACCGTACGCCGCTGGACGACCCACACCCGGCGGCGGTCCCGCCGCACCGGGTCGGGGCGCTGCCCGCTCCACCCCACCCGGACGGGTCCGGCCCGGCCCGGGGGAGGCGCCGGCCCCGGGTGCCGGGCGTGGCGGCACCGATGGCCCACCCCGCCCCGGCGCGGAGGCTCGCGGCGCGGCCCGTCCGGAGGGTCCGGCTCGTGCCGCGGTGCCTCCGGGTGTGGACGGCCCGCCGGGTCCGCGTCCCGAGGGCTCTGCTCGTGGCGCGGTGCCGCCCGGTGTGGACCGCTCACCGCGTCCGCGTCCGGAGGGTCCGGCGCGTGCCGCCGTCCGCCCGCCGGGCGCCGCTCAGCCGCCCCTCGCCGACGACCGGGGCAGTGGTGCGCCGATCGGCCGACCCGCCCCCTCCGACCGGGCCGCCGGGCGCGCCCTGCCACCGAATCGGGAGCCCGGCCGCGCCGAGCCGAGCGGCGTCGCCCCGGTGCCGCCACCGGGCCGCCCGGGCGATCCCGTCGGGGTAGCCCGTGCCGCCGCCGTGGTGCCGTCCCCGTCCGGGCCGGCGGAACGGCCCGCATCGGAGCCGGTCGGCGGCCCCGCGCTGCGTCCTGGCGACCAGGGCTCGCCCGGTGACGCCGACGCGGCGGGCGCCCGGTCCGAGGCACGCCGGGAGTCGCGGGAACGGCGGCGCCTGCGGGCGGCGGTGCTGGCGCTGGTCAGCGTCGTGCTGCTCGGTGCGGTGCCGCTCTTCTTCGGCATCCGCACGTTGAGCCGTGATCCGGTCTTCGACAACCTGGACAAGCTCGACGTGCCGGGTTGGGCGGCCGCGAAGACGGTCGACGACGTCAGCGGCAGCCGGTGGTGTCTGCTCGACTGCCGGCTGCGGGAACGCACCGTCACCTCGGATAAGGCACCGGCGGAGACGGCACAGGCCTACGAGAACGCGTTGCGGCAGGACGGCTGGCAGCCGTGGAAGGTGAGCCGTTGCCCGGAGCAGGAGACGAAGGGCAGCTACACCTGTTGGCGGCGCGACGAGTTGACGCTCGACCTGTGGGTCCGCGAGCCGACCTGCGTGCCGCCGCCGGTCGACGGCGAGCCGGCCGTCGTGCCGTCTGTCGATCCGTCGGCCGATCCGTCGGCCGCTGCGACCGAGTGCACCGGCTCGTTGGTGTCGGTGAAGGTGCGTAACGCGATCGACGACGAGCGGACCAGGCCACAGCCGACCACCGACCCGTCACTGACCGGAGAGGATCCGTTCCCGACGGTCAGCGGCGATCCGCTGGGTGAGCTGACACCCTCACCGTCGTGAGCCGGGCTCCATCACGGACGGTAGGGTCTGGGGCTGGCGGGCACGCCCGCTACCGATGACCGCCGACGGCGTGGCGGCCGGTACGGGTGCGATGGTTGTGCGTTCCGGGGACGTCGGGTCCTGCGGAACTTTGCTTGAGGAGGACAGGCGTGGGCGACTTTGGAGCGATCGCGGCGCTGATCGCGGCATCCGCGTTCGCGGTGCTGGTGCTCATCCTGACGCTGCCCATCCTGCGGCTGCGGCACACGGTTGACGCCACCACCCGGATGATCAACGACCTCAACGATCGGACCGCGCCGCTGCTCGGCGACGTGAACACGACGGTGAAGAACGTCAACACGGCGCTGGAGCAGGTGCAGACCTCGCTCGACGGCGTGAACCTCCAGTTGGCGAAGGTCGACACGATGACCAGCCACGCGCAGAACGTCACCGCCAACATCGCCAACCTGGCCACCGTCGTCTCCGCCGCGGCCGCGAACCCGCTGGTCAAGGTGGCCGCCTTCGGCTACGGCATGCGCAAGGCCGCCGCCGGCCGGCGGCACGCCGAGACCGAGCGTGAGGTCCGCGACACCATCAAGCAGCAGCGACGGGCCGCGCGGCGCGGCAACCGCTGACCGGCCGAGGCACCAGGAAGGTAGCGAGACATGAGGCGTCTGTTCTGGCTCGGTATCGGGGTGGCCGTCGGTGTGATCGTGGTCCGCAAGGCGACCCGGACCGCCCAGGCGTACACACCGGCCGGCATCGCCAGCTCGCTGACGGAATCCGCTGGCGGGCTGGTCGAGTCGCTGCGTAACTTCGTGGAGGACGTCCGGGTCGGGATGGCCGAACGCGAGCAGGAGATCCACCAGGCGTTCGCCCAGGGCGAGGCGTTCGACGATCAGTTCGCCGAGCTGCGGGAAGACCCGCGGATCGGCGATCGAAACATCTTTCCGGAGGAACATCAGCGATGAAGACGGCGGAGATCAAGCGGCGGTACCTCGCGCATTTCGAGGCGAATGGCCACACTGTGGTGCCGTCCGCTCCGCTGCCCGCCATCAGTGACCCGAACCTGCTGTTCGTCAACGCCGGCATGGTGCAGTTCGTGCCGTATTTCCTGGGTCAGCAGACGCCTGCGTACCGGCGGGCGGTGAGTGTGCAGAAGTGCATCCGCACCCCGGACATCGACGAGGTCGGTAAGACCAGCCGGCACGGCACGTTCTTCCAGATGAACGGCAACTTCTCCTTCGGCGACTATTTCAAGGCCGGGGCGATTCCGTTGGCGTGGGAGTTGTCGACGAAGCCGATCTCCGAGGGTGGTTACGGGCTGGATCCCGAGCGGATCTGGCCGACGATCTACCTGGATGACGACGAGGCGTTCGAGATCTGGCGGTCGGTGGGTGTGCCGGCGGAGCGGATCGTGCGTCGGGGTAAGGCGGACAATTTCTGGTCGATGGGCATTCCGGGGCCGTGTGGTCCGTCGTCGGAGTTGTTCTACGACCGGGGTCCGGAGTACGGCCGTGAGGGTGGTCCGGCGGTCGACGAGGACCGGTACATGGAGTACTGGAACCTGGTCTTCATGCAGTTCGAGCGGGGTCCGGGCACCACCAAGGAGGACTACCCGATCCTGGGTGACCTGCCGGCGAAGAACATCGACACCGGCATGGGCCTGGAGCGGATGGCGTCGATCCTGCAGGGTGTGGACAACCTGTACGAGATCGACGAGGTCCGGCCGATCCTGGCCCGGGCGGCGGAGCTGACGGGTAAGCGGTACGGCGCGCACTCCGGGCACGTGGCCAGCGAGTCGCACCCGGACGACGTGCGGCTGCGGGTGATCGCCGACCACGTGCGGACCGCGCTGATGCTGATCGGCGACGGAGTGACGCCGAGCAACGAGGGCCGTGGGTACGTGTTGCGGCGGATCATGCGGCGGGCGATCCGGTCGATCCGGCTGCTGGGTTGGCAGGAGCGGGCGCTGCCCGAGTTGCTGCCGGTGGCGCGGGACTGCATGGCGCCGTCGTATCCGGAGCTGGCGACCGACTTCGATCGGATCGCGGAGTACGCGTACGCGGAGGAGGAGGCGTTCCTGTCGACGCTGCGGGCCGGGACGACGATCCTGGACACGGCGATCGCGGAGACCCGCACGGCGGGCGGCTCGGCGTTGTCCGGGGCGAAGGCGTTCCAGCTGCACGACACGTACGGCTTCCCGATCGACCTGACCCTGGAGATCGCCGCGGAGCAGGGCCTCACCGTCGACGACGAGGGTTTCCGCCGGTTGATGGCCGACCAGCGGACCCGGGCCAAGGCCGACGCGCAGGCCCGCAAGACCGGCCACGTCGACCTGTCCGCGTACCGGTCGGTGCTCGACTCGGGTGGCCCGGTGACGTTCACCGGCTACAGCGAGGTGTCCCGCGAGTCGACGGTGCGGGCGCTGCTCGGTGCCGACGGTCCGCGCCAGGCGGCCACCGAGGGTGACACCATCGAGCTGGTCCTCGACACGACCCCGTTCTACGCCGAGGGCGGTGGGCAGCAGCCCGACCAGGGCATGATCACCGTCGGTGGCGGGCAGGTCGAGGTGCTCGACGTACAGCAGCCGGTCCCCGGCCTGATCGTGCACCGCGCCCGGGTGATCCGGGGTGAGGTGCGTGCCGGCGAGGCCGGTTTCGCGGAGATCGACACGACTCGGCGCAGGGCGATCTCCCGGTCGCACACCGCCACCCACCTGGTGCACCAGACCATGCGGAACTTCCTCGGCGAGTCGGCCACCCAGGCCGGGTCGTTGAACGCGCCCGGCCGGCTCCGGTTCGACTTCAACACGCCGACCGGGGTGTCGCCGAGCGTCCTGCGTGACGTCGAGCAGCAGGTCAACGAGGTGCTGCTGGCCGACCTGGAGGTGCACGCCTTCATCACCTCGCTGGACGAGGCGCGGCGCATCGGTGCGATGGCGCTCTTCGGCGAGAAGTACGGCGAGGAGGTACGGGTCGTCGAGGTGGGTGACTACGCCCGGGAGCTGTGCGGCGGCACGCACGTGGCGCGCTCGGCCCAGCTCGGCCTCGTGAAGATCCTCTCCGAGTCGTCGATCGGTTCCGGTGTCCGCCGGGTCGAGGCGCTGGTCGGCATGGACGCCTTCGGCTTCCTGGCCAAGGAGCACCTGCTGGTCTCCCGGCTCGCCGAGCTGTACCGGGTGCCCAACGACCAGGTCGCCGACCGGGTGGAGCAGACCGTCACCCAGCTTCGGGACGCCGAGAAGGAGCTGGAGAAGCTCCGCGCCCAGCTGGTGCTGGGTGGCGCGGCGGCGCTCGCGGCACAGGCCAAGGACGTGCGCGGGGTCGCGTACGTGGGCACCGAGGCACCGGAGGGCGCGGCCGGCAACGACGTGCGGACCCTGGCTCAGGAGATCCGCGGCAAGATCGACCCGGCGCGGCCGGCGGTGGTCGCGGTGGCGGCCCGGTCGAACGGCAAGGCGTCCCTGGTGGTGGCGGTCAACGCGGCCGCGCGCGGTCGGGGCCTGGCGGCCTCGGATCTGGTGAAGGCGGCGTTCTCCGGGCGTGGCGGCGGCAGCCCCGACCTGGCCCAGGGCGGCGGTCTGCCGGCGGCCGAGGCACCGAACCTGCTGCTCACCGTCGAGAAGGCGATCACTGAGGCGTGATGGACGATCACTGTCGGTCAGGGCGGGCCATTCGGCCCGCCCTGGTTCGTCAGCAACCGGTGGTGACCGTCGGTGGCTGATTTGACGCGCGGTGTGCGGCTGGGTGTCGACGTCGGTCAGGTGCGGGTCGGTGTCTCCCGCTCGGATCCGGACGGGATCCTGGCAACTCCGCTGGTCACGCTCGCTCGCGACCTCACCGCGTCGCCGGACACCGTTCCGAGCGATCTCGCCGAACTGGCCGCGTTGGTGGCCGAACATGAGGCCGTCGCGGTTGTCGTCGGCCTTCCGGTCAATCTCGCCGGAAAACACGGCCCGGCGGCCGTCCACGTGAAGGCGTACGCTGACCGACTGGTCGATGTGATAGCGCCCGTCCCGGTAACGCTCACTGACGAGAGGATGTCGACCGTGGTGGCTTCTCGTAGGCTTGCCGAGCGTGGCGTCCGAGGTAAGCGTCAACGTGCGGTTGTCGACCAGGCGGCCGCGGTGGAGATTCTGCAGAGCTGGCTGGACGCGCAGCGGAGGCGGACGTAATGATCGACGATCTGGACCTTGGGTTCGACGAGCCGGAGCGGGGGGAGAAGGGTCGGCACCGGCGCGGCTTCCGCAAGCGCAACGGCAAGTCCGGCGGCGGCCGGGGCAAGACTTTCCTGGCTCTGCTGATGGCCCTGCTCCTGCTGGGCACCATCGGCGGTGGCGCGTTCTACGGCTTCGACCGCATCCAGAACTACTTCGTCACCCCCGACTACGACGGCGCCGGGACGGGTGAGGTCACCGTCGAGATCAAGAACGGCGCGCTGCTCGCCGACATGGCCGACGCCCTGGTGGCGGCCGACGTGGTGAAGAGCCAGAAGGCGTTCATCGAGGCCGCCGAGGCCGAGTCGCGCAGCAAGAACATCCAGCCGGGCACGTACAAGCTGCGCAAGCAGATGAGCGGCGCGAACGCCGTCACCGCGATGCTCGACCTGAAGAACAAGATCGTCAACGGCCTCACCATCCCCGAGGGCCGGACCGCCAAGAACATCTACAAGCTGCTCTCCGACAAGACCAAGATCCCGGTCAAGGATTTCGAGGCCGCCGCGAAGGACCCGGAGGCGCTCGGCGTCCCGGACTGGTGGTTCCAACGCGAGGACGGCAAGAAGATCGTCAAGTCCGTCGAGGGCTTCCTCTTCCCGGACACGTACGAGATCCCGCCGAAGGCCACCGCGGAGAGCATTCTCAAGCTGATGGTGGACAACTTCCTCTCGGTGACCGGTGAGATGACGTTCGCCGACCGGGTGCAGAAGGAACGCAAGGTCAGCCCGTACGAGGCGCTGATCGTGGCGTCGCTGGCCCAGGCCGAGGCGGGCAACAAGGACGACCTCGGCAAGGTCGCCCGGGTGGCCTACAACCGGGCGTACGGCGAGTTCAACTGCAACTGCCTGGAGATGGACGTCACGGTCAACTACTACCTGGAGCTGACCGGGCAGAAGACCAAGTCGTCGAAGGAGATGACGGCAGCCGACCTGGACAACCCGAAGAACCCGTACAACCGCAAGTTGCCGGGTCTGGTCCCCACCCCGATCAACAACCCGGGTAAGCAGGCCCTGGAAGGGGCGATGGCGCCGCCCACGGGCAAGTGGCTCTACTTCGTGGCGATCGACAAGGAGGGCCACTCCGAGTTCGCCGAGACGTACGAGCAGCATCAGCGCAACGAGGCGAAGGCCCGGGAGGCCGGCATCATCTGACCGGCCCGGTCGCCGACACCCGAGGCTCCCGTCCCGCTGACCGACGAGCCGGTCGCTCGGGACGGGAGCCCCGGCGGTCGCGACGAGGCACGCGGCGTGCGCGTGCGCCTGCTCCCGCCGATGGCCCGGCACCCGGGAACCCGGGCCGGCGAGCGTCGTCCGCAGCCGGTTCTCTGGTGGCCCGGCCGGCCGGCTGGGTAGTGTCGATCCGAGTCTGCGGGAGGGCGGGAAGCGATGCGGAACACGGCAGGAGCCCCGGGTGGTGGCCGGTGATCGTGGCGACCCGTAGGGCCGCGGTGCTGGGCAAGCCGATCGCGCACTCGCTCTCCCCGGTGATCCACACCGCCGGTTACGCCGCCGCCGGGCTGACCGGGTGGTCGTACACCCGGATCGAGTGCGCGGCGGCGGAGCTGCCGGATCTGGTCGCCGGCCTGGGCCCGGAGTGGGTCGGCTTGTCGGTGACCATGCCGGGCAAGGAGGCCGCGCTCGCCGTGGCCGCGCAGGCCTCGCCGGTCGCCGTCGCCGTCGGCGCGGCCAACACGTTGGTACGTCGACCGGACGGCTCCTGGTATGCCGACAACACCGACGTCGCCGGCATGGTGCGGGTGCTGACCGCGGCCGGGGTGAGCGCGGGTGCCGCAGTGACGGTGCTCGGCGCGGGTGGAACGGCCCGGGCCGCGTTGGCTGCCGCCGCGCAGGTGGGCTGCCCCGCGGTGACGGTGGTCGCCCGCCGACCCGAGGCGATCGGCGAGCTGCGGCCGGTGGCCGACGCACTGGGTGTCGTGCTGGCACCCGCCGGCTGGGTCGACGCACACCGCCACCTCTGCACCGCTGACCTGGTGGTCTCCACCGTGCCGAAGGGAGTCGCCGACCCGTTGGCCGGCGCGGTGGCGTGGCGGCCGGGGACGGTGCTCTTCGACGCGATCTACGATCCGTGGCCGACGCCGTTGGCCGCCTCCGCCGCTGCGGCCGGCCTGCGGCTGGTGTCCGGTCTGGACCTTCTGCTGGCGCAGGCGATCGGCCAGTTCGAGCAGTTCACCGGTGTGACCGCCCCGGTCGAGGCGATGCGCGGAGCGTTGGCACAGGCGACGTCGGTCGATTTTCTTAGCTGACGGTTAAGACGCGCTTACGAGAAACTGTCCTACCTGCGACCTGCGCTGGTCATCGATACGCTGCTCACCGTTACGGACGCAGACACAGGGAGTTTCCTTGACCAGGCACGGACTGCACCGCATCACCCGGTTCCGCTCCGGACCCCGGCGCAAGGCGATCGCCATCGGCGTGGTCGGCGGGTCGGTGGTGGCCGGCCTCGTGGCCACCATGATGCCGCTACTGGCCAGCGACGATCTGTCGATCCGGGCGGCGGCGGACACCACCGCGACCACTGTGTCGCAGGACGGCGACAACTCCGCCAAGACGACCCTGGCCACCTGCGCGACGCGGTGCGACGGAAACCCGCGGGGTGGTCGCCAGGCGGTCATCGAGTTCGCGGTGACCACGGTGCCGGCCGCCGCGGTCAACGTCCGGGCGACGCTGCGGATGCACGCCTGGCAGAAGTTCGCCGCCACCGTGACGGCGCACGCCTCGCCGCTGAGCGCCCGGGAGGCGCGGCCGAGCCTCGGCCCGGCCGGTGACGTGCTGGACAGCGTGAACGGTGTGTCCAAGGGATTCAACGAGTGGGACGTGTCCAAACTGGTCACCGGCAACGGGGTCTGGACGGTCTCGCTGGTCCAGGCCGGCCTGGAGAGCCGGATCTACTGGGCGTCGGTCGAGAACCGTAGCCCGGACCTCCGCCCGAGCCTGGTGATCAGCTACGACCTCGGGTCCCGGCCGGCACCGCCGCCGACCACCCGGCCCGCACCGCCGCCGTCGCCAAGTGCCTCGCCGACCACCGCCTCGCCGAAGCCCTCGCCGACCGTCACGCCCACCCGGACGGCGACCCCGAGCGCGAGCAGCACTCTGCCGACCGGCAAGTGTGGGGCCGTGTCGGACAAGCTCGTTCCCTCCTGCGGCGCCTGGTGGGGCATGTACTCGCCGGCCGGCTCTGCCGGCGGCTGGGACCACGGCAAGGCCGTCTCCGATGTGGAGGCACAGGTCGGCCGCAAGTTCGACGTCGTGCACCGCTACCACGACTTCTCCAACACGGGCAGCAACGGCGCCTTCCCCGACGTCTACGAGCAGCAGCAGATGCGCGAGGGCCGGCTGATGTTCTTCGCCTGGGAGTCGCGTAACTTCTCCACCGGCACCACGCTGAAGTGGTCCGATGTCTACAGTGGTCGGCAGGACGAGACCATCGACGCGGTCGCGGGTCGCATCCGCGCCGCCGGCGTGCCGGTCTTCATGGGCTTCGACCACGAGCCCGAGGACGAGCCGAACAAGGGCAGTGACGCCGACTTCGTCCGCGCCTGGCGCTACGTCCACGAGCGGTTCGCCCGGGCCGGCGCGAGCAACGCGGTCTGGGTCTGGACGATGATGGGCTGGTCCGGCCACTACTCGCGCTACGCCGGCCTGTACCCCGGTGACCAATACGTCGACTGGGTGGCGTACGACCCGTACAACTTCCACGTCTGCAACGGCAGCACGGTGTGGAAGAGCCCGAGCACGACAGTGGGCGGTTTCTACCGCTGGCTGGACGACAACGGCATCGGTGCGGGCAAGCCCCGGATGCTCGCCGAGTTCGGCACCAACTTCGACGCCGCCGACCCGGGTGCCAAGCAGCGCTGGTTCCAGGAGTTCCCGGCGGCGCTCAAGGCGCACCCCAAGATCAAGGCAGCCATCTACTTCAACTCGGCCGGCATGACCAGCCGGACGTCGACCTGCGACATGACGATGAACCACAACGCCGCGGCAGTGGCCGGCTTCGCCAAGGCCGGGCAGGACCCGTACCTGCGGCAGCCCACCGGGGGGAGCCGCTGACCACCACGACGACGCACTGACGGGACGCCGTTCGCCGGAGGTCGGGCATCCGACCTCCCGGCGTTCTGTCGGCTAGCGGATTCACGCACCGCCCAATCGGCGGATTTTGTTAACCAGGCTGGACGAGGCACGCTACCCCGGGTTCTCATCCAATCTGGAGGCGCAGCGTGCCCAAACTCTCGCACTTGTGGCGTTTTGTAGGACGACGTCGTGCTCGGGCGGGGGTGGTCGCGTTGGCGATCGTCGCCGCGGTTCTTGGCGTGCCCACCACCGCGTCGGCTGCGGTCGTACCGGTCCCGGAGACGGCCACCCTGGTGTCGGCGAACCCCGCCGACACGACACCGCACGCCCGAGACGGTGAGACCCGTGCCTTCGCGCAGGTGGGCAACACGGTCTTCGTCGGCGGCAGCTTCACCCAGCTCCGGCAGACCGCCGCCTCCGCGTGGGTGACGCAGCGCTACCTCTTCGCGTACGACCGGACCACCGGGACCATGTCCACCACCTTCCTGCCGGTGCTCGACGGCGCGGTCAACACGCTCGTCGCCGGCCCCGGCGGCACGCTGATCGTGGGCGGCGCCTTCAAGAACGTCAACGGCGTCTCGCGCAAGAACCTGGTCGCGCTCGACCCGTCGACCGGCGCGACCATCGACAGCTGGGTCGGACGCTCCGACGGCGGCACCGTCCGTGAGCTGGCCCTGCACGGCAACTGGCTGTACGTCGCCGGCGCGTTCAACTGGCTCAACGGCACCGCGCACGTCGGTCTCGGCCGGCTCAACGCCACCACCGGCGCGATCGACCCGACCTTTGTCATCGACGCGACGGTCGGGCGGCACGGCACCACGTCGTACGCCTGGACCATCGACGTCACGCCGGACGGCAACACGCTTGTCGTCGGCGGTAACTTCACCCTCGTCAACGGCCTGGCGCGCAACCAGATCGCACTGGTGGACGTCTCCGCGACGCCCACGCTGATCGACTGGAGCAGCGAGAAGTTCGTCGCGCCGTGCGCGTCGCCGACGACCTTCGTGCACTACGTGCAGGACGTGAAGTTCGGCGGCGACGGCACCTGGTTCGTGGTCGGCACGAACGGCGGCGCCGGCTGGCCGTCCGCGTACTGCGACGCCCTGGTCCGCTTCGAGACCGCGGCGCGGGGCAGCGGCCAGCTCGCCACCTGGGTCGACTTCACCGGCAACGACACCATCACCTCGGTCGAGGTCGCGGACAACGTGATCTACCTGGGCGGGCACTTCCGCTGGCTGAACAACCCGAACGCCAGCGACAACGCCGGCGCGGGCGCGATCGACCGGCTCGGCATCGCCGCGGTCACCCCGGCCACCGGGATGCCGGTGAACTGGAACCCGCGGCGCAGCGGCAGCGCCTCGATGCCCTCGGGCACCAGCAGTTGGGGTTCCTCGGTGCCGGTGCTCTGGCGCGGGTCCGACGGCCTCTACTTCGGGCACAACTCCGACGGCATGGGCGAGGAGTACCACGGCCGTCTCGGCATGTTCCCGCTCTCCGGCGGCCGGACCTTCACCCCGAAGAACCCGCCCACCGCCACCACCGGCAACCTCTACCTGAACACCGCTTCGGGCACCCTGGCGAAGGTGCCGTTCGACGGTGCCGCGCTGGGCACCCCGGTCACGGTCAGCCAGCCCGCGTACACCTCGGCCGGGGCGACCTGGCGGGTGGACGACCGGATCTACTGGTCGCACACGGTCGCCGGCACTCCCACCGGCAGCCGGATCGACGTGTCGCTGTTCAACGGCGGGGCGATCGGCTCTCCGTGGGAGGCGTCCGGCTACAACGACTGGTACAACCCGGCGCTGCTGACCGGCGCGTTCTTCCTCGACGGCCGGCTCTACTACACCCGTACCGGGGCCAACAACCTCTACTACCGCTACTTCGAGATCGACGGCAACTACCTCGGTGCCACCGAGTTCACCCTGCCGACGACGGGCGTGACCTGGTCCGGAGTGCGGGGCATGGCGTGGGTGGGCGGCCAGATCGTCTACGGTGCCACCGACGGGGCTCTGCGCAGCGTGGCGTTCGACCCGACGGCCGCGCCGACCGCGGCGGTCAACGGCGCCGCGGCGACTGTCATCACTGCGGCGACGCCCGAGTTGTCCTGGTCTACCCCATCGACATTCTTCTCCGTAGAGTAACGGTCAACCGTTCGTAACGAAGCATCGGTAGATTGTTCACGTTGGGCCGGCGGCGGGTACACGACCGCCGCCGGCCCCGCGATGTGGGGAGGATCGTTGCCCGGCGCCGCTGGCATCCGTAAGAGACGCGCGGTGCGTCTGATCTTCGCGGTCAAACGCGGTTGGTACCAGCTCCGCTATCGGCGGTTGACACTCGGCCGCGACGTGGAGATCCGTGGTCGGATCCGGCTGCGCCGCGGGGTGCGCGTGACCATCGGTGACCGCACCCGGTTGAACAAGCTCGTCCGCTTCGCAGGTCCCGGCGAGGTACGCGTCGGGGCCGACTGTCTGCTCAACGCCACCTGGATCGGCACCTGGACGTCGGTGACCGTGGGAGACCGCTGCCTCCTGTCGGACTGCGAACTGCTCGACAACGACTTCCACAACCTGCCGCCCGCGCAGCGACACGAGCCGCCCGGCCCGGCCACCCGCGCGCCGATCGTCCTGGAGGACAACGTGTGGGTCGGCGCGCACGCACTGGTGATGAAGGGCGTTCGGGTCGGCCGGGACAGCGTCGTGGGCGCGGCGACGGTGGTCCGCACGGACGTACCACCCGGTGTCGTGGTCGTCGGCAATCCTCAACAGACGGTGAAGAAGTTCCATGACTGATGCGACGCCCGGTCCCTGGTCCACGGACGGCCCGTCCTCGGGGACCCCCGGCACCGTGACACTGACCGACCTGCTGCGGGTGCCGCTGCACCGGTTGCGCCTGGTGGCGGCGGTGGCGATGGTCGGCCTGGTCGCCGCACTCGGCTACGTGCTGCTGGTGCCGGCGGCGATGAGCGCGAGCGCAGTGGTGGCGGTCCGGCCGGTGGTGACCGACGCGTTCACCCCCAGCGGCGCGGGCGCCGACCGCGCGGTCAACATGAACGTGGAGAGCGGCATCGCCACCGGCACCGAGGTGGTGCAGCGGCTCGCCGACTCCGCCGGCGGTGACCCGCGCGACATCCGCAACGCGCTGGAGGTCGAGGTGCCCACCGGCGGGCAGATCCTGCGCTTCACCTACCAGGCGGGCGACGCGCAGCGGGCGGTACAGAGCGCCAACATGGCCGCCCAGGCCTACCTGGACGTGCGACGCACCATGTACGAGCAGCAACGCGCCGAGATGTTGCGCTCCTACGACGAAAGCATCACCAAGGTCGTCGCCCAGCAGACCGCGCTGCAGAAGCGGGCGAGCACCGTCAAGGACACCGCCGCGGGTGACGCGGTGGTGGCCGAGTTGGCCGGAATCAACAACCAGCTCACCCAGCTCAACGCCGCCCGCACCGAGATCGCCGCGGTCGACGTCAACCCCGGCTGGGTCACCCAGACCGCGGAGAAGGCACTGGTCACCTCCGCCGGGCACCGGCCGCTCTACCTGGTCGCCGGCCTGCTCGGCGGCGCACTGGTCGGCATCGTGCTGGCGTACGCCTGGGAGTCGACCGACCGGCGGGTCCGCTCGGTCGCCGACGGCCGGGACGCCACCGGGCTGCCGCTGCTCGGCACGGTGCGCCGGCCGGCGCTGCGCGGCAGCCCACGGGCCGTCGACGCCGACATCCGGTACGTGGCGATGGCGGTCGCCGAGCGGGTCCGTCAACCCGCCCGGGTGGCGCTGGTCACCGCCCGGGAGGACGCCACCGCGCTCACCGCTGGACTCGCGGTGGCGCTCGCCGCCGACGGTCGCGAGGTCTTCGTCGCCGACGACAACGGGCGCGTCGAACGGCTGCGCACCACCGTGCTCGCCGACCGGGGGCGGCTGCCCGTCGACCCGTCCCGACCGCTGGTGCCCAAGCCTCGGCCGGCCGGCAGCACCTCGACTGCCGCCGGTGGCGCGGATGGCACGACCACCCGCCGGCCCTCGCCGCACCCGCCCGGCGCCCGCCCGTCCACCGACCCGGACGCCACCCTGACGCTGCCCCGGGTGGCGTCGGCCCGCCCGGAGAACGGTCGGGTCACCGACCCGGACGAGGTGGCCGTGGGCGTGGGCAGCGTCCGGTTCGGCACCTGGCGACAGGGCGCCGACCACGGCCTCGTGCTGTTCAACGCCCCACCGGCGGAGTCCGACGAGCGCGGCGTCGCGGTTGCCCGGCAGGGCAGCGCGGTGGTGGTCGTGGAACGGGACCGCACCCGGCAGAGCGACCTGCGCCGCCTGGTGGAACGGTTGCGTGCCGCAGGCGTCACCCCGCTGGGTTTCGTGCTCACCCGTAACGGCCGGGCCTGACCGTGTCGGTCACCCGCGCCCCGGCGACCGAACCGCCGCCCGGAGGTGTTCCGGCCGTCGTCGCGCCCGCACCCCGGCCCGCGCCGCCACGGCTGCCGCTCTGGCCGCTGACGCTGATGTTCGCCCTGGTGCCGCTCTGGTGGTTACTCGGAGCGTTCTACCTCGGGTGGCCCCTGCTGGGCGCGTTGCTGTTGGCGCTGCTGTTCACCCGAGGGCGGGTGCCGCTGCCCCCGGCGGTGGGCATCTGGCTGCTCTTCCTCGCCATCGTGCTGGTCAGCGCCACCCGGCTCGCGTCGCCCGCCTCGCTGCTGACGTTCGCCCTGCGCCTGGCCTTCTATCTGACCGCGCTGGTGGTCGGGGTCTACGTCTACGCCGCCGCCCGGGAACGAGCGAGCCTGGTGGCGGTGCTCACCCCGCTCTGCGCGTTCTGGTTCGGGTTGGTGGCGCTGGGTTGGCTCGGGGTGCTGGTGCCCCGACTCGCGATGACCACCCCGATGGAGGTGCTGCTGCCCGGCGGGGTGGCCGGCACCCCGTTCATCCAGGACATGGTGCACCTGACCACGGCCGAATACAGCGCCCGTTCGCTGAACCCGATCTACCGCCCGGCCGCGCCGTTCGCGTACACCAACAACTACGGCAGCGCGTACGCGATGACCATGCCGTGCGTGGTGGCGTACGCGATGCTGCGCCGGCAGGGGGCGCTGCGCTGGGCGCTGCTGGCGTCGCTGCCACTGTCGCTCGCGCCGGCGTTCCTCACCCTCAACCGGGCGATGTTCCTCAGCCTGGGCGCCGGGCTGGCGGTGCTCGGGGTGCGGGCCAGCCTGCGCGGCAACGTCCGGGTCGCCGCCTCCATCGTCGGGGTCGTGGTGATCGGCGCGTTGGCGACGTTGTTCATTCCGATCACCGACCTGATCAGCCAGCGGGTCGACTCCAGTGACACCAACACCGACCGACTCTCGCTCTACACCGAGGTGATCCGTCGGGTGCAGGAGTCGCCGTGGTTGGGCTACGGCGCACCGGTGAACGTCGACACCGTGTCGGCGGCCGCGCCGATCGGCACCCAGGGTCAGCTGTGGATGGTGCTGTTCAGTCACGGCGTACCCGCGCTCGTCTGTTTCCTGGCCTGGTTCGTCGCGTCCGCGGTGATCTGCGCGCGGGCGACCTCGGCGGCCGGGCAGTGGTTGGCGGTGGTGCCGGTGGTCTGCCTGGTCCAGGTCCCGTTCTACGGCATGGCCAATCAGAACCTGTCGGTCGCGTTCTTCGCGGTCGCCTTCGCGATGGCGCTCACCGAACGCGAACGGCTGACCCGGTCGACCGCACCGCGACCGCCGGCCACACGGGACGCGGCGGTGCCCGCATGACCGCCGCCACCCGACCTCCGGCCGTTCCCGACGAGCCGGTCGCCGGCGCGGCGGCGGACGCGGGTTCGGCGGAGACCCGCCGCAGCGCGCGCAGCGGCGTCGCCGGGCTGCTCGGCGCGGCCACCAGCGGGCTGTTCGGGTTCCTGCTGGCCGTGGTCATCACCCGGGGGTACGGCACGGCCGGCGCGGGCGCGTTCTTCGCCGCGATCGGGGTGGTCACGGTGGCCACCGCGGTCTGCACGCTCGGCGCGGAGACGGGTCTGATGTGGGGGTTGCCCCGCCGCACGGCCGGTGCGCGTGGGGACGCGGCGCGGCTGCTCCCGGTGGCGCTGATCCCACCGCTGCTGGCCGGGCTCCTGGTCGCCGGCGTCGGCGTGCTGGTCGCGGACGCGCTCGCACCCCGGCTGCTGGGCGGTTCCGGTGTGAGCGGCGACGCGCTGCTCACTGTCACGTTCGCCGCGGTGCCGGTGGTGGTCGCGATGACCTTGTTGCTGGCCGCGTTGCGCTGCGTACGGCCCATCCGGGCGTACGTCGGGGTGCAGTTCCTCCTGCTGCCGATCGCCCGCCCGGTGCTGGTCGGCGCCGCCGTGTTGGCCGGCGGCGGCCTGCTCGCCGGCATGACCGGGTGGTTGGTGCCGGCGGCGTTGGCGCTGCTGGTCTGCCTCACCCTGGTCGCCGGCCCGCTCGGGCTGGGCCGGGGCGCGACGCTCGCGCCGACCCGCTCCGACTGGTCGACGTTCTGGCGCTTCGCGCTGCCCCGGGCCGCCTCGGCGGCCATCGACGCGGGCAGCATGTGGGTGGGTGTGCTGCTCACCTCCGTGCTCGCCGGGCCGGCGGACGCCGGCGTGTTCGGCGCGGTCGGCCGGTACGTGCTGGCCGGTCAACTGGCCATGCAGGGGCTGCGGGTGGCGGTGTCGCCGCAGTTGTCCCGGCTGCTCGGTCGGGGCGAGCGGGCGGCGGCGGCGGCCGTGCACCGGCAGTTGACCATCTGGGGGCTGGTGCTGTCCTGGCCGGTGTACCTGCTGCTCGCGGTCTTCGCGTCGGCGTTTCTGCACCTGTTCGGGCCGGAGTTCACCGCTGGCGTTCCGGCGCTGACGGTGCTCGCGCTGGCGATGCTGGTCAACACCGGGGTGGGCAACGTGCAGAGCCTGCTGTTGATGAGCGGGCGCAGCGGGCGGCACCTGGTGGCCACCGTGGCCGGGTTGACGGTGACCGTCTCGTTGGGCCTGTGGCTGATCCCCCGCTACGGGGCCACGGGCGCGGCGGTGGCCTGGGCCGCCGGCATCGCCACCGAGAACCTCACCGCGGCCGGCTTCGCCCGGTCGGTGGTCCGGGAGCCGCTGTTCGACGCGGCGATGGTGCGGGCCGCCGGTGCCACGGTCGCCGCTGTGGGGCTGGCCGCCGCCGCCGGCGTGCTGGCGGGTGGTCGCGGCCTGCCCGGCCTGGCGGTGGCGCTGGTGGTGCTGCTGGCCGGCTGCGTCGGCATGTTGACGTTGCCCCGGGTGCGTGCCGGCATCCGGGGGACCATGAGGCAGATCCGTGGCGGGGGCCAGGCGACTGCGGCCGCCGAACCCGCCCCGGCATCGACGAGAGGCAGGTGAGGTCCGTCGTGGCGTCCATCCGTGACCGGGTCAAGCAGTTGGTCCCGACCCAGGTGACCACCCGGGTGAAGGAGTCGCTTGTCGACTACGGGGTACGCACCAGTGATCGCCGGCCGCTGCCGGACTTCCTGATCATCGGCACCAAGCGGGGTGGCACCACCTCGCTGTGGAACTACCTCATCCAGCACCCGTTGGTGCCCCGCCTGTTCCCGGCGTGGAACACCAAGTCGGCGCACTACTTCGAGGAGCACTGGGGTCGCGGCGAGGCGTGGTACCGCTCGCACTTCCCGACCGAGCGGCAGCGCGATGCCCTGGCCAAACGGCACGGCGGGCCGGTCCAGGTCGGTGAAGCCGCCCCGTTGTACATGTTCCATCCCCTCGCCGCGCAGCGGGTCTCCGCGCTGATGCCGACGGTGAAGCTGATCGTGCTGCTGCGGGACCCGGTGGAGCGGGCGTACTCGCACTGGAAGGAACGCCGCACCCACGGCATCGAGCCGTTGGACTTCGCCGCCGCGCTGGCCGCCGAGCCGGAACGCACCGCGGGGGAGCGGGAGCGGCTGATCGCCGAGCCGGAGTCGTTCAGCGAGGCGTACGACTGGTACACGTACCGGGCCCGGGGGCGCTACCTGGAGCACCTGGAACCATGGTTGGCACGCTTCGACGCCGACCAGATCCTCTTCCTGCCCAGCGAGGATCTCTACCGCGACTCCCGCGCGACCTACCGGCGCACCCTCGACTTCCTCGGGCTGCCGGCGTACGACCTGCCGAATTTCAAGGTCTACAACGACCGGCGCTCGGCACCGCTGGAGCCGACGGTTCGTGCCGAGTTGACCGACTACTACCGGCCGTACAACGACGCGTTGCGTCAGCGGCTCGGGCTGGACCTCGACTGGGCGGACCGGGCGGCGTGACGACGCTGGTGGGCGCGGACGCCGACCCACGCTCCCGGGTGGACGGTCTGGGCTGGGTGAGCCGCGCGGTCTTCCCGGACGAGCGGGTCGGCCTGACCGTGCGGGGCGCAGCGCCGGCCGGTCACCGGCCGGTGGCCCGGTACGCGGTGGTGCCGTCGATCGCCCGGGCCCGGTTCCTGGTGCCGTTGGGCGCTCCCCGGGCCGGGGCGGCGTCGCTGCTGGCGTACAACGCGCTGCGGCCACCGAAGGTGCGCGCGTTGCGGGCGGTGCTGGGCGGGTTGGCCCGGTTCGGTCGGGTGGGGCTCGCGCCCTTTCCGACGCTGACCGTCTCGGTGCCCGCCGGGTCGTCGGCGGCCGAGTTGCTGCTGACCGAGCGGCTCGCCGCCGACCTGGGCGGCACGCCGTTGCTGGCCGCGTGCGGGGTCCGGCCGCCCGACCCGAACGGCAAGCCGACCCTGCAGCTCTTCACCGCCGACGGTCGTCCGCGCGGCTACGCGAAGATCGGCTGGAACGACGCGACGCGCGCGCTGGTCGCCGCGGAGGCGGCGGCCCTGCGCGGGCTGGGCGCGGTCGCCGGCGTGGCGGACCACCCGACGCCGCCGAGGCTGCTCACCGAGACGGCGTGGGCGGGCCAGGTGGTCGCGGTGATCGAGCCGTTGCCACCGGCGGTACGCGGTGTGCCGGTCGACGACCCTCCGCGGATCGCGGCGCTGCTCGCGGTCGCCCGGCGTGGCGGCCCGGCGGGTACGCCCCGACCACTGGCCGGGTCGGCCTTCCTGACCCGGTTGGCCGGGCTGGCTGATCGGGCCGCCGTGGCCGAGCCAGCGGGTGCGCGGGCGGTCGCGGCGGTCTCCGCGCTGGCCCGCCGGCATGGCGACACCAGTGTGGAGTTCGGCCACTGGCATGGTGACTGGGTGCCGTGGAACCTGGGCTGGCACGCCGGCCGGTTGGTCGCCTGGGACTGGGAACACAGCGCCCCGGACGTGCCGGTCGGCTTCGACCTGGCGCACGACGCGTTCCAGCGGGCGCTGGTGTTGCGGGGAGAGTCGGCCGACGCGGCGGCATCGGCCGTCGACGGACACCTGGGCCGACACGGCGAGCGGCTCGGCCTCGACGCCGCGCGGCGGCGGCTGGTCGCCGACGCGTACCTGGTGGAGATGTGGCTGCGGACCTGGCGGCTGGCCGACGCGGGCGCGGGCTGGAACGCCGCGCTGCATCCCGCACTGCTGGACGTCATAGAGAAAAGACATAGCGGCTGATCCGGGGGAATCGCGGCGTCGGGGGTGCGTCGCAGAGTGACGACAAAATCGCAGGTGGTGATGACGATCGATGGACTTTGGACGATCGGTGTGTCCGACGGCCCGATCTGGAGATCGACGTCTCGTCCGGTCGCGCTATTCAACGACCGGACATCGTGTGATCTGCTTCTGCCTGGCGTGAACCTGAATTCCAAGCGAACTTGTGGGGAGTCGCGTGGACACGAAGAACGACGACGATGCGGCCCCGGTGCTGCTGCTGGTCGGATCCAGCGGCGGCCACCTGGCCCAACTACTCGCACTGAGGCCCTGGTACGAGCAGTGGCGGCGCTGCTGGGTCACCTTCGACACCCCGGAGGCGCTGTCCCTGCTGGCCGGTGAGGACCTGGTGCCGGCGCACCACCCGACCACCCGCAACGTGCCGAACCTGCTGCGCAACGCGCTGCTGGCCTGGCGGGTCCTGCGGGCACGGCGGGTCGCCGCGGTGGTCACCACCGGCGCCGGGGTGGCGGTCCCGTTCGTGGTGCTGGCCCGGTTACGGCGCATCCCGACCGTCTACATCGAGGTGTACGACCGGATCGACACCCCGACCCTGACCGCCCGCCTCTGCCGCCCGTTCCTGTCCGCGATGCTCGTGCAGTGGGACGAGCAGCGCCGGCAGTACCCCGAGGCGACCGTCGTGGGGACGCTGCTGTGACCGGCGAGACGGGCACCGCCCGGCGTCCGCAGCCGACCGTCGAGGCGGCCCGCCTTCCCCGTCAGCGCGACAGCACGTCGACGTCCCAGGTCCGGGTGTTGGTAGCGGTCGGCACCGACAAGCATCGCTTCGACCGGCTCGTCGACTGGCTGGCGCAGTGGCACGCGCAGGCCACCGACCCGGTCGCGCTGACGGTGCAACACGGGCACACCGCCGTGCCACCGCTGCCCGGCGCGGTGCCGTTCCTCGGTCACGACGCGCTTCAGCAGGCGATGGCCGACGCCGACCTGGTGGTCTGCCACGGCGGCCCGGCGACCATCCTGGAGGCCCGCCGGCACGGCCACCTGCCCATCGTGGTGCCCCGCAACCCGGCGCACGGTGAGCACGTCGACGACCACCAGCTCCTCTTCGCCCGCCGTCTCGGCGCCGCCGGGTTGGTGGTGCTCTGCGAGACCCGGGAGGCGCTGCACGACGCGTTGACCGCCGGGCTGGCCGACCCGACCCGCTACGCGGTGGCCACCGACCCGGAGGCGCACGAGGCACGACGGGCGGCGGTGGCCCGGGTCGGGCAGATCGTCGACGACCTGGTTGCCGGCTCGACCCCGCGCCGGTCCCGGTGGCGGGCCCGGTCCCGCCCGCGTCCGGGCACGAAGGAGACCTCCCGATGACCCCGCAGCCAAGCGTCAGCGTCGTGGTGCCCACCCGGGACCGTCCCGAGCTGCTGCGCGCAGCGGTGCGCGCGATCCTGGGCCAGGAGTACCCGGGCCCGATCGAGGTCGTGGTGGTGTTCGACCAGTCCGCGCCGGACGAGTCGCTGACCGACCTGGGGAGCGGCCCGGACCGCGCGGTGCGGGTGATCCGCAACGTCCGTACCCAGGGGTTGGCCGGCGCGCGCAACAGCGGCACCCTGGCGGCGCAGGGCGAGCTGGTCGCGTTCTGCGACGACGACGACGAGTGGCTGCCCGGCAAGCTGGCCGCCCAGGTCGACGCGCTGGCCGCCAACCCCGCGTCCGAGTTCGTCTGTTGCGGCATCCGGGTCAGCTACGACGGCAGCACCGTCGACCGGGTGCTCGACAAGGAGCGGATCACCCTGGACGACCTGCTGCGCGACCGGATGACGGAGCTGCACCCGTCGACCTTCCTGATCCGCGCCACCGCGCTGCGCGACGGGTTCGGTCTGGTCGACGAGGAGATCCCCGGCAGCTACGCGGAGGACTACGAGTTCCTGCTCCGGGCCGCCCGCAGCGCTCCGTTGATCAACCTGCGGACGCCGTCGGTGCTGGTCCGCTGGCACAAACGCTCCTACTTCGCGCAGCGCTGGGACACCATCTCCGAGGCCCTGCAGTGGCTGCTGCGGCGCTACCCGGAGTTCGCCAGCCAACCGGCCGGTGCGGCCCGCGTCGCCGGGCAGATCGCGTTCGCCCAGGCCGCCTCGGGCGACCGGCGGGGCGCGGTGCGCTGGGCGCGACGCACCCTGCGGAGCAATCCCCGCGAGCCGCGCGCCTACCTGGCCCTCGCCGTCGCCGGTCGGGTGGTCCGCGCCGACGCGGTGCTGCGCACCCTGCACAAGCGCGGCCGGGGGATCTGAGCTGCTGCCGCCCGGTCCGCCCCGGCGGCGGCGTCCGCAGGGCGGGACGCGCCGGGCGGCACGGCGGGGCAGCGACCGGCCGTGACAGACTGAGCACCGTGTTGCGCTGGCTGACTGCAGGTGAATCGCACGGTCCCGCCCTCGTCGCGATGTTGGAGGGGGTGCCGGCCGGCATCGAGGTGACCACCACCGTGATCGCCGACGAACTGGCCCGTCGGCGGCTGGGCTACGGCCGCGGCGCCCGGATGTCGTTCGAACGCGACGAGGTCGAGCTGCTCGGCGGCCTGCGGCACGGCGTCACCCTGGGCAGCCCGGTGGCCATCCGGGTCGGCAACTCCGAGTGGCCGAAGTGGCAGACCGTGATGGCCGCCGACCCGGTCGACCCCGACGAGTTGGCCCGGCAGGCCCGCAACGCCCCACTGACCCGTCCCCGGCCAGGCCACGCCGACCTGGCCGGCATGCAGAAGTACGGCCACACCGACGCCCGGCCGATCCTGGAACGCGCCAGCGCCCGTGAGACCGCCGCCCGGGTCGCCGTCGGCACCGTCGCCAAGGCACTGATCCGTCAGGCGCTCGGCATCGAGATCGTCTCGCACGTCGTCGAGCTGGGCCCGGTGGCCGTGAAGCCCGGGCTGCGCCCCGTGCCGTCCGACGCCGCCCGCATCGACGCCGACCCGCTGCGCTGCCTCGACCCGGAGGCCAGCGCACTGATGGTCGCCGAGGTCGACGCCGCGAAGAAGGCCGCCGACACCCTCGGCGGCGTGGTCGAGGTGTTGGCGTACGGGGTGCCGCCGGGGTTGGGTAGCCACGTGCAGTGGGACCGCAAGCTCGACGCCCGACTGGCCACGGCGCTGATGTCGATCCAGGCGATCAAGGGCGTGGAGATCGGCGACGGCTGGCAGCAGGCCCGGTCCCGTGGCTCGGAGGCGCACGACGAGATCATTCCGTCGGCCACCGGCGTCCGCCGGGTCACCGACCGGGCGGGTGGCCTGGAGGGTGGCATCACCACCGGCGAGCCCCTGCGGGTCCGCGCCGCGATGAAGCCGATCTCCTCGCTGAACCGCGCCCTCTCCACCGTGGACGTCACCACCGGTGAGCCGGCCACCGCGATCAACCAGCGCTCCGACGTCTGTGCGGTGCCGGCCGCGGCGGTCGTCGCCGAGGCGATGGTGGCGCTGGTGCTCGCCGAGGCGGCCACCGAGAAGTTCGGCGGCGACTCGATCGCCGAGATCCGCCGCAACCTGGCCGGTTACCTCGACGCGCTGGTCATCCGCTGATGGCACCGGTCGTCGTGCTGGTCGGAGCACCCGGCTGCGGCAAGACCACCGTCGGGCGGGCGCTCGCCGACACCCTCTCGGTGGAGTTCCGCGACACGGACATCGACATCGAGCAGATGGCCGGCAAGCCGATCCCGGAGATCTTCATCGACGAGGGAGAGGAGCACTTCCGCAAGCTGGAACGGGCCGCGGTGGCCGCGGCGCTGGCCGGCGGCACGGGCGTGCTCGCCCTCGGCGGGGGCGCGGTGTTGGCCGAGGAGACCCGGGCCGCCCTGGTCGGGCACCGGGTGGTGCACCTCTCGGTCGAGCTGCCCGACGCGGTGAAGCGGGTCGGGCTCGGCGCCGGCCGTCCGCTGCTGGCGATCAACCCGCGGGCCACCCTCAAGCACCTGCTGGACCAGCGTCGGCCGCTCTACGCCGAGGTAGCCACCGAGACGGTGACCACCGACGGCCGGACCCCGGCAGCGGTCGTCGCCGAGATCGCCGCGCTGCTGCCCCGCTGACGCCCGGGCCCCGCCCCAACCCCGTCGATCATGGAGTTGTGGTGGGGACGAACTGCCTGTGGACCCGCAAACCCGGCACCACAAGTCCATGATCGACGAGGACGGAGTCGGCCGGCGCCTCAGCCCCGGGCGGCCGCGTCGAGGATGTCGGCGAGAGCCTTCGGCTCGCTGAGCATCGGCCAGTGCCCGGTCGGCAACTCGAACAACGGGCCGCCGGCCAGGCCGGTGAAGAACGGGTGCCCCTCGTCGATCATCTGGCGGACCACGGCGAGCGGGAACGTGCTGGCGACCAGCGCGGTCGGCACCGGACGACCGCCGGTGCGGCGGACCGGGTCGGTGGCCGCGCGCAGCGGCTGCGGGGTGGCCCGGGCGCGCAGCAGAGCCAGCGTTGGCTCGTCCAGACCGGCCAGGTTGGTCGGGTCGGCGGTCGGGTCCCAGGCCGGCGGCGGCAGCAGGTCACCGTCGCCGATCGCGGCCCGGAGCCGTTCCTGCTCCTCCGGCGGCACCGTGTCGAACTGCGCGGTGCCGTCCGGCAGCGGCCCGCTCTCCACGTAGACCACCCGGGCGATCCGGTCCGGGATGCGGTCGGCCGCCTGGGCGACCGGCATGCCACCACCGGAGTGCCCGACCAGCAGCACGTCGCGCAGATCCTCGACCTCGATCAGCCGGACGATGTCCGCGGTGTGCGTCTCCAGGCCGACCTCCGGCCCGGCGAGGTGGTCCCGCTCGGCCAACCCGGTCAGGGTCATCGGGTGGACCTCGTGCCCCTGCGCCCGCAACGTCGCGGTCACCTCCCGCCACGCCCAGGCGCCCAACCAGAACCCCGGAACCAGCACGAACGTCGCCATCTGTCGCTCCTTCTCTCGGTTACCGACAGACCGTACGATCGAAAGCGGACAGAATCCGCCCGGTTTAGAGGAGTGGCCCGTGTCACATCCCGCCGGTCGGGTGCTGGCTCTCCTCGAGGTGTTGCAGACCCGGCACCGCGCTACCGCGGCCGAGCTGGCCGGCTGGCTCGGCGTCGACGAGCGGACCGTGCGCCGGTACGCGGCCACCCTGGTCCAGCTGGGCATCCCCGTCACCGCTGACCGGGGCCGCTACGGCGGCTACCGGCTGCACTCCGGATACAAGCTGCCGCCGCTCATGCTCACCGACGACGAGGCGCTGGCCGTGCTGCTCGGCCTGGTCGTCGCCGAACGCGTCGGGCTCGCCACCGAGCAGCCGGCCACCGCCACCGCCCTGGCGAAGATCCGCCGGGTGCTGCCGGCGGCGCTCGCCGACCGGCTCGCCGCCGTGCAGGAGCAGCTGGGCTTCACCCTGCGTCGACCGGAGCAGGAGCGCGGACCGGCGTCGGGCACGCTGCTCACGCTCGCCTCGGCGGCCCGACAGCGGCAACGGGTGGCACTGGACTACCGCTCCTGGCGGGGCGAGCGCTCGCACCGGGAGCTCGACCCGTACGGGCTGGTCTTCCACGCCGGCCGTTGGTATGTCACCGGCCATGACCACCGGCGCGGGGAGGTTCGCACCTTCCGACTGGACCGGATCGGCGCGGTGACGACCGGCCCGGCGACGTTCGCCGTGCCGGACGACTTCGAGGCGGTCGCCTGGGTGACCCGGTCGCTGGCCGGGGTGCCGTACCAGCACGCTGTGGAGGTGCTGCTGGAGACCGACCTGGTCGCCGCCCGCCGCCGCATCCCGCCCAGCGTGGCCGAGCTGACCGCCACCACCGACGGCGTGCTGCTGCGGGCTCGGGCGGAGAGCCTGCCCGGTATGGCCGCGCTGCTCTCCGGTCTGGGCTGCCCCTTCACCGTGCGACAGCCGGAGGCCCTGCGCACCGCCGTGGCCGAGCACGCCCGCCGACTGGCGCAGTGGGCCGCCCGGCCAGCAGGTGGACAGACGCCGTCGCCGCGCCGTCCGCTGGACTAGGCTGCCGGCGATGGACGAGGTGACCCGGATTCCGGTCGGCGGCGAGCGGCCGTACGACGTGTTGGTGGGGCGTGACCTGCTGGGCGCGCTGCCCGGCCTGCTGCCCGGGGCAAGTCGGGCGGCGGTGCTGCACGCGCCCCCGCTCAAGGCTCTCGCCGACGCGGTTGGTGAGCGGCTGCGCGTCGCCGGCGTCGAGCCGCTGCCGATCGAGGTGCCCGACGCCGAGTCGGGCAAGCAGATCGACGTCGCCGCCGCCTGTTGGGACCGGCTCGGGGAGGCCGGTTTCACCCGTACCGACGCGGTGGTCGGGGTGGGCGGCGGTGCGGTGACCGACCTGGCCGGTTTCGTCGCGGCCTGCTGGTTGCGCGGGGTGCGTTGGGTTCCGGTGGCGACCTCGCTGCTGGGCATGGTCGACGCCGCCGTCGGCGGCAAGACGGGGATCAACACGGCCGCCGGCAAGAACCTGGTGGGCGCGTTCCATCCGCCGGTCGGCGTGCTGGCCGATCTGGCCACCCTGGACAGTCTGCCCGCTGTCGACGTGGCGGCCGGGCTCGCCGAGGTGGTCAAGTGCGGGTTCATCGCCGACCCGGCGATCCTCGACCTGGTCGAACGCGACCCGGCGGCGGCCACCGACGTACGCGGGCCGGCGTCGCGGGAGCTGATCGAACGGGCGATCCGGGTCAAGGCCGACGTGGTCGCCGGTGACCTGCGCGAGTCGGGCGTGCGGGAGGTGCTCAACTACGGCCACACCCTCGCCCACGCGATCGAGCAGAACGAGGGCTACCGGTGGCGGCACGGGCACGCTGTCGCCGTCGGCCTGGTGTACGCCGCCGCGCTGGCCCGGCTCGCCGGCCGGCTGGACGCCCCGACCGCCGAGCGGCACCGGGTGACCCTGTCCGCGCTGGGTCTGCCGGTGAGCTACCCGGCCGACGCCTGGCCGCGCCTGCTGGCCACCATGCGGGTGGACAAGAAGGCGCGGGGCAACCGGCTGCGGTTCGTGGTGCTCGACGGGCTGGCCCGCCCGGCGATGTTGGAGGGCCCGGACGACGCGCTGCTGGCGGCCGCCTACCAGGAGGTTTCCCACCCGTGAAGGTCTACGTCCTGAACGGGCCGAACCTGGGCCGCCTGGGCACCCGCGAGCCCGAGGTGTACGGCGCGACCACCTACGCCGACCTGGTCGCGCTGTGCGAGGCCACCGGTCGGGAGCTGGGGCTGGACGTGACGGTCCGGCAGACCGACGCGGAGCACGAGCTGCTCGGCTGGCTGCACACGGCGGCCGACGAGCGTGCGGCGGTGGTGCTCAACCCGGCCGCCTGGTCGCACTACTCGTACGCCGTGCGGGACGCCTGCGCCATGCTGCGGGGGCCGTTGGTGGAGGTGCACCTCTCCAACATCCACGCCCGAGAGGAGTTCCGGCACCACTCGGTGGTCTCCGCGGTGGCGACCGGTGTGATCTGCGGCCTCGGCATCGACGGTTATCGTCTCGCCCTGCACCACCTGACCACCCGCTGAGCGCCCGCCGGAAGCGGGGACCGGTCAATTAGACGCAGGCAGTAGACTTGCCAGGTCTGTCCGCCAATTGATGATCAAGGCAGGAAATGGCCTCCACCAACGACCTCAAAAACGGCCTGGTTCTCAACCTGGACGGCGAGCTCTGGGCCGTCGTCGAGTTCCAGCACGTCAAGCCCGGTAAGGGTGGTGCCTTCGTGCGCACCACGCTGAAGAACGTGCTGTCCGGGAAGGTGGTCGACAAGACCTTCAACGCGGGCACCAAGGTCGAGACCGCGACCGTTGACAAGCGCACGATGCAGTACCTGTACGCCGACGGCGAGGACTTCGTCTTCATGGATCTGGAGACCTTCGACCAGATCACCGTGCCTGGCGGCACCGTCGGCGAGGCAGCCAACTACCTGCTGCCCGAGGCGGAGGCGACCGTCGCCCAGCACGAGGGTGTGCCGCTCTACATCGAGCTGCCCACCAGCGTTGTGCTGGAGGTCACCTACACCGAGCCGGGCCTGCAGGGCGACCGTTCGACCGGTGGCAACAAGCCGGCGACCGTGGAGACCGGCGCCACCGTGCAGGTGCCGCTGTTCATCACCACCGGCGAGAAGATCAAGGTCGACACCCGCGACGGCCGTTACCTCGGCCGCGCCTGATGGCTGAGGGTTCCAAGCAGCAGATGCCGGCGCGCCGCAAGGCGCGCAAGCGGGCGCTGGATGTCCTCTACGAGGCCGACCTACGGGACAAACCTCCGGTGGAGGTGCTCGCCGGCTACGTGCAGCGGATCGAGCAGCCCCGACCGGAGCACCTGGGCTACGCGGTGGGTCTGGTGGAGGGTGTCGCCGAGAACCTCAACCGGATCGACGAGCTGATCGCCAGCTACGCCGAGGGGTGGACGCTGGAGCGGATGCCGGTCGTCGACCGGAATCTGGCCCGGATCGCGGTCTACGAGTTGCTCTACGTCGACGAGATCGACGACGCGGTGGCGATCAGCGAGGCCGTGGAGTTGGCCCGGCAGATGTCCACCGACGACTCGCCGCGCTTCCTCAACGGGGTGCTGGGCCGGATCGCCGAGTACGCGACCCGCTGATCGAGCCAGCACCAGCACCACTATCGAAAAGGGCCCGTGCCGGATGGCACGGGCCCTTTCGGGTGGAGCTACTGCTCAGGAGGCGAAGAACGCCCGGGGGTCGGCCACCAGCACACCGTGCTCGGTGAGCCGCTCGATCAGGCCCGACGGTGAGGCGTCGTACACGATCGCGAGTGCCCGCAGGTCGTCGGCGCGGATGGAGAGCACCCGGCCGTTGTAGTCACCACGCTGCTGCTGGATGGCGCGGGCGTAGCGCGCGACGTAGGCCAGGTCCTCGGAGGCCTCGTCGTAGAGCCGCTCCAGGTCCAGGACGATCTTGCTGGTGGGCTCGTGCCGGACGCCGCTGCCGTCCGGCAGCAACTCCGAGACGGGGACACGGTAGAACTCGGCCAACTCGGCCAGACGGGACACCGTCACGGCCCGGTCGCCGCGCTCGTACGAGCCGACCACCACGGCCTTCCAGCGCCCGTTCGACTTCTCCTCCACACCCTGCAGGGAGAGACCCTGCTGTTGGCGGATGGAGCGCAGGCGGGCGCCCAGCGACTTGGCGTATTCAGAGGGCATTCGGACACTCCCAGTGCTGCTCGGGGTTCTCCCGTCGATCGCTACGGAGCGTGACGGTACGGGGAATGCGACACGTGGTCAAGTGGTCGTGACCCTACCGTTGGGGAGCGTCCGGGAAGTTATCGCCATTTCGTGGTGCTGATCCGGTGGTCAGCGGCCGCCGTCCATCGGCCCGGTGACCACTGGTAACGTGGCGTGAAGCCCCGGCCCAGGTCCGTTCCCGCGGTCCGGCCGGAGGTGCCCGACATCCTTTAACGACCCGTCCCGTGAGGCGGGGAAGGAGGTCCGCCGTGGCATACCCACCGGCTGCCCGCTCGTCACCACCGCGACAACCCTCGGTGAAGGTGATCCTCGCCAGCGCCGACGTGCAACGCGTGGTCGACCGCATCGCCCACCAGATCCTGGAGAAGACCCAGGGCGCCGCCAACACGGTGCTTCTTGGGATTCCCACGAGAGGGACCCCCCTCGCTCGGCGGCTCGCCGACCGGATCAGCACCTTCGAGGACGTCGACGTTCCCGTCGGTGTGCTCGACATCACCCTCTACCGCGACGACCTGCGCCGGCACGCCACCCGCGCGGTCGGCCCGACCGAGTTGCCGTCCGGTGGCATCGACGGCAAGCGAGTCATCCTCGTCGACGACGTGCTGTTCTCCGGCCGCACCGTCCGGGCCGCACTCGACGCTCTCAATGACGTCGGCCGCCCGGCTTCCGTGCAGCTCGCGGTCCTGGTCGATCGCGGTCACCGGGAGCTGCCGATCCGCGCCGACTACGTCGGCAAGAACATCCCGACCTCGCTCGCCGAGAGCGTGAAGGTGACGCTCGCCGAGATCGACGGCGTCGACGAGGTCAAGCTGTACGGGGGAACCGCCTCATGATCAAGCATCTGCTCTCCGGCGCGGACCTGGACGCCGCCACCGCCACCGAGATCCTGGACACCGCCGCCGAGATGGCCACCGTCGCCGGCCGGGAGATCAAGAAACTGCCGGCGCTGCGCGGCCGGACCGTGGTGAACCTCTTCTACGAGGACTCCACCCGTACCCGGATCTCGTTCGAGGCGGCGGCGAAGCGACTCAGCGCCGACGTGATCAACTTTTCCGCGAAGGGGTCCAGCGTCACCAAGGGCGAGAGCCTGAAGGACACCGCGCTGACCCTGCAGGCCATGGGCGCCGACGCCGTGGTCGTCCGACACCCCGCCTCCGGCGCCCCGCACCGACTGGCCAACTGGGTCGACGGGTCGGTCGTCAACGCCGGCGACGGCACCCACGAGCACCCCACCCAGGCGCTGCTGGACGCGTACACCATGCGGGCCCGGCTGGGCCGGCTGGCCGGCCTGTCGGTCGCGGTGGTCGGGGACGTCCTGCACTCCCGGGTCGCCCGCTCCAACGTGCTGCTGCTCTCCACCCTCGGCGCGAAGGTCACCCTGGTCGGCCCGCCGACCCTCATCCCGGTCGACATCGTCGGAGCCCTCGCCCCCGGCACCGACGTCTCCTACGACCTCGACTCCGTGCTGCCGAACGTGGACGTGGTGATGATGCTGCGGGTGCAGCGGGAGCGGATGAACGACTCCTACTTCCCCTCCGCGCGCGAGTACGCCCGCCGCTACGGGCTGGACGGCCCTCGGATGCGCCGGCTGCCGGAGCACGCGATCGTCATGCACCCCGGCCCGATGAACCGGGGGATGGAGATCACCCCCGAGGTCGCCGACTCACCCCGCTCCACCATCGTCGAACAGGTCACCAACGGGGTCTCCGTGCGGATGGCTGTCCTTTACCTGCTGCTCGGAGGGAACAACCGGTGAGCGCGTACCTGATCACCAACGTGAGCGTCGTCGGCGGCCCGCCGACCGACCTGCTGATCCGCGACGGCGTGGTCGCCGAGGTCGCCGACGGCCTGTCCGCGCCGGACGCGGCAGTCGTCGACGGCACCGGGCTGGTCGCCCTGCCCGGCCTGGTCGACCTGCACACCCATCTGCGTGAGCCCGGCCGGGAGGACGCCGAGACGGTCGAGTCGGGATCCCGCGCGGCGGCACTGGGCGGTTACACGGCGGTCTGTGCCATGGCCAACACCTCCCCGGTCGCGGACACCGCCGGCGTGGTCGAGCAGGTCTGGCGGCTCGGCCGGGAAGCCGGCCTGGTCGACGTGCAACCGATCGGCGCCGTCACCGTCGGGCTGGCCGGCGAGCGCCTGGCCGAGCTGGGCGCGATGGCCGACTCCGCGGCCCGGGTGCGGATCTTCTCCGACGACGGGCACTGCGTCGCCGACCCGAAGCTGATGCGTCGCGCCCTGGAGTACGTCAAGGCGTTCGACGGGATCATCGCCCAGCACGCCGAGGAGCCCCGGCTCACCGAGGGCGCCCAGATGCACGAGGGCGAGGTCTCCACCCGACTCGGGCTGATCGGCTGGCCGGCGGTCGCCGAGGAGGCGATCATCGCCCGCGACGTGCTGCTCGCCGAACACGTCGGCAGCCGACTGCACGTCTGCCACGTCTCCACCGCCGGCAGCGTCGAGGTGCTGCGCCAGGCAAAGGCCCGCGGGGTACGCGTCACCGCCGAGGTCACCCCGCACCACCTGCTGCTCAGCGACGAGCGTGCGGAGACCTACGACCCGGTCTTCAAGGTCAACCCGCCGCTGCGGACGGCCGCGGACATCGCCGCGCTGCGTGCCGCGCTCGCCGACGGCGTCATCGACATCATCGCCACCGACCACGCCCCGCACGCCGTGGAGGACAAGGAGTGCGAGTGGGCGTACGCCCGGCCGGGGATGCTCGGTCTGGAGACGGCCCTGTCCATCGCGCTCGACGTGCTCGGCCCGGAGTGGGACCTGATCGCCGAGCGGATGTCGCGTACCCCCGCCCGGATCGCGGGGCTGACCGGGCACGGCGTCGACCCGGCACCCGGCGTGCCGGCCAACCTGACAGTGATCGACCCGGCCGCCCGCCGCACCATCGAACCGGCGGAGCTGGCCAGTCGCAGTCGCAACACCCCGTACGCCCGCATGACGCTGCCAGGTCGCATCGTGGCGACCTTCCTGCGTGGCGAGCCGACGGTCCTGGACGGAAAGGCAGTCAAGTAATGGCCAAGCGCAGGCCCGCGATCCTCGTGCTCGAGGACGGGCGCACGTTCCCCGGTGAGGCGTACGGCAGCGTCGGGGAGACCTTCGGTGAGGCGGTCTTCAACACCGGCATGACCGGTTACCAGGAGACGCTCACCGACCCGTCGTACCACCGGCAGGTGGTGGTGCAGACCGCCCCGCACATCGGCAACACCGGCGTCAACGGCGAGGACGACGAGTCCGGCCGGATCTGGGTGGCCGGCTACGTCGTGCGCGACCCGGCCCGGATCGGCTCGAACTGGCGCGCCACCGGCGGCCTGGAGGACCGGCTCGCCACCGAGGGTGTGGTGGGCATCAGTGGGGTCGACACCCGGGCGCTGACCCGGCACCTGCGTGAGCGCGGCGCCATGCGGGTCGGCATCTCCAGCATCGACAGCGACCCGCAGAGCCTGCTGACCCGGGTACGCCAGGCGCCGCAGATGACCGGCGCGGACCTGTCCGCCGAGGTGACCACCGCCGAGCCGTACGTCGTCGAGGCGCTCGGCGAGCACCGGTTCACCGTGGCGGCGCTGGACCTCGGTATCAAGCGCAACGTGCCCCGCCGGCTCGCCACGCGCGGCGTGACCACCCACGTTCTGCCGGCCTCGTCGACGATCGACCAACTCCTCGCCACCGGCGCCGACGCGATCTTCCTGTCGCCCGGCCCGGGCGACCCGGCCACCGCCGACGCCCCGGTGGCGCTGGCCCGGGAGGCGCTGCGCCGGGAGGTGCCGCTGTTCGGCATCTGCTTCGGCAGCCAGATCCTCGGCCGGGCGCTCGGCTTCGGCACCTACAAGTTGGGCTACGGCCACCGGGGCATCAACCAGCCGGTGCTCGACCGGGCCACCGGCAAGGTCGAGGTGACCAGCCACAACCACGGCTTCGCGGTCGACGTGTCGGGCCGCGAACCGCAGCTCGGCGCGGTCGACGTGTCGGGCCGCGAACCGCAGCTCGGCGCGGTCGACGTGCCCGGTGTGGGCACCGGCGCGGTCGTCCCCGACCAGGTGATCGACACCGATTTCGGCGGCGTCCAGGTGTCGCATGTCTGCCTCAATGACAACGTGGTCGAGGGGCTGCGGGCGGTCGACGTGCCCGCCTTCACCGTGCAGTACCACCCGGAGGCGGCGGCCGGCCCGCACGACGCGGACTACCTGTTCGACCGCTTCGCGGAACTGATCGAAGGCCGGACCCACAGCAAGGGGCGCAGCAATGCCTAAGCGGACCGATCTCAAGCACATCCTGGTGATCGGCTCCGGGCCGATCGTCATCGGGCAGGCCTGCGAGTTCGACTACTCCGGCACCCAGGCGTGCCGGGTGCTGCGCAGCGAGGGGATCCGGGTCAGCCTGGTCAACTCCAACCCGGCGACCATCATGACCGACCCGGAGTTCGCCGACGCGACCTACGTCGAGCCGATCACACCGGAGTTCGTGGAGCTGGTCATCGCCAAGGAACGCCCGGACGCGATCCTGGCGACCCTCGGTGGGCAGACCGCGCTGAACACGGCGGTCGCCCTGCACGAGGGCGGCATTCTGGAGAAGTACGGCGTGGAGTTGATCGGCGCGAACATCGACGCCATCAACCGCGGCGAGGACCGGCAGCTGTTCAAGGAGATCGTGGCGAAGGCCGGCGTACGGCTGGGTGTCGACGACCCGACCGGCCTGGTGCCCCGCTCCCGGGTCTGCCACTCCATGGAGGAGGTCGAGGCGACCGTCGCCGAGCTGGGTCTGCCGGTGGTGATCCGGCCCTCGTTCACCATGGGTGGCCTGGGTTCCGGCATGGCGCACACCCCGGAGGACCTGGCCCGCATCGCCGGCGACGGCCTGGCCGCCAGCCCGGTGCACGAGGTGCTCATCGAGGAGAGCGTGCTCGGTTGGAAGGAGTACGAACTCGAACTGATGCGCGACCGGCACGACAACGTGGTGGTGGTCTGCTCGATCGAGAACCTCGACCCGATGGGCGTGCACACCGGCGACAGCGTCACCGTGGCCCCGGCCATGACGCTCACCGACCGGGAGTACCAGCGCCTGCGTGACCTGGGCATCGCCGTGCTCCGCGAGGTCGGGGTGGACACCGGCGGCTGCAACATCCAGTTCGCGGTCAACCCGGTCGACGGCCGGATCGTCGTGATCGAGATGAACCCCCGGGTGTCCCGTTCGTCGGCGTTGGCGTCCAAGGCGACCGGCTTCCCGATCGCGAAGATCGCCGCGAAGCTGGCCATCGGTTACACCCTCGACGAGATCCCCAACGACATCACGTTGAAGACCCCGGCGGCGTTCGAGCCGACCCTGGACTACGTGGTGGTGAAGATCCCCCGGTTCGCGTTCGAGAAGTTCCCCGGCGCGGACCCGGAGCTGACCACCACGATGAAGTCGGTGGGCGAGGCGATGAGCCTCGGGCGCAACTTCACCGAGGCGCTGAACAAGGCGATGCGCTCGATGGAAACCCGATCATCTGGTTTCTGGACCACTCCGGACCCGGAGGGGGCCAGCCGGGAGAACACTCTCGCCGCGCTGCGGATCCCGCACGACGGGCGCTTGTACACCGTCGAGCGGGCGCTGCGCCTCGGCGCGTCGATCGCCGAGGTCGCCGAGGCCTCCGGCGGGATCGACCCGTGGTTCCTCGACCAGATCGCCGCGCTGATCGAGCTGCGCGCGGAGATCGTGGACGCGCCGGTGCTCGACGCCGACCTGTTGCGGGTGGCGAAGCGGGCCGGCCTGTCCGACCGGCAACTCGCCGCGCTGCGCCCGGAGCTGGCCGCCGAGGACGGCGTACGGACCCTGCGGCACCGCCTCGACGTGCGTCCGGTCTACAAGACGGTGGACACCTGCGCGGCCGAGTTCGAGGCGACCACGCCGTACCACTACTCGACGTACGACCTGGAGACCGAGGTCGTACCGTCGAACCGGCCGAAGGTCCTGATCCTGGGCTCCGGCCCGAACCGGATCGGCCAGGGCATCGAGTTCGACTACTCCTGCGTGCACGCGGTGCAGGCGTTGCGGTCGGCCGGTTACGAGACCGTCATGGTCAACTGCAACCCGGAGACCGTCTCCACCGACTACGACACCGCCGACCGGCTCTACTTCGAGCCGCTGACCTTCGAGGACGTCCTGGAGGTCTGGCACGCCGAGGACTCGTCCGGCCGGGCGGCCGGCGGGCCGGGCGTGGTCGGGGTGGTCGTGCAGCTCGGCGGTCAGACCCCGCTGGGGTTGGCGCAGCGGCTCAAGGACGCGGGGGTGCCGATCGTCGGCACCTCGCCGGAGTCGATCCACCTGGCCGAGGAGCGGGGCGCGTTCGGCGCGGTGCTGGCCCGGTCCGGGCTGCGCGCGCCCGCGCACGGCATGGCCACCTCCTACGACGAGGCCAAGACGATCGCCGACGAGATCGGCTACCCGGTGCTGGTCCGGCCGTCGTACGTGCTGGGCGGGCGGGGTATGGAGATCGTCTACGACGACCCGACGCTGCGCGACTACATCGGACGGGCCACCGACATCTCCCCGGATCACCCGGTGCTGGTGGACCGGTTCCTCGACGACGCCATCGAGATCGACGTGGACGCGCTCTGCGACGCCGACGGCGAGGTCTACATCGGCGGTGTGATGGAGCACATCGAGGAGGCCGGCATCCACTCCGGCGACTCGTCCTGCGCGTTGCCGCCGATCACCCTCGCCGGCTCGCACCTGGCCGAGGTCCGCCGCTACACCGAGGCCATCGCACGTGGCGTCGGCGTCCGTGGCCTGCTCAACGTGCAGTACGCGCTCAAGGACGACGTGCTCTACGTCCTGGAGGCCAACCCGCGGGCGTCGCGGACCGTTCCGTTCGTCTCCAAGGCGACGGCGGTGCCGCTGGCCAAGGCGGCGGCCCGGATCGCGCTCGGCGCCACCATCGCCGAGCTGCGCGCCGAGGGCCTGCTGCCGGCGACCGGTGACGGGGGCACGATGCCCGCCGACGCGCCGGTCGCCGTCAAGGAGGCGGTGCTGCCGTTCAAGCGTTTCCGGACCCGCTCCGGCAAGGGGATCGACTCGCTGCTCGGGCCGGAGATGAAGTCGACCGGTGAGGTGATGGGCATCGACACCAACTTCGGGCACGCGTTCGCCAAGAGCCAGTCGGCCGCGTACGGCTCGCTGCCGACCGCCGGGAAGATCTTCGTGTCGGTGGCCAACCGGGACAAGCGCGGCATGATCTTCCCGATCAAGCGGCTGGCCGACCTGGGCTTCGAGATCGTCGCGACCGCTGGCACGGCCGAGGTGCTGCGTCGGCACGGCATCGCCTGCGAGCAGATCCGCAAGCACTACCAGGCGGGTGAGGGAGACGACGCGGTGTCGCTGATCGGCGGCGGCCACGTCGCGCTGGTGATCAACACGCCGCAGGGCTCGGGTGCCAGCGCCCGTTCCGACGGCTACGAGATCCGCAGTGCGGCCGTCACCGCGGACATCCCCTGCATCACCACCGTCCCCGGGGCCGCCGCGGCCGTGATGGGCATCGAGGCGCGGATCCGGGGCGACATGCGGGTGCGCCCCCTGCAGGACCTGCACGCCACCCTGCGGGCGGCCCAGTGACAGTGTTCGAGCGGGTCGTACGACCTCGGTTGTTCCGCCTCGGCGGCGGGGACGCGGAGGCGGCGCACGAGTGGACACTGCGGCGGTTGGCCACTGTGTCGCGGCATCCGGCCGCGCTGGCCGCGCTACGGGCCCGGTACGCGGTCGACGCGCCGCGCACGGTGTTCGGCGTGCGGTTCCCCAACCCGGTCGGGTTGGCCGCCGGCATGGACAAGGACGGCGCCGCGCTGCCGGCGTGGCCGGCGCTCGGCTTCGGCTTCGTCGAGGTCGGCACTGTCACCGCGCACGCCCAGCCGGGCAATCCCCGGCCGCGGCTGTTCCGGCTGCCGGCCAGCGAGGCGGTGGTCAACCGGATGGGCTTCAACAACGCCGGTGCCGCCGCGCTGGCCGCCCGGCTGGCGGCGCTGCCGCGCCCGCTCGGGGTGCCGCTGGGCATCTCGCTGGGCAAGTCCAAGGTGACCCCGCTGGACGAGGCGGTCGAGGACTACCTCGCCTCGTACCGGGCGCTGCGCGGGCACGGCGACTACTTCGCGGTGAACGTGTCCTCACCGAACACGCCGGGCCTGCGCTCGTTGCAGGACCGCGCCCACCTGGACGCGCTGCTCGGCGCGCTGGTGGGGGAGAAGCCGGTGCTGGTCAAGATCGCCCCTGACCTGACCGAGGCGGCGATCGCCGAACTGCTGGAGGTCTGCCTGGCCCGAGGCGCCGCCGGGGTGATCGCCACCAACACCACGCTGTCCCGCGACGGGCTCGCCGCCGTGGACGCCGACCGTGGCGAGCAGGCCGGTGGTCTCTCCGGTCGACCGTTGACCGGCCGCGCCCGGGAGGTGGTGGCCTTCGTGCATCGCGAGACCGGTGGTCGGCTGCCCATCATCGGGGTCGGTGGGGTGCTCGACCCGGACGACGCCACTCGGATGTTCGACGCCGGAGCCTCCCTGGTGCAGCTCTACACCGGCTTCATCTACCGGGGCCCGGCCCTGGTCCGGGCTGCCGCCCGGGCGAGTGCCACGGCGGTGACACCGGATCCGGTCGCCGGCCGGTGACCGCACGCGGCGAGGTGCCGGCCCGGCCCGACCCGGCGCCGAGCCGGCTCCGCGCCAAGGAGACCACCCCTGCTACGGGCCCTTTGCTCTGCACCCGCGGATGCACCACAGCCAACACTCGGTTGCTCTGCACCCGCGGGTGCACCACCACCGCCCGGTTGCTCTGCACCCGTCGGTGCACCACCACCGCCGGAGCCCGACATTCGGCCGACGCGGGTCGCGCCCTGAGGTGTCGCGCCCTGAGGTGTCGCGCCCGCGGGTGCAGAGCAAGGGCGGCGACGGAGCGGCCCGACCGGCCCAAGGACGACCGCCGTCCGGCCGGTTCGCGCCCCGAAAGGAGTACGCGTGACCCCCGAGGAGATCCTGGCCGTCGACCGGGACCACGTCTGGCATCCGTACGCGGCACTGCCGCCGGCGAACCCGCCGTACGTGGTGCGCAGCGCCGAGGGCGTACGCCTGCGGCTGGCCGACGGCCGTGAGCTGGTGGACGGGATGTCGTCGTGGTGGGCGGCGATCCACGGGTACCGGCACCCGGTGTTGGACGCGGCGGTCACCGACCAGCTCGGACGGATGAGCCACGTGATGTTCGGCGGGCTCACCCACGAGCCCGCCGTGCAGCTCGCCCGCACCCTGGTCGAGCTGACGCCGGAGGGCCTGGAGCACGTGTTCCTGGCCGACTCCGGGTCGGTGAGCGTCGAGGTGGCGGTGAAGATGTGCCTGCAGTACCAGCGGGCCGTCGGGCAGCCGCAGCGGCGTCGGTTGGCGACCTGGCGGGGCGGCTACCACGGTGACACGTTCCACCCGATGAGCGTTTGCGACCCGGAGGGCGGGATGCACCACCTCTGGGGCGACGTGCTGCCCCGACAGGTGTTCGCCCCGGTGCCGCCGGGCGGCTTCGACGACCCACCCGACGACGCGTACGTGGCGGCGCTGGTGGAGACCGTCGAGCGGTACGCCCACGAACTGGCCGCCGTGATCGTCGAGCCGGTCGTCCAGGGCGCCGGCGGGATGCGCTTCCACCATCCGGGTTACCTCCGGGTGCTGCGTGAGGTGACCCGCGCCCACGGAGTGCTGTTGATCTTCGACGAGATCGCCACCGGGTTCGGCCGTACCGGTGCGATGTTCGCCGCCGAGCACGCCGGGGTGACCCCGGACGTGCTGTGCGTGGGCAAGGCGCTCACCGGGGGCTACCTGACGCTCGCGGCGACGCTCTGCACGCCGGAGATCGCCCGGGGCATCTCCGCCGCCGGTGTGCTGGCGCACGGACCCACGTTCATGGGCAACCCCCTGGCCTGCGCGGTGGCCAACGCCTCCATCGGTCTGCTCCGGGCCGGAGACTGGGCGGGGCAGGTCGCCAGGGTCGGCGCCGGCCTGCGCGCCGGCCTGGAGCCGCTGCGCGGTACGCCGGGTGTCGCCGACGTGCGGGTGCTCGGCGCGATCGGGGTGGTCCAGTTGGATCACGAGGTCGACCTCGGCGCGGCCACCGCCGCCGCGGCCGGACAGGGGGTGTGGCTGCGCCCGTTCCGCGATCTTGTCTACACGATGCCGCCGTACGTCACCGACGACGCCGACCTGGCCCGGATCGCTGCCGGCGTGGCGGCGGCCGTGGCGGCCGGCTGAACCCACTGGTACATCCCGGGAGGCGCGTCGCCGCCCGGGAGAGAAGAGAGGAAGCACCGGATGGAGAGCTTCGGAACCCGGCTGCACCGGGCGGTCGCCGAGCGGGGGCCGCTCTGTGTGGGCATCGACCCGCATCCCGGTCTGCTGGCCAGTTGGGGTCTCGCCGACGACGTCAAGGGTCTTGACCGCTTCACCCGGACCGTCGTGGAAGCCCTCGGTGACCGGGTTGCGGTGGTCAAGCCTCAGTCGGCCTTTTTCGAGCGTTTCGGGTCCCACGGCGTGGCCATTCTTGAGTCAACTATCCGACAGTTGCGCGATGCCGGCTCGCTCGTTCTGCTCGACGTGAAGCGCGGCGACATCGGCTCGACGGTGAGCGCGTACGCCTCCGCGTACCTCGATCCATCCAGCCCTCTGTATGTCGACGCGGTCACCGCGAGCCCCTACCTCGGCGTCGGTTCGCTGGCCCCGATGTTCGAGTTGGCCGCCGAGCACGGCGGCGGGGTGTTCGTACTGGCTCTCACCTCCAACCCCGAGGGGGCGGCCGTGCAACGGGCCCGTACGGCCGACGGTCGCACCGTGGCGCAAACCGTGATCGACGAGATTTCCCAGCTCAACAGTGGTGCGACCCCGCTCGGCAGCTTCGGTCTGGTGGTCGGGGCGACCATCGGCGACACCGGTCACGACCTCTCCGGCGTGGGGGGTCCGCTGCTCGCCCCGGGCCTCGGTGCGCAGGGTGCCGGGGCCGCCGATCTGCGGACCGTCTTCGGTTCGAGCCTCGCCTCGGTGCTCCCGTCGTACTCCCGGGAGGTGCTCTCGGCGGGCCCCGACGTCGCTGCCCTGCGGGCCGCCGCGGACCGGGTGTTGGCCGACTGCCGGGCCGTCCTGCCTGCCCGCTGACTGACTGACGGGTCGGTCACTTTCCGTTGATCATGGGCCCCCCACGTTGCCGAAAGCTCCGTTGACCGCTAGTTTTCCCCGCGCTGGGAACCACGGACCCCTTGGTTCACAGCGACACCACGTTTCACAGATGCGGCGGTGCGCCCCGCCCGCCGCGATAGGGACCTGAGGAGAACTGGTGCCGCTCCCGTCACTGACCCCCGAACAACGCGCTGCCGCGCTCGAGAAGGCCGCGGAGATCCGCAAGGCCCGTGCTCAGCTGAAGGAGCAGCTCAAGCAGGGCAAGACCACCCTCGGTGCTGTCCTTGAGCGCGCCGAGAGCGACGACGTCGTCGGCAAGCTCAAGGTTTCTGCCGTCCTGCAGGCCATGCCGGGCATCGGCAAGATCCGGGCTACCCAGATCATGGAGAAGCTCAAGATCGCCGACAGCCGTCGCCTGCGTGGCCTCGGCGAGCAGCAGCGCAAGGCACTGCTTGGAGAGTTCGCCGCCAACTGAACCTGGCAGCGTGTAGAAACAAGCAGTGAGCACGGATGACGAGGCGCGCCCGGCGGCTCGGCTCACTGTCCTGGCTGGACCTTCGGGTTCCGGCAGGGAGAGTGTCGTCGAGCTCGTCCGGGCGCGTTCTCCGTCCGTGTGGTTGCCCGTGCCGGCGACCACACGGCCGCGCCGCGAGTCGGAGATCGACGGGGTTGACCGCGTCTTCCTCGCCCCGGCCGAGTTCGACCGCCGGCTCGTCGCGGGCGAGCTGCTGGAGTGGTCCCGGATCGGCTCGTACCGCCGGGGCACCCCGTATCCACCGCTGCGTGCCCGGCTCGACGCCGGGCAGCCGGTGTTGCTCCCGCTCGACCTGCCCGGCGCTCCGCTGGTGCGCGCGCGCCTGCCGGACTCCCGGCTGGTGCTGCTGAGCCCGCCCGGTTACCGCCCCGACGCCCAGGTGGCGGCGGCCTTCGAGCACACGCTGACGCACGACCTCACCGAGCGGGTCGTCGAAGAGCTGGTAGGCTTACTCGGTTCTTCTTATCCGGATCCGACCTGGTCGCGCGTGCGCGGCTGACGGTCGGCCGCTGTTGAGACTCAGCACCGCGTCCGCGCGGCTCGAAAGACGCAGAGGTTAATTCGTGGGATCCATCGCCAACCCCGAAGGCATCACCAACCCGCCGATCGACGAGCTCCTCGAGAAGACGACGTCGAAGTACGCGCTGGTCATCTTCGCCGCCAAGCGCGCGCGCCAGGTCAACGCCTACTACAGCCAGCTCGGTGAGGGTCTGCTGGAGTACGTCGGCCCGCTCGTCGAGACCACCCCCCAGGAGAAGCCCCTCTCCATCGCCATGCGCGAGATCAACTCGGGCCTGCTCACCGCCGAGCCGACCGACCAGCCGTAAGCACTCGCTGGCCGATGTCCGCCTCGATCGTCCTCGGGGTCGGCGGCGGCATCGCCGCCTACAAGGCGTGCGAGCTGCTGCGACTCTTCACCGAATCCGGTCACCGGGTTCGGGTCGTGCCGACCGCGTCGGCGCTCCGGTTCGTCGGGGCGCCGACCTGGGCGGCGCTCTCCGGCCAGCCGGTCGCCGACGACGTCTGGAGCGACGTCCACGAGGTGCCGCACGTCCGCCTCGGTAAGCAGGCCGATCTGGTGGTGGTCGCGCCGACCACCACCGACCTGCTCGCGAAGGCCGCGCACGGGCTCGCCGACGACCTGCTGACCAACACCTTGCTGACCGCCCGCTGCCCGGTGCTGCTGGCCCCGGCCATGCACACCGAGATGTGGGAGCATCCGGCCACCGTGGCCAACGTCGCCACGCTGCGGGCCAGGGGCGTGCGGGTGATCGAACCCGCCGTGGGTCGGCTCACCGGTGCCGACACCGGCAAGGGGCGGCTGCCCGACCCGGCGGAGATCTTCGCCGTCGCCCGTCAGGTGCTGGCCCGGGGCGGCTCCGCCCCCGCCGACCTGGCCGGCCGCCGGGTGGTCGTCACCGCGGGTGGCACCCGGGAGCCACTGGACCCGGTCCGCTTCCTGGGCAACCGCTCCTCCGGCAAGCAGGGGTACGCGTTCGCCCGCGCGGCGGTCGCCCGGGGCGCCCAGGTCACACTGATCGCCGCCAACGTCTCCGTTCCCGACCCCGCCGGCGTCGACCTGATCCGGGTGGGCACCACGGCCGAGCTGCGGGAGGCGACGGTGAAGGCCGCCGTCGAGGCCGACGCGGTGGTGATGGCGGCGGCTCCGGCCGATTTCCGGCCGGCGACGTACGCGCCTGGCAAAATCAAGAAGTCGGACGATGGCGTCGCGCCCACCATCGACCTCGTGACGAACCCCGACATCGCGGCGGAGCTCGGCCAGCGCAAGCGACCCGGGCAACTGCTGGTGGTGTTCGCCGCCGAGACCGGCGACGCCGAGGCCAACGGTCGGGCGAAACTCACCCGCAAACGGGCCGACCTCATCGTGATCAACGAGGTCGGTCCGGACCTGGTCTTCGGCGCCGACACCAACACGGTGACGGTCATCGGCGCGGACGGCTCGGTGGCCCATCTGCCCGAGCAGGCCAAGGAGTCCGTGGCCGACGCGGTGTGGGACCTCGTCGTGGCGCGGCTACCCGGCAGTTCCTGACGGGTGGTAAAGGGCGCGACCGATCCCGACACCAGCCGCAGTGGTGATTAGACTGCCGCGGAACGACCTCACACGCTTAGGAGTGCCGTGACACGCCGTCTCTTCACGTCCGAATCGGTCACGGAAGGCCACCCGGACAAGATCGCCGACCAGATCAGCGATGGCATCCTCGACGCGCTGCTGGCCGAGGATCCGCACAGCCGGGTGGCGGTCGAGACCATGATCACCACCGGCCAGGTGCACATCGCCGGTGAGGTGACCACCAAGGCGTACGCCGACATCCCGACGATCGTCCGCCGGACCATCCTCGACATCGGTTACGACTCGTCGAAGAAGGGCTTCGACGGCGCTTCCTGCGGGGTCAGCGTCTCCATCGGCGCACAGTCCGAGGACATCGCCCAGGGTGTGGACAACGCCTTCGAGCTGCGGACCGGGGCGTCGGAGAGCGCGCTGGACGCGCAGGGCGCCGGCGACCAGGGCATGATGTTCGGCTTCGCCTGCTCGGAGACGCCCGAGCTGATGCCGCTGCCGATCGCGCTGGCGCACCGACTGGCCCGCCGGCTCGCCGCGGTCCGCAAGGACGGCACGATCCCCTACCTGCGCCCGGACGGCAAGACCCAGGTCACCATCGAGTACGAGGGGCTGCGCCCGGTCCGGCTGAACACCGTCGTCGTGTCCAGCCAGCACGCCGCGGACATCTCCCTGGACTCGCTGCTCACCCCGGACGTGCGCGACCACGTCATCGCCCCGGAGCTGGAGAGCCTCGGTCTGGACACCGACGGCTACCGGCTGCTGGTCAACCCGACCGGCCGGTTCGAGATCGGCGGCCCGATGGGTGACGCCGGGCTGACCGGCCGCAAGATCATCGTGGACACCTACGGCGGGTACGCCCGCCACGGCGGTGGCGCGTTCTCCGGCAAGGACCCGTCGAAGGTGGACCGGTCGGCCGCGTACGCCATGCGTTGGGTCGCCAAGAACGTGGTCGCCGCCGGTCTGGCCGAGCGGTGCGAGGCGCAGGTCGCCTACGCCATCGGCAAGGCGCACCCGGTCAGCCTGTTCGTCGAGACGTTCGGCACCGAGACCGTGCCGGTCTCCTCGATCGAGAAGGCCGTGACCGAGGTGTTCGACCTGCGCCCGGCCGCGATCATCCGGGACCTCAACCTGCTCCGCCCGATCTACCAGCAGACCGCCGCGTACGGCCACTTCGGCCGGGAGCTGCCGGACCTGACCTGGGAGAGCACCGACCGGGCCGCCGACCTCAAGTCGGCCGCGGGAGCCTGACCGCCACCAGGCGTAGCGACCGGCGACCCGCGGACGGGTCGCCGGTCGCGCGCGTCTGCGTGGACGTCGCGTTGGCGCACCTGGACCGGCCGTTCGACTACCTGGTGCCGGCCGAGCTGGACGAGGTGGCGGTGCCCGGCACCCGGGTGAAGGTGCGGTTCGCCGGGCAGCTCGTCGACGGGTGGTTGCTGTCCCGTGCCGACGACTCCGGGCACACCGGCCGTCTCGCGTACCTGGAGAAGGTGGTCTCGCCGGAGCCGGTGCTGGCGCCCGAGATCGCCCGGCTGGCCCGCGCGGTCGCCGACCGGTACGCGGGCAACCTCGCCGACGTGCTCCGGCTCGCCGTACCGCCCCGGCACGCGCGGGTGGAGAAGGAGGCTCGCGACGACCAGCCCGCCCCGGCGTCGCTCGCCGAGGACGCGCTGGTCGACCCGCGCGGCTGGCGGGACTACCCGACGGGTCCCGCGCTGCTGCGGGCGCTCACCGACGGGCGGGCTCCCCGCGCGGTCTGGTCGGCGCTGCCGGGCGAGGACTGGGCGGCCCGCTACGCCGACGCGGTGGCCGCCACCGTGGCCGGGGGGCGCGGTGCTGTCGTCGTGGTGCCCGACGCCCGCGACCTCGACCGGCTGGACGCCGCGCTCACCGCTGTGCTCGGGCCGGGGCGGCACGTCGGCCTCACCGCCGCGCTCGGGCCGGCGCGCCGCTACCGCGCCTTCCTCGCCGCCCGGCGGGGGCAGGTGCCGGTGGTGATCGGCACCCGGGCGGCGATGTTCGCCCCGGTGGAGCGGCTCGGCCTGGTCGCCGTGTGGGACGACGGCGACGACCTGCACTCCGAACCCCGGGCCCCCTACCCACACGCCCGCGACGTGCTGCTCACCCGTGGCCAGCTCGCCGGGGCCGGGGCGCTGATCGGCGGTTACGCGCGTAGCGCCGAGGCGCAACTGCTGCTGGAGACCGGCTGGGCCCGGGAGGTGGTCGCCGACCGTGCGACCGTGCGGGCTCGCATCCCGGCCATCGCGCCGACCGGCGACGACCCCCAACTCGCCCGTGACCCCGGCGCTGCCACCGCCCGGCTGCCCAGCCTGGCCTGGACGGCCGCCCGCGACGCCCTCCGGCAGGACCTGCCGGTGCTCGTGCAGGTGCCCCGGCGTGGCTACCTGCCGTCGATCTCCTGCGCCGACTGCCGGACCCCGACGCGCTGCGCGCACTGCGCCGGCCCGCTCGCGCTGCCCTCGGCCGGCGGCACCCCGGCCTGCCGGTGGTGCGCCCGGGTGGCCGCCGCGTACGCCTGCCCGCACTGCGGTGGGCGGCGGCTGCGGGCGGCGGTGACCGGTGCCCGGCGGACCGCCGAGGAGCTGGGCCGGGCGTTCCCGGACGTGCCGGTACGCACCTCCGGGCGTGAGGAGGTGCTGACCGACGTACCCGGCGGCGCGGCCCTGGTGGTGGCCACGCCCGGTGCCGAGCCGGTCGCCGAGGGCGGCTACGGCGCGGTGCTGCTGCTCGACTCGTGGGCCCTGCTGACCCGGGCCGACCTTCGTGCCGGCGAGGAGGCGCTGCGTCGCTGGCTGACCGCGGCGGCGCTGGCCCGACCGGCCCCGGCGGGGCGGGTGGTGGTGGTCGCCGACGGCGCGCTCGCCCCGGTGCAGGCGCTGCTGCGCTGGGACGCGGGCTGGTTCGCCGGCCGGGAGCTGGCCGAGCGTCGGGAGTTGGGCTTCCCCCCGGCCGTCCGGATGGCGAGCGTCACCGGCCCGGCCGAGGCGGTGGCGGACCTGCTCACCGCGGCCCGGCTGCCCGAGGACGCCGAGGTGCTCGGGCCGGTGCCGGCCGAGGAGGGGCGGGAGCGGATGCTGGTCCGGGTGCCCCGGGCCCGGGCTGCCGCGCTCGCCGAGGCCCTGCACTCGGCGGCGGGCGCTCGTGCCGCCCGCAAGGCCGCCGACCCGGTCCGTCTCCAGGTCGACCCGCTGAGCCTGTTCTGAGGAGTTTCCGCTGGTGCCGGCGGCGGCGGACCCCTCCCCTCGGGAGGGCCCCCGCACACCGCGTCCGCCAGGGGGGTGGCGCCGGAGTGGTAGCATCGCCCGTCATGCCGAGGCGTACGGCGGCTCCAGGTCGCGACGGAGCGTCAGACGCGCCGAGTTGGGGCCGCCGCGGGCTGGCGCGACGATGGCGGGAACGCGTCGGTCGGACGCGGTGTCGATGATGTCAATGAGCCGGTGATCAGGGGTGGACAAGTCGTGACCGTTGGACAATCGATCGTCTTCAACGGCGACCTCGGCAGCGGCAAGAGCACCGTGTCGGTCGAGATCGCCAAGCGGCTCGGGATGCGCCGGGTCAGCGTGGGGGACCTCTACCGGGAGATGGCGCAGCAGCGGCAGATGACCGCTCTGCAGCTCAACCTGCACGCCGAGCTCGACCAGGCCGTCGACGGCTACGTCGACCAGCTCCAGCGGGACATCGCCGCCTCCGGTGAGCGCCTCGTCATGGACTCCCGGTTGGCCTGGCACTTCTTCACCGACGCGCTCAAGGTCCACATGATCACCGAACCGGGCGAGGCGGCCCGTCGGGTGCTCGCCCGGCCCTCCGGCCCGGCGGAGAGCTACGCCTCACTGGAGGAGGCCAAGGCCAAGCTCCGGGAGCGCAGCGCCAGCGAGCGCAGCCGGTTCATCATCCGGTACGGCGTGGACAAGGCCCGACTGCGCAACTACGACCTGATCTGTGACACCACCCGGGCGACCGCCACCGAGGTGATCGAGCACATCGTCGCCGCGTACGAGGGGACGCTCGGCGCCGAGGTGCTGCGGGACTCGCCACCGTTGCTGCTGCTGGACCCGGCCCGCGTCTACCCGACCGAGGACATCGCCACCCTGCGGGGTCTGTGGGACACCGACTTCGTCGGCGACGTGGCCGAGGCCGGCGACGAGGCCCTCGAACCGCTGAAGATCGGGTTCACCGGCGAGTACTTCTTCGTCGTCGACGGCCACCGCCGGCTCAGTGCCGCCCTGCAGAACGGGTTCTCCCTGGTCCCCGCCCAGCTGGTCGCCGAGGTCGACGAGCCGGTCGTGGGTGGGATGACGGCGATCGACTACTTCGCCGCCCAGGTCCGTCCCGGCCTGGTCTACGACTGGGAGGCGGCCCACAAGATCCAGCTTCCGCTTCCCGAGCCGGCGCTGCTCCGCGGCGACGCGGTGCTCGCCGGAGACCCGGCCGCCAGCGCCTGAGCCCCGCCCGCCGGTGCCTGGGCCGTCAGCCCTGGGCCCCGGCGCCCGAGCCCCGGGGGCCCGGCGCCCGAGCGGTCAGCGCCTGATCGCTCGGCGTCGACCGCACGGCGCCGAGGGCTGCCGGATCGCGGCCGCACCGGGATGATGGAACCTCCGACGCATCGACGGGGGAGGTCGGCCGTGGAAGCTGCCGAAGCGTTCACACTGCTCATGTCGCCGCAGGGGCGCGTCGACCCGTACCCGACGTACGAGCGGCTGCGCGCCCACGGGCCCGTGGTGCAGGCGTTGCCGGGCCTGTACGTGGTGACCGGCTACCCGGAGGCCGACGAGCTGTTGCGCGACCCCCGGCTCGGGGTGCTCGACGACGCGCTACGTGACCAGGTCTGGCCGAACTGGCGGCAGAGCCCCGCGGTGTCGTCGATCGCCCGGTCCATGCTGCGGACCAACCCGCCCGACCACAGCCGGATGCGTCGGCTGGCCGCGGGGGCGTTCAGCCCGCGCCGGATCGCCGGGATGCGCGACGTGGTGCGGGCGCAGGCCGAGGAACTGCTCGACGCGATGGCCTCCCGTGCCGCGGGCGGCGCTCCGGTCGACATACTGGCCGACTTCGCGTACCCGCTGCCGGTCGGGGTGATCTGCGCGCTGCTCGGCGTACCCGCGGCCGACCGGCCGCTGTTCCGCCGCTGGGCCGGTGACCTGACCGGGGTGCTGGAGCCGGAGATAACCCCCGAAGAGTTGACGGTTGCCGACGCGGGTGCCGCCGAGCTGCGCGACTACTTCGTCGAGTTGATCGTCGCCCGGCGGCGGGCACCGGCCGACGACCTGACCACCGCGCTGGTCCAGGTGCACGACGCCGACGGCGACCGGCTCACCGGCGACGAACTGCTGGCCAATCTTGTGGTGCTGCTGGTGGCCGGCTTCGAGACCACCACCAATCTGCTCGGCAACGGTCTCGTCGTGCTGCTGCGTCACCCGGCCGCCGCCGCCGCGCTGCGCGCCGATCCCGCGCTCGCGCCGGCGTACGTCGAGGAGCTGCTGCGCTACGACTCGCCGGTGCAGTTGACCACCCGGACCAGCACGGCGGCGGTGCGCTGCGGCGGGCTCGACCTTCCGGCCGGCAGCACGGCGCTGCTGTTGCTCGGCGCGGCGAACCGCGACCCGCGCCGGTTTCCCGACCCGCAGCGGTTCGACCCGACGCGGGACCAGGCGCACCCGCTGTCCTTCGGCGCGGGCCCGCACTACTGCCTCGGCGCCGGCCTGGCCAGGCTGGAGGCGCAGCTGGCCTTCCCGATGCTGCTGCGCCGCCTCCCCGAACTGGCCCTGGCCGAGCCGCCCCGGCACCGGACCCGGCTGACCCTGCGCGGTTACGAGAGCCTGCTGGTGACGCTGGGCACACCGGCTGTCGCCGATCGAGGTGCGCCGGCCGGCGTGCGGTGGGGCACTCCGTAGACTGGTACGGCACCCCTCGTCCGACCCGTGAAGGAGCCACCCCGCGTGACCGTCCAGCCCATCCGTCTGTTTGGGGATCCGGTGCTGCGCACGCCGGCCGATCCGGTGGTCGACTTCGACGCCGAGCTGCGTCGGCTGGTCGCCGACCTGACCGACACGATGCGTGAGCAGAACGGCGCCGGCCTGGCCGCCCCGCAGCTCGGTGTGAGCCTGCGGGTGTTCGCCTTCGACGTCGACGACGTGCTCGGGCACCTGGTCAATCCCGTGCTGGAGTTTCCCGACGAGGAGGAGCAGGACGGCCCGGAGGGCTGCCTGTCCATCCCCGGGCTCTACTTCGACACCAAGCGCCGCCAGAACGTCATCGCCAAGGGCTTCAGCGCGTTCGGCGACCCGATGCAGATCGTCGGCACCGGCCTGATGGCCCGCTGCGTGCAGCACGAGACCGACCACCTGGACGGCGTGCTCTTCCTGGACCGGCTGGACGCCGCCGGTCGCAAGGAGGCCATGAAGGCGATCCGTCAGGCCGACTGGTACGACGCGGCTGCCCCGCCCACGGTCAAGCTCAGCCCGCACATCAGCGACCCCTTCGGTCTGGGTCGGTGACCCGGATGCGCGTGGTCTTCGCCGGTACGCCGGCCGTCGCCGTCCCCGCCCTGGCCGCCGTCGCCGCCTCCCGGCACGAGCTGGTCGCCGTGGTCACCCGGCCCGACGCGCCCGCCGGACGCGGGCGTGGCCTGTCCCGGTCCCCGGTCGGCGAGTGGGCCGACGAGCACGGCGTCGAGGTGCTCACACCGGCCCGCCCCCGCGAGCCCGAGTTCCTCGACCGGCTGCGCGTGCTCGCACCGGACTGCGTGCCGGTGGTCGCCTACGGCGCGCTGGTGCCGCCGGCCGCCCTGGAGATCCCGCGGCACGGCTGGATCAATCTGCACTTCTCGCTGCTGCCCGCGTGGCGTGGCGCCGCGCCCGTGCAGCACGCCGTGCTGCACGGTGACGAGGTGACCGGTGCCAGCGTCTTCCAGCTGGAGGAGGGTCTGGACACCGGCCCGGTCTACGGCACCCTGACCGACGAGATCCGCGCCGCCGACACTTCCGGCGACCTGCTGGGGCGGCTCGCCGACTCCGGCGCCGGGCTGCTGGTGGCGGTGCTCGACGCGATCGACGACGGCACCGCCCGGGCCGAGCCGCAGCCCGCCGACGGGGTGTCGCTGGCACCGAAACTGACTGTGGACGACGCCCGGGTGCGCTGGGGCGACCCGGCTTTCGCCGTGGACCGTCGGCTCCGGGCGTGCACCCCGGCCCCGGGCGGCTGGACCACGTTCCGAGGGGAGCGGGTGAAGCTCGGCCCGGTCGTGCCGGTGCCCGACGGTCCGGAGTTGAAGCCGGGGGAGTTGCTGGTGGAGAAGTCCCGGGTGCTCGCCGGCACGGCGACCGTGCCGGTGCGCCTCGGTGAGGTCCGTGCCGCAGGTAAGCGGGCGATGGGCGCGACCGACTGGGCCCGCGGTGTCCGGGTCGGCGTCGGCGAGGACTTCGCGTGACGGCCCCGGAGGGGACCCGACCCACCCGCTCGGGCCCGCCCACGGGTCGTGGCGGGGACCGCCGGCCGGTCCGGCCACCACTGGACCGACCGCGTCGTGCCGCGTACGAGGCGGTGGCCGCCGTGCACCGCGACGACGCGTTCGCCAACCTGGTGCTGCCGATCATCCTGCGGGAGGAGGGGCTGTTCGGCCGGGACGCGGCCTTCGCCACCGAGCTGACCTACGGCACCCTGCGCCACCTGGGCACGTTGGACGCGATCCTGACCGACGCGTCCGGTCGGGACGTGGCCCGCATCGACCCGCCGGTACGCGACGCGTTGCGCCTCGGTGCGTACCAACTGCTGCACACCCGGGTGCCGGCACACGCCGCCGTCTCGTCGACAGTGGACCTGGTCCGCTCGGTCGCGCCGGGTGCCACCGGCTTCGCCAACGCGGTGCTGCGCGAGGTGTCCACCCGTGACGTGGACGCCTGGGTGGCGAAGCTGGCCCCGCCGATGGAGACCGACCCGGTCGGGCACCTGGCCCTTGCGTACAGCCATCCGCAGTGGATCGTGCGAGCCTTCTCCGAGGCGCTCGACGGCGACCTGGGCGAGACGGCCCGCCTCCTGATCGAGGACAACGAGCGCCCGCCGGTGCACCTCTGCGCCCGGCCGGGGCTGATCGACCCGGTCGAGCTGGCCGACCAGGTCGGCGGCGCGCCCGGTGCCTTCTCGCCGTACGCCGTCTATCTGCCCGGCGGCGCGCCCGGCGACGTGCCGGCGGTGGCTGACGGCCGTGCCCACGTCCAGGACGAGGGCTCCCAGTTGGTGGCCGCCGCGCTCGCCGACGCGCCGCTCGACGGTCCGGACGGGCGCTGGCTGGACCTGTGCGCCGGTCCGGGTGGCAAGGCCGGTCTGCTGGGTGCCCTGGCCGCGCAGCGTGGCGCCCGGGTGACCGCGGTGGAGGTGGCCGAGCACCGGGCCCGGCTGGTGTCCCAGGCGACCCGGGGCCTGCCGGTGGCCGTGCTGGCCATGGACGGCCGGGAGGTCGGCGGCGACCCGAAGCTGCCCGAGCAGCACTTCGACCGGGTGCTCGTCGACGCCCCGTGCACGGGGCTGGGCTCGCTGCGCCGCCGGCCGGAGTCACGGTGGCGTCGCCAGCCGTCCGACCTGCCGCCACTGACCCGGCTGCAGCGGGAGCTGCTCGGCGCGGCGCTGCGGGCGGTCCGCCCCGGCGGCCTGGTCGCCTATGTCACCTGCTCGCCGCACACGGTCGAGACGCACGTGACGGTGACCGAGGCCGCCCGCCGCAGCGGGGTCGCGGTGGACTTCGTGGACGCCCGCCCGCTGCTGCCGGCCGGCATGCCCGGTCTGGGCGACGGGCCGACCGTGCAGCTCTGGCCGCACCGCCACGGCACCGACGCGATGTTCCTCGCCGTCCTGCGGCGTAGCTGATTCGGTTCGCTGTAAGGAAGGGTCCCTTATTAACGCTCCGCGTTAATAAGGGACCCTTCCTTACAGCTGGGTGCTCAGGTGACCGGGAGGCCCTTGGTGCCGGCGTTCTTCATCGAGCGGGTCAGGTCCCGGTCGGAGATCCAGAGGAAGCACTGCACGCCGCGGTTGCCGTTCTTCCACTCCTCCTCGTACGGCTGGTAGTAGATCGTTCCAGCGCGGAATTCGAGTTGCGAGTTGTCCGGCACCTTCGCGTACTTCGCGATCATCGACTGGCAGGCCCGGTGGGTGCGCTTGGTGTCGCGGGTGAACTCGGCGTAGCTGACGTCCGGGCCCTGCCACACCCCGACGAACTCGGCGTGGTGCTTCGCCGTGCAGGAGACCGGGACCATCTCGTCGATGTCGTCCTTGACCATCTTCGGGTTGAAGCAGCGGTACGCCAGGGGTGCCGCGCCGGACAACGCGCCCCGGAGGCTGCCGGTGCGCAGGTCGACAGTCGTGTCGTCGATGCTGACGATCTCGGTGACGTCGCAGCGGTACCAGCGGGCCCCGCCCGCCCAGGCCTGCGGCGACGGCAGCACGACGGTCAGGCCGAGTCGCCCGGAGCGCCAGTCGGCGCCGACCGCCTTGTTGACCTGCGTGTCGCACGCGGACTGCGCGGCCCGCATGCCCGCCGAACCGGGCAGCGGCGGTGTGCCGGGCTCGGCGGCCGGGCCGGTGAGGGTGCCGACGTGCATGGTCTCGACCCGGTGCGACTCGGTGCACGCCGTCGGGTTGTAGCCGGTCAGGAAGCCGACCTGCTGGGCGGTCTGGTGGCAGACGTCGGCGGCGGGCACGAACTGCTGCGCCGCGACGGGCGCCGGCCAGTCGTCGACGAGGTCACGGTCGAGTCCGGCGGGCGCGTTGCACCCGGCCAGCGCCAGGGCCGCACCTCCGGCGAACGCCGTCAACCACCGTCGCATCCCTGACCTCCCCGCCACTGGTGGCCGCCGACCGGACCCGGCCGGCCGGTAGCGCCACGGCGCAGCAGCATACGGCACCGATCCTCAGATCGCCGGAAGTCCCTCCGGGCCGGCGCCGCGCATCGAACGGGTGAGTTTGCGGTCGTCGCTCCACAGGAAACAGCGCACGCCACGGTCGCCCTCCTCCCACTCCCGTTGCGACGGTGGGTAGTAGATGGAACCGGCCCGGTACGGCAGTTCGTCGTTGTTCGGCACGGACGCGAACGTGGCGATCAGCTCCATGCAGCGCTGGTGCGCCTGGGCGGCGGCCTTGCTGAAGTCGGCCCAGCTCATGTCGCGTTCCTCGTAGACACCCACGAACTCGGCGCGGTGCGGTTCGGTGCAGAGCACGGGTGCCATGTAGTTGAGGTTGTCGCCGATCAGCTTGGGGTCGAAGCAGCGGTGCGTCAGTGGGCTGTCGCCGATCAACGCGCCGCGCAGGCTGCCGGTGCGGTTGACCGGGCGGGTGTTGTCGATGCTGCCGGTCTCGCTGATGTCGCAGCGGAACCAGCGCGCGCCGCCGGACCAGGCGGGCGCGGACGGCAACGCGAGGGTCAGCGCGAGCCGGGCGGTGTGCCAGTCGCCGCCGAGCACCTCCCGGGCCCGCTGGTCGCACTCGGCGCGGGCGGTGCGCAGCGCCGACGAGCCGGGCTCGGGCCGGGTCTCGGTCAGCGCGTCGGGCCCGACGAAGGTGCCGACGTGGATGGTCTCGGCCAGGTGGTTACGCGCGCAGTCGACCGTCTCGTAGGTGCTGGCCTGCACGACCGGGATGATCCGGGGCAGGCAGGTGTCGGTGGCCGGGCTGAACGGCTTCGGAACCCGTAGTGCCGGCCAGTCGTCGGTGAGGTCACCGTCCGCGCCTCGTGCCGGCGTGCAACTGGCCAGCAGCATCGTCGTGACGCCGGCCAGTACCAGTGCTGGGAGCCACCGTCGCATCGTCCGCCCTTCCCGGGAGCTGGCGGCCGGTCATCGCGCCCCGCGGCGAGACCCCGGCGGGCGTGCAGCCTATGGCACAGTCCCGCTTGGAGTGTCGTCGCCTTTCCGTCGATCGGCCAGCCATTGACGTCTGTTCGTCCGGATTCTGGGGTCCGGAGTGACTAATTCTGCACCAGTGGTCACTGCCGGATCACAGCGCGTCTCCGAAGGTGGCGCGATGCGGGTCGCGGGTCGCCACGTTCGTACACTGGCCACGTGACCGTACCGCCGCCGATCGTCGCGCCGAGCATCCTGGCCGCCGATTTCTCCCGCCTCGCCGAAGAGGTCCGTGCCGTCGAGGACGCCGCGGACTGGTTGCACGTCGACGTGATGGACAACCACTTCGTGCCGAACCTGACCATCGGCCTGCCCGTGGTGCAGAGCCTGCGGGCTGTCACCGCGATGCCGTTCGACGTGCACCTGATGATCGAGGATCCGCGCCGGTGGGCCCCCGGCTACGCCGACGCCGGGGCGTACAACGTCACCTTCCACGCCGAGGCCGCCGACGACCCGGTGGCGCTGGCGAAAGACCTGCGCTCGGCCGGCGCGAAGGCGGGCCTGGCCATCGACCGGGACACCCCGATCGAGCCGTACCTGGACCTGCTGCCCAGCTTCGACACCCTGCTGATCATGACGATCAGGGCCGGCTTCGGTGGGCAGCGGTTCATCCCACAACTGCTGGACAAGGTTCGTACCGCCCGCCGGCACGTCTCGACCGGGCACCTGGAGCTACGCATCGAGGTGGACGGCGGGATCGCCGCCGACACCATCGAGCAGGCCGCCGCGGCGGGCGCCGACGCCTTCGTCGCCGGCACCGCCGTGTACGGCGCCGCCGACCCGGCGGAGGCGGTACGGCACCTGCGTTCGCTGGCGGAACGCGCGGCTCCCGGCGCCTGAGGTGGAACCCGACGGCGACCGCAAGGACATCATCCTCGTCGTCGACGACGACGAGGACATCGCTCGTTTCGTCGAGTTCAACCTGCGGCTGCACGGCTTCGAGGTGATCCACGCCAGCGACGGCCAGGAGGCCCTCGACGTCATCGAACGCGAGCGTCCGGACCTGGCGGTGGTCGACCTCATGATGCCCCGCATCGACGGGCTGGAACTGACCCGCCGGCTGCGCGCCGACCCGATGACCTCCGCCCTGCCGGTGATCATGCTGACCGCCAAGGGGATGACCGTCGACAAGGTGCTCGGGCTCAGCGCCGGCGCCGACGACTACCTGGTCAAGCCGTTCGACACCGCCGAGCTGGTGGCCCGGGTCTCGTCCACGCTGCGCCGCAACAAGGAGTTCCGCGAGGTCTCCCCGCTGACCGGGCTGCCCGGCAACAGCCGGATCCGTCGGGAGATCAGCGACCGGGTGCGGCAGGGTGTGGACTACGCCGTCGGCTACGTCGACATCGACCGGTTCAAGAGCGTGAACGACCGGTACGGCTTCGTCCGTGGCGACGACTTCATCTCCGCGTTGGCCCGCAGCCTGCACCGGGCGGTGGTGGGTGTCGGTCTGCCGCCGGCCTTCCTCGGACACGTCGGCGGTGACGACTTCGTCATCGTCTGCGCTCCGGACCAGGTCCGCCCGCTGACCTCCCAGGCGGTGGTGGACTTCGAGAACGCCGCCGACACGCTCTACGACCCGACCGACCGGGAGCGCGGCTTCGTCGAGCTGAAGGACCGACGCGGCAACATCCGTCGCGCCGCCCTGGTCACGCTGTCCATCGGGGTGTCCCTCTCCGACGCCGGTAAGCGGTTCACCGACCCCCTGGAGGTGATCGCGGTGGCCTCGGAGATGAAAACGGTCGCCAAGAGCCAACCCGGGTCGTACGTGGCCGTGGACCGGCGTCGCGGCGTCACCTGACGCGTGATCCCGCTGTGAAGTAGCTCGCCTAGGTGGCGGCGGACGCGCGTCAGCGTGTAAGACTGCCGGTATAACCCACCACGCGCTGGCGGGACTCGGTGAAATTCCGAACCGGCGGTGATCCACGGTCCAACCGTGGTCAGCCCGCGACCCGGACGGCTCTGCCGCCCGGTGGACCTGGTGAAAATCCGGGGCCGACGGTTGGGGGCGGTTCGTCCGCGCCCAGACAGTCCGGATGGGAGACAGCGCGCGGGACGGACGGTCCGTACCGGCCGCTGGCGTCAGCGTGCCGTGCCGACCTCCCGGGCCGGCTGTGCCGTTCCCGGATTCCGCCTCCGCCTGCCCGCGGCCCCATGGCCGCAGCCTCCCTGACCGCCAGCGCGCGGACGGCGAGTGAGAGGGCAGGGCAGGGCGATGGCCAGCGTCTCCGTCGACGAGGCGATGCGGCGTGCGATCGAGTTGGCGGCGCGCGGGCTCGGTACGACCAGCCCCAATCCGGTGGTCGGGTGCGTGCTGCTCGACGAGGACGGCCAGGTCGTGGGCGAGGGCTTCCACGCGTACGCCGGCGGGCCGCACGCCGAGATCGTCGCCCTGGCGCAGGCCGGGCAGCGAGCCAAGGGCGGCACCGCGGTGGTCACTCTGGAACCCTGCGACCACACCGGCCGCACCGGCCCCTGCAGTTCCGCGCTGGTCCAGGCCGGGGTCGCCCGGGTGGTCATCGCCGTGCCGGATCCCAACCCGGTCGCGTCCGGTGGGGCCGCCACCCTGCGCGCCGCCGGGGTCCGCGTCGATCTCGGGGTACGCGGCGAGGAGGCCGAGGCCGGCAACGTCGCGTGGCTGACCTCGATGCGCCGGGGCTGGCCGTACGTCATCTGGAAGTACGCCGCCACGCTCGACGGGCGGGCCGCCGCACTGGACGGCACCAGCATGTGGATCACCTCGGAGGCGGCCCGGATCGACGTGCACGCGCTGCGGGGCACCGTCGACGCGGTGCTCGCCGGCGTGGGCACCGTGCTCGCCGACGACCCCCGGCTGACCGCTCGCAACCTGCGTGACGGCAGCCTGGCCATCCGGCAGCCGCTGCGGGTGGTGGTGGACAGCTCGGGGCGTACCCCGGCTGACGCCCGGGTCCGCGACGGCGCCGCGCGGACGTGGATCGCGACCGCCGACGAGGTAGGCGCCGGCCCGGACGGCCGGGTCGACCTGCCGGCGCTGCTCGCGGCGCTGCACCAGCGCGGAGTCCGCTCGCTGCTGCTGGAGGGCGGCCCTCGACTGGCCGGCGCGTTCCTGCAGGCCGGCCTGGTCGACAAGGTCATCGGGTACGTCGCGCCACGGCTGCTCGGCGCCGGCCCGACCGCGCTGGTCGACGCGGGAGTGAGCACCATCGCTGAGGCCATCGATCTGGAGTTCGTCGACGTTACGCAGATCGGTCCGGATCTCCGGATCACCGCTTTGCCCCGCAAAAGGGAGGGCTGACATGTTCACCGGCATTATCGAGGAGTTGGGGGAGATCGTCCGGGTCACGGCGACGGCGGGCGATTCCGCGCTGATCGGCGTCCGTGGTCCGCTGGTCACCTCGGACGCCCGGCACGGCGACTCCATCGCGGTCAACGGCGTCTGCCTGACCGTCGTGGAGGTGACCGACGGGGTCTTCACCGCCGACGTGATGGGCGAGACGCTGCGCCGCTCCGCGCTGGGCGCGCTGGGCGTCGGCGACCCGGTCAACCTGGAGCGGGCGGCCGCACTCGGCAGCCGGCTCGGCGGGCACCTGGTGCAGGGCCACGTGGACGGGGTCGGCGAGGTGATCTCCCGGGAGCCGGCGGAGCAGTGGGAGACGGTCCGGTTCCGGCTGCCTGCCGCCCTGTCCCGGTACGTGGTGGAGAAGGGTTCGATCACCATCGACGGTGTCTCACTGACCGTGGCCGAGGTGGGCGCGGACGAGTTCGCCGTCGGGTTGATCCCGACCACGCTCAAACTGACCACACTCGGCGCGAAGGGGGCCGGCGACCCGGTCAACCTGGAGGTCGACGTGCTGGCCAAGTACGTCGAGCGGCTGCTCGGCGACCGGCTCGCCGGCACCGACGGCCCCGGGGCGGCCTCGATCACGGGCGAGGTGGTCTGATGGGTCCGCTCGGTTGGCTGCTGGACGCCCAGGTGCAGGTGGCCGGTTCGCCGGTGCTGGTTCGGGAGATCGTCGGCAACGCGTTCGGGCTGCTCTCCGCGCTGCTCGGACTGCGCCGGGTCGTCTGGGCCTGGCCGGTCGGCATGATCGGCAACGCGCTGCTCCTGACCGTCTTCCTGGGCGGTGTGTTCGCCACCCCGCAGGCGCACGACCTGTACGGGCAGGCCGGCCGACAGGTGTTCTTCTTCGCGGTCAGCGTGTACGGCTGGTGGCGCTGGCAGCGCAACCGTCGCGCCGACGGCGGGCAGGCGGCGGTCGTGCCGCGGTGGGCCACCGGGCGGGAGCGGCTGATGCTGCTGCTGGCCGCCGTGGTCGGCACCGCCGTGGCGTACCCGGTGCTCAAGGCGCTGGGCTCGTGGGGCCCGCTGCCCGACGCCTGGATCCTCACCGGCAGCCTGCTGGCCACCTACGGCATGGCCCGCGGCTGGGTGGAGTTCTGGCTGCTGTGGATCGCGGTGGACGCGGTCGGCGTGCCGCTGCTGCTGCGCGGTGGGTTCTACCCGTCGGCGGTCATGTACCTGATCTACGGCGCGCTGTGCGTCTGGGGCTTCGCCGCGTGGTGGCGCACCTCGCGCGCCACCCGGCCGGCCACCGTCCGCAAACCCGTCTACACGGAGGCTGTGGCATGACCAGCTTCGGAAGCATCGAGCAGGCGGTCGCCGAGATCGCGGCCGGCCGGCCGGTCGTCGTGGTCGACGACGCGGACCGCGAGAACGAGGGCGACCTGATCTTCGCGGCCGAGCTGGCCACGCCGGAGCTGATGGCGTTCATGGTGCGCTACACCTCCGGCTACGTCTGCGTGGCGCTGACCGAGAGCGAGGCCGACCGCCTCGACCTGCCGCCGATGCACCACACCAACCAGGACCGGCGCGGCACCGCGTACACGGTGACCGTGGACGCCCGGGCGGGGGTCAGCACCGGCATCTCGGCGGCCGACCGCGCGCACACCAGTCGGCTGCTCGCCGACGCGTCCACCGATCCGACCGACCTGGCCCGGCCCGGGCACGTGGTGCCGCTGCGCGCCCGGGAGGGCGGGGTGCTGCGCCGGCCCGGGCACACCGAGGCGGGAATCGACCTGACCCGGCTGGCCGGGCTGCGCCCGGCGGGCGTGCTCTGCGAGCTGGTCAACGACGACGGCACCATGATGCGGTTGCCCGACCTGGAGAAGTTCGCCGCCGAACACGGTCTCGTCCTGGTCACCATCGCCGACCTGATCGCCTACCGGCGGCGTACCGAGAAGCAGGTCGAGCTGGTCGCCGACGCCCGGATGCCGACGAGGCACGGGGTGTTCCGGGCACTCGGCTACCGCGCCGAGCACGACCCGGCCGAGCACGTCGCGATGGTGCTGGGTGACCTCGGTGACGGCCAGGACGTGCTGGTCCGGGTGCACTCCGAGTGCCTGACCGGGGACGTGTTCGGTTCGCTGCGCTGCGACTGTGGGCCGCAGTTGGACGCCGCGCTGGCCCGGGTCGCGCGGGAGGGTCGGGGCGTGGTGCTCTACGTCCGCGGGCACGAGGGGCGTGGCATCGGGCTGCTGCACAAGCTGCAGGCGTACCAGTTGCAGGACCTGGGCCGCGACACCGTCGACGCCAACCTCGACCTGGGTCTGCCGGCCGACGCCCGGGACTACGGCACCGGCGCGCAGATCCTCTACGACCTGGGCGTGCGCTCGATGCGGCTGCTGACCAACAACCCGGCCAAGCGGGCCGGGCTGGAGGGGTACGGGTTGACCATCACCGGCCGCGAAGGGCTGCCGGCCGGGGCGCACCCGGAGAACCTGCGCTACCTGCGCACCAAGCGGGACCGGATGGGTCACCTGCTGGACGAGTTGGACGAGGTGTCCGAGGCGCCGCTGGGGCGTCCGGTCGCCAACGACGAGATCGGAGCATGACGATGGCGGGATTCGGTGAGCCGGGAATCGACGCGGTGGACGCCGCGGGGCTGACCGTGGGGGTCGTCGCCGCCCGCTGGCACGGCGAGTTGACCGACCACATGCTGGAGCGTGCGGTGGCGGCGGCCGAGGCGTGCGGGGCGCGTTCCGTGGTCGCCCGTGTCGCCGGCTCGGTGGAGCTGCCGGTGGTCGCCCAGGCCCTCGCACGCCGCTGCGACGTGGTGGTCGCTCTCGGTGTGGTGGTGCGCGGCTCCACCGCCCACTTCGACTACGTCTGCCGCTCGGTCACCGACGGTCTGACCCGGGTGGCGCTGGACGAGGGCAAGCCGGTGGCACACGGGGTGCTCACCGTGGAGACCATCGAACAGGCCCGGGACCGCGCCGGTCTGCCCGGTTCGGCGGAGGACAAGGGCTGGGCGGCCACCGTCGCCGCGCTCGACGCGGCGCTGGCCGTACGGACCGTGGCGGCGGGCAACGCCCAACGGGTCGGCTTCGGCGGCTGACGCCTCGGCCGGTTCTCGCTCAGAGCCGACCGGCCTCGATGATCCGGCGCAGGAACTGCCGGGTACGGGGCTGGGTCGGCTCGCCGAGCACCTGCTCGGGCGGGCCGCTCTCGACCACCCGCCCGGCGTCGAGGAAGCACACCTCGTCGGCGACCTCCCGGGCGAAGCCCATCTCGTGGGTGGCCAGCACCATGGTCATGCCGTCGGCCTTCAGGTCGCGGATCATCGTCAGCACTTCGCCGACGAGTTCCGGGTCGAGCGCGGAGGTGACCTCGTCGAGCAGCATCAGCCGAGGTGAGTTGGCCAGTGCCCGGACGATCGCCACCCGCTGCTGCTGACCGCCGGAGAGCCGGTCCGGGTAGGCGTCCGCCTTGGCGCCCAGCCCCACCCGGTCCAGCAGCTCCCGGGCCTGCGCCTCGGCCTGCGCACGAGCCCGCCGGTGTACGCGGCGCGGCGCGAGGGTGATGTTGTCCAACACGCTCAGGTGCGGAAAGAGGTTGTACGCCTGGAACACCATGCCGATCCGCCGCCGGACAAGGTCCGCGTCCACCCGGGGATCGGAGATGTCCTCCCCGTCCAACTCGATGGTGCCGTCGTCGAGCTCTTCCAACAGGTTGACGCAGCGCAGCAGGGTCGACTTGCCGGACCCGGACGCGCCGATCAGCGCCACCACCTGGTGTTCGGCGACGGTCAGGTCGAGGTGGTCGAGCACGGCGTGCCCGCCGAACTCCTTACGCAGTCCCCGACAGCGCAGCAACGCCATGGGTCAGCCTCCCGACTGTCGGCGGGCCGCGCGCAGCGTCACCCAGTCGGTGACCGCGATCAGCGGGATGGCGAGCAGCACGAAGAGCACCCCCGCCACGATGTACGGCGTGTAGTTGAAGGTCTGCGCGGTGGCGATCTGGGCGGCGCGGACCGCGTCGATCGGTCCGGCGAGCGAGACCAGCCCGACGTCCTTCTGCAACGCCACCACGTCGTTGAGCAACGGCGGCGCCACCCGGCGGACGGCCTGCGGCAGGACCACGTGCCGCATCGTCTGCCGGTAGGTCAGGCCCAACGAGCGGGCCGCGGCGAGCTGGCTGGAGTGCACCGACTCGATGCCGGCCCGGAACACCTCGGCGAGGTAGCCGCCGTAGGTGAGGACCAACGCGATCCCGCCCAGCACCAGCACCGGCGGCATTCCCTGCAGCCGCAGCCCCGGCACACCGAGGGTGAGCAGGTACAGCACGATGATCAGCGGTAGGCCACGGAAGGTGTAGGTGTAGCCGGCGGCCAGCGCGCGGACCGGGAAGAAGACCGGCCCGCGCAGCGTCCGCAGCACGGCGATCACCAGCCCGAGCAGCAGCGCGCCGACCGCACAGCAGACCAGCAGCCGTACGTTGAGCCAGAGCCCGCTCAGCACCGTCGGCAGCGCGTCGCGGGCGATCTCGGGATCCAGGAACGACCGCCGGACCCGGTCCCAGCCCGGCGCCCCGGTCACCGCGATCACCAGCAGCGTGCCGAGCGCCGCCGTCGAGGACGCCGCGACGAGCACGCTGTAGACGGTCTGCCGACGCCGGTACGCCGACCGCCGCAGCTGCGCCTCGGACGGCACGTGATCCAGAAGGGTCACCGCAGCTCGGCCGCCCCCGCCACCTGGGCGAGCCACTTCTGCTCCAGCTCCTTCAGGGTGCCCGCCGTGGTGAGCTGACCGACCGCACCGCTCACGCAGGACGTCAGTGGGGAGTTCTTGTCCAGCAGCAACCCGAAGGCTTCGGGCGTACCGACCTGCGGCACCTGCCCGACGATCACCGCGTCGGTGATCTCCGCGCCGGTGATGTAGAAGGCGGTCGGGAGATCCACCACGAGACCGTCCAACTGCCCGTTCTGCAGGGCCTTCTTGGCATCGTCGTTGCTGTTGTAGACCTGCGGCTTGGCGGTCGGTTTGAGCACGTCGGTGATCGCCTGGTAGCTGGTGGTGCCGACCTGCGCGCCGAGCCGAGCGTCCCGCAGCTCGGCCAGCGACGTCCGGCCGGCGATCTTCGAGGACTTCAACGCGATGACGGTCTGCCGCACCAGGTAGTACGGCGCGGAGAAGTCGACCGCGCGCTTGCGCTCCTCGGTGATGGAGAACTGGTTGATGTCGAAGTCGAAGTCCTTCGGCCCGGGCGCGATGGCGGTGTCGAACTTGACCCGGGTCCAGGTGACGTCGGCGCGGGCGTAGCCGAGCTTCTCGGCCACCGCGTACGCCACGGCGGACTCGAAGCCCTCGCCGTTGTCCGGTTTGTCGTCGGAGAACCACGGCTCGTACGCGGGCTGGTCGGTGGCGATGGTCAACTTGCCCGGCGTACGGGTGGGCAGGCTGTCCTTGGTGCAGGACGGCGGTGCGGTGACGGTCGGGGTGGGTTCCTCGTCCTGTGGCGCGCATCCGGCGGTGGCTACGACGACGGCGCCGGCGACGGTGAGCGCGAGGAGACGTGAGCTGCTGGCCATGGCGGACAGCGTAGAGCTTGATGAGCATCGATCGACAATTGTCCCACCATGTTGGTAGGGAATTGTCCCGATGGCTGGGTGCCGGCGGACCCGGGCGTGGGGTGCCGGTGGGGTGGCTGGAAGAATCGTTCCCCGTGAAGACGTTCGAGGAGTTGTTCGCCGAGCTGCAGGCCAAGGCCGCCGCCGGCACCCCGGGCTCGGGCACCGTCGCCGCCCTCGACAAGGGCGTGCACTTCATCGGCAAGAAGGTCGTCGAGGAGGCCGCCGAGTCGTGGATGGCCGCCGAGCACGAGGGGCCGGAGCGCACCGCCGAGGAGATCTCCCAACTGCTCTACCAGGTCCAGGTGCTGATGCTCGCCAGTGGTCTCGAGCTCAAGGACGTCTACCGACATCTGTGAGTGCCCCCACCCCTGTTGATCGCCAACCGGATCGAAGGAGCACTCCGTCATGCTGCGTGTCGCCATTCCCAACAAGGGCACCCTGGCCGAACCGGCCGCCCAGATGCTGCGCGAGGCGGGCTACCGCCAGCGCACCGACCCCAAGGACCTCGTCTGCCGGGACGAGGCCAACGACGTCGAATTCTTCTACCTGCGCCCCAAGGACATCGCCACCTACGTCGGTTCCGGTGACCTCGACCTCGGGATCACCGGTCGGGACCTGTTGATCGACTCGGCCGCGCCGGCCGAAGAAGTCGTCGACCTCGCCTTCGGCCGGGCCACCTTCCGCTTCGCCGCCCGCCCCGACGACATCGCCTCCGTGCAGGAGTTGGGCGGTCACCGCATCGCCACCGCGTACCCGGGGCTGGTCGAACGGCACCTCGGCGAGGTGGGCGTCAAGGCCGACGTGATCCGCCTTGACGGCGCGGTGGAGAACGCCGTACGCCTCGGTGTCGCCGACGTGATCGCGGACGTGGTGGAGACCGGCGCGACCCTGCGCCAGGCGGGCCTGGTGGTCTTCGGCGAGCCGCTGCTGCGCTCCTCGGCGGTGCTGGTCCGGCGCGCCGGCGCGCCCGCGCAATCGCAGGCCGAGCAGTTGCTGCGCCGCCTGCACGGTGTGCTGGTCGCCCGCCGTTACGTGATGCTCGCCTACGACGTGCCGGCCGGTCTGCTGGACCGGGCCAGCGGGCTCACCCCGGGCATCGAGTCGCCCACCGTCTCGCCCCTGCACCGGGAGGGCTGGGTGGCGGTGCAGGCGATGGTGCTCCGCGACGACGTCCACCGGATCATGGACGAGCTGTACGAGTTGGGCGCCCGTGCCATCCTCGTCACCAACATCCACGCCTGTCGCCTCTGACCGTCCAGGCCCGGTCGTCGCATGTCGGCCCGCGCCGCGCGTGCTGGTCCGGGTGCGCGCCTCGTGCCTTGATCAACGCCGCAAGATCGCGCTCCATCGTTGTTGTGGTGGCCGCACTGCGCGCTCAAGGCCACTACTTCCTGGTGCGAGCGCGATCTTGTGGTGGCGGGTCTCGGATGACGGTCGGCTCGGTCGTGGTCCTGGCGGTCGACGGTGAGGTTTGAGGCGGTGCTCAGCGGGTGGTGCGTTTGAGAGGCTGGGTGTGGGTGGCAGACTGGTGGGGTGAGTGATACCGAGCTGGTCCGCCTGAAGCCCCGCCGCATCCGCGTGGTCTGCTGGTCGGCGGCGGTTGCGTTGGTAGTGGTGTTCGCGCTGGTCGCCACCTCGCTGAGCGGGCCGACCGGCGACGGCTACGGCAGCTTCCAGCGCGGCGACCAGATCGCCATGATCGGCCTGGGCGTCTTCGGCGCGTTGGGGTTCCTGCTGTTCACCCGTCCGCGGGTGGAGGCGGACGCGCGTGGCATCCGGGTGCGCAACGTGATCAGCTCCTACGAGCTGCCCTGGGAGGTCGTGCGGGGAGTCCGCTTCGACCGGGGCGCGCCGTGGGCCAGCCTGGAACTGCACGACGACGACCTGCTGCCGATGGTCGCCCTGCAGGCTGCCGACAAGGAATTGGCCGTCGACGGGGTCCGCGCGCTGCGGCGACTGCACCAGGCGCACCAGGTCCGCCTCGCCGAACGCGCCGAACGCGCCGTGGACCACTGAGCGCCGCGTCCTGGGGCTACCCGAGATGGTGCCCCGGGTGTCCCGGTTTGGGGGTGGCCGGGACGTCGGTGTAGTGTTGTCGAGTCGACCAGGCTGTCTCCGCGTGCGAGCAGGCAGCCTTGAAAGCGGAGCGCCTGCTCCCACCCGAGTCGCCGCTACGGTGGCCGGGTCCGGTCACCGGTTCCGGGCATGTCCCGGCGTCGGATGCGCGATCCTTGTGATGGTGCTGACCGGTCGAGCGGGCCCTGGCATGCGCCGGGGCCTTCTGCTTTTCAGGTCGGTTCCCATCCGGGAGCCGCAGGGGTCGGCCACTGAGCAGAAACGACTCGAGGAGGCCCCATCAGCGTCGAACCACGCGTGAACGAGCAGATCCGGGCACGTGAGGTCCGACTGGTCGGCCCAGAGGGTGAGCAGGTGGGCATCGTCCCGCTGGAGCGCGCTCTTCAGCTGGCCGCGGACGTCGATCTGGACCTGGTCGAGGTTGCGCCGATGGCGCGCCCGCCGGTGTGCAAGCTCATGGACTTCGGCAAGTTCAAGTACGAGAGCGCACTGAAGGCGCGCGAAGCGCGGCGTAATCAGCAGCAGACCGTCATCAAGGAAATGAAGCTTCGGCCGAAGATCGACCCGCACGACTACGAGACCAAGAAGGGTCACGTGGTGCGGTTCCTCAAGGCGGGCGACAAGGTCAAGGTGACGATCATGTTCCGCGGTCGCGAGCAGAGTCGCCCGGAGCTGGGTTACCGGCTCCTGCGTCGGCTCGAATCCGAGATCACGGACCTGGGATACGTCGAGGCCGCTCCGAAGCAGGACGGCCGAAACATGATCATGGTTCTCGCTCCGCACCGGGCCGTCAAGGCTTCCGCGGTCGCCGCCACGGCGTCTCGCGGTGGCCCTCGGGACCGGGCAGCGGACGAGTCCGCCGCTCCGGCAGCCGATGAGACCGCGGCGGTCGGCGAGACCGCAGCAGCCGGTGACACCGGCACCGCCGCCGACACCAGCGGCGAGTAACAGGGGAGAGACGTTCCACATGCCGAAGATGAAGAGCCACACGGGTATGGGTAAGCGGGTCCGGGTGACCGGCAAGGGCAAGATCGTTGCCCAGCAGGCCGGCCTGCGCCACAACCTGGAGAAGAAGCCCTCCACCCAGACCCGCCGGCTGACCGGCACGGTCGTGCTGGCCAAGGCCGACGTCAAGCGCATCAAGAAGCTGCTCGGCCGCTGACGCGCGCCACCTTTACGTAAGAAGGAGTTGAGATGGCACGCGTCAAGCGGGCTGTAAACGCCCAGAAGAAGCGTCGTACCCTGCTGGAGACCGCGAGCGGTTACCGCGGTCAGCGCTCCCGCCTGTACCGCAAGGCCAAGGAGCAGGTGCTGCACTCGATGCAGTACGCCTACCGGGACCGTCGCGACCGCAAGGGCGACTTCCGGCAGCTGTGGATTCAGCGGATCAACGCAGGCGCCCGGGCCAACGGGATGACCTACAACCGTCTGATCCAGGGCCTGCGTCTGGCCGGCATCGAGGTCGACCGCAAGATCCTGGCCGACATGGCCGTCAACGACGCCGCTTCCTTCGCGGCGATCGTCGAGCTGGCTCGGGCCGCGGTCACGGCCGAGGGCACCGGCGGCGCGGCGGCTCAGGCCGCCTGATCCCCACGCACCAGAGCGAGGCGTCTCCCGTGTCGGCATCGCCGTCCGGGGGGCGCCTCGATCGTGCCGAAGGAGCGCACACCATGGCCTTCACCCCGCGTACCCCCAGGGTTGTCGCCGCCCGCCGCCTGCAACGCCGCCGCGACCGCGACGCCACCGGCCGATTCCTGGCCGAGGGACCACAGGCGGTCCGCGAGGCCCTCGCGCGGCCGGGGGTGGTCACCGAGTTGTTCGGTACGCCCACCGCCCTGGACCGGTATCCGGAGCTGGCCGCCGCGGCGGCCCACGCCGACGTGCCCGTGTCCGAGGTGACCGACGAGGCCCTCGCCGCGCTGGCCGAGACCGTCGCCCCGCAGGGGCTGGTCGCTGTCTGCCGGCACCTCGACGTGCCGTTGGCGCAGGCCCTCGCGGGTGCGCCCCGGCTGGTGGCGGTGCTCGCCGAGATCCGTGACCCGGGCAACGCCGGCACGGTGCTGCGTACCGCCGACGCGGCCGGGGCGGGCGCGGTGGTCTTCGCCGGCGACGCCGTCGACCCGTACAACGGCAAGTGTGTGCGGGCCTCCGCCGGCAGCCTCTTCCACGTCGACGTGGTGCGCGCCGCCGACCCGGTCGCGGTGGTCGACGCGCTGCGCGCCGCCGGGCTGTCGATCTTCGCCACCACCGGGTACGGCGACAGCGACCTGGACGACCTGACCGACTACGGGCGGCTCGTCGGGCCCACCGCCTGGCTGTTCGGCTCGGAGGCGCACGGGCTGCCCGACGAGTTGACCGCCGCCGCCGACGCCCGGGTGCGGGTGCCGTTGTACGGGCGCGCGGAGAGCCTCAACCTGGCTGCCGCCGCGGCCGTGTGCCTGTACGCTTCAGCGAGAGCACAGCGCTGACGGTGTCCACACCCGGCGCGACCGACAGCAGGGGAGAGCGTCCGCCCATGAACGCGACACGGCGTTCGTTTAGCCAGCCCGCCGGTGTCGGCGGGCGGCGGGCCTGACCTGCTCCCTGCACAACTCCTACCGGTGGGCTGCGGCACAGCCGCGCGTCCGTAGACTCGCTTCGCCGCCCCGATGAGGGCTGGCGCCGCCGTGAGGGAGTGCCCGTACGCCATGAGCTACCGCAACGATCCGTACGACCCGAAGCAGGTCGCCCTGCTCGACCCCGCCGCCCTGGCCGAGGCCGTCTCGGACGCCACGAAGGCGTTCGAGTCCGCTGCCGACCCGGACGCGTTGACCGCGCTGCGCTCGGTGCACCTCGGTGACCGGTCCCCGGTCTCGTTGGCCCGCCGGGAGATCGGCGCGTTGCCGCCGGCGGCGAAGTCCGACGCCGGTAAGCGGGTCAACGAGGCCCGCCGGGCGATCGAGACCGCGTACGCCGAGCGCGCCGAGGTGCTGGAGCGCGAGCAGGCCGAGCGGGTGCTGGTCGAGGAACGGGTGGACGTCACAGTGCCCTACGACCGGCGTCCGCGAGGCGCCCGCCACCCCCTGAGCGTCCTGATGGAGTCGATCAGCGACCTGTTCGTCGGGATGGGCTACGAGGTGGCCGAGGGTCCCGAGGTCGACCTGGAGTGGGTCAACTTCGACGCGTTGAACATCCCGGCCGACCACCCGGCGCGCGGTTTGATGGACACCTTCCACATCGCACCGGAGGGCTCCGGCCTGGTGCTGCGAACGCACACCTCGACGGTGCAGACCCGCACCATGCTCAGCCGTAAGCCGCCGATCTACGTGATCGTGCCCGGCCGCGTCTACCGGACCGACGAGATCGACGCCACGCACAGCCCGGTGTTCCACCAGGCCGAGGGTCTGGTGGTCGACAAGGGCATCACCATGGCGCACCTGCGGGGCACGCTCGACCACTTCGCCCGGGCGATGTTCGGGCCGGAGGCGAGGACCCGGTGGCGGCCGCACTACTTCCCGTTCACCGAGCCGTCGGCGGAGTTCGACGTGTGGTTCCCGGAGCACCGCGACGGCCCGCAGTGGGTCGAGTGGGGTGGCTGCGGCATGGTCAACCCGCGGGTGCTGCGCGCCTGTGGTGTCGACCCGGAGGTCTACTCCGGATTCGCGTTCGGCATGGGCATCGACCGGACCCTGATGATCCGGCACGGGGTCAGCGACATCCGCCATCTCTTCGAGGGCGACGTGCGGTTCAGCCGCGCGCTCGGGACCGGGGCGTAGGCGATGCGGGTACGAGACACGGGAACGGTGGTCTGAAGTCATGCGAGTTTCTGTCAGTTGGCTGCGGGAGTACGTCGACCTCCCGGCCGACCTGCCCACCGGTGACCTGGAGCAGGCCCTGGTCGACCTCGGTATCGAGGTCGAGTCCGTGGTGGACCTGGCCGAGTCGGTCACCGGTCAGCTCGTCGTCGGTGAGGTACGCGAGATCGAGGAGCTCACCGGGTTCAAGAAGCCGATCCGGTTCTGCCGGGTCGACGTGGGTGCCGCGAACGGCACCGGGGAGCCGCAGGAGATCGTCTGCGGGGCGCGCAACTTCGCCCCCGGTGACCGGGTGGTGGTGATCCTGCCCGGTGGTGTGCTGCCCGGTGGCTTCGCGATCGGCGCCCGCAAGACGTACGGGCACAACTCGGCGGGCATGATCTGCTCGGCGAAGGAGCTGGGCCTGGGCGACGACCACTCCGGCATCATCGTGCTGGGACCGGACGTGACGGCCAAGCCGGGCGACGACGCACGCCCGGTGGTCGGCCTCGACGACGTCGTGTTCGACCTGGAGATCACCCCCGACCGGGGGTACGCGCTGAGCCTGCGCGGTCTGGCCCGGGAGCTGTCGCACGCGTTCGACGTGCCGCTTCGTGACCCGGCTCTGGTGCCCGCTCCGGGCGGCACCGAGACGCCCGCGTACCCGGTGGAGGTCCGGGACACGGTCGGCTGCGACCGGTTCACCGCCCGCCTGGTCCGGGGCGTCGACCCGAGCGCGCCCACGCCGTCCTGGATGGCGCAGCGGCTCGTCACCGCCGGCATCCGCAGCATCTCGCTGCCCGTCGACATCACCAACTACGTGATGCTGGAGCTGGGCCAGCCGATGCACGCGTTCGACGCCGACCGGATCGTCGGGCCGCTGGTGGTCCGCCGCGCCGAGGCGGGGGAGAAGCTGACCACGCTGGACGGGGTCAGCCGGGTGCTCACCCCCGACGACATGGTCATCTGCGACGCTGGGCTGGACAGCGCCCTCGGGGGCGAGGGCGACGGCGTCCCGATCTCACTCGCCGCGGTGATGGGCGGCGAGACCAGCGAGGTCGTCGCCGGCACCACGAACGTGCTCTTCGAGGCGGCGCACTGGGACCCGGCGATGGTCGGGCGTACCGCCCGGCGGCACAAGCTGTTCAGCGAGGCCGCGAAGCGTTGGGAGCGGGGCGTCGACCCGGCCGTGGCGCTGGTCGCGCTGGAGCGTGCCGTGCGGCTGCTCACCGAGCACGGCGGAGGCACGCCGAGCGCGGAGATCCTGGACATCGACCACGTCCGTCCGCGTACCCCGATCACCCTGCCGGCGGACCTGCCGACCCGGCGGGTCGGAGTCGAGTACCCGCCGGCGCGGGTGGTGGCCCTGCTGGAGCGGGTCGGCTGCACCGTCGCGCAGGGCGCGGACCGGTTGTCCGAGGACCCGGGCGCGGTCGGCGTGGCCAGCGGAGTCGGGACGACGCTGAGCGTCACCCCGCCGACCTGGCGGCCCGACCTGACCGACCCGGCCGACCTGGTCGAGGAGGTGGTCCGCCTCGACGGGTACGACAAGGTGCCGTCGGTGCTGCCGACCGCGCCTCCCGGTCGCGGTCTGACCCCGCGACAGCGTCGCCGCCGGGCCGTCGCCGGGTCGCTGGCCGAGCGGGGGTACGTGGAGGTGCTCGCGCACCCGTTCGTGTCGCCGGAGTTGGCCGACCAGCTCGGCCTGCCGGCCGACGACCCGCGCCGCCCCGCGGTGCGGCTGGCCAACCCGCTGTCCGAGGAGGAGCCGCTGCTGCGCACCACGCTGCTCGGCCCGCTGCTCGGCATCCTCAAGCGCAACCTCGGTCGGGGTCACCGCGACCTCGCCCTCTACGAGATCGGCGCGGTCTTCCACCCGCGCGTCGGCGCCGGCAGCCCGCCGGCGATGGGCGTGGATCGCCGCCCCACCGACGAGGAGTTCGCGGCCGCCGACGCGGTGGTCCCGGCGCAGCCGGTGCACGTCGCGGCGGTGCTGTCCGGCGACATCGACCCGGCTGGCTGGTGGGGTCCGGGTCGACCGGCCGGCTGGGCGGACGCCATCGAGGCGGCCCGGGACGTGCTGGGCGCCGCCGGGATCCCGGACGAGCGGGTCGAGGTGCGAGCGGCCGAGTACGCGCCGTGGCACCCGGGCCGCTGCGCCGAGCTGCTGGTCGACGGCACTGTCGTCGGGCACGCCGGTGAGCTGCACCCGGTGGTCGTCGGGGCGCTGGAGCTGCCGCGTCGTACCTGCGCGATGGAGCTGAACCTCGACGCGCTGCCGCCGACCCCGGTGACGCCCGCGCCCACGGTGTCCGGCTTTCCGCCGGCGCTGATCGACGTGGCCCTGGTGGTGGACGACTCGGTGCCGGCCGAGCAGGTGCGCCGGGCGCTGGAGGCGGGCGCCGGTGAGCTGCTGGAGGACGTGCGGCTGTTCGACGTCTACTCCGGAGCGCAGCTCGGCGAGGGCCGCCGGTCGCTGGCGTACAAGCTGACCTTCCGGGCGCCGGACCGGACGCTGACGGTCGAGGAGGCGGTCGCGGCGCGGGACGCGGCGGTCGCCGTCGCGGCAGAACGCCTCGGCGCGACCCTGCGCGGCGCCTGACCGGACCGGCCCGTCCCCGGCCTCAGTCAGATCGATCATGGAGTTGTGGTGCCTGGTTTGGTGATATTTGGGGGACTCTGTCACCCGCCACAACTCCATGATCGACGGGCGGTGCGGACCCTCCCGCAGCGCCAATCAAGCGAGCTATTCATTAGCATGCAGTAGACTGCATGAACTTGCACTCGTGAGTCGTCCTTGTTAATCTTCGCTGCATAGTCATGCGGAGGTGAGTATGGGGATCCGAGTCGCGGTTGCCGGTGCGAGCGGCTACGCCGGGGGTGAGTTGCTGCGCCTGGTCGCCGGGCACCCGGAGTTCGACCTGGTCGCCGCCACCGCACACAGCCAGGCCGGGCACCGCGTCGACGCGGTGCACCCCCAGCTCACCGGCCTCGACCTGGTGCTCGGCACGACCGACCCCGCCACGCTGGCCGACGCTGACCTGGTCTTCCTGGCCCTGCCGCACGGTGAGTCGGCGGCCCTCGCCGCGCAGATGCCGGCGGAGGTGCGCGTCGTCGACCTCGGTGCCGACCACCGGCTGACCGACCCGTACGCCTGGGCGCAGTACTACGGCGGCACGCACGCCGGGCAGTGGACCTACGGCCTGCCCGAGTTGCCCGGCCAGCGGGAGTTGATTGCCGGCTCGACCCGGGTGGCGAACACCGGCTGCTACGCCGCAGCGATCACCCTGGCGCTCGCGCCGCTGATCGCCGACGGTGCGGCCGACCCGGCCGACGTGGTGGTGGTCGCCGCCTCCGGCACCTCCGGCGCCGGCCGCGCGGCCAAGGCGCACCTGCTGGCCAGCGAGGTGATGGGCGACCTGTCGCCGTACCGGGTCGGCACCCACCAGCACGTACCGGAGATCAAGCAGGCCACCGGCGCGACCGGGCTGTCGTTCACCCCGGTCCTGGCGCCGATGCCGCGCGGCATCCTGGCCACCGTCACGGCGGTGCCGGCGCGCGGCGTCGACCCGCAGGAGGTGCTGGCGCGGGCGTACGCGGACGCGCCGTTCGTGCACGTGCTGCCGGAGGGCCGCTGGCCGCACACCGCGGCCACGCTGGGCTCCAACTCGTGTCACCTGCAGGCCACCGTCGACGTCGACTCGGGTCGGCTGATCGTGCTCAGCGCACTCGACAACTTGGGCAAGGGCGCGGCCGGTCAGGCGGTGCAGAACGCCAATCTCATGCTCGGCCTGCCGGAGACGACGGGCCTGTCGATCTGGGGGACCGCACCGTGAGTGTCACCACCCCTCGGGGGTTCCGGGCGGCCGGGGTGGCCGCCGGCCTGAAGACCAGCGGCGGCGCGGACGTCGCACTGGTGGTCAACGACGGCCCGGACGCCGGTGTCGCCGGTGTCTTCACCACCAACCGGGTCAAGGCCGCGCCGGTGCTCTGGAGCCACCAGGTCGTGCAGGGTGGTGTGGTCCGCGCGGTGGTGCTCAACTCCGGCGGCGCCAACGCCTGCACCGGTCCGGGCGGTTTCCAGGACACCCATGCCACCGCCGAGCACACCGCCGCCACGCTGACCTCGGTGAGCCCACGGCTGATCCTCGGTGCCGGTGAGGTAGCGGTCTGCTCGACGGGCCTGATCGGTGAGCGGCTGCCGATGCCGAAGCTGCTGTCCGGCGTCCGGTCGGCTATCAAGAGCTTGTCCCGCGACGGTGGCGCGGCCGCCGCCGAGGCCATCATGACGACGGACACCCGGCCGAAGACCACAGTGGCCCGGGGCAGCGGTTGGACGGTCGGCGGCATGGCCAAGGGCTCCGGGATGCTCGCTCCCGGGATGGCGACCATGCTCTGCGTGCTCACCACCGATGCGGTGGCCGGGCCGTCGACCCTGGACGAGGCGCTGCGCGCGTCCACCCGGGTCACCTTCGACCGGGTCGACTCCGACGGCTGCATGTCCACCAACGACACCGTGTTGCTGCTGGCCAGCGGTGCGAGCGGCATCGAGCCGACACCGGCCGAGCTGACCGCCGCGGTCACCGCCGCCTGTCACGACCTGGCCCAGCAGTTGGTGTCCGACGCCGAGGGCGCGACCAAGGAGGTCGCCATCGATGTGGTGAACGCCGCCGACGAGGACGACGCGGTCGAGGTGGGCCGTACGGTGGCCCGCAACAACCTGGTCAAGACCGCGCTGTTCGGCAACGACCCCAACTGGGGCCGGATCCTCGCCGCCGTCGGCACGACCGCCGCCGCGTTCGACCCGGACGAGGTGGACGTGGCGGTCAACGGCGTGTGGGTGTGCCGGCGTGGCGCCGGGGCCGAGGACCGCTCGAAGGTCGACCTGACCGGGCGGAGCGTGACCATCCGGATCGACCTGCACGCGGGTACGTCGGCGGCGACGATCTGGACCAACGACCTGTCCCACGCGTACGTCCACGAGAACTCGGCGTACTCGACGTGAGCGCGAGGAACGCAGCGAAGCGGAGTCCCGCAGTCGCGAACGAAAGGCCGGCGCGATGAGCCTCAGCACTGATCTCGCCCGGGCCCAGGTCAAGGCGGAGACGCTGATCGAGGCGTTGCCCTGGTTGGCGCGTTTCTCCGGTTCCACGGTCGTGGTCAAGTACGGCGGCAACGCGATGACCGATCCCGAGTTGCAGCGGGCGTTCGCGGCCGACATGGTCTTTCTGCGCTACGCCGGTCTGAAGCCCGTGGTGGTGCACGGCGGGGGTCCGCAGATCTCCGCCATGCTGGGTCGGCTCGGCATCGCCAGTGAGTTCCGGGGTGGCCTGCGGGTGACGACCGCCGAGGCGATGGACGTGGTCCGGATGGTGCTGGTCGGGCAGGTGGGCCGCGAACTGGTCGGTCTGATCAACTCGCACGGCCCGTACGCCGTCGGTCTCTCCGGCGAGGACGCCCGGTTGTTCACCGCGGTGCGCCGCCCGGCGTACGTGGACGGGTTGCCGGTCGACGTGGGTCAGGTCGGGGACGTCGAGTCGGTCGACGTGTCCGCGGTGACCGACCTCATCGAGGCCGGCCGGATCCCGGTGATCTCCACGGTGGCGCCGGACGCGGACGGGGTGCTGCACAACCTCAACGCGGACACCGCCGCGGCCGCGCTGGCGATCGCGTTGCAGGCCCGCAAGCTGGTCGTGCTCACCGACGTCGCCGGCCTGTACGCGGACTGGCCGGACACCACCAGCCTGGTCTCCGAGATCGCCGCGGACGACCTGGCCAAGCTGCTGCCCAGCCTGGAGTCGGGCATGGTGCCGAAGATGGAGGCCTGCCTGCGGGCGGTGCGTGGGGGAGTGCCCGCCGCGCACGTCGTCGACGGTCGGGTGGCGCACTCCACGTTGCTTGAGGTGTTCACCTCGGAAGGGTTCGGAACGATGGTGGTGCCGGGAGACGGGATGGTCGCGCCGTGAGCACGTTGGGGCAGCGCTGGAAGCAGTCCATGATGGACAACTACGGCACGCCGCCGCTGGCGCTGGTCTCCGGCGCCGGTGCCGTCGTGGTCGACGACGCCGGCCGGGAATATCTGGACCTGGTCGGTGGCATCGCGGTCAACGCCCTCGGTCACGCCCACCCGGCGGTGGTGGCGGCGGTGTCGAAGCAGGTGGCGACCCTCGGGCACGTGTCCAACCTCTACGTCGCCGAGCCGCCGGTCGCGCTGGCCGAGTTGCTGTTGGCGCTCGCCGGCCGACCTGGCCGGGTGTTCTTCGCCAACTCGGGCGCGGAGGCGAACGAGGCGGCGTTCAAACTCTCCCGGCGCACCGGCCGCACCCACGTGGTGGCCACCCGGGGCGGCTTCCACGGTCGCACCATGGGGGCCCTCGCGTTGACCGGCCAGCCGGCCAAGGCCGACCCGTTCCGGCCGCTGCCCGGCGAGGTGACCCACGTCGACTACGGCGACGTGGCCGCCCTGGAGGAGGCCGTCTCCGACGCCACCGCCATGGTGATCCTGGAGCCGATCCAGGGCGAGAACGGTGTGGTCGTCCCGCCGGCCGGCTATCTCGCCGCGGCACGGCGGATCACCGCCCGGCACGGGGCGTTGCTGGTCCTCGACGAGGTGCAGACCGGCATCGGTCGTACCGGGCACTGGTTCGCGCACCAGGCCGAGGGTGTGGAGCCGGACGTCGTCACCCTGGCCAAGGGTCTGGGCGGCGGGTTGCCCATCGGCGCCACGCTGGCCTTCGGCCCGGCCGCCGACCTGCTCACCCCCGGCTCGCACGGCACCACTTTCGGCGGCAACCCGGTCAGCTGCGCGGCGGCGCTCGCCGTGGTGGCGACCATCGCCAACGAAGGGCTGCTGGACAACGTCAAGCGGGTCGGTGAGCGGCTGCGCCGGGGCATCGAGGCGCTGGACCACCCACTGGTCGCCGGCGTACGCGGCACCGGGTTGCTGCTCGGCGTGGCGCTCACCGCGCCGGTGGCGTCGGTGCTCGCCGACGCTCTGCGGGAGGCCGGTTTCCTGGTGAACGCGGTGCAGCCGGGAGTGCTCCGGCTGGCCCCGCCACTGATTCTCACCGCAGCCCAGGCGGACGCCTTCGTCGCCGCACTGCCCGCCGCCCTGGACGCGACCACCCCGGCCGCCGCCGGAACCGACACAGATCTTGGAGGGAAAGCGCCCCTCCAGGGGCCGAAATCTTCCAAGATCTCGACGCCGACCACCACCACCACGACGGGGACGACCGTATGACCCGGCACTTCCTGCGCGACGACGACCTCTCGCCCGCCGAGCAGTCCACGGTCCTCGACCTGGCGGCGCGGATGAAGGCGGACCGGTTCGGCCACCGGCCGCTGGTCGGCCCCCGCTCGGTGGCGGTGCTGTTCGACAAGCAGAGCCTGCGGACCAGGATCTCGTTCGACGCCGGGATCGCCGAGTTGGGCGGGCACCCCCTCGTCGTGGACACGCAGGTCACCCACTTCGGCCGGGGCGAGTCCCTCTCCGACGCGGGGCGCGTGCTGTCGCGCTACGTCGCGGCCATCGTGCTGCGCACCCACGGCGACGACCGGATCGCCGAGGTGGCGGCGGGGGCCAGCGTGCCGGTGGTCAACGCGCTGACCGACGGTTTCCACCCGTGCCAACTGCTGGCCGACCTGCTCACCATCCGGGAGAGGTGTGGCGGCACGGCCGGTCGCACTCTGACGTACGTGGGGGACGGTGCGAACAACATGGCGCAGTCGTACCTGCTGGCCGGCGCGACGGCCGGGATGCACGTCCGGGTCGCCGGCCCGGTCGGGTTCGCGCCCGACCCGGCCGTGGTGGACCGGGCGGCCCGGATCGCCGCCGGGACCGGCGGATCGGTTCGGGTGTTGACCGACCCGACCCAGGCGGTACGCGACGCCGACGTGCTCGCCACCGACACCTGGACCTCGATGGGTCAGGAGTCCGACGGGCTGGACCGGATCACGCCCTTCCTCCCGTACCAGGTCAACAAGGAGCTGCTCGGTCAGGCCGCGCCGGACGCGATCGTGCTGCACTGCCTGCCGGCACACCGCGGCGAGGAGATCACCGACGAGGTGCTCGACGGCCCGCAGAGCGCGGTCTTCGACCAGGCAGAGAACCGGCTGCACGCCCAGAAGGCACTGCTGACGTTCCTGCTGGGAACCGCGACGGGGGACGCCGCGACTGGGGACACCACCACCGGTGACACCACCGCCGGCGACACCACCGCAGGCGGACCCCGATGACCGCCCCGCTGACCCGCGCGGCCCGGCACGCCCGGATCGTGGAGCTGATCCGCGACAAGGCCATCCGGTCGCAGACCGAGCTGGCCGACCTGCTCGCCGCCGACGGTGTGGGCGTCACCCAGGCCACCCTCTCGCGGGACCTCGAAGAGCTGGGCGCGGTCAAGGTGCGCGGCGGCGACGGCCCGGCCGTCTACCTCATCCCCGAGGACGGCAAACGACCGCTGCGCGACGCCGAGGCCGCGCCGGCCCGGCTGATGCGGCTGCTGCACGAGCTGCTCAACGGCGTCGACTCCAGCGGCAACATCGCCGTGTTGCGTACCCCGCCGGGCGCAGCCCAGTACCTGGCCAGCGCGTTGGACCGGGCGGGCCTGCCCGAGATCGTCGGCACCATCGCCGGCGACGACACCATCCTCGTCGTGGCCCGCGAGGCCGTCGGTGGGGCCGCGCTCGGCGAAAAGCTCGCCGGCTGGGCCCGACGGGACGACAACGTCGAAGGGAACGCCACGTCATGAGTGAACGGGTCGTCCTCGCGTACTCCGGAGGGCTGGACACGTCCGTCGCCATTCCGTACCTGGCCGAGCAGACCGGTGCCGAGGTGATCGCGGTCGCGGTCGACGTCGGTCAGGGCGGGGAGGACCTCGGCGCGATCCGGCAGCGTGCCCTGGACTGTGGCGCCGTCGAGTCGGAGGTGGTCGACGCGCGGGACGAGTTCGCCGCCGGGTACTGCCTGCCGGCCATCCGGGCCAACGCCCTCTACATGGACCGCTACCCGCTGGTGTCGGCGCTGTCCCGGCCGTTGATCGTGAAGCACCTGGTGGCGGCGGCGCGGGCGCACGGCGGCACGATCGTGTCGCACGGCTGCACCGGCAAGGGCAACGACCAGGTCCGGTTCGAGGTGGGCCTGAACGCGCTCGCCCCCGACCTGAAGATCATCGCGCCGGCTCGGGACTTCGCGTGGAGCCGGGACAAGGCGATCGCCTTCGCCGAGGAGCGAGGGCTGCCGATCGACGTGTCGGCGAGGTCGCCGTACTCCATCGACCAGAACCTCTGGGGTCGCGCGGTGGAGACCGGCTTCCTGGAGGACATCTGGAACGCCCCGGTCGAGGACCTCTACTCGTACACTGCCGATCCGGCGCAGGACCGCGACGCCGACGAGGTCGTGATCACCTTCGACGCCGGCGTACCGGTGGCGGTCGACGGTGAGACGGTCACCCCGTACCAGGCGATCCTTGAGCTCAACCGGCGTGCCGGCGCCCACGGCGTCGGCCGGCTCGACATGGTCGAGGACCGCCTGGTGGGCATCAAGAGCCGTGAGGTGTACGAGGCGCCCGGCGCGATCGCGTTGATCACCGCCCACCAGGAGTTGGAGGCGGTGACAGTGGAGCGGGACCTGGCCCGCTTCAAGAAGAGCGTCGACCAACGGTGGGGCGAACTCGTCTACGACGGCCTGTGGTTCTCGCCGTTGAAGGACTCGTTGGACGCGTTCATCGACGACGCGCAACGACACGTCAGCGGCGAGGTCCGGATGACCCTGCACGGCGGCCGGGCCACTGTCACCGGCCGGCGCTCCGAGGCGAGCCTCTACGACTTTCAGATGGCCACCTACGACACCGGCGACACCTTCGACCAGTCCCTGGCCAAGGGTTTCGTGCAGCTGTGGGGGCTGCCGAGCCGGCTGGCCGCCGCCCGGGACGCCCGGCTGGGCGGTGGCGCGCAGTGAGACGTGCGAGCGCGAGCGCAGCGCGAGCGCAGCGAGTAGGCCCCGCAGTCGCGACCGAAAGGCAAGCAGAGCAATGATGGGCGACGTGGACGACAAGAGCCTGACCGAGAACAGCGCCGCCACCAACCGGACGAGTCTGTGGGGTGGCCGGTTCGCCGGCGGTCCCGCCGAGGCGCTCGCCCGACTGTCGGTGAGCGTGCAGTTCGACTGGCGCCTGGCCCCGTACGACATCGCCGGCTCCCGGGCGCACGCCCGGGTCCTCGCCGGCGCCGGCCTGCTCGACCCGGAGGAGCTGGGTCGGATCCTGGCCGCGTTGGACGACCTGGAGGCCGCCTGCGCCTCCGGGGCGTTCCGCCCCACCATCGACGACGAGGACGTGCACACGGCGCTGGAGCGCGGTCTGCTGGAGCGCCTCGGCAGCCTCGGCGGCAAGCTGCGGGCCGGCCGGTCCCGCAACGACCAGGTCGCCACCGACCTGCGGCTGTACCTGCGTGACCACGCCCGGGGCGTGGCCAGCCGCCTCGTCGAGCTGGCCGAGGCGTTGGTCGAGCAGGCCGAGCGGCACATCGACACCGCCGCGCCCGGCATGACCCACCTCCAGCACGCCCAGCCGGTCACCTTCGGGCACTGGCTGCTCGCCCACGTGCAGCCGCTGTTGCGGGACCTGGAGCGGCTACGCGACTGGGACCACCGGGCGGCCGTCAGCCCGCTCGGCGCGGGTGCCCTCGCCGGTTCCGGGCTGCCCCTGGACCCGGTGGCCGTGGCCAAGGAGCTGGGCTTCCGTACGTCGTTCGCCAACTCCATGGACGCGGTCGCCGACCGGGACTTCGTCGCCGAGTTCCTCTTCACCACCGCCATGATCGGGGTGCACCTGTCCCGACTCGGCGAGGAGGTGGTGCTCTGGACGTCGCACGAGTTCGGCTGGGTGGAGCTGGACGACTCGTTCGCCACCGGTTCGTCGATCATGCCGCAGAAGAAGAACGCGGACATCGCCGAGCTGGCGCGCGGCAAGTCCGGGCGGCTGATCGGTGGCCTGGTCACCGTCCTCACCATGCTCAAGGGCCTGCCGATGACGTACGACCGGGACATGCAGGAGGACAAGGAGCCGGCCTTCGACGCGGTCGACACCCTGGAGCTGCTGCTGCCGGCCCTGGCGGGAATGATCTCCACGATGTCGGTCCGGGTGGACCGTCTCGTCGCCGCCGCCCCGGTCGGGTTCTCCCTGGCCACCGAGGTTGCCGACTGGCTGGTCCGGCGCAACGTGCCGTTCCGCGACGCGCACGAGATCACCGGCCGGTTGGTGGCGCTCTGCGCGGCCCGGGAATGCGAGCTGGAGGACGTCTCCGACGACGACCTGGCCGCGATCAGCGGGCACCTCGACCCGTCGGTGCGCGACGTGCTCTCGGTCCGCTCGGCCCTCGCGGCCCGCACCACCCCCGGCTCCACCGGCCCCGGCCCGGTCGCCGACCAGCTCGCCGCCGCCGCCGACCGGTTGACCGGCTGGCGGGAGTGGGCCACCGAGTCGGTCGTTCCGCGCTGACCCCGCTGCGGCGTCGGCGCGTTCCGCCGGCGCCGCGGCCGGTTCAGACCGTCGGGCGCTCCCGCTTCGGGAGCTTGGCAACCACCATCTCGTACGACCCGTCGACCGCCTCGGTCAACTCCTCGGCGTCGATCCCGCCGTCCAGGCGCAGCGTGTTCCACCCGGAGCGGCCGATGTAGGCCATCACCCGGGCGTCGTGGGGGTGCCGGTGCAGCCACTCGTCGGCCATCTCCCGGGTCGGCCCGCACTTGACGCCGACCGTCGGCTCACCCGCACCGTTGCCGAGGAACGCGAAGATCCGGCTGCCGACCTTCACCACCTCGTCGCCCTCCCACGGCCGGTCCAGCCATGCCCCCGGCTTGGCCAGGCAGTACGCCAGCATCTCCGCGCGCTCCATGGGTGCCTCCTCGTCCTGCGCACAGTGTGCCCCCGCCCGACCGCCGCCGCAGGGGACCTGGCCGGCTGATCTCACCGTGGCGTCGGCGCATGCCGTCGGCGCCACGGCGGTTCAGGCCGTCGCTCCCGGACGAGCACCGGCCGCCCCGCCACCGCAGTGGGGCAGCGGGGCGGCGATCCGTCAGGTGGGCCAGTTCCTCACCGCCTGTCCGACCTCAGGGTCGATCTCGTCGAGCATCGCGAGAACGTCCGGTCGGGTCAGCTCCGGGCCCCGTGACACCTCACACAGGCGCTGGAAGGCTGCCGGCCCATGTCTGTCCCACAGCCGCCGGGCCACGATGATCAGTCCGAGTTGGAACCAGATGTAGTTGGCCACCCCGTCGAGCCCGTGGCCGTCTGCCGGCTCGCGGATGCGGGCAAGCTCGCGTATCGGCCACCGCATGGGTGTCGACCAGCAGGCCGTAGCCGCGTCGAGGATCGGCAGCATCTCCGTCTCGGCTTCCGAGAGGTAACCGACCATGCCGACGTTCGCGATCAACTCCCGGAGCCAGAGGTTGCCCGGGTCATGCCAGCCCGCGAAGTCGTGCGAGAGATGGCTCATCTCGTGGGCCACGAACAGGTCGTTCAGCGGGGCGAGATCGATCGGGTCGCCGAAGCGGGCATTCAACTGCCCCGTGGTCTGCTGCGGCAGCTCCGGGATGACGTTGTCCAGGAATGCGTCCCACATGGGAGGGAGCTCCTGGTTGATCACCATTCGGTCGCGGGACACGTGCACCACGCCGTAGATCGGGAAGATGGCGACCTTCGCCCAGTCCCGCGGACCGACCACGAAGAGCGGCGGTGTCGGCGGGGCGCCGACCGTCTCGGACAACCAGGAAGCCACCTGTTGGGCGCGCTGCGCGACGAGTACACCCCGCTCGGCCCCGCCCGGACTGACATGGACGGGGAACGGGAATCCGCTGACCTCGTGCAGTCCGCTGAGGTCCGGAGCGGGCCGCTCAGGCCGCTGCGGCGGTGTCTCGCCGGCTTTCGTGCTCATGTCCTACCAATCGTCAGGGCGCTCGGGGTCGGTGGACGGCTCACGAGCGCGATGCCGTCACGAGGGTGGTCGCCGGCCGCCAGATCCAGTTCCGGCGGTCGTAGAGCCGGGTGAATCCGGCCCTGGCCATGTTGTTCAGTGACGGGTTCGTACCCTCGACCTCGGGCTTGCCGACCTCGCTGACGAGCCAACGGCAACCGGCTGCCGCCGCGTGTTCGGCTCGGGCGGCGATCAGGGCCGACTGCACGCCACGGCGGCGGTGGCTCTCCCGGGTCGCTCCGGAGTTGAGGTGGGCCGACTTCCCGTGCAGGAAGAGGTTGGCCACGCCGACCATCTGGTCACCGTCCCACGCGGCGAACGCCTGGAAGCCGTCGGTCCGGGCCACGGCGGCAAACACCTCGATCAGGTGCTGGTCGGGCACGCCGAAGAACTCCCAGAGCCGCGCCGCCCACTCGTCGGTCTCCTGCGCACCGACCAGCCCGACGCGCAGATCCGTGCCGGCGGGCTTGACGTCGCCCACCTCCGCCGCGAATCGGACCAGCTCGCCGCCCGGTTCGAGGCCGTGGCCGGCACGTATGTCGGCCCATTCGCTCGGCAGGAGTTCCGGGGCGATCTGGATGTGGGCCATCGGGCTGCCGTGCGTCCGGTGGAAGTCGAGCACCTCGCTGATCACCTTGTCGGTAACCGATTCGGTGACACCGAGCCCCAGGGACTTGTTGAAGATGCCACCCGTCGGGTCGTTGCGAACGGAGACCGTTGTTCCGCCGCCGATCCGGCCGGTGGTGATGCCGAGCGCTCGGCGGGTCGGCTCGGGTACGGCGGCGTCCAGTCGGTAGTTCACCTCCGCCTCGACGAGCTCGGCGATCTTGGTCAGGTCAGCTGGTGACATGCTGTGCTCCGGTCAAGGGTTGGACTCACTGGCACGAGGGTTCGTCGAATCCACCGGGCGGCGGCACGGGAGCGGGTCGGCGTCCCAGTGGGATCGGGACAACGGGCCGGGCGGCAGACCGGGCCCGGTGTGCGGGCGGCGTGGCGGTAGGGACCAGGGTCGGCCCACGGCGCGGCTCACGGGCGGGTGAGGCCCCTGATGAGATCCGCCGCCCGTTCGGCCACGGCCAGCACGGTCGCATGCGTGTTGGCCGCCGGGATGGAGGGCATGACGGACGCGTCGGCGATACGCAGCCCGGTGACTCCCCTGACCCGCAACTCCTCGTCGACCACCGAGGTCGGGTCCGACCCCATCCGGCAGGAGCCGACCGGGTGCCAGTAGACGACGAGGCTCTCCTGGATGTACTGGCGCAGGGTCGCGTCATCGTTGATCGGTCCTGGGACCACCTCCTCGCCTCGCCACGGGGCGAGCGCGGGTGCCGCACCGATCTGACGGGCCGCGCGCAGTCCCCCGATCATGGCGTCGAGGTCACGGGGGTCGGCGTAGCAGTTGGGGTCGAGCAGCAGGGGCGCCTCCGGGGCGGCGCCGGAGAGGCGGATCGTGCCGCGGCTGCGTGGGTTCATCAGCGAGACGAGGAAGGAGTATCCGTGGCCGTATTCGACCTGCGGAGCCAGCGGCGACAGCGGCGCCTCGCTGAGGATGAGCTGCACGTCGGGCACGGCCAGGGCGGGGTCGCTGCGCAGGCGTACACCCACCTCGGCGTGGTTTCCGGCACTGCCGGGTACCTCTCGCGATGAGGTGTAGGTGACGGTGGTGGTGGGGTGGTCGTGGTAGTTCGCGCCGACCTCGGGCGCGTCCACCAGCACGTCGACACCGACCTCGCGCAGATGCTCCTCGGGGCCGATCCCGGAGAGCATCAGGAGCTGTGCCGAGCCGGTCGTGCCCGCCGTCAACACCACCTCACCGGAGCACTGCGCCGACTTCGTTTCGCCCGCGACGGTGTAGTCGACGCCGACGCACCGGTTACCGTCGAAGACAAGCCGGTGGACCACTGCGTCCGTCACCACGTGGAGGTTCGGCCGGTGCAGGACCGGCCGGAGGTAGGCGTCGGCGGCGGTCTGGCGTACGCCGTCGACGATGTTGAGGTCGAACAGGCCGACTCCGTCTTCCAGCCCATTGGAGAAGTCGACGGCACGCGGGTGTCCCGCCTCCACGGCTGCCTCTCCTGCCGCCGCCATCAGCGGGTGCACGGAAGCCGCAGGAGCTACCTGCATCGGGCCCTCCTGGCCGCGGATGGCCGCGTTCCTGTCCCGCGTCCGCTCGGTGCGCTGGAAGTACGGCAGCAGGTCGTCGTAGCCCCAGCCGTCCGCGCCCGCCTTCGACCAGGCGTCGTAGCTCGACCGGTGGGCGCGGAGGAAGATCATGCCGTTGATGGCCGAGGAGCCGCCGAGCCCGCGCCCCCGTGGCTGCAGGAGCGTCGCGCCGGTCTGCGCGTGCGGCACCGAAACGTCTCCCCAGTTGGCGGGCGAGTTCATGAGGGCGGGCCACGCCGCCGGTACGGCGCTCAGGGCCGGCAATTCCCTGCTCCCGGCCTCCAGGAGCAGTACCCGTACGGAGAGGCGTACGGACAGCCGTGCCGCGATCACCGATCCGGCTGAGCCGCCGCCCACCACGATGTAGTCATAACCAGGCATGATGAATCCTCTTTCAGGTGCAAGGGTGTTGGCTGTCCGCGGCGCCGGTCGGGTCGGCGCGTTCGGCTAGCGGATGCCGGCAGTGATGCTCTGGGCGGGAACCGCGCGGGCGGGTAGCCGGAGCGCCGGGTTCGACACCGGACCCTGTGGGCCCGCGGACCTGCCCCCGACGTCCCCTCCCGAGCCGTCAGCGCTCCGGGCGGCCCGGAGGAACAGGATCCAGAAGCCGGCCGCGGCGACCACACCGACGGCGGCGCAGAGGGACCAGAGGGCGTATCCGCCCCGGTGGTCCAGCACCAGTCCGCCCAGAAGTGGCGCCAGGACCGACGCCACGGAGCCGCTCAGGCTGTAGACGCCCTGATAGCGGCCTCGGGTCTGCGTGTGCGCCAGTTCGCCCACGGCGGCCGACGACGCGGGGGCGTACAGGATCTCGCCCAGGGTCCAGATCACCACGCACAGCGCGGAGAAGATCAACGAGGTGCCGGCGAGGCCGGTCAGGCCGAATCCCGCACCGAGCAGGACCGCGCTGAGCGTCAGCACCGGAGCCAGGCCGAGTTTGCGCCCCTTCACCAGGGCGGTGACGGGGATCTGCAGCAGGATGATGACCACGCCGTTCAATGCGATGATCAACCCGTACGCCTGGGTGCTGATCCCGCGGCCGGCCATGTCGACCGGCAGGATGCTCCACCCCTGGTACATCATCAGCCACACGCCGAGGGCGAGCAGGCAGAACGTCATGAACCGGGAGTCTCGGAACACCTGCCGAGAGCTGATGGGCGCCTCGGTGCCCGAGGAGGCGGTGTCGGCACGCTCGGGCCGGGTCTCCGGCAACCGGACCCACATGACCACGGCGCAGATCAAGGTCGTGGCGGCATCGCCGAGGAAGATCCAGAGATAACCCTCGTGTACGAGATAACCGGCAACCACGGCGGAGAAACCGAAGCCGATGTTGACGGCCCAGTAGTTGACCGAGAAGGCACGAACGCGGTCCTTCTGCGGGACCATGTCCACGATCATCGCCTGTACCGCGGGCCGCGACGCGCTCACACCGAGCCCCATGAAGAACACCAGCACGGCGATAGTCGCCCCGTTCGGGGTGAAGCCCATGATCGCGGTCGACACGGCGGCGAGGAGTTGGGCGCCGGCCATCGTCGGGCGCCGGCCGATTCGGTCGGTCAGCTCACCGCCGATCAAGGATCCTGCGACGGATCCGATGCCGAAGGTCGCCAGCACGAGCCCGGCGGTCGTGGCCGAGTACCCGAGTTCGGTGGTCAGGTAGATCCCGAGAAGCGGATAGACGAAGGTGGCCATCCGGTTCACCAGGGTCGCGCTCCACAGCACCCAGAATCCGCTGGGAAAGCCGGTCATGCTGCGGTAGAGCGAGCGAGACATCCTCATGGGCGGGTTTTCTCCAGGGCTCAGGAGTCGGAGGTCGGGGCGGGCGCTATCGATGATCACGGCCGGCAACGGGCGCGGCATCGGGAGAAATCCCGGCGTTTGACCGGCTCCGGGACCTGAATCGCGGGCGGCAGCCGCCACAGCTCGGACGAAATTCCTAGAACGTGGCCTGCGAGCGGTTCGCGAAAGTGTTTCCGCGAGCCGGATGGGAGATTCGGGGCGCCTGCCGAAACCGACACTCTGCGGTTTGTGCAATTGTTGGTCTTGTGGGACTCGCCGCTACCGTCACCCCTGCCTTTGTGGGGCGGGACGCCGAACTGGCCGAGCTGCGCCAGGCCGCCGAGGCGGCCGACCGCGGCACCCCCCAAGCGCTGCTGCTGAGGGGCGAGGCGGGCGTCGGCAAGACCCGCCTTGTCGACGAGCTGCTTCGCACGCTCGACAAGCAGGCCGTCGTGGCGGTCGGTCGTTGCATCGAGGTCGGCGGCGACGCGTTCCCGTTCGCGCCGTTCACCGCGGCGCTGCACGTCCTGTGGCAGCGGCTACCCGATGAGGTCCAGTCGGCGAGCGCGGGTCAGGAGGCGTTGCTCGCCCGGATCCTGCCGGATCTGGACGCCGGGACGTCCGTGGAACATCGAAGCGAAAACGTCGCACGGCTCCTCGAACTCACCACGCGGGTCCTGGAACGCCTGGCGTCGAGCCGCCTGGTGGTGCTGGTGATCGAGGATCTGCACTGGGCCGACGCTTCCACGCGCAACCTGCTGGGATACCTGTGCCGCAGCGGGCGCACCGGACGTCTCCTCCTTGTCGGCACCTACCGGTCCGACGAGATCCACCGCCGACACCCCCTGCGCCCGCTCCTGGCGGAGTTGGACCGGCTCCGGTCGGTACGCCGCGTCGAGCTGTCCCGGTTCAGCCGAGTCGAGGTGACCAAGCAACTCGCTGGTCTCTTCGGGGCGCTGCCTGACCCGGTCGTCCTCAACGACATCTTCGCCCGCTCCGACGGCAACGCGTTCTTCGTCGAAGAGCTCGCCCGCGCCTACGTGGAGCACGCGGGGGAAGAGCTGCACAACCTCCGGGAGGTGCTGCTGGCGCGGCTCGAGGCGCTGCCGGACACCAGCCAGCGGATCGCCAGGATTGCCGCGGAGAGTGGCGCGGCGATGGGATATCCGCTGTTGAAGGCCGTGACGGGTCTACCCGAGGACGAGTTGATCGAGGGATTGCGCGAGGCCGTGCTCGCCCAGATCCTCGTCCCCGAACCAAACGGATCGGACTATCGATTTCGCCACTCGCTGGTACGCGAGGCCGTCAGCGACAGCCTGCTGCCCGGCGAACGAGCCCTGATCAACCGACGGTACGGCGAGGCGCTGGAAGCCGCGCCCTCGCTCGTGCGGCCCGATGAGTTGACCGGCCGCCTCGCCCAGCACTGGTATGCCGCCCACGATGACGCCAAAGCGCTGTACATGTGCGTCCTCGGCGCCGACGAGGCGTGGACCCGATACGCGTACGCCGAGCGGCTGAGCCTCCTGGAACGCGCGCTCGAGCTGTGGGACCGGGTTCCGGATGAGGTACGCGCCACCCTGCCCGCCCTGGGCCTGCCGGAGCGGTACCCGCGCCGCGGGCACGGCGCGGGCGAGGTGGGGCCGGGCCTCCTTGACCTGCTCGCCGCCGCCAGCACGGCCGGGTGGCACAGCGGGGATCTCGACCGGTCGCTACACCTGGCGCGGACCGCGCTGGAACTGCTCGCGGGAGAACACGAGCCAGATCCGGTCCGTGCGGCGTGGTTCTGGATGCGCTGTTCCCAGCTGGTCCAGGCGTTGAACCGGGGGGATGGGTGGCGGGAGCTGCAAACTGCGCAGGAGTTGGTCGCCGAACTGCCCCCGTCGATGCTGCACGCCGACATCCTGGGGCACATGGCGACCTGGGGGGCGCGGCACCGACCCGGACCGCAGAGCCGTGCCGCGGCCGACCTCGCCGTGCGGTACGCCGCCGGCTGCGGCGCCGAGGACCTGGAGCTACGAGCTCGCATCACGCTCTGCTGGCTCGACGCCGCGACCGATCTCGACGGCACCAGCCTGGCGGACCTGTACGAGGTACGAGATCGTGCCGAGAAGCTGGGCGTGGTCGACCTCATCGGGCGGGTGAACCAGAACCTTCCCTCGATCCTGGAGGGGATGGGCCGCTCCGAGGAGGCGATCCGGACGGCCGATCACGGCATAAAGATGTGTCGGTCGCTCAGCCTGGCCGATACCGAGGCGTGGGTGCACTGCAACCGCTCGGTCTCCCTGTTCTCGCTGGGCCGTTGGCCGGAGTCGGAGGCGGCGCTCGACGAAGCCGCGGCGGTCGCCCAGTCGGACAAGCCACGAGCCGCCATCGTGGGGCGCCGCGCCTACGGCCAGTTGGTGCGGGGACATGTCACCGGGGCCGCCGACCAGTTGATGCTCGCCCGCGAACTCTTCGGTACCGAGGATCTCCAGCCGCAGTTCCTCATCCCGTTGGTCCAGTACATCGTGGAGACTGCCACCCGTCAGGGCGACATCGCCGGCGCTCGAGCCGAGTTCCTACGTATCGCCGCGGCGCTGGCCAGCGGGCCGGTGAGCGATGTGCTGCCGGCGCTGTGCGCCGCCGCCGCGATCGAGGCGGATGCGATTTCGGCCGGTACCGGCTCTGCCGAGGTGCTCGCCGTCGTACGCGAGGCCGCCGAACACCTGCGGATCGTGTTTCCCATCTCGCACGCGTTCGCGCGTGTCCTGCAGGCCCAGTTGTCGCGGGCGGAGGGGGACGACGACCCGGGGCGTTGGGCCGCCGCCGTCGCCGCGTTCGAGCCGTTGGAGCGTCCCTACGAGCTGGCGGGCGCACTCTTCGGCGAGGGGCGCGCCCTGCTCGCCGCACAGCGGCGCGACGCCGCGGCCGATCGGCTCACCGCTGCGCACCGGATCGCCACCGGGCTCGGCGCTCAACTGCTCCTTGCCGACATCGAGGTCCTCGCTGCCCGGGCCGGGATCGCGGCGGCGTTCGTGGCGGACCGCCGGCCGGTGGACGAGCAGGACGCTCAGCACGACGCCGCCGTCTCCTTGGGGCTCACCCCGCGTGAGACCGAGGTGTTGCGGCTGGTCGCGCGGGGGTACAGCAACCGGCGGATCGCCGAAGAACTCTTCATCACGCAGAAGACCACGAGCACCCACGTCTCCAGCATTCTCGCCAAACTCGGCGCGTCCAGCCGGACCGAGGCTGCGGCGGTCGCGCACCGAGCAGGTCTGGCCGGCGTGGAGTGAGGCGGGGCCGCCTCATCGTCGACACCTGCTGTGCCGCGTTGGACGCGGCCAACGTCATCTACCCGGCGGAGCGGGCGGCGACCCGTTCGTAGCGCTGTCGGGCCGCCTGTGCGCTGCCCAGCCCCAGCCCGTACGCGATGGCCTGCCAGGTCAGCCCCCGGTCGCGGGCCAGCGTCAACAGGCCGGCCTCCAGGGCGTCCAACTCGGCGCGGACGTGTGGCAGCAGGGTCAGCGCGGCGGTGAGGTCGGCGGTGTCGACCGGCTCCTCCGCGGGCTCGCGCTCGGCCCCGCCGGCGGCCAGGGCGGCGACCAGGGCGACGGCCTCCCACGGGTCCAGCACGTACGGGTGGGCCCAGCGGCCCCGCTGGGTGTCGGTGCCGGCGTGCCGCTCGCTGATCCGCTGCAACGCCTCGTACGTCCGGTGGGCCCGGGCCCGGCCCGGGTCCGGCGCGGTGAACATGTCCTCGGTCGTCATACCCCGAGCACACCCCATCAACGAGCTGTTGTCAACATAGTGTTGAAGAGTGGTGGTGGCCGGCGGCTGCCCTGCTCGTCGGTTTGCAGGTCGAGGCCGGGGCAGGGTTTCCTGGAAGGATGGATTACCCCTGGCTGGCGGCCCCTGCCAGCAATGTCGCCGAGACAGCACGGACCCTGCTCGGCTGGGAGATCACGGCCGGTGGTGTTCGGATCAGGCTGACCGAGGTCGAGGCGTACGCGGGCACGGGGGAGGATCCGGCCTCGCACGCCCACCGGGGCCCCACGCCCCGCACCCAGGTGATGTTCGGTCCGGCCGGGCACGCCTACACCTACTTCGTGTTCGGCGTGCACTGGTGTCTGAACATCGTGTGCGGTCGCGAGGGCGAGGCGTCCGCCGTCCTGCTGCGGGCCGGCGAGGTCCTCGACGGCCTGGACATCGCCCGAGAGCGCCGGGGGGACCGGGTGCCCGATCGCGACCTCGCCCGCGGGCCCGCGCGGCTGGTGGTCGCGCTCGGGATCGGCGCGTCGGCCAACGGCACGTCCCTGCTCGACGGCGAGGGACCGCTGCTGTTGACGCCGCCGACCCGACCGGTCGGGAGATCGGCCATCTCAGCCGGGCCGCGAGTCGGAGTGGCCGCCGCGCACGAGGTTCCGTGGCGCTTCTGGATCACCGGCGACGCCACCGTGAGCAGCTACCGGCGGCACGCGCCCCGCCGTCGGACCGCACCGGCGGTCGGCGCGTAGCCCGCTCGAGGACCTCGTCTCCACGAGCACCGGGATAGGGTCCGCCGGGAGGTGTGCTGTGAGTTTCCGACTGGCGGCGTACGCCGTGTGCATCACGAACGAGCGGGTGCTGCTCGCGCACTACGTGAGACCGACCGGCGAGATGCACTGGACCCTGCCCGGCGGCAAGGTCGAGCATGCCGAGGATCCGTTCGACGCGGTGGTCCGGGAGGTCGCCGAGGAGACCGGTTACGAGGCGGTGGTCGAGCGACTGCTGGGCGTGGATTCGCGGGTGATTCCCGCCGCCGAGGCGCTGCGGGGCGTCGAGCACCAGAATGTCGGCATCTTCTACCAGGTCCGCGTCGTCGGCGGCACGCTGCGGCCCGAGCCGAACGGGGAGACCGCCGAATCGGTCTGGACTGCGCTGCCGGACGTGGTGGGCCTGCGCCGATCGGCGGTGGTCGACATCGGCCTCGCCCTGGCGCGGACGCTTCCGTCGACGGGCCACGTCGGCCCCGTTGCGGTCGGCGGCCTCGTCCAGCACTGAGAACGCGCGAGGCCGTGGTCGCCCCCCCGGCCGACGTCCGCACCGGGGTCGGCGTGTGCCCCGCCGAATGTGTCGGAGGGTGTGGCCATAATCACCGCACCTGCTCACCGACGGCTCGGAGGACGTCATGGCAACGCTGCTCGCGATCGGCACAGCAAAGGGATTGTTTCTCGCCACCAGCACCGACGACCGGCGCAGTTGGGAGATCACCGGTCCGCACTTTCCGATGACAGGTGTCTACGCGGTCGCGGTCGACACCCGTCGCCCCACCCCCCGGTTGCTCGCCGGGGTGACCAGCTCACACTTCGGTCCCAGTGTCGCGACCAGCGACGACCTCGGCGCGTCGTGGGACGAGCCCGACCAGGCGCCGGTCGCGTTCCCGGCGGACACGGGTGTCTCCCTCGGTCGGGTCTGGCAGCTGATGCCGGCGGGCCCGGACGAACCGGACGTGGTCTGGGCCGGCACCGAGCCCTCGGCGTTGTTCAAGTCCACCGATGGTGGTCGCAGCTTCGAGCTGGTCCGGTCCCTGTGGGACCACCCGCACCGCCCGGAGTGGGAGGCCGGCTTCGGTGGTCAGGCCGTGCACACCGTGCTGCCACACCCGCGTGACCCGGCCCGGCTGCTGGTCGCCATGTCCACCGGCGGGGTCTACCGCTCGGAGGACGCCGGGGCGAGTTGGGCGCCGGGCAACACCGGCATCCGCGCGTACTTCATGCCCGACGAGTGGCCGGAGTTCGGCCAGTGCGTGCACAAGGTCGCCCGGGACGCCGGCAACCCCGAGCGGCTGTACGCGCAGAATCACCACGGCGTCTACCGCTCCGACGACGACGGCCGCACGTGGTCCTCGATCGCCGACGGGCTGCCCAGCGACTTTGGCTTCCCGATGGTGGCCCATCCCGGGCGCGGCGGCATGGTGTGGACCTTCCCGTTGGTGGCCGACAGCGAGCGGTTCCCCACCGACCACCGCTGCCGGGTGTTCCGTTCCGCCGACGCGGGCGGCAAGTGGGAGCCGCTGTCGGTGGGGCTGCCCGAGGGCCCGTTCTACCCGGCGGTGCTGCGTGACGCGATGTGCGCCGACGACTCCACCCCGGGTGGGGTCTACTTCGGCACCCGGTCGGGCTCGGTCTTCGCCAGCCGCGACGAGGGTGACTCCTGGTCGTCGGTGGCCACGCACCTGCCCGACGTGCTCTGCGTCCGCGCTGCGACGGTGTGACGTGGTCACCGTGCTGCTGCCCGGTCCGCTGCGGGGCGAGGCCGGTGGTGTCAGTCGACTGAGCGTCGCCGCCACCGGGACGCTGCGGGCGGTCCTCGACGAGTTGGCCGCCCATCACCCACGGTTGTCGCGGCGGATCCGTGACGAGCGTGGTGAGCTGCGCCGTTACGTCAACGTCTTCGTCGACGGGGAAGACTGCCGGCACTCCGGTGGTCTCGCCACCCCGGTCGGCGACGACGCCGAGGTGCAGGTGTTGCCGTCCGTGGCGGGCGGCTGACCGAGGCCCCGGACCGACCGAGATCCGCTCCTGGGAGGTGACCGACGCCACTTCGGGGCGTCCCGCCGACGGAATAGTTGACTCGTCAAATAAGTTGACAGCTGCGTCCGGGCACCACGAACGACCCGGTTCAACACGCGAGGAGCTGGTCATGCAGTTCGGAGTCTTCACCGTCGGCGACGTCACGGTCGACCCGACCACCGGTCGGGAGCCGACCGAGCATGAGCGGATCAAGGCGATGGTCGCGATCGCGCTCAAGGCCGAAGAGGTCGGCCTGGACGTCTTCGCCACCGGCGAGCACCACAACCCGCCGTTCGTGCCGTCGTCACCGACGACCATGATGGGCCACATCGCCGCGCGTACCGAGCGTCTGCTGCTGTCCACCGCGACCACGCTGATCACCACCAACGACCCGGTGAAGATCGCCGAGGACTACGCGATGCTCCAGCACCTGTCCGACGGTCGGGTGGACCTCATGATGGGCCGCGGCAACACCGGCCCGGTCTACCCGTGGTTCGGCAAGGACATCCGGGCCGGCATCCCCCTCGCCATCGAGAACTACGACCTGCTGCACCGGCTGTGGCGCGAGGACGTGGTCGACTGGAAGGGCAAGTACCGCACCCCGTTGCAGTCGTTCACCTCGACGCCGCGTCCGCTCGACGGGGTGCCCCCGTTCGTCTGGCACGGCTCGATCCGCAGCCCGGAGATCGCCGAGCAGGCCGCGTACTACGGCGACGGCTTCTTCGCCAACCACATCTTCTGGCCGAAGGAGCACACCCAGCGCATGGTCGGGCTCTACCGCCAGCGGTACGCGCACTACGGCCACGGCGCCGCCGACCAGGCCATCGTCGGTCTGGGCGGGCAGGTGTTCATGCGCCGCAACTCGCAGGACGCCGTCCGGGAGTTCCGTCCGTACTTCGACAACGCCCCGGTCTACGGGCACGGGCCCTCGCTGGAGGAGTTCACCCGAGAGACCCCGCTGACCGTGGGCAGCCCGCAGCAGGTCATCGACCGCACCCTGAGCTTCCGGGAGTACGTCGGCGACTACCAGCGGCAGCTGTTCCTGATGGACCACGCGGGCCTGCCCCTGAAGACGGTGCTGGAGCAGCTCGACCTGCTCGGCGAGGAGGTCGTGCCGGTGCTGCGCAAGGAGTTCGCGGCGCTGCGTCCGGCGCACGTGCCGGAGGCGCCCACCCACGCCTCGCTGGTCGCCGCCGCCGGCGGTGCCAAGGACGGCACCGTGCACGCCGTCGACGACGTGACGGGCAAGGCACCGGAGGGGGCGACCCGATGACCCACCGCACCCTGGCCGTGGTCTCGGCGGGGCTGAGCCAGCCCTCGTCGACCCGGCTGCTCGCCGACCAGCTCGCCGCGGCCACCCGCGACGAGTTGGTCCGGCGCGGCTCCGAGGTGGAGCTGCACGTCGTCGACCTGCGGGAGTACGCCCACGACGTGGTGAACAACATGCTCACCGGGTTCGCGCCGGCGGCGCTGCGCGAGGTCGTCGACACGGTGACCGGGGCGGACGGCCTCATCGCCGTCACCCCGATCTTCAGCGCCTCCTACAACGGGCTCTTCAAGTCCTTCTTCGACGTGTTGGACTCCGAGTCGCTTGTCGACCGGCCGGTGCTGATCGGGGCCACCGGCGGCACCGCCCGGCACTCCCTCGCTCTGGAGCACGCGGTCCGCCCGATGTTCGCGTACCTGCGGTCGGTGGTGGTCCCGACCGCGGTCTTCGCCGCCCCGGAGGACTGGGCCGACGGCACCGCCGACGGCGCGTTGCGCGGTCGGATCCGGCGTGCCGCCGGGGAACTGGCCGACCAGATCGAGCGTCGGCCGCCGACCGGCGGCCCCGCCGACCCGTTCGCCCTCACCACCGACTTCCTGCAGATGCTCGGCCGAGGAGACGACGCGCCGGTCAGCTGACCGGGTACGGGTGGGCGACCAGCACCGGGCAGTGCGCGTGCTGGATCGCCGCCTGGCTGACCGAGCCGAGCAGCATCCCGGTGAACCCGGCCCGGCCCCGGGTGCCCACGACCAGCAGCGACGCCGTGCCGCTGGCCTCGATGAGCCCCTGGGCCGCGCCGGCCGCCCGGACCGGATGCTCCCGCACCACGAGGTCGGGATGCTCGGCGCGGACCGCGCTGGACGCGTCGGCGAGCAGCCGCACGGCGTCGGCCTGGTACGCGGCCTGCGACTCCTCGATCTCCTCCGGCACCGTCCGGCCCCCGTCCGGCGGGCCGACGTGCACCAGCACCAGCGGCACGTCCCGCAGCTCCGCCTCGTCGGCGGCGTAGCCCGCGGCGAGCCGGGACGGCTCGGACCCGTCGACGCCGACCAGCACCGGGGCGTCCACCGGGATCGGCTGCTCGTCCGGGCGGACCACCAGCACCGGGCAGTGCGCGTGCGCGGCCACCTGCGCGCCGACCGAGCCGAGCAGCAGCCCGGCGAACCCGCCCAGCCCTCGACTGCCCACCACCACGAGGTCGGCCCGGCGGGACTCCTCGATCATGGTGGCGCCGGGACCGCCGGCGACCTGGCGCACCTCGACGACCAGGCCGGGCCACCGGTCGGCCAGCTCGGCCGCCGTACGCTCCAACATCTTCTGCGCCTCCTCGGAGGGAGCCGGCACCCCGAGGTCGTACGGGTTGAGCGGCACGCCGTAGCCGAGCGGGTGCAGGAAGCCGTGCACCAGGTGCAGCGGCCGGGACCGGAGCAGCGCGGCGCGGGCCGCGTGCTCGGCGGCGACGAGGCTGGACGGCGATCCGTCCACGCCCACCACGACGGGTCGGTTCATCGAGGACTCCCTGGGTCGGTCAGGTCATTGTCGACCGTGCACCCGCGCGGCGCCGCCGAACGCGCCGGCCGGGAGGCGGCCGGCGCGGACGGGGAGACGGCGTTCAGGCGTCCCGGCGGTGCCGGACGATCGCCAGCGGGCTGTGCGAGTGGTGCAGCACCGCGTGGCTCACCGAGCCGAGCAGGGCACCGGCGAGGGCACCCCGGCCGTGTGCTCCGACCACGGTGAGCTGCGCGCTGGCGGACTGCTGCACCAGCACCCGCGCCGCCGCGCCGTACGCCACACACTGGCGTACCGGCACCTCGGGATACCGCTGCGACCAGCCGGCCAGGGATTCGGCGAGCACCCGCTTCTCGTCGGCGGCCAGCGCGTCGACGTCGTACACCAGCGGCAGGATGTCGCCGGGGCCGGTCGGCGTGGGGGTGAGCCAGGCGTGCACGGCCACCAGGTCGGTGCCGCGCAGCGCGGCCTCCTCGAAGGCGAACGCCAGGGCCTCGGTGGACAGGGCCGAGCCGTCGACGCCGACCAGCACGGGGCCGTCGGCGCGCGCCTCACCCTTGACCACCAGGACCGGGCACTCGGCGCGGGCGGAGACCTGCACGGCCACCGAGCCGATCAGCAGCTCGGCGAAACCTCCCAGGCCCCGGCTGCCGAGCACCAGGAGTGCCGCGTCGCGGGATTCGCCCAGGAGCACCGGCGTGGCGGCGCCGTCGATCACCGCGCCGGTGACGGCGAGTTCCGGCGCGGTCTTGCCGGCCTCGGTCACCGCCTCGGCGACGGTCAGCTCGGCCTGGTGGCGAAGGCCGGCGTCGACGGGGGCGCCCGGCGCCGGGATCAGTGGTACGTCGTAGAGGGGCCAGATGAACGCGTGCACCACCCGCAGGGGGCGCTGCCGCACCGTCGCTTCCTGGGCGGCGACCCGCACCGCCTCCAGCGCCGAGGTCGAGCCGTCCACCGCCACCACGATGGGAGCACCGGATCTGATGGTCATCACGTCCTCCTTCATCCGTCTTCATCCTCCTGCGAGGTCGTCTCGGCGGTCAGGGGCGTAGGGCAAGGGGGCGGGGGCCGTTGGTCCCGTCACTCGTCACGCCCCGTCAGCGTCCGGCGGGACGCCGCCAGCGACGGCCGGCGACGGGCCAACCGCAGCGCCAGCCCGGGCACGACGCTGACCGCCGCGCAGGCCAGCAGCACGCTCGGCCCCAGCGGGTCGGTGCCGAGCAGCTCCCGCAGCGGGGCGAACAGCACCCCACCGACCTGGAGCAGCGCCGACGCCGCCACCGCGACGAGGAGGCCGGGGTTGCCGTGTCGGGCCTGCGGCCGCCGGGGCGCTCGGACCGCCAGCGCCACCCCGAGCTGGGCGAGCCCGAGCACCACGAAGACCACCGACTGCCACGGCAGGCCCCGATGCGCGGCGAACACGCCGGCGCCGAGCACCACGGCGGCGATCAGCGCGCCGGTGACCAGGACGTCCCGACCCAGCCCGGCACCGAGCACCGACTCCTGGGGCGAGCGTGGTGGGCGGCGCAGGGTGCCGGGTTCGGCCGGCTCGGCACCGAGCGCCACGCCGGGCACCCCGTGGGTCAGCAGGTTGACCCAGAGGATCTGGGCGGGCAGCAGCGGTACGGCCAACCCGAACAGCGGGCCGGTCAGCATCACCATGATCTCCGCCACCCCACCGGCGAGGGCGTACCGCAGGAACCGACGGATGTTGTCGTAGATCCGGCGGCCCTCGCCGATCGCGGTGGCCACCGTGGACAGCTCGTCGTCGACCAGCACCAGGTCAGCGGCCTGCCGGGCGACCTCGGTGCCACTACCCATCGCCACCCCGATGTCGGCGCGCCGAAGCGCCGGGGCGTCGTTCACCCCGTCACCGGTCATCGCCACCACCTCGCCTCGGGCCTGCATGCCGGCGATGATGTCGAGCTTCTGTTCCGGCTGGGTCCGGGCGAAGACCCGGGTGTCCGGGTGCGCCGTCTGGCCGTCGTCGCCGCTGGCGACGGGGTCGCCCACGCGCCAGAGGCCGAGCTGACCACCGATCGCCGCGGCCGTGGCCGGGTGGTCTCCGGTGATCAGCAGCAGCCGTACGCCGGCGGTGTCGAAGCTGTCGGCGATCTCCGGGGCGCCGACGCGCAACGGGTCACCGACGGCGACCAGCCCCACCGGACGCAGCCCGGTGGGTGCGGCGAGATTGGGCATCCGGTCCACCAGGGCGGCCGCGACGGCGAGCACCCGTGCCCCTTCGGCCGCCAGCCGCCGCGCGGTGGTGGTCAGTTCCTCGATCTCCTCGGTGCTCGCGTCGACCAGCGGCGCGCCGAGGATGCTCTCGGGTGCACCCTTGCAGACCACCAGGTAACGCTGGTCGCAGGAGCGGTGCACCGTGACCATCCGGCGTTGCGCCTGGTCGAAGGGGTGCTCGGCGACCCGGGGCCAGGCGGCCCGGGTCGTCTGCGGGTCGAGGCCGCACCGGGCCGCGAAGGCGACCAGCGCCGCTTCCAGCGGGTCACCGACCGCAGCCCAGTCGGGTCGCTCGTCGTCCGGCGGCGACAGGGCGGCGTCGTTGCAGAGCAGCCCGGCACGCGCCAGTCGGCGCAGCCCTTCCGGTACGGCCACCGCCGCGCCGTCTCGATGCACAGTGCCGTACGGGGCGTACCCGGTGCCGGTGATTCCATATCGGGCACCGTCGGACGTGACCACCTGCTGCACCGCCATCCGCCCCTCGGTGAGGGTGCCGGTCTTGTCGGAGGCGATCACCGTCACCGAGCCGAGTGTCTCGACCGCGTGCAGTTGGCGCGGGATGGCGTGTGCGGCGGCCATCCGGCGGGCGCCGAGCGCGAGGGCCAGCGTCACCACGGCCGGCAGCGACTCGGGCACCGCCGCGACCACCAGGCTCACCGCGGTGATCGCCATGTCCACCACCGGCCGGCCACCGACGACGCCGATGGCGAACACGAGCCCGGACAGGGCCACCGCGACCAACCCGAGCACCCGGCCCAGGGCGGAGAGCCGGCGCTGCAGTGGTGTGGTGGTGGGACGGGTGCCGGCCACCAGCGCGCTGATCCGGCCCAGGGCGCTCACTGCTCCCGTGCGGAGTACGGTGCCGGTCGCCCGTCCGGTGGTGACGACGGTCCCGGCCAGCGCCTCCTCGCCGGGGGTACGCCCCACTGTCACCGACTCACCGGTCAGCGCGGACTCGTCCAGGTGCAGCCGGTTCGCCTCGATCAGCAGCAGGTCGGCCGGGACGATGTCGCCGGCCTCGACGCGGACCAGATCGTCGGGGACGAGGCCGGCGGCGGGCACCGCCAGTTCCCGGCCGTCGCGCACCACCCGGGCGGTGGGCGCGGCGAGCCGGTCCAGAGCGGCGATCGCGCGGTCGGCGCGTACCTCCTGCACCACCCCGATGACGGTGTTCACCAGCACGACCAGGACGATCACCGCGGTGTCCGGGTAGTCGCCGAGCAGCGTGGTGACGGCCGCCGCGGCAAGCAGAAGTGCCACCAGCGGGTCGGTGAGCTGGTGCAGGATCCGTACGGCCAGGTGTTGGCGGGGTGGTGGGGTGACCGTGTTGGGGCCGGCGGCCCGCAGCCGGGCGGCGGCCTCGGCCGCGTCGAGCCCGACCGGTACGGCCAGGTCGACGGGGTCCTCCAGGGTCCCGCCTCGTCCTCCGGTCGTCGTCACCCGTGACCTCCCCGTCCTGCGGCGTGTCGTCGGCGCGCCGTCCCGTCCCACCATCCGGCTGTGCGATCGTGCCGGGCAGAGGCGTTGCGCCCGTGCGGCGCAGGACCAACGGCCCTCGCACCGCGCACCCGGGAGGGGTCGGACGGGGTCTGGCCGGCCGCCTCAGTAGACGGCCAGCCCTCGTTCGGCGAACTGCCCGCGGACCCGGGCCAGCAACTCGGGATCGGGCGGCTCGGCGTCGGCCAGAGGGAAGGTGAGCCCCAGTTCGGCGTACTTGTGCGCGCCGAGCCGGTGGAAGGGCAGCACGTCGACCCGCTGCACGGAGGCCAGACCGGCGGCGAAGTCGGCGACGCCCGCCACGTTGTCCACCGCGTCGGTCAGGCCGGGCACCAGCACGAACCGAATCCAGATCGGCGTGCCCCGCTGCGCCAGGCGGCGGCCGAAGCGCAGCGTCGGGCTCACCGAACCGGTCCGGGTGACCTGCCGGTACGTCGCGGGATCCCACGACTTGACGTCCAGCAACACGAGATCGGTGGCGTCGAGCAGGTCGTCGTCGGCGCGCACCCCGAGGAAGCCGGACGTGTCCAGCGCGGTGTGCAGACCGAGGTCGTGGCAGCGGCGCAGCACCTCGCCGGTGAACCGGGGTTGCAGCAGCGGCTCGCCGCCGCTGAGCGTCACGCCGCCGCCGCCGATGCTGATGAACCGCCGGTACCGTTCGATCTCCGCCATCAGCTCGTCGACGGTGCGGGTTCGACCACTGCGCCGGTACCAGGTGTCCGGGCTGTGGCAGTAGCGGCAGCGTAGGGGGCAGCCGGCGAGGAACGCCACGAAGCGGATCCCCGGCCCGTCCACCCCCACGGAGATGTCCCACGAGTGCACGCTCCCGACGGCCGGCGCGTCGGTCCGCCCGGGCCGACGCCCGGGCGGCGACATCGGTCGTGTCGTCACAGCGACCCGTGGAAGGTACGCGACACCACGTCGCGTTGCTGCTCGGGCGTGAGCCGGACGAAGTTCACCGCGTACCCGGAGACCCGCACGGTCAGCTGCGGGTAGCGCTGCGGGTGTGCCATCGCGTCGACGAGGGTGGCCCGGTCCAGGACGTTGACGTTGAGGTGGAACCCGCCGGCGTCGGTGTACCCGTCGAGCACCCCGGCCAGGTTGTCGATGCGCTCCTGGCGGGTGCGCCCCAACCCGTCGGGGCTGACCGTTGCGGTCAGCGAGATCCCGTCGCGGGCGGCGTCGTACGGCAGCTTCGCCACCGACAGCGCCGCCGCGACCAGGCCGTGGTTGTCGCGTCCGTTCATCGGATTCGCCCCGGGGGCGAAGGGCTCGCCCGCGCGCCGGCCATCCGGGGTGTTTCCGGTGTGCTTGCCGTACACCACGTTCGAGGTGATGGTGAGCACCGACATGGTCAGCTCGGCGTCGCGGTAGGTGCGCTGTCGGCGCAACTTCGCCGCGAACGCTTCGGTCAGCCACACGGCGATGGAGTCGGCCCGGTCGTCGTTGTTGCCGTAGGTGGGGGGAGCACCCTCCACGACGTAGTCGACCGCGAGTCCGCTGGCGTCGCGCAGCACCGTCACCCGGCCATAGCGGATCGCGGCGAGGCTGTCCACCGCCACCGACAGGCCGGCGATGCCGGTGGCCATGAATCGGCGTACCGGGTGGTCGTGCAACGCCATCTCCAGCCGTTCGTACGCGTACCGGTCGTGCTGGTGGTGGATCACGTTCAGGGCGTCGACGTACGTCTCGGCGAGCCAGTCCAGCGTCCGGTCGTACGCGGCGAGCACTGTGTCGTAGTCGAGGACCTCGCCGTCCACCGGTGGTGTGGCCGGAGCGACCTGTTCGCCGGTCAGCTCGTCCCGGCCGCCGTTGATCGCGTAGAGCAGTGCCTTGGCCAGGTTCGCCCGCGCCCCGAAGAACTGCATGTCCCGGCCGACCCGCAGGGCGGACACGCAGCAGGCGATGGCGGTGTCGTCGTCGTACGCCGGGCGGATCAGCTCGTCGTTCTCGTACTGGATGGCGCTGGTGTCCAGCGACACCTGGGCGCAGAACCGTTTGAAGCCGGCGGGCAGCCGCGGCGACCAGAGCACGGTCAGGTTGGGCTCCGGGGCCGGACCCAGGTTGTAGAGGGTCTGCAGGTAGCGGAAGCTGGTGCGGGTGACCAGCGGCCGGCCGTCCGCGCCCATCCCGCCGAGTGCCTCGGTGACCCAGGTGGGGTCACCGGAGAAGAGCTGGTCGTACTCCGGGGTGCGCAGGAACCGGATGATCCGCAGCTTGATCACGAAGTCGTCGATCAGCTCCTGGGCGGCCATCTCGGTCAGCCGCCCCTCGGCGAGGTCCCGCCGCAGGTAGACGTCGAGGAAGGTGGCCGTGCGCCCGAGCGACATCGCCGCGCCGTTCTGTTCCTTGGTGGCGGCGAGGTACGCGAAGTACAACCACTGGATGGCCTGCCGGCCGGTGGTGGCCGGTCCGGAGATGTCGTGGCCGTAGCTCAACGCCATCTGCTTCAGCTCGTCCAGTGCCCGGATCTGCTCGGCCAGTTCCTCCCGGTCGCGGATCACGTGGTCGGTCGACGGCCGATCGTCGAGGGCCTCCTTGACCGCCCGTCGTTCGGCGATCAGCCGGTCCACGCCGTAGAGCGCGACCCGGCGGTAGTCGCCGATGATCCGACCCCGGCCGTACGAGTCGGGCAGCCCCGTGATGACGTGCGAGCGCCGCGCGGCCAGCACGTCGGCCGGGTACGCGTCGAACACCGCGTCGTTGTGTGTCTTGCGGTAGTCGGTGAAGATCTGGTGCACCGTCGGGTCGGGCTGGTAGCCGTACGCCCGCAGTGCGGTCTCCACCATCCGTAGGCCGCCGGTGGGCATGATGGCGCGACGCAGTGGCGCGTCGGTCTGCAGGCCGACGATGAGCTCCCGGTCCCGGTCGATCCAGCCGGGGGCGTGCGCGGTGATCGTCGACGGGGTGGCGGTGTCGATGTCGAGGACACCTCGGCGGCGCTCCTCGACGAAGAGCTTCGCCAACGCGCCCCAGACCTCCAGGGTGCGGCAGGTCGGCCCGGTGAGGAAGCTGCCGTCGCCGGTGTACGGCTCGTGGTTGACCCGGATGAAGTCGGCGACGTCGATGGTGTCCTGCCACCTGCCGTGGGTGAACCCCCGCCAGGGTGCGCGGGGGGCGGTGCCGAACGCGGCTGCTCCCGCCCGAGCGCTCGGGGGTGACGATCGCAGGGCGGTCATGGCTGGAGAACCAGACGGGCGGTGACCCGGCCGGCGAGGACGTCCTCGACCGCCGTGTTGATCTCGTCGAGCTTGCGGGTCTCGTAGGCGACCCGGGTCCGGCCGGCAGCGTGCAGCCGGAACACGTCGGCGAGGTCGGCGCGGGTGCCGACGATCGAGCCGACCACCGTGATCCCCTTGAGTACCGTCTCGAAGACCGGCAGGCTGATCGTGTTCTCCTTGGGCAGGGACACCAGCACGAGCCGTCCGCCGCGGCGCAGGCACCGGTGCGCCTGCTCGATAACCGTGGGGTTCGCGGCGAGGACGACGGCCACGTCGGCTCCACCGAGGCCGGTGATCGCGTCGACCGGGTCGACCTGCGCGGCGTTCACGGTGTGGGTGGCGCCGAGCGCGGTGGCCAGCGCGAGCTTTTCGGCGGTGACGTCGACGGCGACGGTCTCGCCGCCGAAGAGCTGCGCGTACTGCTGCGCGAGGTGGCCGAGACCACCGATCCCGAAGATCGCCACCCGGTCCCCGGGGCGTACTGCGGCCACCTTCACGGCCTTGTACGTGGTGACCCCGGCGCAGGTCAACGGGGCCGCCTCGAACGGATCCACCCCATCGGGTACGCGTACCGCGTAGCGCGCGGCGGTGACGGCGTACTCGGCGTGCCCGCCGTCGATGCTGTAGCCGGTGTTGCGCTGCGACTCGCAGAGGGTCTCCCATCCGGTCACGCAGTAGGAGCAGGTGCCGCAGGCCCAGCCGAGCCAGGGCAGGGCCACCCGGTCGCCGACGGAGTGTTCGGTGACCCCGGGGCCGACCCGCTCCACGATGCCGACGCCCTCGTGGCCGGGGACGAACGGCGGATCGGGCCGGACCGGCCAGTCGCCGCGAGCGGCGTGGATGTCGGTGTGGCACAGCCCGCTCGCCTCGATCCGGACCAGCATCTCGCCGGCGCCGGGTTCCGGCACGGGCAGGTCGAACATCTCCAGTGGACGGTCGAACGCGGTGACGACGGCTGCGCGCATCGGGGACCTCCTGGGTCGTTTCTCCGCTTCCAGGACCAGCCTGGCCCGCATTGCCGGAGCGGGGCAGGGGCACGAGACCGCGACCGGCCGGGACCAAAGTCACGGATTCCACTCCGCGCTTTGCACGCAAGTACGTAACTTCGTAGTATCGACGCATGGGTACGATGGAGGAGCGGCTTGCCGCGCTGGAGGCGCAGGTCGCCACCCTGACCGAGCATCTGACGGCGACACCGGCGACGCCGCCTGCGCCCGAGGGCGCCTTCTGGGCCCTCGACGGCCTGAAGCAACGACTGCCGGCCGACGGCACGGGCGCGGTCCTCTACACCGGCACCGTCCGCGTCGCCGACCAGCACTACGACTGGCAGTACGGCCGCACCGTCGACGACCTGCTCGCCGCCGACTGGACAGAACTGGCCAGCACCCTCTCCGCGCTGGCCCACCCGGTGCGGCTGCGGCTGCTGCGGGAGGTCCTCGGCGGTCGGCAGAGCACCAGCGAGCTCGCCGAGATCGAGGACCTGGGCACCACCGGTCAACTGCACCACCACCTGCGCCAGATCACCGCCGCCGGTTGGCTGCGCAGCGCCGGCCGGGGTCGGTACGCGATACCGGCCGAACGCGTGGTGCCGCTGCTGGCCATCCTCACCGCCGCCGGCCGTTGAACCCCGCCCCCGAGGCACCGACCGCGCGAGCCACCACCACTGTGGACACCCCTCGCGTCGATGGAAGGAGCACCATGCGCAGGGAAATCGTCAGCACCCTCGTCGTCGCGCTGATCGCCGTCCTCGTCGGGGTCGCGCTGATGCCCCGAGTGCCGCGACTCGGCTCGCACGGCACCGGCGATCCCGGCCTGATCAGCGCCGCCCGAGCCGCTGCGTCCGACCCGAAGGGGCACCGAGGGCTTGCCGTCGCGCTGGTCGAGAACGGCCGGGTCCGCACCGCGGGTCTGGGCGACCGGGACCTCGCCGGTCGGCCCGTCGAGCCCGGCACCGCGTTCGAGATCGGCTCGATCACCAAGGCGCTCACCGGCATGCTCCTCGCCGACCAGGCCGCCGCCGGTGTCGTCCACCCCGACGACCCGCTCGGCGGCACCTGGCCCGCGATCACCGGCCCCGCCCGCGACGTCACCCTCGCCGAGTTGGCCAGCCACCGTGCCGGGCTGCCCCGGGTGGCCCTCGGCTCCCCGCTGGCCTGGGCGCGCATGCTGTTGTCCAACGTCTCCGGCGGAAACCCGTACGCCGGGCAGAGCGTCGACACCGTCCGCGGCGCCGCCGACCGGGCCACCCCTGGCGACGGGCGCGGCGAGGTCCACTACTCCAACCTGGGGGCGTCCGTGCTCGGCCATGCGCTCGCCGCGAAGGCCGGCGTCGCGTACCCCGATCTGCTCCAGGAACGGCTGCTGCGGCCGCTCGGCATGACCGCCACCGTGGTCGCGGCCCAGGCCGACGGCCTGCCGGCCGAGCGCGCCCACGGCAGCCGCGCCGGCGGCCGGCCGCTCGACCCCTGGACGGGTGCCGGCTACGCACCGGCAGGCACCGGCGCCTGGTCCACGGCGGAGGATCTGGCCCGGTTGGCCGCCGCGACCCTCGCGGGCACCGGGCCGGGCGTCGACGCCGCCACCGCCCGGTTCCGCGAGGACGGGGACACCCGCATGGGGTACGGCTGGTTCACCACCCGGCACGGCGATCACGAGGTGGTCTGGCACAACGGGGCGACCAGCGGATTCCGGTCCTACATCGGCCTCGAACGGGCCACCGGCCGGGCGGTGGTGGTGCTCGGCAACACCGACCGGGCGTCGAGCCGATCGGTCTGCGGCTGCTCGGCGTGCCGCAGGAGGAGGCCGAGGCGGCCGCCCCGGTCACCCCGGTCTGGATCGGTATCGGCCTCGCGGTGGCCTTCACCTTCCTCGGCGGCCTGTCACTGCTCGGCACCGCCCGCCGTCGCGAACTGGACCGGGTGACGCTGCTGGCGGCGACGGTGTGGGGGGTGGCCTACCTCGGGTTGGCGCACCGCGTGGGGGACTGGTCGGTGGTGCCGGCGTGGCTGTGGCCGGTCGGGGCCGGCCTGTCCGCGGTGGGAATCGCCCTGGCGGCGTCACGGTGGCGGGCCCTGCCGACGGTCGACGCGAGGGTGCCGTGGCGTCGCCTGCTGTCGGTGGCGAGCTCCCTGGTGGCCGCCGTGCTGGCCGTCGTGGCCGTGACGACCTGAGCGACGCGCGGGCCGCCGGGGTCGCAACACGGCCCCGGCGGCCCCGGCGCTCAGCGGTCGACGACCAGCCGGCGGGCCCGCAGCGCCCGCGCCCACCACGGGCGCGGTGTCGCGGAGCGCAGCGCCGGCGCGCGGACACCCCGCAGGCTGACCCAGCCGCCCGGCCCCATCGTCACCGCGCCGATCGCCGGCGGCTTGCGGCGCCCGACCACGGCGACGGCCGCGGTGAGCACGGCGACCGCGAACGCGCCGGTCGCCGCGGCGAGCAGCCGGTCCGGGTCGGTCACCGGCCGGTACCGGACCCGCCCGCCGGAGAGGACGTACGCCCCCGTCGCCCGGCCGTCACGGACCACCGGCACCAGCGCGGTCGCCGGTGTGCCCGGCAGTTCCAGCACCGGGCCTACCGGCCCTTCGGTGACCGCCGCGGCCGGCGTTTCGGGCGCCCGTCGGGTCGGGACCGGGTTCAGCGGCGCGGCACCGGTGGGGTTGAGGATCGCGGTCATGGCGCTGCCTCCTATCGGGAGTCGGACGTGCCGGTGGTGGCGTCGACCGCGGCCTGTCCGGCGGCCAACCGGGCGATCGGCACCCGGTACGGCGAGCAGGAGACGTAGTCCACGCCGGCGTCGGCGAAGAACGCGATCGAGTCGGGGTCGCCGCCGTGCTCGCCGCAGACCCCGATGGTGAGTTTCGGTTGGGCCGCCCGACCCTCGGCGACGGCAAGCCGGACCAGGCGGCCCACGCCGACCGGGTCGATGCGCTCGAACGGAGACAGCTCGAAGATCCCCCGCTCCAGGTAGGCGTCGAAGAACGAACCCTCCACGTCGTCACGCGAGAACGCCCACGCGGTCTGGGTCAGGTCATTGGTGCCGAAGGAGAAGAAGTGCGCCGCGCCGGCGATCTCACCGGCGGTCAGCGCCGCCCTCGGCACCTCGATCATCGTGCCGAGGGGGATCTCCGGCGCGTCGGGCACCCCGGCAAGGACCGGTTCGATCTCGGCGCGCACCGCGCGGAGTTCCCGCACGTCGCCGACGAACGGCACCATGATCTCCGGGCGAGGGTCGCCGCCGTCGCCCACCCGCTGCGCAGCGGCCTCGGCGATCGCCCTGACCTGCATGGCGAACAGTCCCGGGATCACCAGCCCGAGCCGCACGCCGCGCAGCCCGAGCATCGGGTTGGCCTCGTGCATGCGGCGTACGGCCCGCAACAGCCGACCGTCGCGGCCCGGATCCTCGCCGAGTGCCTCGGCGCGGGCCACCCGCGCGGTCAGCTCGTGCAGCGGTGGCAGGAACTCGTGCAGTGGCGGGTCGATGAGCCGGATGGTCACCGGTAGCCCGTCCATCGCGGTGAGGATCTCCACGAAGTCGGCCCGCTGCAACGGCAGCAACGCGTCCAGCGCCGCGGTCACCTCGTCCGGCCCGTCGGCCAGGATCAGCCGCTCCACCAGTTCCCGACGGGCCCCGAGAAACATGTGCTCGGTGCGGCACAGCCCGATTCCGCTGGCACCGAGGCGTCGGGCGCGCCGGGCGTCCGCCCCGGAGTCCGCGTTGGCGCGTACGCCCAGCCGGCGCACCGCGTCGGCGTGCCCGAGTAGCCGGTGCACCGCCACGACCAGCGGATCGGCCTCCGGTGCCAGCTCACCCGCGAGGTAGCGGGCGACCGGCGAGGGCCGCACCGGCAACTCGCCGGGGTAGACCTTCCCGGTGATCCCGTCGATCGAGACCACCTCACCGGCCCGGACGACCTGGTCGCCGACGGTGAACTCGCCGCGCTCGGCGTCGATGCGCAGCGCGTCCACGCCGCAGACGCAGGTACGCCCCATACCCCGAGCCACCACGGCGGCGTGCGACGTCTTGCCGCCGTGCGAGGTGAGCACTCCCGCCGCGGCGATCATGCCGGGCAGGTCGTCCGGGTTGGTCTCCCGGCGCACCAGGATCACCGGTCCGTCCGCCGCCTCGGCGGCTGCCGAGTCGAAGACGACGCGCCCCACCGCGGCGCCGGGTGAGGCGCCGAGGCCGACGGCGAGCGGTCGCGGCGCACCGGCCAGGTCGAACGCCGGGAACATCAGCTGAGCCAGCTGAGCGCCGGTGACCCGGTGCAGCGCCTCGTCCAGCGTGATCAGCCCTTCGTCGACCAGTTGCGCGGCGATCACGAACGCGGCCGCCGCCGTCCGCTTGCCCACCCGGGTCTGCAGCATCCAGAGCCGCCCCCGCTCGATGGTGAACTCGATGTCGCACAGGTCCCGGTAGTGCCGCTCCAACGTCGCCATGATCTCCAGCAGTCGGCGGTAACTCACCGGGTCGATGCGCGCCAGCTCGGGCAGGCCGACGGTGTTGCGGATGCCGGCCACCACGTCCTCACCCTGTGCGTTGGCGAGATAGTCGCCGTAGACACCGGGCGCGCCGCTGGCCGGGTCACGGGTGAACGCCACCCCGGTGCCGGAGTTCGGGCCGAGGTTGCCGAAGACCATGGCCATGACGTTGACCGCCGTGCCCAGGTCGTCCGGGATGTGCTCCTGGCGGCGGTACAACCGCGCGCGCTGGGAGTTCCACGACTCGAACACCGACCGGATGGCCAGGTAGAGCTGTTCGTGCGGGGCCTGCGGAAACTCGTGCCCCACCTGGGCGGCGAAGATCTTCTTGTACGTCTCCACCAGGTCGCGCAACTGTTCGGCGTTCGGCCCGGCCGGGCCGGCCGTCGCGCGTAGCGCCGCCAACTCCCGCTCGAACTCCTCGGTCGGCAGCCCGTGCACCGTACGACCGAACATCTGGATCAACCGCCGGTACGAGTCCCAGGCGAACCGGGCGTCACCGCTGTGCTCGACCAGACCACCGACCGTGCTGTCGTTGAGCCCGATGTCCAGTACCGTCTCCATCATCCCCGGCATCGAATACCGGCCACCGGAGCGGACCGCCAGTAGTAGCGGGTCGTGCGGGTCGCCGAGCCGGCGGTCCAGACGCGCCTCCACGTCGCGCAGGTGCGCGTTGACCTCGGTGAAGAGCCCGTCCGGAGGCGCACCGGTGCGCAGGTAGGCGCGACAGGCGTCAGTGCTGATGGTGAACCCCGGCGGCACCGGCAACCCCAGCCGGGTCATCTCGCTCAGGTTCGCGCCCTTGCCACCCAGCAGGTCGGCCCTGCCCCGGTCACCCTCGATGAAGTCGTAGACGTACTTGGGCATGGCTCCGGCCTCCACATTCCGTTTGCCGCACGGACCTCTCCATCTGTTCGTACCAATGTCTGCGGGGCCGTCGGCAGGGCCGGACGGTACGGTCCGCCCGCCAGAGGTCCCGCACTGTCACCGCCGGTGCGTACCCTCACCCGATGACTTCCGATGTGCGGCTGCGACCGGTCCTGGAGGACGACCTCGTGGAGTTCTTCCTGCACCAACAGGACCCGGAGGCCAACCGGATGGCGGCGTTCGGCCCCAAGGACCCCACGGACCGTCGTGAGTTCGCCCAGCACTGGGCCCGGGTGCTGACCGACCCGGTGAACCTGGTCCGCACCGTCGAGGCCGACGGCGAGGTGGTCGGCTACGTGAGCGCCTTCCCGGTCGACGACCAGACCGAGGTCAGCTACTGGATCGACCCCGCGCGCTGGGGTCGGGGGCACGCCACGGCGGCCCTGGCCGCCCTCCTGCGCGAGCTGCCCCGACCGGTGCACGCCCGCGCCGCCAAGGACAACGCCGCGTCCCTCGCGGTGCTCCGCAAGTGCGGGTTCGTGGTGGTCGGTGAAGACTCGGGGTACGCCAACGGCCGCGGCGAAGACGTCGAGGAGTGGCTGCTGGAGCTGCCCGCCGATGGCGCTGACCTGGGCGGGCACTAGTCTCGCGGAGTGAACTGGTTGGATCTGGTCGGCTGGGCCGGCTCCGCGGTGCTGGTCTGGTCGCTGTTGCAGTCGCGCGTCCTGCGGCTGCGCGCGCTCAACCTCGTCGGCTGCGTGGTGTTGATCGGCTACAACGCCGCGATCGAGGTCTGGCCCATGGTCGGCCTCAACATCGTGCTCGCGGTGATCAACATCTGGTATCTGCGCGGGATGCTGGCCACCCGCCACGACGAGAAGACCTACCAGGTGGTCGAGGTCGGCGTCGGCGACCAGTTCCTCGCCCACACGCTGCGGGTGCACGCCGCCGACATCGCCCGCTTCAACCCCGACTTCCACTGGGACCCGGGCGCGTCAGGGCGCTCGGCGTTCCTGGTGGTCACGGCCGACGAGGTGGTCGGGGTGGTGCTGTCGCACGCCGAGGCGCGCGGCGTCGCCCAGATCGACCTGGACTACGTGACCCCGAAGTTCCGTGACTTCACCCCGGGTGAGTTCGTCTACCGGCGCAGCCACCTGTTCACCGAACGGGGCTTCCACCGGGTGGTCAGTCCGCCCCGGATGGTCGCCCCCTACTACCACCGGCTCGGCTTCCGCCCGGAGGGCGACTCGTACGTCCTCGACCTGCCCGTGCCGGCGACCACCGATTCCGCGTAGGCTCGCGGGGCAGGATTCGGCCGGCACGGGACGGGGCAAAGACACGCCTACGCCGAGCGGGCTCACCGACCGGCGGGCGCCGCGCGTATCTGCCGGTGCCACCACCGGAGAGGGAGCGAACCGGGCGTGCAGAGCTACGGGAGCCAACTGGCCCTGGTCGGAATCCTGATCGTGATCAACGCGCTCTTCGCCGGCAGCGAGATGGCGTTGGTGTCACTGCGGGACAGCCAGATCCAGCGGCTGGAGCGCACCAGCCGCGCAGGGCGGGTGCTGGCCCGGCTCGCCAAGGACCCGAACCGCTTCCTCGCCACCATCCAGATCGGCATCACCCTCGCCGGCTTCCTGGCCTCCGCCGCGGCGGCGGTCTCGCTGGCCAAGCCCCTGGTGCCGCTGCTCGGGGTGTTCGGCGGCGCCGCCGAGACGGTGGCGATCGTGGCGGTCACCCTCGCGCTGACCTTCGTCACCCTGGTCTTCGGCGAGCTGGCGCCCAAGCGGATCGCCATGCAGTCCGCCGAGCGGTGGGCGCTGCTGGTGGCCCGCCCACTCGACCTGCTGGCCTCCTTCACCCGCCCGGCCGTCTGGGCCCTGGGCGCCACCAGCGACCTGGTGGTCCGCCTGGTCGGGCTCAACCCCAAGCACGAGCCGGAGGAGATCGGCCCGGACGAGCTACGGGACATCGTCGCCGGCAACCACGGCTTCACCAAGGAGCAACGCACCATCATCGCCGGGGCGGTGGAGATCGCGGATCGGCGGTTGCGGGCTGTCCTCGTACCCCGGTTGCAGGTCTTCACGCTCGACAGCGGGACCACCGCGGAGGCCGCGCGGCTCGTGCTGGCCGCCACCGGGCACTCCCGCGCTCCGGTGGTGCGCCACGGCGGCCTGGACGACACGGCCGGCGTGATCCACCTGCGCGACCTGGTGGGAGTGCCCGACGACCGCCCGGTCGACGAGATCGCCCGACCCCCCATGCTGCTGCCCGACTCGCTGCCCGTGGTGGACGCCCTGCGTCAGTTCAAGGCCGAGCGTCAGCACATCGCGCTGGTCGTGGACGAGCGCGGCGCCGTCGACGGCATCGTGACGCTGGAGGACATCCTGGAGGAGATCGTCGGAGAGATCTACGACGAGACCGACCGGGACGTGAACTCGGTGCGCCGTGACCCCGACGGCGCGTTGCTGTTGCCCGGCACCTTCCCGGTGCACGACCTCCCGGACGTCGGCGTCGAGCTGCCGTCGCGACCCGCCGGGGACTACACCACCGTCGCGGGGCTGGTGCTGGCCCGGCTCGGGCACATCCCCACCGTCGCCGGGGAGGACGTCACCCTGGACGGCTGGGTGCTGATGGTGGCGGGCATCGATCACCGGGCGATCACCGAGGTACGGCTCAGCCGCGTACCCGAGGACACCGACACCGACACCGACGCCGAGGCGACCGCGGAGCCGGTGCTGGACGAGGCCCGCAGCTGAGCCGCCCGGGTGCCGCGGCTCAGTCGCGTGCGAGGTTCTGCAGCCGCACCTGACCGCGGGCGACCAGCCGATCGTCGGCATCGGTGATCTCCACCTGCCACAGCTGCTGGCTGCGGCCCCGGTGCACCGGGGTGCCGACGGCGGTCAGCTCCCCGTCCCGGACGGCCCGCAGGAAGTCGGTCTGGTTCGACACCCCGACCACGGTCCCGCGGTCGGCCAGCCAGAGGCCGCCACCCACGCTCGCCGCGGTCTCCACGACCGAGCAGTACACCCCGCCGTGCAGGATGCCGTACGGCTGGTGCAGCTCCGGTCGCACGTGCCAGCTGATGACCACCCGGTCGGCGGACGCCTCCTTGAACGTCAGGCCGAGCAGGGCGACGAGACCACCCGTCAGGTCCGGCATCTCCACGGCACATCCCTCCTCGATCAACTTGGCGCAAGCCTAACCGGGACGGGTTGCGGCAAACCCGGTACGGGTCGGTGCCGGCGATGGGGGAGAATCGGTGACCGTGACCGACAGCAGCCTCCCGCCGCCCGGGCGGGACTCCCTGACCGACGACCTGCTCTGGCGTGGCCTCATTCAGGACTCGACCGGCCTCGACGAGCTGCGCGAGCTGCTCGACGGTGGGAAGTCCACCACCTACTACGTGGGCTTCGACCCCACCGCGCAGAGCCTGCACGTCGGCTCGCTCATGCAGGTCACCACGGCCCGCCGGCTGCAACTCGCGGGGCACCGCCCGTTGCTGCTGGTGGGCGGGGCGACCGGGCAGATCGGCGACCCGAAGGAGAGCGCCGAGCGGACGCTCAACCCGCCCGAGGTGATCGCCGGCTGGGTCGAGAGGATCCGGGAGCAGTTGGCGCCCTTCGTGTCGTACACGGGCGACAACGCGGCGCAACTGGTCAACAACCTGGACTGGACCGGCGAGATGTCGGTGGTCGAGTTCCTGCGCGACGTGGGCAAGCACTTCCCGGTGAACAAGATGCTCGCGCGGGAGGTGGTGCGGGCCCGGCTGGAGACCGGCATCAGCTTCACCGAGTTCAGCTACCAGTTGCTCCAGGCCAACGACTTCTTCGAGCTGCACCGCCGACACGACTGCCAGCTCCAGTTCGGCGGGTCCGACCAGTGGGGCAACATCACCGCGGGCGTCGACTACGTACGCCGGCGAGGTGCGGGGCCGGTGCAGGCGTTCACCACACCGCTGGTCACCAAGGCCGACGGCACGAAGTTCGGCAAGACCGAGGGCGGTGCCGTCTGGCTCGACCCGACGCTGACCAGCCCGTACGCGTTCTACCAGTTCTGGCTCAACGTGGACGACCGAGAGGTCGACCGCTACCTGCGCTACTTCAGCTTCCGTACGCGTGAGGAGCTGGAGGAGTTGGCGAAGGCGACGGCCGAACGGCCGGCGGCCCGCCTGGCGCAGCGGGCGCTCGCCGAGGAGCTGACCAGCCTTGTCCACGGGCCGGAGGAGACGCGGCAGGCCATCGCGGCCAGTCAGGCGCTCTTCGGGCGCGGGTCGCTAGACGAGCTGGCTGCGGAGACGCTGCGCGCGGCGCTGACCGAGGCCGGCCTGGTGCGACTCTCCGGCGACCTGCCGGACGTGGCCGGTCTGTTGCGGGACTCGGGCCTCGTGGGTGGCCTCAAGGAGGCTCGCCGGGTGATCGCCGAGGGCGGCGCGTACGTGAACAACAACCGGGTGACCGAGGTGGACGCCCAGGTCTCGCCAGCCGATCTGCTGCACGGGCGTTACCTGGTCCTGCGCCGCGGCAAACGCTCGTTCGCGGGCGTCGAGCTGGGCGAATAGCTGGCTGTCGACGGTGTGACGGGGGACGCGTTCGGCGGATTTGACGATCATCCCGCCGGACGCGTAACTTTCTCTCTGCCAGCGCGGAACGGGGCAAACAGGGCGAAAGTCCTGAGGCTGCGAAACGAGCTGGCAACCGGGTCAGATGGGGGTTCGCTCCTGTGGGACTCGGCCGGGCGGGGCTTGCCGGATTGGCCGCGAGGCGGATTTGGTGCGGCGAAGCCGACCGGGTAAGGTTTGCGACCGGCAGGGCACCGGGCGAGCGTGCGGGACACCGCAGCGGCCGGCCTGCCAAATCCGTGACGAGAGCGGCGAAAGCCG